>JAJRRU010000011.1 GCA_024279135.1 Alphaproteobacteria bacterium
GCCTATAGCATGTTTCCGAAACTGAAGGAGCGCCGCGATCAACAGGCTGGCACGCTTTCCGGCGGCGAACAGCAAATGCTCGCCATATCCCGTGCCCTGATGGCCCAACCGCGTTTGTTGCTGCTCGACGAGCCGAGCATGGGCCTGTCGCCCATCCTGGTCGATGAAACCTTTGATAGTATTGTGCAGTTACGGGCAACGGGAACGACCATTTTTATGGTTGAACAGAATGCCTATAAGGCGCTGTCCATCGCCGACCGGGGCTATGTTATGGAAACTGGACGCACCATTGTTGAAGACACAGGGGCTGCCTTACTGGAAAATGATGTGGTCAAGGCGTCTTATCTGGGGGTCTGATACACTTAAACCAAGTCAGCGCATATCGATTACCCGTTTGGCCTTTCCCATGGAGCGTTCAATCTGGCCGACCCGTACCACCCGCACACCGATGCCGATGCCGGCCACGGTTTTAACGTGTTTCTTCAGCATGGTTTCGCAATCATCAGCCAGACTGGCCAGTTCATTTTCATAATCGGGTTTGATCTCGACAACCACATCCAGGTTATCGAGCGGGCCTTGCCGGGTGACTTCCAGCACATAATGTGGCGACAGGCGGTTATCGAGCAGGATTTGCTCCTCGATTTGGGACGGGAAGACATTGGCCCCCTTGATGATTAACATGTCGTCGGAACGGCCCGATATTTTTTCCATGCGGCGCATGGTTCGCGCAGTTCCGGCCAGCAAACGGCTCAGGTCCCGGGTCCGATAGCGGATAATCGGGAAGGCTTCCTTGCTTAATGAGGTAAATACCAGTTCACCTTTTTCCCCATCGGGCAGGACTTCTCCGGTCTTGGGGTCGATGATTTCCGGATAGAAATGATCCTCCCAGATATGCAGGCCATCCTTGGTTTCAACACATTCACTGGCAACACCGGGTCCGATAACTTCCGACAGGCCGTAAAGGTCGAGAGCCTGCATATCGAAGCGCTGCTCGATTTCGCACCGCATGGCCTGGGTCCAGGGTTCGGCTCCGAGCATGCCGATTTCCAGGGAGCTATCACGTGGATCAAGGCCCTGGCGGGCAAATTCATCGGCTATAGCCAGCAGATATGATGGCGTGACCATGATGACTCGTGGCTTGAAATCCTGGATCAACTGGACCTGGCGTTCGGTCTGGCCGCCCGACATGGGAATGACGGTACAGCCCAGCCGCTCGGCACCATAATGGGCACCCAGTCCGCCGGTAAACAGGCCATAGCCATAGGCAATATGAACAATATCACCGGGCCGAACACCGGCTGCGCGCATGGAACGCGTCATCATGTCGGCCCAGGTATCGATGTCTTTCTGGGTATAGCCCACGACCGTCGGCTGACCCGTGGTGCCGCTGGATGCATGAATCCGGACTATTTTTTCGCGCGGCACGGCAAACATGCCATAGGGGTAATTCTGCCGCAGGTCATCTTTCATGGTAAAGGGAAACTTTGCCAGATCGGATAATTCGGTCAGGTCATCCGGCCTGACCCCGGACGCATCGAAAGAACGGCGGTAATGCTCTACGTTCTCATAGGCGTGGCGCACACTCCATTTCAGGCGCGCCAGTTGCAAGGCCTTCAGATCATCATGGCTGGTATACTCAATGGGATCGAGCATATCCCTGGTAGGTGGTGTGACGTTCATAGATCCCCCCTGTGACCGTCTTGAGATTAATTAAGATAGATCATCTTTCAAACATGACCCGCCGTTAAATTGTGGCCTTTTGCAAAGGCTTCTAGATTGAGGTCGAGTAATTGCCGGGGTACACCATTGCTGATGACCCGTTCAAGAATATCATATTTACACACGGTACTGAGTCCGACTAAGGCACCGAGGGCGATAATATTGGTGACACGTTCATTGCCCAGGGCAAGTGCCGTTTTACTCAAAGGTAATTTGTGGACGTTCAGGTCTTTTCCGGGAACCTCCCCGGCACGACGATCATCGGCCAGCACAATCGCGCCTTTTTTCAACAGCGCCAGGGATATCTCCAGGGCGGGTTGATCGAGCAACAGTAGAAAATCGAGTTTTGAGGGCAACGGAAAATCAATCCGCATCTTGTTGACCACCAGATCGGCCCGGCTGACCCCGCCCCGTGATGTGGGCTCATAGCTTTGCGAGCGGGCGACGTTCAAGCCTTGCTCGCTCAGGGCCTGGGCAAGCAGTTTGGCACTCAGTTGCAAGCCCTGTCCACCGGTTCCACCAAAACGAATTTCAAAGTTATCCAAGGTTGGCTCCATTCAGTCCATAGCTACTTGCCAGATTTCAAGGCGCGGATATCTGCTGCATGTTTGCGGTACGTATCACCATATTCCGGCCGCTCGTTGCGCGATAAAATCCCGGTCGGCAAGGTGTTGGCGCGGAACGGCTCATCGACAATATTACCATCGACAGAGCCATAGGAACTCGGTCGCATTCTACTCTTCTGGCTCAGAATCATTTCCGGCGACTCGCCCAGATTATTTTTTCGGCCAAACACCTCGGTGCAATCCGACAGCACCTCGATAAAGGAAAACCCCTTGTGGGCGAGACCCTGGCGCAGCAAATCCTTCAGGTCGGGCAGATGGATGGTAACCTCCCGGCCGACGAAACTGGCACCAGCCGCCGTGGCCAGGGCGCAGGCATCGAACACCGGTTCGATACAACCCGATTGTGAAGTGGTGGTATAGCGGGCCTCAGAAGTGGTCGGAGAGGCCTGACCGCCCGTCATACCGTAGACTTCGTTATTGAGCATCATGCAGGTCATGTTCAAATTACGCCGACAGGCATGGATCATGTGGTTGCCGCCAATGGCCAGACAGTCTCCATCGCCTGTAATCACGATGACGTTTAAATCCGGTCGTGCCAGGGCCAGGCCTGAGGCAAAGCTCAATGGGCGGCCATGGGTCACATGAAAGGTATTTGCATCTATATAGGCCCCGATCCGCCCGGAGCACCCTATGCCTGATACGATCGCCAGTTTATCTTTTGGAATTTCCAGTTCATAAATGGCCCACAGCAGGGCTCGCATGGCGATGCCGTGACCACAGCCGGGACACAAGAAATGCGGAAACATATCGAGCCGCAGGAAATCACGAATATTGAAACTGTCAGCGCTTGAACTATCCAATTTTTGCCAACTCCTTGATCCTGGTTTCAATTTCTTCTGGTTCAATGGGTTCGCCATCCATGCGGTTCAGGCCAACAAGACGAACAGCATCCCCGCACAAACGCTGAATTTCAAGGATCAACTGTCCGCCATTCATTTCTGGAATCAAGATAGTGTGCGCCGATTTTGTTACGTCCTTGAAGGCCTGTTCGGGGAACGGCCATAAGGTAATAGGACGGAACAGGCCAACTTTTATGCCTTTCTTTCGGGCAGGCTTGAGTGCCTGACGGGCGGCGCGGGCTGAAATGCCGATGGTACATATTATAATCTCGGCATCCTCACAGTCGATGGCTTCCCAGGATTCGATGATCTGGCGGTGTTTGATCATTTTGCCACTAAGCCTGTGGGTCATACGCTCAACCTGTGCAGGGATCTGGGTCGGAAACCCGTCTTCCCAGTGGGTCAGCCCGGTCGTGTGGGTCCGGTAGCCATCGCCGGGTCGGGCCATTGGCGGGACCATATCCTTGGTTTCGCCGTAGGGTTTGAAGTCCTCTCTCGGGCCTTTGGCGAATTTGCGGGTCTTCAGATCAAGGGTGTCCGGGTTAGGTATCTCGACGGTTTCAACCAGATGGCCTAAAATTTCATCAAACAGAATGATTACGGGAACGCGCAAGGCTTCGCTGAGATTAAAGGCGCGGATGGTTTCGGTGAAAATTTCGGGCACCGAGTCCGGTGTCAGGACGATTACCTGATGATCCCCATGGGTGCCCCAGCGGGCCTGCATGAGGTCGCCCTGGGCAGGGCGGGTGGGCATGCCGGTCGATGGACCACCGCGCATGACATTGACAATAACACAGGGAATTTCCGCCCCGGCGGCGTACCCGATATTTTCCTGTTTCAGCGAAAATCCGGGACCGCTGGTCGCTGTCATGGATTTTACACCACCCATGGAGGCACCGATAACGGCACCCATAGAGGCTATTTCATCTTCCATCTGGATAAAAATACCATCATTTGCGGGTAATTCCACGGACATCCTCTCGGTGATTTCCGAAGACGGTGTGATTGGGTATCCGGCGAAAAACTTGCACCCCGCTGCGATGGCACCAAGCGCACAGGCGTGGTTGCCCTGAAGGTCTTTATGGTTTCCTTTACCTGACATTTATCGGCTCATTCCGGTTTGGGGTTCGTGGGGTGTTTTTATCACATCAATGGCGAAATCCGGACACAGCCATTCACAGATCCGACACCCAGTACAAAGATCGGCATTGGTCAGTTCGACCTTGTGTTCCGAATTCAGGATCAAGCAGCGTTCCGGGCAAACCTTGACACAAATGTCACAACCTTTGCACCACTCAAGGGTCAGGACCAGTTCGAAGTTGTCTTCCTCGGGCTGCGGTTGGTCGTCAGGGACGATTACAGGGGACTGGTCCGGTGCCATGCCGTTTTTGCGGGCTTCTTCAGCCCAACGCCGACCAGCTTCGAAAGCTTTGAGGTTGAGATCGATGGTTTTCGGCGGCACGGACTCGCCGATGACCCGGCGCCACAGATCGAGCGGAAAATCCAGAACGGTTGAAAGTGTACCCAGCAGGACGGTATTTGAAACCCGGTAGTTGCCGATTTCTGAGGCAATAGCCGTGGCATCCAGGGCGTAGCCGACATGAACGTAGTCAAGAACTTCACCGGGCAGGTGGGTCTTGTAACCCGTCAGCGCACCGCGTTTACGGTTCAGACAGGCAAACGGCGGGACGATATGCTGAGTATCGGCAATGAATGTTCCATTGTTTTTGTCCAGATAATTTATCCACCGCAGTCCTTCGGCCCATTCCAGGGCAAGGATAATATCTGCCTTGCCTTTCGGGATGGTCGGCGACCAGACCTGGGTGCCGAAGCGTACATGGGAAAATACGGTTCCACCCCGCTTGGCCATGCCGTGGACTTCACTTTGTTTGACTGTATGACCCTGGAGTTGGCACATTGTGGCGAGAACCTTGGATACCATAATGACGCCCTGACCGCCGACACCAACGATCAAGACGTTCATGGGATCGGAAGGTGTCATGCTATCAACATTGAGGGTTTTCTTCTCGATTGAATCCATCAGCTTGCTTTCAGCAGTATCACTTAATTCGGAATGGCGACAATACAGTTTGCCGAACAAACCTGGGCACACATGGAACAACCAATGCAAGCATTAGAATCAATCTTTATCTTGTGATGTCCATCGTGCCATTCGTCGCTCCACAGGATGGCCGGGCAGCCCAGGTTCATACAGGCCTGGCATGCAACGCACTTTTCACCAAGCACCATCATGGTTTCGCCGCGAATTTTTACCGGATCGAGCACACAAGGCCGATCCGATATAACCACGGAGACACCCTTGAATTGTGTGGCCTCGCGAAAGGTCTGGAGCATGGCCGACATGTCATAGGAATCCACCCGTTTGATCCATTTCACACCAATGACCTTGAACAACTCGGCGAAGTCTATGCGGTGAGTTTCATCACCACTGAGGGTTTTTCCGGTGGCGGCATGGTTTTGCCCCCCGGTCATGGCCGTGATCTGATTATCCAGCAGGATCACCGTAATATTCACATCGTTGTAAACCGCATCGATCAGTGCCGGGATACCGGAATGCAGCATGGTTGAATCGCCAATGGTGGCGACCAGGGGACGTGTCTGGTTGCCGACCTTGGCCGCACCAATGGCATTGGCGATACTTGACCCCATAGCGACACAGGTATCGATGGAACGCAAAGGAGAAACGGCGGCCAGGGTGTAACACCCGATATCACCCATCACCCGGGCATCCAGATTGCGCAACGACATGTAGCTCGAAATATGTGGGCATCCGGCACACAGCACCGGCGGGCGCGGTGTGGCTTGGATTTCCCAATCCGTCGCCTCTTCCTGATCTTCGAGGACTCCGGCGTGTACGAATGCTTCACGCACAGTCTCCGGCGAGAACTCACCCGTTCGGGAAAACAAAGCCTTACCCTCAACATCGAGACCCAGGGCGCGAATTTCGTTCTCAATAACCGGTTCCAGTTCCTCAACAATGAACAGACGATCAACCGAAGCGGCAAAGTCGCGAATTTTTTTATCAGGCAGGGGATAGGAACAGCCAAGCTTCAGCACACTGGCCTGCGGTAGGACTTCCTTTACATAGGTATACGCTATCGACATGGTTATGACGCCGATTTTCGTGTCGCCCTTATCCCAGCGGATCAGATCAGAGGTATTGAGATAGTCCCGGAAAGCGTCCACCCGCTCGATCAGTTTCGGATGGCGGGTTCGAGCATTGGACGGGATCATGACGTTCTTGTCGGGGTTTTCGACGAACTTTTTCAAGGCTACTTCTGAACGCTCATTGAGATGCACCGAAGAGCGGGTATGGGAAAGCCGTGTGGTACTGCGGACAATAATCGGACTGTCGAATTGCTCGCTCAGCTCGAAGGCCAGCTTCGTATAATCCAGGGCTTCCTGGGCGTCGCTAGGTTCCAGTGTCGGGGTCATGGCCAGCCTGCTATACAAACGGCTGTCCTGTTCATTTTGTGAACTGTGGATGCCCGGATCGTCACACACGATTAGCACCAGGCCGGCATTGACACCGATATAGGTCATGGACATCAATGCATCAGAGGCCACGTTCAGCCCGACGTGTTTCATGGATGTCAGGGCTCGTGCACCGGCGAACGAGGCGCCAATGGCAACATCACAAGCGACTTTTTCATTGGTTGACCACTGTGCCGCAACATCTTGTTCGGGATAACACGACAGGTTTTCCATAATTTCCGTGCTCGGGGTTCCCGGATAGGCCGCTCCCACACGGACCCCGGCTTCCCAGGCCCCGCGTGCAAAAGCTTCATTGCCCGACATGGGGCGATGACTGGTAGTCGTATCTGCACTTTCCCCAGACTCAGCCTTAGACTGATGGTTCACAGTTATTATTCCCTATAAAAAAATCGCCTCACGATGAGATAGCCCCCAAGTAAAAAAATAACCCTTCGGAGGCATTCTGGCAATCCATTTCGCTATTTCAAAACATCACCCGAGATTATTCGTCTTGCTGTGATGATCAATGGTGAGTCTGTTTAATATTGTGGACTGCTCCACCCAAACGGCATGTAATGTGCCATGGAATCACTTGATCTGGAAAGTCCCTAAAATGATTGCCTATCTTTCGCGCTTCTATGACATCGCGGCCGGAGATTTGATCATGTCGGGTACACCATCGGGTGTAGGTCCGGTGCAAAAAGGCGATGTGCTGGAAGGCAGCATTATCGGACTGTGCACACTGACAGTCAAGGTTGTCTGAATAAGCTATAATTCACGTCGCCAGAAGTACCTTTTGATGGTACCCACCCGTCTGGGGGCGGGCGATGGTGATATGGGCGCCAGTCCGCTAAAGCCTGCAAATAAACACTCATGGGCTACGTTTAGGCATTGGCAGATTTACGTTGTAGGGTGCTGAGGATCGACGGCCCCCAAACGATCAACAGGATCACCGCGCCAATCAGCTTGGTTAGCAACACCATAGGCAACAAGAAGCAAACCGCTGCACCAAGGAACATCAAGCGGCGCCACAGTGGAATTGACCCCGCCAGGAAGTCTACACCCTGGATTGCCATGGCAAGCGAGATATAACCGATCAGGTAGCTGAGCGCGGCCCCGGTAATTGCGGCTGGGGTTCCTTGCAACAGCAATTCAGGCACGTATACGAAACTAAACGGTATCAGCACCAATGTTGAGCCGAACTTTAAGGCGGCGAACCCGGTTTTCATGGGGTCCGCCTTGGCTATGGCCGCCGCCGCAAAGGCCGATACACAGACCGGCGGGGTGATATTAGACAAACACGCAGCATAAAACACCACGAGGTGTGCATGAATTTCTGGAACACCGAGCTGTATCAATGCTGGAGCCGCCACAACGGCGAGAATAATGTACGAGCCCGTGGTGCTGCTGCCCATGCCGATAATCACTGAAATGAATGTTACCAGCATTACAGTCAGGAACAGACTACCCCCAGCGAACTCAACTAGAACAGCCGAAAACTTCAAACCAAGCCCGGACAAGATAATGCCGCCAATGATAACCCCAAGGCTGCCAATGGCGGCCCCGGCGGCGGTGTTGGAATGTGCGCCAGAGACCAACCCGCGAAAAATGTCGCTCGGTCCCATGGCCGTATCCTTGCGCAGCCATGACAGGCATAGCGCCGACACACAACCCCAAAAAGCACCCAAATCCGGTGAATAGCCCTTAAACAGCAGCGTAACGACGACGATCAGTGGAATGAAGAAGTGCCAGCCTTTGCGCAGCACGTCCTTGACGTTGGGAATTTCCTCTTGTGGTAACCCCTTCAATCCGGTGCGAACAGCTTCCAGATCCACCATCAATAATACGAAAATAAAGAATAAAACTGCCGGGATCACGTTCATGGCTGCAATCGACAGGTAATCTGTCTGTGTCAGTGTTGCCAGGATGAACACGCCAGCTCCCATAATCGGCGGCATCACCTGACCACCGGTAGAGGCTATAGCCTCGATACCGCCAGCGTGGTGTGGCTTGAACCCAATACGTTTCATCATGGGTATGGTAAACGTGCCCGAGGCGACCACATTGGCCACTGAGGAGCCGGAAATAGAGCCGAACAGTGCAGAACTGACGGTGGCAATTTTAGCTGGCCCGCCGCGCCACTTTCCGGTTAATGACGTCGCCAGTTCCATGAAGAACGTGCCAGCCCCGCTGCGCTCCAGAAATGCACCGAAGATCATAAACGGAAACACAAACGTGGCAAAGGTCGCCGTAATAACGCCAAACATGGCTTCTTGCGTAGAAAACGTAAATTCGATGATGCGGTCAACCGACATTCCGGAATGGCTGAGTTTGCCGGGCAGGTAAGGACCATAATAGAGTTGAGCCAGGAATATGGCGGCAATAATCGGAATTGCTGGGCCGAGAACCCGGCGGCTGGTTTCCAACACCACCAGAATAGCGCAAATCCCCATGAACCGATCCCAGTCGTTTGGTTCACTGACCCGGAACATGGCATAAGAGACATACTGGTCCATCCAGTAGCCTATGGATGCGATTGCCATAATAATTAAAACATAGTCGATAATACCGGGTCGGTTGTTTTGCTTACCCTTGATTGCTGGGAAACCAAGAAAAACCAACACCGCCGTGAATACCAGGTAGAGACCCCGATTGGTTTCCGTTGATACCAGTCCAAAACCGGATGTATACATATACCAAAGCGAGAATGCTGCTGCGATTAACGCATATATAACGGCATAAGGACCTGAAATGGTTCTATTTTTTCCAACGATCGGTGGAAACCATTTTTCAAGTATCGACATGTATGGAGCCTTGTTAAAATCGAGGTCATAGAAGAAAATACGGGCCGCTGATTTTTAAAATTACAGCGACCCGTACCCATGTAGCTTATCTTAATCCTGCCACAAGCCTTTTGCCTTGTAGTAGGCCTTTGCACCAGGATGCATAGGCACACCCAAGGCTTCGAAGTTTTTGGTATCAGGTGACATCTGCGCCCAGGCTTTGTGCCCAGCTTTCAGACGGTCACGGATTTCCGGCTGATAGACCAGTTCCAGTATATCCTCTACCGCTTTGGCCGGGACACGCTCATGAGCAACCCAGTATACCGTCAAATACGGCAGGTCAACAGCAGGAACGCCTGTGTAGGTACCCTCAGGCATGGTGTTGCTGTTGTAGAACGGGTAGGCGGTGGTAATTTTGGCCATCTCGTCCTTGCTGTAAGGCAGCACAAGAGCGCCTTTGGTTTCCGCAAGTTCTTTAACCGCAGCGGCCGGGGCCGAAGACTGGCAAAGGGCATCAATCTGGCCATTAGCCAAGGCACGACCAGCATCGGCAAAGGTCATCATTGAAGGTTTAACCTTGTCGAGCATACCGATAGCACGGAGCATGTTGGAGCAATTAAAGACTGTGCCAGAGCCTGGAGGGCCAAGCGCAACTTTTTTACCGGCCAGATCGGAAATTTTGCTGATCTCGTTACCCGGAAGAGTAACGAAATAGGAAGGGCCTTTATAAGCCTTGGCAATACCACGGAACATGGTGCCTTTGGCCGTTGTCTTGAACGGGCCTTCCGCATTCAGCGACATGTATACATGAGCGCCGTAGACGATGCCCATATCCAGTTCACCCTTAATGATACGCTTGGCGTTTTCAGTTGAACCACCTGTAGTCACCTGAGTGATATTATACTGGGGTAGTTTTTCCGAGATGATGGTGCCGGCAGCACCAACCATATAATACATGACACCGCCCGGATTAGAGCCACCCCAGGCGATATTTGCCTTTTCAGTCGCTGAAGCAGGTGATCCGGCAATTGCCACCGTGGCAAAGGCTGCCGTTAGTAATGCTATTTTTTTCATGTCGATTTTCTCCCTTTGTTTTACTCTACTGAGTTACGTAATTCACCAATTTTAGTTATAATTACAGTTACTTGATCTCCTGACTTTAGATATACAGGAGGATCGAAACCAATGCCTACACCCGCGGGGGTTCCCGTGGCGATGATGTCACCTGGCACCAATGTCATAGTTGCAGAAAGGGTTTCAATGATTGTGGGAATGTCAAAAATAAGGTCTGAGACCTGTGCCTCTTGCCGTTTTTCCCCATTAACGAATGTACTCAGATGCAAATCCGTTACGTCGCCAATTTCATCTGCCGTTACCAGCACGGGTCCCATAGGACAGAACCCATCCGGACTCTTGCCAATAAACCACTGTTTATGTAGGCTCTGCAAGTCACGTGCGGTTACGTCATTGATGATGGTGTATCCATAGACATGATCGTAGGCATTGGCCTTTACGATGCCCTTGCCGGCCAGACCGATAACCACACCCAGTTCACCTTCATAATCAGTGCTATTTGTTGGGTCTGCACTGGCTGGGATTACCGTATCAGGTCCGGTAACGGAGGTTGTCGCTTTAGTAAAAATGATTGGGAATTCCGGCACTGCAGTTCCGCCCGCCGTGGCATCAAAGCCTGAATTATGAAACTCCTCAGCATGCTCATAGTAGTTCTTGCCAACACACAAAAGATTACGTTTGGGAACAGGGAACGGAGACAGTAGGGTTACGGCATCTAACCGGGTTTTTGCCTCACTTGCAGCGCTCTCAACTGCCGCTTCGGCCTGTTTCAGGCCATCGTCACCCAGTTCAACAAAGGCTGTCATATCACGCGGCAATGAAGGGGATGCTATGGACAAATCGACGATTGTTATTTCGTCGGTGGCAAGAACGCCGATGCGGCATTCCGTCCCAGTTTGAAAGGTGATGAGCTTCATTTTCAACAATCCTGATGTGGCAAGTTTTCGTTCAGCTATTGACTTAGAATAAAGAGTAATGCCAAGATTGGTGTCAACAGCCGATAAATTAATTAATATTATTTAATGAAAACAACGTTCTAAATGTTTTTTAACTACATACCAATAAAATATTGGTATGAATAGGTATAATAATCTTACAGCCTGTAAAGGAATAATTCATGTCATCTAAAGAACTTGCGGTTAGTGAATTACATCGCCTTATTCGTAATGGACATTATGCACCACAGTCTCAACTCCCTTCCGAACGGAGCCTTGCCGAGCAGTTGCAGATCTCGCGTTCAACCCTGCGTAAGGCGCTGGCAACACTAGAATCCGAAGGTGAATTATGGCGTCATGTGGGGCGTGGAACATTTGTTGGTAAATGCCCTGCTGTTGAAAGCGAGGTATTTCCCCTTCCGGCTGACTTAACCAACCCTTCGGAAGTCATGGAAGTTCGACTGATACTAGAACCTGAGATTGCCGTTCTAGCCGCGCACCGCGCCACCAAAACCGACATCACATTCATGCGGCAATGCCTGGTTAAAGGTGATGCAGCACGAGACACGGCAACCTTTGAAATGTGGGATGGAGCCCTTCACCGGGTTATCGCCGAAGCGGCTAGAAACACACTTTTGCTGGCATTATTTCAGGCCGTAAACGCGGTTCGAGGACATGCAATCTGGGGCGAGTTAAAAGAAGCAACTCTGACAAAACAACGCCGAAAACGCTACGTGGTTCAGCACTACAATATGGTTAACGCCATTGAACGACGCGATGCGGTAGATAGCCAACGTCTGACCCGAGAGCACCTGAAGGCCGTCCGCGACGACATGCTAAACAAACACTATTAAAACCGCTAGAAGTACTGGACTTGCACCGAAAAAGTTGAGCGTTATGGAGTTTGTTCCCTTTGGGTCAAACGAAGCTGACGTGATCAATACGACATACCTCAAGGAAGTAGATAGACCACAACACCGCCCCGGATGGGTTGTAAATATGTACGTACTCATTCGTGTTCTTCATTATGCGGAACAAATCGGTTCAGTCAGAAAAGCCTGCCGATATTTTGGTATTGGCCGGTCAAGTTTTTACCGTTTACGAAGAAAAGAGAATCTTAAAAGCTGGCGTCCTGTTTTGATCAGCACTTCCATCAACCCGGCCAAGGTAATCAATCCAACCCCCAGCATTTCACGTGCCCCAAACGGCTCATCTGCCCATAAAGCCGCCGTCACCGTGCCAACACTTATTTCTGTCATAAATAAAATTCCGACTACACCGGGGTTGAGCAATGGCGTGCCCCACATAACCAAATAAACTGCCGGAATAACCAATATTATGATTAACGGCAAAAGCCAGAGCAATTCCCCCGTTATTATTGCCACTGACGGTACCGGTGGGGTACCGGAGAACGGCATAAGCGCAATAACGAGCGCTGCAATAACCCCCCAAATAATATAAACAAACGTAAATTCAACTGCTGAGTTCTGATTGTCATCACGCAAAAGCACGGCTGCAACGGCCCATATCAGGCCCGCAGCAAGGCCCATCCAGTCACCCACATTACGCGGCCAGGGGACGCCAACATCAATTCCAAAAATCACCAGCATGCCGCCAAGGCCGAGAATGATGGCCATTACTTGCGCCCGAGAAACCTCTTCTTTAAGCCATACTCTAGCCAGCAAGGTGCTCCAAACGGGAGTCATATAAAAAAGCAACATTCCACGGATTACTTCGGTGTAGAGGACTGCATCCGAATACAGGGCCATAGATACACCGGAGACCAATCCGATCAGTTGCAGCCTCCACCCACCTTTCAGAATATACCGCCAGCGCCAGATCATAAACGGTAAACATATGGCAAGCGGGACAGTGAAAAAGATTACCGTCGCCCAGGCATCGGAGAAGCCAGCTTTATCCAATAAACGGAGCGGAATCCAAAATACGCCCCATATTAGGCCGCCATACATACAGGCTAATTTGGCGTTCGTTTCATTACTTTTATCAGGTGAAAAACTCATGAGGCTAGATTTCATTCAAGAGGAAAAGCATTGCCATGAAGATGGTATTTAGCAAAATTCTCCCCCCGCCCTGCTTTTATTGGGGCCGTGTAAAATAATTCTGAGGCGGATATTAAGGTCTCCCTGAGTTCCCTCCTGGTTGGTCGGGGGTACGGGAAATTACCCCAGGTTGAACCACACGGATTTTGTCTGGGTATGGGCTAAAACCGTTTCGAAACATTTATCGCGACCCTGACCGGATTGTTTGTAACCACCCCACGGTTGCGTCATATCGCCATGATCGAAACAGTTGACCCACACGATTCCAGCCTCGATTTCCTTGACCATACGATGCGCGGTCTTAAGATTGGATGTCCAGATCGATGCCGCCAGGCCATAGATGGTGTCATTGGCAATGGAGATCGCATCATCAAGATCGTCAAATGGAAGGACGCATACAACGGGGCCGAAGATTTCCTCGCGTGCGATCTTCATGTCATTATTGACGCCAGTAAACATCGTCGGCTCGACAAAGTAACCTTGCGGTTGGCCAGCGGGAATACCGCCACCAAATTCCAGCTTTGCACCTTCTGCTTTACCGACATCAATATAACCAATCACCCGGTCTTGCTGCTCGCGAGTTACCATCGGCCCCATGGTTGTCGCCGGATCGAGAGGATCGCCAGGGCTATAGGAGGATTTCGTTTTTACGATAAACTTCGAAACGAATTCATCATAAATACTTGACTGCACCAGCAACCTCGAACCGGCGTTGCACACTTCGCCCTGATTACCGTAAATACCGTTCACGGCATATTCAACGGCGTTATCCAGGCTTTCCGTATCGGCCATGATTATTTGCGGTGTCTTACCGCCGCATTCCGTCGTTACCCGCTTCATGTTTGACTGCCCGGAATAGACCATCATCAGTTTTCCGACTTCTGTCGAACCGGTAAACGCGATCTTTGCGACATCCATGTGCAGGGCTAATGCCTTTCCGACATCTTCGCCAAATCCATTGATGACATTCAACACACCAGCAGGGCCACCTGCCTCCATAAACAACTTACCCAGAAGCAAACCACTCATGGGTGATTGTTCGGCAGGCTTCAATATGACCGAGTTACCTGCGGCAAGGGCAGGTGCAATTTTCCAAGCAGCCATCATCAATGGATAGTTCCATGGCACGATGCACCCAACGACACCAAGTGGTTCACGCGTAATGTAATGAAGTGCGTTGTATTCGGTGTTTGTCACGGTCCCTTCAATTTTATCAATAGTTTCTGCGTAATATTGAAATGTATGCGCCGAGAACGGCACATCAATAGTCAACATTTCGGAAATCGACTTGCCCATATCGAGGGTGTCGATCAGGGCAAACTGAATAGCATTCTCTTCGATCAACTGACCGAACTTATACAATACCTCCATACGGTCGCGCGGAGCCATTCGAGACCAGGCGCCACCTTTGAAGACTGCTTTTGCATTGGCCA
Source organism: Alphaproteobacteria bacterium (assembly GCA_024279135.1). Lineage (GTDB taxonomy): Bacteria > Pseudomonadota > Alphaproteobacteria > Rhodospirillales > Casp-alpha2 > JABJOR01. Next base: position 14,965 of record JAJRRU010000011.1, read on the forward strand.
CGGCTGCATCGACGTCTTCGTTGGAAGCGCGAGCCATTTCGTTAAGCGGTTTGCCTGTGGCCGGGTTCAGGTTCTCAAATTTGTTACCCTTTTTGGGATTCACAAAATTACCGTCAATAAACAATGCCGTATCGACATTCAGGTTTTCAGCAAGGTCCTGCCAAGCTTTGTGATCGAGGTTTTCTGCTTCAACAAGGCTCATTTCTGACTCCCATATTTTGGTTTGTTATGTTTCTCAAGCTTATCTGGATGTAGAATCTGATTTGGGGTTGCCAAGCAGGATGACCGACATGATGATCAACACCAGCGACACCAGAATAATAACGGTGCCGACTGCGTTAATTTCCGGTGTGATGCCCCGCCGCAATGTCGAGTAGATGTACATCGGCAAAGTATTGTCGCGGCCAGTAAGGAAGAAGGTTACCGGGATTTCATCGAATGATAAGGTGAAGGTCAAAAGTGAACTGCCAATAACCGCCGTACGAATATTCGGATACGTAATGTATCTGAATGTCTTCCAGGGTGTCGCACCCAGATCGCTGGACGCTTCTTCCAGTCGACGATTGAACCTTTGTAAACGGGCAAACACCTGAGTCACGACAATACCGATCAGCGCCGTCGTGTGCCCGATGATGACCGTTTCCAGACTGAGGCCAAAATCGATGACTCTGAAAAAATTCAGCATGGAAATACCGGTAATGATCCCCGGCAAAGTGATCGGCATCAAAATCAGACGGCGGAACAAGGTCTTGCCGTAAAAGCCATAACGATCCAACACGAATGCTGTTGGAATTCCAATGATTACCGCCAGAATCGTCGCTGAACTGGCGACATATAGGCTGTTAGAAATAGCCTCAAGCATCTGCTCATTGGCGAGCATCTTTTCGTACCAACGCCAGGTGAAGCCACGCAGTGGCAAGGTCGTTACCTGGTTGTCGTTAAAACTGAAGATGATCAACACAATGATCGGGCCGTACAAGAAGGCCATTACAGCTGCCGCTGCCGTCCCCAGGGAATACCTGGACCAATCAATTTTAGGCTTTCGCGCGGGAAGCGCAGAGTTGATAGAGCCTGATGTTTGGATACTCATTTTTCCCTTCCCTCAATCAAGGTCGATGTGCCCTGCCCGCTCGAGACGGTCAGAGATTGAAATGATGGTCAGGATGATGGCCAACATGACCATCGAAAGGGCAGAGCCCAATGGCCAGTTCAATGAACTGCCAAACTGCGATTGGATAACACTCGCTACCATGCTCCCATCTGGTCCACCGACCAGGAAGGGAGCGATAAAATCACCCGCAGTGAGGCAGAAAGTGAACGTCATCCCGGCCAGAACACCCGGCAGCGACAAGGGGAAGATGACTTTTATAAATGTCCGGACCGGACCGAGGCCCAAATCCTGGGAAGCCTCGACAAGGTTACGCGGGATTTTTTCCAGCGCAGTATAAATTGGCATCACCGTAAACGGGATGAAAATATAAGTCAGCGTCACGACCATCGAAAACTGATTGTAAAGAAACAAGTCCGTTGGTTGATCAAGGATTCCGACCCACACCAGAAATGAATTCAAGACACCTTCACTGCCCAGAATGGTCTTCCAGGTATACGCCCGTAACAGATAAGAAACCCACAGCGGTGCGATGACTGCTGTGTACAGAATTGTTCTTACTTTTTGGGACTCGACCTTGAAGACAAGGAAGAAGGCCAGCGGGTAAGCGAACATTAATGACAGGAACCCAACAAGCGTCGCTATTTTCAGGGTCCGCAAAATGACCTGAAAATACTGTTCCTTCATAAAGATGGTTGCGTAATTGCCGAACTGAAAATCAGGAACAAAAGTCGGATACTGTCGAGTGTAAAAGCTGTAAGTAAACATGATCGCGTAAGGCACGATCATGAATAGAAGCGTCCACAACAAAGGTGGTGAAAAAACAGCGATCGCGATAAGGCGCCTGCGTTTCCTGGGTGTCATGAGTTAGTCCTCACCCGTAAACAGATTGATGTTCTCCGGATTTACACCAACTTTGACGATGCTTCCCTGTTCCGGTGCCTGGGTATTATGCAGGGCCAGCGACAGTGGCATATCGACAAGAAACGGGGGTTCGCCTTCGACATCAAGTTCCAGACGCAGCGTATTGCCATAGAAAAATCTCTCTGTGACACGCGCAGTGAAATTATTATGGGCGCTGGTATCACCCTGGGTGCCATCGTCATAATCGAGATATGCTTTTTCGGGCCGTACACTAACTTGAACTTTTTGACCTGTTCTGATTTTTTGTCCATTTAATTTGACGCGCAGCCGATTGCCGGCAAATGACACTGAGGCCATGGTTGCATCAAATTCCTCAACCACGGCATCAATCATATTTGATGTGCCGATGAAATTGGCGACGTAGGGCGTTGCGGGGTGGTCATAGAGCCCGGTCGGGGTGCCAATCTGCATAATCCGCCCCTCGTTCATCACGACGATCCGATCAGACATAACCAGAGCTTCTTGCTGATCGTGGGTAACCAGAATAAATGTGATGCCCAATTTTTCATGCAGATGTTTAAGTTCCACCTGCATTTGTTCACGAAGCTTCACATCCAGAGCGGACATTGGCTCATCGAGTAAAAGGACGCGCGGTTCAAGTGACAAGCCTCGCGCCAGGGCAATGCGCTGGCGCTGTCCACCGGATAACTGGCCCGGCATGGTATCAGCCTTTTCCAACAATCCGACCATGTCGAGGAGCTTGCTTACTCTTTCGTCGGCCTCGGCTTTTCCGATCCCGGAAACCCGTAATCCATAACTGACGTTTTGGGCGACCGTCATATGGGGAAACAGCGCATAATCCTGAAACACCGTGTTAACGAGACGACGGTAGGGTGGTAATTCCGTGACGTCATTGCCTTCTAATAGAATGGAGCCCTTGTCCGGATATTCAAAACCGGCGATCATCCGAAGTGTGGTCGTCTTTCCACAACCTGAAGGGCCCAGCAGGGTAATGAATTCGCCGGTCGCTATATCAAGCGAGAGGTCATCTACTGCCTTAATCGTTTGGGCGTAAGTCTTGGATATCCCGCGTAATTCAACAATGTTTTTCATATCCGTCTTTATCAATATTTTATTTGGTTAGAAAAAAATTAAAAATTATGGCGACAGGGATATTTTATAGACAGTCCCTGCCGCCATTTAAATAGATTTAGTTTGCCGCTTTCACAGCATTCCAGATTTCCATATAGGCTTCCTGGCGTTCTTCAAGGTTTTCCCAAAGCATAAGGCTGTCCATATATCCCACATCATCCTGATGCAGTGTTTTGAACTGTTCAGGCGACATACACTTCTTGGCGACCGCCTCATTAGCGGCGGAATAACCATTGACGTTTGCAACGCCACACTGGCCCAGATCGGAATTAGCCATATTCAGGAACTTGTAAACACATTCGGTGTTACTCGTGCCTTTAACAACCATATGAGAATCCATCCAACCCTCAGCGCCTTCGATTGGGATAAATTCTTTGACCGGAATATTCTGCTCGGCCAGAAGACTAGACTGGTAGCCACCCCAGGTGTTAGAAATCCAAACCTCGCCATTGGCGTACAGATCGACCAATTCGCCCGCAGTAGCCCAGTATTTACGCACCAAGGGCTTCTGTTCAATCAGGGTGGATTTTGCTTTTTGCAACTGGTCATCGCTCAATTTGTAGATGTTATTGTCGCCATTAAGACGCGCAGCGACATATATAGCGCTCTTGTCATCCCAAAGAGAAATTTTGCCCTTGTACTGGGGATCCCACAGGTCTTTTAGCGACGTCGGTGGGGTGGAGACTTTATCGGTACGATACATGAAAGGAATAGAGCCCCATGCATACGGAACGCCCCAGACCTTACCATCTTCATTGATACCACCTGTTTCAGCGAACTTGGGATAGATGCCTTCCCAGCCATTGATCTTGGTAATATCAATCGGCTCTACAAAACCGGCGCGGATCATAATCTTGGTGGTATCGATCGATGGGGTGATAATGTCGTAGATACCGCCACCTGCCGCGAGTTTGGCGGCAAAATCGTCATTCGAGCCAACGTACGTCGCCAGGACCTTACATCCGCTGGCTTTTTCAAAAGGCTTGATGAAACTGTCATCGGCGTAGCCTTCCCAGGTCAGCAGACTGACTTCGCCCGCATTCGCGAAACCTACCATAGGCATCAATGCGACGCCAATTGCTGCTACGGTTGAAATGAATGAAGCCGACTTCTTCACTATGTTTTTTCTAAAGAATATCATCTTGTATCAAACTCCCTGTTCTGAACCCTGTCGGGCCAGGATGAATTATGGTCTGTTTATACTAATTGGAGGGGATGCGAACAGGCTCCCCCCAGAATCGAAGCACTCACTACGTAGCAAAGAGCATGCCATCAAGTGCACCCGGTTTGTCTCGCTTGATGATTTTGGGTCCTCCGTGGTGCTTATCTGCTTGAAAACATGAGAATTTTAAACTGATGCGCCTTCATTCCTCTTTACACATACAGCATCAGCATGGATGAATTGAAGCCGTTCAACAGCATGCCAAAAGGCCCAAGTAAACAAATTTGCATCACTCTTAACTGGGATGGCATACTATGCATCATCACACAATACTTCCCGGCTTTTCCGTACGATAGTGGCAATATTAACCCCAAGGGCATCAGCCGTTTTGCGTTTACTTCCATAATGAACAATGGCTACTGCGACAAATGCCTCTTCAAATTCACGAACAACTTCTTTCAAGGGGCGTTTGAGTTCCAGTTCCTCATTTATATCCTTGAAACCGTCGAGTACGCTTGACTTCGGATCACCCTTTCCATTCGATTTAGGAGTGATTTTGGAAGCCGTTCCCGGACGAATCCAGTCGGGTAATTCACTGACCTTTGCGACACTACCACTAACAACGGCCATATGCTCTACGACATTATGAAGTTCACGGATGTTACCGGGGTAATCGTAGTTCAACAAAACCTTGAGACTCTCTTCGTCAAAGCTTAAGGACTGGTTTCGTCGTTTACCCAATTGGGCAGTAAAACGATCAAGGAAGCGGGGAATCATGTCTGGACAATCACGAAGTGAAGGAACTTTCAAAGCAAAAACATTTAGCCTGTAGTACAAATCTTTACGGAAGGTCTTCTGATCCACCATATCGACAAGGTCACGATTGGTGGCGGCAAGCAGGCGAACACGAACTTTTTTATATTCCGTAGAACCGATCCTTTGCACTTTCCCATCTTCCAGGAATTTCAATAGCTTGGCCTGCGAAGACAGAGGAATTTCTCCTACCTCGTCCAAAAACAGCGTCCCACCATTCGCGGCCTCGGCGAAACCTTTTTTACCTCGTTGCAGGGCTCCGGTAAAGGCACCGCGTTCATAACCGAACATTTCCGATTCAAACAGGGTTTCCGGAATACTGCCGCAGTTGACATGAATAAAGGGCTTCTTTTCCCCTACTCCATTTTCATGCAGATAGTGTGCGATTACTGTTTTTCCGACCCCGGATTCTCCTGTTAGCAAAACCCGCATACCCAGGGACATAGCTTTGCCTCCCTGGGCAACTATTAGTTTGGTATCTTCGTTCAGAATGATTTCGTCTTCATCATCTGAGTCCAATTCACCTTGGTCAAAGAGGAGATACGAACCATCGCCAGAAGCTTTTTTCTTCAGCCAGTTAATCCGGTCAAGACTGGTCTGCAGAACAAGAAAAAAGGCGGCGTCACCATTATTGCCATGAATTGGGATCAAGCTCAGCAGAACTTCTCGTCCTTGACCCGAGTCCTCCATAGTGTTGACAGTTGTCTCCGTATCCATAGCTTCCTGGATAGAGGAAAAGGAAAATATGCCATTTCCTGCAATTGCGAAATCCCAGAATGGCCGATCAATCCAGTCTGAGCGTTTAATCGCATTGATACCCTCGGCAGCATCATTGATGGAAATGATCAGGCGACGCCGATTGACCACGATTACCCCATCAGGATAATAATTTGAAAGAGCCTGAAAACGCGGATCATCAACAAAATCACGCAGTTCCGCACCGCTCTTCATTTGCCGTTCGGCACTATCTTTAGCCGCTTCAAATCTCACTGTGCTTTCCCAATCCAGTATGATTTTTCAAACCAATGCTTTTGGCTTCCCATCACGGTTCCTCCTGCACGCAGCCTAAAACCCGTAGTACAACAACAAATCGGCCCGCCAATTCACCGTCGATGATTTGTGTAAGTGTCATGTCACAAAAGCGGGCAATTGAATCGGCGCAATTAACTGGCACCACTGCCCGAGTAAAGGCAATATCGTGACGTGATCTTAGTTTCGTGATGAAAGGTTCTATGGCGATAATCGGGGAAATATCGTTGCCCCGGTACTGTTCAAGACTCCAGCCAAGATTTTCCTCGAAGGCTTTATTGGCCGATTGCAGCACACCACTCTTTTCAATGACTAAAATAGGATCTGGCACCGTATTTAATATGCTGCGAGTAGCGATTTCTCTTTGCTGTAAACGGTTATGCTTCCGCCTGATCTCCGTCAGGTCACGTGCTGTTCCATACAGGCGGAACAACGTGGCTCCTTCAATATGACAACGCACGGTATTTTCCGCATAAATAGTTTGACCGTTGTGATCCACATCTATTGATGGTGCATTATCCAGGGAAAAATCGTTGTCAATTACCTGGCGGATGAAGCTTTCATTCTCTCGATTTCGAGGAAAATAGAGGTCAACCGGCTGGTCATTAAATTCGATGTTTGCAGGTAAGTTGTAGAGCCTTGACATGGCTTCATTACAAAAACGCCAAGATCGTTTATTTTCAAAAATTTGGCGGATGATCTCATCATCCGATTGCGCAATATCGACTGTTTCTGAAAATTCGATACACCACATGGCTTCTGTCGAGGCATCGATAAAACCCCGAAGCATATCGTAGGTGGTCTCAAGTTCCCGAAACCGTGAAAGTAAATATTCCGGATTCGCTTCGGCCATTTGCATGCTCTTCTCCGTAGCAGCGGGCTGCCGCCGTTTGTCATTTTTTTTAGAACGGCCACTCATAATCTTCCATCCCTTAATCGTTTGTCCCTAAATATTCTGTGCCTTAACATCCTGTCCCTTAGATCTGTTGCGATGTGCACTTCCGAAACAATCAGAAAAGCCAAAGGCATACCTTTAGAACAAGGTTTGTTGGAAGTAACAGCAAAAATCATTCCAACCATCAAAACCACAAGAAAACTCTTCTAAAACCCGATTTTTGAAAAGAAACACCCCAATTATGCATGCATGAAAAATACAACTATGCATATTTGCATCATTTCATTGCATTTTTCAATCATTCAGTATTGATAAATCCTCATTTACTCCAAAACATCCTCATTCCAGTGCCAAAATGGCTGGCACGGGTCTTGCGAACCAAGGGTATAGCGATAGCGGTATTGATCGGATACGTCAGCCAGAATTTACAGAATTGTGTAATACAGCCCTTAGATTGAATGTATTCACAAATGAACCAGAGGAGAGATTAACAAATGACGACACCATCAGGGGGCGCTGCCCTTACAAAAGGAGCGTTGATTGACGGCAAGTGGGAGACGGGTTCTGCCGGGACTTTCGATGTATACTCTCCTCATTCAGGTGAAATCATTCACAGTGTTGAGAGATGCTCCACTGCTGACGTAGAAAAAGCAGTCGCCTCGGCCAAGGCCGCCCAACCGGGCTGGGCTGGGCTTCCTAACATTGAGCGGGCAAAGATTTTGAAAAAAATCCATGCCTTGTTTCTGGAACGAGCCGAGCCTATTGCACAGATGATTGTTGCTGAAATTGGCAAGACCATCACCGACTCACGAGAGGAAGTCTTTGAGTATTCCGCACCATCATGGGGCAAAGCCGCAGAGGAACTTCTGCGCCACCGCGGATTGTCCCTGCCCTCTACCCAGGAACAAACGACCAATAAGCGCCTGGTGTTAACCCACCGGCCACTAGGCGTTGTTGCGGCGATAACACCCTATAACTTCCCAACCGACATATCATCAATTGCCCTGGCCCACATCATCGCTGGCGGCAACACCGTTATTTGGAAACCATCCGAATACGCAGCCGTTTCCTGCGCTTTGGTCGCCGACCTTTTTAGTGAAGCAGGCCTTCCCGATGGTGTCATCAATGTTATTCAGGGGGTTGGCGACGTTGGCGCAGCCCTGGTCGAACACGAAGACATCATGGGAATTTTCTTCACGGGTTCCACCGCGACTGGCAAGAAAATCGCCCGTAATGCCGTATTGAAGCCGCAATTGCTGGAACTTGGTGGTGACGGTCCGTTTATAATCCTCGAGGACGCCGATATCGACGCAGCAGTCGATGGCGCGATGAACGGTTGTTTCTACTATAGTGGTCAGGTGTGTACGTCGGCCGAGCGACTGTTGGTTCACGAGGACGTCTATGAAGAGTTCGTCACGAAGTTCAAGGCAAAAGTCCGAGAATTGAAAATCGGCGACCCCGCCAGCGAAGATACCGAGATGGGCCCCCTTTGTAATCAGACAACATTAAATCGCGTCATTGAGCATGTCGAAGACGCCGTCGCAAAAGGCGCTGTCATTGAGCAAACCGGCCCAAAGAAAGGATTATATTACCCGGCAACCGTTCTAACCGGCGTTACCACGGATATGTTGATCGCACAGGAAGAAACCTTTGGCCCGGTGGCACCGATTATCAAAATTAGCTCTGCTGAAGAGGCGATTGAAATCGCCAACCAGAGCAAACTTGGATTGATTGCCTCGCTATGGACCCGTGATCTGGCGACCGCCTGGCGGGTGGGTGAAGCCTTGCCACATGGTTCGGTGAACATTAACGAAACCAGCAACTACTGGGATCAACTCGCCCCCTTCGGCGGAGCAGGCCAAAGCGGCGTCGGACGCGAGCTTTCCCAGTGGTTCCTTGAAACCTTTACCGAGCGCAAATTGCTGGTCTTTGATCTTGGTGGTAAGGACCGCTATGACCGTCGCGCCGAAGGCGGTTGGTAGCATTCTCTCCCCAACTAAAAAACCGGGACATCCGCAAATCCAGAAATCGATTTACGGTATGTTCCGGTTTCTTTTAGCTCTTAGGAAAATGAGCAAAACAGTTGGGGGAAAACAATTATCCCGGCCTCAGTTAAACTGACGTTCCAGGGCTTCTGCTAATTCAAAAATATCCATATTCACGCCATAGGTTGCGACATTGAAGATTGGTGCATTGGCATCGGTATTAACGGCGATTATTGTGTCTACATGCTTCATGCCGTGAAGATGCTGCACAGCCCCTGAAATACCCAGGGCGATATAAAGATTACAACTTGCCGCAACCTTGCCCGTTAGCCCGACCTGATGGGCTTTTGGCAGCCAGGCTGCATCGGCAATGGGACGCGAGCAGCCAAGGGTCGCCCCCATTCGATCCGCCAACACGGCAAAACGGGAGACATGTTCTTCATCCTGAATACCGCGGCCAATGGACATGATAAATTCGGACTTAGCGATATCGATACCAGCGCTCGGTGGCTCGATGTATTTGATATGGTTGGTGTCGGCTGATATTTCCGACAAGTCCAGACTGCTTTGTGAAAGACTTACCTGGGCCATTTCTTCAGGGGCCGGGAATGTCGCGGCGCGCAACATCATGACGGTCACACAAGCACCAGGAAAGCTGACCTCGACAAACGCCTTGCCCTCATAAATAGCGCGCGTCGCTACAATCTCACCTTCCAAGCAATCAATCTCGAACACATCGGAGGCAAAGCCGCCGCCAAGTTGTGTCGCGAGGGCGGGCCCAAAGGCCATTCCGTTTACCGTATGTCCCAACAGGATCAACTCAGGTTGATGGGCTTGAGCCTCACCCAACACAACTTCCCCATAAATTTTAGAGTCGAAATAATCGCTACCGACTCTCGCTAAAATAATTTCGTCTACGCCTTCATAACTTAGGGAGTTAGCATAAGTATTGGGGCAATCGGAAATCACCAGCACCATCAGGGGGCCGCCAACTTTTTTCTTCATCGATAGCCCTGCCCCGATCACCTCATTGGTGATAGCGGACACTTCCCCGTGTCTGTGCTCCGTGACAACAAGAATTCCTGACATGACTTAAGCTCCTGAATTAGCGCGAATTATTTGACCGATTTTTGTCGCCACCTCATCGGCGCTTCCCTCAATCATTTGCGCCCGGGTTTGCGGCGGAACGTAAACACGCCTGACCTGCATGCCGGTAGAAGTTTTGGGGACTTCCACCTCTTCTATCACAATCAGTGGTTTTTTCTTCGCCTGTTTGATCATCCGCATAGAGGCAAAGCGCGGGGTGTTGGCACCAACCTGAACCGTCAGCACGGACTTGGCCGACATCTCGAAAACCTCTTGCAAACCACCTTCAAGTTCCCTGGTAACGGTCATCCGATCCGATCCATCCCATTCGGTGCCGACAATAACCGCGCTATGGGGCAAGCCAAGAATCCCCGCAAGCGCCGTTCCTGTCGCACTATTGGCGATGTCACCCGATTGAACGCCGGTAAGGATCAAATCAGGGTTCTCCTGCTCACTGACACCGGCTAAAATCCGGGCCAGAGTCATTGAATCCGCACCTTCCAGGTTTTCATTCCAAATACGAATCCCCCGGTCGGCACCTTTGGCCATAACCTTTCGCAGGGTCACTTCGGCCTCTTCAGGGCCAATGGTAACAGCGACAACCTCAGCACCGTCAATGGCCTCGGCCATCAACAGAGCTTGCTCAAGGGCGTTGTCGTCAAATTCGTTTAGCAGAAAGTCCTTATACTCATCCGGCACAGATAGATTGTCCGGTGAAATCTCAAATTCTTCACCCAGCTTTCCAACATGCTTGATGGCGACCAGGATACGAACCCCCGGTTTTTCCGGCCTTTCATAATCCGGAATCTTCAGGGCCTGAAGGGGTACGGCCTGCCATGCAACAGATACCCCGTCCGCTTTAACCGATTGCCTGGGATTTTTTTCTTCAGACGGAGGGAGAGCCTGCGGGCTCGTTGCCAACTCCATTCCTTCTAATCTTGCGCTTATACTTTCCGCAATTTTATCGACCAGGGCATCAGCAACCTTTGTCGCGATGGCATCGGTGAGCCGCTCGATGACTTCAGGAACGGCACCTAGATCAAGGCTGTCGAGCGCGACGGCTTCGGCAACCAGTTCAGCCAGATCGGCAACCTCGAAGTGATCTTCATGCCCCGCCGTTTTTCGAGCATCTTCAAACATCGTCAAATCCTTTGGGCAACAGGTTACAAACACATCTATATCAAGCGTGGCGGCCTCGTTAATGCGGTTTTCGGATGGCTTTTCCTTTCCCGGAGTATCAGGCAACCAAATCCGTCCCCCCCCGGCCCCGCAACAAAACGAGTTATCCCGGTTTCGCGGCATTTCAATAATTTCACAGCCAATGGCGCGCAAGACCGCCCGGGGGGCATCGTATTCTCCATTCAGTCGGCCAAGATGGCAGGGATCGTGGAAAGTCACCTTGCGGCCCAGACGCTTCACCACTTTTAACCGGCCACTGGCAAGTAAATCCCTTAACACCGCCGAGTAATGTTCAACGGGGGCGGTTTCTTGAAACTGGGGATATTCGTTCTTAAGAGTGTTGAAGGAGTGCGGGTCCGTTGTCAGGATTGAAGAGAATTTGACACCGGACATGGCATCACTATTGTGTTCGACAAGGCTTTCAAAGAGCCCTTCTTCACCGATACGACGGACATCGTTGCCGGCCGTTTTCTCATCTTCATATAGCAGGCCAAAATCCATCTTGGCGGCTCGCAGTAATCTGGCGACCGTTTGGCTGACCTTCTGATTGCGTGGATCATAGGAGGCGTAATCGCCAACAAACCACAGGACATCGGCGGCTTGTTTACGAATGTCCTTGATGGGGAACTCCAACTCCCGGGTCCAGTGGCCACGTTTGCGAGCACTTTCACCGAAACTGTTTCCGGTATTTGAAATGGTTTCGAGGACGCTCTGGATCATTGGGTCCGTCTCACCTTGCTCGACAAGATGGCGACGCATCTTGACGATCAGTGTCGGATGTTCGATACCGACCGGGCAAATCTCCTTGCACGCCCCGCAAGTCCGGCAGGCCCAGATGGTTTCTGGATTAATCACCCCTTGGGTCAGGGAAACCAGTCGATCTGGCCTGGTCTGACAGGCATCATTATGTTCACGCAGATCCAAAATCAAATCGCGGGGGCTGAGTGGGGAACCTATCGTTCTTGCCGGGCAAACTTCGTGACAGCGACCGCACTTGGTGCAGGCGTCAAGATGCAGCAGTTCCTTCCAATTGAATTGATCAATACTATTAACACCAAGTTGACCATCGCCCTCCTCCATGGGCAGCCTGCTCAATGCCCGTGAATCACGAACCAGCAATGAGCCCGTAGAGGAAATAATATGTTTGGCCTTGTACCAGGGGATGGCGGCGGTAAAACCCAATCCGGCCACCCCATGCAACCACCAATTTACCGAGCGAATGGATGTTGCTGTTTCTACACTTAACTCCATGCTGTCAAGGATCTGCGCCAACAGCCATCCCACGGGTGACCAGTGCGCCCATTCCGGTTGATCGACGTAGAGACGTACTGCCTCCTCGGTAAAGCCACTGACAACGACCGCCAACAGAAAAATCATGAAGAACCAGTCTTCACGCTTCCACGCTTTGGCCGAAGGCCTTAAGTCCAACTCCCCACAATAACTGCGAAGATAGTCCAGTTTCATTAGTTTCAGGGCGGCTCGACGCCACATCATAAACAGCACGCCGAACAAAATCGCCGCGCCACCCAGATCAAGAATCAGGCTGAAAATTAAATAAAAATCACCGTTCCAAAAGCGCAGGCCAAACGCCGGATACAAGATATCGTATTCAAGGGTTATGATAGCGGTGCCAATGGCACCACCCAGAAAGCCAAAAAATATTCCACCGTGGGCAATTCCCGCCCAACGATCACGACGGCGTAAGGTTCTGTGAGTGGCAAGATCCTTGACTAGATTTCTTAACCCCTGCCAATAATCAGGCTTATCCAACAGGGGGCGGCCACGGCGGTATTTGGAAATGTGGCGCAGGCAGCCAGCGACAAACACTAGGATTGCTGAAATCCCGATCACGTAAAATAACGTGATTGCCGAGGCATTCAAATTCCAGAACAATTCACGTGTAATCATCGCTCACGCCCTCAAGACAAAAAATGTGTGCCCACCTAAAACCCGGGCAGGCACACATTTGTCAGTAGACTAGGGTTCTACCCGCGTTCGGGCATCACCAAGTTTGGGGAAAGTCTCTTTACCCCAGATTTGACGTTCCCTGATCCAGGGAAGTGGATATTGCGGATGATCTCCATCAAACTCACGCGCAAGACGGTGACCGTCGTACATGGCATTCAGGGCCTGTCGAGGCGTATGGCAATCACCGATACGGTAGATGTCCAGAATATCGTTTTCTGCCCATTCTGATTTGCGGGCCTTTAATTCTGAAAACAAACCGGAGTTTGGCACACGCGCTGTCACAAGAATGACAGCATCACAGTCCAGTTTGAAAGAATCACGGTTTCTCTTGCGGGCCATTTCCCCCGCAACCGGGGGGGCCAGATCGGGTCCCCAACGATACAGGTAGAACATGTTGATGCCATCCGGATCAACACTTTCGACCCAATGGTTCCGATAGGTCTCAATGTTCTTTTCACAGAACAGTCGCTTGTTGTTCATGATTTCCATTGTGAACTGGCTGTAGTCGATAATTTCCGACAAGTTGGTAATAAAGGTTACTTTCTTTCCCAGATCGGCCATCATTTCAGCTAAGCCGGCTGCGACGAAGTAACCATCACCGTCAAGAATGACAACATGGTCACCTGGTACTTCCTTACCGGACATAATCTGTTCGGGTGTCAGAATATGGGGCAATGAATCATCACAACCGGGTATCGGGGCATGACCTTCAGAACCAAGCCCGTCTCCACGCCATTTTGATCCTGTGGCGATGACGACCTTATCGGCCCCATACTCGAGCACATCATCGGCTGTCATTTCACCGACGCCCAGATGGACCTCGACATTCTTCAGTTTATTGAGTTGGATATCACGCCATGTGACGACTCGTGACCACTCGTTCAGGCGCGGCAATTTGGAGGCCCACTTCCAGTGGCCGCCAATTTCGGATTCAGCCTCGCGAAGGTGGACATCATATCCACGCTCCCCGAGAACACGGGCGCATTCCATTCCGGCTGGTCCCGCCCCAACAACAAGTACGGAATCTTCTTTCTTGGTTTTCTCGAATTTCTCCGGATGCCAACCGCGACGGTATTCCTCACCCGCGGTCTGGTTCTGGGTGCAACTAAGCAGACCCACCTGTGTGAATTTTGATACGCACATGTTACAGCCGATGCATTCGCGAATATCGTCCAGGCGTCCCTCATCGATCTTGTTGGGAAGGAACGGATCAGCGATGGAAGGGCGGGCCGCACCGATAATGTCGGCGGTGCCGTTGTTGATCAATGCAACCATATCGTCCGGGTTGGTGTAGCGGCCATTGACCACAACGGGGATACCCGGTCCTACGACGTTCTTGGCTTCTTTTACAAATGGCGCCATCCAGCCTGACTTGCGGAATTTAGATGTACCGGCGTCCTCGCCCCATTCCTCATAATCACCGATCTTGACCGACCACAAATCACAGGTGCCCTGTTTGTCTAGCATTTCAATAAAACCGATACCTTCCTCGGCAGCCTGAATACCGTGCGGCCCTTGCAGTGTATCCACTTCAAAACGGGTCGTAATGGCGCAGGTGTCGCCCAGTTCCTTCTTCAGGGCTTCCATCAGTTCCAGATAAAAACGGGCGCGGTTCTCAAAGGAGCCGCCATATTTATCGGTACGGTGGTTACAGCGGCGTTCCAGAAACTGGATCGGGATCGTAGTGTCGCCACCTGAAACCTCAAGGATATCGAAGCCTGCTTGTTCAGCGCGTTTGCCACCTTCGACGTACATGTTGATGACGGCTTTGATGTCGTCATGATCCATCTCATGGGCACCAACGGATCGCGAGGCCCAGACGTTGGACGGCAAAGCGCTGGCGCCTCGGGGAATTTCACGCGATTCCAGATTGATGGCGTGGATGCCACTATACCACAACTGAACACCGGCCAATGAATTATGAGAATGTGCTACATCGCACATATGACCAAGGTTGATAACGTCGCCTTCATCCCAAAGGCGTGCCGAGACCCAGGGAAATTCATCGGCTTCCGGGTGGACGGAACAGTATTCAGTAAATACAACCCCCCAACCGCCTTCGGCCTTCTGGCCCCGGTGTTCCGCCTGGGTACCAGGGCGCTCTGAACCGAAACCGGCGCAATGGGTGGTTTGCCAAAATCGGTTTCGCATGGTTTTGGGACCAAACGAAATCGGGTCGAAAAGAATATCGTGTTTTGGATCGCGTGCCATTAATTCCTCCTGCATTTCCCGTCACTCAAACGGGATAATTTATGTTCTTTTTCAGGAAGCATGGAGCAATTGGCGTGCCATATTCATTAACTCTTTGATTTATATGACCTATAGAGGGTTTTCAGGTGCAACCTGCGCCGTAAGAGAGGCGGCTGTAGGCACCTTTGCATCGCCCGATACGCCTACGATGCGTATTTGCAGCAGCCATGGGCAAAATAGCGCCTGGGAGAAGCGTTGAATTATTTCAAGAGCGTCGGTGCAAACAAAACCGCACTCAATGCCTATCATGAAACCATCATCGGCAGATAATACGCTTAAACGAAAACTCATTGGCTTGGGTTGCAAGATCACAGAGATCAACAGTTACCCCGGGGGGAAAAATGCCCTAGCTCGCAAGTGCTAAGGCATTGATATAATTGGTAGCGGAGGAGGAGCTCGCCCCCCCCCCGGCACGCGGATTATGATTCCTTACCGGGAATAAGTTAATTTAGTAAACTGTCACCGTAATCCCCGTAATCCACCGTAACCGTAACCACCGTAATGGCATGACCAGAGGCAGCAGGAAAGCATGGCATATAATCTGTCGCATGGGCGGTTCCCCGGTATTTACATGGTTGTCGAACCATATCACTCTTTATAAGTGTGATGAAAGATGGTTATGATATTAGTGACTTCGAGAACCAATGAACGGGGAATAATATGTCTGATGATAACAAGGTAGAAGAAGATATGGCTCCTGATTCAGAAAAGGCTTCAGAGCCAGAGCCCATATCCTTTGCCGAATTTCTGGAAAGTACTCCACCTTCCAGTATGACCAAGATATCGAAAATTTCTAGCCGCCCGGATATGATCGATTATTTGCTCACCCCACAAATCCAATTACACTGCTCAAGTGATGCCTGCAACGGAGCAAGGTTTTACAGACATGCTGAGGAGACACAGCAATTCTTCCAGGGTGATGGGTATCAAAATTTCTTTCTTATATATGTTTGCTCTAATTGTAGAATGCGGGCTAAAACATACTCTATTAAAGCTAAAGTATCTGATATTGACAATTCTGGTACATGCATCAAATACGGGGAAATTCCAGTCTTTGGGCCGCAAACATCCTCAAAATTGATCAAGTTGATTGGCGAAGACAGAGATATTTTTTTGAAAGGTCGAAGGTGTGAAAATCAGGGGCTGGGCGTCGGGGCTTTCGGTTATTACAGACGGGTTGTAGAAAACCAGAAGGACCGTATCCTTGATAGAGTCATTGAGGTTTCAAAAAAACTGGCGGCACCGGAAGTTCATATAAGAACCCTTGAGGCCGCAAAGAACGAAACACAATTCAGCAAGTCATTGAAATCCGTTAAGGATGCCATTCCACAAACGTTGATGATCAATGGCCACAATCCTTTGACACTCTTGCATTCAGCCCTTAGCGATGGCCTGCATGACAGGACGGATGAGCACTGTTTGGAAATCGCCAGTAGCGTTCGTGTGGTCCTGGGTGAGTTATCAGAAAAGTTGGCACAAGCCATGAAGGATGAAGCTGAAGTTAAACATGCCCTTTCAAAACTCATGAATATAAAAAAAACAACCAACCCCCGCTGATAATCACCTCACCCACCTTCTGACTTTTGCCCTTGGCGACCAAATATGTGGCATTACGGTGGCATTACGGTGCATTACGGTGGCATTACGGTGACAGTTTACTTAACACACAAAAAGCCCCTGTTCAGCTAAGAACCGAGGCTTTTGAAATGGTAGCGGAGAAGGGCCTCCCCCCCCCCGACACGCGGATTATGAACAAATACAGTCTGTTAAAAAATCTCAAAAAGTGCCGCCATACCCTGTCCACCACCAATACACATACTAACCACAGCATATTTTTCGTTCCGCCGCTTGCCTTCAATAAGGGCATGCCCTGTCATACGCGCACCACTCATGCCATAGGGGTGACCAATGGATATGGCGCCACCATTTATGTTCATCCTGTCTTCGGGAATGCCGAGCTCGTCACGGCAATAGATAACCTGGGCTGCGAAGGCTTCATTAATTTCCCAGAGACCGATATCGTTAATGTTCAGACCATGTTTCTTCAATAATTTTGGAATAGCTAAAACGGGTCCGATGCCCATTTCATCCGGTTCACATCCGATGACAGCCATCCCCCGGCAGGTCCCCAAAGGTGTAATTCCTCGTTTTTCTGCCAAACGGCTTTCCATCAGAACCACGGCGCTGGCTCCATCTGAAAGCTGGCTGGCGTTGCCTGCCGTCACGCAACCTTCGTTTATAACCGGGGATAGTTTGCACAGTTGTCCAAGGGTGGTGGCGGGCCTATTGCATTCATCCCGATCCAGAGTAACTTTCTTATAACTAAGCTCACCACTTTCTTTATCGGTCACTGCTTGCATGGCAGTCACTTGAATAATTTCACTGTCTAGCCTGCCTTTTGACTGGGCGGCGGCTGTTCTTTGCTGACTTGTCAGTGCGTATTCATCTTGCATTTCACGAGATATACCATAGCGCCGTGCGACAGTTTCTGCTGTATCGATCATGCTGTTATAGAAACTCGGAGCCTGTTCAGTAACACGCGGATCTTCATTGCGATACATGTTCCAATGCTTGTTCTGGACCAGACTGATTGAATCAACGCCACCACCGATGATCACATTTTGTCCATCGTGCACAATTTGATGTGCTGCCATGACGATAGCAGAAAGCCCGGAAGCACATTGGCGATCAATAGTTGCACCCGGAACACTGACAGGCAGTCCAGCTGCCATTACGGCTTGTCGGGCAACGTTGACCCCTGTGCTTCCTTGCGTCAGTGCACAGCCCAAAATAAGGTCTTCGACTTCGCCAGGCTCCACGCCTGCCCGGTCGACGGCAGCCCGGATTGCATGGGCGGCGAGTGACGGACCTTCCAGATTATTGAAGGAACCGCGATAGGCTTTGCCGATGGGGGTTCGTGCCGTTGATACGATAACAGCTTCACGCATGATGGATATTCCTTATACTAAATCTCTTCGAGGCCACACCAGCCAGCGATAAAAAGTGCAATGGACTGGGTGACACGGCGTGTTGACTCCAGATCAACCCGTTCATTAAAACCATGGATAGCTTCTGCGTGCGGTCCATAAACCAATGCAGGTATATTGGCATAAAGACCAAAGAATCTGGCATCCGTCGTCGCCGTTACGGCGAGACTCTCCAATGCATCCCCGGTCACGGTCTTGTGAGCACTTTCCAGTGTAGCAATCGCCTGGCCCGCATCCGGTATGTCGTGATCCATCAGTGCGTATCCCTCGGCCAGAAATCCGTGATAGACGATCTCCGGTTGGTTCTTGCTCAAAAAGGGGTCCTGCTTTGCAGCGCCGTAAATGCAGTCTTCTAACTCCGCACGTGCAGCATCGAGATCCTGTCCCGGATAGACTGCCATTCTTACATCGAAGCAACACCATGCCGGAACACTGGATGGCCAGTCACCGCCTTCAATGCGCCCAATATTCAAATTTAGCGGGTGATCCAAATGATGATAGAGCGGGTGTTTTCTTTCTTGCGTATTCCAGTTTCTTTCAAGGTCGCGCAGGGCAGAAATCAGTGGAATTGATGCTTCGATTGCATTATAGCCGCTACCGGCCTCCGACACATGAACCGGAATACCCTTCAAGTGTACCTGAAACCAGATAACACCTATTTGGGCGTGCACCAGTCGCTCGCTGAATGGCTCGGGGATCAATGCCGCATCTGCACGGTAACCTCTCTGCAAACATGCCAGTGCACCGTTTCCTGTACATTCTTCTTCCACCACGGACTGGATATAGATATCAGAGGCTGGTTGCATGCCGATTTCACGTAAAGCCTCGAGAGCAAAAATATTCGCCGCCAAACCTGCCTTCATATCACCGGCACCGCGCCCATACATCCACCCATCGTCACAATACGGTTCAAAAGGCGGCGCATTCCACATTTCCAGCGGTCCAACCGGCACCACATCAATATGTCCATTCAGGATCAAGGACTTGCCCGTACTGCTGCGGCTCTTGTGGGTTGCGACTACGTTAAGTGCATTTTCGTAATCACCCAATACCGGGGAAAAACCGGGCAAATGGGCAATGTCTTCTATCTCAACATTCCAGACATCTGTTTCATAACCGCGATCTTTCAGGTGATCTGCAACAAACATCTGTGCACTTTGTTCATTGCCCCGTGTCGACGGGTACCTTGTAAGTTCTGAGAGAAAAGAAACTTGTTCGTCATAAAGTTTATCGACGGCTGTCATGATCTGACTGGTGAGATTACCCATAGAATGTCCTCAATATTAAAAAACCGGTATGTTGATCTGTGGAATTAACAGGGGAGAGTCTGTTGATGCTACGACGTCATTCACGGAAAGGCCTTCGGCAATTTCCACCAAAACCAAACCTTCTTCAACAACATCTATCACCGCCATATCAGTGTATATACGACTTACACAGTGTGGTGCTGTCAGTGGCAAACTGCATTCTTTTACGATTTTGGAATTACCACGTTTATCCAGATGTGTCGTCAGAACAACCACACGGCAAGCCTTCTGCGCTAATTCCATTGCCCCCCCTGCTCCTGGGGTAAACATCCCCGGAATTGCCCAGTTCGCCAGATCTCCAGCCGTCGAAATCTGAAAAGCGCCCAAAATTGTCAGGTCGATGCGGCCGCGGCGAACCATTGCAAACGAAACCGCACTGTCAAAAAAAGCAGTGCCCGGCAAGACCGACACATATGCACCGCCCGCATCAATAAGATTACGATCAGCCTTGCCGTAAGGAAGACTTGGTCCAACACCCGAAATGCCGTTTTCCGAATGCAGACAAACGGGTGTCGTGGGTGACACATAACGGGCGACTTGTGTCGGCAACCCTATCCCCAGGTTAACGGTCATTCCGGCCTCAACCTCTTTGGCTGCGCGGCGGATCATTCTGTCTTTAACGTCGGACAACTCCATATTCCTCCGTTAATTCGACAAGTGGAACAACAACGTCAACAAATGGGCCGGGTGTATGAATGGTGTTGGGTAGAATGTCACCCGTAGCGACAATAAATTCAGATTCAACAATCACATTATCGGCTGCCATAGCCATGAGAGGATTAAAATTCTGCGCACTGGCCGAATACTCAAGATTGCCAAAGGCATCAGCATGAAGCGCATGGATAAATGCGAAATCCGCCTTAAGAGATGTTTCAATAAGGCATCGCCGTCCATCGACCTCGATGATTTTTTTTCCCCCCGCCAAATCTGTATCGATACCGATATCGGTCAGGAAGCCAAACAGCCCGGCCCCTGCTGTACGGATGCGTTCCGCCAATATCCCCTGTGAACAAAATTCGACTTCAAGATTACCGTCATTCATTAAATTTACGGCACGTGAATTCAATCCGATATGGGTTGTGATAAGCTTGTCGATCTGGCCGTTTTCCAACAGATGATCCACCCCCATACCCATTTCATTGGCATCATTCTTGATCAACGTGAGGCCTGTTTGTCCTTGACGGACCAATTCATCGATGAGGCAAAAAGGAGTTCCCGGCACCCCAAAGCCGCCAAGCATTACCGAGGCACCATCGTAAATCTGCGATATGGCTTCTTCTATGGTTTTGATCTTATCGGGCATCGATATTATGACCTTCCCAAAGGCAAATTGAGAAGTAGAGCTAAATCATTCAGACTGTCGCAGAGTTTTTCCATGATTTCAGCAATCTGTTCTGGCGTGATGATGAGCGGTGGGCAGATCAAAAAATGGTCCCCTTCAATACCGCTACGGGTTCGCCGGGAATAAATGATTAAACCCCTTTGATGTGCAAAATTAACGAGATCCTCATAAGCATTTAGGTGTTTCGGTAAAGGAGCCATGGTTTGCCGATCTGACACCAGCTCGAATGCCAACAACAGCCCCTTGCCACGGACATCCCCGATAAAGGGATATCGGTCCATCAGGCCGACAAGTTCATTTTTCAGGTGATCACCCATGACAGCGGCGTTGGTGATGAGGTCGTCATTCAACAATACACCGATCACCGCCAGTCCTGCTGCACAGGCCAACGGGTTCCCCGCATAGGTGAACCCATGTTGAAATCCGCCATTATCCATGATGGTCTCAACCAGTCTGTGATGAGCAACCATGGCACCCAGCGGGGCGTAACCGGCCGCGAAGCCCTTCGAAAGAGCAATAATGTCCGGCACAATATTCCAGTGCTCCGCAGCCAGGAACTTACCCGTACGACCAGCACCAGTCATGACCTCATCGTAGATCAGCAAGATACCGAATTAGTCACAAATTTCTCGAATGCGCCCATAATAACTATCAGGTGCAACCAATGCGCCGGTTGATGCCCCGCCAACAGGTTCCATAATGAAAGCGAGAACTGTTTCCGGGCCTTGTTGCAGAATTTCTTCACGTAACATCTCTGCGTACCGCAAACCGCGTTCGTGATCGTTATAGTTATCATTATCAAGATAACATGTCGGGGTTGGTATTTTCGGCATTTCGCGCATCATTGGTGCGAACGGATTTGCCAGTGGAGCATAGCCGGTCAGTGCAAGTGCTCCCATCGTACAGCCATGGTAGGAAGGATATCGGGATATGACCTTCCACCTTGATTTGGCGCCCGTCGCAACGGCAAACTGGCGAGCCAGTTTCAGCGCACTTTCCACGGCCTCTGATCCACCGGAAACAAAGAAAACCCGATCGAGACCTTCCGGCATCAGTGATGCCGTCAGCGTTGCTAGTTGTTCTGCTGGTTCATTTCGAAAGTGTAAACGATAAGCAAACGTGGCCTTTGACATTTGCGCCTGCATCGCCTCCAGAACCCGGGGGTCGCTGTGGCCGATATTTGATACCATAGCCCCGGAAGAAGCATCAAGATATCGCTTGCCGTCCACATCCCACATATAGACACCACGGGCCACATCGAGAAACGGTCGTTGAGTGTGGTTCTGATAGAACAGGTTCGATTGTTCCAACGGTGCGCCCACCGTGTTGCTCTTATTCATCAAAGACCTGATGAAGAAAAGATTTGGTTTTGGGCTTCTGGGGATTTCTGAACAATTGTTCTGGCGGCCCCGCCTCTACGACATAACCATCAGCCATGAACACGACATGATCGGATACATCTTCCGCGAAACGAAGGTCATGGGTGACAATAACCATGGTCATGTGTTCCTTTGCTAATTGTTTCATGACCCGGTTGACCTCGCCGACCAATTCCGGATCGAGAGCTGAGGTAACCTCATCAAAGAGCATTAACTTTGGCTTCATTGCGAGCGATCTGGCAATCGCGACACGTTGCTTTTGCCCGCCTGAAAGTTGAGACGGATAATATTCGGCGCGATCATCCAGCCCGACTTTATCAAGGAGTTGTTGCGCGTGTTCGATCGCTTTAGCCTTATTCATACGTCCCAGCATGATGGGGGCAAGGGTCACATTTTCCATTGCCGTCAAATGGGGGAACAAATTAAAGTGCTGAAAAACCATGCCAATGTTCTGACGTAGCAGGTTCAGGTGCTTTTCCCGGGCCCGGTGCGGCAATTTTTTGTTGACCAGATCGCCATCAAACCAGATTTCACCATCGGTCACATCTTCCAACTGGTTTACCGTGCGTAAAAGGGTTGATTTCCCCGAACCACTGGCACCGATTAGTGCGACGATATGTCCAGGTTCGATGTCCATATCAATGCCTTTCAGCACTTGAAGGGCACCGAAGTTTTTCTTTAGGCCGCGAATTTTTACAATGGGATCACTCATGTCAAACCTACCTGTAGCGGGCGGAGCGGCGTTCAGCATTGCGAACCCCATACTCAAGACCCAGGTTAAGAATATAATAAATAGCCGCCGCCGCGATGTAGAACTCGAATGGACGGAAACTGTCGGAAATTGCCCGTTGGGAAGATAATGTAAGCTCCATGACCCCGATAACCGATACCAAAGAGCTTTCTTTCAACAACGCAATCATCATATTACCCAGCGCGGGGGTCACGTTTGCGATCGCCTGTGGCACAATTACTTTCCGCATGGCCTGAAGTTGGCTGAGTCCAACACTTCGGGAAGCCTCGTATTGCCCTTTGTCCACCGCTACAATGGCGGACTTGATAATGTCTGCGTTGTAGACGGCGAAATGTAAACTCAGCGCAATGACACCTGCGGTAAATGCATTGAGATCAATTCCGATTTGCACCAATCCGAAGTAGATCAGAAAAAGTTGCAGTAAGAGTGGCGTGCCCATAAACAACCAGGCAATGCCAGAAAATGGCCAACGCACGATAGCGTGACGATTAAGCTGAACAACGGCAAAAAACACCCCGCCCACCAGACTGAAGAATATTGACAGGGTCGAGAGTGCTACCGTCCAGTATGTTCCTGTAATCAGAATATCCAGATAGCTGGGTATGATTGTAAAATCGAGGCCCATGTCTAATTCTCCAACGAGACACGTCGATCAATCTTTCCAACGCCGTAGGAAAATATCGTGACGATCACAATGTAAAAAATCGATGCCAGAAAAAACATCTCAAATGGTTTGTACGTTGATGAGATGTAACGGTGTGCAGTGTATGAAAGCTCAAGAACTGAAATTGTGGAGACAATTGCAGAACCCTTGATCAACGCAATAGAATTAACGCCAAGCGGACGAACCATCATTCGGGCGGCCTGAGGCAAAATTATTTTGTTCATTACCTGGAAATGACCCAATCCCATACACCGCCCTGCCTCGGTTTGCCCCTTGTCGACCGAGATAATTGCCCCTCGGATTGATTCGCACATATAAGCGCCGATGTTAATGCCAAGGCCGATAATACCGGCCTCCATGGGGTCCAGATGGATGCCCACCTGCGGTCCACCAAAATAAAGCAGGAACAACTGGATCAATGCAGGCGTTCCGCGAAATACACTGACATATGCACGCGAAGGCCACCGCAGTGCCGCATTCACAGAGAGGCTGCCCAAGGCGGCAACAAACCCGAGACACAAACCTAACAAGATAGCGAGAACGGAAATTTGCACGGTCACTAACGCTGCTTCCGCGAAGTAGATCCAGACTCTACCAATTAGTTCAATGTCCATTGTTGCCTCTTGTCTCTTGTTCTATTTAAGCGCAATGATAATTTCGAATGACGAAATTAATGGCACCCCCACGGTCACAGGAAACCATGAGGGTGCCATCCAGGGAGACATTAACGGATGTCAGCACCGACCCACTTGAGAGAGATCTTTTCATAGGTTCCATCTGCCATCATTGAATCCAGAGCGGACTGCATCGCTTTGCCCAGATCAGGATTGCCCTGGCGTATGGCAATGCCGATAGGCAGGTTGCCTCCATCAAGGCTATCCACATTCATCATTTTGATTGCCTGGCCTTTGGTCGCAGCAACCTTGCCTGGAATTGAATCAATGATGAAAGCATCAATACGATTGTTTTTAAGTTCCAGGATAAGTTCTGGAAGACCCTTATATGTGCGGACGTTCCAACCCATGTCCGATTGTGCGTTTGCCCATTTTTCATGCGTTTCACCAAGAGTAACGCCAACTTTTTTGTTTTTTAAGTCACCCAGCTTCGATAAGGTTGAACTGGTAGAAACAAAAACTGCTCGTCCGTCATGGTAATAAGGGCCGACAAAGTCGACGACTTGTTTCCGCTCAGCTGTGGCGGTCATTGAACCGATGATGGTGTCGTATTTGCCAGCTATCAAACCAGCAAGAATGCCATCCCAGGCTGTGGTGATGATTTTTGCTTTAACGCCCATGCGTTTGGCAATCTCTGTACCAATATCAACATCAAAACCGACAACTTGGTTTTGTTCGTTAATTAATGAGAATGGAGGATATGCTCCGGTAAGTGCGACGGTCAATTCACCAGCGCTCTTTACACTGCTCAAATCATCGGCAACAGCAGGTGTCGTCATAGACAGGCCAGCTAATAATACACCGGCAAAAAGACCCTTAAATAGTTTCAACATCTCGAATTCCTTTGTTCTGATAATCTATAAAATACGTGTATCCTCGTCATCGAAATGAACGTACCGATGGTGGATTACAAAACAAATATCATGAGTATAGGCATTCTAAAAATAGATAGTGACAATGATCACTATTCATGAAATGAATGTATGATGAACGCAAATAATGATCCGGCCCCGTTGGCTCGCCGATTTGATTGGAACCTTCTGCATACGTTTATTGCCATCACTGAATCCGGTGGCATTACAGCCGCAGCAGAAAGAATGGGCCGCAAACAACCGAGTGTTTCTAATGCACTGAGGCGACTTGAAGATCATTTTGGCAAAAAACTATTTGATCGCTCGCCGGGTGTCTTTCAATTAACTGATGCTGGGCAACTTCTGCATCGTGATGTGGTCGATATCTACGGGACAGTTTCTCGCCTGGATACCCTGATGCGTAATATACCTCTGGAAATTCAGGGGCACGTTCGAATTGTCATGGCCAGTCACGTTGTTTGTTCTTTGTTTGATGATTGCCTAAGCCGTTTTCATAAAGCCCATCCGATGGCCACGCTCAAGCTTGATGTAATGGCAAGTATTTCGGCACTCGCTGAAGTCGTCGCAAAAAGAGCATCATTAGCAATCTGTCTTGTTCACAAACAAAATGCTAAATTGAAGTATCAGGGACTGTATCGAGAATTCTTCGGTCTTTTTTGTGGCCCTAGTCACCCGCTCTTTGGACGAGATGGGTTAAGTACACTCGATCTAAAAGGGCATTCTTCGGTATCATTTTTGACAGATAGGTTTGATGATGTATTAAGCCCTGTAGCCTTGGTGCGCGCCACTGCCGAACTTGATCAACATGCCGTTGGTCGCTCATCCCATCTTGAGGAAATACGACGGATGACGATTGCTGGCCTCGGCATTGGTGCCCTTCCTGTTCACGTCGTCGCAAGGGATGTAGAAGACGGCCTTTTGTGGCGTTTACCGCCATATGAGAATCCACCGGCAATCGATGTGCATATGGTCTGGAATCCCAGCGCTCGGTTGAACCGCGCCGAGGAGGCTTTTTTAAAAATACTTTCCGAGCAAATCGACCTATCACCGCTGGAGCAACGGACCTATAGTTGATCGATAAACACTGTCAGATTAAAC
>JAJRRU010000012.1 GCA_024279135.1 Alphaproteobacteria bacterium
CAAGGGTCTTTATCAAAAAGCCCGGGCGGGCGAGATCAAGAACTTTACCGGCATCGATTCAGATTATGAGCCACCGGAAAATCCCGAAATCATCCTCAAAAGTGCCGAACAGAACGTGGAAAAACTGGCCGATCTGGTGATCGATAAACTGAAAAGCAGCGGTTATCTCTGAACCCCGGCAATACGATCAATGGGATCAATGAGCGGTCCAGCCGCCATCGATTGGCAGGGCAGCCCCGGTCAGGGAAACCGCGCCTTCTGAGCACAGGTAAAGCACCAGCGCGCCCAACTCATCGAGCCCGACAAACTTCCGGGTCGGCTGGGGTGCCAGCAACACATCATGCACCACTTCATCTTCGCTCACACCGTGGGCCTTTGCCATGTCGGGTATCTGTTTTTCAACCAACGGGGTCAGCACGTAGCCGGGACAGATGGCATTGCACGTAATGCCCTGTTGCGCCACTTCCAACGCGGTGGTTTTGGTCAATCCCACCACACCGTGTTTGGCCGTCACGTAGGCTGATTTATAGGGCGAGGCGACCAGTCCATGGGACGAAGCTATATTGATGATACGCCCCCAACCGGCTGATTTCATGGCGGGCAAAGCCGCGCGGGTGGTATGAAATACCGAAGACATGTTGATGGCGATGATGGCGTCCCACCGTGCCACCGGAAAATCATCGATGGCCGCAACGTGCTGAATACCCGCATTATTGACCAGTACATCAACCTTGCCGAATTGGCCAACGGCGCCTTCGACCATGGCCTTGATCTCGGCCGGTTTTGTCATGTCCGCCGGATTATAGATAACCCGCACGCCGTACTGACTTTCCATCTTGCTTCGGGCAATTTCTATTTCGCCTGCGTCACCCAGACCATTGAGCACAATATTGGCCCCGGTTGAGGCCAGCCGTTGCGCCACGGCAAAACCGATACCACTGGTCGACCCGGTAATCAGTGCTGTCTTACCCTGAAGCATGAAAAAATTCCTTCTCTGAAAGCAATATCATATCATGGTGATCGGTAATCCCCCCCCCTCTAAGCAGACGTTCTCTGAGTGTGTTAATCACTTCTGTTGATAGCCAGAAGCAGGAATTGAATTGAATATCGTGAGATAGATTTTACATATTATTCAAAAGAATTATACTTAATATAAGCTGCCTATGATTAAATGCACTGTATCATTAATCAGTAACTGTTAAATTTATATATTGGTTCGTAAAAATTTTGAAAAATAGCGAATTCAAATGAAAAACGCATACTTTTGACAATGGGCAAAACGCATCCGTTCAGAAAATAGCAGTGCCTTTTTCTAGTTTGCCGCCCACTTAATCTTCTACTCAATAAGTTTAACATCTACAATAGTTGTGAATATGATTGTCGCTCCCAACCATCCTTGGTTTCTACTTACTCTATTTGGCTGGTGTGGTTTGTTAGTTTTTCATGCAAAATTCGTAATAGATTCTATTATTATTGATCACCTAGTAACAGATCACCCATCTCAGCGATAAGTTGGATGTCATGAAGGTAAAAAAATTTAGAAAATTATTCTCAAAAGAACCGTCTGCAAACAGAGGGATCGTTGCTGTTGAGTTTGCCTTGATAGCACCGGCATTCTTGTACTTATTAATGGGCATTCTGGAAGTTTCCTTAATGCTGTTTGCTTCAACAGTTATCGATGGGGGAGCACAAAGTGCGGCACGCACGATACGGACAGGGGCAGCGCAGCTTTCAGGTAATACACTATCATATTTCAATACCGAACTATGTTCTTCAATATCGGGCATTTATGATTGTAATGATATTACTCTAGATGTTCGAACATTTTCATCTTTTTCCACGATAACTATTCCAATTCTTCGAATTAACGGATATGGCAATCTAGTCTATGACGATGAAGACGACCCTATAGATGATGATAATGATGTCTTGTTTGTACCGGAATTCACACCTGGGGGGGCGGGTGACATCAATGTCGTGCGTGTAACATATTCTTGGGAATTTTTTACACCATTCATCGGCGATCTGCTTGCTGACGATGGCAACGCTAAATATCTTTCAACAACAGTCGTGTTTCGAATTGAGCCTTACGAATGAACAGGATGTTATTTTTTTGAAAAAACTCATTAAAAATTTCCGAAATGATTGTCACGGAGTAGCCGCCATTGAATTTGCACTAACGGCTCCTTTTATGGCATTATTACTGATTGGCGTTGTAGAACTCACGAATTATATAACGGCCATACGTAAGGTTGGAGCGGCGGCACATACAGCGGCGGATCTGATTGCACAAGAAACAGATATTTCAACTTCAGATTTAAGCACAATATTTCAGGCCTCGCGATATGTCATTGACCCTTTAAATGATGCCAACCTTACTCTTGGCGCAGCAAGTGTCCGTTACGATGTTGACACCGGAGATCCTGAAGAGGACTGGACTGGTAATTATAACAGCGGTTCGGTGAGCAATTCAACAACACAGGCCACAGGACTGGGAAGTGCTGGAGAAAGTGTCATCATTGTGACTGCTACGTATGCATACACCCCTGCATTTACACTCGTTCTTTCTGGCACATACACGATATCTGAAACAGCAATCACACGCCCACGGTATATTAATTACGTTGGGCTATATTAAAGATTTCGGCAAGATTGAAGATAACATATGAATTCAACACTAAAACTTATTCAGAGCTGATGATGAAAGACTATAGCCAATTGGCCTGCTTGAAAATTGAGTTGGTTAGATTTTATAGAAATTTTGCCAAGGCCAATAGTGGTGTAGTGGCTGTCATTGTTGCACTGACGATGGTCCCGCTGCTTCTTGCGATAGGCGCTTCCATAGATATCGGCCGGGGTTATCTGGTTAAACAACGCCTTCTACAAGCAACAGATGCTGCGGGTCTGGCAATTGCTGCTGGCATTGATGATGATTCTACTAATGCTGAATTAACTGCAATTCTTGATAGTTTTCTAGCGGCTAATTTTCCAAATGACTCTGATGGCACAATCAGCTCATCAAGCTATTCTTATGTTGGCTCAACCGTCACGGTAACGGCAGCCGTTAGTGTTAATACGGCGTTTATGAAAATAGCAAATATCAATACGTTGAATGTAAGTGCCTCCAGCGTAGTTGAGCGGCAGGAAGATAACCTGGAAGTGGTTCTGGTTCTCGATAATTCTGGCTCAATGTCAGGTAGTAAATTGACAGCACTGAAAGAGGCATCTGATAGTCTTATTGACATTCTTTTTGGATCCTCTGCCACATCCACACAGGTAAAAATTGGCCTCGTGCCATTTTCCAATAATGTGAATATAGGGACCTCCAATACTGCTTATATGACTGATACAACGTCCGATGACTGGGGAACAACCAGTTGGGAAGGGTGTGTCATGGCCCAGACAACGAACGATGAGGATACCAAAGACGATGTCACAGGCTCATGGGATCCCATGTATTGGGCAGATGATTCTAATAATAACTGGTACTATTCTGGCGGCTATCACATTTCATCCTCAAGAACACCGAACAAATACTGTATTGATACAGCAATCACACCCCTGACCAATGTGAAGGCTACATTGACAACGGCAATTGATGCCATGGTTGCTAACGGCGGCACGCATATCAATTGGGGCGCTGTCTGGGGGTGGCGTGTCATTTCACCGACAGAACCATTTAGTGAGGGTGTTGCTTACGGAACTGCCGATAACAGTAAAGCTGTCATTATTCTTACCGATGGTGCAAACACAGCTTACAGCTTCTTGTACGATGCTTTCGGTTATCCATCGGACCAATTGTTGGGCGCTGGTATCAATACAGCCTCGGAAGTTGCTGATGAAATTGATGATCGACTGGCGACGATTTGCACCAATATCAAGAATGAAGGTATCACTGTTTATACCATAACTTTTAGTCTAAATGATCCTACGACAGAGGCATTATTTGAAACTTGTGCTACAGATTCTGATAAATACTATGATTCTCCAACAACAGCTGAGCTTACAAGGACATTTCGATCAATTGCAGCTGAACTCAAGCAACTGCATGTCATTAACTAACAGCTTTTTAATGTCTCCTTTGGGTCCAGGCTGTGGCAAAGTTCTATTAATACTCACGTTTTTACACATGGCGTAACTCGGGGTTTGGGTATCATCTATGCCACCCGTCCCGGTGATGTTGCTGCTGAGGTATTACCATGGCAGCTTAAACCATTCTACTTGCGAAGGCCCTTACAAAGGGGGGTATTACCCTTACATAGTCAAAGGGTATGCAGAAGCACCTAAAATACCTAAAGAACACCTACTGACAGATTAGGAATAGGCAAAATATACTAGCGATCATTGTTAATATAATGATTTGAATGATTTAAGAATGAAATTTGGCTGGGGAACCTGGACTCGAACCAGGATTAACGGTGTCAGAGACCGTCGTCCTACCATTAGACGATTCCCCAGTGGTATATGCCTTACAGGCCACTCTATAATGTCATATTGGGGTTGTGGCAAGTCCTGCTCATAAAGAAGAAACAAAGATCGTTGCTTGAGACATCCCTGTCACGCTATACACTGTAGCCATATATCAACATTTCCATTATTTTTGATTTATTTAACTCAATGAACAAATCTGCAAACCCGTCTGTACGACAGAACCGCAAACCGTCTTATGGTGCCATTGACCTGGGCACCAACAATTGCCGGTTGCTGGTCGCAGTGCCTGACCATCAGGGGTTTGAGGTGGTGGGATCATTTTCACGCATTGTCAGGCTGGGCGAAAACCTTTCCATATCCGGAAAGTTATCAGACGCCGCAATGGAACGGACCATTGATGCCTTGAAAACCTGTGCATCAATCATGCAGGCCAACGGCGTTCAAAATTATCAGGCCATATCGACCGAAGCCTGTCGCAGGGCCACAAATGGCCCTGACTTTGTTGACAGAATTGCCACCGAGACCGGCATTACTATGAACACCATCTCCTCGCAACGCGAAACAGAACTGACCTTTAACGGGTGCAGAACCTTGCTCGACGATGATAAACCCTTTGGGCTGGTCATCGACATTGGTGGTGGCAGCACGGAATTAATGTGGATCGAACAGGCCCACACGACCTCACCATACGTTTCCACCTATCAATCCATCCCCGAAGGCGTGGTTACCCTGGCCGATAAATACGGTGACACCATGACCGGTCAGGATGGCTATGAACGTCTGATCAACATGATTACCCCCTGGTTCGATGATTTTGACAATAAGTGCGGAATTTCCAAGGCGGCGGCCAGTGGAAACCTGAACATACTCGGCACCTCGGGCACGGTGACAACACTGGGTGCTTTGCACCTGGGTTTAAAACGCTATGACCGCTCACGCGTCGATGGCATGGTTATCGATTTTGAGTCCATCACCGCCATCAGCCGCTGGTTGGCTTCCATGTCCTGTGAAACGCGAGCCAATCATCCCTGCATTGGCCTGGAACGATCCGATCTTATGGTCATGGGTTGCGCCTTGCTGGAAGCCATCATCAGGCGCTGGAATGTTGGCCGCCTGCGGGTCGCTGACCGGGGTATTCGCGAAGGTTTGCTGCTTGAATCCATGATGCAGGATGGTCATAAACTACCGAAAACCTGCCATGTGGAAAGCCCATCGCCATGACCCGGAAAAAAACAACCAAAGGCCAGACCCGTTTCAGTGGCCGGACCATGTTTGAAAAGGTCCGCACGGCCAAAGGACGCAAAGGCTCGTCCACCCGCTGGCTGCAACGACAGCTTAATGACCCGTATGTGGCCGAAGCAAGGGTCCGGGGGTATCGCTCCCGCGCGGCTTTCAAGTTACTGGAACTGGATGATCTTTTCGACATCCTGAAACCGGGTCAACGGGTAATCGATTTGGGGGCGGCACCCGGTGGCTGGACGCAAGTAATCGTGGAACGGGTCAAACCTCAATTAGCCACGAATGTTAATGACGCCAAAGACCACCATAATCCGGCCTGTGTGATCGCCCTGGACATCAGCGAAATGGACCCGGTTCCCGGCGCCACCGTTATACATCAGGATTTTCTCGAACCGGAGGCTCCCGGTTTGTTGAAAAAGACCCTGGGCGGACAGGCCGATCTGGTACTGAGCGATATGGCGGCCCCGGCGACCGGCCATACTCCGACCGATCACCTGCGCATCATTTCCTTGTGTGAAGTCGCCCTGGAATTTGCCGAAGAGGTTCTGGCCCCGGGCGGCATCTTTATCGCCAAGGTTCTGCACGGTGGTACAGAGCACCAGTTGCTAGCCCGCATGAAGCGTAATTTCCGGTCCGTTAAACATGCCAAACCACCGGCCAGCCGATCTGATTCTGCGGAATCCTACGTGGTCGCCATTGGATATCGAGGTGATTCAGGCGAAACCAGACATAATCAAGGTCAATAAAGCGATGAAAACCACCATTCAGACACATTGACCGTAAAAGTCTGTTGGCTTTAACCCTGCGATGTGTATGATCTGGCGTCAACTCGATCCAGATAGATTTGAAAGCGTTGGCATGAACATCAAAGAAGCCCTGACGTTCGATGACGTCATTATCACCCCGGCAGCATCCGATATCCTGCCCAACCAGGCCAATACGGAAACGCGCCTGACCCGGTCCCTCAATCTGAAAATACCGCTCATATCGGCAGCCATGGATACGGTCACCGAAAACAAGCTGGCCATCGCCATGGCCCAGGCTGGCGGCATCGGGGTGATCCACAAAAACCTGACCTACGAGGAACAGGCTCAGGAAGTCCGCAAGGTCAAAAAATTCGAATCCGGGATGGTTGTCGATCCCATCACCATTGCGCCGGACGCAACCCTGGCCGATGCCCTGCGGATCAAGGAAACCCATGCCATATCCGGCATTCCCGTGGTCAAGGGTGATAACGGCAAGCTGGTCGGTATTCTGACCAACCGGGATGTGCGGTTTTCCAAAAATCTGGATACCCCGGTCAGCGAGCTGATGACCACCCAGAGCGACGATAGCCCCCTGGTCACCGTCAGGGAGGGCGTGTCGCGGGAAGAAGCCATGGAATTATTACACCAGCACCGCATTGAAAAGCTGCTGGTGGTGGATGATGCATTTAGCTGTATTGGGCTGATTACCGTAAAAGATATTGAAAAAGCCCAGATGTTTCCCAACGCCGCCAAAGACGACCGCGGACGTTTGCTGGTGGCTGCGGCGACCAGTGTGGGTGACGATGGGTATGCCCGCTCAGAGGCCCTGCTCGATGCTGGCGTTGATGTGATGGTGGTCGATACCGCCCACGGTCATTCCAAAGGTGTTCTGGTGGCCGTCAATAAAATCAAAAAACTGTCAAACCATGTGCAAATTATCGCCGGTAACGTGGCAACCCCAGAAGGCGCCCTTGCGTTAATCGATGCCGGGGCCGACGCGGTCAAGGTGGGTATTGGACCGGGCACCATCTGTACCACTCGCATCGTTGCCGGTGTTGGTGTGCCCCAGTTAAGCGCAATTTTAGAGGCCGCCGAAGTTTGCCACAAACACGATGTTCCCCTGATCGCCGATGGTGGCATCAAGACCTCGGGCGACATTGCCAAGGCCATCGCCGCCGGTGGTGATTGTGTCATGATCGGATCATTACTGGCCGGTACCGATGAAGCACCCGGCGAGGTCTTTCTCTATCAGGGACGATCCTACAAAGCCTACCGCGGCATGGGGTCCATCGGGGCCATGGCACGCGGATCGGCTGATCGCTATTTCCAGGCCGAGGTTTCTGACAACCTGAAGCTGGTTCCCGAAGGCATCGAAGGACAGGTTCCCTATAAGGGTTCAGCCGGACAGGTTATCCATCAACTGGTCGGCGGGCTGAGAGCATCCATGGGCTATACCGGCAATGCAACCATCGCAGAAATGCAAAAGAACTGTGTCTTCCGCCGTCTGACCGGTGCGGGCTTGAGTGAAAGCCATGTTCATGATGTTACCATTACCCGCGAAGCGCCGAACTATCGACAGAATTCATAACTGATGACACCGGGCGCACGTATTCAGGCAGCTATTGAAGTTTCAGGCGAGATTGCCAAAAACCCGGACTCCGTCGATAAAGTCATTGCGGCCTATTTCAAAAGGCGGCGTTACGCCGGATCAAAAGACCGTCGGTCAGTCAACGAACGTGTCTATGGGGTTTTACGAAAACGCGCCCGTCTGGAATGGTGGATCATACGCACGGGCTCCCACGATACGCCCACCGAGCGAATGTTTGTCATTGCCGATCTGGCTTTGTCGGAAAAACTGCACGCAGGCGATATATCAGCCCTGTTCAGCGGACAGCGCCACTGCCCACAGCCTCTGGACGAAACCGAAGACGGCCTGGCCCAAGCCCTTGCCGGACGGCCTTTAAATCATCACGATGAGATGCCCGACTGGGTCAGTTTGGAATACCCGCAATGGATGGATGGTCTGCTGAAAGTTGCCTTCGGCGAAAATCTGGCTTCCGAAATGAACGCCATGAACCAACCGGCACCGCTGGATCTGCGGGTTAATACCATCAAGTCATCCTTCGAACAGGCGGTTGACAAATTGCACCAGGAAAATATTCAAACCACTGCCTGCCCCTGGTCCCCACTGGCACTACGGGTATCTGGCAATGTCAAGATGGGCGGCATTTCAGCCTATCGGGACGGATTGGTGGAAATTCAGGATGAAGGCTCGCAACTGCTGGCCATGATGTGTGATGCCCGGCCCGGCCTGAACGTTGTGGATTTTTGTGCCGGGGCCGGCGGCAAGACCCTGGCGCTGGCTGCAACTATGACCCAACAGGGCACTCTGGACGGTAGCCTGACCGCTTGTGATATATTTTCAAGACGCCTGTCACGGATCAAACCCCGGTTAGAGCGGGCTGGCATACGCGATGTTACCCTGAAAGTTCTTTCCGCACAAAACGATCCCTGGATTACAGAGAATACTGCGACGGCAGACCGTGTCTTGCTCGATGTTCCGTGCAGTGCCACGGGCACCTGGCGGCGCAACCCCGAAGCCCGGTGGCGGTTATTACCAGACGAGCTGGATGAGCTGATCGTCACGCAACAGACAATCCTGGATCAAGCCAGCACGATGGTCAAACCGGGCGGCTGGCTGATCTATGCTACCTGTTCAGTACTGCACCCGGAAAACGAGGACCAGATCAACCGGTTCGTTCAGCACAATGATGATTTCACGGTTATTGATGCCGCGGCTGTGTGGCGGCAATGTATCGGTGACATAAAAGCTCCACTCAGTGGCCCCTTCATCAGGCTTTCGCCCGCAACCACCCAGACAGATGGTTTCTTTTGTGCCATCCTGCAACGCAAGGTACTGCCGTGAATACACTGGTCATTCAATCCTGGCGGACCAGCGATACCCCCTACTGGATTTCTTTATGCCTGACCAGTGTCCGCCAATGGAGCAAGATGCAGGGCTACGACTACCGGTTTGTCGGCGATGAGATCTTTGAGCATGTACCTGACTGGTACCGTGAAAAAACAAGAGCCTATCCACAGATAGCGACCGATCTGGGCCGTCTGGAGTTGATCTCTGAGGCCCTTGAAGAAGGCTACCAACGTGTCTGCTGGCTCGATGCAGATGTACTGATCTTCAACCCGGCAGCTTTTGTTATTACCCTGACTGACGGTTTTGCGTTGGGTCGGGAATACTGGGTACAACATACCAAAAATTGTAACCTGAAACTCTATCGCAACGTCCATAACGCCTATTGTGTATTCTGTCAGGACAATGACTTTCTTGATTTCTATCGGTATGCCTGCAAATCCGTCATTTCACGCATACAAACCGGCCCGGACAAACGACTGGTGCCGCAGATCGTCGGGCCTAAAATGCTCAGTTCCTTACACAACATGATCGGCTTTAACCTGCTCGATGGTATTGCCATGGCCAGTCCGGCCATTTTGCATGATTTGGCCAGCCCGGTTGAACATTACGAAACCAAGGCCCTGAATATGCTTGTACAGGCCAGCGAGGCGCCCATTTACGGATTCAACATGTGTGCCTCGCTGCAAGCCGAAAATCCACCGGATATGGCTGCTATTTGCCAACACCTGCTCGATAATCACGTGTTGGTGTTAAATTAAAACGCTAGAGACCGTACCTTCCTTCGGGTATGTTCTTTTATTAAAGATATGGGGACTACATGACTGATACGACGACTTCTGAACGCATTCTGATTATTGATTTCGGCTCGCAAGTAACCCAGCTCATTGCAAGGCGCGTCCGCGAGTCCGGTGTGTATTGCGAGGTCCACCCCTTCAATCGTGTTGACAAAGACTCCATAGAAAAATTTACCCCAAAGGGCATCATCCTGTCCGGCGGCCCTGCCTCGGTGACCGAAGGTGACAGCCCGCGTGCACCGGACGGGGTGTTTGAAATGGGCCTGCCCATTCTGGGCATCTGTTATGGCGAACAGACCATGGTCGAACAACTCGGCGGCAAGGTTGTGATGTCTGATCACCGGGAATTTGGCCGCGCTTTCGTCGATGTGCTCGATAATTGTCCATTATTTGACGGGGTCTGGGCCAGGGGTGACCGCGAACAGGTCTGGATGAGCCACGGTGACCGCATCGAGTCTATCCCCGAAGGTTTCCAA
This sequence comes from Alphaproteobacteria bacterium, assembly GCA_024279135.1. Classification (GTDB taxonomy): domain Bacteria; phylum Pseudomonadota; class Alphaproteobacteria; order Rhodospirillales; family Casp-alpha2; genus JABJOR01. The sequence continues at coordinate 10,619 of JAJRRU010000012.1, forward strand.
CCTGTCGCCACGTCTGAAAATGCCCCATATGCTGCCATCGCCAATGAACGGAAGAATCTCTACGGCGTACAGTTTCATGTGGAGGTGGTCCATACTCCCCACGGTGCCCAATTGCTGAAAAACTTCACCCATGGAATTTGTGGTTGCAGTGGGTCGTGGACCATGGCGGCCTTTCGCGAACAGGAAATCGCCAAGGTCCGTGCCCAGGTCGGTTCGGGCCGGGTGATTTGCGCGTTGTCCGGTGGTGTGGATTCCTCCGTGGTCGCCGTGCTGCTACACGAAGCCATCGGTGAACAGCTTACGTGCGTATTTGTCGATACGGGCATGATGCGGGCCAGGGAAGCCGATGAGGTTGTTACGCTGTTTCGTGATCACTACAACATATCCCTCATTCATTCCGACGCATCCGAAATGTTCCTGAGCAATCTGGAAGGTGTCAGCGATCCGGAGCAAAAACGCAAGATCATCGGTGCCACCTTCATCGACGTATTTGACGCCGAAGCCAAGACTATTGGCGGCGCGGACTTTCTGGCCCAGGGCACGCTTTATCCGGATGTCATCGAGTCGGTATCCTTTACCGGTGGACCCAGTGTCACCATCAAGTCCCATCACAATGTGGGCGGTCTGCCCGAACGCATGAACATGACCCTGGTCGAACCGTTGCGGGAACTGTTCAAGGACGAGGTCCGCGCCCTTGGTCGTGAACTGGGTTTGCCTGAAGCCTTCGTCAAGCGCCACCCTTTCCCCGGTCCGGGACTGGCGATCCGGCTGCCCGGCGAGATTACCTTTGAGCGGCTGGAAATCCTGCGCAAAGCCGATGCCATCTATCTGGAAGAAATTCGCAATGCCGGATTGTACGATGCTATCTGGCAGGCCTTCGCCGTCCTGTTGCCGGTGCAAACTGTCGGCGTCATGGGCGACGGGCGGACCTATGAATATGTCTGTGCCTTGCGCGCCGTGACCTCCAGCGATGGCATGACGGCGGACTACTATCCGTTCGACCACGAATTTCTGGGCCGTACGGTCAACCGGATCATCAACGAAGTACGCGGGATCAACCGTGTGGTCTATGACATCACGTCCAAACCGCCGGGGACCATCGAATGGGAGTAATTAGTTGGGGAGCCTGACAGGTTATTACACAATAGCAAATAGATGAAAACATCGCATGGTCGGGTCTTAATGCAGTCTGGACATAGGCCGGGCGTCACGGATCAGATAATCACGAACCTTATAACGCTGGGCCAACGCCCGTTCGGCGGCATGAAATGGCGTTTCGCCGGATCGCCTGCGGGCTAAAAATGTTGTTAACCGTCCAAGGTCATGGTTCTTCCTTACGGGATGGAATCGAACTTCTATAAATGCTTGTTTCATCTCTCGGCTCCGCCAGGCGTCCATTGGCCTGTTCGTTCAGGTGCAATAAATCATCAACTGTGTTTATAACGTCAGTATGTTCTCTTTTTGTTCTCATGTCAACTGTACCCCACCCCAGACCAGATCGAGTCTGGGCAATACATGCATTGCAAATTTGTCATTCTTCTGTAAAGATTCGCGCCATGAAAGAATACCTTACCTGCCAACTAACGGGGATCATTACCGCAATCACACTGATTGTTGGCATCTCCGGCCCGGCCGTTGGCGGACAGATCTGGACGTTTTACACCGGCGAGTCATATCTGAATGCGCCCGAGCCATCGCGCACACTCTATGTGGCAGGGCTGAGCGACACCCTGAACGCCCTGACCGATTCGGGTGATATCAACGCCCAGTGGATTGTCACGTGCACCAGTGGCAAACATTCTACGGAACTGACCACCATGTTTGATCGCTGGCTGGTCGCCAATCCGGCATTATTGGGAAAGTCCGCACCAATTTTGTTTCTGGTTGCATTACGTGCTAATTGTTTAAATTAAAAATACCCGGATATTGCTCCGCATTAACCTTGAATTACTCTAAAGCACGACCATCTTACGTTCATACATTCATATGCCATTAAAACAGGATTTTCATGCACAATCGCGAGACTTTTGAACCACAGGGCGAGCGAAATGATATAAAAACAATCGCCACCCTGCTGCCCTATTTGTGGCCCAAAGATAACACTAGCCTGCGCACTCGTGTGGTTGTTTCCATGTTCTTTCTGGTTGCGGGAAAACTGACCAATGTGGTCGTGCCCATATTCTACAAACTGGCCGTGGATGCCTTTGATACCACGGCTAATGCGATTATTGCCGTTCCGGTGATGCTGCTGATCGGCTATGGGCTGACCCGTGTTATGGCCCAGGCCTTCGGTGAAATCCGCGACGCCGTGTTTACCCGCGTTGCCCAGCGGGCGATCCGTCTGGCCGGTCTGAAGACCTTTCGCCACCTGCACAAATTATCCCTGGCTTTCCATCTTGGGCGCCAGACGGGGCGTGTCAGCCGGGCTATTGAACGCGGCACCAAGGGCATTGAATTCCTGCTGCGGTTCTCCCTGTTTAACGTGGTTCCGACCCTGTTCGAGATTGTTCTGGTTTGTGGCATCCTGTGGAAAATGTATGGATTCTGGTTTTCCCTGGTCACCTTTACCACCATTATCGGCTACATTGCCTGGACGTTAATCGTCACAGAATTTCGCATCCATCACCGGCGGGCCATGAACGAGTCAGACAGCATGGCCCACACCAAAGCCATCGATTCACTGCTCAATTTTGAAACCGTAAAATACTTCTCCAACGAAGATCACGAAGCCCGCCGCTTTGACGAGGCCCTGAAGATCTATGAAGACGCGGCGACCCGCAGTGGCGTTTCGCTCTCCCTGCTCAATATTGGCCAGGGCATCATTATTTCCATCGGGCTGACCCTGGTCATGATTATGGCCGGAAACGGTGTGGTTGACGGTTCCATGACCATAGGGGACTTTGTCCTGGTCAACACGTACCTGATCCAGCTTTACCTGCCACTCAACTTTTTGGGTTTTGTGTACCGCGAGATCAAACAATCCCTGGTCGATCTGGAACAGATGTTCGGGTTGCTGGATACGCCACCCGATATTCGCGATGACGATGATGCCCCTGTGCTGGCCATCAATGGCGGCGGTATTAAATTCAACGATGTGCGGTTCAGCTATGATCCCCGACGTGAAGTCCTGAAAGGTATTTCCTTCCAGGTTCCGCCCGGCAAGACGGTTGCCATCGTCGGGGCCAGCGGCTCCGGCAAATCCACCATATCACGATTGATCTATCGGTTTTATGATATCAACGACGGTGCTATCCTGATCGACGACCAGGATATCCGCCATGTCAGCCAGACCAGCCTGCGCGATAACCTGGGCATGGTTCCACAAGACACGGTCTTGTTTAATGACACGGTATTTTACAACATTGCCTATGCGCGACCCGGTGCCCCGCCCAGCGAGGTCGAGGCCGCCGCCCGCCATGCCCATATTCATGAATTCATCATGTCACTGCCCGACGGTTACCAGTCCAAGGTCGGCGAGCGGGGCCTGAAATTGTCCGGTGGCGAGAAACAACGGGTCGCCATCGCCCGAACAATCCTGAAAAACCCGGAAATCCTTATTTTCGACGAAGCCACCTCAGCACTGGACACCCACACCGAAAAGGAAATTCAGGAATCCCTGAAAGAATTATCGGCCAACCGAACCACCCTGGTCATTGCCCACCGGTTATCGACCATCATCGAGGCCGATGAAATTATCGTGCTGGACGCCGGAGTTATCAGTGAACGCGGCAAACATATCGACCTGTTGGTCAGTAACGGCCCCTATGCCAAAATGTGGGCCCGCCAGCAAGAAGCAACAAAGGCTCAAGAAGCCATGGAAGGTACAATGGATGGCCCCATCGGACCGACCGTATCCGTCACGCTTTAAGATTGTTCCTGTCGCACGATCCAGCCGCCACCCATGACACGCTCACCGTCATAAAATACACATGCCTGACCCGGTGAAATCCCTGCCTGCGGGGTATCAAGAACCACGTCGGCCGCACCACCCGGTTTACCGTAAACCATTGCCGGGGCCAATTGCTGGGCCGAGCGCAGCTTGACCGAAACCGCCAGGCCACCGTCCGGTAATTCCACATCGTCACCCAGCCAGTTGATATCGCGGACCCGCACGTTACTTTCCAGAACAGCCTCATAGGGTCCGACCACAACGCGCCGGGTGTCGGCCTCGACCCGCACGACGTAGAGCGGCTCGCCGACGGCGATACGCAGACCACGACGCTGGCCAACCGTGAAACCAATGATGCCATCATGCTGGCCCAATACGGTGCCATCCAGCGCGACGATATCGCCCGGCTCACAGGCACCGGGGCGCAAGTGCTCAACCACGCTGACATAATTACCATCAGGCACAAAACAGATATCCTGGCTCTCGGCTTTTTCAGCAATAGACAAACCCAGCCGTTCGGCGTGGGCGCGGGTCTCGGCCTTTTCCATGCCGCCCAACGGGAACCGCAGGAAATCAAGCTGCTCGCGGGTGGTCATGAACAGGAAATAACTCTGATCTTTGGAGGGATCGATACCGCGATACATGTTCACCGCACCGGCTTCGTCTTCGCGGCGAATATAATGTCCCGTAGCCAGTGCATCGGCCCCGAGATCCCTGGCGGTGGCCAGCAAGTCGTGGAATTTGACGGTCTGATTACACAATACACACGGGATCGGTGTCTCGCCGTGCAGATAACTGTCGGCAAATTGTTCCATGACCTGATCACGAAAACGGCTCTCGTAATCCAGCACGTAATGGGCGATCCCTAGGGTGTCGGCTACCATACGCGCGTCATGAATATCGCGGCCAGCGCAGCACGTGTTCGAGCGTGATACTGCCTCGCCGTGGTCATAAAGCTGCAAGGTAACACCGAGCACGTCATAGCCTTGTTCGGCGAGCAGTGCGGCGACCACCGAACTGTCGACCCCGCCCGACATGGCGACAACCACACGGGTTTCAGAAACGGGTTTGTTTATACCTAAAGAATTCAGAGTCATGAATTTATCAAGGTTCCCGTGGCACAGTGACAATCAAACCATCAAGGTCTTCACACATTTCGATCTGGCAACTCAACCGGGATGTGGGGCTGGGTTCGTCTGCGAAATCCAGCATGTCCGTTTCGTCTTCGCCGACTTTGTCAAGTTTACCATACCACCGTGCATCCACATGGATGTGACAGGTGGCACACGCCAGGGCACCTTCACAGGCACCTTCCAGATCATAGCCGTTCTCGCGAACGATCTGCATAATCGTCCTGCCAACGGGAGCATCGAGTTCACGGTGCTCACCGTCAACGTTAATAACAATCAATTTTGGCATGGGCTAGACTGAGAAGCTCTCGCCGCATCCGCAACGACCTGTTTCATTGGGGTTATCAAATACAAAACCGGAATGGAACTTGTCTTCAACATAATCCATGGTACTGCCCAAAACATACATGATCGCCATAGGATCGATGAAAATCTTGACGCCTTTATCTTCCACGACTTCTTCCATCATGCTGTCGCCCTTGGCGTATTCGACCACATAGGACATTCCGTTGCAGCCCTTGGTCGAAACGCTGATGCGTAACCCGGCAACCGGGTCATTACTGCGCGCGATCAACATGCGCGCCCGATCAGCCGCTGCTTCCGTCAAGGACATTAATTTTGGTTTTTCAGACATAGTTCTATTCTACACCATAATTTCAATTATTGTCTGAGATAATCTCAAAACATCCCCAACGCAAGCTTGGCGTCCTCGGACATACGATCTGGCGTCCATGCGGGTTCCCAGACAATCTTGGTGGTAACCACACCGACCGTGTCCAGTTGCGATACAGCCGTAGAGACCATACCCGGCATTTCACCGGCCACCGGACACCCCGGCGCGGTCAGGGACATATCAACAAACACGTCACCGTTATCTTCGATCCTGATGGTATAAATCAGTCCCAGATCATATATATTGACCGGTATTTCCGGGTCATAAACGGTTCGGATTACCTCGACGATGGCGTCTTCATCGGCGACTTCACTGCCAGCCAGCAAACTTTCCCCTGCCGAAGTTATAAATTCTTCCATGGCATAGGGATCATCCAGTTCCATACCAGCACCGGGCGAAGCATCATACATGGGACGTTCCGGCATCGCCTGGGTGGTATCCGGGGTCGAGTCAGAGGCGGTTTCCGACGTGGAACCCGGATTGGACTCCAGAGCAGAGGCCGGTGGTGTGTGTTCTGGTGATGATGTCATATCAGCTTCCTGCTCACGTTCACGCCCGAATTTCGGGGACAAAAATTTCGATAAAAAATTCGACATAGTGCGTGTCGTCCAACCTTCCTATTCCGTAGAAATTTCCTGATGACCATTGATTGCCGCGTCCATGGTATGCCAGGCCAGCGTGGCGCACTTGACCCGCATGGGAAACTGGCGCACGCCCGACAACATCTGCAAACGTTCAGCCACCTCTTCATCCAGCCCGGCAACCAGATCATCCGCATCATCTGCCCCGGTACACAGACCGTGGAAGGCCTTGAACAAAGTATCGGCTTCGTCGGCTGAAATATTTTTCAGCATTTCGGTCATCATGGACGCCGAGGCAACGGAGATTGCACAGCCTTTGCCCTGAAACGCCACATCACGGATCATCCGGTTATCATCCACCGTCAGATAGACGATCAGCGCGTCACCGCACATGGGGTTATTCCCGGCGGCCTCGCAGGTAAAATCATCGGGGTGGCGAAAATTGCGCGGTTTTTTACCATGATCGAGAATGACTTCCTGATAAAGCTCGCGTAGATCATCAAACATCAGCCCAGGAACTCCTTTACCGCCCCGATGGCATCGATCAGCGTATCGATGTCCTGGCGGGTATTATATAACCCGAATGATACGCGTGCCGTTGCCGACAGGCCAAACCGGTCCATGACCGGTTGGGCGCAATGATGGCCGGTGCGCAAGGCAACACCCATCTGATCGACGATGGTGCCAATATCATGGGGATGGGCACAATCCATGATGAAAGAAATAATAGCGGCCTTGTCCGGTGCGGTGCCAATGATCGTCAAGCCTTCGATTGCGTTCAGCCGTTCAGTGGCGTAATGCAACAGGCCTTGTTCATGGGCGGCGATATTTTCCATACCCAACGCACTGACATAATCAATAGCGGCCCCCAGACCAATGGTCTCCACAATGGCTGGCGTACCGGCTTCAAATCTCAATGGCGCTTTCTGGAATGTGGTCTTATCGAAGGTGACAGACGCAATCATGTCTCCGCCACCCTGCCACGGCGGCATGGTATTGAGCAGGTCTTCGCGGCCATAGAGCACCCCGATACCGGTTGGGCCATATACTTTATGAGGCGCGAAGACATAAAAATCCGCGCCCAGTGCCTGCACATCCACCGCACTGTGGGGTGTGGCCTGACAGCCATCGACCAAAACCAGCGCACCGTGTTCGTGGACTTTATTAATCACCTGTTTGATGGGTACCACCGTGCCCAGCGCATTGGAGATATGGGTCATGGCGACCAGTTTGGTTTTCGATCCCAACAAGGCTTCAAAGGCCTCAAGATCAAGCGAGCCATCGTCAAGGATCGGGGCGATCTTCAGGACCACGCCCACATCGTCGCGCAGCAATTGCCACGGCACGATATTGGCGTGATGTTCCATGTGCGACAGGATAATCTCGTCGCCTGCTTTAAGGAATTTACGGCCATAAGAATAGGCCACCAGATTAATCGCCTCTGTGGCACTGCCGGTGAGAACGATCTCGTTGCTGTTGTTGGTATTGAGGAATTTGGCGATCTTTTCGCGGGCACTTTCATAGGCCTCGGTAGAACGCTGGCTCATGACATGAACACCGCGGTGCACATTGGCATAATAGGTCTCATAAGCCGTGCTCATGGCGTCGATGACCTGTTGGGGTTTTTGCGCACTGGCGCCGCTGTCGAGATAGATCAACGGGCGGCCATGGACTTTCTGGTCAAAGATCGGAAAATCTTTGCGCACCCGCTCCACATCAAACGCCATCAGCGAATTATCACCGGCTTGCCCGACTTCAGATGACTGGCTTGAGCGAGATATTACGACTGCGTTCATATCTGGCCCCTCGCCACTGGTAACCAATGGGTTACTTTATCGTTCATTGCCGCGCCGATGGTATCGACATTGACCCGCTCCAGAACCTCGGCAAGGAATGACTGGATGAGCAGATTTCGCGCCAGATCATCTGGAATGCCACGAGAGCGCATATAAAACAGTGCGGTCTCGTCCACATGACCAGACGCCGCCCCGTGGGCACATTTCACATCATCGGCATAGATTTCCAATTCAGGTTTTGTATCGATTTCGGCCTTGTCACTGAGCAACATGGTCTTGTTGTGCATTTGCCCATCGCTGCGTTGGGCGTCGCGGTGGACAACAATCTTGCCCTGGAATACGGCCCGCGATCTATCATCCAGCACCCCTTTGAACATCACGCTGCTGGTGGTATCGGGTTTCAGGTGATCAATCCGCAGGGTGTTGTCGCAATGACCCTGGCCGCGCATCAGATAAGCCCCGTCGAGTTTGCACATCGCCCCCGTCCCGTTCAGCGCCACATAGGTCTCGAAACGCGACAGGCGAGCACCCAGCGACAGGTTAAAACTGGAATAGCTGGCATCTCGTGTAACATTGGCCCAATTGGCCGTTATGTTTATTGCCTGGTGGGATTCGTCTTGAACATTATAAACACGCAACCGGGCGGCCTGGCCCAGTGATATCTCGTTTACGGTGTTCACAAAATAACTCGCCCCGCCAACACCCACATGGTGAACGATCATATCGGCCTGTGAATTTTCTTCCATGATAACAAGATTGCGCGGAAAACAGGCCAGCGGTTGTTGGGCAATACCACCGATATGGATGATTTCAATGGGATTTTCCATGACCACCCCTTTGGCCACATGCAGGACATAACCACTGTTCATGGCGGCATTGTTCAGGGCCAGCATTGCGCGGTCAGTATCAATGGCGAGTTGGCCCAGATGAACTTTCAGGAGACCCGGATTTTGATCGATGACCTGAGCCAGCGGCTCCAGCGTCACCCCGGCGGGCAGGTCCTTCATGGTCGAAAGATCGGCGCGCGCCATTCCATTGACAAAAACCAGTCTGGCACCCGAAGGCAAATCATTGTTCCCGGTTGGAAAAATGCTCGGCACCACATCGACCGGCACGTCGCCATGATCCGGCGTGGCCGTCAGGTAGTCCATATCGCCGAGCGCTAACAGATTGGTATATTTCCAGTCTTCCAGATTAATGGCGGGCAAACCCAGATCACGGTAACGCACAACGCCGCTCTGGCGTATATCTTGCAGCCAGTCAAGCTCCAGACCCAGCGGATCTTTACCTGCCGTGGCTAGATTGCCAGCGAACGGTAATGTATTTTCAGGTGTTACGCTCATTTCAGGCTGCTTCTCCGGTAAACGCGGCATAGCCATTTTTTTCCAGCTCCAGGGCAAGTTCCTTGCCGCCGGTGCGCTGAATACGGCCATTGGCCAGTACATGAACATAATCGGGCACGATATAATCGAGCAAGCGCTGATAATGGGTTATCACCAATGTGGTGCGTTGTGGATCACGCAGGCGATTGACACCATCGGAAACGATTTTCAGGGCATCAATATCCAGTCCGCTATCGGTTTCATCGAGCACCGCGAGGGCTGGTTCGAGAACCGACATTTGCAAAATTTCGTTGCGTTTTTTCTCACCGCCGGAGAACCCCACATTGACAGCACGTTTGAGCAAATCATCAGAAACACCCAGTTCGGCTACTTTTTTGCGTAATACGCGGATGAACTGCATGGCATCAAGCTCATCCTCACCTCGGTAGCGGCGCACCGCATTAACCGATTCACGTAAAAAAGTTGTATTGGCGACACCGGGAATCTCAACCGGATACTGAAAGGCCAGAAAGATACCTTCCGCCGCCCGTTCTTCCGGCAGCAAGTCAAGAATACTATTGCCCTTGAACAGGATATCTCCGGCCGTTACCTTGTATCCATCACGCCCGGCGATCACATAAGACAGGGTGCTCTTGCCCGAACCGTTCGGTCCCATTATGGCGTGAACTTCACCGGTCCCAAGCTTCAGGTCGAGACCCTTGAGAATTTCCTTGCCATCGACAGAGACATGCAGCCCTTTGATTTCCAACATCTATATTTATTCCTTGTTAAATTACAGTCATCATCGGTATCAACCGACACTGCCTTCCAGTGATATGCCGACCAGCTTTTGCGCCTCGACAGCAAATTCCATGGGTAGTTGCTGCAAGACATCACGGCAGAAGCCATTGACGATCAGGGCCACCGCGGTTTCTTCGGGGATACCGCGTTGGCGCAGATAAAATAATTGTTCCTCACTGATTTTCGAGGTTGTGGCTTCATGTTCGACCACGGCGGATTTGTTTTTGCATTCGATGTAGGGGATCGTATGGGCACCGCAGATATCCCCGATCAGCAGCGAGTCGCACTGGGTATAGTTGCGCGCACCGGTCGCTTTGGGGGACATGCGTACCAGTCCACGATAGGTCTGGTCCGAACGCCCTGCGGCAATCCCCTTTGAGATAATTTTCGAGGTCGTGTTTTTACCGATATGGATCATCTTGGTTCCCGTATCGGCCATTTGCATATTGTTGGTGATGGCGATGGAATAGAATTCACCTACGGAACCCTCGCCGAGCAAAACACAACTTGGGTATTTCCAGGTTATAGCCGAACCGGTCTCCACCTGCGTCCACGACACCTTGGAATTTTTACCCCGGCAAACAGCCCGCTTGGTCACAAAATTGTAAATCCCGCCTACACCGTTCTTATCACCGGGATACCAGTTCTGGACCGTGGAATATTTAATCTCCGCATTATCATGCAAGACCAGTTCCACCACGGCAGCATGAAGCTGGTTTTCGTCGCGCTGGGGGGCGGTACAGCCTTCCAGATAGCTCACATAGGAATCGTCATCGGCGATAATCAGGGTTCGTTCGAACTGACCTGTATTGGCTTCGTTGATGCGGAAATATGTCGACAGCTCCATGGGACAGCGCACGCCTTTGGGAATGTAGACAAACGAGCCATCGGTAAACACCGCAGAATTCAAGGTCGCATGGCGGTTATCGGTATAAGGCACCACCGTGCCGAGATATTTGCGGACCAGATCAGGGTAATCCTGAATAGCTTCGGATATGGGACAGAATATGACCCCGGCTTCCATCAACTTGGCCCGGAAGGTGGTGGCGACAGAAACACTATCAAAAACAGCGTCCACGGCTACACCAGCCAGCATTTCCTGTTCTTTCAGGGGGATACCGAGTTTTTCGTAAACCGCCAGCAATTCCGGGTCAACTTCGTCCAGCGACTTGGGCCCGTCTTTCATGCTTTTCGGCGCGGAGTAATAATGGGCATCCTGATAATCTATTGGTGGAAACTTTGGTTTCTGCCAGTCAGGTTCATCCATGGTCAGCCAGTGATCATAAGCCGTCAAACGCCAGTCCAGCATCCACGCAGGCTCGTTTTTCTTGGCCGAGATAAAACGCACCGTGTCCTCGCTCAACCCCTTGGGAGCAAGCTCTGATTCCACATCGGACACGAAGCCATATTTATAGGCATCATCACCGAGGTCATTGTCCTGTCCGAACGTATCTGCACTAACCTTCATATTTGAAACTTTCCGTTTTTCATAATCAACTTAACTTGCCTGACGTGCCAGGCGGTCATGCAGACCACACCACACATCAAGAAAGCGTTTCGTATCGTCGGGCCTGCTTGACCAGCCAAGGCTGACCCGGATCACTGAGCGGGCCTGGCTATCATTAAATCCCATGGCCACCATGACCGGGCTCGCACCGACCTTGCCCGATGAACAGGCAGAACCGGAACTGATCGAAACACCGTCTATATCCAGTGCCATGACCTGGGTCTCGCTATCGATGGCGGGTGATATCAGCGCACTTGTATTTGGTAACCGGGGAGCCGATTGTCCAACTATTTCAAGCCCCAATATACGATTTTTTGCCGCACTTTCCAAATCATCCCGCCATTGGCGAATTTTTTCTATTTCGGCCTGTCCGCGATCATTGATAACCTGAGCGGCGGCACCGAAACCGGCAATGCCGATCAGGTTCTCGGTGCCGGGTCGCAGTTTTTTCTCCTGCCCACCGCCACGGATCAAGGGCGAAAGTGCCAGGCCGTCCACGTTAATCAGCGCACCCGAGCCAGCCGGACCGCCAATTTTATGGCCCGAAATCGTCAGCATATGCACACCCAGAGAATTTACATCCAGGGGGATTTTTCCCACAGCCTGGACTCCGTCGCAATGAACGATGCCACCATAACGCCGGGTCACCTCAGCGACCCGTTCAATGGGCTGGATCACACCGGTTTCATTGTTGGCGGCCATAACCGAAACCAGCGCAGGTGTATTATCCGAAGCCAGCATATTTTCCAGGGCGTCCAGATCAACGATCCCGTCACGGTCAACCGGAATAATTTCGGGCCGGTCAGCCACATCGTAAACCGATGGGTGTTCAACAGCCGAAATCAGGACCCGCGACATGGCCGTTGCACCCAAAGCCAGATTATTGGCTTCGGTGCCACCACTGGTAAATGTCACCGTGTCAGGTTGAGCCGCACACAACGCTGCAACGACGCGCCGCGCATCTTCAATAATCCGCCGGGCTGCCCGGCCACCCGCATGAACCGATGATCCATTACCAACAATGCCCATAGCCTGATCAATCGCCAGCCTCGCCTCGGGGCGAAGCGGGGCGGTTGCATTGTGATCCAGATATACATTCTCGTTCATAATCAGTCTCTATAACCGGTTAATCAGATGACAGGGTTCAAGATGCCGCAGCACGGGGCCTGGGGGATACATCAATATCCTGGTAAGCCAGTTCTGGAACAGGGTTTTCTCGCTGAAAAAGCGCCCCACTGATCCCCAATATACGTTTGTTAATCACATCATCAAGGGTGATAAAATTCAGGAACAGAAAAATGTGGTTGGTCAGTTCTTCCCACAGGTCATGGGTGATACATCTACTGCCGGTACCCTGACAGCCGGTAGGTGAACCAACTCGACATCGTGATGCCCTGAGCGGCTCATCGACCGCGATGACGATATCGGCAATGCGAATTTGTCCCAGGGTATGGGCCAGATTATACCCGCCACCAGGTCCGCGGACACTTTTCACCAGACCGGCGCGGCGCAGTTTGCCAAATAATTGTTCCAGATAAGACAGGGATATAGACTGACGGCTGGCGATATCAGACAACGCGATAGGCTCACCGCTCTGATGCATCGCCAGATCAACCATCGCCATGACGGCATATCGTCCCTTTGTGCTAAGTTTCATCGTACAACTCCTGTTTATTTACGGCCAGCCCGCTTGGTGCGGGTTGACGTCGGTTCAGAATCCGCCGCTGGTTTCTGTTCCGATAATTGAGCCTCCAGTTCCTCGACCCGTCCCGCCATGACCCCCATTTCATGGCGCATATTTTCAATGGTCTGCAATACGGGATCCGGGCCATCAGCCAGTGTCCCGTAGGCAACAAATTCCTTTGACTTGCTTTTGTCTTTCGGCATCACCAGCCGGGCCGGTACACCGACGGCTGTCATACCGGCAGGCACCGCCTTGGTAACAACCGAATTTGCCCCGATCTTGCATCCTTCACCGATAATGATCGGGCCGAGAACGGCCGCACCCGATCCGATAATGGCACCATTTTCGATAGTCGGATGGCGTTTCAGGCCAACCTGAGAAGCCGATTCCACAGAAGGTGCAATCCCGCCCAGGGTCACGTCATGATAGAGCGTCACATCATCTCCGATCACCGATGTTTCCCCGACGATCACACCGGTCCCGTGATCGATCACCAGACGCCGTCCGATAACCGCTGCGGGATGAATTTCAATGGCGGTAAAAATTTTACCGATATGGGCGATAAATCGTGCCAGAACATGAAGATTCTGCCCCCACAACCAATGGGTAATGCGATAAACCACGATGGCATGATAACCCGGATAGCACAAAACTACTTCCAAAGCGGAATGGGCAGAAGGATCGCGGTCCATAAATGCTCTAATATCTTCTTTAAAATTCTTGAACATGGCGAAAACTTGACTATGTTTAGGGTGATCGGGAACGAGCGCACCTAACGGCTTACGGCTCTTGCGTCAGAAAGAGCAATATAACAACCATCCCCCTCTCATGGGATACATATAATAAACCTGAGTGATTTTATCAAGTATTACTCGTTTATATATGGTTTAATTAATAAAGATACCACACTAAGAATTGCAGACTTTGCCGCATATGAGCCGTTAACAGTCAGACACGCCTATATAATTCAGTCAGGAGAATCATGTCAGAAATAATTTTAAACGGCCCGGATGGCCGAATCGAAGGACGGTATCACCACTCAAAACAGAACGGCGCCCCACTGGCACTTATCATGCACCCACACCCGCAACATGGCGGAACCATGAACAACAAGGTTGTTTTCTCCATATATCAGAACTTTATTCGGCGTGGATTTTCGACCATGCGATTCAATTTCCGGGGTGTGGGACGGTCTCAGGGCGAGTTCGATAATGGCCAGGGTGAATTAAGCGATGCCGCAGCAGCGCTTGACTGGATGCAGACCAACAACCCCAATTCCCAGGTCTGCTGGACTGCCGGATTTTCTTTCGGGGCCTGGATATCCATGCAGTTGATGATGCGCCGCCCGGAAATTACCGGTTTCATTTCCGTCGCACCACCGGCCAGCACCAATGATTTTACCTTTTTGGCGCCCTGCCCGGCATCCGGCCTGATTGTGCATGGCTCCGACGATGAAGTTATCCCTGTGGGATCAGTCGACAAACTGGCCCAGAAATTATCCAGCCAGAAAAACATTGTCATCGATTACCGTGTGGTAGAGGGGTGCAATCACTTCTTTAACAAACATCAACAGGAACTGTCAGACCATATCGACGATTATCTGGAAAAAACCTTAACCGTCGCCGCCTGACCTGACCTAACAACATGTAAAAACAGCCGCTTTTTTATAGTAAAATGTTAAGGTTTTCACGTTTTTATGATATTTCGATAATTCTAGAAATATAGTTGTATTGACAGAATGTTTGTGTTAATCTTCGCCGCATGGACATTAATTACGCATCATCCTGCCTTAGCGAACTGGGCAATCCAACACGACTGGCGATCTTCCGGTTGCTGGTTCGTGCTGGCAGTAAAGGCGTCATCGTCAGCGACATTGCCCGCCACCTGGGCGGCATCCCCGGCTCAACACTGTCCCACCACCTGACCCATCTGGTGCGGGCTGATCTAATCGTACAGCACCGGACCGGGCGACAATTATGGTGCCGGGCGCGCCATGATGTGATGGACGGACTGATCGAATTTTTAACCGATCATTGCTGCACTGGACTGCCCACACTGGGCGAACAGGAAGATAAAAACATGGAAGAAACCGCCGCATGACATCCCGCACAGATCACCTGCCCGTATTTTCCCTCGCTAATTTTCGGCGAATTGACCGGGTATTGCTGACCTGCCTTGGTTTGTTGGGGATTATCTATCTGGCCGATGCAAATCAGTTTACCCCGGCGCTGATCTTTACCGGCGGCTCGCTGATCGGGATTTCACCGTTCCTCGCCCTTTCGGTCATCATGGCCGCCGCCATCAAAGCCAGCGGTGCCGATGCCTCCATAGCCCGGGTCTTTACCGGCAACCCCACACGCACCATCATCGTGGCTTCAATTTTTGGTACATTGTCCCCATTTTGTTCCTGTGGCGTGATTCCAATTATCGCCGGACTGCTGGCCGCCGGTGTGCCGCTGGCACCGGTCATGGCTTTCTGGGTCAGTTCACCCCTGATGGACCCGGAGATGTTTATCCTGAGCATGGCTTCACTGGGATGGAGCTTTACCCTGGCAAAAACCACGTCGGCCATTGGCATCGGTCTTCTAGCCGGATCCGCGACCCACTTTGCTTTTCGTGCAGGCCTGCTTGCCGATCCTTTACGCGGCGCAGCGGTGCTGAGCTGTGGCACAACGTGCAGCGACATCTCAAAGCTTTCAGACGACACTATATACTGGCGTTTCTGGAACGACCCGGCGCGCCGTGCATCCTTCCTGTCGGCATCGAGCGAGACCGGCTTGTTCCTGACAAAATGGCTGACCCTGGCTTTTATTCTGGAAAGCCAGATGACCGTATATATCCCCACCAGCCTGATCACGGACTGGCTGGGCGGAGGTAACTGGTGGACCATTCCCGCCGCCGTGTTTACCAGCATTCCCGCCTACCTTAATGGCTATGCGGCCATTCCATTGATGTCCCGGCTGATCGACATGGGTATGGCGCCGGGTGCTGCCATGGGATTTCTGCTCGGTGGCGGCATAACCAGCATTCCGGCATCGATCGCAGTATTTGTCCTGGTTCGCCGGGCGGTATTTGGCTGGTACCTTCTGCTCGCCGTGGTGGGATCCATGCTTGCCGCAACACTTTATCAATTCTCGATCTGATAATTATGACTGTGCAAGAGGCTTGCTGATCTATGCGATAGCGGGTAATACTACTTGCCACATGAGGAATGATTAAGGGCTGTGGCATCAATGTCATCAGCCCTTTTTTAGTGTATTTTTTTAGTGTATTAAAATGCCCTGATTATACGGCCCCGAAAGCACAGGTTATGAACGAAACAAACGATAATTCAAACAAAGCAGACAAAGCCCTGCTACCAGCTGGGATGAGCGATGTCCTGCCGCCGGAAGCTGCTTTCGAGGCCACCATCTCAGAACAGTTAATGACCCAGTTTGGCGCATTCGGTTTCGACCGGGTCAAACCGCCCTTGCTGGAATTTGAACAGAACCTGTTGCGCGGACCGGGCTTAGCCATGAGCGAACAGACGTTTCGCCTGATGGATCCGGTTTCCCAGCGCATGATGGGGCTGCGCGCCGACATGACCCCCCAGGTTTCCCGCATTGCAAGCACCCGGTTAACCAACGCTCCGCGCCCCTTGCGCCTGAGCTATGCCGGCCAAATCCTGCGCATCAAGGGAACCCAGTTACGCGCCGAACGTCAATTTGGCCAGGTCGGTGTCGAGTTAATCGGTGCCAACACACCGCTGGCCGATACGGAAATTATCCTTTTGGCAACCGGTGCATTGACCGCTCTGGGCATCATGAATATGTCTGTCGATTTATGCCTTCCCACACTGGTTCCCGCATTGTGTGATGATATGGACCTGTCGGGCGAAGATCGCATTGCCCTGCGCGATGCGCTGGACCGCAAAGACGCCGCTGACCTGGCCAGCTTGGCCGATACCATTGGCCAGGACAATGTGACGATATTTGCCAAGCTTCTCGCCGCCACTGGCCCGGCTGAGGATGCCCTTGCGAGCCTCGACAGTTTGAATCTGGAAGGTTCGGCAAAGATCGAATGTGGCGCCCTGCTCTCCATCGTTAGCGCAATCAGTGAGCAGGCTCCCGAGCTGCCATTGACCCTCGACCTGATAGAAAACAGGGGCTGGGAATATCATACCGGCGTGACCTTTACGTTCTTTACCAGAGGCGGACGCGGGGAACTGGGAACCGGTGGTCGATATATCACCAGCGAGCAGGAACATGCCACTGGGTTGACCCTGTTCATGGATACGGTGCTTCGCGCGATCCCCAAACGACCAACTGTCACCCGTTTATTCATGCCTGCCAACACCCCCAAAGACACCAGCCGGAAACTTCGTGATGTAGGTTGGGTAACCGTTCATGGCCTGGAAGAAACGTCGGACGATAAAGCCGAGGCCAGACGCCTCAATTGTACGCATATTTACGAACATGGTGGAGCGTCTCCGCTCGCCCACATGAAATAACAAATCAAATAACCAGCCAAAAAGAAGGATCAGTATTCCATGGCCAATGTAGTGGTTGTCGGCTCTCAATGGGGCGACGAAGGCAAAGGCAAGATTGTCGACCTGTTATCTGAACGTGCCGATGTGGTCGCCCGCTTTCAGGGCGGTCATAACGCCGGACATACTCTGGTTATCGATGGTACGGTCTATAAACTGCACCTCTTGCCATCGGGCATCGTGCGTCCCGGCAAGATGTCTGTCATCGGCAACGGCGTGGTCATTAACCCCTGGGCCCTGTTAGAGGAAATTGAGACCCTGCGCGGACAGGGCGTGGCGGTGACACCTGAGAACCTGCGCATTGCAGATAATGCGGTGCTGATTTTACCTCTGCACCAATATCTGGACATGGCCCGCGAGAAAGCCGCCGGCAAAGGCAAGATCGGAACCACCGGTCGCGGCATCGGCCCAGCCTATGAAGACAAGATTGCCAGGCGGGCCATTCGGGTTGGCGACCTGTCCGATCCGGATGTGCTGGGCGATAAAGTCGACACCATGTTGTTCCACCACAACGCCCTGTTACGGGGCATGGGCATGGCCGAAGTCAACCGGGCTGAACTAATGCAGCAAATTGCCGACATCACCCCTAAAATTGCACCTTACGTGGATGTTGTGTGGAAATTGCTCAACGAAGCGCGCCGCAAGGGTCGCCGGATTCTCTACGAGGGTGCCCAGGGCACCATGCTGGATATCGACCATGGCACATACCCCTATGTGACCTCATCCAATGTGGTCGCCGCCCAGGCAGCCGTTGGCACCGGACAGGGACCGAATTCCATTGATTATGTACTGGGCATCACAAAGGCCTACACCACCCGTGTGGGCAGCGGGCCCTTTCCAACAGAACTGAAAGACGAGATCGGTCAGGGACTTGGCGAACGTGGTCATGAATTTGGCACCACCACAGGCCGACCCCGACGCTGTGGCTGGTTCGATGCCGCCCTGGTCCGCCAATCCGTCATGGTCAATGGCATCAATGGCATTGCCCTGACCAAACTGGATGTACTCGATGGCATGTCGGAGCTGAAAGTCTGTACCGGGTACATGGTTGACGGCAAATTCATTGATCACCTTCCGGCCTCGACAACGAAACAAGCCAGTCTCGAACCGATCTATGAAACCATGGAAGGATGGAGCGAGACCACCTATGGGGCACGTTCCTGGGCAGATTTGCCGGCTACGGCTATAAAATATGTCCGCCGAATCGAAGAATTGATCGGCGCACCGGTGGCCCTGTTATCGACCAGCCCCGAACGCGAGGACACTATTTTAGTCCATAATCCGTTTGAAGATTAAACCCCGACCCACCGAAATGACCTGAATACAGGTTATTTCACATAACCGGCGCTAAAATAAGCGGTTCATTTCCTATACAGAAAGAGAAAAGTGTATAAAATAGGCTAATTCCATATAATCCGATAAAATCGGACATCTTCATTATGAGGTAATATGGCAGAATCAGCCAAAGTAGATCAGACAGAAGACGATCAGACAAAAGACATTATAGAAGAGCCGGACATACCATTATCCGCGCCCTCCGATGTTGCTGTTGTTTTCCGTAAACACTTTACGATTGATGCAGCAGCCCCTTTGGTGCAGCTTAATTCTCCCAGTGCCCTGGCCTATGAAGCGAGCGACACACGCATCCCGGACAAAGGGCTGTTTGCCTTAATCTGTGATCCAGATCTGCCGGTTCGCACTAGGCTCATGATGCAAATGAAAGTAAACTCACCTCGATGCTCTCTGCCCTTCATTGACTGGGATATTATTGAATGGCCCCTGACAGGCCGCAAAACAACGGTTGTTATATACGAACGCCCCATGGGTGGTCGTCTCACAGACGCCCTAGCGTCCGGTGCGACCAGGATCAGTGAATATGATGTGATCGAACGCGTTCTGACACCGGGTATAACGGCTATTCTTGATTTAAGCGAAGCCGATTTAACCCACCGGGCCATTCGCCCCGACAACATGTTTTTTATGGATACGAGTTATCAAGAATTAGTGTTGGGCGATTGTGTCACCTCGCCACCCGGTTACGATCAACCCGAAATTTTTGAAACCATTGAACGCAGTACAGCCGACCGGATCGGTCGGGGCAGAGGGTCGCCCTATGATGATGTCTATGCCCTGGGCGTATCAATTATGTTTATCATGCTGGGGCATAATCCGGTCAGTCATCTAACCCCCCTTGAATTGCTGATAGAAAAAATCGAACGCAATACCTACGCTGCGCTCAGCGCAAATTCACGTGTGCCATTACCGGCCATTGAATTTTTACGTGGACTGTTAAACGATGAAGAAGAAGGCCGCTGGACTGCCGAGGCAGCGGAGACCTGGATAGACGGACGTAAGAATACACCCGTACAGCGCCATAGCACACCCAAAGCCAAAGCCCCGTACCATTTTCAAGGCGTGTCCTACAATACAGCCCGGACCCTGGCCTATGCCTTTTCATTGGCCCCGGAAGAAACATTCCGGACCATAAAAGCCGATGAAAATTTTGAAAATTGGGTGCGCCGTAATCTCGATGACCGGGAATTGGCCGACAAAGTAAAAATACTGATCCTGACGGCAAGCAGAAGCGGCGGCAATCCGCAACATTCACCGGAGGTAGTCGTCGCCAAGCTCTGCATACTGCTCGATCCGTCCGGACCCATACGCTACAAAGATCTGAAATTCATGATCGATTCCTTCGGCTCTTATTTTGCCTACCTGACCCTTCAGAAACAATCGTATCAGGACCTGCTGGAAGTCGTCATGCGTGACCTGTTTGATTACTGGCTTAAATCCCAGATCAATAGCACACCAGACAATGCCATGTGGCATCGGCAAATATTGCGCAGCAAAGGTTACATCAAAATCAAAGAACTTGGCTTTGGCGCGGAACGATGTCTCTACGAACTCAATAAAAACCTGCCCTGTCTGTCGCCACTGATTGATGAAGCGCATGTTACTGATATCGAGGAACTGTTACCGGCAATGGACAAGGCTGCTTCAAACGCGGAACCGGAAAGCCGCCCTATAGATCGACATATTGCCGCTTTTATCGGCGCACGGTTTAATGAGGATATCCATCCTCATTTGCGCGCCATGGCATTGCCAGAACCGGAACGGGCTATTATTGGCACACTCAGCCTACTGGCCTTTTTGCAATGGAAACAAAAGACTCCGGCTTTATATAGTCTGTCCAGTTGGATAGGCGGACTGCTCGGCCCTGCAATAGCGACCTACCATAATCGCAAGACCCGGCGTGAACTGGAACGGGAAATCCCGCAACTGGTTCGAAAAGGCAGTCTGCCGGAACTGTTTGATCTTGTCGATAACGCCGAACAGAGAACCGAGGACGAATCCGGCTTCACCGAAGCCCGTAAAGTATACAGCGAAGCTGAAATAGAAATCGATCTCTTGGAAGGCAAGGACGGCAACAAGGAAGAAAATCTTTTACTAGCCGGGCAGAAAGCCTCGGCAATGGCGGCTATCATGCTGGGCTTGATTATTGTCAGTATCCTGTTTTTTGTCAGGCAGTAGATAAATCATGGCACGCAAAGCAACCAGAAAACAGGCCCAGACTGAAGCACCTAAAAAGAACCGCACGATGACGATCCTGTGGTTGTCGGGTGCTGTTGTCGGCTTTCTGGTCTACGCCTCGCCAACGGTATTGCTGCTGATATTTGGTATGCTGCCATCCAGTGTCGCTTATATTACAGATAGATCAAAAGAAAAATATTCCGCCTTTTGCATCGCTGCCATGAACTTCACCGGGGTATTTCCGTACATGATGGAATTATGGTCCATGGGTCATACACTCTCTGATTCCGTACAGATACTGACAAATGTCTTTGCATTGTTTGTCATGTATGGATCCGCAGGTTTTGGCTGGGCCCTATTCAGCTCCATCACACCGGTGGTATCAACCGTTCTTGCGACTTTTCACAGCTCCCGGATTTCCACCCTGCGATCGACCCAACGAACCCTGATCAGTGAATGGGGGGAAGGGGTTGCTCATAAGGAAAATTCTGGAACCTTCGATGCTGAAGCCGCCCCATCGGGTCCGGCTGGCACAAACGCCTGACCGTACCAGAAAACCCCGCGCCGGAAGTGTTATTGAGACATGGTCGCCAATCCAAAGGCCCTTGGATCATTGGCAATCTCGCAAGTGTCTGGATTATCGGGCAAACCCTTAAAACAATATATGGCATTAACCCGGCCCATGGTTGAAACCGGCACCACGGAATGGCCACGATTTACAAGCCCGTCAACAATCCATTGCTCGAGACCTTTTTCATAATATGTTGTATCGGGAAAAGCATCATGATGAATACGTTTTGCTGCAATTGCCGAGGACAGGCTGCTGTTTCCTATCAACACCTGTGACGCAACATTGATCAAGGATGTGGGGGCCGCGACGCCACCGCTGGATGCCCCGGCCCAGAAAAACTTCTTGGAATTCTGATTATCCATAATCATTGGCCCCAGCGAATACGGGCCGCGATTTTTCCCATCCGGTATGGTCGCCAGAATTATGCCCGTTCCCGGCGCGACCCTGCCGGTGCCAAATAAATTGTTCATGGTCAGGGAACAGGCGACGGCTCCGCCGTTCTTATCGACGGTGACAAAACTCGTACCCGATGGATTTTCCGAATGTCGTACTGGCATGATAGACAAACCGGCCGCGGGCATATGGGCCCCTAAGGAAAAATTCTGCAAATCCTCTTCCAGACGTGTCATATCCGAAAGCTCCTGCGAGGACCAGCGAGTCTCACCAGCGGGAAGCATCCACCTTGAACGATCCGCATAAGAAAGCATGGCCACTTCGGCCAGAACATGCAGGCGTTCCACGTCACCGTCGGCATCAAGATACAAGCCCCGATTAACCAGAATATCGAGCATGGTTGCCGCGACCGTCCCCGCCGCAGCCGGTGGTGGTGAAAAATGTGCGGTATGCTCACCCACCGAAACTTTCTGGGTTTCCTGCCAATAAGGCCGATACTCACGCAGATCATCCAGTGTCAAAGACCCTCCGGCACGTTCAACCGCATCGACCAGATGGACAGCCGCCTTGCCATTGTAAAAATCAGCCGGACCCTGGGTTGATATTACCCGCAGGATCGTTGACAAATCGATTTGTTTTAAATTGCCACCTTCGTTGATGAGCCTGCCTAACGTCTCACCGCCAAATACTGCCACAAAGGCCGGATCAGCTATAAGTGCATCATGGGCGACCGCAAGATCGCGCGACAAGGCCCTGGATATGGGGGTTCCTTCCCTTGCCAGGTTTACCGCCGGCGAGACCAGTTGCTCCCAACGCAAAATACCACTGCCATATTTCGCAAAAAGGGCGTAAAACCCACGGGGGTTGCCCGGTATGGCACTGGGGCGGGATGCAGTTTGCGGAATGACTCTTGGGATACGGGCCAGAAAATTCAGCGCCTCTGTATTACCGCTTTCCGCGTCATGAACCACACAAACACCCCCGCCACCAAGGCTGGCGGATGACGGCATGGTTACCGATAGTGTGAAATACATGGCAACAGCAGCATCGGCAGCCGAACCGCCGGAAGACAGAATCTCCCTGCCCACCAGAGCTGCCCGGGGCTCGTCAGCAGATACTCCGCCCAGGAATCCCTCGATATATCCGATCCCCCCCTGTTCGACAGTACCTCCCCCACCAGAACAGCCCGTAACAAAAATGGCGAGCATACCCAACAGTACAAATTGACGAAAATGCCGACTCGCTTTACCCTTTGAAATCAAATGACCACATATGCGAAGGACATGTTTGATTTTGTTTAAATTCATTATTTTACCGCTGGCCCCTGTTTTTATATATTTGATTGCATTTTTATGGGCTGAACCAGCCCAGTCTCAAAGTAAGATAACACTTGTCAGAGACGCTGAAACGGAAAATGTTGTTAAAAGTTATGCCCGGCCGCTTTTTATTGCCGCCGGACTTAATCCCGACGCGGTCCAGATTAATCTTATCCTGAGTCCACAGCTCAATGCCTTCGTTAGCAATGGGCAAAAGATTTTCATTAATACCGGCCTGTTAAGCACTGCCGAAGACGTCGGTCAGGTTATCGGTGTCATCGCCCATGAAACCGGCCACATATCCGGTGGTCATCTGGTCCGTATGGCCCAGGCCATCGATCAGGCGCGGACCATTGACCTGATCACCACGGTGCTTGGTATCGGGGCCGCTATTCTGGCAAACAAGCCGGAATTGGGTGCGGTGACAACCGCAAGTGGCCCTAATCTCGGGCTGCGGTCATTCCTGCAATTCAGCCGAACCCAGGAATCTTCTGCCGATCAGGCCGCAATTCGTTTTCTTGAGGCAACCCAACAATCGGCCCGAGGGCTATACAAGTTCCTCGGCGTTATTGAGAATCAGGATCTGCTCAGTGCATCACGACAGGACCCTTACCTGCAGACACACCCCATAACCCAGGACCGTATGCGGACCCTGGAAAAACATATCGAAGACTCGAAGTATTCTGATACGCCATCGCCGGAACAGTTGCAGATACAGCACAATCGTATCCGGGCCAAGATTATTGCCTATTCATTCCCCCTGGCAGTGGTACTGCAAAAATACCCCGAAACAGATCAGTCGGTCTGGGCTCGATACGGACGGGCAATGGCTTACTATCGCCTTCCCGACCTGAAAAAGGCGCTCGGGCTAATCAATGAATTGCTCACGCAATACCCGCAAGACCCATACTTTCACGAGTTGAAAGCCCAGATGCTGTTTGAACATGGCCGGGTTTATGAGGCGATTGCCAGTTATAAACGCGCCATAGAATTTGTCCCGCCATCGGATATTCTTTATCAGGCGTTGGGCATGGCACAGGTCTCCAGCGACGATCCGGCGCTGCTGAAAGAAGCCGAAACAAATTTACGTCACAGCATCAGGCTGAGACCGAATATAGCCGCCACATGGCGACAACTGGCTATCGCCTATGGCCGTCAGAATAAAATGGGCCAGTATCAACTGGCCCTGGGCGAAGAAGCACTTTTAAACCGGCTCAAGGAGAAAGCAATCAGCCATGCGAAACGGGCCGAAGAGATGTTCAAGACTGGCTCCATAGAATGGCAACAAGCCCAGGACATCACCACCGCAGCGCAGAATATGAAATGATCATTTTACGGCAACACACAGCCCGTTACATCATAACAGGCTTGATCTGCCTTGCCCTGAGTGCGTGTGCCCAACCCGCCGTTGTCTCCACCATCGATCCGGGCGGAAACCTTATAGTTCTGAGCCCTGACGATACGTTTGCCCGGTCCCTCGAAGAAGGCAAATGGGTTTTACAGGGAAGTCCGGCTCCTGCGTCTCTGACCATCACTCAATACAATACAGTCCCGGCTCTTAAAATTGATACCGCCAAAGGTGGTTTCTCGATGGTTCGCCATGTGCAGGCCAATCTGATGACCACACCATACCTGGATTGGGCCTGGATAATGGAAAACCATACAGGCCCCTACCACGGTGTATCATTTATGGTTGGCTTTCGAGCGCCAGATGGTTCCGCCCACGCCGGGCCTGCCTCGCTGGCTCCTTCGGTTCGTGGCAGTCCGGTTGCCAACCGGATAATTTCCCTGCGCTGGTCAAAATCAGCCCTCAAGAGAGGGTATATGGAACCATATCCGGGCTCGACGGAAAATGCGATTATATATTCGGTTCGGGGAGGCTCGGAAAATACCGGGTTATGGTGGCGCGAAACTATCGATCTGTCTGATCTTTATGCCCGCTCATGGCCGGGCGAGGATTTAACAAAAACCTCAATTTCCTTCATTGCCGTGGTCGTCACAAACCCGAAAATAAGCTCCCTTGCTTATCTTTCATACCTGAGACTTTTCCGGTAAATTTATTGCGATCACCTTCATGTTAACCTTGCCGGAACAGGCTCCTTACGCCATCATGCGCAAAATTATCATACTATAGAATATATTGACGATCGGATTTACATGCTAAATTTTTTCACGACAATCATTAGCAAGCCCACGTGTGTTTTCAGGACCATAATTATTGGCTGTTTATTCAGCACTATATCAGGGTTCTCGATTAATCCGGCAAACGCTGGCGAGCCTTTTGATCCGCAACAACGCAAACAGATCGAAAGCGTCATATACGAATACCTGCTTGAAAACCCCGAAGTTCTGGTTGAAGCCTTCAATGTTTTGCAGGCAAGAGAGCAAGTGGCCAAACAGTCAGGCCTCATTCAGAACATCGCATTGGCTGATGATGCCCTTTATAATGATCCATTGTCACCACAAGCCGGTAATCTGGATGGCAGCGTTACCATTGTTGAATTTTTCGATTATCGCTGCGGATATTGCAAGCGGGTGTTTCCGGCCATTCAGGAAGTCCTTGCCGATGACAATGACATTCGCATCATCTACAAGGAATTTCCCATTCTGGGCGATGATTCCGTGTTTGCTTCGCGTGCATCCATTGCGATCTGGCTGAACTGGCCTGAAAAATATCACGATTTCCATATTGCCGTCATGGGCGGTCGCGGAGCACTTTCCGAAACTCGGGTGTTTGAATACGCCGCTTCAATCGGTGTGGATATTGATGATCTGACACAGGCCATGAAATCCGAAAAGGTAGCACAATCCATCAGTAAAACAGCAAAACTGGCCGAATTTCTCAATATTAGCGGCACACCCGGTTTTATCATCGGTAATGAGCTGATACCGGGTGCCATTGATGTGGATGCCATAAAGGAACTGGTCAAACGAGCCCGCAGCAACGGCTGACGGGCCTTAATTGTCGTCTTCATAATCACGTGTTTGTTTTATCGTACTGGAATGACCACAAACACGAATTTGCTATCGCGCAGCACCAACATCAGAAAGTGTTTTCGAGCCTCGCTGCGCGCCTGCTCGTAAGCCTGTATAAACTGGCTCGCGAGCCAGATATTTTTCTGATTGGCCTGGATAATGACGTCGCCGCGCTCCAGGACGCCGGACATTCCCTTGGTTGGGTCAACAATACTGAGCACGACACCTTCCACATCCCAGCGAACATTAAACTGTTCACGAATTTTATCGGTCAAAGAGATAACCGTAAGGCCCAACAATCCAAGTTGTGCTGATGTGTTTTTTCTGGCTCTGGTTGCCTTATCCCAGTCTCCAACAACCAATTCAACATCAATTTTCTGACCAATCCGGAAAAGGGTTATTTTCAACACATCGCCCGGTTTGCTTTTTTTGACAACCTCCACAATGTTCATCAGGGTTTCGATTTCTTTCCCATTGATTGTGAGGATCACATCGCCCTGAATAATGCCGGCATCGTGCGCCGGTGAGGTTTTTCCCACATTGCGAATGATCACACCCGAAGGCGCGTCCAGTCCCAACGCCGCCATAATATGAGTCGTCAATTCCTGCGGTTGCATTCCCACATAGGACGAGCCAGCAATAACCGGTGCGCTAACAAGCATACTTGCCACGGTGCAAGTGACAAACCAGGATTTCAAAACCGAACTATATTTCAAAATTCATCTCCCTAACAGTTGGGCCGTTCCATTGGTTCTATTTTTTGTGGAATAATATCTGTCGCAAAATCCCCAAAATCCATCAGCATGTTGGATGATATACCATTTTCCAATTGTAATACCTTCAATTCAAACGATGGAATTCCAGTATCCGATGCCAGGGGGAAAAATGCCAGAGAAAGTGGCCAACCCGGGCGATCACCGAGACTGCCCAATTTGCCTGTGCCGTGCTGGTCTGGCGAAATTGCATTACCGATAAAGGCATTTATAAGCTCCGGCTGCAAGTCTTCCGATCCACTGAAAACAATACGTGAGAACGACCGCGCACCGGACCGCATCTCGTCAAGCAACCTGATGGTATGGGTGACCGGGAACATGGTGCCTTTGGGTAAATCTATTTCCTGGGGCACTGGCTTGCTGAATTTAGCACGTCCCCCCGTACCATCAGTATTCAGGCGCGCCTTACCACGTAATTCACTGTAATTACCGTTCTGTACTGAGCGGGAAGCGAACGTATATTCGAGACCGTCAAGGGATTCCCAGCTTGTAAAAAAGGCTATCTGCTGAACGGTGACCCCTTCGAGGGGCTGAATAATTGTTTTCATTTCCTGGGTATAAATCCAGCCGTCACAGGTTTTTTCCATAACAACGGTCATCACACCATCGGCGCTGCTGACGGTGCCCTGATCAAAACCTCTGGCGAGGGAGACTGTATATAGGGCACGGTGAGGAACCAGGTCCGAGACTGCCTGCGCGGCGGAAACAAACACCGTACTGGCAGCAAAAACACCCACAATAACAGCGCGCAACAAATCCATAATTTTCATAACACTGACACCATATTTTCTTGTTATTCTAAATGGTCATTCTGCGGAGATTACAATTATTCAAAACATTAACATGATCGGTTCGACTGGCAAATCAATGTTCCGACAGACTTCCATTTGTGCACTGCCATGACCATATTATAGTCAAAGCACGATTTGGCCGTTATAATGGTTGATAATCGGTGAACAATTCCACAAAAATCCAGGTACTTTAAATATGGCACAGCTAGAGATTATCCAAATTCCCGTTTTAAATGATAACTACATCTATTTGGCTCATGAGCCCACTTCCGGTGCAACGGCTGTCGTCGACCCAGCTGTCGCCGGTCCGGTTCTCGATGCAGCATTGAAGCGCGGGTGGACCATCAGCCACATTATCAACACTCACTATCACGGCGATCACACCGGCGGGAACCTCGAAATCAAGCAGGAAACCGGCTGTACCATCATCGGCTCAGGCATAGAAAGCGACCGCACGCCGGGCATTGATCGCCATGTCGGCGATGGTGAGACCATCATGATCGGCAATGCTGGCGGTGTTGTATTTGATGTGCCGGGCCATACCGCTGGTCATGTTGCCTATTGGTTTGAGGACTCAGACGCTCTGTTTTGTGGCGATACACTGTTCGCCCTTGGCTGCGGACGCCTGTTCGAAGGTTCGGCCACCGAGATGTGGGCCTCACTTTCAAAACTGAAAGCCCTGCCTGATGCCACGAAAATCTATTGTGCCCACGAATACACCCAAGCCAATGGCCGGTTTGCCCTGTCGGTGGAACCGGATAATACGGCCCTTGTGACCCGTATGAAAGAGATCGATGCGAAACGGCTTAAAGGAATTTCAACCGTGCCATCAAATTTACGCGAAGAACGCGAGACAAATCCGTTTCTGCGTCCCGACAGCCCGGACCTGCAACGAACAATCGGTATGCCGGGAGGCGATCTGGTAGAGGTCTTTGCGGAAACCCGCAGACTAAAAAATAACTTTTAGCTAACCTGCCACCACCCGATTGAACAGGCCGACCACTTCCACATGGGCCGACCACTTGAACTGATCAACCGGCACCACGTTGTCCAGCGTGTATCCTGCGTTACACAAAATCGCCGCGTCACGGGCAAAACTTGCCGGATCACAAGATACCATAATCACACGGCCAACCGAGGATCCCGCCAATTCACGGGACTGGGCTTCGGCTCCGGCGCGCGGCGGGTTGACGATTACCACATCGAACGCGCCCAACTCAAAAGCATTCAAGGGATTCTTGAACAGGTTACGAACCTCTGTACGAACCGGTTTAAGACCTGTAGTAAAACGGCGGGCATCGTCCAGAGCAGCAATGGCGGTGATATTGTTATCGGCGGCATAAACCGGCATCCGATGGGCCAGCCGCAACGCAAACGGACCAACACCACTAAACAGATCGGCGAGCGAGCCAACCGCCTGCCCGACGTACTGATCCACCAATCGGGCAATAATTTCCTCACCGGCAGTTGTGGCTTGCAAGAACCCGCCAGGCGGTGGTGTGACATGCGCAGTCCCCATAGCCAGCCATGGTTTTCGACGTTCAACAACAATCTCGCCTGCCAGGGAAACACGCGCCAGATCATAGTGCTCGGCACAGTCAGCCAGATCAGCAAACATCTCATATCCGGTGGCCTGAATACCGGAAATATGGCAATCCAGGCCCTCGGCTGTCTCGGTGAAGCTCATGCCCAGATCCCGGCCCGATCGGCGCGCCGTCTCACCCAACGCATCGGCCAGGGCGCGGGCCAGCGGGGTAACATCCGCCAAGTCCTGCACCACAATAGGGCAACTTTCCAGATCGAGTATCTGGTGGGTACCGGCCGTCATAAAACCGATTTTCCAACTGTTTTTTGTGGCACGCACGTGCAGGCTTATCCGCCGGCGGCCCTTACCGTGGGCATCGATCAAGGGCGCAACCGTCACGGAGAGCCCTTTGTTTTCAAGTGCGGTGACAACGATATTTCGTTTCCAGTTGTGGTAGGGTGTTTCGGCGAGGTGTTGCATGACACAACCGCCACAACGGGTATAGATCGCACAAAATGGGGTTACGCGATCAGGCGATGGCTCAATGATATCCAGCAAGCTGACTTCATCACCAATTCGCAAAACCCTGACAACTTCGCCGGGCAGGGCAAACGGTACAAAACAGCGCTCTGAGCCCGAATGACTTTGGGTCTGTCCTTCATGACCGCCCCTGGTTTCGATCCGGCCAACCCCATGGCCATGGCGACCAAGCTCGGCAATCGTGAGCGTAACATTGATAGGCGGAAGGGGTGAGGTCGCACGCCTTTGCTTTGAGCGTGGACGTTTTGACTGATCGGAATGTGGCCCGTTACGACCCCGTTTGCGATACCGGTTATTTTTCACTCTGTTATTTATACCCAATTATTTAAGGGCGACACCATAACCACCCGGTTTTATACCACAGTACACAATTAAAGATTCATCACCTTATAAATGATTTCAATCTGTGACTTGTTCTTAAAGATAGTTTTCCTGGAGCGAAAGCGCCATTTGATGTTCAATGACAAATAAATCAATACGCTGATAATCAGGAACATGACGATAAAAGCCACATACGGATTTCCGTTGGGAATACCATTAAACATATTCGCCCAGGATAACCACAACTTCTGAATAAATATAACACTGGATGTAAACATCATCATATTCCTTTCGATAACCCCGCCACCGTTGCAATCCATGCTTTAGGCCGGTTGTTTTGCGTTGCCACCGTTTCCGGTGGGTTGCCTTTTCGTTTGAATTCGATCGTCGCTAATCATTGTGTCTATAGAAGATAATAACCGCCCTGCCCCATACATGCAGTGTCGATCATCACACTTTCATGAAGCAGTATTCGTAATCCGTCACGAGGCCGTCACGAGGCCGTCACGCAAGCAGTTAAATATTATTCAGCGCATCTTGTTATAGCTGTCGGGGTCGAAATCACTGACCTGAATAACGTCTTCACGTAACATTTCGGCTTCGATAATCAGACCATGCTCCAGGGATGAGATAATGCCTTTTTCAAGAGCCTGGTAAGCCATTTCTGAGGTCGTGGCCTTGTCCAACTGTCCGGCACGGCGCGCCTGATCAACTTTGCTGTGCGCGGAGCCCGCCGTCAGCACACAGGTATAGGCATGGTCTAATGCGCCAAGGCCCGGTTCACCAGGGCCGGGGATATAGATATCGCTGGTCAGTGCATCGCGGACATCGCTGTGATTTGTTATTGCATCAACCACACCGTCAGTTTGCCGGTCCGTCACAGAGGCCCGCCCAATACCAAGCGGGAAAATCAATATGTGTGCAAACCCGGCGGCAAACCGGTTGGGCAGATTGGCGAGCACCCCTTGCAAGGCACCTTCAACTTGCTTCAGGGCATAAACACATGTCCAGTCAAGCAAGGCACGTTCGCCTTGCGGGCGGCCGCTATCATGAAAATGTTTTAATGTCGCTGTTGCCAGGAACATCCAGGCAAAGGCATCTGACAACCGGCCGCTGAGATATTCCTTGCGTTTCAAAGCGCCACCCAGGGTTCCCAGAGCCACATCAGACAGCAATGCAAACGCGGCCGAATATCGCCCGATGTCTTTGTAATACCGGGCCTCAAACCCGCTAACGGGCGAGTTTGCCAGTGCTCCGCTGGAAATCGCCAACACGAAGCTGCGCACAGCATTTTTCGTTATGTGGCCCACATGACCGAAAAACGCCGTATCAAAAGCCTGCACATCGTGCTTCTTTACGGCTTCCATCTCGGCCAGCACGAAGGGATGACAACGCATCACACCCTGACCAAAAATAATCAATGAGCGGGTCAGAATATTGGCCCCTTCGACCGTAATACCGATGGGGATGGCACTATAGGGACGGGCAAATATATTTCCTCGGCCCCGGCAAATGGCCGATCCGGCATGAATATCCATGGCATCATTGATGCAAAGTCTTGAGCCTTCGGTAAGATATGCCTTGGCGATGGCTGAAACCACAGACGGTTTTTCACCAGCGTCTATGGCCCCGAAACCAAGCCTGCGTACAGCGTTCATGAAATAGGCATGTCCGGCTATGCGGGCCAGCGGTTCACGCACGCCCTCGAACTTTCCAATCGGCATGCCGAACTGTTCACGCACCATGGCATAGGCACTCGTTGAGCGGGCGGCTAACTGGGCTGCACCGACGGCTTGCGAGGGCAAGGAAATGCTGCGACCGGCGGCCAGGGATTCCATTAACATGCGCCAACCCATGCCAGCACCATCCACCCCCCCGATGATATAATCGAGCGGCACAAAGATATCCTTGCCCCGAACCGGACCGTTCAGAAACGGCACACCCATAGGATCGTGACGGTTGCCGATCTCCATACCCGGTGTATCGCGAGGTATCAGTGCACAAGTGATACCGATTTCTTCCTGCTCGCCCAGCAAACCGTCAGGGTCCTGCAATCGAAAGGCCAGCCCGACAACACTGGCGACGGGGGCAAGGGTAATATAACGCTTGTTGAAGGTCAGGCGCATTCCGGTTGTTTTTTTACCTTTCCATGTGCCTTTACAGACAATACCCACGCTTGATCCATTGGCCGCATCGCTGCCAGCTCCCGGTTCGGTTAGGGCAAAACAGGGCACATCCTTGCCAGTCGCCAGCCTTGGCAGATAATGCTTTTTCTGTTTTTCCGTGCCATAGTGCAATAACAGCTCACCCGGCCCCAAAGAATTTGGCACCATCACGGTAATGGCGGCTGTGACGCTGCGGCTTGATAGTTTCGTGATTACGGCCGAATGGGTATGGGCTGAAAATCCCAGACCACCATATTGCTTGGGAATAATCATGCCGAAAAAACCATTTTTCTTGATGAAGTCCCAGACTTTTGGTGGCAGGTCGCGATCCTGAAAAATCTGCCAGTCATCGAGCATGGCACACAATTCATCCACTGGACCATCGAGGAAAGCCTGCTCCTCGGCGCTCAGGGGGGCTATCTTGAAATCCAGCAATTTCGACCAGTTCGGCTTGCCGGAGAACAACTCGCCATCCCACCACACGGTTCCGGCTTCCAGCGCGATGCGCTCGGTATCGCCCATGGTCGGCAAAATACGTCCAACCATTTTCATGATCGGCGCAGACACCAATAATTGTCTCAACGATGGAATAACAAAAAGCGCTATAAGTCCGACGACGAGAATAAGTAGAATGATGCTTGATGTGCTCATGATATTTAATTCCTCAACGGCTTGCCTTTTTTCAACATATGCTCAACCCGGTCGCGGGTATTACGGGTACGGGCCAGGACCAGTATGGCGTCTCGTTCCAGTTCCAACACCCGAGCTTCCGAAACCGTATCCAGCGCGTCCGTATTGCCCCCACTGAGCACAAATGCCAGCTCTCCGGCGATCACACCATCATGGGGCGAAGCCACACCCTTGCTGATGAAATCGCGCACGGCCAAGGCCAGTGCGGTTCGACCCGTGGGACCGGGCAGACGCAAATCATACGGTTCGGGCGGGCTGTATCCCTCGGCCATATCCAAGGCGCGTGCCTTGGCTGCGGCGAGCACCCGGTCGCGGTTCATGACCACCCCGTCAGACTGACGCAGGAATAAAAAGTCCCGGGCTTCCATGGCCGATGTTGCGACCTGGGCCATGGCGATGGTCTCAAAGGCTTTCATGACCGGCGGCATGGGGCCACCGGGGCGTTTTTTATGCTGGCTCCACCGGCCCAGCAATTCCTTGCAGCCACCCCAGCCGGGAACAATCCCCACACCGGCTTCGACCAACCCGGTATAAGTTTCCGCATGAGCTTCGATAGCATCACAATGGAGCAATATCTCGCACCCGCCACCCAACGCCATGCCGCTGGGCGCGCCCACCACCGGGAAAGGAGCAAAACGCATATTCTGGAAAGTATCCTGACCCCGTTTCAGCATCCAGCGAACAAAAGGCCAAAGCCGGAACTTCGCCCCGTAGAGCAACATGGCTATGTTAGCCCCGACGGAAAAATTAGTTCCCTCGTTATAGATCACCAAACCTTTGAAACCTTTCTCGGGTAATTGGCGGATCGCCTTGTTGATCATCCACAAGATAAACGGGTTCAGTGAATTCATCTTGGAGGTAAATTCCAGACACGCGATACCATCGCCAATATCCCACAGGGCACAGGATATATTTTTCGCGATGGGCGGTCCGGCCAGTTTGGTGTCTTTCAGCAACAACACCCCATCGGGGCGTTTAATATCTTGGTAACTGCCAGCGACAAACTGCTGGTGGTGTCCATTGTTTGTTCGGAAAAACGTGCCGCTACCCACGTCCTCAAGCAGGGATGGAACGGATTTACCCGATTGTTTCAAAGCATCTGCCAGCCACGCCGGACCGAGCTGATCGATCAGTTCAAACGGGCCGAATTTCCAGTTATAGCCCAGCCGCATGGCCTGATCCACGGCCTCTGGATCATCGGCAATTTCCGGCACCAGAGACGCCGCATAGGCCAATGTAGGCACCAGCACGGAGCGGGCATAACGTCCCGCCGCACTATCGTGATCCAGGGTCGCTCGCAGGCCGCCCTTTTTGGCGACGTTTGCTGCTTCTGGCCGGGGCCTTTGGGCGGTGGCATACTCACCGGATTGCAAATCAATCACTTCCTTGACCTTATCACCACCAGCCGTGTTCAACCGGTAAAACCCACCCTTGCCTTTGCGACCGGTATATCCGTCTTCGATCATACGGTTCACCAGATCGGGAGCCTCGCCAAGCTCGTGAAACCCATCGCCTTTTGGCAAAGTGGCCCGGAAACTGGTCAGAATATGGGGTAGCAGATCAAGTCCCACCAAATCGATCAGCCCGAAAATCCCGGTCCGGGGAATGCCTGCTGGCCGACCCAGCACGGCGTCGGCCTGTTCGACCCCCACGGATTGGGCAAAGGCTCCGGTGACCGCGGCATGAAGCCAGAACGTGCCAATACGATTGGCGATGAAGCCGGGTGTGTCCTTTGCCGTGACCACACTCTTGCCCATATGACTATCGCTAAAATCGATAATTCGGCGCTTGGCTGCGGGATCGATATCCGGGGCCGTGACGATTTCCAGCAGCCGCATATAGCGTGGCGGGTTGAAAAAATGAGTGATCATAAACCGCCGTTTCAAATCCTCATCCATACCCTCGGTCAGTACCGCCAGTGGCAGGGTCGAGGTATTGGAACTGATAACAGCGTCATGTTTCAAATGGGGTTTGAGCGAGGCATAAAGTGCCTGTTTAATATCAGGTCTTTCGATAATCGCTTCGATGATCCAGTCACATTCGGCGATCAGGCCAAGATCATCGACCGTGCTTCCGGCGGTTATCTTTTTAGCCAACGAAGGATGCATAAACGCGGCGGGCTTGGCCTTTGCCATTTTTGAAATTGCACCTTGCGCAGCGCCTGCCACAACATCAAGCAATACCACACTGGCACCGGCATTGGCGGCCTGGGCGGCGATCCCGGCACCCATGACCCCGGCACCGATGACGCAGATTTTTTCTATTTCCGTCATGAGATAGATTCCAGCACGGTGGCAATTCCCTGACCACCACCAATGCACTGGGACGCCAGGCCATACCGGCCCCGCTGACGTTTGAGAATTTGGGCGGCTTTGGCGGTAATGCGCGCACCCGTCGCACCCAGAGGATGGCCGATAGCCAAAGCCCCGCCATCAATATTAATCTTCGAGCGATCCAGACCCAGATCGGCTATAGAGGCCAGTGACTGGCTGGAAAATGCTTCGTTCAACTCGATAACATCCAGATCGTCCACCGTGATGCCAGCCCGTTCCAGGGCTTTTTGTGATGAAGCAACCGGACCGATGCCCATGATCTCCGGTTTGCAGCCCGACACAGCAACGGACCTGATGCGGGCAAGCGGTTCGATAGAATTCTTCTCGGCATATTCTTCGGTGGTCACCAGCACCGCCACGGCCCCATCGGTCAACGGTGAGGACGTTCCAGCCGTCACCGATCCGGTTTCGCTAAAAGCCGGTTTTAACTCAGCCAATCCGTAACTGGTGGTGCCTTCGCGAATACAGCCATCCAGACGAACCTCGCCAGTATCGGTTTTAATGGGAACAATTTCATCGGACAACCGACCCAACGAAATGGCCTCGACGGCTTTTTCGTGACTGGTGACGGCGAAAGCGTCCTGTTCCTCGCGGCTGATGTTATATTTTTCGGCAATGTTTTCAGCGGTTTCGCCCATGCCCATATAGGCTTGCGGGTAACGCTCATACAGCCCCGGATGGGGCATGGGGTTAAACCCGGTCAGCGGGACCCGCGACATGGACTCCACACCGGCACAGATATAAGCCTCGCCGGCACCCAACTGCATGGCGCCGGCCGCCATATGGATGGCTTGCATGGATGAGCCGCAGAACCGGTTCACCGTGGCCCCGGCCACACCCAGAGGAAGATCAGAAAGAAACCCGATCAGGCGAGCCATGTTAAAACCCTGTTCACCCTCGGGGAACGCACAACCGACGATCAAATCCTCGATTTGATCGCCGTCCACCCCGGTACGCTGCAACAGAGCGCGGACCACCTGGGATGCCATTTCATCGGGACGAACACGGGCCAGTTCACCTTTGTATGCTGGGGTAAACGGAGAGCGGGCATAACCGGCAATGACAACGGGTTTGGCAAAGGCAGACATGGGGTTAACTCCTGTTTTCTGCAACGAGTTCTTTTTTGGAAAGCTTACCGATCATGGTTTTCGGTAATTCATTACGAATTTCGACCGCAACCGGGCGTTCAATGGGGTTGAGGTTCTGGGCGACAATGTCCAGCAATTGCGGTCCATCGATGCTCGCACCGGCTTTAAGTTTGACAAAGGCCATAGGCGACTGACCACGATAGTCATCATCGATGCCGATCACCACAACCTCTTCTACATCGCTGTGTTGATAAAAGACTTCTTCGATTACGCGGGGATAAACCTTGAACCCCGAACAGATGATTACATCACTCAACCGGTCGGTCAGGAACAGGTATCCATCGTCATCACGGTATCCAACATCACCGGTTATCAACCAGCCGTCACGTAAAGCAGCACTGGTCTCAACGGGATTACCCCAGTATCCGGCCATAACCTGAGGCCCGCGAACCGTCAGAATTCCGCGAATGCCATCAGCCACAGGCCGCTCAGGATGGTCAATGTCGCGAATCTCGATCTCGGTCCAGTTCAGGGGCAGGCCGATAGAATCGGTTTTGTTTGGCCCATCTGGTGGATTACAGGTCAGCACCGGTGAAGTCTCCGACAACCCGTAACCCTCGACTACCACACAACCGGTTAGCTCCTCGAAGTTGGCCTTGACCGCGCCGGGCAGAGGTGCGCCACCGGATATACAAAACCGGATAGAAGACAGATCATACTGTCCGATCTGCTCAAATCCACTGATGGCATTAAAAATTGTCGGTACCGCCGGGAATAATGTGGGTTTGCGGGCATCGATGGTCTTGAGCACGTCTTTAAGATTGAAACGTGGCAATAAAATCAGCTCAGATCCCGTGGCGATGCCCAAATTCATGGCCGCGGTCATGGCGAACACATGGAAAAAAGGGATGGCGCATAAAATACGTTCACCGTCCGGGTCAACATCGCCCATCCATAGCTGAACCTGTTGGGTGTTGGCCGTGATATTGGCATGGCTCAACATGGCGCCCTTGGGTTTGCCCGTGGTGCCCCCGGTGTATTGCAACAAGGCTATATCGCGTTCCGGGTCGATTTCCACGCGCTGATACTTACTGCCCACCGAGGCCATTTGATCATAGGACAATATACGATCATCAAAGTTGATATCAGCGATCTGGTTGCGTTTGAAGGCCCGGAACAACAGTTCCTTGACCGGCGGCAGGGCGTCCGCCAGAGAACACACAACGATGTATTTCAGCGGGGTTCCCTGTAGGCCAGCCTTGACCTTTCGATAGATGGTTTTCAAATCCAGCGTCACCATGAGCACCGTTCCACTGTCAATAATCTGGTCGCGGATTTCCTCTTTGGTATAGAGCGGGTTGAAATTCACCACCGTCAACCCGATTTTCAGGGCGGCGTAATAGATAATGATATAATAGGGACAATTGGGCAGGCAGAGTCCGATGCGGTCGCCTTTTTCAAGGCCCAGTCTCTGAAGGCCCTTCGCGGCATGGGTGATGCTCTCGCCAATTTCTGCGTAGGTGCTGACCTTACCCAGAAAATCGACACACGGCCGCCCCGGCATCCGGGCCACCGTTTCGTCCAGAATGGCATAGACCGGTTTGACCTTTGGGTGAGGCGGTGGGTTATGGCGTGTCCATTGGCCTCGTAGTTTGCCGAGGCCGACGATAAAATCTGTTGTGATGGCACGGGTTTCACCCACATCATCATACAAAATACCGTGGTGCCGGGAAGACACCCAGTGCAGTTCTTTGCGGGTTGTACTCAGGATATCAAATATAGTGCGCGCACTGCTGGGGTCTACCACCGGGTCATTATCGCCTTGCAGAATCAAGGTAGGCACATCGATTTTTGGTAAATGTTTTTCCAACTCGGCGGTCAACAGGCGAAGGTGATACAGTCCGTGGATGGGAATGCTGTGATAATTGATATGAGGGTGCTCGGACTCGTTTTCGCGAAATGGCATGACCCCTTCGAATGAGGGTAACAGGGCGGCCAGCTTGTTGATACCATGGACCAGCGGTACGAACGCCAGATTTAGGTTGCGGTAGGTATAGGGCGCCGATATGGACACCACACCGAGCAATTTTTGTGGCCTCTCGGCGGCCATCAACAAGGACAATGCACCACCCGCAGAAAAACCCACAACGACGATCTTGTCGGTGAAGGCCGATAAAATCCGGTAACCACGACGAACCGAGCTCAACCAGTCCTGCCAGCTGCGGGTTTTTAAATCCCACGGTGATGTGCCATGCCCGGCAAGCCGTACACCCATCACCGTCAAGCCCTGGTCATGCAGTTGTTTTCCGAAATCTTTCAGTTCGCCCGGTGCCGCGAGAAATCCGTGAACGAGAAGCACCCCTTTGCGAACAGTCTCGCCCTCGGGCTTTTTGTCACGGTCCTGATTATCAGCCAGCATAAGGTAGGGTGCGGCGCTCCGGGTAGCGGTTTCGGCGTCGTTGACCTCACGGTAGACATCCTTGGAATAATGTTCCCGGTTCCAAGCATGGGCCTTCAGTTCATCATCGAACATAAAATGGGCAAGTTCGCGCTCTGAAATACTTGAACCAGTGTCCAGCACCCCTTCAATAATCCTGTGGATTTCAGTAATGGGGGCCACTTCATTGGCATAAACTACAACGGGGTTTTCGAGGCGTATTTCGTTATAATTAAAATCCACAGTGAGCTTATCCAAAAACCGATAGGTGTTGCGCGTCTTACCCACCAGTCCGGCGTGTTTACAGGTGCCGAGGAAGCGATCCAGCAGGGCATTATCACCATCCAGCAATCCGCGGTATCGGTCTGGCCACCTGAGGCTGCGATGTAAATAAATATCCGTTGCAGCCTGTAATTTTTTCAGGGCAAGGTAGAGCAGCCGGTGGAAATCATTAATCGAGATATCCATGCGCTTGCGCCGGATCAGGGCCAGGATCATACACGATGCCAGATGGCTAAGATTAACCGATATGCCGGTATAAATTGCCTGCATATACTCATCTCGGATACGGTTGGTTTCCCGTGAAATACACTTGGCCAGCATCCGTTCAGCAAAACCTTTTGCATGATCGCGCAAACCGAACAGATCATCGAGAGATGTTACTCGCTTAAAATAATTATTGAGTAATTTTCGTTCCCACCAGCGCCATTTTCGATCCGCCTTGATGGCTGGGTTCAGGCGAATATCCATGTCTGTCTCGCGGAATATCAGATTACCTTCCACCAGCATTTCTTCGGCGATCCGCTGGGGGGCATCTTTCGCAAAAAGACCGACGGCCCGGCTGAGAAAATTTTCCTGCACCCGGATCGGATAAAATGTGATTGTCGCAGGCACGATCAGGGTTGGCTCACTGGCCCGGGTGATCAGTTGCCGCACATCTTCCAGGCCCAGCGCCCGGCACCAGCGGTCCAGACGCACATGATCTTTTTTATCCCTTAAAAACAAAATTCTCGTCTTGAAGATATCAAGGGTCAAAGCCAGAACCGCTGCCCCGCGATGGTGTTTGCGAAAGACCTGGGCTGTGTGAGAAAATACCCCGTATTCACCGGCGTGGTCGACAACCTGGCGATCCTTGACCATGCCGCCTTCCGGGAACATCACGACCTTGCGTTTGCGTAAAATCTCCGCTGCCAGAAATGCCAGCAACCCGGTTTGATTATTAGGCATAGCCCCGACACCGCACAGGAACTTCGTCAGCCCGTCGCTGATATCAAACAGCGCGTGATCGGCAACGGATCTGGTATAAGAGCCCGTTGCACGGTAGATAATATAGGGCGGGATAACCGTTTCAAACCGGGCAAAATGATTAAACAGGAAAATATCGCCCTGCTGGAGCAGGGTGTCGTCAGGGTGCACCCTCAGGTTCAGCCCGAGATGTTTTCGCAGAGCTTCGTAACTTCTAATCGACCAATTATAATAATCTTCCCTGATCGAATATTTATCGTTATCCAAAGCAGACATTCAGACACCTCATGATGTCGTCACGATAGCATATCACGACAGAAAAGTAATACTAACGTACTATAACAATTACGTTATGGCACATATTTTACTCTCATTATAGGTGAATTTAAAATTTTAAAGCATTTATTACGTGTGTTTGACTGTTATGATATCCAACGTCTCTTCGGCAATTTCTACCACCAGTGGCAGCTCGGTGAGAATGTCTCCATCGCCTTGCACGGGTTCACCTCCGGTACCTTCAATTGTCAAACGATCAGTCTCGATGAGCGTCACACCGGATAATACAGGAACCTTTCCCAGCAGCATGGCAAAAACATTTACCATATTCGCCCAAGCGCTTCCCCGGGCAAACAGGCAAACCTGAAAAACCGGATTTTCAAGCCGGGCATTGGGTGTACAGATGTAACGCCCGGCGTAAAAATGACCATTGCCTATGATCACCGAAGCGGCACGGTAGATTTGCCCGTTCATGGTAACTTGAAATATAGTGGTATTTGGTTGGAATAACTGACAGACAGTACCCCACACATAAGCTCCCTTGCCGGTGAATTTTTTCAGGAAAGGGGAAACATCTCTGACAATGCGGGCATCAAAGCCAAGACCCGCCATCATGATAAAAATACGTCCGTTTGCCCGCCCCAAATGGCTGCGAAGCCGATCACCACCGACAATGCAAGCAGCTATTGCTTGCGGGTCAGAGGGCAAATCAAGTTCAGCCGCCAGTACATTGGTGGTGCCCAGTGGAATGATGCCCAGGGGAATGATGCCAAGGGGAATGATGCCAAGCGGCAGTCCACGCCCCAGTAAACCAGTCACAACCTCACCGATGGTACCGTCCCCACCGGCTGCCACCACCACATCCACACCCTCAGGGTCGGCTGTTCTGGCAAGCTCTTCTGCGTCACCGCGCCGGGTTGTATGCACTACACGTACCCGAGCGCCCAGACGTTCCAGTGCCGCCGTGACCGCTTGCAACCGGGCGGGTTGATAGCGCCCGGCAGTGGGATTGCAAACGATCAGTATGCGTTTTGCGGGTTCATGGTTTTTCATTGCCTGGGCCATCCTTCAACTGGCCTGTACGGTAATAAAGACTCGCCGATTGATACCAGGATATGGCTTCGTCGATTAATTGGTTATCGCTCAGAGATGTTTTCTCGA
Organism: Alphaproteobacteria bacterium; assembly: GCA_024279135.1. Taxonomy (GTDB): domain Bacteria; phylum Pseudomonadota; class Alphaproteobacteria; order Rhodospirillales; family Casp-alpha2; genus JABJOR01. The sequence continues at coordinate 52,659 of JAJRRU010000012.1, forward strand.
CCGGGATGTATGTCGGCCCATCCAGAACAACAGGTTCCTTGTTCACATCCAGCACCACCAACCGGCCATTCTTCAGATAACCCAGTTTTTGATAGGTGCTGATGAATGCCCTCTCGCGACCTTTTTCCAGATTGAACATGTCATACCCGAAGAACCGGCTGGGATAATCCAGCCCGAGCCAGCTTAACAACGTGGGGCCCAGATCAATCTGGCTCATCAGACGGTCCATAACCCCCGGTTCGATCAGTTTCGGTCCATACCAGATCATGGGAATATGATAACGCGATGGCGGCAGATCGGTCTTGCCCGCGGCCTTGGCGGTGTGATCGGAAACGATTATAAACAGAGTATTATCAAACCACGGTTTATCGGCGCTGCGGCGCAGGAAATCCCCGATAGCCCAATCGGTATATTTGACTACACTCTCGCGCTTTTTCTGTCGCATGTCGATGCGGCCTTCGGGGAAGGTGTAGGGCCGGTGATTGGAGGTAGTCATGATCTGGGCAAAAAAACGGTTCCCCTTGGCATATTCCCGATCAAGATTTACCAGTGCGAGGGTAAACAGGTCTTCATCGGCTACCCCCCAGATGGTTTCGTGATGAACGGGGATGCCTTCCTCGTCAAGGTCAGTTCGGTCGACCACGGCATAACCATTGCCTTTAAAATAAGCATTCATGTTGTCAAAAAAACCATACCCGCCATAGATCCAATGGGGATTCCAACCCTTGTCTTTCATCTCGCCACCGATGGTTACCAGCCCGCTGTTGGTTTCGGGTCGTCGCACGATGCTCTGACCGGGAATGGGAGGCGTTCCCACAGACATGGCTTCCAGCCCGCGCACGGTTCTGGTGCCTGTGGCATAGAAATTGGTAAATAACAGTCCCTTGTCGGCTAATTTGTCCAGTTCGGGAGCGATATTTAGCTCACTGCCGAATTTACCCATATAAGAGGCCCCGAAGCTCTCGATTGAAATCATCACCACGTTAATATCTTTGGTGGAATTGTCCGAGGTTATTTTTCGCTCAATCCCCTGATCGGATGTAAACGTCGTATTGCCCTGGTTAACCAGTTCGCGGATCCTGGTATTAAGCTCGGCCTCATCCAGCCGGGGATAATATTTATCGTATTCAAGCTGGTTGTTGAGAAAGGCGTGCCCAAACGCATAAATGCCATTGAGTGAAAGCTGTTCAACATGGGCATTGTTTTTGGACTCGGCGTACCCGTGATCAACGCCATAAAAACCCACGGCTACAGCTACAGCCACCACGGCGGCACGGCCCCAACGGTACAACCAGTCAGACCGCCTGATGGTGCTGCCCTTGGGCCAACTGAACCAGGAAATAATACCACAGGCAACAAGCATCAGGGCAACCCAGGTATTGATGGGATAACTCTGGCGGATATTTCCGATAACTTCCTTGGTGTAAATCAGATAGTCCACCGCGATAAAGTCAAAACGGCTGCCGAATTCCTCCCAAAACACGAACTCTGAAACCCCGACAAAGATAAATAGTCCGAGAAACAGGATGCCCCAAATTCCGGCCCACAGGCCCTCCAGCTTTGAAAGCCAGTGATGTCTGGACAATTCAGGCATGACCGCATCATAAAATGCCCAGGGAAACAGGAACCAGGGCAGCACCGCCAGATCGAACATCAACCCCAGAGCCAAAAAACGACCCCATTCCTGGACCGTATAATTTTCACCACTGTAAAAAGCCAAACCAATTCTAGATAATAATGAAATTAAAAGAAAACTCGCGGAAATCCAGACTATCCGCCGCATACCTCGGGTCATAAATACCTCATATATATTATTTATCAGCACATTTAGATTGGCCGCATCATACAAGGCATGGAAGGCCATGCCAATGCCAACTCCCCACACAATTTACTCTGATAAAGAGGCTGTCATCAGATCCGAAATGGGTGGTCGTATGAAGGTCCGGCTGGTACGTTGCATTAAAGGGAGGGTTCCATGGCCTCATTGAGCAAAACCTCACAGTGGCAGGCACTGAGCGCACACCGCGATGAAATTTCAGCGGTGCATATGCGCGATCTGTTTGATCGTGAGCCCGAGCGTTTTAAAAACTTTTCTTTAGAACTGGATGGTCTGCTTTTCGATTATTCAAAAAATCCTGTCACCGGACAAACCCTGTCATTGCTGGTTGATCTTGCCCGTACCGCCGGACTTGAGGGTTGGCGCGAGCGGATGTTTGCCGGCGAGGCGATCAACACCACAGAGAACCGCGCCGCACTTCACCCTGCTTTACGCAACCGCTCGGGCAAACCTTTCACAGTGGCGGGCAAGGATGTCATGTCCGAGATAAACCGGGAACTGGACAATATCAGGGCCTTCACCGTATCGGTACGAAGCGGTATCTGGAAAGGGGCCAACGGCCAGCCCATATGCGACATCGTCAACATCGGTATCGGCGGCTCTGATCTGGGTCCGGGTATGGCCTGCCAGGCTTTGGCCCATTATGGCAAAGCGGGTCTGGACTGTCATTTTGTCTCTAACGTGGACGGCGCCCATCTTGACGGGGTGTTGGCCAGACTTAATCCCCAGACCACGCTGTTCATCATTGCCTCAAAAACCTTCACCACTCATGAAACCATGCTCAATGCAAACTCGGCGCGTGACTGGATTGTCACGAGCCTCGGCGAGGATGCTGTGGAGAAACATTTTGTCGCCGTATCGACGAACCGGGAGAAAGTCGCTGAGTTCGGCATTTCAGCGAGTAACATCTTCGGGTTCTGGGATTGGGTTGGTGGGCGTTATTCCATCTGGTCGGCCATCGGATTATCCCTGGCAACATATATCGGCATGGATAAATTCGAGGATTTTCTGGCCGGGGCCGAGGCCATGGATAATCACTTTATCCAGGCGCCGCTGGAGCGCAATATGCCCGTTATGCTCGGATTGATCGGTATCTGGAACAACAATTTTCTGGGCGCGTCAAGCCTGGCCATCCTGCCCTATAGCCAGGCTTTGGCCCGGTTCCCCGCCTATCTCCAGCAACTGGAAATGGAAAGCAACGGCAAGGCTGTGGCGCGGGACGGCACGGCCCTTGACGGGCACTGCGTACCCACCTTGTTTGGCGAGCCCGGCACCAATGGGCAACATGCGTTTATGCAAGCAATCCATCAGGCCGAACGCCTGATACCGGTTGATTTTATCGTGGTTGCCGAAGCCCACGAAAACGTGCTTACCCCCCACCAGCATTTCCAGCATCAGCAGGTTCTGGTAGCCAACGCCTTCGCCCAGTCTGAGGCCCTGATGCGTGGCAAGACCGCACGTGAAGTTCGAAGCGAACTGGAAGCCCAGGGGCTTTGCGGATCGGAGCTGGAAAAGTTATTACCCCACAAGGTTTTTCCCGGCAACCGGCCCAGCAATACGATCCTGCTTGAGCGGCTGGAGCCTCGCACATTGGGAATGCTGATCGCCCTATATGAGCACAAAACATTCGTTCAGGGCATCATCTGGGGCATCAACTCCTTCGACCAGTGGGGCGTGGAACTGGGCAAACATCTTGCCGCAGAGATATTACCCGAACTGTCAAGCGACGCCGCAAGCCATAATCACAACAGTTCGACAAATGCCCTGATCGAGCGATTCAAAGCCTACCACCGAGACAACAGTTCCCATAGAACATGATATGAATTAGTATAATTTCCTGACCAGTATGGGAGAAACTCATGTTTCATGTCATCCGCCTCGTTGTTCTGGCTCTATTAATGACGAGCACCCTACCCTCGGCTCAAGCGTTGGCGGCCAGTTCCGATGAATTGCTGCAATGCATGGCCGATTGCATCATACAGGAAGGCAAACTCGAAGCCGCGACGTGCAAACAACGCTGTGCCAAGATCAAGATTGACATGAACCAGCGACAGCCCAGGGACTGCATGGCAACCTTTAAACAATGCAAGCGCGACTGTGCAAAGGGCGATAAAACCTGCAAGAAAGAATGCAAGCGCAGCCTGCAAAATTGCGTTTAGGTTATAGACCAAACCTGTCGGCGATACGGTGCCAGGCAAGTACGGCAGGCATGAACCAGGGATTGCCGGTATAAAACGGCCTGGTTTCGAAGACCAGATCATCAAATGCCGTTTCGCAATTATCAACGCCAAGCATTTTCCGCCCCAGCTTGTTGCCGAAATAACTGGCGCGAGCGACACCGGAACCACAGTAGCCCATGGCGTAGAATACCCCGCCTTGTTGCCCGCCACCAAACTGGCCCACGTGGGGCACATGATCGAAGGTATAGGCAACCAGACCCGACCAGACATGGCTGATCGGCACACCGGAAAGTTGCGGGTAAATTTCACTTAATGAAAATCGCAGGGACCGCAAGTTGGCAACCGGATTATCGTCAAGGCCAGACCCACGTGCCCCAAACAATATACGTTTGCCGTCCGGTGATGGCCGGTAATAAGCGACCAGGCGGCGGCTGTCTCCATAGACCCGGTTATTGGGCATCAGTTGTTTTATCAGACCGGATTCCAGCGGCTCGGTCGCGATCATGGCACTGCGCAATGGGATGACCCGACGGCGCAGGTCTTTGGTGACCTTATCGGTATATCCATTACTGCACACAGCGACTTGTGCAGCCCGGGTCGTGCCGCGGGCCGTTACAACATCGAACCCGGTGGCAGTTTTAACCAGCCCCGTGACGGCGGTTTGCGCAATGATCACCACCCCGGCTTCGCGTGCCCGGCGAACCAAGCCATCATGATACTTGGCGGGATGCAGTCCGGCATCATAGTCATAGACAACCCCGCCATGAAATATTGGCGAGCCGGTCTCATTATGCTGATCGGCTTTCGGGATCATGGCCCCCTTGACCCCGGCTGCGGCCTGCAGGTCATCCAGTTGGCGTGCCATTGCATCGTAGTGATGAGCCCGCAAAGCACCACGGAAACGACCGTTTTGCACAAAGTCGGCATCGATACCTTCGGTTTCGAGAAAATCCCTCAGATAATCAACAAAACCCAGGCTTTCTCGCAGGATGGTATTGGTTCGCTCGACACCGTATTTGCTCTTTAGCCCCTCTATTCCCAGTTTGTGAAAACTGGGTCCGAGCATACCGCCGTTGCGTGTACTGGCTCCATATCCCAACACCCCAGCCTCAAAGACTACTACCGAAGCGCCGCCACGGGCCAGTTCCAGGGCGGCACAAAGCCCGCTATACCCGGCCCCGACAACCGCCACGTCCATGGCGTCCGGTATGGCTATTTCGACCGATTGCTCGCGTGGCGCGTCTTCCCACCAATACGGTGCTGATTTTTCTGACATGGCATTCATTATAAAGTCCTTGAAATCGGGCTGGATCAAGCCAGACCATTGCGTTTTGCAATATATTTCTGGTGATAGTCTTCGCCAGGCCAGTACGTTGGTGTTTTTTGGATGACCGTTACGATAGGTGAGGGAAAATGATTTGATTGTTCAAGTTCGACCCGGGATTGTTCTGCGGCATCTTGTTGTTGCCGGGAATGACAGAAAATTGCCGAGCGGTACTGTGAACCAAAGTCCGGGCCTTGTCTGTTGAGTTGCGTGGGATCGTGCGAGGTCCAGAACACCTGTAATAACTGTTCATAGGAAATCACGGTAGCATCGAAAATCACTTGTACGACTTCCGCATGATTTGTGGTGCCACTGCAAACATCCTTATAAGTCGGATTATCCAGTTCCCCCCCCATATAACCAACCGAGGTTTCCACAACACCCTCAAGCTCACCAAAGGTGACTTCCGGTCCCCAAAAACATCCCATGGCAAATGTTGCTTTATCCATGACACCCAACCTTATTTCGTTACTGATAAGCCTTTAAGAGAACACACACCCGTACCATTGCGTTCCAGATAACGCTGCTCTTTATCCGCGGCGCGGTGAAAATACCCGACAGGTTCGATGGTGGTTACGATCATCGCCTTGCCACAATGAGAAGTCCCTGCACAGTCACGGGCGTTTTCTGCGATAATCCGTTGATCATCGTCACAAACGAAAATAACGGAACGCTCCAGAGACGGTTTACCATCACAAGGATTGAGTGCAGGATGGGCCGGGTTGTGACAGCCCCAGAAGGTTTCAAGCAAGTCTGCATAGCCAATAATATCCGGGTCATAATCAACCTGAACGACTTCGACCTGTCGTTTGTCCTTCGCGCTCTGATCGCACGATGGCACACCCCGGTCACAGGCGGCACACAAACCATCCGCCATAAAACCCACGGCGGTGTTCTTTACACCACAAAGACCTGCAAAGGCCGCTTCACTTGCCCAGTAACAATTGGCTCCGAATACCGCCCGATGTGGGTTTTTGCTCATGTAATTTCCCGGAACTCCGCATCACGTCCAATTCAAAACTACCTTGCCCGAACGGCCCGAGCACATGACATCAAATCCCTGTTGAAAATCATCGATGCCAAAGTTGTGAGTGATCACCGGGGATATATTCAGCCCCGATTGTAACATGGTGATCATTTTGTACCAGGTCTCATACATTTCACGACCGTAGATACCTTTCATCACCAGCCCCTTGAACACCACCGTGTTCCAGTCGATGGCCGTTTCTCCGGGCAAGATACCCAACAGGGCAATCCGCCCACCGTTGTTCATGGCCGCCAACATAGACTGAAAGGCTTGCGGATTACCGGACATTTCCAGCCCCACATCGAAACCTTCGACCATGCCCAGATCCGCCATGACGTCTTCCACCGACGTATTCATGACATTGACCGCCCGGGTTGCACCCATCTTGCTGGCCAGATCAAGCCGGTAGTCATTCACATCAGTAATAACCACATGGCGCGCGCCAACGTGCCTGGAAATAGCAGCAGCCATTATACCGATCGGGCCAGCCCCGGTTATGAGAACATCCTCACCCACCAGATCAAACGACAAGGCCGTATGTGCGGCATTACCAAACGGATCGAGAATGGATGCCACTTCTGAACTGACATCTGATGGCAGCTTGAAAACATTGCTGGCCGGGATCACCAGATATTCGGCAAAACAACCCGATCGATTTACCCCGACACCGACCGTATTGCGACACAAATGGCGGCGGCCCGCCCGGCAATTACGGCAATGCCCACAAGTCACATGGCCTTCCCCCGAAACCCGGTCATCAATATTGATTCCGCGGACTTCAATTCCAACCTCGACTACGCTGCCGACGAACTCATGACCGACGACCATGGGTACCGGAATGGTGTCACGGGCCCATTGATCCCAGTTATAAATATGAATATCGGTGCCGCATATTGCAGTTTTCTGAATTTGTATACGCACATCATTATGGCCCAGTTCCGGTTCGGGAACATCTTCCATCCAGATGCCTTTTTCAGACTTTGCCTTGACCAACGCTTTCAAAATTCGCCGCCTTATACCAAATTGCCATATCTATCAGGAGATTATACCAAGTTCCCTGCCGACCTCACCAAAGGCGGCAATTGCTTGATCAACCTGTTCTGGGGAATGAGCCGCTGACATCTGGGTCCGGATGCGAGCCTTTCCTTTTGGTACCACGGGAAAGGAAAATCCGACGACGTAGATCCCGCGTGCCAGTAACCGCTCAGCCATATCAGAGGCCAGACGAGCGTCACCAAGCATGATCGGAATAATCGGATGCTCGCCGGGTACCAGGGTAAATCCAAGATCCTCCATGCCTTTGCGAAACTGCCTGGCATTGGCATGCAGTTGCTGTCGCAGGTCTGCGCTGCTTTCCAGAATATCCAATATGGTGATAGAGGTCGCCGCAATAACCGGGGCCAGTGAATTGGAAAACAAATAAGGTCTGGAACGCTGGCGCAACCATTCAACGATAACGGCGTGCGCGGCGGTATAACCTCCCGAGGCCCCCCCGAGTGCCTTACCCAAAGTTCCGGTAATGATATCTACGCGATCCATAACGCCACACAGTTCCGGCGTACCACGTCCACCTTCGCCCATAAAACCCACGGCGTGGCTGTCATCAACCATCACCATGGCATCATATTTATCGGCCAGTGTGCAAATGTCCGCCAGATTTGCCAGACTGCCATCCATGGAAAACACACCATCAGTGGCAATCAGGCGGAACCGGCAGTCTGCGGCTTCCTTCAAACAGCGTTCAAGGTCGGCCATATCGTTGTTGGCATATCGCAATCTGCGCGCCTTGCACAGCCGCACACCATCGATAATGCTGGCATGGTTCAGGGCGTCGGAAATAATCGCATCCTGTTCGCCGAGGATGGTCTCAAATAACCCGGTGTTGGCATCGAAACATGAACCGTACAGGATAGTATCTTCCATTTTCAGGAAACTACTAATCCGTTTTTCGAGTTTCTTGTGAATTTCCTGGGTGCCGCAAATAAAGCGCACCGAGGCCATGCCATAACCACAGTCGTCTACCGCATGACGGGCCGTTGCCACCACGGTCGGGTGATCGGCCAACCCGAGATAGTTATTGGCACAGAAGTTCAGAACTTCGACGGTACCACCATCACTCTGCACATCAATGTCGGCGCCCTGAGGCGAAGAAATAATACGCTCGGACTTATAAAGCCCGGCATCACGAACCGTTTGCAGCTCGTCACTCAGAAATTCCAGAATCATTTTACTCATGGTCATAATAAGTAAGCCATATCAACACAGTGTCAATAACAAGTGGAGGGCAAAACTATATTAATTTTTTTTCAGGGTAACCCGGCGTCCCGACCATGTAGGAAGTGGTGAAATTTCAGCCATTTTCAAACGATCCTGGACAGCCTTCGGCATGGCAACCATGCGCCCGGCCCGGGTATCGAAATGCAGCAATACAAATTCTGCCGTTGCCCGTTGGCTGCCATCGACCATCATGACATGGGCCAGATGCAATTTTCGGGCATCAGAACCCAGTACCATACTTTCAATGTCCAGCCGGGCGGGGCATCGCACCTCGGCCAGATACCGCAGATGGGTCTCAACCGTATAAAGAGCACAACCGGTTTCTTCAAAATAATCGGCACCGATCCCAAAATGAGCCTGCAACGGCCAGGTGGCATTGGAAAACGCCACCAGATAATAAGCCTCATTCATATGCCCATAAACATCCAACCAGCTTTCCTGCAATGGTTCGCTGTGGAGTTTCAGAATACTCACCCGCTCAGCTTTTCTTTCAGCAGCTTGTTAACCATGCCGGGGTTGGCCTTGCCTTGCGTCGCCTTCATGACTTGGCCCACAAACCAGCCAGCGATTTTTTCATTGCCGCCCTGATACTGGGCAACCTGTTCCGGGCTGTTGGCGATCACGTCATCCACGGCGGCTTCTATAGCCCCGGTATCGGTGATCTGTTTCAGGCCTTTTTCGGCAACGATATCAGCCGGTTCCTTACCCGTGGCGATCATTTCCTCAAACACCGTTTTGGCGATCTTGCCGGAGATTGTATTATCGCTGATCAGGTCCAGAAGCTGGCCGAGCTGATCGGCCGAAACCGGGCTTTGGGTAATTGTTTTACTCTCGGCCTTGAGAGCCCCAAACAGGTTGGAAATCACCCAGTTCGCGGCCAGCTTGGCATCGCGGGTTTTACCTTTATCGCCACGCCCCAACACGGTTTCGAAATAGCCGCCGGTCTCGCGGTCAACCACCAGAACCTCGGCGTCATAAGCCGACAGGTTATAGTCGGCCATGTAACGCTGTTTTTTCTCATCGGGTAACTCGGGCAAGGTAGCGGCAATACCGTCCACATATTCCTGGTTAAATTTTACCGGCAACAGGTCCGGGTCAGGAAAATAACGGTAATCGTGGGCAAATTCCTTGGACCGCATGGCGCGGGTTTCACCCTTGACGGGATCAAACAACCGGGTCTGCTGTTCAACCTGTCCACCGGATTCCCACACCTCAACCTGACGTTGGGCCTCGACCTCGATGGCGTGCATAATAAAACGAACCGAGTTCACGTTCTTGATCTCGCAGCGGGTACGCAGTTCTGTGTCACCGGGTTTGCGCACCGAGACATTGACATCGGCCCGCATGGAGCCCTGTTCCATATTGCCGTCACAGGTGCCCAGGTAACGCACGATGGAGCGGATTTTGCGCACATAAATACCGGCTTCCTCCGGCGAGCGCATATCCGGGTCGGAGACAATTTCCATGAGCGCAACACCCGAGCGATTGAGATCGACAAAGGTCCGCCGCGGGTCCTGATCGTGCATGGACTTACCGGCGTCCTGTTCCAGATGCAGCCGCTCGATACCGATATTACGGGTCGTGCCGTCGGGCATGTCCAGGATGACCGTACCGGCACCGATGATGGGGAACTCAAACTGGGATATCTGATAACCTTGCGGCAGATCAGCATAAAAATAATTCTTCCGCGCAAACACAGAATAAAGATTAACCTTTGCTTTCAGGCCCAGCCCCGTTCGCACGGCCTGTTCGATGCAATGCTCATTTATCACCGGTAACATGCCCGGCATGGCCGCATCAACCAGCGATACATGGCTGTTGGGCTCGCCGCCAAATTCTGTCGATGCGCCGGAGAACAACTTTGATTCCGAGGTTACCTGGGCGTGGACTTCCAGCCCGACAACCACTTCCCATTCGCCCGTCTCGCCAACTATCCGATAACTCATGGCTTAAGCCTCCCGACCAGAAAACACCGGTAAATCAAACCCGGCAAAACGTTCGATGACCTCGGCTGTGCGCAACATAGTCAACTCATCATAAGGTTTTGCAATCAATTGCAGGCCCAACGGCAGGCCGTGTTGCGATAAACCAGCGGGCACGGAAATTCCCGGTAAACCGGCCAGCGAAGCGGGCACCGTAAAGATATCATTGAGGTACATGGTAACCGGGTCCATCTTGGCGTCCAGGGTAAAAGCCGGTGACGGTGCGGTAGGTGTCAACAAAACATCGACGTCTTCAAACACCTTGGTAAAATCCTCGGCAATGCGGGTGCGGACCTTCTGGGCCTGCAAATAATAGGCATCATAATATCCGGCGGACAGCACATAGGTGCCGATCAGGACACGACGCTGAACCTCTTCACCGAAACCTTCGGCCCGGGTATTCATATACATCTCATCCAGGCTGTTACCCTCGACGCGCAAGCCATAACGAACACCGTCATAACGCGCCAGATTGGACGAGGCTTCCGCCGGTGCGACAATATAATAGGTCGGCAGGGCGTACTTGGTATGGGGCAAGGATACATCGACGATCTCGGCCCCGGCCTCGCGCAGCCAACCGGCCCCGCGCTGCCACAAGGACGTGATTTCTTCCGGCATTCCCTCGGCGGTATATTCTTTCGGAATACCGACCCGTAAACCTTTGACACCCTGGTCGATAACGGCTTCGAAGTCCGGTGTCTCGATGGGTGTGGAGGTGGAATCCTTGACATCATGACCGGCCATTGCACCAAGCATGATGGCGGCATCACGCACCGTGCGTGTCATGGGACCGGCCTGATCCAGACTGGAAGCGAATGCCACACAGCCCCAGCGCGAACACCGCCCGTAAGTGGGCTTCAGCCCCACAATACCGGTAAAGGAAGCAGGCTGGCGGATGGACCCGCCCGTGTCTGTTCCCGTAGCACCCAGACACATTCGTGCGGCCACCGCAGAAGCCGAGCCGCCGGACGAGCCACCGGGTGCCAGATCCTTGCCCGCATCGGGACCGGAAGCGGCTTGCCACGGATTGACCGTATTGCCGTAATAACTGGTTGTGGTGGCCGATCCCATGGCGAACTCATCCATGTTGGACTTGCCCAGCATAACGGACCCGGCGTCTTTCAGGTTCTGTGATATGGTGGACTCGTATTGTGGCACAAAGCCTTCGAGAATATGCGAACCAGCCGTGCTTTGGATTCCATCGGTGCAAAACAGATCCTTCATGGCGATGGGAATACCGTCCATGGAGCCCAATGCCTCACCCTTGGCACGCCGCGCATCGGATGCGGCGGCCTGTTCCAGAGCCAGTTCAGGGGTCTCGGTTATATAAATGTTCAGTTTACGGGCAGCCCCATAGGTATCCATGCAGGACTGGGTCAGTTCTGTGGCCGAAAAATCACCGTTTGAGAGGCCGTCACGGGCCTGGGCAATGGTCAACTGTGTCAGGGTATTGCTCATCGTGTTATTCCACCACCTTGGGGACTGTGAAAAATCCATCAAAAGTATCGAACCCATTGGCCAGAACCTTGTCTGGACATTGACCGTCGGTGACAACATCCACACGGTGCGGGGATGTCAGCTCGGTTACACTGGTCATGGGCTCAACACCGTCGGTGTCGACTTCGGAAAGTTGTTCCACCCAATCCAGGATGCCGTCAAGCTCCCCGGCTATTTTATCAAGACGATCTTCATCGACCCGGATGCGGGCGAGATAGGCGATCCGTCGGACGGTTTCGCGGTCCAGAGACATAGTTGCAGGCTCCTGAATGAATGGTCAAAGAATATGAAATGCGGCGCAAAATAACACCGCACTGCCCCGACAGCAAGCCAGCTATGGGCAAAAATATTGTTTTGCCGCAAAGAGCTTCTGGCACAGCACAGCGCGGCCATGTTATGGTGCATCCCAGGGTAAGTCCACGAGGCAATATCAATGAACGAATTAGAGAAAAAAACCGGATACCTGGAAAACGTTCCTGTGCGTAAAGTACGCCAGTTCCTGTTCGATGCCGGGTATGACGACCGGGTGATTGTACTGGAGAATTCTGCGCGCAGTGCCCGTGATGCGGCGAAGTCGCTGGATACCGAACTGGGTTCAATCGTCAAATCACTGACCTTTATGATCGGCGAGAACATGGTCATGGTGCTGGTAGCTGGCGATCATCACTGTTTAATCGAAAACATCCCCGCCGCCCTGAACATGAAAGGCGAGGTCAGCCGTCCGGACGCCGAGCGGGTCAAGACCGTAACGGGTTTCTCCATTGGCGGGGTTGCGCCGGTGGGCTCCATAACGGCCCTGCCCATGGTCATCGATCACAGCCTTAAACGCTTTGATACGGTTTTTGCGGCGGCCGGCCACCCCCATTGCATCTTCCCCGTCAGCGTAGCCGAACTGAAGCGCCTGACCGGCGGTATCGTGTCCTATAATATAAGTAAACCCACCGAAGGGTAGCTCAAAAACAGACGTAGTTGAATATTTGACAAACCGGGCATTGACGTGGCCGTTATGAACCATTAGATAAAGCAACTGCCCACCCGTGGGCAGGCTATAAATATCAAGTACGGACAGGTGGGTGAGTGGCTGAAACCAGTGGATTGCTAATCCGCCGTACTCCTACCGGGGTACCGAGGGTTCGAATCCCTCCCTGTCCGCCATTTTTTAGATAACCCGTTGTTTTTACAATGGGTTTTCTTTTGTCTAATTATCAGCCCCACATTTAGCCCCACATTATCCAGTTGCTTGGACGGGTGCATTCACTCACCAATGCACGGGCTTCCTTACATCATAATTCAGCATACAACCTACCCTGCTTTAGGGAGCATGCAGCAGTACCGACTGAGGGATTGACTGAGGGCTAAGTAAGCTAAGCGCAAGCTATTAGCGCAAACGCAGTGCAGCGGTAATAGCGACTTAGCGATTTGGGCTGCCAGTTTCTATAGATATCGACTCTGTGGAGTCCTGAGAGTCTCCTGAGGCTAGCGCCCTCATATATGTCCGTTATTGGGGGGGGTAGAACGGAAGTGAATTAACACCCTTCAAAACTTCTCTTTTTGACCCACAGGAGGCATATGCAAATTTTGTGATTGATGGTATGTTGCGCTGGTTCATTCATTCGAACGAGCAAACAAGAACGTTCGTTTCTGCCTTTTTAGTGCTCAGGGGGCCTCGACTAGTGAGAAAAGCCCTATCCGGTTTGCTAAGGCGAAAGGACGGGCAGAGAATATCTTATTGGCCTCAGAGTTGGCTGAGAAATACGTGTTTCGTCCAGGTTTCATCATGCCTGGACCTAACTCAGAAAACTCCACACTATCAGCGAAGTTGTTCCAGCCGATTTATCGTTTGTTTCCGGTGATTGGCATCGACGCGACGGAACTTGCGCGAGTTATGATCGATGTCGGTATGAACCAACATAAATCGATCATATTTGAGAATAGTGATATGAGAGCATACGGCCTTGGTTTTTGACTGCTTCTGGCTAAAAAGGGAACTGATTAAAGACAATCAAACACTTCCGCTCTGGAGCGGAAAACAGACATCATTTACAGAAATTCGGTTTTTAAGAATCTGATGTCCGTTATTAGGGGGTAAAGCGGAAGTGAAAAGTCACCCGCCAAAAGGTCTCTTGTTGATCCATAGCAGGCATTTTAAAAATTAGTTGATAACTTTATATTGTTAATAAAATACGTGGGATTTGTTAGTGTAATGAGTGGAAATTAGAATGCCAGATACAAACCCAATTCAGTACCCTGCCCCACAAGCCGATATTTCCTGTTTCCCACATGCCTATTCGGCGGATGAAAGCGCAGAGATTTTCGAACTACTGAAAACCGATCTGGATTGGCAGCAGGAGCACATCACCTTATATGGCCGGACCGTGCCGATCCCCCGCTTGCAGCAATGGTATGGAGATTCGGCCTATACCTATTCACGTCTGCACATGCCAGCGAGACCGATGACGCCTTTGCTGTCACGCCTCAAGCACCGGGCTGAACACCTAACCGGATTTACCTATAACAGCGCGCTCTGCAATCTCTACCGTCATGAGCGAGACAGCGTTGCCTGGCATGCGGACGATGAGGCCGAGCTGGGAATAAATCCGGCCATCGCCTCTCTCAGCTTCGGCGGTGATCGGATCTTTCAATTCAAGCCAAAGTCAGGCGTGACCCTGCCGTTTAATATCAACCTGCAGGCGGGCAATTTGTTATTGATGAAGGGCGAAACCCAGCACTACTGGCTGCACCAGATCCCCAAGACCAACAAACCAACAGGCGAGCGCATCTGCCTGACCTTCCGGATGACTTATTCCTGATCTAAGTAAACTACTCAGACTTTAAGGTAATATCTCTTATTGGCTACAAACGGAAGTGATTTAGGCAAGGTCTACAGTACTATCGTGCAGACAGTCCTGCAAAATAGAATTGTGAAGTCAGACCGCCTTCTTCCCAGGGAGCCTGCTTGTCACCTGATGCCTTCATGACCTGATTTAGCGCTTCGATGAACATATCACTTGTGGACTGATTTGGTATTATCTTCCTACCCTGATTTCTCTAGCACCATGCGCAGCGGAGATAAGCGTCAAGACGTCCGAAAGCTCAGGGATTGATGCAGGCACCCTCATCCGCTACTATTGAGTGAGTATGTGAGCAATACACAATGATCGAAAGTAATTATCCTAGAGGTCCGAATGCCGACATCTATTAAAATTATTTCGATATATATGATAGCCGTTGTGGGTATTTTGTTAGGTGGATGCCAAGTGTCTCAAGAAAGGCTGGCACTGGGCACTCATGAACAAATTGATTTGCCTGATGGCATGTTCGGAGCTTTTGAAGACAAGACAAAAAAAGCTACACGAATTGTATCCTACGACTTTCAAGTAGCACGGGAAAAACTCGCCACTGATACACCTCGACTGCTCCGCACATTAGCCTATTTTGAATGGCTTGCTAATGATATTCGATCCCGAAAACATCAGGGTGTAGCGACTTACAAAATCAAGAAAATAATTGATGCCAGGAACGAATTGCGCAAAATAATCGGGATGTCTTCTGATGCCAGTTCGTCAGATGCGGTCAACGAATTATTCGTCTTGGCCAAAGCTATTTCCATAAGTGGCAGTGAAACGAAGAATGAGACATTGGAGACTGCGGCACGACGGAAGTTAATAAGTAGTACCAAATCTAAAATTGATAAGTTGATTGGCCAAATTAATGAGAAGAAGGAGAATGCTGATGAGTAGATCAACGCAGCATTCCAATTCAATTTGGCTTCTCATCCACCGTTCAATTCTGTTGGTCTTAGGCGGGTTCTTTCTCCTGACATTAGCGTCAAAGATATTACAGGCACAGGATGTACCTGATGACCTTGAAAGTTCGATCGCTGATATTATCAGCTCTGCTAAAGAAAAAACATTGGAATTGCCAGTACCTCAAACAGCGGCCCATAAACTATCAGATACTTTGACTAATGAAGCCGTAGACAGCCTGATAATTGCCCAAGACGCTTTGAAACGGGGTGACTTAAACACAGCTATTGATGTGCTCCAAATTACCAAGGGCACACTCAATGTTGCATTACAACAATTGACTAAAACGTCCACAAGCACACTCCTTGAGGCTGGTAGTTCTGCAAACACCGCCTTAAAGGAAAATAAGTTGTTAGACGCAGGACTGTCAAAAATTGAGCTTACTCACCTTAATTCTGCAATATCACGTATGGCTGAGGCCCGGACTGTATCTAAAGCAAGTCTTGACGGCATCTTTGAAAGGCTTTCCCGTGAAGGGATAGATATGGGTGATTTAACACGGACATTAGAAAATAATGATCTGAATACAAATGATGTCATCCGGGGCATTAACTTTGATGCCAGTAATTTCTCTGATCTGGCCAACGCACTTTCCACAATGGCAAATGATCCAGAATCAATGGCGTTTCTATCGAGAGAAGCCGGGGCTGTTTTCGCTGACATGGGCACAAGTTTAAACACAGTTGCTGAGAGTGTTGCACTGGCTATTGAAGCAGGAGTTAATGTAGACCTTGAATCCATGTCACAAGGTTTGGGTTACAATTCCTTTGCAAGCGCAGTAGACGCATATAATGCTGCAAATGGTACAGATCTCTCGGTCGATGATGCAAAAAAGGCGCTCGGGCAGTAGCTGAACTTCAAATATATCAACGCTAACCATGGCAGATAATACCAATCTGGCTCATGAGCAGTAGTACATCTGCATTGGTGCTTATTAGATCGGTAACGTTGCAATTGATGAGCTGCAGTTTTTGCAGGGGATGTACCGATAGGGCACAGCCCCTACCGCAATTCAAAACATGGGTAAAACATAAGTAGAATTTAAATATTCTCTATATATGGAATTTTTGCTCAAAATTTTGCGGACTCTCTGTTTGCCATTTTTTTGTTTGTGATAATTCATAAATATTCAAAATAACCCCGGTTTCCGGGATTATTTGTTGAATGACTATCGAGACAAACACGATTGCGATGTATGTCTACCCACAATTAAATGGCCGCCTTCAACGCGGCCGAAAAATCATCCTTGATCAATTCGATGTCTTCGATTCCAACAGAAACACGGATCAGATTATCGACAATTCCCAGAGCAATTCGTTCCTCTTTGGGGAATTTTCTATGGGATGAGATCGCTGGCATTATGATCATGGTCGCCACGTCGCCTAAAGTAGGGCAAAAAGGAATATTTTCAGCCGCACGAAGAAAAGCATTTGCCTGTTCGATGCCACCGTCCAAAACGAAGCTGACAATCGACCCAAATCCATTGTTCAGGAGTTTTTTCGCCATCTCAAAATCTGGATGATCTTCAAATTTTGGGTAAATCACGCTTGAAACATTCGGTTGGTTTTGTAGGAATTCTGCTAGTTGAAGTGCGTTCTTTTGTGCTTGATGGTAACGCAAGTCAAATGTGTGCAGTCCACGTTCTGCCATCCAGCAATTGTAAGGACTTGAGTTAAACCCGTATATTCCAATTGCTTCGGTAATTCTCTCCATCAACGTATCGTCTGTGGCCCCTATATATCCCAGATTAAGATCACTGTGACCGGACAGCATCTTGGTAACCGAATTCATGACGAGATCGGCCCCATGTTCCAGCGGCCTAAATCCATTAGGTGTGGTGAAGGTGTTGTCTATGAGTAATAAAGCGCCCACGCTCTTGGCTTTTTCCACCAGTTCCTCGAAATGCGTGATACGAAGCATTGGATTCGACACGATTTCAGCAAGAACTATTCTTGTTCCAACCCCAATAGCATTGTCAAATGTGCTCGGATCTGATGCATTAAATATTTCAGTCTCAAATCCCATCCTTGGCCATTCTTCCTTCATCATGCGAAGCGAACGACCATACATTTGAGAGGCTACAGCAATTTTATCCCCCTTTTTCAGGAACGATAAAAAAGCAACCGATATGGCACTCATACCCGATGCCGTCATGCAACCCGAAGAAGCCCCTTCCAATCGTGATATTTTCTCAGCGAGAATTTCAGCATTCGGGTGTCCATCACGGGCGTAATCAAAGCCAACAATTCCACCTTCGTGTTTGGACCGCAACTCATCTACATCCTTGTAGTGATACACGACCGAAGGCGTTAGCGGGGTGACAACAGGTTTTCCTGTATTTGCTGGCCAGATACCACGCCGAACAACAGATGTCTTTTTTTCTTTCATTCTTGATTCCATTAAAATTTTTTGACAATCAATACATGGCATTTCCCCGTTTAAAGATATTAACAGTGAAAAAAACATTACGTTAAG
This sequence comes from Alphaproteobacteria bacterium, assembly GCA_024279135.1. Lineage (GTDB taxonomy): Bacteria > Pseudomonadota > Alphaproteobacteria > Rhodospirillales > Casp-alpha2 > JABJOR01. Next base: position 71,064 of record JAJRRU010000012.1, read on the forward strand.
TTTAAGGTTATCTCTCAACAGTTGGGAGGGTAAATCATAGTGAAGACCCTGTCAGAAGAAAACTCATTTTGACGGCATCGTGGTATTTTCTTAACGTTTCAGGAAGACGTGCCAGAGGATCTAGCAAGGTGCTGAGTGAAGTTATTAAATAAATTAAAAGTTCCATAACTGCGAAAAAAGAACTTAGCGCAGGTTACGGCATTTGGTGGTATTCAAATAGCTGGCTTTGGTCGGATAACTTTTTCACTCGCCAGTTTTGCCGGTTTGTTGGCGCGAAGCAGTTGTGCCATTTTTTTCATTGTCGGTTCGCTATGACTGAAAAATTTTTGGTATGAGGGACATAGATAATTCAGCTTCGACGATACATCCCCGGCACGAGAAAACCGATGTTTGGGGCAGCCGCCATGACATAACTTTAAAAAACGGCACTGTGTGCATTGCGTGGGCAGATCATCACGTTTTGCCAATCCAAATGCTTGTTGCCGGGATTTGTTGACAAGATCATCAAGCGGGTTTTGCGTGATGTTGCCCAGTTTAAATTCCGGATAGACGTAGTGATCGCACGAAAACAGGTCGCCATTATGTTCCAGCACCAGGCAACGGCCACAGGTTTCAGAATACACACACAACGAGCTGGGAAGTCCCAGATGCAAACCGAGCAGCAGATCAAACATTTGCACATAGACCCGCCCGATATCTGCTTTTTGCCATTCATCGAAGACATCGCACAGGAAACGTCCATAACCATCGGCCGCAACGGTCCAGGGCGACAACGCCCGGGGATTGCTATCAATTGTCGTTTCCAGGGGACCAGCCAGATTTCCAGTATCGTTCAGGCGTTCGACAATAGGGATAAATTGCATATGCCGCGCACCAAGTCGGCGCAGGAATTTGTAGATCTGTTTTCCATGGCTGCTGTTGTGCGCGTGCACGACGCTCAGCGTGTTGAATGAAACGCCATGCTCGCCGAGCAAGGCGATGGCGCGGCGGGTGATGTCAAATGTTGGTCGGCCTCGTCCATCCCGGCGTCCCATATTGTGCATATTGCGTGGTCCATCGATACTTATACCGACGAGAAAATTATTATCGCGCAGGAAACAAGCCCAATCCCTGTCGAGCAATCCGCCATGGGTTTGAATAGCGTTGATGACCTGTTTGCCTGGCGGGCAGTGTTTGGCTTGAAATTCGACCACACGTTCAAAGAATCCCCGACCAAGCAACGTCGGCTCGCCGCCTTGCCAGCTGAAGGAAACTTCCGGGCCGTCCTGGGCCTCGATATAGGTCCGGATAAAATTCTCGGTAAGTTCATCATTCATCCTGCTCGGCGATGAAGCGGTGAATAATGAAGCTTTATCCGTGTAATAACAATATGAGCAGGCATAGTTGCAGGCCGGTCCTGCCGGCTTGACCAATACCTGATAATTAACAGTCCAACGATCTGTTGTGAGCACACGTTTTGCTGCTTCGGTCATCCTGTTCATTTTATCAATTTCTTACGTGAGTTGACGGTGAATATGACGAGAAAAAAGGGTTATTGGCCGGTTTGGCGGCTGCAGTATTAGCATTTCCCGTATTCAATGCAAGTACGGCTGACGCCGAAAGGGTAACCTATTCGGTGCGCCATTACGACTTGAAGGGAACCCCACTGGGTGTTGCCCGCACCTATTTCTGGCGAGACGTGCCAGAAGTCACCCGCACCATGGCGGAAAAATATCACAGTTGCGAATTGTTGGAAATGTACCTCAATACCCGGATCATCCGGACGGACGTGCGCATTGGTTGCGAAATACCGGATGCGGAGCTACGGCGAATTCTCGAGATGGATCAACTGACCCCTGTGTTGATTTTTAAGCGGGTTTCCTATTCAGACGCCGACAAGACAATTTTGCATACTGAATTTATTGCCAGATCTGAATAATACGAATTCACTCTCAGCGTCGATGGCGCCCTGCCGTTAAGTAAGGGAATGGTTCGTTCAAGCTAGTTATGGCCAGCTAATAAATAACTACAAAAACACACTGATTATTATGACCAACCAGCTGTTGGCCAGATTCTTGGGCAGCTACGGCAGTCCATTTGCTCTAACGCCCAGTATTGATCGGGTGACGGGCAGCTTAGAACGATATCATAGAGACACAAAGCCACCGCAGGCATGTCTGCCTGATGCTCTTTTTTAAAATGGCAATAATCAGTTCTTTCGAAATTACTGAGAGCAATTTCAATAGACAAATAAGTGTATTACTGCGAATGTATGTGTAACTTCAATTTAGTGTCAGGACCCATTAGTTCTATCCATTCTGCTGAGGCAATTTTGCCCTCTGGTTAGGCGGAAAGACGCAGGAAACCCCATAGTTTTCAAGTCTTTTCAACGCAGCCAGAGGGCAAAACTGTCCCACCCGAAAGGGTTTATCAGGAAGGCCACGCCTACGGCGAAAACAATGCTCGAATATGCCCGGCATGTCCTTGCGCTTGCCTTCTTGTATTCGTATCCTTCCTGACCAACAGAATTGTATGGAATTAATGGGTCCTGACCCTAAGTAAAAACAGAAAATAATACATGATAACTCAACAACAAATTGATGAAATCAGCATTTGGGGTGGATTGAAAGACTTCACAAGGTTCGTGCTGTCTCATTGTGAGCACGGTGGCCTGCCCGATTACAAGAAGATGGACCTGCTGCAGGTTCCAAAACTGGTTCCCAATATTTGGGTTTGGGATTTGCGAGAGTTTAAAAGCAACGGTCAGATACTCATGAATTTTAGTGGTCGTAAAATAGATGATTCCTGGGGTTTTTGTCTCACAGGAAAAGATGAAAAAACAATTATCAAGGAAAGATACTCCAGCGAACTGGAAAACATGAAACTCAACGCCAATATTCAAGCTATCAATAACAAATGTGCCATATATAAATGTTTCGATGAATGGTACATCCATAAGGACCACAAAAGACAAGGCAACATGGAATCACTGTTTTTTCCGTGCTCCTCTGATGGAAAAAATGTGAATTGGGGTATCGGTTGCCTTATCTACCAAAAGCAGCTCATGGGGGCGCAACAGGTCATCCGTATGTTTTAACTCCCGGATTAACCAAAAAAAATATCATGTAAATTTTCCATGGACACTGTAGGCAATGGCTGAACAGACGAGGCATCTGAGGGTCATGGCACCGACGGTGCGGATTTCGTAAGCACCATCCATGGCTATATGAATGCCCAGGGCCATGAAAACAACAACAGACAGTGCGGCGATGGAAAATGCCAGGGGTACCACCCAGGATCGCCATTTAATTAATCCCACAGCACCCGCAATATAGGCAAACCCGGCAAGAAAATTGAACCAGAGAACGAAGGGTACATAGTCTCCGGCAGCGGCTCTCTCAGGTCCATCAACAAAAAGCACTTCCCCGCCGGACTTAACCGTGAGAAGGCCGAACAGACATGCAAAAACAGCCAGGGCTATGGCCCAGCGTGGTCGAATTGTTTGTAGCATCATCCCCCATCCCCCCCAACAGTCATGATCGGCTTGAACCCTTCAATCAGGATGATTTTCACCCGATCAATGGGGTCAAGTTCGTACCGCGCGGCGAGGGTCTTCAAGGTTTCATCATGGGAGGCTTTGATACCAGCCTGATCGAATTTGCCCTGCACGGAATTTATATCCATTGCGAGGCTCTCGCTGATGGTACTCAGACTTTTGTGGTACATGGGCATTCTCCAAATAGGTATTAGGGGCTCATTCATGACAGTGTATCAAAGCAATGTAATCGCATGATGTCGGAATGTTACGAGACTGTATCAGGAGGAAAATAAAGATGTTCAGGACGCAAAATCCTGAACATTCTGCCGACACTAAATCATATTCAGAAAGTATCCGATCTTTTTTTGGGTAATTTCACACAGACCGACAATCCACCATCGGCCATATTATCAAGGATGATGACACCACCATGGGCGGTGATGACATCGCGCACGACGCTAAGCCCCAATCCAGTACCGCCGGTTTCACGAGAGCGCGATGTCTCCATACGGTAAAATGGCTGGAAAACGATAGTCCGCTGATCTTGCGGGATGCCAGGCCCATTGTCCTCAACGCGCACAACCACATCGGTCTCAGTTTCTTCAATAAAGACTTCGGCACAACTGCCATATTTAAGGGCATTATCAATTAAATTCCCAAAAGCCCGTTGCAGAGAAACCGGTCTTCCTTCTGTCAAAATTCTGGGCGGGTCTTTGAAGACAATATCATGACCAGCATCGACAGCCTCGCTGCAAAGGGTTTCCAGCAAAGCCGACAGATCGATACGGCTAACCTCTTCGATCTTTGCATCATCGCGGGCAAAATCCAGCGTGGATTTTACCATGATTTCGATTTGCAAAATATCGGACAGGACTTTGCTTTGTATCTCTTCATCTTCAATAAACTCAGCACGCAGACGCAACCGCGTAATGGGCGTTCGCAGATCGTGTGAAATTGAAGCCAGCATCTGGGTTCGTCCGTGAACGACTTCCTGCAAACGATGTTGCATTTCGTTAAAGGCCTTGACGGCCCGACGAACCTCACGCGGGCCCTGGTCTTTCAATGCCGGGGCGTCCATATTTGCGCCCAATCGTTCAGCGGCTCTGGCGAACAGCCGCAAAGGAGCCACCAGTCGGGAGACCGTATAGACCAAAAGGCAAATCACCAGAATATTTGCCAGAATAACAGGTACAAAAAACCCGGCACGCCAAACCGGGCCATCGCGCGAAATGGGCACCGAAAAATTCAGCCAGCTGTCATCGTGCAATCGGACCGAAGCCAGCAAGGGCAGGAAATCTTCTTTCGGATCAACAAACATACGACGGATGCCACCCATGCCGTCTTCCATGCCTCTGAATTCAGAGAGGTTTTTTACATCACCATACATAACCCGCACATAATCTTCCGGCAGGTTGCCCAGTCTTTGACGCAGGTCATTTTCAAGCTTGTGGGTTCTCTGATTGGTATCGAAATGCTCTTTGATTATGGGTTCGCTTGAATTTTGTGCAAACATTCCCCGGCCCCTGAATTTACCAATCATGCGGGCTCGATCAAACTCAGGAGTATCTTCCGCCATTTTTACCAACATGGTAATGCGATCGGCAACGTGGCGTTCGCCCGACAGTGCCAGCACCCCGCTGCGGTCCCAGGAATATAACGCCATGGCAATGGCCTGGGCGAAAACAAGCCCGGCAAGAACGACAATGACCGTTCGCCCGATCAGACTTTGTGGCAATATTTTCATATCAGATCGAATTGCTTTCAAGCACATCAACTGGTGTTGAAAGTACATATCCACCGCCCCGCACAGTCTTGATCAAGACTGGCTCGGACGGATCAACTTCGATCTTGTGTCGCAACCGGCTGATCTGGACATCGATACTGCGATCGAACGGAATGGCATCGCGCCCCCTTGCCAGATCCAGCAATTGATCACGGCTGAGCACGTGTTGAGGATGTTTCAGCAATGCCACCAGCAGGGCGTATTCGCCCCCCGTCAGGGTCGTCAAGGCATCTTCTGCCGAACGCAATTCCCGGGTTGCCGTATTCAGTGACCAGCCTGCAAATGCAAATACTGCTTTGTCAATGATATCGCTCGGGTGGGACAGTAAATGGCTACGGCGCAGCACGGCCTTTATACGTGCCAGCAATTCACGGGGGTTAAACGGTTTTGCCAGATAATCATCGGCGCCCATTTCCAGCCCGACAATGCGGTCTGTTTCCTCGCCCATGGCTGTCAGCATGATGACAGGTAAATCTGACCTGGCACGCAAGTTCCGACACAGGGTCAACCCATCTTCGCCGGGCAACATAAGATCAAGAACAACCAGGCCGATACGGCTTTGGTCGAGAATTCGAAGCATCTCCCGGCCATCTGCGGCAACGGAAACCCGGTATCCGTGCTGGCCCAGAAAGCGGGCAAGCAAATCACGAATATCTCGATCATCATCGACAATCAGCAAGTGTGTCATTTCAGTCATAGCCACACTATACGCCAATAAACCGGGGCAAAGAAAAGCATATTGTAACGAAATGTAAACGTCATCTCACCAGCAATGGTTCGTAACAAAAATGCCTGTCTACAGACACATCACGGCGACATTACTCTTGTAAAATATTAGGGATAAAAGAATAAAGTTGGAGAGCTATAATGCCCAGGCCTGTTTGGAAAATCCGTAAACCATCCCTTCTGTTTCCTGTAATTCTGGCATTGTGTGTTCTTTCCTGGAGTGGCACCACCGTACTTGCCTCATCAACCACGGTTCATGAAAAGCTGGAAGGCCTCGCAGGCCCCTTTACCACAGGCCCCCAAGTCACCAAGGCTTGCCTGGAATGCCATACGGAAGCCTCAAAACAGGTTCACCAGACCAAACACTGGACCTGGAGTTTCACCAACCCGGATACGGGGCAGGAACTGGGCAAGAAAAACGTCATCAATAATTTTTGCATTTCAACAGTTTCCAACACCGAAACCTGTGCTTCCTGCCACGTTGGCTACGGTATGAAAGACGACAGTTTTGATTTCTCATCCGAAGAAAACGTCGATTGCCTGGTCTGTCATGACACCACAGGGACTTATGATAAAAAACGCCTAATGGACGGCAAATCCCTGAATCTCAAGAAAATTGCCCAGAACGTTGGCCCCACCAGCCGTGAAACCTGTGGCACCTGCCACTTTAAAGGCGGCGGCGGCAAAGCCGTTAAACACGGCGATCTTGACCCCGGCATGGTCAGCCCGGACGGGTTTGTCGATGTCCACATGGACGCCGATGGTTTGAACTTCGGCTGTTCCACCTGCCACAGCACCGATGCCCATATGATTACCGGCAGCCGCTACCAGCCGCTCGCCTCAGATCACAGCGGCATTGATATTCCCGGAAAGACTGATGGTACACTGGCAAGCTGCACATCGTGTCATGGTGATCGTCCCATGAAGGATGAAAAGCTTAACGACCACACTGATAAAATCGCCTGCCAAACCTGTCATATTCCGCTGTTTGCCCGCGGAGACTATGCAACCAAGACATGGTGGGACTGGTCAACGGCCGGCCAGATGGACGATGACGGCAAACCATTCGTCCGATTGGATCACAACGGTCTTGAGGTTTACAATTCCAAAAAAGGTGACTTCGATTGGCAGCGTGACGTGGTCCCAACCTATCGCTGGTTCAACGGCAAAGTCGACTATACGTTGCCCGCCGACACCATCGATCCCGACCAGATCGTCAGTATCAATACCATCAACGGATCAGCCGATGACCCGGACTCCAAAATCTGGCCCTTCAAGGTCATGCGCGGCAAACAGCCCTATGATACTGAAAACCGCACCTTCGCCATCCCCCATACCACGGGTGAGGATGGTTACTGGAAGACCTTTGACTGGCAAGAAGCCCTGCGCAAGGGCATGGCAGCCGCCGATATCCCTTACAGCGGAAACTATGGCTTCGTGGAAACCGAAATGTCCTGGCCGCTGGCCCACATGGTTGCCCCGGCGACAGAGGCCCTGACTTGCGAAGAATGCCACAGTTCCGATGGCCGTATGGCCGGTATCGAGGGTGTTTATATTCCTGGCCGTGATTCTTTGGACTGGCTCGACATGCTTGGTTTCGGCCTGCTCGGCCTGACCGGCGCTGGCGTCGGCATCCACGGTTTGCTGCGATTTATTTTCCGCCGCAAAACCATAGCCGCCAGCAAGGGAGAATAACTATGACCGACAATACCAAAAACCGCATCTATATCTTCAAGGGTTTCGAACGCTTCTGGCACTGGGCGCAAGCCGCTCTGATCATGGGCATGGCCGTAACCGGGTTTGAAATTCACGGAACCTACGCCCTGATCGGTTTTAAAGCTGCGGTGTTCTGGCATGGTACACTGGCCTGGACGCTGATCATATTATGGATTTTTGCGATCTTCTGGCACCTGACGACCGGTGAATGGCGGCACTACATCCCGACCACAGATAAACTTATCAGTGTGGCAATGTTCTATGGCTACGGTATTTTCAAAGGTGAACCCCATCCCTATAAACCAACCTTGTTGCGCAAGCACAACCCGCTTCAATTACTGGCTTACCTTGGTTTCAAACTGTTCATGGCCCCCCTGATCTGGGTTTCAGGCATCCTCTATCTCTACATCAACGAATGGACTGCCTGGAACCTGGGTTGGCTGGACTGGCTCGGCCTGGAAATCATCGCCCCGGTCCATGTGGCGGCAGCGTTTTTCCTGATTATTTTCCTGGTTGGTCACGTCTACATGACCACCATGGGACACACCTTTTTTGCCCACATCAAAGCCATGATCACCGGGTGGGAGGAACATTCATGACACAGCACATAATCTCATTATCCCGGCGCGAGGTCTTGCGTTACGGTGGTGCAACTTTGGCCCTGCTCGCCGTTGGCCCCATGTTCTCGACAACTGCAGAGGCATCACCCAAAGAGGCAAAAGCAAAACTCGCCCAATTAACCGGTGATGTAGACATAATCAAAGGGCGTATCCACATAACCCTGCCCAGGCTTTCCCATGACGGCACCCGTGTCCGCATCATGATCAAAACAGACAGCCCCATGACGCCGGATGATTACGTACGCGCAATCCACATTCTTGGTGAACGCAACACGGTTCCTGAAATCGCCAGTTTCCAGTTCACACCGCAATCCGGTAAGGCCGAAATTATCACCCGTATCCGGCTCGCCAAGTCACAAACAATCATAGCCGCCGCCGAGATGAGTGATGGCAGCGTTTATATGGCCAAAGCCCGCTGTAACATCGCACGCGGTGCCGGTGGCTGTGGATAAGGAGCACCATAATGAACCCGCTGACACCCAGAATTAAAATGCCCTCGCAGGCGCGTCTCGATGAAATTATCACAATCAAGACCAAGGTTCGCCACCCCATGGAAACAGGCTGGCGCAAGGACGGAGACGGTAACGCCGTGCCTCGAAACCGGATCAATTGGTTCATCTGTCGCTTTGAAGGCGTAGAAGTTTTCAGTTCGACCTTTCATTCCGGCGTTTCAGCAGACCCTTACCTTGTGTTTTACAACAAGGTTTCAGGCGCCGGCACCTACACATTCGAATGGCATGTCGATGACAACTCAGTTCTGATTGCCTCGGTTCCCATGGAAATCAACAACATCTGACAATACGGAGGATCAAGCCATGAAACGCATACTCTCATTATTATCTATCACCATAATAACCTTTATCATTGTCCTTGCGTTCAACGCTCCACCGGCTGGCGCGGTAGAGGCGGGATATTACACGAAGATTGTCGACTATGGCTTCATTGAGCCTTACGCCGTCATCCCCAGCCGTGATGATGTTACCATCATCGATTCCCGGCCTGTGAAACGGCGCTTTGATACCGGGCATATCCCCGGTGCGATCAGCCTGCCAAACAGTACCTTTGACAAGCTGGTGAGCAAACTACCAACCGATAAATCCACCATGCTGATTTTCTACTGTGGCGGAGAAAAATGTATGCTGAGCCATAAGTCCGCCTACAAGGCAGAGGCATTGGGATATACCAATATCTACGTGTATGCCGCCGGATATCCTGATTGGATCGACAAGGGAAACCTTGCTTCTGTCAGTGCGGCCTATGTGAAAACTGCAATTAAAAAAGACAAGGCTATTGTGATTGATGCCCGTCCAGCCAAACGTAAATATAACAAAGGACATGTACCGGGCGCGATCAACATCCCCAACACAAGCTTTGACAAGCTCACCGGTATGCTGCCCACAGATAAACAGATGCAACTGGTTTTTTATTGTGGCGGCATGAAATGCCCGCTTAGTGTCAAATCGGCGCACAAGGCCCTTGATTTAGGTTATACGGACGTCAAGGTTTTCCAGGGTGGATACCCGGAATGGGTCAAGGTTTTTGACAAAGGTGTCAGTGGTCAGGAACCTTATGCGCAAACCAGCCGCAACACCGGGCCTGCCATCACGGTCGGTGCGGATGGTGATACTATCACCGTTGAATCCTTCGCCGCGGTCATGACGAATGATCGAAACAGTATTCACCTGATCGATGTGCGTGATGCCTCTGAATTTGCCAGTGGTGCCATGCCCGGTGCCTTGAATATTCCTGTCGAGGAACTGGTTGACCTTGTTGCCGATCTGCCCACTGACAAACCAATCGTATTTGTCTGCGCCACCGGTGCCCGTAGTGGCGAAGCCTATGATATCGTAAAACTGGAAAAGGAGGAAATGGAGGTTCTCTTCCTCGATGCGGAAGTGACCTATAAGAAAGATGGTAACTACGAAGTAATCCCTAACTAATCTCGTTCAAATTATAAACTCTCACACACACAATTGCGGGGGCATAATGCCCCCGTAATTATATGTCACCCGTTTTCATACGAATAATTATAAAATTTGCGTCGTCTGGTCACATGTATTTTTCTCCGCCCTTCAGGGGTCGCAATATATGTCGGCTAGGGTGGTGATAATTTTGATCACGTCCGGATTAGAGATGTGATAATATATGGTCTGAGCTTCTCGTCGTGTCGAAACAATTTTATGCTCGCGCAATATAGCCAGATGCTGGGACAGTGCCGATTGAGACAAACCAAGATGTTTCTGAATATCACCAACGGATAATTCAGTATCTTCCAGATGACAAAGAATCATCAATCGACGTTCGTTGGCCAGCACCCGCATGAGGCCAGCGGCATCTGCAGTGCGCGCTTTAAAGTCTTGTTTCGCAAAGGTCAAAACATTAGCCATGGATTAATTATATTAGATATTGCTAAATTAGTAAATATTAATATATAAAAATATGAAACATTTCATGTAAAAGGATCAAACCTATGGAAATCGAGCCGTTTTACGACCAATCGACCGGGACCATCAGCTATATTGTCTCAGACCCCGCCACATCTGAGGCTGCGTTTATCGATCCGGTGTTGGACTATGACGGTGCCAGCGCTCAATTATCGACCCGCTCAGTCGATACAATGATGAGCTATGCCCACGACAAGGGCCTGACGGTCACCTGGTGTCTGGAAACTCATATTCATGCAGACCACCTGTCGGCGGCAGATTATGTACGCGAAAAGACGGCAGCCAAAATTGGTATTGGTGAAAAAGTGGCTCTAATTCAGGTGCTCTTTAAAACCTTTTACAATCTGGCCGATGATGAAGTGGATATTACCCAGTTTGATCGCCTGTTTTGCCATGAAGATACATTCAAGATTGGTCATCTGGTTGTCTCGGTCATGCACACGCCAGGCCATACACCGGCCTGTGTAACCTATCTGGTCGGTGATGCGGCATTTGTCGGCGATACCATTTTCATGCCTGACTATGGAACGGCACGAACTGATTTTCCGGGTGGTGATGCCCGGACGTTATATCGATCAATTCAAAGCATCCTGAGTTTACCAACGCAAACCAGAATTTTCGTCGGTCACGATTACCTGCCAGAAGGCCGTCAATCGCCAGCCTGGGTCAGCAATGTGGACAAACAAAAAACCAACAATATTCACGTAAATGATACCGTTTCAGAAGAATATTTTATTAATTTGCGTCAAACCCGGGATGCAACACTCACAGCCCCGGCGCTCATTCTGCCATCCCTGCAGGTCAATATCCGGGCTGGGAAATTATTTCCAGCGGAGTCAGACGGGCATCAGTATTTGAAAATCCCCATCAACAAGCTGGCCACCCCGGTGAAATAGGATTGGGTATATTTGCATCTAACCCTACAGGGTAAAATGTTCACGCATTGGTGATTATTGGTTACTTTTGATATACCATAGCAATCCTGGCAAAAAAAATTCACCAACACCCCTGAGCAAACCAAGAGTCTGCATGGTCGGGGGCATCCTCATGTCGAGAAAATACTGTAAGCGCCTCAAGTATAACGCAATCGGCAACAAAGTGGTCGCCGTGTTTGACCGTCTACAGACCAAAAACGATTAATTCAGCGCCTCGGCCAGATCCTCCCATACCCTGGGCTTCCAGCTAGAAAAGGTCAAAGCGACCGTTTTGGACAGGGCATCGGCAACCGAAATGGCATTCTGAATTTTTTCTTTGGGTGAGGAGACCAGACTGGGCAAAGACGCGCCGTCATAACTGATTTTGGCCAATTTATGATCGTAATAAACGGTCGTGGTGAAGACCTCGTCATAATTCTCCATATATTCAAACTGTATAACATCAATACTGATCTGGTGAACGTTCAGCTTGGCACGTTTTGATGGGCCTTCTGTCATAAACATGAACATAGAGAACGAAAGGTTCAGGTTACCGACCTTGCATAATGCTGAAACGTCATAATCAGCCATATTGTAAAGCTCGTTTCCAGCCTCACTAATCCCGGTAAAGCTGATGATATAATCACAATCGAACTGATCAGGGATTTTTACATTGCCGGAAATGTCTTTGGCGAGGGAACCATCGATAAGCGGCAGCAGGAATTTGTCGAAGGTAAAGCCGATCGGCTTGCCATCTTCGATAATGGCAACCCAACTGACATAATTTCCCACAGACTGGATGATATTGCCTTTTTTCAGGCCCTTGATACGTTTGCTTTTTGTTTCCGGGCGGGCGCGCACATTGACGTCGCGCAGGACCACATATTTCTCAAAACCGGGTTCAATCTCAAAACCCAGAAAATTTTCGGCTCTCAGGTCACGCCCGGCCAGGGCGAATACAACCAGCACGATACACACAATCTGAATCAAAACTGTTTTTTGCATAGCCCATGATACCCGTTTCCGGGCCATTTCGCCAAGCCCTCTATTCAATGGGCACAGAAACGGGTATAACCCGGCCATGACCTTAATAAGCTTGGAAGATTTCCGACAATCCGTCCCCACTGGCATGAGGATTATGGGCCTGGACGTGGGCAGCAAGACCGTGGGCATTGCATTGTCTGACGTGCTGCACATGATTGCCAGCCCCCTTGAAACACTGAGACGTAAAAAATTCAGGGATGATATTATTCGTTTTCGGGAAATCGTCACTCAGCACGATGTCGGCGGTGTGGTCGTGGGCCTGCCGCTCAGCATGGATGGCAGTGAAGGCCCGCGTTGTCAGTCAACCCGGGCTTTTGCACGTAACCTGGCAGCAGAAATCAACCTTCCCATGAGCGCGCAGGATGAACGCATGTCAACCCAGGCTGTTGAGCGGGTATTAATCAAGGATGTTGATATGACCCGCAAGCGGCGCGGCGAAGTAATCGACAAACTGGCCGCCGTATATATTCTGCAAGGGTTTCTGGATCGCGTCTGATGACGGGATTTAAGAACTTTCGTTAGGCAAGCGGCCCCGATAGACTGCCGGGCTGATAATGACGTTGACGACTTCAAGGACACAAACATGATTAATCCCCAAACTGATATTCTCATCATCGTCGATGTACAGAATGACTTCTGCCCCGGTGGACCATTGGCCGTAACTGACGGCGAACGTGTGGTTCCCGTCATCAATAACCTGAGTGGTAAATTTTCCAGCCGGGTACTGACCCAGGACTGGCACCCGGTTGGTCATTCTTCCTTCGCCAGTAGCCATGATGGTGCTGAGCCGTATTCTACCATAGACATGGCTTATGGTGCTCAGACCCTGTGGCCCGATCATTGTATCGCCGGAACCAGGGGGGCTGCATTTCATACTGATCTGGTGGTCAATAACGCCGACCTGATCATCCGCAAAGGTTTTCGTCCAGCGATCGATTCTTACTCGGCGTTTTTTGAGAACGACCAGAACACCCCCACCGGGCTGACAGGATATTTGCGGGAACGGGGGTTCAAGCGCTTGTATTTCAGCGGGCTGGCAACGGATTATTGTGTCGGGTTTTCAGCCCTTGATGCCATAAAATCCGGATTTGAAGCCCTATTGATAGACGATGCATGTCGCGCCATCGATCTCATGGGATCGCTGGCAAACATGAAAGACCAACTCGCCAAAGCCGGGGTCTCGACCATCACCAGTGGCGACATCTAACCCGGCGGAATTTCGCAAACAAGGCCATTGTCTGATAGCTGTTCCAACAGAATGGAAACATCCTGCCTGATCCGGTTCGCCGCAGTACCCGGGAAGGCTTCAACAAGCAAGCCTGCAATCTCACCGCTATCCATGGGCTGTTCTAACAACCGCCATACCGCACTTCCTATGGCATTGAGGTGAAACATAATATCGGTTTGGGGATCGGCAAGGAAAACCTGATCATCCATCTGGCGCATGTGGACACCGGGTTTTTGTCGATATTGCACCATGGTTGTCATTTTTTACCCCTTGATTGGTACCTGTTGGTTATTGTCCACTGCTGAATTTGTTTAGCAATAGTTCGGCGGCCGTGTCACCCGAGCTGTAATTCAGTTTAAACAAACGGGACTGTTCGATCAGACCACACAAGCCATCCAGGATATCCGGCGCAGGCATCTGGTCGGCAAAATTCCTTAAGATAATCGCTTTCAGAGCCTCTGCCTGAGAAACCGGCTGCATAATATTGTCGCCAGCTTCATTGCGTTCAAGAATAACCACGCCACCAACAGGATAAGTTTCGCCAAAATCCGCCAACATGTCCGAGCCCAACTTTAAAAAGTGGAAACGGGCACTGTGGGGACCGCTATGATCATTAACAAACGTCATGAACCGGTTGCCCAGCGGGGTGGGTATGGGACAACGTAACCGTGGCTGCAAACCCAGGGACATGCCCTGTTGGCTCGTCAGATCCAGCGGCATAACATCGTCACACAGCATCCGGATACCACGGGATGCCAACAAGGTCATGAATGTGCTCTTGCCCTGATTATAACCATTTGGAAAAATCACCAGCCGGTCGTCTATAATCACCGCGGCACAGTGCAGGCACAACTGGTCAGGGTGATCGGCGTTATATCCATGAACCAGATCCACGAGAAAGTCGCAGGCTGCATTCGTTGGATCCTTGTAGACTTTCGGTTCATCCAACCATGGTGATGTACGCGAAACCCCGCTCGAATGACCCCAGATCGTTATGACAGGATCATCATGCTCATCCGGTTTTTCCTGAAACGCCCAGGTTCCAACGATGTCACGGAGTATAATCAGGACTCCACTATCATTGTCATGAAGTCGAACCGGTCTTGTCATACCGTCAAACCATAAATCCACGATAACTCCCCCACGCCATCTCGTTATCCAGTCCGTTCTGGCGGGAATTTAACGGTAACGGACAAGCCGCCGTTGGGCGCTTGTGCCAGGACCAGTTCACCCTGATAGAGAGCAACCAAATCGCTGACAATCGACAGGCCAAGGCCATGCCCGGGAATCATTTCGTCCAGCCGTTGGCCACGCATGACGGCGGTTTTAACCTGCTCATCAGCCATACCGGGACCATCGTCAGAAACACACAGGTACAAACCATCCTGTTCCATTTGTGCCGATACATTAATTGTATGGTGGGCCCACTTGAAAGCATTTTCCAGAATATTGCCGAAGATTTCTTCAAGGTCTTCACGTTCACCGCGAAACACCAGACCTGTTGGAATATCCATATGTACGCGTCTGTTTTCCACCGCGTAGATTTTCTTAAGCGATTGAATGATGGGCTCTATGGTATCATACAAAGGTACACTCATTGATGTAAAAGATGATGTTCCCGCAGCAGCGGCACGGGCCAGGTGATGTTCCACCAGTTTCGTAATCACTGCAATTTGTTCGCTCATCAAGGATAGTTTTTCAGGACTGTGATTATCGCCAACCACACTGCGCAACAACGTCAGCGGTGTCTTTAAAGCGTGTGCCAGATTTCCAACATGACGTCGTGCTCTTTCTATACGATTTTGATTTTCTTCCAGCAACAGGTTCGTCACCCTAATCAACGGACGAATTTCATCGGGATAGTCTGCATGGAGTTTGACGGCCTTGCGCTGTCGTATGGTTTCCAGATCACGAACCAATCCGCGCAAGGGCCTTAAGCCAAACCTGACCTGGATGACCAGTGCCATGAGGACACCAAGCCCCAAGGTCAAAAGAGATACGCCCAGGATAATGTCAAAATTTCGCCGTTCCGCCATCAAATCCGATGTGTCACCCGCGACCATGAAACGAACCGGATTCTCAAAACCATCTACCTGCAACGTCCTGTAAGAGGCCCACAAAATTCGATTTCGCGGGCCGCGCAGGGTCATTAATCCGAACTCGCCTGTTTGTTCAAGAGATACAGTATGGGGCATACTCTCATCCCACAGAGAGCGGGAACGGGCCAGAGGGATTTCCCCTGAGGATATCTGCCAATACCAACCCGACAGTGCCTGTTCAAACCGGGCATCACCCAGCGAGCGTGTTATGGTTATTTGCTGGTCTGGATCGATATTAGTGGCGGCAATCAATGCATTCACTGCGCCGTCCAGACGTCGATTGAAACTGTCATCAACGGCGCGCTGAAAGACAAACGACAAGGCAATTCCACCAACGATCAACACAAGCGTTATCCATACACCGGCCGAGAGAATCAGTCGCCGGTTAAGGCTGTGCATTTTCGCTATCCAATGCGTCATGTTCCAGGGTATCTAGCCGGAAGCCTTGTCCACGAACGGTTGTAATACGGGCATTTGTCAACTTCTTTCGCAAGCGTCCAATAATAACATCGATCACATTGGAATCAGGGTCGCCGTTTGAGTCGTAAACATGTTCCAGAAATTCGGTCCGGCTGACAACCCGTCCCGGATAATGTAACAAATAACACAGGATGCGGAATTCAAGCGCGCTTAATTTAAGCGGTTTCCCGCCGTCTGTAACCCGCCTGCTCAGGGTATCAAGAACCAGTCCACCGGTTTCTAAAATAGCTTTGGCATGACCAGCACTACGCCTGATCAGGGCATTCAACCGCAAGGCAACCTCTGCTGCCTCAAACGGTTTTGTCACATAATCGTCGGCCCCGGCATTGAAGCCGGCTAATTTTTCTGACCACCGGTTGCGCGCCGTCAAAATGAGTACCGGCATGGCGCACCCGCCATCACGCCAGCCTTGCAATACACTGATTCCATCCAATTCGGGCAAACCCAGATCGAGAACTGCCGCATCATAGAATTCGGTACAGCCCCGTTCATGGGCTGTTTCGCCATCATAGACTGCATCACAGACAAAACCGGAATCTTGTAACATCCTAACCAGCATTCCCGACAAGGCCCGGTCATCCTCTACAACAAGAATTTTCATCTCTCTCCCTGTTCTCCGGCATCATGGGTTTCGTCAGATATACCCTGTCCACCAATTCCGATGGGCGAACCCGACAATGTATCGACCAGCAATTCGATCAATTTTCCATCTTCGGAAACCAGTTTTATTCGATAGATCGATGTAACGTTCACATCGTCACTTTCCATGAGGTACACTTCATAGACGGTGGCGTCATGCATATTTTCTATTGATTCAATAATTCTGGCAAGGGGCATGGCTTTGCCCGATGCCACGGCCTGGCGGGCCCATTCATGATCCCGGTCAGAACCATATACAAGACTGCTCATTGTTATGGGTAAGACAACAAGAATGGTGATAATCAGACGCATGGAAAACCCTCTGGAGTTCACGCTATCATAGTTTTGCTGCACACCGTAAATACAAGATCAGCAACTTGCATAACACTGCATATATATAACGCTATGTGATCATCAGCTCTGGTTACACCGTACCGGCGCGACCTTACATGCCTGGCCTGATTTGGTGCAATTGGCAAGAGCGGCCAATGCAGTATCGGTTTCATTCGTTCCAACACCAATACCAAGAGCCCCACCATCACCCAGAGAGAACGTACCACATTGGCCCAAGCCAAAACGCAGTACAATTGTGCAATCACCCGTACCACAATACTGTTTGGCAAGGGCGTCTGCTCTATCCTGACTAGAAACATTCCACCGGATATGCCAGCGTTGAGTAGTCGTTGAAAAGGCAATGGCACCAAAACGATTTTCGTCGGGTGTGGTATCAGATACACTGCTCTCGCAACCAGATAGCAAAATAACAAAAGCAAAAACTGATCCGAGAACAGTGTAGAGACGTGTACTTTTCATTTACAATTCTTCTCCGCAATATAGCCATTGATGCATGAAGCATATTCCTTGCGGTAAGATATATGGTTTTATTGATATAATCCAGAGGCCTCCGCCACCACCACCGACTCCACCGCCTGTTGCGGGTGGAGTCGGGGCTTAGGGGAATTACTAGAGGCCAGTACCACTGACGCCAGCTCCACCGCCACCGCCACCACCTGTTGGTTGTGGTTGTGGTTGTGGTTGTGCGGGAGCTGCTGGAGCTGCTGGAGCTGCTGGTGTTGCTGGAGCTGCTGGTGTTGCTGGAGCTGCTGGTGTTGCTGGTGTTGCTGGTGTTGCTGGTGTTGCTGCAGGAGCGTTACCACCACCTGTACCACCTGTACCACCTGTGCCACCTGTACCACCTGTGCCACCTGTACCACCTGTGCCACCTGTATCATCACCGCTATCATCCCGGCCACCGCCAGAACCGCCGCCACCATCGCCACCGCCGCCGCCATCTCCGCCGCCACCGCCATCTCCGCCGCCACCGCCAGAACCGCCGCCACCGCCGCCGCCATCTCCGCCGCCACCGCCAGAACCGCCGCCGCCGCCGCCAGAATCACCACCGCCGCCGCCATCGCCGCCGCCACCGCCAGAACCTCCGCCGCCGCCGCCAGAATCACCGCCGCCGCCGCCAGAATCACCACCGCCGGAGTCATTATTACCGCCGCCACCGGAATCGCTATTTCCACCACCGCCGGAACCACCGCCGTCACCGCCGCCATTACCGCCGCCATTACCGCCGCCGTCACCGCCACCAGATCCGCCGTCTTTTCCACCGCTTTTGGCTTGCGCTGAATTAAGCGACATCAAGACTGGTGCTGAATAGGCCAGCGTCGCTACAAGACCAAGCTTTCGTAACGCCAGGCGCCTGTTCATAGAAACACTGGATGACACGTCAGCATGGGTATTTTCGAGATCAAGATCGGGCATAATAAAGTTCCTTTCGTGTAGATATGCTGAACCCTACCAATTCAATTTTAAATGGATCATGAACAAAAAAACCACAGCAGCGCAAAATTCGCCTTATCTGGTAAATTCCAGGGGATACGGCACCACGTTCAGCCACCTCCCAGCGGCAGTTTGACCTTCACAGTGGTACCCGTCTCGTATTCCGACTCGATAGACAACGCCCCATCATGAAGCTTCACAAGGGCGTTAGCTATAGCGAGGCCCAATCCAACGCCATCCTGTGATTTCAAGGGGTCGTTATCATGGCGGTTAAAGGGTTCCTTGACGGCCGCCAGCCTATGCGCAGCTATGCCAATGCCCGTATCGACAACCTGTAAAACGATATTCTGGTTTACCCCATATACTGTCACGCTGATACAACCGGATTTCGGCGTGAATTTAATCGCATTCATAATCAGATTAACCAGGACCTGATAGATGGCACGTTTATCGGCGTGCAACGTGGGCAAGTCATCGGCAATCTCGAACGTCAGATTAATTTGACTGTCACTCGCCCGTTTAGAGAGCAGTCTTTTACAGTTATCCAGTAATTCAGGAAGCTCTATTTCTTCTATTGTGAGTGTGTATCCCCCCGCCTCGATCCGTTCTATGTCTAGAATCTGGTTAACCAGGTCCAGCAAATGACGGCCGCTGAAGACGATATCATCGGCATAGTTCAAATATTTTTTCTCATTGATTGGTCCGAGATATTGATTCCTGATCATTTCAGCAAATCCGAGGATAGAATTTATGGGTGTTCGCAGTTCATGGCTCATACTGGCCATGAATTCGGATTTGGCCTTGTTGGCAAGCTCGGCCTGTTGCAGGACTTTTCTGCGTTCTTCATCGACCAGTTTGCGTTCAGTGGTGTCATGAAGCATGACGGTGTAAAGTACCTCATTACCGACATTTATTTTAGAGACAGACGCCGAAGCTGGAAACTCGACACCATTTTTATGGAGTCCCATTATTTCGCTGCGCTGGTCCATAAACCGGTAGATATCGTTAGATTGATTAAAAGCCTCGATATGTCTATCGTGAATTGACCGCTTTTTTTCCGGGATCAATATATTCAACGAGCATCCAATGATCTCGGACACACTGTATCCAAAGATGCGTTCCGCCCCCTTGTTAAACATCTGAATCTTCATGTCCGCACCGATGGTGATGACGGCTTCGGGTACAATGGCAAATATTTCTTTCAACCGGTTCTCGGACGCCTTTAAATCCTCTTCAATTTTCTTACGTTCGGTGATGTCAATAAAACTGACTGGAACGCTTTGAAAACCATCCTTGGTCTGCGGAATACGAAACGAGATAATGACATTTAGTTCTGTGCCATCACGGGTTCGTAACGTAACTTCGGATCGGAAAGATTTCTGTTTCTTCCAAATCGCACACAGTTCATCAATAAAAACATCCAATGCATTCAGCCCAAAGACTTCCTTTATGGAACAAATGAATTCGTCCTCTGCTTCATAGCCAAAAAGTTTTAAAGTCGCTTCATTGATGTGGGTGACTTTAACCAGAGAAGTCATTTCCCAGACCACATGTTCATTAGCCTTCAGATACTGGCGCAAATCTCTAACACCATCACGACGCAACTGTTCGAGAGCATTGCGCAGCTCCGACAGGTCTTCATTCCAGATGGAAATCTCCATATTCCCGAACAGTCTTTTAGCATCCTGCCAGGAAATTAAGTTAGCTAGTCCATCGGCGAGGTGATTGCCCAAAGATTCAAATAAATCACGGTCATTCTGACTATAAATCACGGGTTCTTCGCAGTGGTGAATGCCAAGCATCCAAGGTCTTTCGCCTTTGGGATAGATCGCCATCACTAACTGTGAGC
>JAJRRU010000013.1 GCA_024279135.1 Alphaproteobacteria bacterium
CCTGTTCGCCGTGGCAGCAGCCGACCTTGAGACGGCCCGTGCGGCGGCCTCATTGGTAAAAATAGAGTACGAAGACCTGCCCGCCATCATCACGGTTGATCAGGCTATGGATGAACAATCATTGTTGGAAGCACCTTATGTGATGGCCCGTGGCGACGCCGCCGCGGCTATTGAAGCGGCTCCTCACCAGCTTGCCGGGCGTTTGTATATTGGCGGACAGGAACATTTTTATCTGGAAGGTCAGGCCGCCCTTGCCGTGCCCGGTGAAGACAGTGATGTGCTGGTGCATTCTTCGACCCAGCATCCCAGCGAAATACAGCATACAGTGGCCAAGGTTCTCGGACTGCCCAATAATGCGGTCACCGTGGAAGTGCGCCGCATGGGCGGGGCTTTCGGTGGTAAGGAAAGTAACGGTAATTTACCGGCTGCGGCGGCGGCCATTGTCGCCAAAAAAACCGGTCGTGCGGCCAAGGTCTGTTATGACCGGGACCAAGATATGATTATCACCGGTAAGCGGCATGATTTCCGCATTGATTACAAGGTCGGGTATGATGATCAGGGTCATATTCTGGGCGTGGAGTTTGATCAGGCGGTGCGTTGTGGCATGTCCTATGATTTGTCGGTGCCCATTTGTGACCGGGCCATGTTCCACGCTGATAATACCTATTATCTGGCCAATGCGCGGATTACATCCTATCGCTGTAAAACCAATACGGTCTCCAATACGGCCTTTCGGGGGTTCGGTGGACCACAAGGGATGCTTGGCATTGAACGGGTTATTGAAGACATTGCCCAGGCTTTGGGTGAAGACCCGTTAACCATTCGTCGGGCTAATTTCTATGACCCCATGGGCGATGTGGGGGAACGCTCTGTGACGCCTTATGACATGGTGGTGGAAGACTGCATCATCGATGAACTGGTTCAGGAACTGCGCGGCACGGCGGACTATGATAAACGGCGTGCAGGTATCCGTGAGTGGAACAAAACCAGTGGTAACCTCAAACGCGGTATAGCTTTGACACCGGTAAAATTTGGCATTTCCTTCACTCTGACCTTTCTCAATCAGGCCGGCGCGCTGGTTCACGTCTACAGTGATGGTTCAATTCATCTCAATCATGGCGGCACGGAAATGGGGCAGGGGCTCTATACCAAAGTGGCGCAAGTGGTAGCGGAGTCATTTCAGGTTGATATCTCCACGGTGAAAATAACCGCGACCAATACGGGGAAGGTGCCCAATACATCGGCAACGGCGGCCTCGTCAGGCACAGACCTGAACGGCATGGCGGCGTTTGATGCGTGCCGGAAAATCAAAAAACGCCTGGTTGAATTTGCCGCCGAGCGCTGGCAGACCACACCCGACGATATCCAGTTTATGGCCGGTCGGGTTCGGGTGGGTAGTGATGAAATATCCTTTGCTGAACTGGCCGGCGAAGCCTATCGGTCGCGGGTTGCGCTGTCGGCCACCGGGTTTTATGCCACACCAAAAATTCACTGGGACAAAAAACAGGCCAAAGGCCGGCCTTTTTTCTATTTTGCCTACGGCGCAGCAGTCACCGAGGTCGCTATTGACACTCTGACTGGCGAAAATCGCATCACACGGGTCGATATTCTGCACGATGTGGGTAAATCCCTGAATGATGCTATCGATCTTGGTCAGATCGAGGGCGGGTATGTGCAAGGTGCCGGGTGGTTGACCACCGAAGAATTATGGTGGGATGACAAGGGGGCGCTTCAAACCCACGCCCCATCCACCTATAAGATCCCCGCCTGTGGCGATCGTGCGCCCGATATGCGGATCAATTTGTGGGCGCGCGGTGAAAATCTGGAAAAAACCATCTATCGTTCCAAGGCCGTTGGCGAGCCGCCGCTCATGCTCGGCATTTCTGCCCTGATGGCACTGTCTGACGCGGTTTCGGGGGCTGGTAATTATAAACATGGCGTATCCCTCGACGCTCCTGCCACGCCGGAACGCATTCTCGCTGCTGTACAACGTATCGAGAAGCAAAATAAGGATGCCGCATGACAGAAGGCTGGCTCCATAATCTTAACTCGATGACTGCCAGCCATGGTGTGGTTGTGCACGTCAGTCTCATAAAGGCCGATGGCTCAACCCCGCGCGAGGCCGGTGCGTCCATGACCGTGGCAGCCGAAACATTTAGTGATACCATCGGCGGTGGCAGGCTGGAACAGGAAGCCTTGCTGGCCGCGCGGGCTTTGCTGGTAAAGCATCATGATACTGATCAGGATCGTTGGGTCCGCCAGGTTCGAAATTTCCCCCTTGGCCCGTCTTTGGGGCAATGTTGCGGCGGTTTTGTACGGCTGTTATTGGAAGTTATGACACCGTGGGAAGCCGACAAGATTTCCACCGCCATGAAAGATGTCGCAACGGTGGAAGGGGGCTTGATTGTTCGGCCGGTCAAATCCGGCGTCCCTGTTATGATGTTGTGCAATCGAAAGCAAGATAACGAGCAATGGCCGTTTCCTGTGCGTCATCTGGTTCGCAACATGCTTTCGGGAGCCGTGCCGAGTGAGCCTGTATTTATGTCAGACTGGTATATCGAGCCCGTCGGTGTCAGGCGAGCGCCTTTGTTTCTTTATGGTGCCGGACACGTTGGCCGGGCGATCGTCAAGGTAATGGAAGATTTACCGTTTGAAATTTTCTGGATTGATACGAAGGCTTCGCGTTTCCCCGAGCATGTTTCGGACCGTATCAACCGGGTCATCAGCACAAATCCGGCCCAAATCGTCAGCCATGCTCCCAGAGATGCCTATCATGTTGTGTTGACGTACTCTCATGCCCTTGATTTTGAAATTTGCCGGGCTGTATTGAGCAACAATGAATTTGCCTATCTGGGTGTTATAGCATCACGCACCAAGCGGGTCCGGTTCGTTCGTCGTCTGAAAGAGGCGGGTATTTCCCAGGCCCTTGTGGAGCGTTTGCAGGCACCCATAGGATTGCCGGATTTGACCGGCAAGGAGCCCGCAATAATAGCCCTATCGCTGGCAACTGATTTACTGCTACGGTTACAAGAAAAACTAGCGGAGTCGTCCGTGAATAATACGGATAAAAGGATGGGGCGATCATGATAGAACATACGCTGCTTCATATATCGGGGATCACCAAACGGTTCCCCGGTGTGCTGGCTAATGACCGTGTGGGATTTTCTATTGCACCGGGCGAAATTCATGCTCTGGTGGGGGAAAACGGAGCTGGTAAGTCCACATTGGTGAAAATAATCTATGGCGTCATGCACCCCGATGCTGGGGAGATGCACTTTGGTGGCGCTCCGTACGCACCGGCCAGACCATCGGAGGCCCGGGCCCACGGTGTCGGCATGGTTTTTCAGCATTTCTCATTATTTGAATCCCTGAGCGTGGCGGAAAACGTCGCTTTGGGCATGAACAAGGAAGCCGTCGGGGAAAACCTTGATCAACAGATTATCGAAGTGTCCGAGAGTTATGGCCTGCCGCTGGACCCGACGCGATTAATTGGTTCCTTGTCAGTTGGTGAACGCCAGCGGGTGGAGATCGTGCGCTGCCTGTTGCAGAACCCGCGCCTGTTAATCATGGATGAGCCCACATCGGTTCTGACACCGCAAGAGGTGGAAATCCTGTTCAAGACTTTACGGCAATTGTCATCTGAAGGCTGTTCCATACTCTATATTTCTCACAAGCTGGACGAAATCAGGGTGCTGTGTGACCGGGCAACCGTATTGCGTGGTGGAAAAGTCGTTGGTGAATGTGACCCGACTCGTGAAACAGCCCGCAGCATTGCTGAAATGATGATCGGTGGTGCCCTGGAATTACCGGAGCCCCAGAAACCCGATCTAGGCGAGGAGAGGCTGACCGTCACAGGCTTATCCAAAGAAAGCGATGATCCGTTTGGTGTGAATCTTGACAAAATTTCTTTTGCCGTGCGGGCTGGCGAGATACTCGGTGTGGCCGGTGTGGCGGGTAACGGTCAGGTTGAATTGATGGAAGTGCTTATCGGTGAGGTCCTGTCGGACAACGATACAATCAAAATCGATGGAATGGCTGTGGGCCATACCAATCCAACCCAGCGCCGAGAACGTGGTATGTGCTCTGTCCCGGAAGAAAGGCTGGGTCATGGCGCAGTTCCCGATATGTCGTTGTGGGAAAATACCATTCTGTCGGCAAGATCACACAAGGGTATGGAAAATAACGGCATACTTGATCTTGGTGTCGCGCAGGGTTTTGGCCGTGAGATCGTTGATGAATTCGATGTTAAGGCGGCGGGCATCGCCAGTGTGGCGTCCAGTCTGTCGGGTGGAAATTTACAGAAATTCATTGTTGGCCGGGAAATTTTGCAAACCCCGACTATCCTGATAATCCTGCAACCCACATGGGGCGTTGATGCGGCGGCGGCGGCCGATATCCATCGTTCATTACAAGACCTCGCCAAGGGAGGTGCTGCAATTCTGGTGATATCTCAGGATCTGGATGAGTTGATGTTAATATCGACAAATTTTGCGGTTATTTCCGAAGGTAAACTTTCTGACCCCCTTCCCACCGGCAGTATTTCTATCGAGGAAATTGGCTTGCTCATGGGTGGCGTTCATTCCAGTGCTGGCAAGGAGGTGGCGTAATGTATCGTTTGGAACCCCGTAAGGAGATTTCTTATCTGTTATTGTACCTGACACCTGTCTTTGCAATTGTCCTGACGATTTTGGCCGGTTTGGTCTTATTTACCCTGATTGGAAAACCACCGTTACAGGCCATTTCAATAATCTTTTTTGAACCCCTGGGCGACCTCTATGCGGTTTCAGAAATGCTGGTCAAGGCCACACCGTTGATTTTGATCGCCATCGGGCTTTCGTTTGGATTTCGCGCCGGTGTGTGGAATATTGGTGCCGAGGGCCAGTTTGTCGCCGGTGCCATAGCCGGGGGCAGTGTCGCTCTGGGGCTTTATGAAGTTGAGGGTTTCTGGGTCCTGCCGTTGATGTGTCTGGCGGGAATTCTGGGTGGCATGGCCTGGGCCGCCATTCCGGCATTTTTGCGAACCCGGTTCAATGCCAACGAGATATTGGTCAGTCTGATGTTGACCTATGTTGCTATCTTGATATTGAGTCTGCTTGTACATGGCCCCTTGATGGACCCCGACGGCATGAATTTCCCGGAAAGCCGGATATTTCATGACGCCGCCGTGGTGCCAATCCTGATCGAAGGCACCCGCGCCCATGTAGGCTTTCTGGCCGCACTTGTCGCTGTGGCAGCCGCCTGGTTTGTCCTGTCGCGTCACATCTTCGGTTTCCAGACAAAGGTCATGGGATCATCACCCAGAGCGGCCCGATTTGGCGGGTTTATTGAAAATAAAATAATCTGGAAGTGTCTGATGCTGTCGGGTGGGCTTGCCGGTCTGGCCGGGTTGATCGAAACGGCGGGTCCGGTTGGCCAGTTGGTGCCTTCCTTACCGGTCGGTTACGGCTTTACCGCTATTATTGTTGTCTTCCTTGGTCGATTGAACCCCGTTGGCATCCTGCTGGCCGGTTTTGTTATGGCGCTGACCTACATTGGTGGCGAGACCGCACAAATAGAATTGAACCTGCCCAAAGCCGTAACCGGGGTGTTTCAGGGCATGTTCCTGTTCTTCCTGTTGGGTATTGATGTGTTCACCAAATACCGGTTGCGGCACATAAAACCTTCAAAAACCGTAGCGGGGGAATAGATTATGGACCTGACCATTCTAATTTTACAGGGCATTATCGTTGCCGCTACGCCGCTGGTATTTGCCGCCATTGGCGAACTTGTGGTCGAGCGAGCCGGGGTCTTGAACCTGGGTATCGAAGGCATGATGATCCTGGGAGCCATTGCCGGGTTTGCCGTCACCTACGATACGGGCTCGTTTCTGGCTGGCGTCATTGCAGCCGCGTTTGCCGGTGCCATAGCGGCCTTGTTGTTTGGCGTGTTGACCCAGGTGTTGATGGCTAACCAGGTTGCCACGGGTCTGGCTTTAACTATTTTCGGACTTGGTATTGCCGCCCTTTGGGGACAGGCCTATTCAGGCGCATCCACGGACGCTCTGGATGCTATCCATATTTACCTGTTGTCTGATATTCCCATTATCGGTCCTTTGTTGTTCTCTCATGATCCGCTGGTCTATCTGTCTATCATCCTTGTGGTGGGCGTGAGCTGGTTCCTGAACAAGACCCGCGCCGGATTAATTTTGCGTGCCGTGGGGGATAATCATGATGCCGCCCATGCCATTGGGTATAGTGTCGTCGGTGTGCGTATGATGGCGTTGATCTTTGGCGGTATGTGTGCCGGTATCGGCGGGGCGTACCTGTCACTGGTTCAAACACCGTTATGGGTCGAAAATATGACCGCCGGGCGTGGCTGGATTGCCCTTGCTATCGTGGTGTTTGCAGCGTGGCGTCCGGGCTGGGCATTGCTGGGGGCTTATTTGTTTGGTGGTGTGACCGTTATCCAGCTCCACATTCAGGGGTTCGGTGTTGATATAGACGCACAATTACTGTCAATGTTACCGTACATCGTTACAATCGTTGTTCTTGTGGTGATATCTCGTGACAAGATCCGTGCTAAGCTCAACGCCCCGGCCTGCCTTGGGAAACCGTTCTTTGGTTCGTCGTAAAGTGTGCAATAAAAAATTTTCAAACTGGGAGAAATCAATGACAAAATTATTAAAATTATTTACAGGCTGTCTTGCCGTACTGGTCTTGATGGCCGGTGTCGCCAAAGCAGAACCAACCAAAGTGGGCTTCGTTTATGTGGGACCGACCGGTGATCACGGTTGGACATACGAGCATGATCAGGGGCGTCTGGCCGTCGAGAAAGCCTTTGGTGACAAAGTCAAAACAACATACGTGGAAAATGTATCCGAAGGTCCGGACGCCGAACGTGTTATCCAGCAGTTGGCCCGGTCTGGTCACGACATTATTTTCACAACGTCATTTGGTTACATGAACCCCACCCTGAAAGTGGCAAAACGATTCCCGAAAGTAAAATTCGAGCACGCCACGGGTTTCAAGCGGGCGGACAATGTTTCAACCTATTCGGCGCGGTTTTATGAAGGCCGCCATGTTATTGGCCTGATTGCCGGTAAAATGACAAAATCCAATGTGGTGGGCTATATTGCATCCTTCCCGATCCCCGAGGTTGTGCGTGGTATCAATGCCGCATACCTGGCCGCAAAAAACGTTAATCCTGCCGTGAAATTCAAGGTTATCTGGGTCAGCACATGGCTTGATCCGGGCAAGGAAGCCGATGCTGCCAAGGCTTTGATCGATCAGGGTGCTGATGTTCTTATGCAGCATACCGATAGTCCGGCGGCCATAAAAATAGCCGAGGAAAAAGGCATCGTAGCCTTCGGTCAGGCTTCTAACATGAAGAGTTTCGGCCCGACGGCCCAATTAACCTCTATTATCGATAACTGGGGCCCCTACTATATAGACCGGGTTCAAGCAGTGATGGATGGAACCTGGGAATCCAAGGATACCTGGGACGGTATTGCACCCGGTATGGTCGGTATCTTGGAGTTCTCTGATCGTATCCCGGCCGATGTTCGCAAAATGGCTGGCGATGCCCGTGATGCAATTGTCGCTGGTACCCTGCATCCCTTCACCGGCCCCATCAACAAACAGGATGGTTCGCTCTGGTTAGCGGCGGGTGAAACAGCCGATGACGGAACGCTGGCCGGCATGAACTTCTATGTGGAAGGTGTCGAAGGCTCGTTACCTAATTAAGCACGATGATATGGCAGTCTGGCTTTATGCCGGACTGCCATTTTTTTATCAAATAATATCGGATAAATTCGTATGGTTACCAATCTTATCCTGAAAGGGCAGACACTGTCCTTCAGAGATGATCCATTTTTGGTTGCCCCGGACGCGGCGATCGATCACCACACCGATGGCGCCGTGTGGATTAAGGATGGCCTGATCGAACGTGTTGGGGCGGCGAGCGACATTGTGACCGCCGCACCGGATGTACAGGTTGTTGATTATGGTGACAAACTGATTACGGCTGGTTTTGTGGACTGTCATGCGCATTATCCGCAGTTGCCCATTATTGCATCTTACGGCGAGCAGTTGCTGGAATGGTTGCGCAAGTTCACCTTTCCCTCGGAAAGCAAATTCAGTGATTATGACTATGCCGCGCAAGCCTCGGCGTTTTATCTGGACGAATGCCTTAAAAATGGCATTACCACAGCCAGTGTCTATGCCACGGTCCATAGCAATTCTGTCGATGCATTCTTTGAAACCGCCACAAAACGCGGTCTTCGCATGGCCTGTGGCAAGGTTCTGATGGATCGCAATGCACCGGCTAACCTGACAGACACGGCTCAGAGCGGCTATGATCAATCTCTGGCCCTGATTAATAAATGGCACAATGTGGATCGCTGTACCTACGCCATAACCCCGCGTTTTGCGCCGACCTCGAGCGCCGAACAACTGGAGGCCGCCGGAACCTTGTGGCGGGAATATCCCGACACCATAATGCAGACCCATTTGTCCGAGAATAAAGCCGAGATCGACTGGGTTCGTGAATTGTATCCCGAGGCTCTGGATTATGTCGGCGTATACGAACATTTTGGCCTGGCCGGGCCAGGCGCGATCTACGGACATGCCATCCACATGAGTGAGCGTGAAGAAAAAGCCCTTCGAGAGTCCGGTTCGGCCATCGCCCATTGCCCCACATCGAACACCTTCATCGGATCGGGATTATTCGATATGCGTTCATTGCGTGAGTGCGAGGCACCCCACATTGTGGGACTGGCCACGGATGTGGCGGGTGGTTCGTCCATGTCCATGTTCTCTGTCATGCGTTCAGCCTACGAGGTCGCCCAGTTGCGCGGCTACAGCCTGCACCCCGTCAAGGCCTGGTACCTGGCCAGTGTGGGGTCAGCCCATGCCATGCGTCTGAATCATAAAATTGGCAATCTGGCCGCGGGCATGGAAGCCGATATCATCATAATCGATCTTGCATCGACGCCGCTTATTAAACGTCGCATGGCGGACGTCGAGACCATCCATGATGTTTTGTTTGCCCAGATAATCCTGGCCGATGACCGGGCTATCCGGGCGACCTATGCGGCCGGTAATCTTATCTATAATTCTGGAAATATTGATGACTAAAACTGATTTTATAGCTGCCCTGCCCAAGGCGGAGCTGCATCTGCATATCGAAGGCTCGCTGGAACCGGAATTGCTGGTTGAATTGGCGGACCGCAATAATGTTACCTTGCCATATGCATCGGTCGATGACGTCCGTGCGGCCTACCAGTTTGGTAATCTGCAGGACTTCCTGGATATCTATTATCAGGGCATGAGCGTGTTGTTAACCCAACAGGATTTTTATGACCTCACCATGGCCTATATGGTCAGGAGTGCTGCTGATAACGTCAAACATGTGGAGATATTTTTCGATCCTCAGGGCCACACATCGCGTGGCGTATCATTCGATGCGGTGATCACAGGCATTTCGGCGGCCCTGAGTGACGGCGGAAAAACATATGGTATAAGCTCGCGGCTGATCCTGTCATTCCTGCGACACCTGAGCCAAGACGATGCGTTTGCCACACTGACCAGGGCTGAACCTTATCTGGACAAGCTGGTGGGTGTCGGACTGGATTCATCGGAGCTTGGCCACCCACCGGCCAAATTCGAACGGGTTTTTGCCAGGGCTGGCGAAATGGGCCTGAAGTTGTGCGCCCATGCCGGCGAGGAAGGCCCGCCGGACTATGTTCGCCAGGCGTTGGATATTTTAAAGATTGATCGTCTGGACCACGGCAACCGGGCCATGGAAGACACACAACTGGTAGACCGGCTGATCGACATGAACATGACCCTGACGGTTTGCCCGCTGTCCAATCTGATGCTGGCTGTTATCCCCTCCATGACCGCGAGCCCGGTCAAGACCATGCTGGAACGGGGTCTGGCCGTCACCATCAATTCAGATGATCCGGCCTATTTCGGTGGTTATATGAACGCCAATTTTAATGCGGTGGCCGCAGCCCTTGACCTCAGCTTCGAACAATTGGCTACATTGGCGGGAAATGGTTTCAGGGGGTCTTTTTTACCCGAGAGCGAAATAGTGGCTCATTTGGCCGCCATAGACGGCATAGTCAGACCGTAACCTTCAATTTTTTTGGCAACCGGGTGGTTGCTGAACTGTCCAACCAGATAATCCACGAAGACTCTCGTTTTGGCGGGTTGTTTGCGGCGTGAGGGCATCAGGATATTGAGCGACAAATCCCGTGGCCAGTATTCCGCCAGTACAGGTTCCAGCGCACCGCTTTCAAGTTCATTCGAGATATCCCAGAATGATTTCATGATGACGCCCTGGCCCTGGGTTGCCCAGTCGATTAAAACATCAGATGAGTTACTGTCCATATTACCCGATACGGTCAGATTGGTTGCCGCGCTGTCTTTATCGATAAATTGCCAGGAATAGCGCCGCGAGCCGGGATATCGCAGCAGCAGACAATTATGAGATTTCAAATCTTCCGGCATCAACGGTTTGCTAAATTTTTGCCAGTAAGAAGGAGCCGCACACAACACCCGGAGGTCGGGTGCAAGCCGGCGCATGATATCGGTCGAGGGTGGTAATACTCCTTTGCGAATGGCAACGTTAACATCTTCATCCAGAATGTTGACCACCCGGTCTGTGGCTTGCAGACGGATTTGAATATCCGGGTTCTTCTCAAGAAATTCAGCCATCAATGGTGCGATATGTGTTCGACCCAAAGCGATAGGAACGGAGATCCTGAGCGCGCCGGCCGGGCGCCGCTTCATCTCGGCAAGGTCATGTTCGACCTGTTGAATATCGGCCAGGGCTTTTATGCAGTGATCATAATAGATCAGCCCCTCTTCGGTTGGTTTTGCATTGCGGGTTGTACGGTTAAGCAAGCGCGTACCCAGACGCCGTTCCAGATTGGCTATGCGGCTGGATATCACGGCGGTGCTCATGCGTAGTTCCCGGCCTGCCGCCGAGAACCCCTGACGGTCAACAACCCGTGTGAACACAGTCATGTCATCAACGGCGTGCATACATCTACCCTGTAAAATACTGACTATATAGCTTTACAAGATAATGTGACTAATTGTCATGTTTTATCTGACAATGCCTACGAGGCTTCCGTCATCAGACGTTTGCACCGCTTTGCGTGGGTTTGCAGGACAGTTGGCAGATCTATGCTCACCATCTGACCATCACGAACGATGAAACGTCCTTCCACCACCGTATGGTTAGCCCGCATGGGGCCGCACAGAAGCAATCCGGCGACTTTGTCCCACGCCCCGCTCAGTTCGATCGTCGTTGCATCATAAGCGGCGAAGTCGGCTCTCTTGCCGGGTTCCAGTGAACCCAGGTCGCCCCGGCCCAGGACGGCCGCACCGCCCAGGGTGGCAATCTCCAGAGCTTCGCGGGCGGCCATGGCATCGCCACCATGCGCAACCCGTTGCAATAACATGGCCTGGCGGGCCTCATTGAGCAGATTTGCACTATCATTTGACGCCGAGCCATCCACACCCAGCCCTACATTTACGCCACACTCACGCATGGCGCGGATCGGGGCGATGCCGCTACCCAGGCGCATGTTCGAGCAGGGACAGTGGGCAACGCCGGTTTTGCTCTGGGCAAAAATATCGATTTCGTCCGGGTCCAGCTTGACACAATGGGCGTGCCACACATCGTCGCCCGTCCAACCCAGATCTTGCGCATATTGTCCCGGGCGGCAGCCGAATTTTTCCTGGGAATAGGCGATGTCGTCTTCGTTTTCTGCCAGATGGGTGTGCAGCATGACACCATTTTCCCGAGCTAAAATAGCCGCGTTTTTCATGAGGAGACGGCTGACCGAAAACGGCGAACATGGCGCGATGGCTATACGGATCATGGCACCGGGTCGGGGGTCGTGATGGCGGTGAATCAGCCGCTGGGCATCACCCAGAATAGCGCTTTCGCCTTCAACCAGGTTATCGGGTGGCAAACCACCCGCGCTCTGCCCGATGCTCATAGCACCACGACAGGCATGCAGGCGAACGCCCATATCCTGGGCGGCGTCAATTTCATCTTCCAGACGCACCCCGTTGGGAAAGATATAAAGGTGATCGGACGAACAGGTGCAGCCCGACAACGCCATTTCTGCCAGGCCGACCTGGGCTGAGATATAAACGTCTTCGGGATCGATCCGTGACCAGATCGGGTACAGGGTTTTCAACCAGTCGAACAGGGTGACGTCCTGGGCCTTTGGCACGGCACGTGTGAGGTTCTGGTAGAAATGATGATGGGTGTTGATCAGCCCCGGTGTGACAATGTGTCCGGCCAGATCGAGTATCTCGTCGGCGGAATTTGGTAGTTCCCCGGTTAAACCCACGGCCTCGATAATGCCATCGCGGATAAATAACCCACCGCCGGGTATTTCCCGGCGGGATGTATCCATGCAGACCAGAATATCGATATTTTTAACCAGCAGCGTCGGCATTATTCGTCCTTCATACCGGTTTTGATCCAGGCGCCCATGCGGGCGCGTTCCAGATCGGTCATGCCGGTCTTGTTGCCAAGCGGCATGGTCTTGGTCAACACAGTTTGAGCCATTATCCGGGCTGCGTATTGTTTTAACTGTTCGGGTGTATCGAACATCACCCCGCCCGGTGCTTCGTTAAAGTCTTCGTCTGTGGGGCGGGCAGAATGACAGGCCACACACCGGGTCTGGGCAATGGCCAGGGCGTCTATGGTATAAACATCATCCTCTACCACCATTTCCCCGCCCGGTTTCCAGGCGGTCAGGGCGATCAGCGCTACCGTCAGAACCGCCGCCGTGGGCCATTGCCATTGCAGGGCCGAGCCGGATTTACCGGCGTTGTGGGCATTAAAATAATCCCGGATTACCGCCCCCAGAGCCAGAACGAAGCCCACCAACAGCCAGTTCCAGTCGTGACCAAATACCATGGGATAGTGGTTGGAAATCATCATGAACAAGACCGGCAGGGTGAGATAATTATTGTGGGTAGAACGTAATTTAGAGGCCTTGCCCAGGGCCGGGTCCGGGTCTTGCCCGGCGACCAGTGATGCGACGACCTTTTTCTGGTTGGGAATGATGATCATGAACACATTGGCCGACATCATGGTCGCAATCATGGCACCCACATGCAGGAATGCCGCACGGGATGAGAAAACCTGACCATAGCCATAGGCCGCCACAACGATGAAAGCAAAAAGTACGGTAAACATGACCGTACCGTGCTCTTTCAGGGGTGAACGGCATAACAGATCATAGACGGCCCAACCGATTGCCAGAGATCCTATGGAGATGGCGATGGCGGCTGCGGCGGAAATATCCAGAACCGAGCGGTCAATCAGGTAGCTTTCCGCCCCCCAGTAATAAACGATAGCCATTAAACTGAAGCCGGAAATCCAGGTTATATAGGACTCCCACTTAAACCAGTGAAGTTCCGATGGCATTTTGTCCGGGCTGACCATAAATTTCTGGATGTGGTAGAAACCACCGCCGTGGACGGACCAGTTTTCCCCGCTGGCCTTTGGTTCCAGTGTGCCATAGTCTCGTAAACTGTTATCCAGCCACATAAAATAGAAAGACGAGCCGATCCAGGCAATGGCCGTTATAATGTGCAACCAGCGGACTAATAGTTCCGCCCAGTTATGTAAAAGTATTTCCATTTTTGCCTCCACTCTGCTTTATTATTATGTGTTCGAATAATTCTTGATCCTACCCTGTGAGAAGGGATTGTAGTTTACGGGTATAAGCTTATAGCCATCAAATTTATTTTGATAATAATTTTCCCCGAACCGTTAGTATAGCCGTCTATTTGCCATAATTTGAAAGAAATACTATTTTGTCCTACCCACGCGATATGATCGGATACGCTGGTAATCCTCCCAGGGTCAACTGGCCGGGGCGCGCGCGCATTGCCATACAGTTTGTGCTCAATTACGAAGAAGGTGGCGAAAGCAATGTGCTCCATGGAGACCCCGCATCAGAGGTTTTTCTGTCTGAGATAATCGGTGCTGCCCCTTTCGAGAACGCCCGCCACATGTCCATGGAATCCATTTATGAATATGGCTCACGTGCCGGTGCGTGGCGAATACTCGATCTGTTTCGCGACCGACAGGTTCCCCTGACCATTTTTGCCGTTGCCATGGCCGCTCAGCGAAACCCTGATTTCATGGACCGTGTCATGACCGACGGCCACGAGGTCGCCAGCCACGGGCTGCGGTGGATAAATTACCACGGTGTTCCCATTGAAACCGAACGCGCTCACATGCATGAAGCGATGGATATTCTGACCCGAATTTGCGGTAACGCGCCGGTCGGCTGGTATACCGGAAGGACCAGTGAAAACACCCGCCAGTTGGTAGCCGAACATGGCGGGTTTTTATACGATGCCGATGATTATTCCGACGATTTACCGTTCTGGAGCAAGATTGTTGAAACGCCCCATCTGATCGTGCCGTATACGCTGGACAGCAATGACATGCGCTTCGCAAGCCCCCAGGGGTTTAATGCCGGAGACCAGTTTTTAAATTATATAACCGATGCCTTTGATACCCTCTATGAAGAAGGTGCCACGGCCCCTAAGATGTTGTCTATCGGGTTGCACTGTCGAGTGATCGGACGACCGGGACGGTTTCGGGCCTTGCAGAAGTTCCTGGACTATGTGCTGAGCTTCGATGATGTGTGGCTATGCCGACGCGCCGATATTGCCCGCCACTGGCATGAACATCACCCTTATAAACAGGATCAGGTATGAGCACTTTTGCCAACTCACCCATTTCACCCGTGTCCCTGTCAAAAGAAGCTTTCATCGCCACCTATGGCGGTGTTTATGAACATTCACCCTGGATTGCCGAGCAGACCTTTAGCGCAGGATTGACGGCCCAGTGTGATGATCCGGCATTTCTTTCGACCCGTATGGCTGCACAGGTTGAAGCCGCCGGGCAAGAGGCTCAAATGGCCTTGTTGTGCGCCCATCCTGATCTGGCGGGCAAACTTGCTACCTCGGGGGCTCTGACCGAGGAGTCCACGTCCGAGCAATCGGGGGCCGGACTGGATGGGTGCACCGCGCAGGAGTTTGATCGTTTTCAGTCCCTGAATGATGCTTACGTGGCCAAGAACAAATTCCCCTTTATTCTGGCCGTGGCGGGTCGTCACCGCACGGAAATTTTGGAAATATTCGAACACCGGATCAATAATGATATCAAGACAGAGTTTCGCGAAGCACTGGACCAGGTCCACCGCATCGCACTTTTGCGCTTGAATAACCTTGCACAGGAAAGTTAAAGACCGTGACTGAAACCCATAAAGACACACCCGATTTCATGAAAACCAATATCAATCTGGCCTCGCCCCGTCTGGGCAGTCAGGCTGTTTTGACGTCTGATGATTTTTTTGCCGCAAAAGAACGTTTGCTGCTCGATGCTCCGGCTGTTTTCATCGACGATAAATTTGATGACCATGGCAAGTGGATGGACGGCTGGGAAAGCCGGCGCAGACGCGATGGCGGGCATGACTGGTGCCTGATCAAGCTGGGGGTAACGGGATATATCCACGGTGTGGATATCGATACCAGCCACTTTACCGGCAACTTCCCACCGGCGGCATCCCTCAAAGCCTGCCTGAGCGACAGCCAGCCCGATGACAATACCCAGTGGACTGAAATTCTCTCACCGCTCAGTCTCGGTCCCAACGCCCATCACTTTGCAGATATTGCTGATAGCGGTCCGTGGAACTGGATAAAGCTGGACATCCTGCCCGATGGCGGCGTGGCCCGACTGCGGGTTTATGGTCAGCCTACACTGGATTGGTCAACCCTGGACGCTTCACTAAATCACGAACTGTCGGCCCTGAAATATGGCGGCCGGGTGGTGGCCTATAATGACGCCCACTATGGCGATGTGTGGGCGATCCTGTCAGAGGGACGCGGGCAGACCATGGGGGATGGCTGGGAAACCAGACGGCGGCGCGAACCGGGCAATGACTGGATCATTATCGCCCTGGGCGCGCCAGGCACGGTGGACAGTATCGAGGTTGATACGGCCCATTTCAAAGGGAATTTCCCGGATGCGTGTTCCTTGCAGGCCGCCTGTATCGATCATGCCACAGATGCCTCGCTTATAACCCAGTCCATGTTCTGGGAAACCTTGATGGATGAGCAAAAACTATCGGCCGATACTATCCACAATTTCGATGGCAAATGTATCAATAACCTGGGCAGCATTACCCATGTGCGCCTGAACATTCACCCGGATGGCGGTGTCAGCCGCTTGCGAATTATGGGTAAGCCGGATCTATGATAATGCTCGATCTTCACCCCGAACCATTGAGCCGTGATAATTTTGCTCCGTTCGGTGATGTGATGGATTGCCATGGCGCCAAGAGCTTTCCCATTAACGAAGGCACAACGGACCGGTTCCACGATTTGGCCGAGCTGGATGTTACGCAGGATGGTGGCCGCGCAATCATCAGCATCTTCCGGGGGCGTCCCAGAACATATCCGTTGGAGATTACCATGATGGAACGCCACCCCATATCCAGCCAGGCTTTCTACCCGCTGGAAAACCGGCCCTATCTGGTGGTCGTTGCCGCCGCCCATAAAGAACCGCTAAAATCCGATCTCAGAGTATTCATGGCAACGGGCAGTCAGGGCGTCAACTACCATCGCGGTGTGTGGCACCACCCGCTATTAGTGCTGGAACGAGAGAGCGACTTCCTGATCGTTGATCGTGGTGGTGCCGGGCATAATCTGGACGAAGTCACCTTAAACAATGACACCACGGTAACCATCATTCTTTAAAGGCGAGGTACCCCCCCCTGCGGTGTACAAAACCTCTACTTTGATGAGAACCGGACAGATCATTAAAGCAACAATCCCGGTTATCCATGGTGGCAAGGCAAAACTGGCACCTTGAACCATAGGAAGCTGTGCGCCGCCAGGGACGAAACAAACCGCGCCACAGATAATGATGGTGAGATTTTTCGATTTTGGCAGAATTGATATTTTTCCTGCAATTTTATTTATCCAGGTAGCAATAAAACACCCAAACCTGGAAATGAAAAAGCGATAAAAATTTGATCGCCTTTGCACTCAAAATCTGTCACAACTAGAAAAAAGGTGAATGATTATACGGCCTAGGGGTTAAATCTGTAGCCGGGGGACTTTTATTGACCGCTCAACAAAATCCAAGCGACCTGCAATTACGAATTGCTGAGTTGGAAGAAGACAACAAGCGATTGCAGGCTGCCCAAGCTGAACAATTGCGCGTGCTGAAGTCGCAGGAGATCATCAGTAAAATCATTTTCAATGCGGCTGATCCCAGCGAAATGCTCATGCAGGGGCTGGAAAAATTTCTGGATTTTTTCGCCTGCGACCGCGCTTGGCTGCTTTACCCATGCGACCCGGATGTGGATACTTATCGAGTCCCCTATGAGCTGACTCGCCCGCAATGGCCCGGTGCCAATACAGGCGATCTCGATTTGCCCCATGGTGATTTTTCACGCGGTGTCATGAAGATTGCCGCCGATACCCCCGGCCCCGTACGGTTCGATTGTGA
>JAJRRU010000014.1 GCA_024279135.1 Alphaproteobacteria bacterium
ATTGTTGACCAGCTAACCGAAAAATGACATCAACGAATCAACCAACGGCGTTAATCACGCTCCAAGATTCTACTTCCGGCCAAGGTGGCCGTTTTGAATGGAATCAGTGGCCGCTTTCAGTGGAATGTGCATGAAGACTATTAATTTGAGGGAGTATTACCGCTATACACAAAATCCGCCTCGAAACCGGAACAATGGACATAGGTAGACATAAGTAGACTGGACTATGATAATTTGCGCTGCCCATAGGGTGCCCAAGCAAAAACAAACACTAAATCCCAGACGCAGAAAAACCCGTAACTATATGAAGTTACGGGTTATAATTTGGTTGCGGGGGTAGGATTTGAACCTACGACCTTCAGGTTATGAGACTAAAGAGCAAACGCCACCTAACCTATTGATGTTCATATATTATCTTTTGTATATCAACCACTTAGACAAACAAGTCCATTATCTCCTCTTGTCTTACGATAGCTAGAAAGCTATACTCTTGGCAAATCGGTGTTGACTTTCGTGTTGACTATATTGTCAGGAGATAATGGTAATGGGCAAGCAAATTGCAGCTGAGAAGATTGATATATCCAATCGGTCACTGGATAAAATCAAACCGGGTGAGAAGCCTCGCATCATCTGGGACAGCAAATTAACCGGATTTGGCATCAAGGTCATGCCGAGTGGAACTATCTCATTTTTGGTTAATTATCGAGCCGATGGTGGTGGTCGGAAAGCTCCGAACCGCCGTATGACACTTGGTCGGCAGGGAACCATTTCCGCTGGTAAGGCACGACAAAAGGCTCAGGAAATTTTAGGAGATGCCGCTGGGGGGAAAGCCCCGTCAAATGCTCGCCAGGAAGTGCGCTCAACACCGACCCTGGGTGATATTTTTGAAAGTTATATGCAGTCCAATCCGAACCGCAAACCACGCACCAACGAGCTTTACCGCTATGAGATGGATCGCTACCTCGGCGACTGGCAGAACAAGTCAATTAGTAAGATAACTCGCGCCGATATTCAGGAACGCTTTAACTCCGTTTCAAGCCAGCATGGCCAATCTCCAGCCAACCGGATCATGTCCCTGCTCCGCTCCGTCTACCGCGCCCCCTGTGCTGAGAACGAAGTCCTGCGCAATCCGGTCGAAATTTGGCTGGCCGGAGGCGGCCGTTTCAACAAAAAAACACGGCGCAAGATCGACACTCCGGCAGAAATCCTGCGCATGTGGCAAAATGGCTTTGAAGCCGTTCAAAATGACGTCATCCGCGATGCCATTTACACCGGACTTTACACAGGGATGCGCCTGCGTGAAGTCCTGTGGCTCAAATGGGACGATATCAATGGCACTGAATTAACCGTTGAGGAAACAAAAACCGGAGAAACGCTTCGCCTTCCGATCACCCGGCAATTAGCTGAAGTTCTGGAGCGACGCAAAGAGAGAAACGAGACCAAGTGGCTATTTCCCAATAGCGAAACCAAATCCGGCCATTATGAAGACATTCACCACATTTACCCGACGATCACCAAAGTAGCAGGAACAAAATTCTGGTT
This sequence comes from Alphaproteobacteria bacterium, assembly GCA_024279135.1. Taxonomy (GTDB): domain Bacteria; phylum Pseudomonadota; class Alphaproteobacteria; order Rhodospirillales; family Casp-alpha2; genus JABJOR01. The sequence goes on from JAJRRU010000014.1 coordinate 1,543, forward strand.
TCACGCCCTGCGAAACTGCCTGATTACCATCGCTGAACGCGACATCGGCCTCGCCACCAGCCTGACCAAACGCCTCGTCAACCATGCTCGCCCTCAAGATGTGACCGAAGGCTATGCGGCTGACTGGACAGTTGAACAATTACGCCGAGCGGCTCAAGCAATTGCTGATCGAATTGATGAGTTGATCATTGCGCCGGAAGCCAACGATAACAGCGCTTAGGACCATTGATTAATCCGCTCTTCTGTTTCCCGGATCGCATCAATAATCTCATCAAAGATTGGCGGGGTTCCATACATCATGCCAGCGGAGATCATCTTTTGGTAATCGGCCTTTAAACCTGACAGAGCATCCTCATCGGGAAGCAGCCGCAATCGCCCCTGAAGACACTCGTCATAATTTGCGTAACCGGCATTGAAAAATACTTTTTTATGCCGGATCACATCTTCAAAAAGCCCACGATCATTAACGGCCTTGATCCCGCTGTCATGCTGCGCCAACTGACTGATATCATACCAATGACGCGACAGGCGTTCCGGGCTGTCCTGAATGCGTCCTCTGTTACATTCCACATGAATGAGGGTCGCCTTTTCCCAAAAAGTCCGGGAAGGCGAGAGAACCGTCACTTCCGCCTGCGGAAATTCAAGACTTCGCGCAAAATCAGCTAGCTCGGGACTAATATTGTGAACTTCATTGGGGTCTATAACATTACGCCCTCCAAGCTCGATAAGGACGTGACTTTTAAGATATTCGTCTGCCTCCTCAACAACAGATGGGTAACTAAACCAGATCTTTTCGCCCGTCTCATCAATTGTAATTTCGTGCTGATCTGCGTTTCCCAATGCCTGAGCGGATTGTTCAATGCAAGGTTTTACGATGTTGTTTGCGTAATCCGTGACATATGCCTTGAGACGGTCGCTGAATTTCCGAATTTGGCTTTTACTGGCTCCATCCGCAAAAGGGTCAAAATCATCCTGGAAATGTCGATAATCAAGGGTGATATCAACATCTTCAGAAAAACGGTCAATAATTCCATATACTTTTGACAGGGATGTTCCACCTTTAAAAGCCATCGGATGAGCACCCGGCATGGCGAAAATGACCTGTAATACCCAGCAGAGCCAGATATCTTTCTCCAGAATGGCCGATTGCTTGCCAAGCGTAGTGGCGGCAGTCCGAAGGACCGCCTTTTGATCGGCGACATCAAGTGTAAACCAGGAATCAGCCATTGGCAGCCTCCGGCTCGACACTGTTTAATGCCTCGCTCATCCACGCAGGAACATTAGCATTCCTCAAGGCCTCAAACTCGTGCGAGCTTAATCCGCTCCTCACCTTCCGAACGACCGAGGAATTTACGTTGTTCTTGCCCAGATACCACAAAGCGGACAGAGCCAAACCAGTCTTTTGGCCGGCGAACTGTAACCGCCGATGACTGGTTGTATGCATCAGCTTCACAGTCATATTGCCAATTTTGATCTTCCTCCCAGGCCCGCTGGTGTAAAAAACCGGGGTTGTCGGCATTTGTGTGCTGAGTTTAAAGCGTCTGGCCGCTTCCGCACCATGCACCTGAATCGTCTCACCATGATCCTTGGCGATTACTTCAACGATTTCTGAAATTTCAGGCATCACATTGCCGATAAAGGGGCTTGTTTCCGGGCGAACAAAAACACCGCGAGCAAGACGCTGAATGCCACCCTCCTCAACGAGACGCGAAACCGCCTTGTCCATAGCAGCGCGCGATCCCAGCTTGAGAAAGCGGGAGCTTGTAAAAGGCTTACCTTTTTTAATGGACTTTATGTGCTTTCTTATGGCTTCAGTGACGGTCATTTTTCGATCTCCTATTTGTCAGAAAAACTAGCATTTTTTCTGACAAATTGCAAACCGTCTTATAACTATGTAAATTTCGGCGCAAAAACAGCCCTTCATACCTCCCAAACGGAGACATCTTCTATACTGGGTTCTTCATCAGAAAGAAAAGCCACACTATATCTCGCTCTGGTTATAGCAACGTACAACTTGTTAAGTGCCTGCTCGGCCCTTGCAGTCCGAAGTGGATTTGGGTCACCTTGAAGAAATTTTGAATAATTTTCCGTTGGAAGAATTAGCACCCGATCAAACCCCAAGCCTTTTGCTTCTCCAAAACTTTGCGTATTAAACCCTTCGCAAATATCCCCGCGTGTGCTTCTGTTTTGACGCAAAATCACTGGATTGTAACGCTGTAGGTATGTTTCAACTGCTCCACTTGAAACTGTGAAAATTCCTACGTGGTCTTCAAATTCGTCAGAAATATCGGTGACATTTGACGTGGTACATCATATCCTTGATGCGCATGTACCATATCTGCAAACGCACATACCAGACGATCCTGATGGACCGAGATGGTATTTACGGCGAAGGTGCAAAACCTTTTCTTCAATCTCAGGCGCTGTTCTATTTGCATGCCATTTTGGTATTGGCGGAGCATTTATCAGGCCAGCTTCACCCCGGTCACGATAAGCCGTTCGCCAACGGTAAAAACTCGACCGTCCAACGCCAAAGTATCGGCAGGCTTTACTGACTGAGCCAATTTTGTCTGCATGAAGAAGAATACGAAGTTTTCGTTGGATATCTCGTTCCTGAATGTTCATTGGGTACATCCTCTGTTCCAAATTTGGAGTTTACAGAAAGTGTCCCACGAGCACGTATATATCTACAATTGAGGCGGAATCAACCGTAATTCATGCCCGAGAGCGCGAAGTTCACGCCCCCAGTAATGAGCCGTTGCACAGGCGGCTTCGATCCCGATCAAACACGCAGGCACCTGTTTGAAATATTCCATAAGACGATTGCGCCGGATCTGGCGGTTTTCAACGATCTCACCAGCTTCATCTATGGCGTGAACCTGAAATATATTTTTAGCAATATCTAAGCCGATTACTGATATACTGGACATGGACGGTCTCCTTTTGAATGAACGTTTTAACGAACTCCATTCTGGCACATTATGATGCCGTAGGTGAGGCCGTCCACATCATCAGGTCAGTCCGAATATCCGCGATGGGTTGCCACCTCAACCGGTCAACGCAACACATGCATAGTTTACATCTGCTCGTAGCTTCAAATCCTATCTCTATAATTCATCCGCCGAGAGGCTGTTTATTATGCCAAAAGTTGCATTCATCTTTGCTTTAACACTTACTTACACAAGCACTACTTTGCAGATAGATCATAGAAAAAGTTCGAAAAAAAATGTCCGGCGGCAATAACAATTACACTTAAATGTAATTACATATCACCACCGGACCAGTTTTTAGACAGGGAGAACTTCGTTAACAGCCGCTTTGGTTTGCTCAACGACCTTATTTGCTTCTTCGCGTGTTAAACAAAATGGAGGAGCAAATCCGAGGATATCGCCCTGGGGCATAGCCCGCGCGATAACGCCACGTTTTAACAAGGCTGCAGATATAGCTGGCCCAATTTTCTTCTCAGTCGAGAAGAAAACTTTATCATCCTTATTTTCGACAAACTCGACAGCACACAACATGCCTTCACCACGTATGTCGCCAACATGGGCATGATCGCCAAGGGCAGCACGCATGGCCTCGTTCAAATAACTGCCCACTGTTCCGGCATTTTCCATGAGCCCGAGATCATCAATAAGGTTAAGATTGGCGACCCCTGCAGCAGCACAGATTGGATGAGCCGAATATGTCCAACCATGTCCGATTGGACCATTCTCGTCGGTACCTTGTTCGAGCACACGCCACATATTGTCTGAAACGATAGAGCCGGACAAAGGCGCATAAGCAGACGTCAGTCCTTTAGCAATAGTGATGATATCTGGCGTCAACTCGTAATGGTCTGAGCCAAACATGCTACCCAGACGGCCAAAGCCGGTAACCACTTCATCAGCAATAAACAAAATATCGTGTTTATTCAAAACTTCTTGGATTGCCGCCCAATACCTGGCAGGTGGTGGGACAATTCCCCCGGTACCCAGAACAGGTTCACCGATAAAGGCTGCAATTGTATCTGCACCTTCACGTGCAATCATCTCTTCCAGGTCAGCAACGCATTTCGAAACGAAATCAGCTTCGCTCATACCAACTGGGGCTTCGCGATAAAAGTATGGTGCCGTTGTGTGCATCACTTGCGTCATAGGGAGATCAAATTTTTTGTGGAAAAGTTCCAGCCCAGTCAAAGAACCGGTTATCAGACCAGAGCCGTGATAGCCACGCCACCTAGAGATAATTTTTTTCTTTTCAGGGCGGCCCAAAATGTTGTTGTAGTACCAAACCAGCTTAACATTGGTTTCGTTGGCATCAGAGCCACCAAGTCCAAAATATACTTTAGACATATGGTCTGGTGCACGGTCCAGGATCATCTTAGCAAGGGTAATTGAAGCTTCGGTACCATGCCCAACGTAGGAGTGATAATAAGCAAGCTCACGGGCCTGTTCGGCAATAGCATCAGAAATTTCTGAACGACCATATCCAGCATTAACGCAGTAAAGCCCCGCGAACGCATCAAGTAGTTTATTGCCATCTCGGTCCTCAATGTGGACACCCTTAGCTGTTAAAATAATGCGGCTTGGACTTTCCCCACGCGCATGTTGGGCTAAGTGTGTTGATGGGTGGAAAAAATTTCCCCGATCCCATTGGTCTAGTAAATCATTTGTAAGCACTTTTTTATTCCTCTCAAAAATTGGGTTTATGACCAGTCACGGCAAACGTATTTCATATCCATAAAAGCTTCCATTCCTTGACGAGCACCTTCCCGACCAAGGCCAGACTGCTTCACGCCACCAAATGGAATAGGAGCACCGGTCACTTTTGTACGGTTTACGGCAACCATGCCAAATTGTAACGCACGGCTTAACCGATAGATGCGTCTTGGGTCTTGTGTGTGTAGATAAGCAACAAGCCCGTATTCCGTGTCATTGGCACGTTGTAGAACCTCATCTTCATTATCGAATGGAACAATGGCCGCAACCGGTCCAAAAGTTTCTTCTTTCATAATTAAGGCGTCGAGTGATACGTCCGCCAGAACCGTTGGTGTAAAAAACAATTTATCCTGGGATGGACGATTGCCACCCGTCAACACGCGTGCACCGGTTGAAACGGCATCATCAACATGCTCGCATTGTTTTGCAACAGACTGCTCGTTCATCAACGGCCCAATGTCCGGGTCTTCTATGCCGGGGCCTACGGTTAATTTCGATGCTCGTTTCGCGAACCGCTCGCAAAAAATATCATACACAGAACGGGCAACAAAGAACCGGTTCGCCCCAAGACAGTCCTGACCTGAAGTTGCGAACTTTGCATTAATTGCCTCATCGATTGCCAAATCCATATCTGCATCTTCAAAAACAATAAATGGAGCATGACCACCAAGTTCCATCACCATCCGCTTAATGGTCGTTGCGCTTTGTGCGTAAAGTAATTTGCCGACCTGGGTAGACCCGGTAAATGAAATAGCGCGAACACGGGGATCAGACATCCAAGGTGTCACAACAGTCCGTGCACGCCCTGTTACAATGTTCACTACACCAGCAGGAAATCCTGCGCGTTCAGCCAATTCTGCAAGTGCAAGTGCTGAGTATGGAGTTTCATGAGAGGGGTGCGCAACCAAAGTGCACCCAGCCGCAAGTGCTGCTGCCGCTTTGCGGGTTAGCATCGCTGAGGGAAAGTTCCATGGCGTGATCAGACCAGCAACGCCTACAGGTTCCAACCAAACTTCAACTTCAGCATTGGAAAGGTGAGACGTGACACTTTCTATATTTGGCCGTTTGGATTCTTCGGCATAGAACTCGATAAAAGATGCTGCATAATCGATTTCGCCACGAGATTCAGAAATGGGTTTCCCTTGTTCAAGGGTCATTAGCAGCGCCAAATCTTTCTTGTTTTCGATCATCAGCTCAAACCACCTGCGTAGGATTGCAGAACGTTCTTGTGGCAATTTTTGTGACCAGCCCGGGAATGCATCAGATGCCGCATCAACAGCACTTGTGCTTTCCTCTGCGTTCAAGTTGGGCACATCTCCGAGCCATGACCCATCAGCCGGGTTTGTTACCGGCACAACGGCACCATCTTGGTTGCTCATCCATTTTCCATTAATGAAGGAAAAATTTCGAATCAACCCCATATCCTTAATATTGGAAAACGGGTTTTTTGATTTGTGTACTAGATCTGTCATGATTTCCTCGGTCAATGTAAGTTATGAGTGGAACTTATCTGTTTTTACAAAGTGGGTGCCACTGAACTCACGGACCTGTGCAGAGAAAACCACTGAATGGTGTCCCTATTTCAGTGAATTCAACCGGGGTCAGTATCCAATAGCATGTTGAATGCGAATACCCCTGGTGCCTTAATCTGTTTGGTTACGAAGTAGGTGAAATACCGTGCAATGCCCAAGCGTGCATTCAATAAACTATCGATGAAACGCTGATACCCATCGATGTCACGTGTGATAATTTGGAGCGCGTAATCAAATCCACCGCCCAACGCCCAACAGGCGAAAACCTCATCGTGTTGGGTAATTGCATTTTCAAATAATTGAAATGTTTCGGCCTGGTGTATTTCCAGTTCAATAACCACAAAGATCATAACGTGAGGTGCTACTTTGGCTAATTCAACCTCGGCCCGATACCCTTTGATGATCCCGGCATTCTCCAGTTTTTTCAAACGATCAAAGCATGGTGTCGGTGTAAGGTTAACGCGAGTCGCCAGATCCGATTTTGAAATTCGTCCTTCACTTGAAAGTATTTTGATAATTTCAATATCGCGGTTGTCTATCTTTAGCATCATCAATCACCCTATGGTCAAATGGCACAGCAAATTCATTCAATTTGTGCGTCTTTGATAATACTCACAATGAAATTGACAAGTCCCAACCGACAGCTACGCAAAACTTTTGTCAGACACCAACTTCAAACTGATTGACTAAAATTACGATGACGGATAAATCAGCGAAGCATTTTTTTGTTTCGACTGATCTTTTCCTCCATAAAACGAATGGACATGGCAGCCGGCAAACTAATAACCAAATAGATTAGCCCCACAAGGGTAATTGGTTCAAAATATCGATACGTCTCGTTACCAATAACGCGGGCAGTACCCATCATATCAAGAACGGTAATTGTGGATAGCAGGGCAGTTTCCTTGAACAGCATCATAACATAATTTCCCGCTGCCGGGATCATGGGTGGCAAGGCTTGTGGCAACACAATGTCTATCCACAAGCGTAGTGGTGGTATGTTCAATGCCCTAGCAGCTTCCCATTGGCCTTTGGGCACAGATTCTATTCCTGCGCGATAGACTTCGGACATGTAAGCACTGGTATGCAATCCTAACGCCAATACGCCAGAGACTAGCGCTGGAAGCGTAACGCCCAATCTGGGAAGAACAAAGAATACAAAGTACATTTGCACCAACACAGGCGTTCGTCTGATAAATTCAACAACCCAGTAGAATGCCCATCGTACCACACGATTTTGTGAGCGTTTCCCAAGGGCAAATACAAGCCCAACAAATGCCGCCATTACAGTTGCCAGAACTGTTGCCTGTAAGGTGATTGTTAAACCTTCAAGAATGCGCGGTATTAAAGAGAACGCGTATGACCAATCCCAATTCACGATTAATGGTTCCCTTTGACTATATCGAGACCCCGGGCAAAATATTTATCAACCCTGGAGACAAAATGCACAATTATCGATGAAAGAAGGAAGTATACGATCAGAATAAACCCATAGGTAATTATCGTTTCTGAGGTTTGTTGGCGTATGACCTGTGCCTGAAATGTGAGATCAGAGATGGTTATCAAGGACACAAGTGGCGTAATCTTTAGCAGGTCGATTGCCAGATTTCCCATCGGCGGAATCATGTTGATAATAGCTTGTGGCAATACAACATAGCGCATGGCTTGGTATCTCGACAGATTTAGCGCCACGGTTCCTTCAATTTGATCACGCGGCACGGACAGTATGGCACCACGAACAACTTCAGAACCAAAGCTGCCAACGTTCAATCCCAACACAAGGATACCAACAACAGCAGCATCAACATAAATGCCATAAAATGGTAAAGCAAAATATGCCCAGAATAACTGGACGTAGGCAGAGGTACCCCGGAAGAATTCGACGATTATCCGTACGGACCATTTGAGCCAGATGATACGGCTGGCACCAGCTATGCCAAATGCGAATGATGAAACAAGCATTACAACGCCCGCGCCCGCAGTAATCAGCAAAGTCATTAACAAGCCTTGCCATAAAACAGGAGCATATTCTATCAGAAAAAACATTGAGGCCACTTACATAGTTGGAGAAATTTCTTGATCAATATTTGTTTCGTAAATCAAGGCTGAACACGATGGATTATTCCAACCCCGCAAAAGAAATTGCGAGGTTGGAAGTCCACAAATTAGTTACCCGCTGGGCAATAATCAGATCGTTTTTTATCAGAGGCAAGCTGGGCATTAAAACCGTAAGGGGTCACAATTTTTGAATATTCACCAGAATCCTTGATTTCCTGTAACGCAACGTCGAATGCGTCACGGAATGTACGATCGTCTTTACGGAAACCGGCAGCACCACAATAGATAGGGCTACCTGCAATTGTTTTTGAAACAATATTTGTCGCACCACTGGAAGTAACAGCAGCATTTGCTGACAAATCAGGGAAGGCAAACATATGGATACGTCCTGAAAGGACTAAATCAAGACCACCTTGTGGATCGTTGATCGATACCAGCTGGTCACGGGTAACACCTGCAGCAAGTGCGTCTTTTTCCTGAGAGCAACCACCGCAAACACCGAGCTTGATATCTGGGTTAGCGGCAACATCAGCAAAACTTGCAGGTGCATTTGCCAAGTCAGATTTATAAACAAAAACGTCAACTGCACAACTGTCTGGTTCTGCGAACAAAATTGTCTCGCAACGATCCGGACGAATATAAAGACCGGTAGCAATCATATCAAAACGGTGCGCCTGTAAACCTGGGATCAATGCACCCCAATCCGTTACGCTTGCTTCAATATTATTAATACCCATCCGCTTCAGAGCAGCGCGCGTCAACTCTGGCACAGCGCCAGATAAATTTCCGCTGCCATCCATGATTGTCAGGGGCGGTTCAATCGCTACTGCAATTTTAACAGTACCGCTGGATTGTGCATCTTCAAGTGTGCCAGCAACAGCTGAAAAATTCATAGCAGTGACGCTCAAGGCAACAGCAACCAACCTCCCAATTTTAAATTTCATAATGTAACTCCTCCATTGTTTAAAAGATAAATGTATTGTGATGATCAATCGATCCGCATACCTGCGGCGATGATCTTTTTTAGGAACGCTTGTGTGCGTTCTTCTTTTGGGGTTGTGAAAATATTGTCCGGCGGCCCTTCTTCAATGACGCGCCCTTCATCAAAGAAGAATACGCGATTGGAAAATTCATGGGCGAAGCTCATTTCATGCGTAACCAGAAGCATGGTCGTGTCAGTGGACCGGCCTATGTCGCGCAATACATTCAAAACGTCTTCTACAAGCTCTGGGTCCAACGCCGAAGTAACTTCGTCAAAAAGTAGAATTTTTGGCTCCATAGCCAAAGCGCGAGCAATGGCTATGCGTTGTTTTTGGCCGCCTGATAACTGTGATGGGTATGATGCTTCTTTGTCGGAGAGGCCGACCATATCTAGTAATTCTCGCGCCCGCTTTTCAGAACTGGCCTTATCCACGCCCAGCGACAACTGGGGTGGTTTTGAAATGTTCTCAAGCGCCGTCATGTGCGGAAACAAATTAAAATGTTGAAACACCATGCCGATCTGTTTACGCATTTTTCTCAGATGTGCTTCGTTAGCAGGAACCAGATCATCATTCTGCCGCATATGCCATAATGGCTCGCCATCAATATAGACGTGCCCACCCTGAATTGATTCCAGTGTCATGAGGATGCGCAAAATGGTCGTCTTACCAGAACCGCTTGGTCCAATCAGGGAAACTTTTTCACCCTTCGCGATGCTGAGTGATAAATCTTTTAATACTACCAACTCTCCGAACCGCTTTTCGACTCGATCAAAGACAATAAAATCACGCTTGGTGTCCAAAACCATTTCACTCCACTAGCCGTCACATTTGTTCAAAGGTGGCGGTAAAATTTCACGATATCTAGATGCTAGGGCTTGTTGTTAGATTGATGAAATTTCAAATATACAATCTTTACTTTCGTTTTTATCAATCTTATATTTGTGTGGTCTTATGCCCTGCGTAATCTATCTACTGTTTTCCCAAAGTGAAGATTGAGTGTTTGCAATTGAAAGATATGGCATCAAAAGAGAACGTGTCAGATTGCAATTTTCGCATGATGCTTGGCTACTGAGAAAATGTTTCTCTGATCACGCAGCTCATTCAACGTTTCGCTCCGATTAACTTTCAGGTTTTAATAATGACAAAACTTCAAAATACTTCCGATCTTCAAAACGCACATAAGTTGCGCATCCAATTTGATCGACTCCGTGACGATGTATTGAATTTGTCAGCATTTGGCAGTGACCCAGATGGCGGTATAACGCGACACGCTTTTAGTGAGCCCTATGAAAAGGCCCGAAGTTGGCTAAAGTCCAGAATGACCGAGGCCGATATGGATGCACATGATGACCTGGCAGGTAATACGATTTGCCGTCTTTCGCCTTTAGAAGGCCCCTGTGTTCTTTCCGGTTCTCACATAGATACTGTTCCAAACGGCGGCCCGCTTGATGGCACGTATGGTGTTCTTGCTGCGTTAGAAGTTGCGCGGACGTTGAAAGATTCGGGATTGCAACTCCCAATGGGGTTTGAAGTTTGCGCATTTGTTGAAGAAGAGGGCCGATATCTTGATTGCATGGGAGCCAAAGCAATCACTGGAGACCTTAACAAGGAAGATGTAATGACTGCCGTGGACCCAAATGGCGAAACACTTTCCACCGTAATGCTGAACGCTGGGTTTCAGCCTGAGAATGCACACCGAGCCCAACGAGATGATATCGCAACCTATGTTGAGTTACATATCGAGCAGGGCCCCATACTTGAACACAACAAGTGCTCCGTTGGCATTGTTGTGGGGATTGCAGGCATACAACAACATCGTATTACTTTTGATGGCCAACCAGATCACGCAGGTACAACGCCATTGGAATTAAGGCACGATGCATTCGCCGCGACAGCAGAATATGCTTTCCGGGCACGCGAGATGGTTAAAGAGATGGATGCATCAGGCAGTGCTCGGTTTACAATTGGAGATATCCAGTTACGCCCTGGGGCTGCTAACGTCGTGCCATCTCATGTCATCGCCATTCAGGAAATTCGCGATATTTCGGCCGCCAAGATTGAGGATATTACACAAAGATGCAAGGAACTCGCTGATGAGATTACAGTACGTTATGATGTTCCAATTCAATTTGAAGACATGGCATACACAGCGCCTGTTGCCATGGATGATGCCATTAGCACTGTGATCGCAGGGGCGGCGTTACGCTTAAATCACCCAACCCATGACATGCCATCTGGCGCCGGTCACGACGCGCAAGTGATCGCAAAGATTGCACCTTCGGGAATGATTTTTGTTCCCAGCAACGGTGGACGCAGCCATTGCCCGGAAGAATGGACCGAATGGCGTGACTTGGAAATTGGGGCGAATGTCTTGTTACAGACAGTTGTTGATCTCCTCTGGCAGCAGACGACAGACGAAGAATCATAAAGACAACAGGCGATCGCAATGATTCAATTCAGAGCACGAATGAAACAACCTAACACCCTGTCTATGGCATTTGGTTTATGATAATGCCCTCAGTATCTCTAGGAACGTCGACAATGCCGCCGGTTGCGCCTGCTGCTTTTTGGTGATCAAGGCATGAGTAGATTTATAGCGGAATTCTTTTTTGCAGACTGGGGCCAATTTTCCCTGTTGCACCCAGAATTTTGCATAATCTACGGGCAGGAAACCCACATAGTCTCCGGTTAATAAAAGCGTTACCATGGCTTCCATCGTAAAGGCAACAGCCTCGGCTTGTTCACGCCGCATGATTTGTAAATCATATGCCTGATGATAATAGCGGATGATACAACGAGATTTTTGTATAAGCTGTAGTGCATCATCCTTGCTGGCTGCATTGGCCGACGGGCTCGTGCTGACCGTATAAAGGTCTTCGTACTCATCATAGAGGTTTTCATACTCCAGTCCGGCTAGTTTGTGCAGCACAGGGCCAATTCCCGCTTGAATTCGTCCACTCAGTAACATGCTTTCAAGACGATCAATCGGTTCCATAACCAACTGTATCTCGACGTCATTATCACGTTGATTAAATTGCCTGATCGTCTCGGTCAGTGTGAGCGTTGCATCGGTGATGACGTTGGCATCCACAACACCAATCATAAGACGGCCAGATAACCGGTCCCGTAAGGAATGAAGGTGGCCATTAAATTCTTCAAAAATTTTAAGAATGGTTGTTGTTTGGTCATATACATTACGACCACGCTCCGTAAGGGCAAATCCGGAACGTCCACGTCGGCACAGTTTATAACCCAGACGTTGTTCCAAGTCTGACATGTAAATGCTGATCGTTGATGAATTCAGCCCCAGAAGTCCTTGTGCGGAAGAGAATCCGTTAGCTTCAACAACCCCGACAAAAACACGCAATAGCTTGAGGTCTACGTCTGAGATTTGTGCCATATTTGGTCCTTTTTGGCCTTTTCAGCCTTAACGTCAACATATTAGATTGAATAATGACAAAGTGAATATAGATAATCAACTGTTTTTCCGAAGTTACTGATTGTCTAGGATATCTTGAACACGCGCGATCATTATGAAATCGCATTTGTTTGCCGAAACCCGAAACCCGGTAAAGAGATCTATTAACAAGGAGTATTTCATGTCACTTGAGACAGATCGCGAGATTATCGATGTTACCGAACACACAGAACAGGTAACATTCCAGAAGACAACTCGAAAAACGAACAACAACCATGAACTAACCATGTTGGCACATGAACGGCTGTCTTTTTCGTTGGAAGAATATATGCGGCGTTATAATGAGATCCAAGCGGCAATGGCTGCAATGGATCTGGACGCCCTGCTTATTCGCGGCCCAGAAAATATCACTTATTTTATCGGCTACGAAACACCTGGGTACTATAAGTATCACAGCATTTTGGTTCCACGTGACGGGGAGCCGATCTTCCTGGTTCGTGATTTTGAGTGGATAAATTCTCCAGAATTTGCGTGGATTCCTCAATTGGCAAAAGTTTATGATTGGGATCACCCGCCGTCCGTTACGGCAAATGTGTTGAAACAGGCCGGACTGAATGAAGGAAAACGTATCGGCGTTGAGAAACAGTGCTTCTTTTACACGGTCGACGAGCATGAGACATATGTTAGAGAAATGCCAAACAACGCGTTTGTAGATGCGACACATATTTTGTGGGATGCACGATCCATCAAATCGACTGAAGAAATTGATATGATGCGTCGATCAGCTGCGATTGTCGATAAAGCCATGGTGGCTGGATACGAGGCCACCGCCGCGGGTGTAACGGCAGATGCCATCAATGCCGCCGTAAATAACGAGATATTTTTAAATGGTGGCGAATATATGGGGCTTCCGCCATTTGTTTTGGCAGGTGCGCGATCCTGTTTGCCACACCAAACGGGCGGTGATAATGCACTTGAGCAAAACGATGTCATGTATTTTGAAATCTCGGCATCAAAACGGCGATATTCTGCTGCCTTGATGCGTACTATTTTCGTTGGCGAGATGAAGGATGAGTGGCGTCGTGTCGCTGAATCTTGCATTGGTTCTGTTGATGCCGCACTTGGCTTCATTCGCGAAGGTGTCACCTGCCATGAAGCTGATACTGTTGCCAGGAACATTACAACCGAAGCCGGGTTTGGAGACTATCACCGCAATCGCTTGGGTTACTCCATCGGACTTAACTACCCACCAGACTGGGGCGAAGGCGAGCTAATTTCTCTACGCCAGGATGAACACCGTGAACTCAAAGCCGGCATGACATTTCATATGCCACCATTATGCTTGAAATATCGGGAGTTTGGTATTGGGTTCTCTGAAACCATCGTCGTAACAAAAGATGGTTGTGAAAAACTGTCGAACCTGCCTAGAGAAATCATCACCAAATAACGATGACGAATATATCAAAACTTGATGTAATGATTGAACGCAACGCGGTCGTGAAGCTTATTCTAGCACTAGCCTTCCCGGTTTTAGTCGGAATTGGATTCACGGCTGCGAAGCATCTTCTGGGTGTGATTCCAGCTTCTCTTCTGGCCGCTCTGCGTTATTCAATTGGCGGATTAGCTTTACTTTGTATATTCGGAATTCCAAACTGGCGCACAGTAGTAAAGTTGGCACCGATCGCAACGATGTCAATCGTCGTGCAATTCATACTAACCTATTCCGGTATCAAGTTACTACCTATTTCAAGTGCATCTTTGTTAATCCAACTGGAAGTGCCTTTTATCATCATATTGAGCGCTCTGTTTCTAAATGATACGATTTCTATCCAGCGTATAATTGGCGTAACCGTTGCCTTTATTGGTGCTACAATAATGTTGATGTCGCCTGACCCCAGGTTTAATCTGTTGGGATGCGCACTCTTGATCGTTGGAGCCTTAGCCTGGGCGTTAGGGCAAATAGCGGTTTTAAAGCTAAAAGTATCGGGTGGATTCAAAATCGCCGGATGGTTAGCTGTTATCGCGGCACCTCAATTGTGGATAGCATCAGCGATCATTGATGGTAATCCTGTGCCGCATCTTGCAAATCTCGCTACACGCGACTGGCTCGTGATCTTCTATATTGGAACTGGCCCGACTGTTGTCGCGTATGGCGTTTGGTATTGGCTACTGGAACGCACAACCATAAATCAAATTGCCCCTGTGCTTTCGTTAATACCCATCGTCGCAACGCTCTGCGGAATGATCTTTCTAGGAGAAATTCCGGAAACAAACACCGTCGTTGGCGGCGCTATCATTCTCGTCGGGGCCGCGTTGGCAACAAACCTTAAACGCCCAGAGAAGCTTAAAGTTTAAGCACATAATTCTTGAAAGGATTAAGTCAAATGTCGATTGAAAAAAACCGCACCTATGTCACATTAAAAGCAGATGAATTGGAAAAGCTAGCCTTCGATCTGGCGCATGCTGGTGGTGCATCCATCGAGAATGCGAAAGCCATTGCGGCTGCATATGTGTTTGCCGACCTTTCCGGTGTTAGTTTGCAGGGCATTGACTATATGCCGTACTTGCTGGACCAGTTGCTGGATGGCCGGGTTGCCGGGGAAGCAAAGCCAACAATAAAGTGCGAAACGCTCGCAACAGCTTTAGTTGATGGCGGCTTGGGACCAGGACAAACCGCTGCGGTTTACGCTGTCGAATTGGCAATGTCAAAAGCAAAATCAACCGGCGTTGGTGCCGTTGGGGTTACGAACTCTAGCGACATTTTCATGCTTGGCTACTATGCCAACAAAATTGCAGAGGCCGGCCTCATTGGTATGGCCTATACCGCAGGGCCACCACTGGTCCATCCCTTTGGTGGCATAGAGCGCATGCTCAGTACAAACCCCATTGCTATGGCCTTCCCCACGAATGATGTTCCAGTTGTTGTGGATATGGCAACCAGCGCGCTATCGCGCTCCCGTGTTCGACAGGCATCCTATCACGGCGAGTCCTTGCCAGAAGGCATTGGACTAAATGCACAAGGAGAACCTACAACAAATGCCATGGAGCTGTACAAAGGCGGCATACTTGGACCGCTTGCCGGGCACAAGGGGTTTGGTCTTGCCTTGTGTGTTGCTTTGCTCTCAGGCCCTCTGACAGGAAGTGCCATTGGTTCGGATTTAAGCTGGCTTGACGATGGTGGAGAACCCACCGGAATGGGGCATTTTTTCATCGCAATCAATCCAGACGCATTTGGTGCGCCCGGATCTTATTTACAACGTGCAACCGATTATCTTAAACAAATAAAGCAGTCAAAAAAGGCACCAGGGGTAGATGAAATCAGAATTCCGGGCGAGCGCTCTGCAAGTGAGCGCACCAAGCGAAAAGATTCGGGTATCGAAATTCTTTCTGCAACGTGGGAAATTATTTCAAAGCGCGCAAAGGGCCTTGATGTTGATCTTCCTGTGCCGATTGGCTGATCACATCTTTAGGAAAATACCGTGACATGATTTTGTAGCGGCTTTGATATCCCCCAAAATATCACTCTTTATCCATGGAGAATTTAATTCATTATGTTGTCAACAGTAGCCATTGAACAAGCCGCTCGCATTTTGGTAAATGCGCGTAGGAAAAACCTTGTTATCGACGACATTCCAACAGACTGTCGCCCAATGACATTGCCCGAAGCCTATTTAGTACAAGACAGATTTTTTGACCTTCTAGGGGAAGAAAGTAAGGGTTGGTTTGGTGCATGTACAAATGTATCGATTCAAGAAATGTTAAATCTGAAAGAACCATATTATGCACGGCTGCTGGCAAATCACATTTTCTCAAGCCCGGCGACCCTCGAAACGTCACTTTACCCGCCGATTGCATTGGAATGTGAGTTTGGTTTTCAGGTTGGGCGTGATTTCACCCCCACAGAGACGTCCTATTCACACGACGAAATCGTGGATACGATCACGGCTGTTTACCCGACGATCGAAGTTGTTGCAGGTCACCTCAAGAATTGGCCGAAACAAGATGTGTTTTCGGTCATTGCCGATAATGGCACCGACGGCGCACTTGTTATTGGGGACAGAAATTCCCAGTGGCGTGATTTTGATTTGATTAATACCACGGTTACTCTGGAGATCAACAATCAGGAAGTGCGATGTGGGTTAGGTGCGAATGTTCTGGGTGATCCAGTAAACGCCTTTGTCTGGTTGGTGAACGCTGTTACACGCGATGGTAAAACCGTCACAGCAGGCACTGTTAACAATACAGGAACCGCAACAGATATTTATTGGGCATTGCCCGGGGATTGCGCCACTGCCTCATTCGGGGAAATAGGCACAGTCGAATTAACCCTGTTATAAACGGCTACACTCACTACTCTATCGCTCCTACGTTGCAATGATAATGGCTCATGTAATATTAATGCAATGCTCAAATTGGCTTTTTAATCGTACCATATTCGACAAAATCAAGTCGGGTAATACAACTCTGCATGACCGGATTGGGTCAAAGGACTAAACCGCTCGCGCGGTAATTTAAGTCAGGCATTTATGTCGTATTAACACCAGGTCATGGTGCCTGTCTGTAGACTCTTGAGGGTTACCTCAATTTACAGACAGGAGTTTATTATGACAGATACAGCTATCAGCCCGTTGCGCCAGCGTATGATCGAGGACATGATTGTGCGGGGTTTTCTACTTCGGCTTAAAACTGATTGTCACCACCCCGCTCGGAACCATGATCAAATTTTATTGCGCAGAATCTTATTCTGCACCGAGACGGCAGATTGCTAATTTTGTTCGATTTTTGATTCATCTTCGGGAACAAATTCTAACAAAACACTTGTATAAACCCTTACCTAATTATCTTCGTTGGAGAATTGATTATGAGTGCTTCTCAATTGGCCCATGAGGCCACAAGTGACTTAAATAAAGCCAAGGATCAAAACCTTGTTCGCACGAACGCTTTTATCAATGGCCAGTGGGTTGCGGCGAGATCCGGAGAAGCCATTGAAGTCACGAACCCAGCAACCCTGTCGGTTCTCGGGGCTGTCTCTGCGTTATCTGCTGAGGAATCGTCTGGTGCAGTAGATGACGCGCAAAATGCGTTTTCAGAGTGGTCGCAACGTGTTCCGCAAAACCGTTCAGTCATTCTCCGCCGCTGGTATGATTTAGTGCTGGAAAACAAGGAAGACCTTTGCGCCACCTCTTTGTTTGAAAGAAGAAGAGGCACAAATCGTTGTTGATGCCATGCGTGAGGCAACTAATGAGGTCTGTGCCAATATTTAAAGGGAGTTAGGTGATGAGTGACCAAGACAATAAATTCGTACCAATTGATAGCGAGCTAGTTCCACGTTACGGGGGCATACCAACGTTCATGCGCCTACCGTACATTACCGACCCTTCTCTTGTAGACATAGCCCTGATTGGCGTGCCGTGGGATGGCGGTACAACCAACCGCGCAGGTGCCCGACACGGCCCCCGTGAAATCAGAAACATGTCTAGTTTCATTCGTCGCATTAACCCCTCGAGCCTCATCAATCCCTTCAATTTGTGCAAAGTGGCGGATTTGGGGGATACTGGCGTTAATCCCATCGACATTATGGAATCCATGGGAATTATCGAGAAGTTTTTTAATGGTGTTCACGCTGCAGGTGCTGTTCCTCTTAGCGCGGGTGGCGACCATCTAATGACGTTGCCCGTTATGCGAGGCATTGTTAAAGATGGGCCTGTCGGCATGGTGCACTTCGATGCTCACAACGACACGAGTGACGACTATTTCGGTGGCCATAAATATACTCATGGTACCCCTTTCCGGCGCGCAGTGGAAGAAGGACTGCTGGATCCCAAACGGACCATTCAAATAGGCATTCGTGGCACTATGTATTCTGAAGAGGATTGGAACTACTCCTATGAGAGCGGAATGCGCGTGATCACCATGGATGAGTATTTCGATATGGGCGTTGATGGTGTAATCGCAGAAGCGCGAAAAGTTGTTGGAGATGCTCCGACGTATATTAGTTTTGATGTTGATGGGCTTGACCCTGTCTATGCACCGGGAACGGGGACACCTGAAGTTGGTGGTTACTCAACCTATGAAGCACAGCGGATGATCCGTGGCTTGAAGGGTTTGAATCTGATCGGTGGTGACGTTGTCGAGGTATCGCCGCCCTTCGATCAGACTGGAAACACGGCTTTGGTCGGTGCAAATATAATGTATGAAATTTTGTGCGTGTTAGCGGACTCACTAGTGGCTCGCTGCTAATCTCTGCCCAATATATTTCAACATGTTTTGTATTCACGAGTATTGCAGCATTAGGGCCAGTGTCCTGATGTTGCAATACTGTTAAGAGCACCTGCACAGATGCCACCCAAGAGAATTTGATATCGAGCATCGGCGAGATTATGGCAGACTGAGCGGCTCTCCAATATATCTTCATTCATAAGTAAAATCTGTTCTGGTTACGGCCCTCGCTCCATTTGAGAACAGCATTTGATGTGAGATCGGCTCCCTTGCCACTGCCAATATTTTGTGGATATTGCCGCGTTCCGATAGTCCGGTTCAGTTCCCGTACTACACAGGGCCGCTGGAAGTCGAGTAGTCAATTACCGTTGCCGGGCATTCCCGGCCAAAGTCATCAATATTGTGCAGAATGCGGAAATGATGGCGGCATCACCCGACCTCTTGGATAGCCATTTATAATATGCCTGCATCGCGTAACCCACTCTTGCGACACAAGTCAGCAGCAGACATGCCTGCCTGGTATTTCTTCAAAATCCCACGATTTTGCTGATCTTTATTACCTGTCTCCTCAAAATATATAACGAAACCAGACCAAAAGCAGGGGCATAGCCGGGGCCATCCCACTCTTATATTGAAAGATGCCTTGGTAAACACAGTTCAACGTGTTTTAGTGTGTTCTAGGTTGTAAGAACAAGCGGATGTGGGCAATTGAAGACGGTTAATCAAACTTTTCCACTAGATGAGTTGGACATAAAAATCCTGGCGGCATTACAGCGTAACGGTCGTATCACGAAGGCCGCATTGGCTGAGGATATTGGTCTTTCTACGTCTCCTTGCTGGAACAGATTGAAAAGATTGGAGGATGCTGGATATATCAAGTCTTACTGCGCCGAAATTAATTTTAAGAAACTCGCCCCCGTAACAGAAATCTGGACACAAATGGTATTATCAAATCATCGGCTCGTTGATTTGGAAAAATTTGAAAAAATTGTTCAACCAATTGTAAACATTTCCGAATGTTGGGGGATAGGTGGCGAACCTGACTATTTATTGAAGTTTGTGGTTTCAGACATTGATCATTATGAGCGGTTAATAAGATCATTGCTGCACGAAGGCGTCGGGATTGAACGGTATTATACATATATTGTCACAAAAACTGTTAAGCATTCCATCCAGCCACCACTCAAAGAGTTTTTGACTTCCCCATAAGTAAACAACTTTCCCGTTTCCCGGACCCATTCCGATAAAAGAATAATACTCTGTCATACTGCTTCGTTGAAATCGAATCATCCATATCGGCAGGTATCTTTAAGCACAAATTCTGCACGTAACATCATATAGTCAAGTCTCAATATGTATAGACAAAGGCTTAATTATGACGGTAGCGGAATCAACAGACACAGCGAGTGAGGGTGCTGTCAACGACGATGTAATCGTTGTTGACGATCTGCATAAATCATTCGGCTCTCTTGAAGTTCTAAGGGGCGTTTCTCTTCGCGCTAACAATCATGATGTCATCTCCATTCTTGGGTCTAGCGGATCAGGAAAAAGCACGTTCCTCCGCTGCATCAATCTTCTGGAAACGCCGAGTTCAGGCCGAGTGTTCGTGCACGGTGAACTCATCCGCATGCGCGAAAGTGCAAATGGTCTCGTCGCCGAGGACAAAAAACAAGTTGAACGCATCCGCGCCAAGTTAGCGATGGTTTTCCAGAGTTTTAATCTCTGGTCCCATATGACTGTTATGGAAAATGTCATCGAAGCGCCAATCCATGTGTTGGGGAGGCCTAAGGCCGAGGCAATTGAGCTGGCCGAGAAAGTGTTGCAACGGGTCGGTTTATACGATCGTAGGGATTATTATCCATCTCATCTGTCTGGGGGGCAGCAACAACGTGCTGCAATTGCCAGAGCGTTGGCTCTAGAACCCGAAGTTATGTTGTTCGATGAACCTACTTCGGCTTTGGACCCGGAGTTGGTAGGCGAAGTTTTGAGTATCATGCGTGGTTTAGCCGACGAGGGCCGTACCATGCTGGTTGTGACCCATGAAATGGGTTTCGCGCGGGAAGTCTCCGATCAGGTGATGTTCCTGCATCAGGGCCAGGTAGAAGAATACGGCCCACCGGATCAGGTTTTTGATTCACCTAAATCCGAACGCTTCAAGCAATTCCTATCTGGAACGCTGGATTAGCATTTCCATAGGTAGTCGTTTGAGGATTGGAATTTACAAACAAACTAAATCGGAGTGCCTTGGTAAAAGGCCTTCTGCATATGAACAGGAGTACTATTATGAAAAAGATTGGCTTTCTACTAGCAACAGTCGGCATTCTTGCCGCTAGCTTTGTTCAGCCTGCCAAGGCTGCTGATGTTCTTAGAGTTGCAACGGAAGGGGCCTACCCTCCATTTAACTGGACGGATGAGAATGGCGTTATCAAGGGTTTTGATACGGATATTACGTTTGCCCTGTGTGAAAGAATTGGACGTGAATGTGAGTTGGTTGCACAGGATTGGGACGGCATGATCCCAGGTCTGCTGGCGAAAAAATACGACCTTATCATTGCCTCTATGTCGATCACTGAAGAACGTAAAAAGAAAGTTGATTTTACAGGTAAGTATTACCAGACTCCAACGCGGATGATTGCCCGTAAAGGTGCCAATATTGATGGTTCCGTAAAAAGTCTTGATGGAGTATCTGTAGGTTCACAACGTGCAACAACACAGGCATGTTATGTAGAAAAGTTTTTCTCCAATGCCGATATCAAACTCTATGCTGTTGAGGCTGATGGTTACATAGATCTCAAGAATGGGCGTGTTGACGTATATGTCGCTGATAGTATCCAACTTCAGGCAGGTTTTTTGAGTACGGAAGCAGGCACAG
The DNA here is from genome assembly GCA_024279135.1 of Alphaproteobacteria bacterium. Taxonomy (GTDB): domain Bacteria; phylum Pseudomonadota; class Alphaproteobacteria; order Rhodospirillales; family Casp-alpha2; genus JABJOR01. The sequence goes on from JAJRRU010000014.1 coordinate 23,325, forward strand.
ACTTTGAATTTATTGGTCCTGAACTCAATGATGTGGAGTGCCTGGGCGAAGGTACGGGCATAGCCTTACGCAAGGGCAATGAGGAACTTCGCGACGCTCTAAGCCAGGCGATCCTGGATATGCGTGCTGATGGTTCATACAAAATCATCAACGACAAAACCTTTGCTGTGGACATCTACGGTCCAGAGCTACAATAGATCTCCCTGTGCATGAGGGGGCATGATTGGTGCTGTGATCAATTTGCCAATTATGCTTCCTTTGCACATCCTGCATCGCGGCTCGTTATGACTTCGACACAAAGGATCTTGAGCAATGGACATTGTCATTGGCTATCTGCCGTTAATATTGAAAGGGACTATGATTACAGTCTTGGTCTCAGTCTGTTCTGTCGTATTGTCAGTCGTTTTTGGATTGCTTGGGGCATGGGGAAAGCTGTCTGGCTCCAGAGCAGCCAACCGGGCAGCAAATGCATACACCACACTAATTCGAGGCGTCCCCGATTTAGTCCTCATGTTGTTGTTGTTCTACGGTGGTCAACAGATTTTAAATGACCTTGGTGATGCTACGGGTATGTGGGGATTTTTGGAAATCAATCATTTCACGGCTGGTGTCGGGACGATTGGTTTTATCTTCGGTGCCTATATGACGGAAACATTTCGCGGAGCTTATCTCGCGATCCCCGGCGGTGAGGTTGAAGCGGGTGTCGCTTGCGGCATGAGCAGGCTAAAACTGGTGGTTCGCATCATCTGGCCACAATTGGTCCGTTATGCGCTACCGAGCTTTAGCAATAACTGGCTGGTTCTGCTTAAAACCACAGCATTGGTATCGGTGCTCGGTCTGCATGAGCTCGTATATGAGGCCATGACTGCGGGGCGCTCTACACGCCAGTTGTTTCCATTTCTATTTGTAGCCCTGACTATCTATTTGGTTCTAACGGCATTTTCAAACACTGGATTGCGGTGGCTTGGTCGTAAATACAGTGTTGGCATAAGGAGGACCTAATTATGGCTGAACAGGAGAAATTTGATCATTGGGAGGCCATTCAGCAATTTAGTGAGAATGTGTCACCGATTGATTTCTATCTGATTTTAGAAAACTGGCCCATGTTCTGGGAAGGTGCCTGGCAAACCGTGACTTTGGTTGGATTAGGGTTGTTCTTTGCTGGGATGATCGCTGTACCGCTCGCTGTTTGTCAGGTTAACCGTGTGCCAGTTCTAAGTCAGGTCGTTAGTGCTTATGCTTACTTTTTTCGGGGTACGCCACTACTCCTCCAGCTTTACCTGATTTACTATGGTTTCAGTGAAATCGATTTTATCCGGCACAGTTTTCTCTGGATCGTGTTTAAAGATGCATGGTGGTGCACACTGATCGCATTCACCATTAATTCAGCCGCTTATACCACCGAGATATTGCGTGGTGCATTTGACCAGGTCCCTCGCGGCGAGGTTGAAGCTGCAAAATCGTGCGGAATGTCCGCTTGGAAAAGATATATACGAATAATCATACCCAGCGGACTGCGCCGGGCACTTCCAGCCTATTCAAACGAAGTAATCTTTATGATTCACGGCAGCGTCGTGGCCAGTACAGTAACAATCATTGATATCCTCGGAGCTGGCCGAATATTAAACGGGAGGTATTATCTTGCATACGAAGGGTTCATTGCTGCGGCTGTCATTTACATGATTATCGTTTTCATAGTTACACGCGGGTTCAATTTTTGGGAAAAACAATGGTTCGCACATCTGCGACCTCGGGAAACTTAGTTTGATAGTCTCTACAATCAAAAACCATAATGCATTATCGAGGTGTATAGTTTATGTCAAATCATCGAAATTTTCTTGAAATTAGCGTTTCTGCCCTTGAGCACAATCTCAAGGCAATTAAATCTATGATCGCAAAAGATTGTCAGTTTATGGCAATCGTTAAGGGTAATGCTTGGGGAGCGGGAACGATTGGGTGTGCCAGATCGTTCGTCCATGCCGGCGCAGATTGGATAGGGGTCACCACCGTAGAGGATGCTGCTCTCGTGAGAAACGAGTTCGATATCCCCATAATGATTATATGCGAGCCACCAAAAGGACAGATCTCTGAAGCTGCTAAATTAGATATAGATATAACCATATATTCGATCGAAACGGCTCGTCTTGTTTCCCAAGCAGCGATTGATCAAGGTCGTGAAGTCAATGTACAGATCAAGATTAATGCGGGTCTTAACCGGGTGGGGGTTCCTCCCGAAAGCGCAGCCTCTTTCTTCAATGATGTACTGCTGCTTGGTAATCTAAAGGTCGCGGGAATTTTTAGTCATTTTTCTAGTGCGGATGAATTATCCTCGAATGATGGAGCGTGTAGAGAAGAGGCATATGAAAAAACCGAAAAGGAATTAGGACTCTTCAAGCAGGTTCTTGAAGAAATAAAGAGCCAGTCGGATTGGATCGGTATGACACACATGGCTAATACCGGTGCAACCATTTACCTGCCGGAGAGTCACCTTGATATGGTTCGGGTCAGCACTGGATTAATGGGGCTTTATGACAGATACCCGTTTGATGGGGTCATTGATTTCAAGCAGGTTTTTAGTTGGAAAACGGAAGTTAGTCACGTTATCGACGTTGATAAAGGTCAGGGCGTTGGATATTGCTTTCCCTACAAATGCTCAGTGGATACAACCATCGTGACTATCTCATTAGGTTGGGGAGACGGACTTCCCAGAGCATTTCAAAACAGCGGGCAAGTTATGATTCGCGGATCACATTACCATATTGTCACGATGAGCATGGATATGGCCACGATTGATCTAGGAGAAAGAAGAGACGACATATCGGTTGGTGAAGAAGTTGTCATCTTTGGTGAGCAGCAAGGAAGGGTCTAGGAGCCTATGGCGCAAGGCGAGGCAATTGGCGTGGCAGCGGATGCAATATTGACGGTCATTACTGAGAGAGTTCCACGAATTTATGTATAAGTTGGCGGAGAAACAGAATGAAAAATATATTGGTCGCTATTGATGGTTCGGAACAATCCATGCGGGCCGTTTCCACAGGTAGTAAAATTGCGGCGAAGTTTAGCGCTAAATTATTGCTGCTTATTCTGCCGGACCCGGAACTACCAGAGCACTTACGTAAACTAGCAGATGCCGAACATTTTTCCGGAGGTCACGGGAATGTTCTAAACAAGGCCGCTCAGTTTGCCCTGTCCAGTGCTGAAAAACTAGCGCAAAAGCTTCAAATCGAGATCAGATACTTTTCCCATAGCCTTTTAATTTTACCAGCAAGGCAACGGTGATACATTAGAAATTTGCAAAGTAAATACAATGAATTTGTGATGTTTCCAAGGCAACAGAATGGCTATCATATTAAAATCGTTGAAGTCCTCTAGATAGATTTTCCCGAACAGGAAAGCTGAGAAGCTAGTCATTGCAGTTGAGGACAGCTAATGTGGGGGAACCACCATAATATGTTTCCCCATAGGTTTTGGTATTAGTGATTGTCGGTTTCATGGCCAATGTTGAGGTATTCTCCTCCTCCCTTATCATCTTGCTACAACCAGGAGATAGGCTTGTCGTGGGGTAGGAACATTTAGGCCTATTAACTGGCCTGAGGTGAATAGATTGAGAAAAACAAATACTAAATCACGCTCCTATATAACTGTGATGGCTGGTGATCTGGAACAGTTGACTTTTAGGTTGGCCTATGCCGCAGGGGCTAATGAAGAAAATGCCAAAGCCATTGCAGCCGTCCACTTGTATGCTGATCTCAGCGGCGTTGGACTTCAGGGGATTGACCATATCCCATGGTTATTGAATCAACTTGCTGATGGGAGTGTCAACGGGACAGTCTCACCACAAATCGTCCGCCAAACCGCAGCAACGGCACTAGTGAACGGGGGCCTGGGTCCGGGTGAAGTTGCAGGGATTTTTGCCGCAGATCTGGCTATTGAAATGGCGAAAAATGTTGGGACGGCCTCGGTTGGCATTACCAATTCAAGTGACATATTTATGCTGGGCTTCTATGCCAATCGCATCGTCGAGGCGGGTCTGATAGGTATGGTTTTTACCGCTGGCCCTCCGCTCGTTCATCCTTATGGGGGTGTGGAAGCCATGTTGAGTACGAATCCTCTTGCTATGAGTTTTCCAACCGGAGACGTACCGGTCATTGTGGACATGGCGACGAGCGCGTTGTCGGGGTCTCGAATACGCCAAGCGTTTTATCACGGAGAGGAAGTTCCCGTAGGAACTGGCCTGAGCGCTGCGGGTGAGCCAACAATCAATGCCGAGGAAATACATAGAGGTGGTGTATTGGCACCTCTTGCCGGGCATAAAGGGTTTGGTCTTGCATTAAGTGTTGCCTTACTTGCCGGGCCATTGACTGGTAGTGCAATCGGTTCGGATTTAGACTGGTTGTATAATGGTGGTGAGGCCGTCGGGATGGGGCATTTTATGATTGCCATTGACCCAGGTGCATTTGGTCCATCGGATGAGTTTGCGATACAAGCTAGTGATTATATTGGGAAAATAAAATCCTCAAAAAAGGCCCCTGGCGTAAACGATATACGCATACCTGGAGAACATTCAGCCCAGGAGCGCCTTTCCAACCAAACGGGTGGTGTGAAAATTCTTATCGCAACGTGGGAAATAATCTCCAAATGTGCCGACACACTTGGTGTATCAATGCCCCAAACCTACGAGTCGTTTAGGACTCAATGAATAATTTTAATCATCTCTGGAGATATAGATAATGCTTATTGGCGTGCCAAAGGAAATCAAAAACCATGAATACCGTGTTGGTCTGGTACCAGCCAGTGTTCGCGAACTGAGCGGTAAAGGTCATACCGTTGTTGTTGAAACTAAAGCCGGTGGCGGCATTGACTTTAGTGATGGGGATTATGAAGCCGCCGGGGCGGCCATCGCCGATACGGCCGCCGAGGTCTTCGAGAAGGCAGATATGATCGTCAAGGTCAAAGAACCGCAGGCCGTTGAATGTGCCATGCTGCGTGAAGGCCAGATCCTGTACACCTATCTGCACCTGGCACCCGATCCCACACAGACGAAAGCCCTTGTGGAAAGCGGTGCTGTATGTATCGCATATGAAACCGTTACCGCGCCTACAGGTGGTCTTCCGTTGCTGGCCCCCATGTCACAAGTCGCTGGGCGTATGTCCATGCAGGCCGCAGCCCATTGCCTTGAAAAGGCACAGGGTGGCAGTGGCGTTCTGTTGGGCGGCGTTCCCGGTGTTGAACCGGGTAAGGTCGTCATTCTGGGCGGTGGTGTTGTTGGCTCCAACGCGGCCATGATGGCTGTAGGTCTGGGTGCTGACGTCTCTATTCTGGATCGTAACAATCTGGTTCTGGATGGTCTGGTTAATCGTTTTGGCTCAACGCTGAAGACTGTCTATTCCACCAATGATGCGGTCGAGCGTCTGGTTCAGGAAGCCGACGTTGTTATCGGTGGTGTGCTGATCCCGGGTGCTGCGGCCCCCAAGCTGGTCACAGCCGATATGATCAAGGCCATGAAGCCGGGTTCTGTTGTTGTTGACGTGGCTGTCGATCAGGGCGGTTGTTTCGAGACCACACACGCGACCACTCACGCTGATCCGACCTATATGGTTGATGATGTGGTTCACTACTGTGTTGCCAACATGCCGGGAGGTGTGGCGCGCACGTCTACTTTTGCGTTGAACAACGCAACCCTACCTTTCGCCGTAGCACTGGCCAACAAGGGCTACAAGCAGGCTCTCATCGACGATGCGCACCTGCGTATGGGCCTGAACGTTCATCACGGTAAGATCACCAATGAACCCGTAGCCATTGATCTTGGTTACGACTTCGTGTCACCAGAAAGTATCCTCTCTGCCTAAGGCGGCCGCTACGTTACTACCTTAGGAGTACTGTCGGGAGTTGCATGAATAGCAATTCCAGGCCATTTTTTGACTCTAGACATAACGGCGCAAACCAAATTCAAATACCTAACGTCACCACTTATAGATTAGATAATTTCTGTATTTTTTTTAATTACTAATTTGCATACTTCCGAGGACAACCAAATGAATTTATTTCAAATGTTAGGATTTGGTCGAGAGAAAAGGGCGCGACAACTTACCGTAAAGGTAAGTGGTGTTCCGAGGAGTGGGGATATTAGGGCATATGTTGACGGTCGTCATCACTGCAAATTACGGGTTGGTGATAACGATTGCTTTTTTGGTAATCAAGAATTCAAACTCAGTATTTTAATCGATAATCTGATATTAACGCGAATTGGTATATTTGGAGAGTGTATGGAATCCAATAAAATTACCATTTCGAATGATGTGGTATCAGTACAAGTCTCAATATCTGAAGAAAACATTCCGACGATTGCGGCTAAACGAGAGAATGTCACAGGCTATACTACGCCATAGATACAACACAGTTAGGTAGAATAAATTTCTTGCAAAATGTCTTTTAAAGAGGAAATGCATCATCTGGTCGGCACATGAAGTGGTTCAGGCTTTTCCCGATACAGACGTTTCTTCGGTTTGATACGTAAGTTCAACTCTAACTCACAGTAGATACGGTAGACCCGTTTATGGTTCCATTTAAAGCCTTTAACATTCCGCAAATATAGAAAGCACATCATAAATCCCCAGTTTCGATGGGACTTCGTTAAACCGATATACAGTTTGTTCAGACGCCCAGTCGCCCGGATATCGAAAGAGCTTTCACGGACTTGCTTGACCGTGGTGATCCCGGCCAGTGGCAGGAAGAAACCAAAGTGATTGGGGAAGTCGGAATAAGTGCAAGCGACGGTTTCGCCTGAGTTCAGGCCCTCGGCTTCCAGATCGGTGCCATCGGTTGCCAGAACGAACTTCGCCTTATTGCGAGCGTTGTTGGTGGCAGGGCTGGATTTCAAGACAGCCAATGTGTCGGAGACTTCTCCCTCCGCACAAACAGCCATATGGATATGGTTGCGCTGAAGAACACCGCCTTCAATATCCGAAGCGTTGGACGAGCCGCTTTTCAGGCGCTTGATGGTGGTGGGCTTGTTATCAAAGGCTTCTAAAAACGCATAAGGGAAGCCTTCCGGATCAAATTGTTGATCCGCCAATTCAGATATGGCTTCTTCGATCTCAACAGCGTTCAATTGTTCCTACTCACTTTTATCGTCATTTTCTCGTCTATCCAGGCCTCGATCTCATTTCTTTTGAAACGCCAGGAACCACCCACCTTGAAGCCAGGAATCTTACCCTCGGCAACCAGTCGATAAGCCGTCTTTTCTTTAATTTTTAGAAAAACCGAGACTTCCTTGATCGTCCAAATTTCAATCATTCCAACCTATCCAAGCAGTGCTTCCGTTAAGGCCAATAGTGAAAATAAGGGAAAATCGAGAAACTAGCAATGCGTGAATCAATCAAAGTGACAGTCCTTCATTTACTTTACAAATACCCGCTCAAAGAAATGCTGAACAACCACCTTTACCTGCAACTTAATATTAATTTACATAAATGGGTTGCAACTAACGACTCTCTTCCTGTAGTGGAGACACCCCATCAATACAACACGGAGAGTTGCGAAATGCTTAAGGCGACGCAAGCAAGAAACACTGCATGGAATTTTCTGAGAAAGAACCCCGATTACATCAGCGATTGGCATCATCCCGACACTACACCATCAATCAAAAATGACACCAATTCCCTCAACATTTATGAACAACATCAACATGATCTGTCCGCCAAGAAATGGGGATTGTTCATGTACCAAGACCCAACGGCTTCGCCTGAAAGCATAACGCCCTTCTGGTCAATCGCACCAACCCTTGATGCGGAAATCGTCCACGGTAGCCTACCACCGCTATTGCCGATGTTGCGCAAAGTTGGTGCTAAAATTACCGGACTTCTGCTGCTTAATGGTGATTTAGTCCTGAAGGTCGAGCATGGTGCGATGTCCGTTCAGGTGCGGATCAAAGACGGGAAGAAATTTGATGAAACATCCGGCCTGACACTCCACCTGCCACTGGACCTCACGCTGCCTATCCGGCTTACACGCAGTTTGGATCTTTGGAACTTCACAACAGGTCAACAGGCTAAAAAAGTCGTCATCCAAACTTTAGTTATTATAATGAACTTCTATTCGTTCTCGATGGTGTACTTTCTGGAAAGAGCCACCGCCAGATAGCTATTGACCTGTTCGGTAAAGACGAAGTTGACGCCGAATGGTACTACGGCAGCAAAATTCGCGGTGTTGTCAGGCGGCGCATTGCTAAATCCACAAAACTGATGAACAGCGGCTACCGCGATCTTTTGATCGGCGGTGGATAGCTGTGCCATCTGCTGATAAGCCCGGACATCGCCTGGGGGGCCGTTTTGTTGATACATCATTTCGGCCCTATTTTTTCAAGTTTTGCAGTGCTTCATTACCTCCTCCACCAACTACGGAGATTGAAAACATGAACGACAAAACTGAAGCCCGATACTGGAACACAAAACATGCTGCCGACTATCTGGGCATAAGCGCGGCAACTCTGAACCGTATGCGCCTGACAGGTGATGGCCCGCGTTACGCCAAGGCCGGAACTCGGGTAATCTATTCCCGTGACGATCTGGAAACCTGGGCGGAAGCCAACAAACGCACCTTCACCAAAGAGGTAATCAAAAAATGAGCTTGTTCCCTCAATCAGAGAGGCGACAGCTTGAACTGTTTTCCTGTAACCCTACCCCTGCTGGCATTCGCGACTATCAGGATTTGATGGCTTTCCCGTTCTTCTCATTGGCCAAGGGACGGCGGATCAAGCCTCTGCTCTATGATCGTGATGGCGTTATCATCAAAGTCGAAGCTGTACCGGAATATGGCATGGCGACAATCTGGGATGCGGATATGTTGATCTGGGCAGCCAGTCAGATCATGGATGCTCGAAATCGGGGGGAGCCAACCTCACGGTTACTGCGGTTCATGCCGCACCAATTTTTGCGCTTCGCCAATCGCCCGACTGGAAAACTAGGATATGAACGATTGCGCGCCGCTTTAGATCGACTGCAATCGACCACAATCCAAACCAGCATCCGTAGCGATGATCTGAACCTCAACCCTGTCCGCAAATCCAAACGGCTGCATCGCTTTAGTTGGATTAATGAGTGGAGCGAACTAATCGTAAATGGCGGTTACAGCCGTGGAATGGAGATCGTTCTGCCCGACTGGTTCTATCAGGGGGTCATCAACGAAAATTGGGTGCTGGCCATAGACCCGGCCTATTTCGACCTGACAGGCGGCATAGAGCGTTGGCTCTACCGCCTTGCCCGCAAGCATGGGGGACGCAGTGAGCATGGCTGGGGATTTAGCTTCAAGGTGCTATACGAAAAAAGCGGCAGCCTAGCCCGTTTCTCAAACTTCGCGATTGACCTGCGCCGTTTAGCAAAGAACCAGAGTTTACCAGGCTACAATCTATCGCTTACTACTGACCTTAGAGGTAATGAATGCCTTAATGTCACGCGGATAGCATTTTGAACGAAACGCAAACGCTTATATAACACCCACTCTACCAATAGATCTAAGGCAAAGCATAAACAATTGCGCATACAATCGTCGAAATCGTGCGGCTATATTTCACGTCAACATGAATAAGTGTTATAAGCAAATATCATGCCTTATAACACAGAATACGCATCACTACTTGAGCTCTTTATCAAGCTTGTTGAATCGCAAGCTGGAAGAGAAATAAAACCCAATGAAGTTTGGCTTAATGATGCACAGGTACTCGCAACAAAACTTTTTAAGCACCTCGTTGCAATGCAAACGTTGCATCTTGGCACAACGGTCAGGCGTGACAACGAAACAGATTTTACCTTTGTTGATCACGGATCAATAAAGGTCGTCACGCGCGCCGCATTCGAAACTTACCTTGTCTTCTTCTATCTTTACGGAAACTCTGATCGTGCTTTAAGTGAGTTCAGGCATAAAACATGGCATCTTGGTGGGCTGATTGATCGTCAAAAATTTCATGCTTCCAGCTCTCAGGCCCGTGAAACACTAATCGATGAGAAGGAGCAAATTGACAAATTAAAATCTGAGGTCACCAATTCAACTCAAATATGTGATTACACTGGCAAACAAATAAAACGATTGCTCGGAGGTGAATGGAGAATTGGAAGCGGTTGGTTAGATCTAGGCATAAGTGCTGGCTTTCATAAAGAGTATTTCAAGAACATTTATGGTTATCTCTGCGGGTACTCTCACTCCAGCTATCTTAGTGCGCTACAGATAGGGCAAGCTCAATCAATTGAAGATCAAAAGATGCTTTCTGAGGCCATGCTAGGGGTAGGCGTTGTCGTCATGGCTCACTTTACCTTTAGCTATTCAAATACCTTCAGCACCGCAAATAACGTCCTTTTGGCTAACCCAGCAGCAAAATCTATTGCTGAAAAATGGAAATTTGGACCAGAGGACATGTCCAAAATCTATGGCAATTAACTATCCGAGTATACGAGTATACGAGTATACGAGTCCTTGAAAATTTGGATAAGCTCCCTTGTCTAACCATTTTTGCAGTTTGCCAAATCAAAAAATATCTAGCGTCATTACCACGCTGACGAATCCCACATAAGATTCGCAAAAAAGTTTACACACTAAACAGCACTTTCCGATTTTCAGTCATAAATAGGGTAAACTTCCTATAAAAATTACCTGTGGATAACTGTCATGTTTTCTGTGGATAAGTCTGTTGATAACCGCTTTTCGTGATTCGTACTATCACATGCAAAGATTCGTACTATCACATGCACGACTTCGTACTATCAGGTGCAACTATGTTTTCAACATATTGATTTTATTGACAAAAACTTGGGGTAAAAACTTATAAAAACTTATAAAAACTTCTTGGTAGTTGGTCCCTGAGAATTTTCCGCTTTCCCGCCTCAATCAAAAAATACTGAAACTTTTTTTTTGGATAGCAGGAGATAGCAGGGCTTCTCTGCGCATCTCTTGCGATAGCTACACATAGCTTAACATATTGTTTTCATTGATTTTTCTTATTTGACATTCAAAAAAAACTGCGCTTAATCTCCGGCAACATTCATCAACCAAGGGGAGAGCGTAGATGCTCAACGACCACAATTCCGTTTGTCATGTCAAACAGGCTCCAACGTATTTCGGGCGGAACACCACACAGCTTGTCACCATCGTGGGACTTGCCATCGTCCTGTCTGTTGTTGCCTCAAGCATGGCGCAGGCCGGAACAGGCGGCACCGAGTTTGATGCTGTCAACAATCGCATTGTTGATATGGTCGAAGGGGGTGGTGGTAAACTTGCTGCCGGGCTGGGGCTGGTTGCCGCTCTGGCAACTTCGGTTATTCGTTTCAACATCTGGTCGGTGATCGGCGCGTTTGGTGTCGGGGCTTTGGCTGGATACGGCATTCCTATCGTTACCTCCTCCGTTTCCGCGATCATATAATCATGGAAGCCTTCGTGATCCCTCGTCGCCTCGACGAGCCGGAACGCTGGATGTTCTGGACGGTCGATGAAGCCCTGACCATGCTGGTTCCCGTCATAACCGGCATGATGACCGGGTTTCTGCTGCCCGGTGCGGTGATCGGGATTGGCGGGTTTGTTCTCATTCGTCGCCTCAAGGGCAATGGGCAAGCCAATCTGGGGCTTTATGCGCTCTACTGGTTTTTCCCCAACGTCTTCAATTTCCGTGCGACACCGCTTTCAGCCATTCGCAGGTACGTGTGATGGAACATTCCAGTCACAACACCCAACTTCATGTCGCCACCGTTTGGCGCAATCTGCTGCTGGTCGGCATGGGCCTGAGCCTTTCAGTCAATCTGGTGCTTGGTCTCGTCGTTCTCGACAAACGCGAAAGCATCATCGTTGTTCCTTCACCTGCCGGACAGACTTACCAGCTTGGCGATACGGTCAACGCGGCCTATCTCGAAGACATGGGCCGGGATGTGGCTCTGACGTTTCTCAACGTCCATCCCGGAACCACCGATTACGTTCGCGATGCAATATTGAAAATTGCCCATCCCGCTTTTTACGGCGAGTTCAAACGCCATTTCGATGGCTGGTTGACCGACATCAAAAGTCGAAAACTTTCGACCGCCTTCTACCTCACCACCATTACCGCCGATACGCAAAAACTCAGTGTTCGTGTCACCGGAGTTCTCAAGAGTTTCATTGGCAAGTCCCAGGTTGATGCGGAGCAAGTTGCCTACATCATCGGCTTCAACAATGCAGCCGGGCGCCTGACCCTTTCCCGCTTTGAAGAGGAGCAACCACAATGAACAGGATGATCCTGTCCGCAATTGTAATGGCTGCGGTTCCTTTCAGCGCCCATGCTTTGCAAATCAAGCAAGCCACCGAGAACGGGCAGATTACCGCCATTGTCTCCGCGCAAGAAATCAGCCGGGTAAGTCTGTCAAAAGACCGTATTCGCATGGTCAACGGTGATCCCGAAGTGGACATCACCCATGACTCCGAGACTGGCGATGTTTACCTCAAACCCGCTACAGCGCCGCTTACCAAGCCGCTGAACCTGTTCATCTCGACCGAGAAGGGCTTCACCTATCAGCTTTTGTTGATGCCAGAGAAGGTGCCATCCGAGCAAATCATCATCCGCAATGAAGATGCTTTCGATGGCTCTGAGGACGCGCAGGTTTGGGAAAGCAAAACTACGTTTCATGCCACCATCATCGACGTGCTGAAGGCCACAATCGGCGGGGTTAATTTGCCCGCAGGTTATAAGAAAGAGGTCTTCAAGAAGGAAGACGTAGATCGCCGTGAACATCTGATTTTAAGCCGCAAGTACGCCATTTCTGGATCGGCCCTGCAAGGGATCGCCCTTGAAGTTCGCAACACGGGCAAAATCACCACAACGCTGAGTGAGCGCGACCTTTACAGCCCCGAACAGGCCGCAATCTACCTGCCACACCGCAAGCTGGAACCGGGCGCAACCGTCACAGTTTATCTGGTGCGTCGTCGTGGGGGAACCAGTCAATGAAAACCCGTGCAAACGAGCTGCTGCAACGCACCACCAACCAGCAAAAGGCCGCTTTTGGCGTTTGTGCCGTGATTGTCGGTGTCGGGTTGATGTGGTTCTTCGATAGTGGCGAACCTTCCAATCGTTCCGTCCATAACGGCGATAGTGAAACCACCCGGATCGTCGCCGATCTGACCCGAGGTGCGCGGGCCGAACGCTCATGGCTCGACATATCGGAAAACCGTTTCACCGATATGGAAGCCCGCCTCAAGCGGCTGGAACTGGAACGCCAAAAGCTGGAAAAAGACAATGAACTTCTCGCACAACGAAACGAAGAAATGGCTACAGATGCCAATCAGGCGATTGACGCGCAGGCTGAGGAAATCGAGCGCCTGCGCCACCAAGTCGAGACGATCTCGCAAGGCACGCAAGGGCAAGTCAGCGCCGGACAGCAAAGTGAGCAACAAGACGGGCAAGCGTCAGAAATAACGACCAGCCCAAACCTGAGCAATTTGCCAGCCGCCATCACGGGAAACCCTTTCGAGCGCGCCCGCAATGACCTGGCCCCGAAAGTTCGTTCGCGCAACGATCTGCGCTCTGGTCGCGATGCCAGAACGGACGAATCTCCCAAAGCCGCCAATTTAATCCATTTTAATCTGGGTGAACGTGAAGGGGGAAGCAAAGACCTCGACCGATATATCCCGGCTGGTGCTTACGCCCCCGCAGAAGTTATCAGCGGTGTGGATGCAGCGGTCGGGGTCAATGCCCAGGCCGATCCGCGCCCGGTGCTATTTCGTATCACTGGCCCTGCCGTGACTGCCGCCCTTGGTTCCACTCGCCAGACTGCCGACATCAAGGGCTGCACCGTCACAGGTGCCGCCTTCGGTGATCTGTCTTCCGAAAAAGTCTATGTGCGCCTTCAAACCATGACCTGCTCACGCCGCCACGGTCAGGTGTTTGAAACCGAAGTGCAAGGTTACATGGCAGGAGCTGGCAAGGCTGGCGTTCGCGGTGTGGTTGTTAGCCGTGAAGGCGCGCTGGTCGCTCAATCCTTCGTCGCCGGAGCCGTGAGCGGAATTGGTGGCGCCGCCGCAGAAGCCATGCAGCCACAAGTGATTGATACAGGCGTAGGTGTCACCACAGGCCAGCAACAAATCACCGACATCCTCAAGGGTGGCATCGGCCAGGGCCTCGATAATGCAGGCAGCAAGGTCTCCGATTATCTGGTCAAACGCGCCGAGCAATATCAGCCCGTCGTCATTATGCAAGCGGGAACCCGTGTCGAACTGGTCTTTATCAAAGGCGTAGAGCTGAACCCTGACGGGCAAATTAAAACTGTTAAACGGGATACAAAATAATGCTTAAAACGAAACTTCTCATAAGCTCCACCCTTGCGGCCCTGTTGATGACAACGACCGCTATGGCAGACGAACTGGACGATGTTCGTGCCGCTTTGAAAGAAACCCTGCCAGGCACTGAAATCACGTCCCTGCGTAAATCACCGATCCCTGGATTGTATGAGATGGTGACGGGAAAGAACCTGTTTTATGTGGACAAGGCTGGTAAATATTCTGTTATCGGTACTCTTTACAATCTCGCCACACATGAAAATTTGACTTCCAAACGATTGGCCGAGTTGGGCTATGCCCCCAAGGAAGAAAAAGCTGTCGAGGTTCCCTCAACCTCGATCCCTTGGGACAAGTTGCCAAAAGATGCGGCTATCATCGAGAACGCTGGCGGCAAATACAAGCTGGCTGTCTTCACCGACATCAATTGCCCATACTGCCAGCGCCTTGCCGACATCCTCAAGGAAATGCCGGAAGTCGAGGTCCACACTTATCTGATTACGTTATGGAAGCGATCCGTCGCTCCCACGAAGGCGGTTCTCTGCGCCGAGGACAAGGTGGCTGCGTTACATGCCGCCTATAAAAACGATACACCCGAGTTTGCCGAGAACTGCACGACTGATGTTCTGGGTCGGATAACCGCCTTCACCTCCTTGCACGGGATTTCCGGCACCCCGTTTCTGGTTCGCTCCGATGGCGCGACAAGCGCCGGGCTTCGCAGCAAGGAGTTCCTGATTGATTGGTTGAAGGAGGCGGAACAATGATCCGGCTGTCTCCCGCCCTTCTCATACTTGCCCTTTCCGGCTGCGCAGCCACCAACGCCAATGTCTCCGGCGAATGGGACTGCCCGGCCCAACAAGGTCGTGCTTGCACGACAATCGAAGAGGCGGACACCCTTTCCAGTCGCTCTTCGATTTCCTCCACCGCCGTCTCGGTAGCACCACTGCCCCCTGTCATGTCGGGCAGCTCTACTGACACACTTGTTTCTGATCTCCCTGCAAGTGAGAGCCGTGATACTGGAGCCTCCAGTGCTACTGGTGAATCCGAGATAGCGGCCCTTTTGGAAGGTGCGGCGCAAGTATCTTCGGCTGAAGACACCTTCCCTGTTCAGATACCACCCGTCCGTCAGGCCGAAATCCTTGGCAAGGTCTGGTTCTATCCGTTTGTCGATGACACTGACCATTACCACGAAGGCGGTTTTGTGCATGTCGTCCTGCGCTCTGCCGATTGGCAGACCAGCCCGAACCATATGTTCCCAACCAAGGGTGCGGTTGAATGAACGTATTCGACGCCATTAATCGCAAAATCAGCGGCCTGTTTGCAGACAACCAGTTGCTGGAGCCACATGGCCCGCCTCCGGTTGACGAACCCATCATCGACCTGTTGCCATACCGGGCTTATGACGAACAAAGCGGGCTGTTTGTGAACCGCTCGTCCTGCGGCTTCATGCTGGAGATCGCACCCCTGACAGGTGCCACAGAAGAAACTATCAACCTGCTAACGGCTGCGTTCTCTGACAACATGCCGGAAAAGTCATCGTTACAAGTCATGTGCTGGGCCTCGCCCCATATTGGCAGCATCCTCGATGACTGGCGCACAGCTCGTGACACATCACCGGAAGTCTATCAAATGCTGGCGGGCAAGCGCACCGATTACTTTGCGGGTAGTGGCTGGAAGACACCGCTAAAAGACACCGCCCACCTGTTGCGCAATTTCCGCATATTTATCGCTGGTTCGCTGCCGGGGTCTTTGGAGAAGAACAAAGCCATCCTGTCCGCCACCCGGCGTAATCTTCTAGGCTCGATGACCGGATTAGGGACTCCGGCCAAGGCCCTCGGCCCTGACGAGTTCCTTGCCATCATGGATGAATGGTTGCGCCCGCTTCAGGAAGATCGGCGTGAGCCACCTGTCTGGCGCAGCATTGATCCCCTGCACCACCAGCTTAGTCATGGAGAATCTTCGATCTCCGTCCATCCGTGGCGGCTGGTGTTTAACGGCACCCATGATGTGCGCTGCCTGTCGATCCAGAACTGGCCGGAAGTTTGGGCGCAATGGCAAAACACCAATCTGATTGGCTCCCCCTACAGCGATTTCCAGCGTGTCCCAAGCCCGTTTTTGACCTGCCTCTCCTTCACGGTCGGCACCGATGCGTCTGATAGTACGAGAGCAAACCTCAAAGCGGCCCGGTCCACCCAACAGGCCGATACCGATCTGGCGCGTTTCATGCCCATGATTAAAGAACAGGCGCAGGAATGGCGCTACATCGCGCAGAAAGTCCGCGAAGGTCACAAGCTGGCCCGGTGTTTCTATCAGGTCATCACTTACGCACCCTTGCGCCAGGGCGATGAAGCCGAACAGGCTGTGCGCTCTATATATAAGGCCAACGGGTGGCGCATGGCGCGGGATCGCTACGTTCAACTTCAATCGTTCCTCAACGCCATGCCGTTCTTTCCTTCCGAAGGCATGGCGGACGAACTGCAACGCCTTGGGCGCACAAAAACACTGGTCACATGGACCTGCGCCAACATCGCCCCCATGCAGGGCGAATGGAAGGGCATGGATTCACCATGCATGTTGCTGGTCGGTCGGCGTGGCCAACCCTTCTATTGGGACCCGTTCGCCAACAAGGAAGGCAACTATAATGTGGCCGTGATCGGTAAGTCCGGCTCCGGCAAGTCTGTCTTCATGCAGGAAATGGTCGCCTCCATCGCCGGAAGTGGTGGACAGGTGATCGTGATTGATGATGGCTATTCATTTATGAACTCGTGCCTGCTCCAGGGCGGGGATTTTGTCGAATTCTCCGGCGACAAGGAAGTCTGCCTTAACCCCTATTCGATCATCGACGCCGAAGCCTTCGAGGGTGATCCCGAATACCGTGAAGGGGCCATGTCGATGATCTGCGGGCTGGTTCAGCAAATGTGTCGTACCAAATCCGAGACCGATGATTTTGAAAACTCCCATATCGAACACGCCGTTGTCGAAGTCTGGCAAACCAAAGGAACCAGCGGAGAGATTAACGATGTGGGCAAGGTTCTGGAAGCCAGCAAGGACGACCGGATTAAGGATTTAAGCCACATGCTGCGCCCGTGTATGCGTGGCGGGGTGTATGAGCGTTACTGGAACGGTAAATGCACCCTCAAGATTGGATCGCACCTGACCGTGTTTGAACTTTCCGGCATCAAGAGCCGCAAAGACCTTCAGGGGCTGGTTATGATGATGATGATGTTTTTGGCATCTGACTCCATGTACCACGGAGATCGTCGCCGCAAGAGCGCCATCTTTATTGATGAAGCCTGGGACTTGCTTCACGGCCCTGCTTCCAAGGTGTTCATTGAAGGCCTGGCACGCCGCGCCCGTAAATATAACGGTGCGTTGATTACTGGAACCCAGACCGTCAATGACTATTACAAGAACGATGCTGCCCTCGCGTCCTATGAAAACACCGACTGGATTTGCTTCCTTGCCCAGAAAGCCGACAGCATCAACTTCCTGAAAAACTCAGGCCGCATATCCGTGGACGAAACAATGGAGCGGGACATGAAGTCGCTCAAACGCTCCGGCTCGCATTATTCCGAAGTGATGATCCTCGGCCCTGGTGGTTACGGAATTGGTCGCCTGATGCTCGATCCGTTCTCGGTCAAACTTTACTCCTCTACCGCCGACGACTTTGAAAACATCAAGCAGCTTCAGGCGCAAGGGATGTCTCTTGTGGAAGCTGTCGAACATTCAGCAAAAGGATAAAACCAATGAATGAACTATCACCAAGTCCCGTTATTCACCCCGCCTTGAAAAGCCTGATTCGGGGTTTTCTCATCGCCCTGCTACTGGTCGGCTCCAACATCGCCGCCAACATCCTGTGGGAAATGTATAACCCCGTCCCGCGTCTGGTCACGGTCGATATCAACAGCATTGCCCGCACGTTCATCGCAGAAACCGCCAAGAGCGACCTCTCTGACGATGAGAAACGCAGCCAAACCAAAGCCTTTGCCAACCAGCTCGATGATGCCCTGCAAGGTCTGGCCGCACGTCAGGGCTCGATCATCCTGACCACCCCCGCCGTGATCGCCGGGGCTGAAGACATCACCGAGGCCGTAAGGAAAGGCCTGGCCAAGTGAAACCCCGTTTCATCCTTTCCGGCTTTCTTGCCCTCGCAATTATGGGAACTGGCGTTCACTGGCTCCGAGGGCATGTGAAGCTGGCTTGGAACGAGACCGAAAGCCTGCCCCAACATCTGTTTTGGGTACGCACTGACCAGAAGCCAGGCCGTGGTGATTACGTGATGTTTGAGCCACCAGCGCATTTGAACAGCCACTACGGCTTTATCAAGCGTGTCGCCGGGGTAGCAGGAGATCGCATCGAATTTAAAAACCAGATCACCACGGTTGCTGGAACCATGATCGGCATCGTTAAGAAAATTTCACGTAAGGGAAAGCCCTTGCACGCCACCCCCACCGGAGAAATTCCACCGGGATTTTATTTTGTTCACACTGACCATAGGGATAGCTATGACAGCCGCTACCAAAGCATTGGCCTTGTGCCTGACGCTCGCATCATTGGCCGCGCTACTCCCTTGTTCTGAGGCATCCGCCAGAGATTTAGGCGTGCGTGGACAGGTTTGGGAAATCCGTGAAACAGATCTGCTTGTCTACATCAAAGGCAAGGCTGCGGAGTTCGAGAAAAGCGGCAAGCTGGCGAAATGGCAAGACGATGCCGAAACTCGCGCCCGGTCTTACGTGGAAACCCCGAACCCGGTCACTGGCATCACCGACGCCATTGTTGAACGCAGCCGCCTGTTCGATCCAACCATCACCGTGCGTAAAGATATCTTTGATCATCAAAGCCGCGTCATCGCCAAAGCCGGCACCACGGTCAACCCGCTTGATTACCTGCCCATGTCAACGTCCATGATCTTCATCAACGGCGACGATCCGGCACAAGTGAGCTGGGCTTTAGGTGTGAAAACAAAAAACAAGATCATCCTGACCAGCGGCCCGGTCGCCAACCTCATGCGCGAACACAAACGCCCGCTCTACTTCGATCAAAAAGGTCTGATTACGGATCGCTTCGGGATAACCACCGTCCCGGCAACTGTCATTCAGGAAGGCCGCGCATTACGCATTCGCGAGTTTCCATTATCCGGGGAGAATGAACAATGAGTGGATTACACCGTATTCAGGACGCTTCCTTATGGCCAAACACGACGTCACGCAATGCGTCATTAAGCCGGGTTTGCCAGCCTTTACCACCGTCCTTGAAATACCCGACAACATCGGAATCAAGACGAAGTGTTGTTTGCACTTTCGTTGCCTCTTTTTGTGGTCCACGGAATCGACGCGGCTCATTACGTTGCAATTCGCCACGCGTATGGGCTGCAACAATGTCTGGCGTCACTTCAGAGGCCGGGCGCATTTGGCCCAGCACCTCATCTGTCAATGGAAGATCGTCCACGTCAGGAGGCGGTTTGGGTAATTTTTTAGCCATAATGTTTAACCTCTCTACTGTTGGCTTTGCGCAGGTTAATGATCCGAACGGCGCTTTCGCGCCGGGTAAAAACGACCACATGAAGGCGGTCATCAATCAGGCCCAAGGCCCAGAAACGACGCTCTCCATAGTCATAACGCAAGTCCTCAAATACTTGAGCGGTCTGCCAATCAAACCCGCGAACAGCCTCAAAATCGACACCGTGCTTATCGAGGTTGGCCTCGCATTTATTTTCATCCCACTCATATTCCATAATCTGATTGTAACAACAATTTGTATAATTTGCAATGCTATTTGTAACTACGATTTGACAGTAGGCAGGAGGACAGCGCAATGAAACGCCTTGCCCTCCTCATCCTTCTTTCCGGCATGATTACCCTTGCGGCCCCCAAGGCTTCCGAGGCCGGAATATGCACCGGTGAATTCGTTAACCCAATCTCTGATATTTGCTGGGACTGTATTTTCCCGATCAGCATTGGCTCAACCCGGATATTTGCGGATCGCCCTGACCCGCCTAACCCTGGCAACATTCTTTGTAATTGCCCTATGCCGTATCCGCCCTATGTGCGTGTCGGGATTACCATTGGTTTTTGGGAACCCGCACGGCTGGTTGATGTTACCAAGCGCCCTTATTGTTTCGTCAATCTGGGTGGGCTGGAACTGGATGCCGGGATCGGCACCGGGCAAACCAAGACCAAAAGCCGGGGCGGTCAAACCCATAACGCAAGTTGGCATGTGCATTGGTATGTGTACCCGGTTTACGCCATCCTTGAGATGTTCGCGGACTCGATCTGTATGACGGGTAGCAGTTTCGATATTGCCTATATCACCGAGCTTGACCCTATGTGGCTCGATGACGAGTTGACCTTCCTGCTTAACCCGGAAGCCATCTTGTTTGGTAATCCTGCCGCGCAAGCCGCTTGTGCCGCCGATTGTGTGGCAGCTACCGCCAACCTTCCCATCGACGCGCTGTTCTGGTGTGGCGGGTGCCAGGGTTCAATGTACCCATTGAGTGGCAATGTCTCGGCCCATGTGGGTTCGATCCAGTCTTCCCTCATGGCGACTGAACGCATGGCCTACAAGCTGGGCCGTGAGTTCGTGTTGCTCGGAACCTCCGGTGTTGAGGCTCTCTGCCAAAAAGTTCCGCGCCCGGTTCTTAAGAAAACCGAATGGCGCACCCAGATGACCAATCCGGTTGCCATGACCAGTGGTCGCCTCGCCTGTAATCCCCTCGGTTCAAGCTCGGTTCTCTATGAAACGGGCAAGGAACTGCCTCTGGTTGGAGAGGATTTTGGCTACCTGATATGGAGGAAACGCAATTGCTGCGCCCTATAATCCTACTGTGCCTGCTCATCTTTAGCAGCCCTGCATTGGCGCAAAGCCCCGATGCGTGGCTGCAAGAAGCACTCAAGCTCAAACAAGAAGGGTGGGGGCAACGTGTCAGCCCTACCCTGCCCGATATGGTGCGGCCCATAGCACCGCTAATTGCCTTTGTTTCATTCTCTATGCCGCAAGACAGCCTCAAGGCCATTCTTGAACAGGTTGACCGGGTTGGTGGCACTGTGCTGCTGCGCGGCTTGGTCAATAACAGCTTTAAGGATACGGCAACTGTGGTCGCCAGAATGGTTGAGGAACATGGCACCGGCTTTGGTGTCGATCCCAAGCTGTTTGTTAAATACGCCATCAATGCCGTTCCTGCCTTCGTGGTTCCAAACGGTGAAACCAGCTTCGACAAGATCAGCGGCAATATCAGTCTGATTGCTGCTTTGGAAGCCCTCGTTCAGGAAGGCGGAAACCCGGAAGCCGCTCGTCTCCTTCTCGGCAAATTGAGAATGGATAAACCATGAAACACACCCTCGCTCTCCTTGCCCTGCTTCTGCCCGCACCAATCGCATTGGCCGCGACGGCAATAGCACAAAGCGTCAACAGCCAGACTGTTCCTGGCTACGAAGGAACCAGTCGCCCGGAAAGTGGATATTCGCACGGCCTGATGTATGACGATGCAGAAGCCCGCGCCCTGTGGGGAACCGGGCAGGACGGGGAAGCCGCCCGCGCCGTTGTTGGCGGCTTTACAGATCGTGCCGACATCGTAATTGACGAGCGCGAAGACTGGATCGGCAACGCCCAACGCGGCGAAGACACGCCTGAAGACTTCATCTCGATCATGGAAGGTAATTATGGCGATTGCACAGGCGGCACCGTCACAACTGGTACACCCGGAACTGCCTATGAATACGCCTGCCAGTCCCCCGCCACCAAAAGCCGTTATGCCTGTCGTTCCGTACTTGCCCCGTTTTGCTCAAACGTCAGCCCGTCTTGCATGAAGCTGGTCAGCACCAACACTGGCATTATGAAGTTTTCCTTCGACGGCTCTCGATACATGTACATCGGCAACCGCACCCGCAACTACATCGCGGATCGGCGCAGTCGAACCCGGATCAACTACTACACAGCCGAATTAACATTCGAGGCAGACCGTAAAGACGTCAACCGCTTCATGCTGGTTCGCATGGAATACGAAGACTTCGTGGAAGTCACCTTCAACGGAATCCCGGTGTTCACCGATCTCGACCGCGCTCAGTATACCAAGGTCAAAACCTGCGGCGGGTGCCACGTCATTAACAGAAACGTAAGCCGCAACCTCAACTTCGATCTGCGGCCTTACCTTCGCACTGGCCTCAACACGTTCCGTGTCCGCCTGACCGCCGTGGCGCATGGCAACCTGTGGCTCAAACTCGATACCGATAGCAAGTGCTGCAAGCAATGGATCGATAGATGGTCGGAGAGTTGCCAATGAGAATGCTCCTCGTATCTTTAGCATTGCTCCTTGCCGCGCCTGCCTCGGCGAACGCCGCCCCTGCAGGGTGTGTAGCCGTTTCCAATCTATGCACGATTGATGCAGCCGAACGGACAATTCAGGGATTTAAAATCGAGCGTGACTGCTGGGAAAAACAAATTGTCTATTCCTGTCCTAACGCCCGGCCCGGTGGAGCTTGTTCCTCGCTTGCCAATGATCCCGAATGCACCCAGATTGGCGCGGAATGTACCCGCCGTGGGCCAAGTGGTGTTTGTATCACCGAGGTCAACACGTTTCGTTGTTCCAGCCCCAAGAATGGTTCCGGTATCTCTCTGGAAGACATCATAGACGCAGCGCCGGAGCGCGATGTCCGCACACCAATGCAATGTGGCAGCAACCTTTATTGCCCGGACGGACTTTGCGATGATCTGGGTGAAGACGAGACCAGTGCCGACTTTGGCAAGGCGGCGTCATGGATAGGACTGCTCACCAAAATGGGGGAAGAAAAAGACCCCGATGCCGTTACGCTGTTTCGCGGTGAAGGTCAGAAGTGCGCCAAGTGGCCGCTTGGAGCCAAGAATTGTTGTTCCGATGATGGTTGGTTGCTGGATTACTTTGGCTGCTCATCAAGTGAGAAAGCCCTCGCCGAGCGTCGCAGTGAAAAGATGACCCATTACATTGGCAGCTATTGCTCCAACGATACATGGTTCGGCTGCATCACCAGAAAACAAGGCTATTGCTCCTTCCGCTCAAAGTTCGCCCGGGTGTTTCAGGAACAAGCCCGCGCTCAGCTCGGTATCGGCTGGGGAAGCCCTGAAAGCCCCATGTGCCGATCGCTCTCCATCGAAGAAATTCAGCGTGTTGATTTTAGCCGTGTCGATCTGTCGGAGATTTACGTCGACATGCTGAGCGATGCCAACGCGCCAAGCCCTGCCGCCACCAATCAGCAAATCAAGTCGCGGATTGAAGACTACTATCGGAGCAACCAATGAAACGTGCGCTCCTGGTACTGGCTCTTATATCCTCCCCCGCCTACGCTGCCGAAGACTGCAACACCCTGGGCTGGCACTTCTATTGTGATCCCGCCGAAGAGGAACCGGCAGCGCCGGAGGCAAAGCCAAAAGTGGAGTTGCCACCGGCTCCGGACTCTCGCGCTCAAATCAAGGCCATTGGTGACAAGCTCGACGACCTGAAGGCAACAGCCATTCTCTATCCCACATCGGAAAATCTAAAAACCTACATCAGCTTCCAGCGTGAACAGCTCGACCGTGCCTCAACCTTCTCTGACCAGTGGCGGCGCGTGATCTGGCAAAACCCCGACATGGATTACGATCTGATCCGCCCGACTGGATCATTGGCAAAACGAGCATGGTCTGACCAGCGCAAGCAAACTGCCGCCACCACTCTGGCAAACCTGAACAACCGATACGGCGTGTTTTACTTTTTCAAGGGCAACGATTGTCCGCAATGTGAAGCGTTTGAAACCGCCCTCAAGCCCTTCACCGACAAGCACGGCCTACACGTCATGGCCATCACGCTCGACGACACCCCGTCTCAATCCTTTCCGACATCCATACCAGATAGCGGGCAAGCCGCACGCCTCGGCATAACAGGTGAACACCTGCCCGCCCTCGCCTTGTTTGACACGGTAACATCGCAAGTCATCCCCGTAGGCTTCGGCGCACTGGCAGCCGACGAGCTGGAACGCCGGATTTACATCCTGACACAAGTGGAGGTCGGCAATGACTACTGACACCACGCCACACCCGACACCGGATGAACTGGACAAAGACACTGCCGTTTCCTTCTGGCTCAAACGCAACTGGCGCATGGCCTGTGAACGCGATCCTCACGATGCCACCCGTGATGCGGCGGTGCTCCACCACCTATGCGAAACACGGCTGAAAGAGGTTTTAAGCCAGCACAATTTGCACGAAGTGAAGAACGATGAGTAGGTTTCTACGGGCTTTGCCCACACCCACCAAGGGGCGCGGCCCCTTGTATCCCATGACTTTGGTCCTGTGTTTGTTAGCAACGCCTGTGCAAGCAAGCGACGAGTTTGGGTTGATCTTTGTTTATCGGACTGATTGCGCGGCGAGCCGCGCGTTTTCTTACTCGGTCAAGGCTGTGGCGGATCGTTACGCAATGGCGGTTTTGCCCGTCTCCCAAAATAACGCCCACTTTGAGGAATGGCCCAACACCATCCCCGACAACGGCCAATCCCAAGCCTTGCGAATCACCCGCGTTCCATTCCTTGCCCTCTTTGATAAAACTTCCGGCGCGATAGCGCCAATAACAAACCGCTATCTGCCCCCGGCACAACTGGAGCAGCGCATAGCCCAAACCCTAAAGGTACTCCCATGAAAAACTCAAAGGATCAAAGGGGCCGCGCCCCTTTGCGGGCATGGGCAGCGCCCATACTTCTTTCCCTCATATTCGCAACACCAGCGCAAGCCGATGTCCCCGGTGCCATGAAGGATTTTTGGGACGGGGTTGGGGTATCGAACTCGACCGGGCCTTCGGCTTTTGCGGGGCAGGCGGCGGGGTATTACACCGGGGGTAATTTGTTTATGCGAACACCAAGCCGCAATACGACTTTGGCAACGGTGAACTTGCCGTCGTCTCGGGCCGGGTGCGGAGGGATTGATATGTTTTCTGGCGGGTTTTCGTTTATCAATTCTGACGAGTTGGTGGCCTTGATGAAATCCATTGGCAACAACGCCGTGGCTTATTCGTTCAAGTTGGCACTAGAGACAATCTCTCCGATGATCGCCGAACAGATTGGCGAGTTGCAGGATTGGCTACAGCGCATAAACCAGTTCAACATCAATTCGTGTGAGACGGCAAAGGGAATTGTTGGTGGGTTATGGCCAAGGAATGAGACGGCCAGCCGGGTGATTTGTGAAGACCTTGGTAATTCCACAGGCATCTTTACGGACAGGGCTGCGTCACGCCATGGCTGCGGATCGCAAGGGCGGCGGCAAAGTACGCTGAATAGTGCCAGCGGAGCCATGCGGGATCAGATTCCCACCGACATCAACATTGCCTGGATGGCAGCAAAGAAGAACCCGTTGTTTGCCAGTGATCGTGATCTGGCAGAGCTGATTATGACGCTCTCCGGCACTATCGTCGTACTGGCCCCAGCCAATGACGATGCGTCACCGCGTTTTAAATATTACGGCCATAAAGTGGAAACCGACCAGCTTATCGGTGCGTTGTTGCAGGGCGGCACCGCTACCATCAACCGCTGCATCGACAGTGACAAGTGCCTGTCTGTCAATCCTAATGCCATACTTGTTGTCTCGACCACCAACGCATTTTCCGAACGGGTGCGCCGGGTGCTTGAAAGCATTCAGGATAAGATTGATACCGATGGCAGCCTGAACGCTGACGAGCAAGCCCTGCTCAACACCACCAACATTCCGATCTATAAAATCATCAACGTGATGACCGCCTATCAGGGCGGGTTGTCATCGTTGTCCCTGCCGCAATACTCAGACTTGATTGCGCTCGACATCCTCTACCGTTTCGCCAGTGATCTCATGGGCGAGATTGAAAAAGGTGGCGCGGCCCTGACACTGGCAGATGACCAGATCATCAAGGACTGGCGCGAGGGCTTGCAATCGGCGCGGCGTGCCTTGCGTGAGAAAATGGCGGATGTGTCGGGCAATTTCCAGAAATCAGTTTCCATTATCGAGTCCGCCCGTGTGTTGGAACAACACTTGATCGGCAATATGTCGGCCCATATGCGCGCCAACATTGGCTGGGTAAACGGAAGTGAGTGAGGTCAATTATGTATGAAGTCTTCACCCTGGGCGGCGGTACTTATCTGGTTGATATTTTCAACTCCGTTGCCGCCCTGACCGGGGGCAGTGCCTTTGCGAACTTGATCCGCATTACCGCTGTATTCTCGTTACTTTGGTTAATGTTCCAAACAGCCTTTGGTGGCTCGTGGATGACAAACATCAAATGGTATATGGCGTTTCTGGCAATTTACATGGTGCTGTTCACACCCAAAGTTACCGTGCATGTGACGGACAGATTAAACCCGGCACTGGCAGGCGGCACCATCGACAACGTGCCGTATGGTCTGGCGGCGTTTGCCTCCATGACCAGTGAAATCGGTGATGGTTTGACCCGCCTGAGCGAAGTTACGTTCAGCTTGCCTTCTGATCTTCGCTATCAGGAAACCGGGATGCTGTTCGGGGCGCAATTGCTCAAGGAAGCAACCAAGTGGCAAATCACCGATAGCCGATACTCCGGCAACATGTCCCGCTTTACCCGCCAATGTGTTTTCTATGGGATTTTGCTGGGGCAAATTGATCTCAATGACCTCAAACAGTCCCCCGACCTTTGGCAGTATGTCTCGACCACAGCCGCCTCCCCCTTACGTCATTTTGAATACCGCAGTGCGATTGCTGGTGGCGAACGACGCGATATTGTTTCTTGCCAGGACGGGGTTGGTTATCTCGCCAGCCTTTGGCCGCAAGAACTCGATCAAGCCAGCACCATATTCGGATTACGCCTGTTCCCCGGTGTCCCGGCTGCAACAGCCAAGGCTGAATTGATCTCTCGTCTGCCTATCGCCCACAATTACCTGATTGGCGCGTCACGGGATGCGGGTGAAATCATGCAGCAGCAAATGATGATTAACGCTTTTGACAGCGCCACCAAAGGTTGGGCCGAAGAACTTGGTAACGCAGCAGCACTCGATGGCTACATGCGGGCGCGTGCCGATCTGCAAACCGAGGCCGTTTATAAAACCACCGGGCTACAAGCTGAAAAGTGGGTGCCGATCCTCAAGATCGTGTTTGAATCGCTCTATTACGGAGCCTTCCCGATTGCCTTCATAATGATGCTCACACCCATTGGTATGACTGTTGTGCGCGGATACTTCTCCGGCTTCGTCTGGCTGCAAAGCTGGGGGCCGCTTTATGCCATTCTGCACCGGATTATGATGGGCGAGGTTGCAGTTAAGGCAACCTCAATATCGGGCGGCGAGAGTATCGCAATGGTCACGCAATTGGGCGTGCGAGCAATTATTCAGGATACCTCTGCAATGGCGGGCTACCTCTCCATGTCAGTGCCATTCCTCGCCTTTGGCCTCATGTTCGGTGCCAGCCGCTTTGCCCATCTGGCAACATCCATGTTGGCCCCTACTCAACGGGCAGCGGGAACGGCGGCAGAAGAAGGCACATCGGGCAACATCAATCTCGCCAACACCAGCATGGATAATCACAGTTTCTACACCATGCGCGGGAACTCCATGCAGACCAACGCCATGATTGACACTGGCATGGTCAGCAACCGTATGGGCGACGGTGCCATGAACCACCGCACGGCAGATGGCGGCGAAAGTGTGTTCAAAGACCGCGCCCTTTCCGATCCGGGCTTCAACGTCTCATGGGGATCGCGGGTTAGTCAGGGCTTGCAGGAACGATCTTCCGAAGCCCGATCCCATGCCGTCACCCAGGCCGAACGTGCCTCGGAAAGCATGGGTGCGTCTATGGGACAATCACTGGCGTTCAGCAATTCCTTACAAAACAGCGAAGGCTTCAACAGGTCGGAAGGTCTGGAACAACGCCAGGTCATCGCCAATTCTGCATCCAACATCGAACAGGCTTCGGAGCGTCTCAGCGAAACTACTGGTTGGAGCCAACAACAATCTCTTCGCATGTTGGGCCGCGCCGCCGTCGATCTTGGCACCCCGCTTAAAGGCATTATCGGTTCTGGTGTGAACCTTCAAGGCTCCGGCGAGTGGACCTCCAGCGGAACTTCAAAAGACGACTGGGCCACGGTTAAGGGTATCGCCAAGGAATACGGAGTGCGCGAGAGTTTTGAAAATTTGGATGCAGCTTCTCAAAACCTTTCATTCAGTGAAGGGCAAAGCCAGCTTAGAGATCAACGCGATTCAATGAACGCCAGCCATTCGGAAAGCCAGTCGGCAGAAAAGAGCCTGAACGAAAGTCTCAGCCAGGCCCGAAGCTACGAGCAAGCCCTGACCTCCTACAAGGAAGACAGCGGCAGCTTTAACGCCAACCTCAATCAAATGGCCCTTGAAATTGGTGCCGAACGGCATGGTGGCAACATGGCCGAAGCCTATCAAGCATCCAAAGCCGATCCGCGTGTTGCACAAGGTTGGGCCGATGAAGCGGTTGACCGCTACCTTGATAAGATGCCCATCGGTGACAAAACGCCGGGCAGTCTCATGGGTGATATTTATGGCTCTCGTGGAGCGGAAGGCAATCTTCGCCATGACATCAATCGTGAAGAACTCACGATGGCGAACAGCCAACCCGGCAACCGGATTAATGAGGCCAGAAGCCAAGTCACCGGAGGCAGTAAAAATCTCGGTAGCCAGATGACCAATGGGTCTGCAAAGGTTGGGGGTGAGGTTCGATCATCACGGGCGACAACCGGAAAAACAGTCAAGGAACGAAGCGATGACTCTCTAATAGAAGGTGTGGGGTCAGCACTTTACCATAACCCTGGGGACGCAATTGATGAGGTAAAGAAATGGTTCGGGCCTGGTGATAAGAAACCGGGGCAAGATTAATGGCTTTAGCTTCCCTTGCTTTTTTCAATCAAAGCCTGTTCGACAAGATCACCACCTGCTTCAAGGAGCGGATCGGTAATTCTGTTCCCAAGCCAAAAAGCCCCAATAAATGTTGCGAGCATTGTCGCAAGGGTTGCTGGTCCCACCAGATTAGGGAGATTGAAAACTCCGACTATCAACTGCGGCAAAATAATCATCTCAGCAACGAGCAACAGAACAAGCCAAACAATCATTTTTCTCATCTTCTTTCTGGTCTGAACCAGCTTTTTGCCAAACGACATAACAGTTTCCCTTTCTTTAAATCGACTATAACACCCTTCTCTCTTTCGCCTCTAACTCTACGGGGTGATTTATGAAAAATAGTCACTTTATTCGAGGTGGGCAGACCGCCCTGCACGAATACAGGATGTCCATTCAGGTGGTCAAAACCCTGATATGGATTATCTCCGGGATCGCCATGACCTTCATGCTGATAAAACTGGTATTAAATCTGACCATCCACGAAGTTTATCAATGGTTCGTCTGGCATTGGGCGCAGTTTCTTTACCTGGCTTCGTTCAGGTATGAACAGGAAATCACCATCTACGATTATGACTGGGTTCCATACGTCACCTACACCGGGGCGATTGTAGACCACCCCGGAATGATCGCCACCAAAGACAAAGTAGTTAACCTGATATTTTCGGGTAGCGGAATTGGCCTGTTGATTGGCCTGACCGTTGCCGCCATTGCAGCCGGGTATTTCCTGTGGCGCGGAGCCAGGTTGCAAAGAAGCAAGCACCTGCGTGGCTCCAAACTCTTGCCAGCACCGGAACTGGTCCGACAAGTGAAGTCTTATAACAAGAAGCGTAACACCGGAACGCCTTATGCCATCGCCGGGATTCCATTCCCTGCTGGCGCACCTATGACCCACGTTATGATTTGCGGAACCACAGGCACGGGCAAAACCACCTTGTTTGCCGATCTGATTGAACAGATCCGCGCCAACGGTGATCGTGCCATTATATATGACAAGATGGGCGGGTTTGTCGGGCGCTATTATGATCCATCCAAAGACGTAATCTGCAATCCGTTTGATGCTCGCACCCCGCAATGGAGCGTGTTTTCCGAAGGCCGCAAAGCTTCTGACTTTGAGATGATGGCCAAGGCTCTGATCCCTGAACAAAAAGGCATGGTCGATCCGTTCTGGATTTTGGCTGCACGTATCTTGTTTTCCAAGGTAGCTGACGGATTGCGGATCGCGGGCAACCCCACCAATGAAATGCTGGTTTCGCAGCTCCTTAAAATCGACCTGACAGAAATGGCGGCATTGCTCAAAAACACCGCAGCACAATCCATCATCGACGAGCAAAGCCCCAAAACTGCCCTATCCGTTCGCGCCGTGATGACCGCCTACCTGTCCTGCCTCGAACACTTGCCGGACGATCCCACGGCTGAACCCTTCTCTATCCGCAACTGGATTGAGGATGACGAGCGTGACGGCTTTATGTTCCTGACTTCTCGCGGCGACATGCACGAAAGCATCAAGGGCTTAACCACATGTTGGCTGGAGATCGCGGTCAACAGCTTGCTCTCGCTTGAGCAAAGCCGGAACCGTAAAATATGGATTATCCTCGATGAGGTTCCATCGCTCTACAACATCCCAAGCCTACAACCCGGCATGGCCGAAAGTCGCCAGTTTGGTGGGTGCTTCGTGCTGGGTCTGCAAGTTTGGTCAGCCATGCGCGACATCTACGGGCAGAACGGTGCAGAAACCCTCTCCGGGCTGGCACGAACCCGCCTGATACTCTCAACACCGGATAAATCCACAGCCGACTGGTGCAGCCAGGCCCTCGGCAATGCGGAGAAAACCGAGCTTCAGGAAACCCTCTCATACGGCGCACATGACATGCGAGACGGCGTATCTCTGGCAGCAAGGAATGAGCTTCGCCCTATCGTCTTACCAACCGAAATCATGAGCCTCCCCGATCTGGATGGCTATATCCGCCTCCCCCAGGGCTTCCCGGTGTCCCGTTTTAGCATCCAACCCAACAAAACACCCATAATCGCCAAGGCCGTCGTTGAACGACCGCTCGCGGCCCTTGAATTGCCCCGGAGGCCGCCATTATCATCCGAGAAACAATCCCAACCAAAGCCCAAACCCAAGCCTGCGCCAAAGAAGAAACCGAAACCTGCTCCAGAGCCAAAGTCCATTAAGGCTCCGCTAGTTGATGACCAAGAAGATGATTCAAAGAAAGGTCTTATCTTCTGATGCTTTCCGTTTATCCGATCTCAACGCCGCAAGGCATGTCCACCTATTATGATTCCGATGGCTATTACGCCAAGGGTGACGAACAGGCACAGCTTGCCAGTCAGTGGCATGGCAAAGGCGCGGGAACCGCCGGATACTCTGGCCATATCAAGCCGGAAGACTTTCAGAACGTTCTGGACGGCAATACGCCAGACGGTCGGCGCCTCGGGCGCACCGTGGACGGGGAATGGAAACACCGCGCCGGGGTCGATCTCACCTTCTCTGCTCCGAAAAGCGTGTCGGTCATGGCTCTGGTGGCCGGGGATGAACGCCTTATTGAAGCCCATAACGAAGCCGTTAAAGCGACACTCAATCATATTGAGGAGAAAATCCTTGAAACCCGCGTCTGGGACAAAGCAGCAAAGGTTCAATTCAAAGAGCGCAACATAGAAATGATCGCCGGGCTGTTCCGCCATGAGGTCAACCGCAACCAAGACCCGCACCTTCACACCCATGCGGTGATTGCCAACATGACCCTACCCTCGGATGGCAAATGGCGCTCTATCGAGGGTGCCAGCCTGCTCCATCACAAGATGGAAATGGGGGCCATGTACCGGGCGGAATTGGCAATGAATGTGCGTGAGCTTGGCTATGAGGTTGAGCGCACCCATATGGATGGTCGTTTCGATCTCAAAGGTGTCCCCAAAGACATAATGACTGCGTTTTCCACACGCAGCACAGAAATCCGCAAAGCTCTGGCCGGGTACGATTATCAAAACGCCAAGACCGCCGCCAATGCCACCTTGATGACACGGAACCACAAAGTAACTGTGAATCGGGACGACCTGCACAAGGACTGGACGAAGAAAGGCGAACGGCTGGGCCTTAAAGCCCGCATTCCCGATCAACCTGTCCTTACGGATAAAGCAGAGGAAAAGCGTCTTGCCGCCGAGGTTGTGGATTATTCCATTCGTCATCTTTCAGAGCGAGCCAGTGTGTTCAACTTGTCCGATCTTCGCACCACTGCCAATGGCTATGGTGTCGGTCATTTTCGTCCCGCGACCCTCGATCAGGCCATTGCGTCTGACAAACGCCTAATAGCCTCCAAACATCGCGACCATGTGGGTCGTGAATATGTCACCACAAAAGGTGCTATCGCCATCGAGCGCGAAACCATCGCCTCCATGAAATTCGCCCAAAACACAGTGCGCCCGTTCATGGAATTTACCGATATCAACAAGGGGCTTGATGGCACCTTCCTTAATGAAGGCCAGCAGAACGCTGTGCGTTCTTTGCTCTCAAGCCAGGACCGTATCATCGGCATTCAAGGTTATGCGGGTGTCGGCAAAACCACTCTTCTCACCGCCGCAAGGGAACTCTCAGAAAAGCAAGGGTTTGAGCTGATCGGCCTCGCCCCCTCGGCCAGCGCCGCCAAGACTTTAAACGATGAGGCCGGGATTGAATCGCGCACATTGCAGAAGTTTTTAGGTCAATACGATGGCTATGCCCATGGTCGCGGTTCTGAGGCAGGCAAGCAAGCGGTTCAGGATGACTTTAAAAAGAAAATGATCGTGGTCGATGAAACCTCACTGGCCAGCACCGCCCAAATACGCGACCTGTTCAAGATTGTTGAAGCCATTAAACCCGCAAGGTTGGTTCTGGTTGGCGATGAGAAACAATTGGATGCTGTCGATGCCGGCAAACCCTTTGCTCAACTCCAGACGCACGGTATGCGAACCATCAAGGTCAATGAAATCGTTCGCCAGACAAACCCCGAACTCAAAACCGCCGTTCATGCGGCCATTGCTGGCAATATCAAGGAAGCCTTTGGCAAGATCGGTGACAATATCATTGAGGCGGACAAACCTGAAAAGAATGAAACCGGGAACCTTGAACCCGGCGCAATGGATCAGGCCCTGGCAGAAGCCGCGTTCAAGGCATGGAATGCTATGCCAGAGGGTAAGCGCGACGGCACAGGCATAGCTGCCCCCACCCACGTAATTCGCCAAAGCATCAATGCTCAGGTGCGTGAGCAGTTGGAAAAGGAAGGCCGGATCGTCGGCCCTGAAAAGGAAATCGAGACCCTGAAATCCGCCGGATATACCAATGCGGAAAAAGGCCGCGCAAAGAACTATTTTGCCGATGATAAAGTCATCTTCAACCGCGAACGTAACGGAGTTGAACAGGGTGAGGTTCTGACTGTTGCCGGACGCAATGAAGAAACCAACACCATCGCGCTCAAACGGGAAAACGGTGATCCTGTATTGCTCAACGTTGACAGCAAGCGGGCGGCTCAATCAGTCGATATTCTTCGGTCCTCCCCACTGGGCATTCGCCAGGGCGACCGCATTCGCTTTACCCGCAATGATGAAAGCCTTGGCCTGATTAACTCTGCTATGGCCGAAGTCACAGACATCGACAAACAAGGCAATGTCACCCTGCACAAAGAGGATGGCAGCAAGCTAACCCTTGAAGGGGACGCGCAAGCCCTCAAGTTCATCGAGCATGCCTGGGCTTCTACGGTTCATGCCTTTCAGGGCCGCACCGTCGATAACATTATCGGTGTGATGCACTCTGCACACCCGCACCTGACCAACCAGAAAGCCTTCTATGTGGAGGTCTCCCGCGCCCGTGAAACCGCCATTCTCATCACCGATGACCGACAGCGCCTTGGCAAGACACTTACCGAAGAAACGGGCGAGCGAATTGCCGCCCTCGAAGCGGCTCCGGAGGAAACACGGATGGAGTCAATCTCGGCTGAATCAACCTCAATAGAAGCCTCTCAAGACAGCATTAAAGACATGGAACCGGAGATAGATAAATGAGCGTGAACACCAAAGTCATCAGTATGCGAACCACCAAGGAAGACGGAACGCTGTTTGAACAGGCTGCCGCGCAAAAGGGACAAGCTATCAGTGTCTGGATGCGCGAAAACTTGCGCCAAAACGCATTGGAGCAAGTCTACGATACTGGGGAAAAGAATGACTTCCCCAGAACACCGGGGGAGACCGCCCTCTTCCGTGCCGTATTGGTCATATTGCAAACAGTCGGCGTTGACACGTCTGATGACACCAAACGGCTTTACGCAGAAAAAGCAGCCCTTCAAATCGACAAAATGAAAGCAGGAGAGTAAGGAAATTCAAATTTTTACCCTAAAATCTAGTCACTATTCATTCAATAGGTAGGCCCTAACTAGCCAATACCTATTGGCAAACTATTCACAACCTCGCCACCAACTATTCAATAGGAAATCAATATGCCCGTAATAGCCTTCGCTAACTCAAAAGGCGGTGTTGGAAAATCCACCACCGCATTGGCCCTCGCTCAAGTATTTGCAAAGGGTGGTGCAGCCGTCACCCTGATAGATGCCGATCCAAACCAACCGTTAGCACGTTGGGCGTCAAAGGACCCAGGTAATGTTCCCCAGAATTTACAAATCCTACCAGACATCACCGAGGAAACCATCATCGACGCCATTGATGCGGCAGCGGCCCGTGATCCGTTCATACTGGTCGATCTGGAAGGCTCGGCCAACGTGGCCGTCTCATATTCAATCGGGCGCGCCGATCTGGTCTTGATCCCCATGCGCGGAAGCCAGCTCGATGCCGACCAGGCTGCAAGGGTCATCAAGCTGATAGAACGTGAGGCCAAAGCCTACCGCCGCCAAATTCCGTTCGCCGTGGTGTTCACCTGCACATCCCCAGCGTTGAGATCGCGAGACTTCAAACACATAGAGCAACAACTGATCCAGAACAACATCCCGATCTTGCCTGTTGAAATGGTCGAACGGGCCGCTTTCCGCGCTATGATCCAGCTTGGCGGCACGCTCTACGATTTAACACAAAACGAGGTCAACAACCCGCAAGCCGCCATCGACAACGCCGAAGCCCTGGCGAAGTCCGTGGTCACATTTATTAAAGAGGGGACCACAGTATGAATAACAGAACAAGAGGCGATCTGGGCATCAATAGCGATGACAAAGGCCCGGATAAACAAACACCGGATTATACCGATTTCAAACCCCGCTCACAGCCCCCTCAATCATCAACCGAGCCAGCCGGACGCACGGCACAAGAAACAGGTTTTACAACCAGGCACGCGCCCTCACCTTCAGCCAGGGTTGATGGTCGCAGCCTGAGGGCCACCAAACGAAAATCCCAACTCAATATTGCCGTTGCAGAAGAAACAAAAGAACAGTTTTGGACCCTGGCTCAAGCAGCCGGAATGCAAACAGGAGAAGATTTTTTGATACGATTAATGGATGGGTTTGTAGGACGGGAATGACGAGTTAAAGTTCTCAAAAGTCCGGTTAATGCTGCAAGCAGAAGATTTCGCTTCGCAATTCATATTGATACGGAATAGCCATAAGGAGACATTAGATGGTTGCTGTTTCACCCCGCATTTTGGCACCAAGATGCTTTCGGGTGGGAGCTGTCCAGGACATTAAGCTCAAGCATTGCTTGCAGCAACATAATGTGATTAGTTTGGGCAGCACAAATCTGCACAGGAAGTCGGAATTTTGGCTCTACCATATCCAACTGTTAGGCACCTACACATGATCTACTACCGTCAAATGGAGCTATCCGAGATAGAACGTATTGCCGAAATTGATCGAACGGAGTACGTCACGAAGGCGTATCGACAAAATGGAGCGGAACTTGATCTGATTGATGTTGAGTGGGACATCGGCCAGTGGTCTGCACAGGAACAACTCAACGAGTGGGACAAATATTTACAAAACAATTGTGTGCTTTGGGGCGCGTTTGAAGGTGATTTTCTTGTAGGATTTTGTGGTTACAAGCCAAATATTGCACCTGGCATGGGCCTGCTCGCACTCATGTATGTCAGTGCTGCGCACCGCCGCCAAGGCATTGGACGAAAACTCACCGAAATGCTTGTGGAATATGGAAAAGAAAAACAAATTGCCAGCCTGTATGTTACCGCAGAGCACACAAGAGGAACCGTGGATTTTTATAGCAGCCTGGGATTTCGTCCAGCGGATCGACCATTACCTGAGTTACTGGAAATGGAGCCTGACGACATCCATATGCTGATGGAATTCCCGGGTCCAGGTAATCTGGTTGCATGATACGGTGCAAATCTGCATCCAAGGTTAAAAAATGATTTAGACCAATTCGGTCTTTTATCACATGACTGGCTTAGACGAAGTCCACTTGATCTGCTCCAAAAGAGCCGCTTCGAGTCAAAACACTAAATTTGATTATCTCAACATTTGTAAACATCTGGTCAATTACTCGTAGTCTTTCATCATACGAATTTAGGGTAATGGCGTGGATAGAAGGCTTCAAGCTGACTACCTTTGTGGTCTACTCAAAATACCTGTAAACGCCCCCGGAACACCGCAGAAACGCTACGATTTTCTGCTTTTGATCCACAGAAGCGATAGGTGTGGGAGAATTTTTCGCTTTAGCGTCACATAAAAACGCTCAGTAATATCAGTTTTGATTCTCAGGCTGAAACCCGCATTTTATCTACGATTTTTCCACTTTGCAAGGGGATGGTGGGGTTGATATTTAACCCTGATTTGGGCTTAGGCGTATCGCCAAAATCAAAAATCCGCTGCACTCCGGGAAGGGATTTTGATATTTTCGTGGTTCTAGGAGTCTCAAAAAATCCGGGTTTCTGGCAAAAAGTGCAGCGGATTTTTCGGAAGGCCTACAAGACAACCCTTAATATGGCGTGACACTGACTCATCTTGTGTTGCGTGGGGTGATTTTATGACTGTTTTAATAAAAGTTGCCCCCTGAATGCAGAAGCACGCAGGGGGCAGAGCTTTACGAGAATATCCCCGGAGGGAATCTCTTACCATAACAACACTTTTTGCATCGTTGTGCTATGTGCTTTGCATCTTACAGGCTTATCTTGTAATATCAAAATACTTTTTAGCTAAACGCATAAGGGGAAAAACATGCGGGTAATTGGCCTTGATGTGGGGATTAATTCTGTTGGCTTTTCTTTCATCAACATGGATAAAAGTGAAATTCTGGAAATGGGCAGCCGCTTGTTTGAGGCTGCGGAGCACCCAAAATCTGGCGCTTCCCTCGCCTTGCCACGAAGAGAGGCACGGGGGACTCGACGCAGGCTGGCCCGCAAAGCGCGAAAGGTTTCCCGGCTTCGTACCCTATTGAAAGAACACGGCCTGCCTGCGCAAAAAATTGTTCAATTAAAAAAGGGAGACAAGTCACCCTGGCAATTGCGCAAGGAGGGCCTGGAGCGTGTACTAAGCGATGAAGAATTTGCCCGCGCCCTGATCCACTTTGCCAAACGCCCCGGATTTCAAACAAACCGTAAATCGGCCCCGCCAAATGAAGAAACAACTTTCACGAAAGCCGGGAATGACCTTTACGAGGCCATGAGCGCAGGGGGAGCAAAAACAATTGGCGCCTGGTTAGCCGATCAGCCAAAACAACGTAATGATCCAGACAGTTATGGGCGCACTGTTATCCGCGACCACTTGAGGGCAGAAATCAAAACCCTGTTCACAACCCAACGCAGCTTCGGTAATCAAAAGGCAACAGAGCGGCTGTGTGATGATGTCATCAAATTTGCCTTTTATCGCAGAGACCTGCAATCCAGTCTGAAGCTGGTGGGCAAGTGTGCCGTGTATGGGGGCGAAGGGGAAAAACGCGCACCAAAAAGAGCCTTTCACGCGGAGCTGTTTGTTGCGCTTTCACGGTTAACCAACTTGAACATAATTTCGTATAACGGCGACAAGCGCCCCCTGGGTATTGAGGAAATTGCCTTGCTTGAGCAAAAGGCGCTCACAACAAGCAAGGTAACCTTTGCCCAGGCGCGAAAAACTCTCAACCTGCACGAAGATGAAACTTTCAACCTAGCCTCCTATACTTTCAAGCCGGGTGAGGCGTTGACGAAAGAGCAAGTCAGGGAACGGGCAGAGAAACTCTGCCTTGTGGAAATGAAAGGTTTCCACACATTGCGTGTTGCGCTTGAAAGAATATCCAAAATGGATTGGGCGGCACTTGCATCAAGGCATGATGATCTTGACCAGATCGCCTTTGCCCTGTCGTTCTATGAATCTGAAGATGACATCAGGAGCCAACTGGAACCTTTAAACCTGTCTGAAAATAAAATCATTGCCCTGCTGGGAGCAACTGGCTTTTCCCAGACCATCAACATTTCCTTAAAAGCCGCAAAAGAAATAATTCCATACCTGCGGCAGGGTGAAACCTATATGGATGCGGTATTGAAAATACGCCCGAACCACCAGGTACGCGCAGGAGAGCAAACGCTTCTGCCTCCCTTGGCAGAAAGCACGAGAAACCCGATTGTTGATCGCTCACTGTCACAAATCCGCAAGGTCGTCAACGCTCTGATCCGCAAACACGGAATGCCGGATTATTTCCATGTGGAAACAGCACGGGACCTGGGGCGAAATTTCAAGGATCGCAAATCAATAGAATCCGACAACAAAAAGCGCCAAGCATACAAGGAGGCAACCAGGAAACATGCCGCAGAGATTTACGGGTTCGAGCCCAACGGAGATCAACTGGCCCGGTTTCGCCTGTGGAAAGAGCAAAACATGTGCTGCCCGTATTCTGGCGAAGAAATCAAGCCCCACCATCTCCAGAATGGCACGGATACACAGATAGACCATATCCTGCCTTATAGTCGTTCATACGACGATTCATGGTCAAACAAGGTGCTGTGTTTTTCCCGTGAAAATCAGGCCAAGGGAAATCTGACCGCGTGGGAATACATGGAGCGCAACAACATGACGCGGGAACTTGAGGCTTTTGCCAGGGGACTGGATTATCATCGAAGGAAAAAGCTGTTAACGCAGAACTTTGATGAAGAAAAGGAAAAGGACTGGAAGTCCCGCCATCTGAATGACACCCGTTACGTTGCGCGCGCGCTGAGCGCGTACCTGGAAGAAAACCTGAAACCAAACCCCAATATTAAAAAGCTGGTTCGCACCCGCAAGGGTGGGCTGACCAGCAAGCTGCGCCACTTGTGGGGCTTGCCGGAGAAAGACCGTGAAAACGATCACCGACACCACGGTGTAGATGCCTTGGTAATTGCCTGTGCGACAGACGGCATGGTGCAAAAAGTGGCACGGTGGAGTCGATACCAACGCGGCAAAAGGGACGATCCGGGCTTTTATGCCGATACCCCGTGGGAAAATTTCCGCAAGGATGCGCTGGCGAAACTGGATGAAATGTTCGTAACTCGCCAGCCATCGCGTAAAACCGGCGGAAGGCTGCACAAGGACACGATCATGAGCCTGCGCTTTGATGATGAGGGAGCGTGGCAGGCCATCAAACGGGTTAAGGTAAAGGACTTGAAAAAGTCGGATCTTGAAAACTTGGTTGATGTGGAGATTATAGACGGTCAACCCCGTGGTCGAAACGCCACTTTGTACAAAGTGCTGAATGACCGTCTGACGGCGTTCGACAACAAACCGGACAAGGCTTTTGCCGAACCTGTGTTCATGCCGCTAAAACCCGAAAAAACCGGACCGAACGGAGAGCCTCACGGCCCAGAAATTCGCCGGGTGCGGGTTTACGATAACACCAAAGCTGGTTTTCGCCTCAAAAACAATGGTTTTGCAGACAATGCAGAAATGGCCTGGACGGAAGTTTACGAAAAAGACGGAAAGTTCTACCTGCTACCGGTTTATACATGGCAGGTAAAGACAAAGAAATGGCCCCGAGGACTGATATATCAAGGGCGTACAGAGGAAAGCTGGCCAAATGTTGATGATGGTTACGCCTTCCTGTTTTCCCTGTTCAAGAACGATTTCGTGGTACTCAAAAATAGTAAAAGCGTAATTACAGAGGGATATTTTAAAGGTACACACCGCGCATTGGGGCAAATAAACATTGAACAGCATAAAGGAGATAATGCCGCAAATTACGGTGTTAAAACCCTGAATTCATTCCGCAAATACCACATCGACCTGTTTGGCGGACGTTCCGAAATAAAGGAGAGTACGCCGTGGCGTGGCGAACCGTCATCATAAGCTCGGAATGCCGGGTTTCGTTAAAGCGCAGCCAGTTAGTGGTTGAGCGGGAAGACGACACACTGAGTGTTCCGGTCGAGGATATTGCTGTTTGCGTACTCGAACACAGGGGCATTACCGTTTCAACGGCCCTGCTTTCATCCCTGTGCGAGGCAGGAGCCGCCATTGCCGTTTGTAACAACCGCCACTTGCCCAACGGCTTGATGCTGCCGCTCCTCACCCATTCGCGGCAAAGTCAGATTGCGGCGTTACAGGCTGGATGGTCTACTCCATTCAAAAAAAGGGCATGGCAAAACATCGTTCGTGCAAAAATAATCAACCAGGCCCACTGCTTGGCCCGCCGCGATCCGGAAAAAGGCAAGACCATACGCGAAATGGCAAAACGGGTTGATTCCGGGGATTTAAAAAACCGGGAAGCCCACGCCGCCCGAACCTACTGGCCCGCCCTGATGGGCAAGGGCTTCATTCGCGGGGCCGGAGACCTGCCCAACAGTTTTTTAAATTACGGATACACGGTTGTGCGCGCCTGTGTCGCCCGCTCGCTAGTCGGGGCCGGATTGCTGCCCTGCTTTGGGCTTCATCACGATAACAACCTGAACGGATTTAACCTTGCCGATGATTTAATCGAACCGTTTCGCCCCTTTGTTGATGACGCCATCATTGGCTTGGCCGCTCACCGCGACAAGAAAGACGACCTTAACAAGGAGGATCGCGCCGCCCTCGCCCAGCTCCCGGCCACTCAGGTTCTGATTGAGGGCGAACTGCAAACCATACTGAATGCCACGCAAATTTCGGCTGAAAGCCTGGTACGTGCCATACGGAACAAAGACGCTTCGGCCTTGTGCCTACCGGAATTTTCCATGTAAGCCATGAGGGATGACTGAAAATGAGCGTAAACGGAGATCGCTTCATGTGGATAATGGTATTTTTTGACCTGCCAGTTGGCACAAAGCCACAACGACGCGCTGCCACTCGTTTTCGCAATTATTTGCTCAAGGATGGTTATATTATGCTACAATTCTCCGTCTATGGGCGAATCTGTAACGGCCAGGAACGGGTTGATAAACATCTAAAGCGCCTACAGACTGTTTTGCCGTCAAATGGCAACATTCGCGCCCTGCAAGTCACCGATCAGCAATACGGACGTATGAAGATTCTTCTAGGAGAACGAGATGAAAACGAAGAAAAAGATACAAAAAACAATGGCGGACAGCTCCTTTTACTCTGAACAATCCGCCATTTATTCTTTGTTTTCAACCGGCTAACAGGAGCGTACCATAACATAACGATGCAAAAAGGGAAGCTATGGCACCCACGATTTTATGAAACGGGTAATTTTTACCATAACATAACGATGCAAAAAGGGAAGCTATGGCGGCTAGTAGGGTTTCGCGCCTGTTCAAGCCACCATAACATAACGATGCAAAAAGGGAAGCTATGGCTGGCTTGCAATAACAGGACCAGGGCGATCCACCATAACATAACGATGCAAAAAGGGAAGCTATGGCAGCTTTTGTACTCTTACGAGCCATAGTATTACCATAACATAACGATGCAAAAAGGGAAGCTATGGCGGCTGATTTGGTGTTCAATGCAGCAAACTAACCATAACATAACGATGCAAAAAGGGAAGCTATGGCCGTACTAATGGTGGTGAGAAGTTCCTAGGTACCATAACATAACGATGCAAAAAGGGAAGCTATGGCCTAATGTTCCATATCAAGTCTAATGCTAAGACCATAACATAACGATGCAAAAAGGGAAGCTATGGCTAAGTCTCTAAGAACTGATTTGATTAATCAACCATAACATAACGATGCAAAAAGGGAAGCTATGGCTATCATTAGACTGCCTAAATTTTAATAGAGACCATAACATAACGATGCAAAAAGGGAAGCTATGGCTACCTTTTCATGTTTAGCATTGACCATCTGACCATAACATAACGATGCAAAAAGGGAAGCTATGGCTCCTACAGGAGAGCATGACTGGTCTGAAAAACCATAACATAACGATGCAAAAAGGGAAGCTATGGCTATTCCTCTCTTGGCCCCCCCCAAGAAGAGACCATAACATAACGATGCAAAAAGGGAAGCTATGGCTCCATTGCGGCATGCCATTCACGGCTCAATACCATAACATAACGATGCAAAAAGGGAAGCTATGGCCGGTCTTACGTAATACCAGCGCCGCAATCAACCATAACATAACGATGCAAAAAGGGAAGCTATGGCTCTTCACATGATGCAGTCGCTCATAATTGGACCATAACATAACGATGCAAAAAGGGAAGCTATGGCCGATGGTAAAACGTATGCCCAGATTACCGAACCATAACA
This sequence comes from Alphaproteobacteria bacterium, assembly GCA_024279135.1. Lineage (GTDB taxonomy): Bacteria > Pseudomonadota > Alphaproteobacteria > Rhodospirillales > Casp-alpha2 > JABJOR01. The sequence continues at coordinate 66,012 of JAJRRU010000014.1, forward strand.
TAACGATGCAAAAAGGGAAGCTATGGCGGTTGGCACTCAGCTGGCCTTGAGCGAAGAACCATAACATAACGATGCAAAAAGGGAAGCTATGGCCTGCGCAAAGCGTTTACGGTAGTTATTAAAACCATAACATAACGATGCAAAAAGGGAAGCTATGGCTTATAAGCCAGAATATGCAATACAGGATTTACCATAACATAACGATGCAAAAAGGGAAGCTATGGCCATTGATTGTTGATTTCAATGAAGTTGGCGACCATAACATAACGATGCAAAAAGGGAAGCTATGGCTCCAAAGCTATAATGGATTAAAGGCTGTTAACCATAACATAACGATGCAAAAAGGGAAGCTATGGCTTCAGAAACATAAGACGGTTTGCCAAAGCGACCATAACATAACGATGCAAAAAGGGAAGCTATGGCCAACGCCCTTGCTGGCATTATTGGCAGCATACCATAACATAACGATGCAAAAAGGGAAGCTATGGCTGCCTGCTAGATGTTCAAAAATGTTTCGTTACCATAACATAACGATGCAAAAAGGGAAGCTATGGCTAATTCTTTGATTGCTAACTTTCGTTAGCAATCAAAGAATTAGCCAGCTTGACCGGCAAGCCGCTCCCTGCAAATAACCTCAACCAAATCCTATAACTTGCGAATACGGGCTTACAGCCCTTCGAGTTCTTCGGCTGTGATTTCGTAGTGTTTGGAATATCGGGCCTCGACGTAGGCGCGGCGTAGTAACTCAAATTTCCACTTAACGGAGCGTTGCTAGTGGCAAATGTTCCAGTGAAGTTTTCATATGTCCTGTTTATCAAAAATCAAACAGGACAAAAGAAGAATGAACACTCATACCCTTAATTTTGAATCTGGCATAATAATTAGAAAATATCCATATTTGGTAGTCGATTTTAATTATATGCCAGCTTATGATGTTGCATTCATTTATACATGGTGAAATTTTAGCATATGATTAAAGCAGCCGCACTAGCCCAAGCCGATTATCTGACAGCCAAGCCCGAAGTGGTACGTAAAGAGCTTGGGCAATATTTCACTGGTAGCTCTATAGCCGACTATATGGCTTCAATGCTGGAACCAGTAAGCGCACCTACGGTGCGTATTCTTGATGCTGGTGCAGGGGCTGGTATCCTGACCATTGCAGCCGCAATGCGATATTTGGCCTTAGGCAATAACTGCGTTCACGCTGTGTTGTATGAAATCGATCAGGACACCCTATCGCATTTAGAACTCAATATGCGTCGTGTAGCCAAAGCGTTCAAGGAACAAGGTGGATCATTTACCTTTGAAATTCGCCACGAAGATTTCGTATTGGCAAGGCCGGATCGTAAAGAAGAACGCTTCCATGCGTCTTCGATAAATCCGCCATACTTCAAATATAGTTCCAAAACGTCACCTTATGCCAGTGCAACGCCAGACCTCTACAAGGGAAACCCGAATATTTACGCATCTTTCATGGCTGTCGTAGCAGCCTGCATGACTGATGATGGGCAAATGATTGTCATTGTTCCCCGAAGTTTCACCAATGGCCTATATTTCAAAGGATTTAGAAGATACCTTAATCGCGCTATGAGCCTTGAAAAAATCCATATTTTCAGAGCACGCAACCAAGTGTTCCGGGAATCAGCCGTGTTGCAAGAAAATATCATTTGCAGCTATCGTAAGGCGCAACAGGGAACTTCTATTAGTATTTCCACCTCAACAGGGCACCATGACCTAAGCCAAACTGAAACCAATCACTACCCCGCTAGGCAACTGATAGACACAACAAACGCCCATGAAATAATTCGTATTCCGGAAACAGTTGAAGATGCCAAGATATTAGCAGGTGTCGAGCATTGGCCTTCAAGTTTTCAAGACAACGGTTACTTCATCTCAACTGGCCCGGTGGTGGAACATCGCACACGGGAATTTATCACTGCCCCTGACAACATAAAAAACAGCATTCCATTGCTAAGAATGCACAATATCAAAACACTTAAAACAGAGTGGACTGGAACCAACAAAAAGGATGCCCGCTTCCTTTTGCTCAATTGCCATGAGAAGCACACATCAAACAATTTACCCTATGTCATCTTGAAACGTTTCAGCTCAAAAGATGAGAAGCGCCGTTTAGTCGCTGGAGTGCATAACCCTGAGGTAATTAAAGGCGAAATCATCGCCTTGGAGAATCATTTAAATTACATTGGGCACAATGATGGCCCTCTTAAGCAAGATGAAATTTACGGATTGGCATTATTATTCAACTCAACACTGATAGATAAATATTTCCGATGTATATCAGGGAACACCCAGGTAAATGCAACTGAAATACGGCTCCTGAAGTTACCTGCCCGTGACACAATCAGGAAAATAGGTAAAACCTACAAATCAAATAGCTCTTTTCCACAAGAGCAAATAGATATGATTATTGAACGATTTTTAGAAATTTAAAGGCCCCACAAATAATGAGTCAAAGAGAAGAAAAACTGCTGCAGGCACAAGAATTATTAAAAGCACTTGGCTTGCCAAAATCGCAATATAACAACCGCTCGGCGTGGGTATTTCTCGCCTTATCGAATATTAAACCGGATGATAGTTGGAACAACGCACAAGCTCCATTACTTCCAACTGTAGAAATAATGCAGTTCATACGCGAACACTACGGACAGGATTACAAACCAAATTCCAGAGAGACAATTCGCCGTCAAACACTTCATCAATTTGAGCAGGCCCGCATTGTTGACCGCAACCGGGACGACCCTTCGAGGGCCACCAACAGCAAGGATAATAATTACTCGCTGAACTCACCTATCATTGAAGTGCTAAAGACTTTCCCTGGCGGCAACTGGAAACAAAGAATTGAACGGTACAAAGCCGATCTGCAAAGCCTTCAAGAGCTTTACCAGCGCAGTTTAGAAATGCATAAAATCCCCGTAAAATTACCCAGTGGGCAAGAAGTTAAACTATCGCCCGGTAAACATAATCAGCTACATGCTGATATTATTCATGAGTTTTGCCCTCGCTTTATTGGTGAAGGTGGAATCGTGCTTTACATCGGTGATACCGCAAGTAGCCGCAAAGAGGGCGGCAAACTAATGGTGCTGGAAACGGAAGTTCTGGAAGAACTGGGCGTTCCTCCGATGTCACATGATAAATTACCTGACGTAGTCGTTTATGATAAAAAGCGGGAATGGTTATTTCTTATCGAGGCTGTGACCAGTCACGGCCCGGTATCACCCAAACGTTGGATTGAACTGGAAGATGCACTAAAAACATGCAAAGTAGGCAGAGTCTATGTTACCGCCTTTCCTGACAGAGCAGAATTTCGTAGAAACGCTGCTGATATTGCTTGGGAAACGGAGGTCTGGATTGCTGACAATCCAGACCATATGATCCATTTCAATGGTGATCGCTTCTTAGGGCCACACAAAAGATAACCCCAGAAATATTCTGGCCCTTCACCCCTCCAACGCCACCGTTCGCGCCCAACAGGCCATAGACAGCCCGGCGGCTTCGGCTGACTCTACGTATTGCTGATGTTGCTCGCTGGGTATGGACAAATTCACCTTTACGGCTCTCAATCCCCATTTTGACGGGGTTGGCAATATGGGCGGCGGGGTTTCCAGCCTTTTTGCCAGCCACATGGGAATGCTCAAGCCTTCGGCATCGGCTTTGCTCTTGGCGATGGCTTCCTCGTCTTCGTTAAGCCGGAAGGAAAACACCGCCTTTTTGACTGTCGGTGGCCCTGGCTTCCTCACCCTTTCCAGCATCACCCCAATTTCCGGCGATAAACCGCCAAGCAAGCCTTGCAGAGTTTGCCCGATCCGCTCGGCGGCTTCTTCTGTCTGTTTATCGGTCACATGGGTATAGCGCAGGGTCATGGAGGTTTTCTTGTGGCCTAACAATTTGGAAACCATCGGCAACGGTACACCGCGCAACACTGCATGGCTGGCGAAGGTGTGGCGCAGGTCGTGGACTCGCACGTCTGGCACTCCGGCCCTTTGGCGAACGAGCACCCAGAACAGCCCCACTTCCGGGCGTGCCCTTTTGGTATCGCGGTAGAATGGGAACACAAAGGGGCTTTTGCCTCTTGGTTGCTTGCTCAACAGCTTCACCGCTTCCTTGCACAGGTAAACGTCACGAGGCCCGGTTTTGGTGTCTGCCAACTTGATAACATCGCCTTTGACCGTTGACCATTTGAGACTGCAAATCTCCTGATGGCGGCACCCGGTAAGCAGTAGCATTCGTATAATATCGGCACCCTGTTTGTCTTCCGGCCTTTCGAGTTCAATCTGGCCCAATATCCGCGATACCGTGTTGATTTCCTCGGATGACAGAAACCGGTTAAGCGTTTTCTTCGGGTTCTTCTTGATGCCCTGCACCGGGTTCTCGATCAGGTGTCCGCACACAATGGCGAACTCCATCATGGAATAGAGCATTTCCAGAACACGGTTGGCCCCGCCGGGGAACTCATTGCTGTATTCTTCGAACCATCGGGCCACCAGCGCCCGGTCAATCTCGTCCAGATACAGCTTGCCGAAGTTTGGCATTAACCGCGCATTGATATAGCAGCGGGTCGATCTTTGCCCCGATGGTTTGAACTGGCTGAACTTCTGCTCCCACCAGATACCGTTGATAAAATCGGCAAACAGCGGTGTTGCTGAATTGCTGACTCCTGAACCCTCCGGCGTGTCGCCCTGTGCGATTTTCTCAAGGCATAGTTTCCGGGCTTGCACTTCATCAATCACCGGAAACTTACCAAGGGTAATCCTGCGCGATTGCTTTTCCACCTGCTTATGCAGAACAAAGGATTTATAGCCGGACGGTTTGACGCGAAGCCCAAAGCCGGAAAGCTGGCTATCCCAAACGGTGTATTCTTTATCGGTTGGGGCAAGGCGTTTAATGCGCTGGCTTGAAAGTTTGGTTTTCATTATTTCAACTCCCCGGCAATAGCGGAGGCCACGTCTCGGGCTGTCTCGCGAACATGCCCGTTAGCAAGGTGCGCGTATTTAAGAGTGGTTTCCGGGTCAACATGTCCCAGCAACCGCCCGATGGTCAGAATATGCTCACCATGTTCAAGGGCAATGCTGGCATAAGTATGGCGAAGGTCATGCATCCGCACCCCTTCCAGCCCTGCCCGTTTGCGGATCGCGCTCCAATGAACGATATGGTTACAAGCACCGCGACAGTTGTTCACGGTGCTGGCTGTCGATCTGGCGGGAAGCACATACGGGGATGACGTGCGCGGGATGGCATCGAGCACGGCACAGGCTGCGGTGGACAGGTAGACCGTTTTTGCCCCGGTCTTGCTATCGGGCAGATACAACTTGCCGTGCTTGTAGTCCGTCCATTTCAGATTAATGATTTCACTTTTCCGGCATCCCGTTAAAATCAGCAGGTGGAAGAAAGCAACGCACACCGGAGAAATTGTTTTGTACTCCTGCAAAACCTGCCCAAGCCTTGCCAGTTCGACGGCTGACAGGAAACGCTCCGAGGGTGCCATTTTATAACGGGGAATGCCCTTGCATGGGTTGGTGTTGTCCGGGCGGTATCCGTATAGCTCGGCCTGTTGCATCATCACCGACAAAACAGGCAAGGCCCGGTTGGCTGGCCCCGCCCTGTTGCCCAAGGACGCGAACCAGCGTTTAATCAGGTTCTTGTCGATTATGGCAATCTGCATTCCTTTGAAAAAAGGCAAAATATCACGCTCATAAGCGTTGCGACTGGCGAGAATAGTTGACGATTTCCAGTTGCGTTTATAGCGCTCAAAAAACATCGCGCCCACGTCTTCAAACAAGGCAATTTCAAGTTGCTTTTTTCCCGCTACGGCCTTGCCTTCGGCGGTACAGGCCAAAGCCAGTTCGCGGGCTTTGGCTTCGCCCAACTCGGCGGTGGTGCCAAGACTTTCTTGCTTGCGCCTTCCCCTGTTCTGGGTCTGGACAAAAAACAATTTACGCCCAGTCGGATAAACTCGCACCCCGTAACCGGGTATGATAGTATCGCGGATAACGTAATCTTTTTGGCGCAATTTGAGAGATTCAACGAATTTCTGTGTCAGCTTTTTCTTTTCCATGATTTCAGTATCTCCATGAAACGGGTTCAAAAAACCGCTGCACTGGAGGAAAGGAAAAACCAAAGCCACCCGCTGCAACGGGCAACCCGAATAAAAAAACTGAATATTTTGAGCTACTTAGCTTCTCCCACTACCTGTAAGACAGAGATAGGTGTGGTCACTTAACGTCCGAGGACGTCCCGTAATCAGCGAGGGGCAAAGCCCTTTTTTGCTGTTCGGGTTCACAAGATGACATAGAGAACGGAGTAGTCCCTCTTGGGGGACAGATAGGGGGTGCAGGTGTTGATCGTATCTCCCGCGCAAGGGGCAGTCACCCGAAGGGATAAGACGCGCCTTCGCGGCTTAGTGACGAGCTTCTTGGCGAGGAATATGACCCGGTCCGACGAAGGAGGATGCGCCCAGACCTTACGGCATAACAAACAGCCTGACAGGCAAAAATGATCTCCCCAAATCAGCCAAAACAAGCTCCCAAACCTGATTAAATATCACCCTCGACAGGCACTCAAAAAAATCTCGCCATTACAAAAACCGTTCCCGCAAAAACTCCACTCGCAACCGTCCAGGGGTGCCGGGGACTTGTCCCCGGCTGGGTCAAGGGCAAAGCCCTTGGTTGGCGCAAGCCAATGCGGATCGTCACCCACAAAAAAGTCAAAAGCCGATCAGGCTTTTGTCCGCAATAAACTCAGCAGGCGGGCATAAAAATAACCCTGCCGGTGATTACCGACAGGGCTTGTGTGCTTATGCGTATTTCTTTGTTGGGATGCCCATGCCTCGGGCTTTGTCTACCAAATTCTCGGTGATGCCGGTTCCGGGGAATGCCAGCACACCGATGGGCAAAATCTCCAGCATTGAGTCGTTACGTTTGAACCCGGCGCGGGATTTTCCGTATTTGTTCCAGTCCGGCTTGAACACCACTTGCGCGACCTTTCTGGCGGCGGCCCATTTGGCGGCAATCAGATCTGTGCCTTTCGGTGCACCTCCATGAACCAACGTCATGTCCGGGTGTTTCTTGTGAGCCTTGTCGAGGGCAGCGAATATCAGCTCGTACTCGTTGAAGTCCATGCCTCCGGCGACGACCACCGTGGGGCCTTCGGGTGCCATTGAGAGTGTCTTTTTGCGCTCGGTGGCGGCGAGGAAGTCTCGGCTGTCAACCACGGCGGCGGTCATGTGTGATGTGCTGATGCGGGAGCCTCGGCTTGGCATCCACGGTTGTCCGGTCTGGGCCGAAAAAAGCTCGGCTGCGTGGTCGCGCATGGTTTCAAAATATTCGCGGGCGTATGATGTGGCTTTGGCCCGGATTTCAAGTTTCTCCAGTTCCACCGATTTCACCTCGGTTCCGTCCTGTTCACGGATGGCGCGGCGGATATCGAAGCTCAGTTGGTCGAAACCTTTGTCGAGGCGGTCGAGCTTGCGCTGGAAGACGTTGACTGTGTTCCACAGCACGTCGGTGGCCTCGCTCTCCAAGCATGTATCTGTGAAGAGATGGGCCAGACTGTCAAACACGTTGTCGAGGGTTGCAAAGCTGTGATCTTGCTCGGGCAGGGGCCGGGGATCGACTTCATCTGCTGGGGGCATGGCACCGAAGAGCTGCATGCGGTTCATAATCTCGTGGGTGGCGCTCTGGCCTGTCAGGCTGTCGGTGATGTCGGGTGTTTCTGAATACATTTGTTTAGCTCCTTCGTTGCGGCGAACGGTTGATCCCGCTCATGGGGCTACTTTGCGGATCGGATAGGGGCATTCATCACCCCACCCCCGCAGGGGGCTTGAGTGGGGCCGCAACGAAGTGGAGGACTGTCTGGGACAGCTTTTTTGCCTCGCGAGGAATGGGCGCTTGCGCCCAGGGGAAAAAAGGTGGTTCAGCCAGTTGATCTATGCCCCCCGATCCGCGATGCCCCACTCATGAGCGGAATCAAACGGTCGGTGCAACGAAGGAGCGGACGTGTTCAGATGCCTGTCATTACCGATAGCCTGACCGGACTCGATGCCCATGAGGTTATGAACTGTTTGTAACTCGCCTTGCCCCTGTTGAAGTTGATCCCCGGCCCCTGCCCGAACCCACAGCCCTCAACCCGAACGTGCTTGGTGGTCTGGCCCGGCTCTTCACTGCTTGCTGGCGGGGCTGCTGGCTTGCTGTGGAACACGGTCAATGTCTTCCAGCCCACCGCCTGATAAGGGTTACGAGCATCTGAGCAATCCGCCGTGCCATCCGCGAACAGGACGGAATATGCAAAGATGGAACTGGAGAAACTGGAAATTCGGGCAACTCCACCAGCCTGCGGCTGTTTTGGAACCATGCGCGACCATGTAGCTTTCTGCCAAGGCCAGATCGGGCAACCGTGGATGCCGGGGCGGGGTTCCCCACATGCCACCATGATCGTTGCCTTGGTTGACAGCCGGGACTTAATCGCCGCCATGCAACCAGCCTCTGGCCACCCGAAGGTTTTACGGTGGTCGTCGCCGGGGGCATTCTCAGTTCAACACCTGATATTCGCAGCCCTCGACTAGGCTCACCCTATACCCGGCCTATTGGCTTCATAGGCAACAACTAGGCACTGGCTATTGCCGCCATAGCCGCAGCCCGGTCGCGCAAGTGGTGCTCAAGCCGGAACGGTGTTCGATAAATCCAGTGCCGGGTTCAAACGTAACGACACGATGCAGATTACAATGCCATCGGTGTGCTGGCATTCCCCGGAACCTGCACCACAATTTAAAAGGCAAAGCACGAGGCTTGGGCATCCCTGCAAAAAATTCACCCGCAACAAGCCCTGTCGGTAATCTCCGGCAGGGATGTTTTTCGGCCCGGTCGCGTATCTGTCAATCCGCACTTGCCCGAGTTGAAAATCTATCACGATTTTATTGCACAACCCGCTTTACCTTCATCAAAGGACATTCATACAATCTGTATGCAGGAGGCTCTTATCTTTGCCTATAGCCGTAGGCGGACGAAGATACTCTTTCGGATGAGGTTTGTAGTGGCTTGAAGTTACAATAAATGCATCAATCTGACACCTCAACCCATTTGCCATTCGGCACAATCTTCAACTGCGCACCGAATTCGGTGAATTGTTTGGGCTCTAACGTATGTATGGGAATTAGTGCCTTAGGCTTAATCGCTGAAACCAATCGCTTGAGGTCTACCGCAGAGGCATGTCCTGACGTATGGACTATATCGAAAGCAACTTCGTTCTCACTACACCAATTGCGAAGGTCAACTTTTCCTCTCTCCAGATAACCTGGCCACATAGAGTAGATAACCTTGGCACCAATAAGGCAGTTGGCCCTGCATAAATCCTCGGCCATTGATTGCCTGAATGACATTACTAGATTACCTGACCTTCGTTTAAGTTCGCTCGGATAAATTCGGCGATTTTTGAATGGCTCGACAAGATCGAACGTACCATCCCTAACGATTTTCAACTTTGCTCGATGAGGAAGGTAAACCCTGAGTGCGCTAGTTGTCGGGTCGGGAAGTGTTTTCCTGCCGATAGCGCAAAGCATATGCGCAACATAGAGATCAACGACGAACGTTCGCCCGCTTTTTAATGTGGCTTTGTAAAAACTGATAAACCGATCTATGTTTTGACCTGAAAACGCAGCAAGTACGATTCCTTGTGTTTTTTGCATCTGCTCAGACAAAACTTCCACAAGGTCCGCCTCGCGGAGCTCCGGTTCACTGATATTTCGCCCAAGTGTCGTGCCTTCTAACAGCATGGCATCGACCGAGACGGGTGGATCGTTCAACAAAGCCTCAAAGGCCCATTTCTTCCATCCATGCCCCCGGATATCGCCAGAATAAAACAACCGCTCGCCATTCGCCTCAATCAAAAATGAGTAAGCATCAAAAGCGGAATGATCTGCCAAATAAGGTGTTATGGAAAACGGGCCAATGCGAAACACTTTTCGTGCATGGTAGAAACAGACATTTGGAAACGCAGCACCAAATGGTCCAAAGGCCATTGCCGCTCGAAGGAGCTTGTCTGCTCCACGTCCGATATATATTGGTATTGCAGGGTGCGCGTACTCCGCAAGTCCGTAATGATCGGCATGAGGGTGGGAAATGATAATCCCCAACAGGTCTACGTTGCTCCCGTCTGTAAGGCCCGGAATTGAAGGTAAGGCTTTTTCGCCATGAAGATCACCCATAAGAGGGGCACCCAGATCAAGGAGAATAGATTTACCATCCGCCTGAAGCTCGATGCAGTTTCCGCCAATTTCCTCGGCTCCTCTATGAATTTTTACCCTCATCGGTGCCTCAAATCCAAACTGGATGAAGATTGTTCATCGCTTCAATAAGCAATCGATTTGGACCGAATGCAACTTCTTTACCCTGCTGTTGCAAAACATCCTCACCACTTGAAAACGGCAACTGAAAATCATCTGGGAACGAGAGAAATTCGAAATTCATCTTAAGACCGTCATCTCGATCAACGCAAAGTCGTTCCAGCCCGTCCCGAATACCAACGGCGAGGAAGCCCAAATCATAGGATGCATAAAACTTTATTGGGGCCAAGACTTGAAGGGTGACGCATTCTACCTGCAAAAGTTTTTTATCTTCGTATCCAAAGATGCTCTTTTTGTCTCGACATAGGAGATAAGCAAGACCGTATTGAAGAATTTCAAATGCTGCGAATGCCGGTGTATCGCTTCCCCATTTCAATTCAACGAGATCAACGTTCCGATCTTGGATACAAATCAAGTCAATAGCAGCCCGCTTGTCGGCTTTATCATCAACCATGCCAGAGGCAACCGGTATTTGGTTGTACCAATTCCCAAGCTCCCCACTTTCACCTAGGATGGCAATGGCACGTTCGAGCACAACTTCGGGACTCTTGTTTTTTGAAGCAAGTGTTATTTGTCGTTTAATGCGCCAATTTTCTTGCGATGGAATTCGCCCTGACCAATTCAAAAACACTTGATTTAGTAGCCTTCCCACCAACCTTGGAACAACATCGTCGTCAATTGATTTAGGTGAAAGGTTTAAGCATGTTGATTTCTGCTTGAGGTGCTTGCCCGGCTCAAGTCCAAGGGCATTATGGATAAGATTTTCAGTGCCATTGAATATGCCTTTCGTAGTCATAACGTCTCGCTCATTTCCAAGTGTTATCGCTGTTAGGGTCAGAGATTGCAGCGTGATAAAAAATTCCCAACCAGAAGTCACATGTTGTACTTTCAACCATTACGTTAACGTAGATGACGGGCCAGATAAAGAACGGGTTATTATCAATGAATCTAGCGGATCAACTTTGCCCAATTAGTATGGGAATATGCGAAAACTCCGCCAGTTTAAACGCCCCTATCCATTTGCCACTCGATGTAAAACATCGCCATGACAGGCCGCAGGAGCGCACCAGCATACCAAATCCTTACCACGCAGTTCGCGCTTGATTACTGCCTGTAGTTCCGGGCGGCATCCGATGTATGCACTGAATTTCTCAACCACTTCTGCCCGTGATCCATCCCTGCCCATTTGAAACGGATTACCCCATTTACCGGGCCGTCCGATATAAACCGCGTTTGCCGGGGCTGTGCCTGATCGTTTGTTATGTACGCATGTCATGTTTCTTCTCCTGCTATGTGTTCAATTACACCCAACATTTTTTCGCCTTTACCTCTGGGCGTTACGAAGCACCGCCTTGGCGTTTAGCCATAGGCGGTGGGAGAACTCCGGCATTGACGGGATGATGTGAATTGCCCTGCGCGGGGATGGGAGCGAAGCGATACCATCCAGCCCGTGCAAGGGCAGGGCAACGGACAGCCAGCGGCGTTTAGCCGTCTGACCTTGTCCAGAATGCCCGTGAGTGTTGGCACAGCCATAGACCGGGCCGGAGGTTCTGGCGTTCAGCCATGAACCAATCGGCCTAGGTCATGGCGTGATGGGTTTACCAACTTGGGACGACACTCCAGTAATCATCTTGCAGCCGATCGCGTTCAGCGACCAAGCTGGCGCGATTGCGCAAAAGTGCTTGCAAAGCACTGCGCAATGCCGAGCGGATCAGCTGGTGCTGCCCGATGTCGGGGCAAGCCTCGCGAATGGAGCGACACAGAGCCAGAAAGTCGGTGCGGATGCTTTTAAGCTCGTTTGCAATATCCTCGATCCGCAGTGTTGCTGATTCCTTCGCTTCGTATTCACGGGCATCTTCGCCCGCACGTTCTGCCAGGCGGTCGGCCTCCCGGGCCGCGCCAAACTGGTCATCGTTCCAGACCTCGGAGAGGTCGAGAACGAAACCGTCACTCATGCTCTCGCCATAGCCAGCGACGAACCGCTCTTTCCCGCACTTGCCGGGAAGGCGGAAGATCGCGCCGCGAAATGTTTCCTCGGCGTAATTATCCGAATACCAACCCGTATGGCGAAGCCGCAGGCTTTCGTCGGCCCAGCCGACAAAGCGCAGGCCAGCCTGTTCAGCGTCCTCATAGAACCGCCGTGCGGCCCGTTCAGGGTCGCTGGCGTTTATCGGGCAATGTCGCATCGTCAAAGGGCGAAAGCCCTGACGATAGACCTGGCGCATGTCGCCATAATGCGGATAACGCGCCGCCAAAGCCTTCAGGCTGGCAAGGCGTGATGATGGTGATTTACCCAACAGGGCGATGATTTTGATTTCCATGATGTGTCCCTCCAGAATGAGAAACGGCGGAAGCCCGTAAGCCCCCGCCGTGTGATTATGTTTATTCTCAAGAGGCCACTTAGAACGGGATATCATCATCCAGATCGGACGGAGGGTTGTTGTAGCCAGCGTCGTCCTGGGGTGGCATATCGTCTTCGGGACGGTCGTTGAGTTTCTCCAGGAACTGGATTTGGCAACCGGGTGTAACCGCGATTTCGGTGGTGTAACGCTCGATGTTATTGTTGTCCGTCCACTTACGGGTGCGAAGCATACCCTGCACGGCGGTCAGGCGGCCCTTGCGAGCGTGCTTTTCCAGAACCGAAACCAGCCCCTTCTGGAACGTCACCACCCGGTGCCATTCCGTGCGCTTAACCCATTCTCCAGATTGTTTGTCTTTGTAGCTGTGGTCGGTCGCGATGGACATGGTTGCCACCTTGTCACCGTTCTGCATTGTCCGAATGTCGGCGTCCGCGCCAAGATGCCCTACGATTGTTACGCTGTTGATACTGTACATTGTCTTAATCTCCATTTGATTGTTGAATAACACCCAAAACTTTCTCGCCTCAACCTCTTCGCGGTTGCTGCAAATTCAGTGCTAGAAAGGGAGACAAAACGGCACAACAAATCACCGGCGCAAAATGCCAGGTTCATAAAAATTCTAGATTGTGAATTGATTTATCGCTGCCCGGTAAATCAGGCGCGGCGATGGGAGCGAAGCGAAACCTTCCAGCCGCAAAACTTCATATTAATTTGGCCGATTTACATACGTCAACAGACCTAAAACTGACGCACCTTAAAACCAGCGATTTTGACCCGAATGAGACATTCTGAGTCTCGCCATGACCCGCCATTGCGTGTAGCTTGTAGTAATGTCTAAACGCGTAACTACAGCAAATTTCATCCAACGTGCTCTCGAAGTGCACGGCAACCGGTACGACTACTCGAAAGTGTTGTATGTGGCCGCTAGAAGTAAGGTCACGATAATTTGTCCGGTACACGGTGAGTTCGAGCAGCAACCATCGAGTCATTGTACGGGGCGCGGTTGCCACAAGTGTGGCGGAAATAAACCGCTGACGTTGGACAGATTTATCGAACGCGCTAACAAGAAACACAAAGGTCGTTATGACTACTCCCGTGTAGAGTTCCAAAACGTTGAGATTAAGGTGGAAATCATATGCCCGGATCACGGCTCGTTTCTTCAGCGACCAGCCTCACACCTAAAGGGGTTTGGATGTGATCGATGTGGCAGGGTCGAGACGGGCAAAAAGCTGGGCCATTCCCTTGAGCGTTTTGTGGAGGACGCACGGCGAGCGCATGGGGATCGATACGACTATTCGCAAGTCGAGTACATCAATGCGCTCAGTAACGTGACTATCATCTGTCCCGATCACGGTGCGTTTGGGCAGAAACCAGCCAACCACATACGGGATGTCGGGTGCCCGGTGTGTGGCACTGAAAGCGCGGCTGCGTTAAGGGTCAAGACGACCGAAAAATTTATACAGGAAGCGAGGGAGGTGCACGGCGACCGGTACGACTATTCAAAGGTCGAGTACGTGACATCTCACATAAAAGTTGAAATAGCCTGTAGAGAGCACGGATCATTTTGGACATCCGCAGTTAACCACGTAAAAGGGAACAAGTCCGGTTGTCCCGACTGTGCCGAGTCGGGGTTTAATCCAAGTGAACCCGGCCTGCTGTACTACATTGCCGTGACAGCAGACGACGGCGACACGCTATACAAGATTGGCATCACGAACCACTCGGTACAAAGGCGTTTCCCCACCCCAGACCTCGCACGCATGAGAATTGTCAAGATATGGAGGTTTGTCGTAGGTCGTGTCGCGGCGGAGAGGGAAGCAGATATTCTGAGCCAATTTGCCGGGAACCGGTATTACGGGCCTGACATTCTGGTGGGCGCTGGAAATACTGAACTATTCACCCGCGATGTATTGCGGCTGGACGGGCAAGATAGTGAAAATGGTCAGTCGGCGGTTGACGCGGACGCCCGGGTGCTTTCCCGTCCGATCCAGATCAACTTTGAATTCATCCAGAGGTGAACGATCACGCGTTTGATTGGTGAACCCATGCGGTAGTCAATTTGTCTGCTCATGGCTATGAAGACCATTCACGGACAGGCGATTTTCACGCCCGGTGTACCCAGGACTCCGGACCAGTTTCTAGGCCGTCCAGGACCAGCTAGTATGACCCGGTGCGGTCATTGGGTGAAGCAGCTTTAAAGCACTAATTAAGTATTGCGTCCCCGGAATTTCGGAATTGGTCGGTTAGATCAATTTGAAAATTGATTCTTCCTCAGATTTATTATATGGTCTTCTTGCTCTTGGTAAGAGCCTGCCGCCCGTCGCTGCAAAGCTGTAGACAGCATTACTTTTATACATCCTTACTTTTCAATGTTATTTTTAGCTTGAGAAGTGGTAGACGGGCGACGCTTACTATGCAGGCTAGGAGAATAACAATGACAAGTAAAGATGTGCAACCATCATCTCTTAATGGCATTAAACGTTTAGCTAATCAGCTCAAAAAATCTAACGGTTATCAGCATCACGAAGCTCTAAATATTGCAGCTCGGGCTGCTTCTTTTGAGAATTTCAACCATGCAAGAAATCAACTTCAAAACCTGACAGTAAGCAATCAGCTTTACCTGACAGCTTACTGGTATGACACCAAAAGCTATCAAAGTGGAAGGGAAACTATTAAAATTGAGTTATCAAAACCACTTACCAAGATTGCCTCTAAGTCAGAGCTAAAAGAAGCCAAAGGTTTAGGTTGGTTCAGGGTTGCTGCCGAAGATCACTTAGTGAGTGACAAGCTGTTTCATTCACAACCAGTAGCCAGAAGTTATGTTTGCATGGCGACTAGGGCTTTACGCTTTATGGAAGCAACGGGATTAAAACCTGCCAAACATACCAATGCGATCTATCCGAATGGAGATATAGCGAACAAAATCCCAAAATGTGACCATACAACAGACTGGTATGTTCCCAAAACAGGGCAATTCATCATGATTGATGAGCCTTATAATCATATAGAAGAGAATGCAGAGCGTACCGCATGGGCTAAAAAGCACAATTGGCATTTGAAAATGTCAATATGGCCCGGAATACATAACCCTTATCATTGCAATCTGTTTGTCGCGACGGATGCTTCAAAGAATTATGACTTTCAGAGGCTAATGTCTAAAATTGATGCCATACCTGCCCCTATAACACAGGATAAGTGGAACGGTGTTTCAGCGGAGGATCATGCCCCTTTCATAAGTCCTTTGGCTGCAACGCCACAGGATAATCAACGGGCAAAATCCAAAGGAACCATCTGGCGGTTTTCCAGCAAAAAAACAATACCTCTGCATTATCGTTCCTCAAATAACGAGCGACGCCCCAATGCTTCCATGCCTATTGCAACTCATCTGGAGATTGCTCGACTCATCAAAGCCCTCACACGTTCCTCTGCAAAGCCTTATGCAGTGAATTATCGCCTTGATGCTGTGCGCAGTAAACTTGAAGACTGGTTTTTTGCGGAACATAGTCGTGAAGAAACCGATAAGCATGATCTTTTTTACTATGGAGAAATTTCTGATGACGACCCGTTTATAAAGAAAACCAGTTCAACCAAGGGCGTTATTCAGCAGCTCAACAAACTGAAAGACACTTTGAAAACATACTATATTGATTGTGAACCTTTGAGAAAAATGGTCAGCAAAACTGATACTGCAATTAAAATTACTACAAAGTTTGATTGCGCTGAGATAGTAATTACCTGACAGTTTGCACCACACAGGGCCTTTTGATAAAAAGGCCCTGTGTGGTCGCCGGGATTTCGGAGACAGCCCCCCTTACCTCTGTATATTCAGTAATGACTGCAAATGGCTAGTGTCGATGGTCAAAACGCACCTATGATTACATATGATTCATGCTCGATTGCCGACATTCCAGCATTTCGCTAATGAGCACCGATCAAATCATCATTAAAATCCGACAACTTCGGGAAGATCACTCTTGTTTTGACACTTTGCCTGAGCGCACTAGTTTCCAGTGTTTTTGCAGCATCCCGTCCTGCCGTACCGTTGTCGGCGGCTATTGTTAGATATTTAACGACAGCTGGTATCTTGAACGCTGCCATGTGTGCGGAGCTTAGTGTGGCGGCCAGTGCTTGACCGGGGTGGGTTACGGTGAATGATAGAGTTGATTCCAGTCCTTCGCCGACCAGCAAGTGATGAGCGTTGATTGGGCCGATGCGGGCGGCGTTGCCGTTTAGCTCTCCCAGGGCGCGGCGTTCTATCAGGTTGGCGTTTTTGTCCAGAAACATCCGATTGATGCCTGTGAACTTGCCTGCATTATTGTGTACGCCGACGATGATCGCCGGGCGGTACGTGTTGGCATCGAACCATGCGCGGGGGTGGAAGCGAAGTGCCCCCATCCCATCGCACAGGGTTATGCCGCGCTTGTTGAGGTAGGTTTCGCCCAGGGTTCCAGCCAGCGGACGGGTATCGGCGTACAGGCGTTTGGCTATGTCTCTGTTGCTTGATTTTTTGCCCTTACGGTTTGAGTTAAAATTTTGCGGCGATGGCGCTGGTGACAGTCTCAAAAAATGCGCAGCTTCGACCATCGCGCTCGATAGATCGGGCAGGTCGCGTGACAACTGGATCATGTCCAGCAAGTCGCCATGTTGAGCCTCTGCTGGATCATTCCACTTCCCTAAAATACCGGGGGCGGCAAGACGCACGAACATGCTTTGGCCTTTTTCGTTTTGCACATTACCCACCTGCCAATACCGCCCGGCTTTGCGGCCATTGGGCAAATAGTAGCGACACACCGCCTCGGCGTTCAGCCCGAGGCGGTGGGAGAGTTCCGATGCTTTCATGGCTCAAGCTCCTGTCAGCGGGAAGCGTTCCAGCACTTTCGCCAGAATTTCCTGACCACCAGCACCGACCGGAATGAACGCCCGGCGTTTGTACTGGATGATCTCGGTCATGCAGCCGAGGCCTGTCAGTGTGGCGAAGATGTCCGAGCAGCCATCGAAGCTCAGTTCGACCCGGTTCTCCGCCATCACTCTCGATCTGCGCAGGCGAAGCCCACGTATCAAGGCGTATGAATTGCCATCGTCCAGCACCGAATTCCAGACGGCCTCAAGCGAAAGCTTGGGTGCTTCCAGTCCAAGTGCTGTGTAGAACGCTGGCAGGTCTTTCTCGTGCAGCACCCGGCCCAGCAGTCTGCGACTGTCATCGGTTTGCAGGCGGTAGATACGCAAGCTGCCCTTGCCCATACGATCCCAGATCGGCAACAGCAAGCCCGTCACCAGATAGAACGACGATGTGTGGAATTCCGGCAATGCCGCCAGTTCCGCCTCCCATGCTTCCTTGAAGCGATAGAGTGCGACCTCCTCCCATTTCGAGGTCATCAGCTCGATCTCGGTCATGCTGTCGGAGTCCAGTGGCCTGACCAGACGGACGCACGGCTGCACCGCACCTTCTTCGGTCATGCGACTGCGGCCCGGAACCTGTAATGCAGCCCGACCTGATTGTGCATTGACCAGGAACTTTGCTTCATCCGTATGCCACGACATGACATCGGTGAACTTGGTCGGCGTCAGCTTGTCCTTGCGGGTGATTTTCAGGCTGCTTGTTTTGGCTCCGGTGCGGCCATGTGTGTAAACTTCGCGAGTTTCCGCCACGGTAAAGCTGTGCGCTTGCAGCGTCTCCACACCAATATCCAAGCCACCACTGGCTCGCATTCCTTCCAGAATTTGCTCAAGGATCGTCTCGAAAGCCTCGAAGATGCTGTTCTGCCGCGAGATGGTCAGGGCCAGCACCCGGTTGAGGAAGCGGCTCATGGGCGGCAGCTCTTCGCGCACCGATCCATCGCCATCAAGTAGCGACAAGCCGGTTTGATCTACAAAGGTCTGTAGCGAACAATTTTCGACTTCCCCGCGCACTATCTGGTGATATAGTTGACGCAAGGCGGCGCGGGCATAGGGGCTTTCAAGATTGTCTTCCGATCTGAACATGCCTTGCCCGCCCGTCTGGCGCTGGCCCTTGGTAATCGCGCCCAAGGTGTCCAACCGCCTCGCGATTGTCGAGAGGAACCGCTTTTCGCCCTTCACATCGGTTGCCACCGGACGGAACAACGGCGGGCAAGATTGGTTGGTGCGATTGGATCGTCCCAGACCCTGAATGGCGTTGTCAGCCCGCCAGCCCGGTTCCAGCAAGTAATGCACCCGGCGGCGGGAGTTCTTTGCATCCTTATCAGCATGGTACGAACGCCCGGTGCCGCCAGCGTCCGAGAATATCAGGATACACTTTTTATCGTCCATGTAGGCTTGCGCGTCCGACAGATTGCTGGAACCCGGACGTTTTTGCACCTTCACAACGCCATCTTCGCGCACCAGCCGAAGTTTGCGGCCAGTAACTTCGGACACATTGTTTGTTCCAAAGTGGTGCAAGATTTGATCCAGCGCGGTCGGCACGGCGGGTAATCCGGCCAGATGTTCGATCATCGCGTCCCGTTTGGTTTCTGCTGCGCGGTTGAACACCGGATTGCCTTCGGCATCGAACATGGGCCGTGAGCATTCGTTGCCATCTTCATCAGTGTAAACCTCGAACAATTGGGTCGGGAACGAGTTGGCCAGATAGTCCAGCACGTACTCACGCGGCGTAATATCGACGTTCAAATCCTGCCATTCGCTGCTGGGGATGGTCGAAAGGCGGCGTTCCAGCAAGGCTTCGCCCGTGGATACCAACTGCACGATCACAGCGTCACCGCGCTCGATATCGGCCTCAATGGCCTTGATGAGCGATGGGCATTTCATAGCAGTCAGCATGTGGTTGAAGAAGCGTTGTTTCGAGCTTTCAAACGCCGACAGTGCTGCGGCCTTGGCGTTCTTATTCAGCGTGCCATCCTCGCTGGAGATATTCAGGGCTTCCAGCGCCGCTTGCAGATTGTTATGGATGATGTGGTAAGCCTCGGCAAAGCTGTCATAAATGCCAATCTGATCTTCCGACAGCGCGTGTTCGAGAATATCGACTTCCACCCCGTCATAACTCAATGAGCGCGCCGTATAGAGGCCCATCGCCTTCAAGTCCCGCGAGATGACTTCCATCGCCGCCACCCCGCCTGCGTCCATCGCCTGCACAAAGCCGGCACGGGTTTTAAACGCGGTGTCTTCACCCCACAGGCCAAGCCGCTCGGCATAAGCCAGGTTGCTCACATGAGTGGCTCCGGTCGCCGATACATAACAAACCCGCGCCATCGGCAACGCCCGTTGCAGGCGGAGGCCCGCCTGGCCTTGTTTGGAAGCGGACTTAATCCCGCGATCACCTTTCGATGATGTGGCGTTGGCCAGCGCGTGGGATTCATCGAACATCAACGGCCCATCGAAGTCCGGCCCCAGCCATTCGACGATCTGTTCCAGCCGGGATGTTTTGCCCTGCCTTGCGGCTGACCTCAAAGTTCCGTAAGTCAAAAACAAGATACCCTCAGTGAGGGTGATCGGCTGGCCTTGCTTGAATTTGGATAGCGGCACCACTTGCCTCGGATCGCCACCAATGGCTGCCCAATCCCGACGAGCGTCTTCCAGTAATTTATCGTTCTTGCTCACCCACATGGCACGTTTGCGACCCTTGAGGCGATTGTCGAGAATAATCCCGGCCACCTGCCGGCCCTTACCGCAACCCGTGCCATCGCCAAGGAACCAGCCTTGCCGAAACTGCACCGAACGAACTTTGTTTTCTTCTCCGGCCTCAATCTCGCTTTCGCCAACCAGATCATGGTGCTGGTTCACTGCCCACTCGCCGGGCAGCAAGTTGCTGTGTGCTTCACCAGCGTAAATGATGCTTTCAAGCTGCGCGTCCGACAAAATGCCATCTGTAATCAGGCGTTTGGGAAGATCGGGTACATAGGTGGGTTTGGGTGGAGCCACCGAAGCCATAGCCGCCGATTGCACCAGCGGTGTTGGATGGGGGCTAGCCCCTTCTATGTTTACCGACTGCGGAGTGTAATTTTCATACAGGCAGTCTTGCAGCTCCTCGCTCGGTGCTTGCCAATCCAGCGTTTCAAATGCCAGCGGCAGAGCATCGGTAATGTCGATGGGCCTGGGTTTTTCGGCCACGGGCGTTGTTTTAACCGCCGGAGCTTTGGCTGACTTGATCTCAGCAATCTTGCCTTCAACGTCCTGCCTGTCTGGCACAGATCGCAACACCAGTCGCAGCAAGTCAGCCGTTGAGTTGACCAGTCTTGGCACATATCCCGAAAAATCCTTCGGATCGTCAGCCGGGAGTTTGTCAATCACGGTCAGGCGGGTCTCGAAGCTGGTTCCATGCTTGGCGTAGATTTTGCCAGCCAGCGGAGCCGAGAACACAATCCGACCGATCCCCTGAAGCCGAACGAACGCTTCGCGCCATTTAGGACTGTCTGGTGCAAAGTTCCGCCCGGTGATCGTCACCAGTCGCCCACCTTCAGCCAAGCGATTGAGCGCGGAAAATACATGCCGCCCGGCCACCGAGGGAGATGTCGTGGTCATGGTCGGTGAAGTGGAAAACGGCGGGTTCATCAACACCACGGACGGCACGAACCCGCGTGGCAGCAGATCATCAATATATTCCGCATTGTGGTTTGAAATCGCCACATCGGAAAACATCTGCTTTAATAGTGCGCTGCGTCTGGGTTCAAGCTCGTTGATCTGCATCCCTGCAACATCGCCTTCAGCGAACAAAGCTAGCAATCCGGTTCCAGCCGAAGGCTCCAGCACCACGTCATCGGCCCCAAGCCCTGCGGCCTGTGCCACCACATACCCCAGCGGCAACGGTGTCGAGAATTGCTGCCAGCGTTGCGAAATGTCCGAGCGCCGGGTTTGGGTCGCCATTAACGATTGGAGCTTCTCCAGCGTAGCCAACACTGCCAGCGGTTCACGACGGGCCAGAGCATCGCGATACTGGCGCACGAACAGCAACCCCGCCAGTTCCTGGGCCTCATAAACGGCCTTCCAGTCCCATGCGCCTTCAGAGTCAGATCCACCGAACGCTTCGACCATCACCGAGCGCAAGGTTTTTGCATCCAATGCCTGCCCCTGGCACAACACCGCCAGCAATGCTTCGGCAGCAGAAATGAGCTGAACAGCGCGATCCGGCTGGCGGACTTCGGGCGAGTGTGTGAATAAGTCACCATCCAAAACGGACGGCGGTGGGGATGAAGAAGATGTCAGGGCTGCTGTTTGAGCTTGGGTCATGGGGAACCTCCGTTGGTTATTGCCGAAGGCTCTCCTCGCCCCCGGCTCGTTCCCCAAAACCTTTCCGGCCTCTTCCTCTCAAAAAAATACCGCCCACGGTATTAACTGGGGCGGTTGGTTTTTGATCTATTGAATTAAGGCTACATCAGGCTTCACATAGAATTTTTAATAATTCATGTTCGACAGCGTCATTGTTCCGTGCTGAATTGCGCCTGAACCAATTGATTGGAGAACCCCCATTAGCCGTCGACTGCGAAATCAAAAATTTACGATCCTGCTCTGAAGCATCCCGCAAGAGCTTCAACGAAAATTCAAAATGTCCTTTCAATATCGACAAATGAAGCACGGTTTCATTTGCATCTGTTTTCAACTTGATATCGCCACCACGCTTTAGCATTAACTCAAAGACATCCCATAACCCAAGTTCAGCGGCCAGAAGAAACGGCGTGCCCCCTTTTTCATGCCGGGCATTGGGATCAGCATGATGTTTAATGAGCATTTTCACGACTTCCAATCTGGTTGCGGAATCAACGCCCTGCCCAGTGACATAGTGCTCCTTGAGCCCCTCAAACAATTTCTTATACCTCGGGTTTTGCATCTTATTTTGAAGCATCATCCTCATCGCCTCGTACTGGCCCTGAGCAAATGGAATTCCTGCGGGAATAAGGGGAGCAGGCATAAACCTTAATGCGGCTTCCATTGCCTCATCTGAATACATATCAGTTAAACTGAAATCGAGTGTCACACAACGTTGTACCGCCATATACAAAGGGGTACGCTCAGGCATAATTGATATTTTCAATTCAGTGTCCACGCCCGCTTTTAACAACGCCTCCAGATAGTAAAGTTTCCCATCATCAACAGCATCGCTCAAAGCGGAAACGCCAGTTGGCTCATAAACTGAGTTCAAACGCTCTGGATCGGTCAAGGGAAGCAAAACATCAAAACATTCCTTTTTGTCATTAAGCACGGTACGCATTAATGCTGTATTTCCATCTTTAGCGACCAGATTGGGGTCTGCCCTGTTCCGAAGTAACTTTTGAACCTTTTCCGTTTGCCCAAGCCCGGAAAAAAGCATCAATTGAGTCTTCTTTACTGAGCCAAAGCCACTGATCCAGCGATTTGGATTGCGTATATCAGGGGGGCGCGTCAACCACTCATCCAGGCTAATCACCGTCTGATTTATACGTTTATTACGTTCTTTCTGAGCAATATCCCTATTTGCTTCTTGATAATAAGAAGATATTGGAAATCGTTGAACATAAGCATCAATGGGATTTCTTATCTTTGGTTCAAGCCCAAATGCCCTTGCCCATGCATCCCACTTTTTGGCAATCCTTTTGTTCTTCAGATAAGTTGCAACAATCAATAACTCACCAAGAACTTCCTTCGTCTTCGGGCCATGACGATATTGTACTCCCTCAAGCGCATTGCTGTACGTTTCAAGAGCCTGTTGAGGGTCTCCCATGAGAACATAGTAACGAGCGCGAAAATGGTCGATCATCCATGCAAGTTCAAATATCGGGTTTTCATCTAGTAACTCGGAAAGCAATTTATTGGCTCGCGCATCATCCCCTGCTTTTTTGGCACCATGAATGCTCACCAAAGCACCAACTTCTGCATATTTTGTTTTGAAAAGCCGCAGGAACTCAATATGACGTAGGTCTTCCCTGCCACGTTCCCAAATAATTTCCTGAAAAGCGGAAAAATCAGGTTTTGCTGGTTTTGATAATAGATGTGCCTTCCAAACTTTGGAAAAGTGATCTTGTTGATTACTGGAAACACCTTGCCAAAACACTTCCCATACTTTGGCAATGAGGAGCCACCTAGCAAGTGTCTGATTTTTACCATCATAAAAACTTAATATTGACCGGATGTTTAAAACCGTACCCTTCGACCAAGAATACAGATTATCTTCAATAGATTTTTGCTCTATTCCAAACTTCCCATAACCGTATAGTTCCTTTGCAAACGAAGGTGCCGATAATGAGCTCTTGTCTAGCCACCAACGGAGAACCAATGCGGTCACAGCTCCCTCATCCTGCCCCCATTCTGCAACTTCAGGCCCCTCAGCCAAGCCAACGACTTTGCGGATTGAATATGCGGCCTGCGGCAAGAAAAACCGAGCCTGAAGGCTTGCTATTAATTGCTCCCGCGAAAACCCCGCGCAATCTATGCAAATCACAAACTCCCGATATAGTTCCAAAAACCTTGAAAACTCCGTTTTCAGAACACTCGTGAATTCTGGATCATTGAGGGAAAGGAAATGCAATCTCGAATCAATAAGTTGAGTAACTTTAGAAATATCTAACTCAGCACCATCGTACAGACGCTGGAGTTTTTTATTAAAGGATACGTCTCTTTGACCATCTACATAGCTGAAGCTGCGGCAGAAAAATTCTACAAATTCAGCAATTTTAGGGAGGGGAGATACTTTGGCTCTCATACGGCATTACATTCCAACACAACGATGCATTTCGATAATATTACTAAATGGTTCATCATATAAATTTTGCATTTTGCATATTTACAGGAATTCACCATAAATCAAAGGCCATTGGCACAACCATCAGGATTGAGCCAATGGCATAAGATGTTAATTGTCATCCCCAATAAAATCATCGTTATTGGGATTATGGCAATCGGCCCAATCATCCATATCATAATCGTTGTTTGGGTTGTTTAAATCAGACCAATTGTCCAGTTCCTCTTGTGACATATTTGATGTATCAGGCATGATGCCCTCCATATATTTGGTTTACCAACATGGAAATATTTCCATATCCAAACCGTCGCATAAGTGACAGTGCTGTTTCATCCTGTTTTCAAAGGACAGCTTTTAAAGAAAATACAAAAAGCCGCCTCGGTTAACCCGAGGCGGCTAAGTTGCTGGAGCTATTTCTTGGCTGTCAGGCCACTTCTGGCAATTCCATATTGAAATAGAGCGATTTGGTTTTTGCATCGAACCCAGCTGGTTTACGGCCTTGGATGAGGCGGATACTTGCCTGACAACCTTTACCATGTTCAGTGGCGAATGCCGTGGCCTCGGCGATGGCTTGATCGGCGGTTGCGGCCTGAAATTGTTTTTTGGGTAGTTCTTGCCCGAAGTCGAAGGAAGTGACGAAAAAGCCCCGCTCCAACTTTGCCGGATACAGGGTAACGGTGAAATCGCGTAATTTAAGTGCCATAATCTTGGTTTCCAGTTTGATTAAAGAGTGTCAACGATGCGGCCTGCTTCTCTGGCGGCATCAGCAAATGCGCTCATAGGAGTTTTTGTGCTAAAGTAACGATCACGCTCCAGCCCAAGGCCAGTGCGGTTATTGCGGAAGTTTTCCAGATCAGCCCGACTCACAGCCCCAAGCTCGGGAGAGCCCATACCAAGGTCGGCCAGACCGTGTTATGTGAAGCGCAGTGTTATGTTGATTGAAAGTGCCACAGCCCCCGCTGGTTGGAGCAGCAGGGGCCTGAACGCTTAACATAACTAATGGCCTCTAGCGGTTGCTAATATCGCCAGAAGTTTATCGGTTGCCCCTTTGAAAGTTCCCTTTCTGACTTGGGGCGGTACACCATGTGCGAGCATATCCAGTTTCTCTGCCGGATCGACGCGAAGGTAGATTTCAGTACTTTGCATGCAGCTGTGGCCGAGCCATAGCGATACTTTTCTGATGTCACCGGTGGCTTCCAGTGTGTGCATGGCGCAGGTATGTCTGAGGACGTGAGGCGTTACCTTTTTCTTCGCTATGGACGGCACTTTTTGTTGAGCGGTCTTCACATGCAAACTCAGACGATGAGCGAAGCCATGACGACTCATTGCCGCACCTCGGGCATTGAGGAAAACCTCGTCATCTCCTGTGACGGGTCGAATTTTCAGCCAGCCCTTCAAAACTGCCCGAGTTTCCTTCCAAAGCGGCAACACCCGCTCGCGTCGCCCTTTACCCAAAACATGAACCATATCCAGGGCCGGCGGATTCAGGTCGGGTATTTTGAGGCCGACCAGTTCCGACACCCTTAAACCTGCGGCATAAGTCAGATGCAGCATCGCCAGATCCCGCACTCCCGATGCTATTTTAATATTTGGAGCATCAAGGAGAACGTGTAATTCATCATGCGTCAGATAATCCACCAGTGCCTGAGTGTAGCGTTTCTTTGGAATGGCCTGCACTTGTTTTGAAAGTTCGAGACACGCTGGAGCCCGATATTCCAGGTATCGAAAAAATGATTTGATAGCCACCATTCTGGCGTTACGGGTCCGTACCTTGTTGTTTCTGTTTTTCTCAAGATGATCGAGGAAGTCCAGAATAAGCTGGGCTGTAAGCTGTTCTATTTCGATTTGGCACGGACGAATACCAAGCCTGTCAGCCGCGAAGCAAACAAGCATTTGAAAACCGTAAGCATAACTTTCTGTTGTATGCCGACTGGCGTTACGATCACGCGGTAAATATTCCAGCAGGAAAGAACTGAGATGTGGGGCAAGGGCTGTCATGGTTTATCCCCCGTGTGAATGGCTTCCGTCGCCTTGGCAATTTGCCTAAACAGAACAGGCGTTGATTCAAGATACCAATAGGTATCGGACAAGCAGGCGTGGCCGAGATAAGTGCTTAGCGCCAGCATATGCTTATTGACAGAATCGCGCTCATTGCCGCATTGCTCAAGAGATCGGCAGGCAAAGCTGTGGCGAAGATCATGTAATCTTGGGCCTTGCTCTCCAACTCCGGCCCGTAATCCGGTTTGACGGGCTAACTTGATGAAGGCGCGTGATGTGCTGGCTTGATCTGGTGGCTCGCCAGTTGAGATGACAAACATATGATCGTCAGGCCCGCCAATCCGCATTCTGAGTGAGAGATATTCGCTCAAAGCCTTGCGTGTGCTGGTATGTATCGGAACCAGTCGGTTCTTCCTGAACTTCGTTTCTCTGATTACCAGGCCGTCCGATGTTAAATCAGTTAATAACAGGGCGGTGGCCTCCGATACGCGTAATGCCGTTACCGCCATGAGGCCAATCATATAGTGATAGGTATACGGTGTAATTGAAGCCCTTGGCGGTAAAGACAAAGCCGCTATTAATATTTTTTCAATTTGGCCCGGTGTCATAATATGCGGTGCGGGCCGCGATCTTTTACCACGACCAAAAACATCCCTCGGCGGGATTTCATGACGATCATTTTCAGCGTGCATTGAGATTGAGAAGTTACGAACAGTACGGAACCAATCGCGTGAACTGTGAACAGACACGGCTTTTGAAGCCCATTCTATAATTCTGTCGGTGGTGATAAAGCCATCGCCATGAGCTTCGGCGAATGCGGAAAACGCCAGCAACATCCGTTCCTGTTCGGCGAATTTATAACCCAGACAGCGCTTAATGGTGACGTAGTCTTTTACGTGCTGACTTATCAACATTTGACATCTCCTATCCAGGGTTGGACCACTTTCTCCAGCATCGGGATATCGACTTTTGCGTATATAGCCGTTGTTTCAGCAGATTGATGACGCAATAAGGTCCCGACCGCTTCCAGCGTTGCTCCGGATCGCAACATGTTGGTTGCCGCAGAGTGCCTGAGAAGATGCGCACCGCGCAGGTTTACATTGTCCACACCAGCTCTTTTCAGTGCTATTTGAACAATGGCGGATATTGCCGAGGAAGAAACAAAAGGCGCAAAAGGTGGATGGGCGCTGAGGAATATTTTTTCTTCATCCGTGTGTGGACGTGCATGCTCAATGTAACTAAATATCGCATCCCCAACATCTTGAGGAAGCGGAAGGCCAACGGAATATCTGGTTTTCCCAGAGACCTGAATAATAGCGTTATCCCAGTCAATATCATCCAAACGTAAGCAGATAACATCACCCCCACGCAATGCCAGCCGAGCCAGCAGCAACATAATTGCGCGGTCCCTCATTCCCTTGGGCCTTGTCACATCACACGACTCAATTACTCGCTCAACATCGTCTTTTAAAATATACCGGGGGAGCGTGGAAAGTCGCCATCGCGGGATCGTTGGAACGGCCCCGATCAGGGCCTCGGGGCAACGATCATTTGTCACGAGAAAGCGAAGATACATCCGCAATGACGAGGTCAGTAATTTAGCACCGGAGCATGTGGTGTTTTCAAAACAGTCCAGGACAACACTTTTTATCAATGCCGCATTATAATTATCGGGATTGCTACCAAGTTCTGGTAAAAGGGCGGCAATTGTCTTGATGTGCCGTTGAATTGACTTATCGGTTATTCCGCGATGCTGGCGAAGCCAGATGCGGAAAGAAACCAAATCCTCACAAAGTTCTTCCTTTGGCAATGGTGGGGTGCCTGGAATAATACCGCGCACGACTAGGAATCTTACAAACCTTTCGATCTGCATGATGTAAACGCTATTTTTCACAGGAACAATACGGCGGAACCCGGGACATATGCAGTAGTGGTTTATAAAATCCTTTACTACAGCATCATCAATCTCGATTAATGGTATCTGCAACCGATGCATCCATTTAATGAAATGAATGCTGGAATAATTATATCGACCAACCGTTCCAGTGGAATAACCTGCCACAGTCAAATGCTCCAAAAAATCGTCCTTCAAACGAAGCCCTTCATCAAGTGACATTGGATTTTGAGTTATCCCGGTGTCTTCCAGAAACCGGACAAACCAAAATATTATCGATTTATAGGTGCGCGTTTGATTCACATGATTTTTGTGGTGACTGCCTCGTGGCCGGGGGCAGTTACAGTCGTGTTGAAAAAATTGCATCACTACTGCATTGGTAATCGCCGCCGGTTCAATGCCGTTTTCGCTCAGCCAAATGATAAGATGTCTCGTAGGGCCTGAAAATCCGCTTGCAGTCTTGTCTGTTAAATTAGAGCGCCGTAGATAAGTCAAAAAATCAGGTATGAGTTGTAAAAATGGATATTGATCAGGCTCTGGCCTAGCCAGTGATTTAATTTTGATTGCTGAAGACATTTTATTTCTCCTTTCTGGGTGAACCGTCAAAAGAGAAATAATTATGTTGAGTGATTTTTCACCGCCACACAAGAAAGCTGGGCCTCAGGCACATTAAATCAACATAACACTGCGCTTCACATAATTTGGATTATGTTGAGCTCAACATAAACCGTGAAAATTACCATCCTCGTCCAATTCAGAGAGCAGCCATGTGGCCGAACCCATTGGATTGAAGATTTTGACCACTGGGGCGTGGTCTTGATCGCGGTTACGGCCATTGGCAAGTAGCTTTTGTTCGAGTGCTTTTGTTAAAAGTTTCATCAGCGTATTCCTTGAATGAGAGAAAGGGCAAAACCTGACTTTCCCGTCCGGCTTCACCCTTCCCCCTTCCGCCTCAGACTCTTGGCTCATAACCTGTCAAAATCACTGAACCCATGGCATAATTGAATCTGTACCTTTCACTGGCACAAAGTAGTAAAAATGAACAACGAAGAAGTTGAAGCAACAGTTCACGCAGCAAAGGAGTTGGAGGACATAGCATGGGCGGCCCCACTTCTTGGACGGACACGAAATATTATCAGCAGCCTTTCCGAGGGCCTCGTTAAGCATTCTGCATACAAAGACAACCCGCTTTCTGATGCAGAAAAATCTATTTTGATCGAAATACGATTTGCTTATGCCCTACATATATCTGGCGCAAGCGCGAGTTACGAACACCACGCTGGCATTGGTAAAAGCAGCATCGATTTTATGACATGTGGCAATCCTTCTTGGATGATTGAGGTAATGAGCCTGAGGGAAAGCCAGGCTATTAAAAATGCAAGCTGGCAAAACGGACCATTCTTCGGAATGGAATTAAGCAGCGATGCCAAAGACCCTAGGCAAAGTGAAGAAGGGGAAGTCTTAAAGGCTCAGGAACGGATATGCGCAAAAGTTTATGATAACAGCCAAAACTTACCGATAAAGTTTCCACTACCGAATGGACATTTCAGTATGATACTTGTTGATGCCAGAGGCTTTATTGGTGGAGGGGGAGATTGCTGGGACTGGCACCATATTGCCCATGGAGCAGCCGGACTTGATCCACATCTCATCCGAACTTGGACAGATCCGAAAACAGGAAACAGCGCTCCCATCCAAGGATTATTCGAGGATGGGAACACTCGCCCTGCACCAGCCACTCTACGAGAACGTATCCATTTTCTCGGTTTTGTTTGCGAAGAAAATTTTATGCCCAATGAGTTGTTAGAGAATATTCAGTTTTTTGCAAATCCACACTTGTTTGCTTCCGACAAAGAGGCAAAAGCCGCACGAGCCAGCTTCCCACTAGGATTAAGGAGTTAGCCCCCTATTCAGCAGCTGGAAGGCAGAATGCGTTCGGTAATTCTTCAATTTCTGTAGCTGCTTCTTCGGCAATCGGCTGGTCGTGATTGACCGGATAAGCCATACCTTCGGGCAACCACCTTGCCGCGACGGTGGCTTGTTCCGGCGTGACACCGGGGGTGCGGTTGCCATTGAAGTTGGCTTCCAGCGTGTCAGCCAGCACACCCTTCTTTTCTCCATTGTGGTTTTTCGACCATTTCTCGCCCAACACATCGGCTGCGATTTCCAGGGCGCGGGCCTTGGTGACACGCTTGAAGAAGTTTTCGGCGTTTGGTCGCCAGTGCGCAGCGGTGTCGATGTTGAGTCTGCGACCGATAATCTCATGCAGATCGTTAGCTCCAAAGCCTCCCAAACGGCCTTGCATGGTCAATGCGGTGCAGTAAGCGAACAGAGTTTGCTTGGCTTCCATCGGCATGGCGGAAAGTGCTTTAAAACCCGGTACGGGCGGCTGTTCCAGCCAGCTAATGTCGATCTCCTTTGAGAGTTCCGCACCTGTAGTGCCAAAGCGTTCTGACCAGTTGTATGGCAGGGTTGTCGTGAAGTTTATATCCAGCGGCTTGCCGGACATATAACCCACCTTCAATGTGGCATGGGCGATGGTGAACAGCATCATGTCGAACGCACAGTCAAAATCCTGCGCCAGATGCTTCTGGGCAATTTCCAGCCGGGTGTTGCCAAGGTCTTCCAGCAGCTTCGCGCTATATTTAGCAGGAGCATCTTTAGGCCGGTCACCCTCGGTGACTTGATCTTCAGGCAGTACCAGGCCGCGTCGGACTTGCAAGCCACCATCATGGTTGACGGATATCATGCAGCCCGCCCGTGCCAGGTCTTCAGGCTCGTATGCCTTCAGGCTGACCTCAAGGGCTTCGTATTTCTCTTCAAGCTCCGCAACTTTATCCTCGTCTTCCGGGCTTAGGCCGTCTTCATTGTCCATAGCTTCGTAAAGCTCCAGACCGCCCTGAAGGCGTTCCAGCTCAGTTGCTTGCTCCGGGGTTGGTTCAATATCTTGTGGATAGACGTTCTGGCATTCCTGCGCGGCCTCGTATGGCATATCGGGAGACATCTGTGACCATTTCCAGCCCTCTTTGGTTTGCAGTTCCTGCCCGGCTGCGGCCAGTTTATTCTGAACCAGGTCCATAACCAAAGCCCGGTTATCCAGATAAGTCGCGCCTTCACCTTCGCTGAACAGATCGCGCGTGGTGGTTCCACCTTCGGCTTCATAGGCTTCCATCCCGATAAACTGAACGAATTTGGAATTGGCGGCGATTTTCTCATCAGTCAGCAAGCGCCGGACATAGTGAGCATGAACATGACCGTTCTTAACGTCCTCCCATACCGTCATTTGCTGCCCATGATCTTCCGTAACGGCGAAGGCCATCAGGGTATCAAGGTTGATGTTATCGTCGCGATACGCCTCACGGATTTTCGGGGCCACCCGGCCAAGCCGCAAGCGTTGGCGTACCAGTGCTTCAGTATTGCCAAAACGGCTGGCGATTTCAGTGACGCTCAAACCTTTATCTGCCAGTGCCGCGAAGGCTTCAAACTGGTCAAGGGCATGCATGGACAGGCGAACGATGTTCTCGGCCAGTGATACTTCCTGCGGATCGCCATCATGTACCAGACAGGCGACAGGATGATCGGTGCCAAGTTCACCATCACGAGCGAGGGCTTGCATGGCCGTCAAACGGCGACCACCAGCCAGCACTTCATAACGGCCATTTTCGGTTGCGCGAACGACAAGGTTCTCCAAAAGGCCATGAGTAAAAATTGAAGCCATGAGTTCGGCTTGTTCATCAGCGGTCGGCGGGGTCTTGCGGACGTTTAGCGGGGATAGATCAAGATCTTTCAACGCAATATTGATATTCATTGTTTTAAGCTCCAGCGAGTGACCGGGTTGGACTTTCCTCCCCTCACGAACCACTCAACCAAACCTTTTTCCGCCTTTTCCTCTGGCGGTTCTGGCCTAACGCAGCAATATCTGGAGATCGGCGTGTTCCGGGGACTTGCTCCAGCCCTTGACCACTTCGGCAACCGCCTGTTTTTCCAAACTGGCAGGGCTGAAGCCCGAACGGAGATCATCCACCAACTTGGTAAAATCATGTTCAGGCAACGCCTCGAGCAGCCGCACGGCCACATTCAGCAAATCTTCCTCGGAATATCTGGCACACCCAAAGCCACTGGCGAAAATGCCAAACTTTGTGTCGCGGATTATTGTGGTTGTTTCGGTCATTGTCGTAGGCTCCTGGGTTGAGGTTGAGCCATAATCCCGGTGTATTCTTCAAGGAATTGCGGGGGCTGGCCCTTTCTAGGGATGATGAAGGCGTGATTAATCAGGCGTTCCAGTGCCACGTACTGCGCGTATGGTTCAGGGTTAAGTTCAGCCGCGATCCGCAGATCCGCACGGCTGGCCATGATACAGAACATGCACGACAGACGAGACATGCCGGCAGTGTAAGCCCAATGAGGCTGTTGCCCGGCCCGCTCGATCTCGGCGAACACTTCGGCCTCGCTCATGTGGAATATGGGTAGCCAGTCAAACCAGTTTCGCCCGGCTTTGCTGTTGCGTTCCGACCGCTTAAACGGCACGGCCTTGGCCCTACGTGTACTTTCCTCGGCGCGAAGCCCCATGCAATTGACGATCAAGCCATTAAAGCGTGGATTGGCTTTCAAGAAGTGACGAATTTCGCGCTCGATAGGGCCGCGCTTCAAATCCGAAGTACATTGGCGCAACGTTGGACTAGGCCACATCCCGCGCCGTTCAACCATCTGAAGTAACGTTTTAACGGATGTTGCCTTAATCGGCATTAGCGGAGCGACCGTGGCAACCACATGATCCCAGGTTCCTGCCCAATCAGCACCGGGAAGATCGGCATGAATCACCAAAAGCTGATCGGCTGGCACAAGATCACGAAGGCGCAGAAACATGACTTGGCTGTCCTTGCCGCCCGAATGATTAACGACAAACAGCGCACCTTGCACGATAAGTTCCTCAATCGTCGGGAACTCTGACGTTTCATAGAAATCAAATTGCATGGCGACACCCGGCGTTGCTGGCTGGATTGAAATTCAGTTGCCGGGAAGGCTTTCATCTCCCCCCGGCAACCACTCAACCAAACCTCTGCCGCCTCTGACTCTGGGTGCTGGAGACTAGCGAATAGGTTGTCACTAGCTAGTGACTAGGGGGGCTACAAATGGGTTGCGGCGCACGGCGATCACTTGGCCCGATCTCAGGCTCCAAGGAAGCCAATGACCTGTTGCGTTTCATAAATCCGTCTCCTAGTTGAAGCGAAGGCTTCTATAAACTGGAGGAAAGCTCGGAGTTCAGGCTAGAAACTCATCTAATCTTTTGGCAATCTAGATATGGCCTGAAATAAGCAAATATCGTCAATTTGATCTTTCTTTGATTTTACGGCCAGTCTTGCAGACTCGTTCACGACCCAAGCGATATCGCTCATAGGTCGATGGTTCAGTTTTTCTGAAATTGTTTCAAGGTTTATTCCGCCAACATGGGGGCGCTCTGAGAGTAAGAATTCAACCACAGTGCTGATTTCGCTGGTTGCAGGGTAATCAACCTCTATTACGTGGTCAAAACGGCCACGCCGTTTTATGGCATCGTCAATGGCTTCTTTGCGGTTTGTCGTCGCAAAGATAATCACCCCTTTATCGCTTGCGGACTCGATTAAGCGAAGAAATTCGGAAATTTCCTCAACTTTGTGGTCTTGCCCTACCGTGTTTCGATCTCCGATTAGTGCGTCAACTTCATCTATCAGAATCAAACTTGGGGCTTGTTTGAATGCATTTTCAAATACGTTCCTGATAGCAACAGATGTCTAGTGGATATACGGGCTGCCAATGCTCCCCATATTGATGTCAAAAAAGGGCCAGCCAAGAAATTTTGACAATTCACGCACAGCGAATGTTTTGCCGGTCCCCGGTGGGCCAGAAAGCAGAATTCCACCGGGTGGTTTTACTCCGAGAGCGTCATAGCGATCTTTTTGCCAAAAATGGTCGATAACATACTCCCGGAAGAATTCTTCTAACGCTTGCCGACCAGGCAAGGTAAACTGTGCTGGTGGCCGTGGCGCACCTATCACACGCCGCTCGTCAGTTGGTACACGTAACTCCAAGAGTTCTAAAAATTCTTGAATTTCACCAATGCTAATCCAATGATTGGCTGCATGTATTTGTGCGATAGAAAGAGAGGTATCCTTAATACCTCCAGTCAGGAGCTTGATGGCCAGAGCGTGCCTTTCTTCGCCATCGCTACCTTCTTTTGTCGGAATACACTTTCCTTGTTCCGGGAAATAAATAGCTTCTCCCCATTCAAAGTCACCGCCATTTGTTTCTATACTTGAAATGGCTTTAGCCAATTCCAATAACTCCATCGCAGATCGCAGTGTCGTTTCTTGCGGCATGTTGGCGACCTTGACCGGGCAATTATCTTCTGAAAATGTCACAGCATGGTAGAGGGTATCAAAAAGATTAATTGTGCCCACACGCTCACACTGTTCTGTGTTTGGGATAATCTCGCTCAGATGTATGGCAAAATTAGCTTTGTCCGGGGAGAGTAAAATAAATCTGTCTGTTCCTTGATCCTGGACCAATTGAAATCCTTCGCCCTGAAGAACGAGGCGACCAGTTTTTGCTCCATCAGGAGCGTCGATGCCAAACGGAACCCATGGAAAGACATCTTTCATAGGACTAAGCCCTCATCAGTCCGGCAAGCATAGCCATTGATTGGTCAGCCGTTCCTACGGTGAAACGGTTTTCCATGAGTTTGCTAATAACGTGCCGCAACTCGTCTATGTTATTTTGGGCAACCGCATTTGCACCCTGTTCAACGAGTTGATCAAAAATTTCTTTATCAGTCGCCAGATAACGTTCCTCGGTAAGGCTTTTGAAAATGTAAATTAAGTATGCGGGCTGTTGGTACAGCTCCCGATAGTAAATTTTCTGTAACTCGGAAATAGCCCGTTCGGCTTCCTTTAATCCCGTCTTGTCATCTTTCTGTATTGCAGTGCGGGCCGTGCTCACGATTTGATCAAATCTTTCACTAGACCGCGCGTCCGCTTCATCACGTAGAAGCTCAGTGTAATCATTCTCAAGCTCGTTTAATTGCTGAGTTAGAACTTTTCCTTTGTTCTCCGGGGCGTGTTTCAAGCGAGAAATTGATTGGCGGATATGTCGAGCTTCTTCAGTAACAGATCGTCGGGTTTCGGCATCATGTGCTTGCTCAAGTGACTCCTGTTGAGTTTCTAACTTGCCCTTTAGTGCTTCAAATTCGTCATTTGCAGAGGAGCCAAGAGCTTCTTCCGCCTCATTCATGTCGCGTTCGGCATCATTGAGTACGGCATGAGCTAATTGTGTTCCATCTTCCCCTTCAAAATTCCGATGACCAGCAGTATCTGCATAGAAACGTCCGGCATCAAATACCTGGCTTACTGATGGAACCTCAACGGTGGCATTTAATAAACCGTTGTCGTCCATTGTCCAGTTGACAACGACCTCATCGCCTTTTCGAATGGCGAGGCCATGAGGAATCTCATCACCGGAGATCAGGAACGCACCAACGCATAGATTTAATTCTGGTTCCGGTACGCCAGGGGCATGTTGAAACAGCTCAAGGTCAATGTGTGAAGTATCACCAGAGTGGATATCTTTGGCTGACCGAAATGTTTTTTGCCCTTTTGCAGGTAAAATCATGCCTTTTTCCACTAAAGGCTCAAGAACGTTGATGGCAGCATCGCCATGACCTTCAACAACCTTAACCGAAATAGTGTGTGTCGCAGGAATTCCCGCAGCAGTCGCGTGGGTGCGTGTTATTGAAATTGTTGAAGAGGCATCCTGTACGGGTGCCCCCGCCTGATTGAAAATGGTTATTCTGAATGGATTCTCTCCGGTAGCAGGTAACGGTACTTGAATCGCCAAGTCAGGAGAAACTTCTTTCTTGCCAGATGTCCATCCGTCCTGAGAGTCAATTTGAATTTCATATTCACCGTTTGCGGCTTCCCCAGTGGGTTTCACCTTAATTCGCGCCCTGTCCTCAGAAGTTCGAGCAGGAAAATTATATTGGATTTGGATTTCCCCAGATGTTGTTTCTGATGCCCGTGATGATTTTCTGGTTGTGGTAGCCCCAGACCATTCGCGACTTTCTGCAAAAATCGCGGCCCCAAGCGCCACCGCCGTCATCGGGTCTGTTTGAAGGTCGCCCGGAATGCCGAGTTCTTGAGGGATACGGTTGCGGATACATGGCATTTTTGATGGACCACCAATAAAGACAATTTTGTCTATATCTTCATGGCTATAGCCATTGTCTTTCAGCACCTTCCGTGACAGTGCGATGGTTTCATCAATCTTATCAACAATCAGTTCTTCAAGTTGTTCTTTTGAAAAATTGATTTCGATAAAAATATCGTTGCCATCTTCATCGGTGATACGAACATCATCATCACCCGCAAAAATAACAGCAGAGTCCTTGCTTGAAAGCTCTATTTTGGCTCGTTCTGATGCCCACTGGACCATCCTTGTCAGGCGTTGGTATTTTTCGTCTTTCTGAAAATCAACAGGTAAGTTAAATTGGTCGTGGAGCCAAGGGCGAACAATTGAATTCAAGATTGTTCTATCGAAATTCCGCCCTCCCAGCATATTGATGCCTTCATGCGCAACGACATTTACAGAGCCTGACAGGCTTTGTACAAGCGCAAGATCAAAAGTTCCACCCCCCAAATCGTAAACAAGAAACTGTCCGTTCTTGTTGGTCGATTCAGACATTGCTGCCATCGCTGCCGCGATTGGTTCTTGCAGCAACCCCACACGATCTAAACCTGCGGCATTTGCAGAACGAATAGTCGCTTCAGATTGCATTTGATTGAACGCAGCGGGAATTGTGATAATTGCCCCTTCAACTTCAGTCACGCCCGCCTCGGTTGCGGCTTGACCATAAAGAGTTTTGATAATTTCCGCGCTTGCTTCTTCCGGTGTCAAAGTTGTGTCGGCTCCGGGTAATTCCAGTGGAGTTTTTGTGCCCATAAGGGTTTTGAATCCCTGAGCTACATTTTGGGGGGAGCGGAACGCATGTTCGTATGCCCGTGTCCCGACAAATTTATGCCCCCGTTTGTCGATATAAATGACGCTCGGCAGAACATCTGTACCATCAGAGGTTTTATAAATACGAAGGTCAGAATCGCGGTTCCCGGCTATAGCCGAATTAGAAGTCCCTAAATCAATTCCCAGATACATTTTCTTCCCCTATAGCTAGTACCACCTTACCCATTATGATGACGGTAGAATTGTTCATAACGGCAGGTTCAATTGTTTGGTCAACGACCAGGTTATCAGTGTTGTTGTCGAAGTCTTCTGCATTTACCGCAGTTATGGGTAAGTTCGGTTCAAAAACCCGGCCATCAAAAGACACAAGTCTAATGTCTGTGTCATCAAGTAAAGTTTCGAGGCGGCGAGCAGAGTATCGAACTTGTGCTTGAATTTTTGCTTGATGCTCAGGCGGCAGAAGCGATAAAGAGCGCTCGTAAGAGCGAATCAATTTCCAAAACTCAATTGCCATTAATGCAAAGTGGTCAATATTCACGTTTGGCCTCCATTTTTAAAAACCTTGCCCTGAGAATAAGGCTTTTTGAGTTTCGGCATCCCAAACGCCATTATATTGGAGGCCATTTCTCACTTTGAAACTTTTGAGTGCAGTAATAGAACCACTTCCCCATATACCGTCAATGCTTGATTGGTAATACCCAAGGTCAAATAATTTTCTCTGAATTTGTTTAGCGTCAGCACTTGATTTTGGATTAAGAATGTTCAGTTTTCCAGAAGAATCGAAACCGAGTTCCTTAAACAGATCAGCGTTGCTTAACCAGGAAAGTGAAATTTCCGTTGCTTCTGATTTTAATTTTGAGCGTACACCAGCCAGTTCATTTTTTACTCTTTGCACTGCACCGCTTCTATATCTGTAGCTTGAACAACGGGAATTGTAATCATTGATAATCTGATTGAATTTTTGAACCTTTTCGTTTGTATCAGTCAAATCTCGGAGATAAGTAAGTCGCTCACCTTGATAAACGCAGTATCGAATTTGCTCTTGGTTTAAAACGTTGTTACTCCCGACTGGGGGCAGGCTTTCATTCCGCCTCCCAGATGATGATTTAGCGACAGTTCCACTTGTGGTATTTGATGGCTGAGAAGTCAGATTGCTTGGCGATGAATATGCTGTAGTTGTCTTGGGAGAATAGGTTCGCTTTTTCTTGCTGCTGCTGTCAGAAATCCATATGAATCCGACCACAGCTGCTGCAATGCCCCAAAATAACCAGCGGCGTTTTTTTGATCGGAACTGAGACTCAATATTTGCCTTAATCTCTCTGGCTACCTGACGTTCTCCTTCATCCTTAGAAATAGCCAATATCTCGTTGGCTAGTCGCAAAGCGGTATCAAGGTCAGAGCGTTCACCAGCGCGGCCAAGTTCTTCAAACTTTGCGTTCGAGCGAATTGTTGCAAGATCAACATCCAGTTGTTCTTTCACCTTCGTTGATGGTGATGCCTTTGGGAAACTGTTTAACCCTTCAAGAATGCTTAAAGCGGCTTCTGTTGCCGTTTCCGTATTATTGAGCTCAATAGCGATGCCCCGAACCATCATCCAAGGGACATCTTCATGTTCAGAACCCTGTATCCGTTGTGTCGCCTCAAAAAAGACCTGATACAGTTCCCCGGCTAATCCTATCCCCCCGGATGAGAAGCCTTTTCTTATTAAATCACTGTCGAGAGTTTCAAGATTGTCGAAGCACTTTTCGGCTACCGAAACAAATGGGGCCAATAACTCAACTGACTTTGCTTCTTCTGTAAGGGCTTCCAAGGCATCAATATCGTCAGATGCCTGAATTACTACGGATGGTAACTCAGGGAAGGTATCCAGAAGGGCCTTTGAGATTGTTAGAGCTGATTTAAATTGCCCTTCTTCATTTGCAAGCCACAGGCATATATCCCGAAGTTCATCGTACAATTCTTTTGAACGCTGTTCATCCAGTCCCTTTTCTTGCTCTATCAATTGTGCTGGTTGGCTGTAGTCATCCCATTCCAGGAGAAGTTGAACAATATCTGCAACTGGTTTTTCGGTGTCAGGATCAGACTTCAATGTTTCAACGGCTTGATCAATTTGATCCTTAATATCTCGAAGAATTGGCATCGACCAGGAATCAAAGTGAAAAGCGATCTCAAATAGAAAATCGCGAGTGCCACCATGCTTATCTAAAAACCGCTCAACAAGCGCGGTCATCAACAAGCCTGGGTGTTCAGCCTTGATGATTGAGCTTACCGCCGCACGAGCATGTTGCTCTCTTATCTCGGGGAGTATTTTGGAAACAAGATCACGGTTTGCTTTTGGAAAACCAGATATTTGGCGGCTATCATTCAGGGCCGTAATTGCCTGTTCTTCTGACAGTTCATCATAAGAAGATATCAAGCTCTCAACAATTTGTTTGTTGCCTGAGATGTGCGCACAAAGAGAAGCATAGATATTCGCAGCGCTCACCCCCTCAACATTTTTCACTTCGTCGAGTACATCCGTGAAATTGCTGGTGTCACCGAGCATTTCCATAATACGGCGAGCTTGAGAGGGGGAGCAATCAGGAAGCCATGCCAGTTCAGCCTCAAGGCGTGTTTTCGGGCCAATCAGGGCCTGATGAGCCTGTAGAAGAACTTCCTCATCATGCAAACCATCAACCTGTGCATCCTCGTAAGCATCCGCGATCTCGTCACGGGTGCTTCGAACTGAAATATTTAATAGGTTGAAAGGGTTAGTCGTGAGATTGCAGTTTGGCATTTCTCTTAATTTGTCCCCCCTCGTTTAATTTGGCTCTGGCAATAACCGTAATAGAAAACATGAAGACACGCAACGCAAGATGAGCGGCGCTGTAGTTTTATTAAGAGTTGTCTTGTTGGGCGCAAGCTGTGACGTTGAAAGGATTGTTGTAGTGATTACGTTTGTTTTAATTGTTGACTGGTCTTTGTGGGCTTCAATCCCAGTAGGTATTATTATTGCGATGGCGGTTTCATTTTTTGCAGGGTATTTAAAACAAAAAATGCGCTATCGATAACTTGTATAGAAGCAACCTTTACAGGTTACAATTGGTGAGGATATCCGATGATCAGTAAAAACCCAGGCATCGCTTTGATATTCTACGCGGTATCTATGAGCGCAATAAATAAAAGCCCCCATTAAACAATCCGCTTCTGTAACTTCTCCGCATACACGGAACACGCTTCCAATAAGTCACGACCTTCAAATAAAAGGTTTTGCGGCAAAACCCCGACATGGGCCGTTATCCTCAGCGCTTCGATTACGGACTCAATTATGTTTTCTGCGTTATTGAACATCCCGCCATGATCAAGTGCATATTGAATTTTTTGAGCATAGAGACAGCGGAAATCATTTTCTTCGTTTAATCTGCGTTTCCAGTCAGATTTCCAATATGTTACGACATTGCTTGTGCTGGAAAAGTGGTTCTCGATATTTCCTGAATAGCTGATTGCCTTTGCCTTCATCCAGTCAAGTTTTGACAACAATGCCAATAGGTAGGCTTTTAGTGCCTTAACTAAGTGTTGTTTTTCTTCCTTGCACATGAATGCGCCTATGGCTTTTTCGTGCATCTTGCGGGCGATACTATGCCCGCCAACGGCTCCAAGGGCTGGGATGATGATGGTGGCCCAGCCGCCTGTTATGCCAATAGCCGACATGGACAAGGCTGCAGCAATTGCACCGCCAGTTCCTCCGGCAGTGCGAACCGCTGTCCCCTCAGCAACATTTCTCAAGGCATTCTCAAAGTCTGTTTTACGGGTAGCCACCCCATAGACATTTTTTACTGCGACGATTGCGGCTGCGAATATGGGAATTTCCAAATCCAGAATTTCGGATGCTGCATCCAGGTTCGCAATCGTATCGGCTTCAACCTGATCGTTGCGAACACCCCAGACCGGGAAAACCATATCATTTCCCTGATACGGTTCTGCAAGCTCTTCGTTGACGAAAACCGGAATGTCCGGGTATTTCTCAAAATGGCGTTCAACGCCCTCTGTCGTTTCCCAGCATTTGACCTGAAATTTATCGCCATTCACCAGCAAGTCATAACCGGGCTGGTTTGATGCAGCCGGAAACTCAACCTCTGCACCCTGGCGGCGAAGCGTTTCAGCGACATATCGTTCAGCTACATAGCCCTTTATTTGGGCTATGTTTGAATCAAAACTCTGCCCTGTTTTTGACATTATCCCGGATGCAAATTCGGCGAAAGCAGGTATAGAATCAAGGTTCGCAGCACGAGAGAAATCTATACCCTCAAGAACCAGAGGATCGAGCCTAGCGACATCATAAAGCAAGTCCCCAAAGGTCAGAGAGGCAAAAGCCAGATCATCACCGCTCAAGACATTTTGCCAAATTGTTTTTTTCTTCGTTGGCTCTATTTTAGTTTCGAGAAAATCTTTGAAGTCCATTTTTCTTTCTCTGACGGTTGGATAAGGCAAGGGTAGGCTTTCTTGAGAAGTTCAAAGTCTTCACGAGATTTTGGCACTCCTTGAAGGTGTTGATTTATTCGCTCTACCCATTGGGTTTCAGCATCGTAATTACGGTTTCGGTCTTTTGAGGATAAAACCGTTAATGCGACAAACATAGGTAACATGGCTTTGTAATTTTTTATGTTTTCTGACGGATAGAACCAAATGGCAGCACCAGCTAAGGCTATCGGCATTAAGGGGGCAGTGGCAGCGACCCCGGCAACCGCAGACGTTGCGAATGTATAGGCTGAGAACGGGAGCAACCCGAAGGAAATGAACGATAATGCAGTTGTGATCGTTGTGTATGCTGCAAATCCCGACAAACCCACCAGAGCGGCAACCGAGCCAGCTATGCCACCAGACATGATTGCCTTATGGACAACCTCATTTGTTATGTCCTCGGATTGAAGCTCAGACCTGAGTTTTTCTTTTGCAGCATCATCAAGCGTATCGAATGAGTGAGTTATGCCCTCAACGACCCGGCTTTGGTCATCTGGGGCCATTGTCTTGTATTTTTCGCTAAGGTCTTTGAAAATTTTACCAACAACATGTTGGGTTAAGTCTTCCACCGAATTCCCGTGAAAATCAGCTTTTTTATCGGATGTAAGGACTTGCAAGGCTTCGCGTTCAACAGCATTTCCCAGCTCATGGAGCTGAACAACGGATAGGGGGGCAGTAATATCTTCACCAATGGCCTTGAGGAAGCGACAGAGCCTTGCTGTGCGGTAGTCAGTTTCATCGTTCAGTACAGCAAAAAAATCCGGCAACTTATCTTCCGGCAGTGGTGATAATTGCTCTTCTAGCCAGTTCCTTGCTTGGGATAGTTGCTCAGGGAATTCAAGCTCACCGATCTTATGGGCTTTAACTTTTTCGGTTGCCCAGTCAGACACGGAAAGAACGCCTTTGAACGTTTTTGTCTTTATGGTTTTGACGGCTTTGTGCTTGTTTATTTTTTTCCAGAGTGACGATGAATCCCAGAACCTGAGTTGCTGAGAGATATGCTCCTCGTTTTCATGTACCAACGAAGTTATAAAAACACTGGGAGTAAATGACATCTAATATCCTGTGGAAATGACTTTTATTTCAATCAAAGTATTTAATAATTTGAGAACACGCAAGGAATGATGAAACGCCCTGTGATTTTATTATGGGTTGTTTTTACATCTTCTGGCAAAACCCGCTGCACTTTCCGCCAGAAGCTCAATTTTTTGATACTTACAGAGCACGAAAAAAACAAAATCCTTTCCCGGAGTGCAGTGGATTTTGGAATTTTGGCGATACACCGCTGCCAAAACAAGGTCAAATTTCAACCCCATCCATCCCCTTGCAAAGTGGAAAAAACCTACTCAGGATGGACCTTGCACTTCGAAAAATAAAATTAAAATCCTCAAGCAAATCAGATGACGCCCATTGGCGTTATAAATACACACACCCGG
The DNA here is from genome assembly GCA_024279135.1 of Alphaproteobacteria bacterium. GTDB lineage: Bacteria > Pseudomonadota > Alphaproteobacteria > Rhodospirillales > Casp-alpha2 > JABJOR01. Next base: position 109,225 of record JAJRRU010000014.1, read on the forward strand.
CTCTGTAATTTCTTGAGCAAAGCCCTCGATTTGTTTATCAATGATGGGATTATCATTTACTCATAAAGGAACCACCAATGAACAAATCTGAACTTATCGCCGCTATTGCTGAAAAATCTGGTCTGACACAAGCTGACGCTGGCAAGGCTGTAAACGCTTTTTGTGAGAGCGTAACCGAGGCCCTGACCAAAGGCGACGATGTTCAGTTGACTGGCTTTGGTGGTTTCTCAATCTCTGACCGCGCCGCCCGTACAGGCCGCAATCCGCAAACTGGCGCAGAAATCCAAATCGCTGCCTCCAAAATGCCGAAGTTCAAAGCTGGTAAAGGACTCAAGGACGCCGTCAACGGATGAAACAATAGATCAAAGGGCGTAATGAGCAATCTGGACGCCTTGATTTGCGACCATTTATTAGAGAGCACCACTCACCAACAGCACCCAATGCGTGTTATTTGTTGAGGAAACCCTTTCCTTGAGTTAAAAGTAATATCAAGGGGAGATCGATGGTCAATTTTTCATTTATACATGCAGCGGACATTCATCTCGACAGCCCACTTGTAGGGCTGTCGGCTTATGAAGGTGCCCCTGTCGAGTTGTTGCGGGATGCGCCAAGAGCTGCATTTCGCAATCTGGTCGATGAAGCCATTCGCGAGCAAGTCAATTTCATGGTGATTGCGGGGGATCTCTATGATGGAAATTGGCCTGACTTCAATACGGGATTATTTTTCGCTCAGGAGATGGGACGACTAGACCGGAAAAATATCCCGGTATTTATTGTCAATGGCAACCATGATGCCGAAAGTAAGCTGACCAAACAGCTAAAACTTCCTAAAAATGTTACCGTGTTTCCATCCCGCAAGGCCGAAACATATCCGATACCGGATATCGGAGTGGCGCTGCATGGCCAGAGTTTCCGAGACGCCAAAACCGAAGAAAATCTAGCGATCAATTATCCAGCCGCCACGCCAGGATGCTTCAATATCGGCATCTTGCATACGGCTGTAGAGGGCCACGCGGCACACGCTCATTATGCACCCTGTGCAATATCTGACCTTGTGGACAAGGGATATGATTATTGGGCTCTGGGGCATGTTCACGAACACAATATATTGCAGACCTCGCCTCTAATTGCATTTCCCGGAAACCTTCAGGGACGCCATATTCGTGAGACAGGCCCACGGGGTGCCTTGCTGGTTACAGTGGAAAACGACAAACCTTCCATTGAACGTTTGTTTGTCGATACAGTCCGATGGCACAGCTTGGAAATCGATGCAGAGCAGGCCCAATCTCTAGGCGACGTTGTCCAATTGTCCCGTGATCAACTGCAATCTTTGCTTCAAGGTGAAACCGGCGGATTACCAATGGCGGTCCGCATCACAATCACTGGCAGCACCCGTGCTCATGGAGAACTATTCGGGCTGGAACGCCAGTTACGACAGGAAATTCTTGCCGCAGCCAATACCCTGAGCGATAGCAAGCTTTGGATTGAGAAGGTCAAGCTCGCTACAACTCCCGCCCTGGACAAGGCAACTATTGAAGCCCGTTCAGACGCTATTGCCGACTTACAGGCATACCTGGATGAAGCTGGGAATGATGAGGACCTTCAACAAAAAATTGTTGGGGAATTAATGGAGCTTGTCAGCAAAGCGCCCCTTGAGTTGATTAATGCTGTGCCTGAACTCCAGTCAATCCAGGCCGGAGATGTAAAAGATCAGATGGATGCCGTTTCTCAAGGACTTATCGCTCATATGTCTAACGGTGGGGGAGCACAATAATTATGCGCTTTTGCCGTCTGGACCTTATCCGCTACGGAAAATTTACCGACTTTTCCATTGACCTCCCTGCTCCAGATGTGAGTGGCAAACCTGATTTTCATCTGATCGTCGGCGCAAATGAAGCCGGAAAATCAACAACACGCCACGCAATAACCGACCTTTTGTTTGGTATTGAAAACCGAACCCGATTTGATTTTATTCACGATAAAAAGGAGATGTGCCTTGGGGGCATGCTTGAAACTGACACCGCCCAGTTAGAGTTCCATCGATTAAAACGTAATAATCAGCCACTCCGCTCACCTGACGGTACAGAACTGCCCGATGATGCCCTGGCCCCGTTTACGGGTAACGCAGATCGCATATCGTTTTTGCGTGAATTTTGCCTTGACCACGCCGGGCTGGAAACAGGCGGCAAAAACCTGATGGACTCCGGGAATGATGTTGGTCGAATGCTCTTTGAGGCATCCGCCGGTGTTGGTATCTTTGGCGATTTCCTTGACCGTTTGGAAGAGGAAGCCACGTCCCTGTGGACTAAAGGCAGATCCAGGAGCCATGAGTTTTATCAGGCTCATGACGCCTTTGAAGAAGCTAAAACTATGCTCAGAGAAGTCACGGCTAAAACAACAGAATGGAAATCGGTTAACCAAAAAGTTGATATGGCTTCTGAGGCATTGAACGAAGCCCTGAACGAGTACGCCACTTTAGAGCACACCCGAACACGCCTTGACCGAGTCCGTCGTGTCGCTCCGCACCTTCAAACGCGGAATACTAAAATTGAAGAACGGACTGCTTTGGGCGAAGTCATCACTTTGCCGGAAAGCGCTGGCGGAGATGTGCATACCGCAAAGGATGATATTAATGAGGCCGAAAAACAAATCAGGACCTATCAAGCGCTAATTGACAAAGCAACCAAAGACCGGGATAGCGTCACATTGAACACGGACTTGCTGGTCCGCAAGGATGACATTGATGAACTGCGCGGCCAAAAAGACCGTATCAAAGATCATCCCTCAGGCTTAATCAAACAGGAAACAAAATCCCAGGTTCTGACCGATGAAATTAATGGACTTGTCCGTGATCTGGAATGGGCCATGACAGATCACGAAACCCTTGATGACGCACTGCCGTCAGCAATTCTTAGAAAGGAGATTGAGGGCCTCGCCAACGGTTTCAGCGGTCTCAATCAAGCCGCAACCAACGCTACGGACAACCTTAAAGAAAGGGTACGCGATCTAGCGGCGCTGACCAAAGAACTCGGCGAACTGCCCGACAAACAACTCCCACCTGACATCGCCACATCGCTTAAAGCTGCACGGGAACTCGGAAACACTGAGGCTACAAAAGCAGAAATCAGCGCATGTATCGGCCGTGCTACCGGCACATACGACATTCACGTTGCAAAACTGCGCCCATGGACAGGTTCAGCAGAGGAGCTACGCAAACTGGCCGTTCCAAGTGATAGCGAAGTTCAAGAATTCAAGAACAGTGAACGCGACCTTATTGTTGAATTAAAGGTCGCCAAGGAACATCGCGAGAAGATCATCAATGAAATCAGTACCGATGAACTTAAAGAAAAGCAGCTTCTCAAAGATACTAACCCCATTACACATGAAGATATTGAAATATCGCGGCAGAAACGCGATCATTTTTGGGACGGCATCAAGTCCGGAACGAAACCGATCAAAGAGGCTGGCAATAAATTTGAAGCCCATATCACTGCCTCTGATGACTTGGCCGACAATCGCTACAGAAAAGCCGAAGACGCAAAAGAATTGGAGCTCCTTCGTAATACGATCTCAGAACACAAGCTGGACTGTGATGGTGCGGATCGCTCAATTGCAGATATTGAGGGCCAGCAGAGTGTGTTTCTCACCAACTGGCGACTTGTTATAGACAAACTGGGTCTAGGCGATATGGGGATATCGGCTTTTCAAACATGGCTTGGTCATTACCGCAGTGCCTTGAATGAAGCAGAAAAATTGACAGACGAGCAGGCGCACCTTCAAGGACTAGAAAGCCGGGAAGCGATGGCAGCGACAAATCTTCGCCAAGCGTTTTCTGAAGTTGATGTTTCAGGAGAAACCACATCACAGCTTACAATCCAGCAGTTGATTGACCGGGCAGAGTCTGATGTTTCTGCAGATGAGTTATCAAGAAGCCGACGAGAGCAGCTCCATAGAGATATCCAACAAGAAACGCTAACCATTGAGGGCATGAAAGAAAAAGAAACAGATGCAAATCAGGCATTAGAAACGTGGGAAACTTCATGGGCTAAAAAAACCAAAGCGTGCCGATTGCCCGACGCCATTACCCCGGAAACAACTTTAACAGCACTATCGTTCATGACCGACTTGAAAGAAAAGCTGGATAGGAATCGCGATATCAAACAAAATCGCATTATGACCATGAAGCGCGATATTGAGAACTTCAAACAAAACACTGATACTTTAATGCTGGCTATCGCAAGGGACTTATCCAAGAACTCCGCTGAAGAAATTTGCACCACACTGAGCCAAAGGCTGAATGACGCTGAAAAAGCCCAGGAAACCTACGAAAAAGCGCTTATTGAACTTGAGAAAAACCAAGAACACCTTGAAGCTGCTCAAACATTAATTTCTGAAGCCAATTTAAGCCTTGCTCCCTATATGGAGCTCGCGAAGACCTCCTTAATCAATGATCTTGAAGCCGTCATTGAGAGGTCAGAGAGTTCTCGCAACATCACCCGAGAAATAGAAGATCTAACCACGATCATTATTGAAAACAGTGATAGTCTGTCTATGGATGAGGTTGAAGCAGAAATCTCAATTGAGGACATTTCCACAATTAACGCCCGTCTCACTGAGATCAATGAACAGCGCGAACAAGCTCTTGAGCGGCGGGACGACTGCCGCTCAGTCCTGAAAGATGCAGAACAAGAAAGAGATAAAACTCACGGGCAAGCAGATGCCGCTTCGGCTGAGGCTCAACGGCAAGAGGCGCTGGCCCATATGGCCGATGTAACCCAAAGGTTTATAAAGGTTCATATGGGTGCACAGTTGCTGCGCTGGTCCATAGAACGTTACCGTGATGAAAAACGCGGCCCCCTTTTAGAGCGGGCCAGCGAAATATTTTCGATCCTGACACTCGGCTCATTTAAAACCCTACAAATTGACTTCGAGGGAGACACCCCGAGACTTATGGGGTGCCGCCCCGATGGGAAGCACGTTGATTTCGAAGGCTTAAGTGATGGGACTGGCGACCAGCTTTTCTTATCGCTTCGCCTCGCTGCTGTGGAGAACCAACTGAAGCACGCCCAGCCTGCACATTCCACTGAAAGCGGCCACTGATTCCATTCAAAACGGCCACTTTGGCCGGAAGTAGAATCTTGGAGCGTGATTAACGCCGTTGGTTGATTCGTTGATGTCATTTTTCGGTTAGCTGGTCAACAATGTTTTGCTA
>JAJRRU010000015.1 GCA_024279135.1 Alphaproteobacteria bacterium
AATCTGCGAAGGGAAAACGCCCATGCAGACTCTGGAGGACGGCAAAAGTATCTGGAAGGAAAAGTTTGTAGACCAAATTTGACCTGACAGACGCCACGTCGAATCTGGTAACTGTCAGATCAAGTCTGAACCACTACATTTAAGGTGTATTCCAATGTTTGATCTTGCTGTCTTTGTGTAATTCCATAAACCTCTGCTGGTGTTTGACCGTCCATGGAGATCGTGATCTTTGCCTCCTTGAGATCACTGGCAAACTCAAAGCTGGTGAACTGACTTCCCTGATCGGTATTGAAGATTTCCGGGCGACCATATTTGCACAGAGCTTGGTTCAGAGCCTCAATACATAATCCAGCACCGTAATTGCGGCTTCCTGATACTCAGGGGCTATTCAGTACAAACTAAACTTACTATTTCTATTTCGTATCAGAAAAGTGGCAAGCTACATCACCACCATGGTTTACCTGAAGCAAATGAGGTTCATCAGTTTCACACTGTTGTGCTGTGATTGGGCAGCGAGTATTAAAACGGCAACCTGAGGGAGAGTACATGGGGCTTGGAGGCTCTCCACTTAAAATAATACGTTCACGGTTTTTTTCCACACGAGGATCAGGCGACGGTACTGCTGACAAGAGTGCCTGTGTATATGGGTGTGTAGGTGCTTCAAATATGGAATTTACATCACCGACCTCGACAACTTTACCTAAATACATGACGCTCACGCTGCTGCACATTTCCCGGACAATTGCGAGGTCGTGAGAGATAATAACAATCGTCAGTCCAAGTGTCCTTTGTAATTCAGTAAAAAGACCAACAATTTGTGCCCGGATAGATACGTCCAAGGCACTTAATGGTTCATCGCAAATCAGGATTGATGGCTTTAATGCCAGAGCACGTGCAATAGCAACACGTTGGCGTTGGCCTCCTGATAAAGAGCGTGGAAGACGATCCAGTACCGTATCAGGTAAATGCACCAACTCCAGTAACTCATTGATACGTTGACGACGATCTAATGGACGTTTTTGCCCGTGGATAAGTAATGGCTCCTCAAGTGACTGACCGATTGTTTGGCGACGGCTCAAGGAACCAAGTGGATTTTGAAAGACGAACTGCATCTCTTTGGCAAACTTCAACCTGTCTCTGCTCATCCAATCAGCAATTGAGCGGCCGTTAATATTAACCTCTCCTGCTGTTTGCTTTTGCAGGCCAACAATTGTACGTGCGAGTGTTGTTTTTCCACAACCGGATTCACCGACGATAGCATGAAACGATCCGACAGGAACGGAAAGATCGATACCATCGACTGCACGGACGGGATGTTCCGCATCTGACGCAGGGAAATGAACTTTGACTCCACGGACCTCTACAGCAATTGGTTCAGGCATTACCTTTTCCTTTAATATTCGCAATCTCAACGGGACATGCTACGAGGTGAACACCGTCAGAACTTTCGATCTCTTTCAGGGTGGGTCTAATCTGCCAACATGTTTCAATCGCATTTGAACAACGGTCCGAAAAACGACACCCTGGTTTTAACTGCGATTGATCAGGCGGTGTACCTGGGATGCCAGTTAGAAGTTCAGATTGCTTGGCTCGAAGATCAGGGACAGACGCAAGCAACCCTTTGGTATAGGGATGAACGGGGTTTATCAGAACTTCGGTTACTGTTCCGGTTTCAGCAACCCGTCCGGCATATAGTATTACAATTCGGTCCGCCACAGCTGCAACAACACCGATGTCATGCGTAATCAATACAATTGCAATGTTCTCATCTCGCTGGATCTCTTTAAGAAGCTCCAGAATCTGTGCTTGCACCGTGGCATCCAGGGCCGTGGTGGGTTCATCCGCAATGAGAATTCGCGGTCTTCCAGCAAGAGCCAGAGCAATCATGGCACGCTGTAACATACCCCCCGACATTTCATGGGGGTAACGTGTGTAACGATCAACTGGGTCTGGTATGCCCGTTCGACGAAGCAGATCAAGCGCAATCTCTTTGGATTTTTCTTTAGATGCGCCGGTTAAACGGAAAACCTGTGATGCAAGCTGTGGACCAATACGCTTCATCGGGTTGAGAGCGCTGATCGGATCCTGAAAAACAACGCCGTAATTGCCACCGCGTAGTTTTGCGAGGCTTTTCTCACTCTGTCCTATGAGGTTTTGATCCCCGCTTCGCGCAATACCTTTCATATCCACCGATACACCTTCAGGAAGCAAGCCAAGCGGCCCAAGTGTCATTACAGTTTTTCCCGAACCACTTTCACCAACAATGGCCAGAGTCTCTCCGGGATAAACCGAGAATGAGCAGCCATCGACAGCGCGAACGGAAACATTGGCCGCATAGAGGTCAATAACCAGATTCTCAACTTCAAATATAGGTTCATCTAATTTAATGTTCATTGGTCGACTTTTCCATCCAGAATAATGTCTTCTTCCAGTTGTCTCTGGCGCTTTTTGCGTTTCAACTTATAACCACGGAGCGCTCTGGGCACCTTCTGGAGAGCAAACTGCTCGCCCAGCAGGTTAAAGCTGACAACAACAAGGGTAAGAGCGATGCCCGGCAGGATGACAAGTCTTGGGTATTCCTCGAGATAACTCATACCATCTACCAACATCTGCCCCCATTCCGGTGTCGGTGGTTCTACGCCGAGACCAAGAAAACTCAATGTCGCAATGGCTAGCACTAATGCGCCAGCATCTGCACTGGCGTACACAATAACAAGAGAAAGAACATGAGGTAAAATATGACGAAAGAAGATGTGCAGGTGGCCTGAACCCATGACTCGGGCTGCTTCGATATAAGGCTGGTGCAATTCAGATATGACCACGGCGCGACTCATGCGGGCATAGTTCGCCCACCATGCCATCGTTAAGGCCATGATCATAGACCAATATCCAGGGCCAATGACCCCGATAATAGCGAGTGCAAAAATCAAGCTTGGGAGGCTGAGAACGATATCGATTATACTAATCAGCACCAGTTCTATTTTGCCACCGACATAACCGGCAAAAGAACCAATAATGACTCCGATAAACAACGCCGCTATCAGAACAATCGACATAGCAAAAAGAGAGACCCGTACTCCGCTAATTAATCGGCTTAACATATCTCTGCCAAGATAGTCCGTGCCCAGCCAATGAGCTGCGCTAGGACCTTCCAGGGTTACCGAATAATCCTGTACAACAGGATCATAGGGTGTGATCCACGGTGAAAAAATGGCAATTGCAATAAACACCAGAACCGGCGTGAGAACGAGCCACGGCCATTTGGCTGCGGCATTAAAAGTCTTGTTGAAAGTTGATTTATCCATGAGTTTCACGCCTGATACGTGGGTCAATAAACAGGCAAACGATATCGACGAAAAGATTTACAAACACAAAGAATACGATGAACAACAGAAGTGTTGCCTGCATGGAAATAAAGTCGCGAAACCGAATAGCCTCAATAAAAAATGCACCAATGCCATTCAGGGCAAACACCGTTTCGACAACAATCGATCCGATTATCATCAAGGTAAACTGTGCGCCGAATGTCGTGAGATAGGGTACTGCAATGTTTGGCAATGCTTCATAGATTAACACGGACGAACGGGAATAACCTTTTGCAAATCCGGTCGTCGCAAAGGGTCGTGACATAATTTCCTGTAAATTGACACGCACAACACGGCTTAGAACAGAGCCCGGGAACAAGGCGATGGTAACACAGGGCATAATCCACGACACAAAGGAACCACCCCCGAAAGCTGGCAGCCACCCCAAAGAAACTGAAAAAACAATTACAAGCAGCGCTGCTACAAAGAAATTAGGTGTTGATGCACCGATTAAAGCAAACGCTCGCAATAAATGATCGACAGTCCGCCCGTTACTGACTGCACCCAAAAGACCGATCCCCAGAGACATCACAAATGCAATTATACCGCCGCCACCAAGCAAGATGGCAGTAATGGGAATTCTTTCACTGAACTCCTGATCTATGGATTTTCCTGTCCGAAGGGAGTCTCCAAGGTCACCGCGTATTGCATCTGAAAACCAGCGTCCATAGCGCATCGGTAACGGGTCGTTCAATCCCAGTTCTTCTGCAATCTGCTGGACCAGTTCGGCAGATGCTGACGGGCCGGCCTTTCGTTCTGCAATAAGAGCGGCGACATTACCTGGTGCTGCTGCGATGATGGAGAACGTTAAAGCTGATGCAACAATAATTAATCCAATAGCAAGAATGATACGACGTAATATCAATTTAGACATGTTTACAAATCCGTTTCCAGAGTCTTACTGTCAAAAACCAGTATAGCCTGAATTGCAAGTGAGGCAGTTGATTGTGAAAAGCAGAGCTTGGTTCACGCACTGAGTGGAACCGCGACAGTTCCACTCAGTGCGATTACACCACTAAACTAGCTACCTAACTTCACACCATTGGTGGGCATGTCATAGTCTGTCGCAGAGAGTACAAACTTCGAAACATTCGAGCTGTAAGCCCAAAGCCTCTGGGGAGCAACAATTGGGCACACGGCCGCATTGTTATCAAGCCAGTCGTAAACTTCCTGCATTTTGGCGTCTCGTGCCGCACCACCTGTTTCAAGTGCCGTACGCAGAATTGGATCCAGATCTGTATGGGCATAAATCTTGCCATCTGGGCCACTGTCTACATCTGAGAGGAACAGGTTGGCCAACGTACCATGAGGGTCATAGGGTGCGCCGTAGGTAACCATAAATGTCATGTCGTATTCAAATGAAGGGCGACGATCATGAATAGTTGCATTATCCACAGATGAAATGGCTACCTTTATGCCGGTTTCTGCTAATTGGCCCTGTATCATTTCTGCAAGGCGGCGAGATCCAGGCAGGGATTCTTCGGACACCAGCAATTCGATTTCCAAAGTCTTTCCACCCTTGCTCCAACTGCCACCGGATTCTGACCAGCCAGCACTGCTCATCTTGCCTTTTGCAGCATTCACATCACGCGGTGTAACCGTTCGGGTTTTGCCACCGGCAGGGATGTTGCCAGGAAAGACATTCGCCGTCGCGTCCGCAAATCCTTCGAACAATATTTTAACGATAGCATTGCGGTCAAGGCTCAGGCTTATGGCTTCACGAACCGCTTGCTCTGATACCATCGAAGATTTAGGTGAGAAGGCCAGCAAGATTGATGCTGTACCCGGCGCAGATATGACAGTCACATCATCGTTTTTTTGCATGGATCTGGCACGACGTGGTGAAAGAGGAGCAACCCATTCACCACCGATGACGTCCAGATCGCCGGAACGTAATCCATTGGAACGTGCAAGCTCATCAGGCACGACCTTGAGTTCAAGTTCGTTAAAATCTGGTTTTTCACCCCAATAGTTTTCGTTTCTAACAAGGCTGGTTTTGGTGTTGTCATAACTTGTAACAACCCATGGGCCCGTGCCTATTGGTGCGATTTGTTTACCACTTGCATCAACGGCTTTTGGTGAAAGAAAACGAACCGGACGTACAATGGTCATTTCAAGAAGTCCCGCAGGCACAGGTTGCTTCAGGTGTATTGTTATTTCATGAGTGCCATCGATAGTGATATTCTTCATTGCATCAGAAATACCAATCCAGGAGAAGTCCGGCTGTCCCATCCAACGTTTCAAATTCCATACAGCGGTTTCCCCATTGAACGGTTCGCCGTCACTAAAGGTAACGCCTTTACGTAATTTGAATGAAATGGATTTTCCGTCACTTGCCTCTGTCCAACTTTCGGCCAATGCAGGTACCAATGAACCATCCGAAGCGTAATGGATGAGCGCATCAAACACGACTGAATAGGCGCTAAGACTTGATACGTTCTGCAAAAGATCCAGGTCACCTGTCTCCTGAGAAATTGCAATTGTCAGCTTACCATTTTCTGCCGCAATCAAACCACGAGGAAAAAGGGCTGCAAGTGAAAGAGCCGTTGTTCCGCCAATAAATACACGTCGATTTGTGTTTATCATGTTAGTCTCCATAAGATTTGTATAACGGAGCACTGAGACGACAATCTTCGCCGTGTCATTGCTACGATTAGAATTTCAAATTCTCAAATATGCGTTTTTGTATTGTGAAATTTGTATCAAAATTTCTCTGGTGGAATTAGATCGCAACCATAGCGCAAACAAATACACCAGAATGCCAAGACAGGGTACTGTCTGCATTCAAACGCAATATTACTGGCAGATGTGTGCCAGGATTATTGAAATTTATACTTTTGGAGGATGGAATATACCTGAGGAGAGGTTAGAAGGGGCATCAGACAAAATAAAAGGATGCCGTGAAGACGTTAATTGATTGACGTTTTCATTGATTAAATTTGCTGTATAAAAAAACGCATCATAAATGTGATTTGTGTTGTGATAACCAAGCTTTGCCAGAGTATTGATCAAATCATTAAGCGTTTGTATTTTTCCTGGGTTGGGTTCTTCACCCGAAGTTTTATTATGTGTTTTGTGCCTGCCGACGAACTGCCCAGCTAATCCTTTTGGTGCTTCTGCAATAACTTTGGTTATGACAACCTTGGCAGTGCTGTTAACCGTATGCAAATGAGCAATGACAGAATTGGAGAATAAAACATTTATAATCAAACTGCATGCCAGCATAAAAATGGCAGAAAAACGTAGGCCATTGAGAAAATTAAATTTTACATAATTATTACTAATTCGTCTTTGTATAATCGGGGGAATTTGATTTATAAAAGAAAATGTTGTATTCACTTTTGCTGCAAAAAGGCAAAGCATAGTCAATACAAAATCTTTTAGATATCTCTGTATTCTGACAGTGTTTATTATAGATGCCATGAATCAGTAGTGTTCTCGCTACTCTTTAAAGAGAACGTAGATTCAATATCTACAACAACACCTGATGACAGAAGACGAGTTAGCTCTGTCATCGTTTGTTCTTTGAAATAAGAATGAACGTTCACAATTTTCCCCATAAGAATACACTTACTTATTCCAACTATAATTTGTTGTGTAATTTTGTCTATAAAAAAATAAAACGGCTTTTTAAAGAATGTGACCATCTCACCGTAATTTACAGTGAGCATAGCCACTGTCCAGCCCCTCGTTATGTACCACTTATTTATAGAGTTTTCCGACTTTCTCACGACGGCGGGTTGGTTGCGTTGTCGGGATAGAATGAACTATTTATAGAATGAAGACTTGCCCTAAATTAATGGCTCGGCAAGAAAAAATGTCATCATCGCGCGATCCATATCTGGGGCAGGTCCGTGAGCCTGTCCAAATCATGCAATCTGGACAGGTGGTCATCGCTCATGACCGTCTGGGCCGGGAATAACAGATAACCATCCGCTGTCTTGAAATCGCGCTCCAGTATATCACCCACTTTGATTTGAGGAACGGCAATGCACAGACCGTTGGATGGAGAACTTTCTTCCAGTTTGCTTGCTGGGGAGGCACTGTCATTGAAAATATCAGGAATTTTTATCTCGTGGTAGGTTGTGGGTCCCTCAATATGTCTGTCAGATGAAAGCAGACTTTTAATGCGGTCCATTAAGTCCTGGGGATCGCCATTTTTCGAAATAAACGCATCACATGACAATGCCAGGGCCGTGCCGAATACCGATGATTCGTTTGATCCCGTAAAAGCAATAAATGGTGTATTGGAAGGCGCCGCACACATGCCCACACGGAGCGCTTTCAGGAGCTGTAATCCATTCATCGGTTTCATCATAATATCGGAAATAATCAGATCAAAATTGACGTTTTCCATTTTCGTGAGTGCGTCACTGCCATCAACAGCCTCATGGATATTTTCGATAGCCATGTTGGAAAGCAGGCGTTTCAATAAAGACATCATGAACGGCTCATCTTCAACGATCAGGATGCATGCTTGCTCCAGAGATTTGGTATTCGCCATTGTTATTATCTCTTTTTTACCAATTCGAAGTTTGTGTGAATTTACTGTACCATCATATGGCGGCAAACAAGATAACAATAATAATTCTATTGTTTATATTTGATTAGTAAGTTTTAGGGCAGTTTTTCAGAAATCCTGGCATGTAGACGGTTCATTATGAAAATGAAATTATATCCAGTGATATTGATCATGGGTGTTTCGGGTTGTGGCAAGACAACGATTGGAAAATTACTGGCTGAACACCTGGGCGGATTTTTTGTGGATGCAGACGACCTGCACCCCGAAGCCAACCGGGATAAAATGTCGCACGGAATACCCCTGAATGATGAAGACCGCTGGCCCTGGTTAGGTGTGGTTTCCAGCGTTGTTCAGCAACACACAGGACTGCGGCCCCTGGTGCTGGCGTGCTCTGCCCTGAAGAAGTCATACCGGGACCGGCTTTCATTGGGAAAAAGCCAGATTATTCATCTCTGCGGAGCCCGTGATATAATTGAATACAGACTGTCGGCCCGACAGGACCACTTTATGCCCAGCCGTTTACTCGACAGTCAAATCGATGATCTGGAAGAACCTGAAGAGGCCATAATAATCTCTGTTGATAATACGCCCGGTAATATTGTCGATCAGATCAGCCGTCAGCTGATAAAAATATAAGTCTCTGAGGATGGCGAGGGTTATTAAGTCATTGGTCGTGGTCGCAATGTCAGTCGTTAAAGAATGCTCTGATATGGCCATATCATTCGACAGCTTCGCCGATACATGATCGCCGAATTTGACCAGGGTAATTTTCTCCCACTGCGAAAGCCAGCTTATATCCTGTCCTGTCTCGGGCAAGGGCGGGATCAGGACAAATTTACGCAATGGCGAGCATGAAATTGCCTGTGTAAATTCCTAACTGCCAACCCAAGCCTGATCCTTATCAGATAATCCACGCGGTGAGGTCGAGATATCGGCTAACCAGTGTCTAACGTTATGCTCGTGGACATAATCCAGTGCGGTATTTATCGCGTCTTGCACAAGGCTTCCCTCGTCGTACTCACGGTGCTATTTCAGATAAACCGAACGAAGGTCTGTGCGGTACGATACTTCGACAAAATCAGCTACAGTGTGAATAATCATAGTATTCATCCCTCAGTTTGGGCTCACTTTGGTAACGACCAACCTCCATGGGTATGGCGTCACCGATGGTCGATAATCTTTCTTTTCAATCATCAAATGCAGCAACTCGCTCTGACGGAGATAACGATGTAACCTGAATTTATTTGCCTGAGCCAGGCCTGTCTTTGGCATCATGGCGTTCATGAAGTTGCTCTTCCAGTGGGCCGGTCGTCCGGTTGATCATACGTCCACGCTGTACGGCTTCCCGCTGGGCAATCTCGCGCGTCCATCTATCGAGGTTCTGATAGGTCGCTGCATCCAGAAATTCGGCCGCATCATAAGCCCTATTTAAAATGACGCCTCCATACCAGGGCCAGATAGCAATGTCGGCAATGGTATATTCATCACCACACATATACTGATTGTCCGCCAAGTGACGGTCGAGTACATCAAGCTGTCGTTTAACCTCCATGGCATATCGATCAATGCAGTATTCGATTTTAACAGGGGCATAGGCATAAAAATGACCGAAGCCGCCACCAAGATAAGGGGCTGCCCCCATTTGCCAGAAAAGCCATGATAAACACTCTGCCCTCAGGGCGGGGTTGCTGGGTAAAAAGGCGTTAAATTTTTCAGCCAGATACAACAAGATTGCACCAGATTCAAAAACACGTGTGGGTTTAGTGGTACTGTGATCCATCAGTGCCGGAATTTTGGAATTTGGGTTAATTTCTACAAAACCGCTGCCAAATTGATCTCCATCGCCAATTTTTATCAACCAGGCATCGTATTCAGCGCCGCTAAAGCCTCGGGCCAGCAGTTCTTCGAGCATCACCGTGACCTTCACCCCGTTGGGCGTTCCCAGCGAATATAACTGCAATGGGTGGATACCGACCGGCCGTTCCCAGTCGTGAGTAGCGCCTGCGGTCGGACGGTTGGTTTTTGCAAATGTACCGCCGTTTTCCTTCTCCCATTTCCAGACTTTGGCCGGCTTGTAAGGTGATGTTTTATTCATCTAGGAAACTCCATTCGGGTGGCGGTAAATTGTGGTGTTTTTGGTAACAGATTATTATATGTGAGCGTTCATTCGTGACAGGTTTAGCACATATGTTGACGAACAATGGTGTGTTTTGTGAAATTTTCCCGCAACCGGTTTTCCCAATAATTTCTCAACAGCAGCCAGGTTGCTGGCCGTGCCTTCAGTGGTTTGGTGTTGGATCACTTATTGATCGCGAAAACTTGAAATGTCTCTCCGTCAATGAAGGCTATGATGGCTGTAACAAAGCCATATTCACCTTGGGCCCATATAACATCTGACCTGGCAAAGGAGCAACTCATGTTATTTTCACGTTTTGAAACGAACCAATCGCGGGTGTGTCTATCATGACAGTGCCAACAGGTTACAAGGACTGGCGGGAACCCCTCGCTATATTAATATTGCGTGTTGGTCTGGCGTGGTTTCTCTTTGTTTGGGCCGTGAATAAAATTCTGGCTCCGGGGCAGTATGTGAAAATCTGGGGCTATTTCCACGGTCTCGAAATTGGCGCTAATATGCCGTATATCATGGGCGCAGCGCAGATCGTGATTTGTTTAGCAATCACGCTTGGCTTTTGGCGCGTGGTTAGTTACGGGCTCGGTTTCCTCATGCATGGCGTGACGGTCATAGTAATTTTTCCCAACCTGATCGCACCGTTTGTTATCAAGAACGGCTTTCCCTCCAACCGCAATCAAGCCATTGCACTGGCTATATTAGCGGGTTTTGCAGCACTTTGGCTGCTGCGTGAACGCGATACCTGGTCGTTGGATTGCTGGTTGCGGCGAAGGCGCGCTATTGCCAATGCAAGTTGACATGGCAATCGATGTGCAATTGTTATCGTTGATAATAACGGCCATATGGCTGGTGGTTATTTTGATAAGTTCCTTAACATCACATCGTGTGTTGTTTGGTTAGTATTCCATTAGCGTTTTGAAGTTCACGAATATAACGGATGATATTGGTTATTTGCGCACCTGTGATTTGCGGTTGTGCCGGCATGTCGCCAAAAGACCAGTGATGACGTTGCACCCCTCGTTGGGTGGCTCGCCGGAATGAATTATCACCATGATGCCCCAGGTTATAGATATCGTGGATTAACGGCGGCCCTTGCTCTGTTCCAGCGCCATTATCACCGTGGCATTGGGCACAGTTTTCAACAAAGGCAGCCTCCCCAGTGATCGCTTGTTTGGAAAGTTGTGGAATTTTAACATCGACAACGAGTGCCCCCATGGAATTGCTGGTCATATTCGAAATGACGGCCCAGATACCGCCTATTAACAAACCAGCGATTAAAAATTTAGGCACATGTTCGAGTATTTTCATAACGGTTTAATCCTTATACGACACCTTAAATATACGTTGAAATTGATGACGGATCATCCGTCGGTTATGGTCATCTGATGTCCCTCGCCCTGAATGGCGATTTCGCCATCAACCGTCCATGTCTGAGGATCGATAACCCAGATTTTCGAGTCTTTTTGGCTGGAAACGTAAATCTTGCCAGTTCCCGGAAGGACTTCCAGATGATAGGGTGCCGGTGACAGAGTCATCTCTCTTTGCCGATCGGAGGCAAGATCAATAGCGACCAGAATATCGCGACCTTTGGCGGTGGCGAACAGGCTATTTCCGTCTTCAGAAAGATCCAGTCCATGCGCCCCTTTGCCAAGCTCCCAGGTTTTGGTCACTTTGCCCGATACAATATCAATTTTCGATATTTTCCCGGCACGGGCATTAATGGTAAATAACGTGCTTTCGTCCTGGGACAAGATTAGATGTTCGGGGCCCGGCCCGCCATTGAATGAACGCGTTACAGTCCAGCTTTTGATATCAATTTCACTAATATTATTGCTACCGCTATTTGTTACATAGGCTTTTAAACCATCGGCGGTTATCGCTGTGTAATTGGGGCCGTTCCCGGTTTTCAGGGTTTTTACGCCTCCTTCACCGATTAGGTCTGCATAACTGATCCCGCCTTCGGTTGGATGAGTCGAGATAACATATCGTCCGTCGGGAGTGATGGCCTGATGATGGATTATGCCGACAGCCGACATGGTCGACATGACATGGCCATGTACCGGATGGATGATATAAATCGTACTTTTGCCGGGGCCATCCTGACCTTCGGCACGGGCTTTCAGTTTCAGGCTGCCCGCGATCAGATATTCACCGTCGGGTGTTGCGACCAGGGAATGGGGATTATCAATATCATTGAATTCCTTAACAACTTCATTGGTTGCCGGATCGATGGCGAGAACCTTGTTAGCTGATCCTGTGGCTACATAGATCAAGGGTTCGGCAAAAGCTGTGGCGGTTGTAAATATGCTCAAAAGTGCAATTGCAGACAAGGAATATTTCATGGGTAAATCTCCTTTTTTCCGCCGAATTCTCGACGCATATAATTGATTATAAGTTGTAATTGGCTGTCGCTCAGCTCAACATTGCCGCCACGTACAGGCATGGCGATGGGCAAATCAGTGCGATCAACACCATTGATTACCGCACCGAGCAGTTGTTTATTGGGTTTCCAGAGAGGACCATCGGCGCCACCGAGGTCAGGAATACCCGGCATGACCCCCGCGCCGTCTTCGTCATGACACAAGGAGCAGTTCTGATAATAGAGATCCTTTGCCGTGGGTTCTGCCATTACAATCGAGGGCCACAGCCCGGCCATGAAAGTGAGGACAAGAACATTTTTTTGATGTAGAGCTTTGTTCATTGCCGACTTTTAAAATCACCAGTTTCTGTATGATTGGAAAGGTATTGAGAAGCCATGTTCCTACCGTGCTCAACGTTCCTGTCATCATGGCAATACCAAACAAGTGCCAGGATACTCCCCGAAGCAGCCCCACCATGTGAAGCCCGACCTTCATTCATCTCAACGCAGACAACTCATGTGGCGTGCGCCCTGGCAGGCAAGGGAGCTGAAATTCCACAGGCTTTTCATGTAAGCCACCAGGCTCACGGCGTTTTCGCGAGACAGCCCGTGATCTTTCCAGGCAACCATCAACTTATTTCTCGGAGACCCGTCAAGGATGGTCTCAACCAGTTGATCATCCGGGTGATGCCAGGCATGGGCACTGTCATCCAAAGCCGGCGCAGGCGGCAGATCATTGGCGTTTTGTGCGGGTAATTTATCCGGGTTCAAACCAGCGCCCTTTATGCCATGACAGGCTTGACAATTATCTTTAAAAAGCAGGCGACCCGCCGAGATTTGTTCGCTAACAGCATCGCGCAAACCTTCCATGCTCGTCCAGGACTGTCCGTTATTTGTACTGACAAACGTTGCGCCGGTATCTGCGACGCCGTATATCATCGAGGGATTATCCGGATTAACGGCGATCTCCATGATCGCCCTGCCCGTAAAATCAAAATCGGATCTTACCCAGGCAAGAGAGCTCTCTTGAGCAGATGTAACGAGTCCATAATTATATATAAAAGCTCGTATTGAACCATCATCAGCAATATTGACCATGGTAGTTGGACGGGTTTCAGAATGTGCTGATTGCCAGATTTTACCGCCGTTGTGACTGACATAGAGCCCTTTACGAGTGGCAATATATACCCGCTCAGGATTAACCCGTGATACGGCCATATCAAAAACCTGTCCCGGCACATCGCCAACAACGGACCAGCTCAGGCCCCCGTCATGGCTAACCTGGATGTTTTCCTCAATCCCGTAAAGTATGGAAGGCTCGCTATGGCTTATTGCCATTGCATAAAAGGCGACAGGGCCACGGGTACCATTGGCACTACCGACGCCATCGGCGATTTTGGCCCACGTCTTACCGCTATCATCTGATCGTATAACCCCAAGTTTTTCATCCCGGGAGCGATATCCACTTGAGAAGAAAACACCCGGTCGATCAGGATGGCGCAATATCTCGGTTAAATAATCTTCTCGTTCTGAAACTCTTTCAGCAATCCCGCTCGAAGCGATTGAAAATAATCCCGCACTTGTTGCTGCATAGAACTGTTCAGTGTTTTCGGTATTGAAAATGACACCGTTTACCTGGGGAATTTGATGAATATAGACATGCTCATCAGCCAACACAGGTCGTGCTAAAATTATAATAACGGTAACCATCGATAGCGAATATACGTTCGTTGCATATGGTATTTTGCCCGACAGGCGTTTTAAGAATTCAAGCAAGATTATCCCCTATTGATAGTCATTATCCATTTATAAAACACATACTGTCCGTAAGGTTTGTCTGAAGTTTGTCAAGGGCTATATCTGCTATGACAAACTTTGTTACAATTTTTTGGATACTTCAGATTGGTTTATACGAGCAGGTTCGATTTCCGTTTTTTTGGGTTCGTGACACTTTTTCCCGGTAACTTTGTGCATAAGGGTATGCATTCCAAGACACGCAGCCAAAGGGAGCAACAGAGAAAATAATCCCGAACCAACGGCACCGCCAGAGACTAAAAAAAATGCCCCTACCATTGCCAGACAACACATAACCATCATTGCATTATGTGATTTCATGAAATCGGGTATTTTCTGATAATAAGAATTTTTCATTTTCCATTCCATTCTGTGACATGCCTTGGAGGGCGGCGTATAGATAAACTCTGAAACATTATTTATTTTCACTGAGCGTTGATTGTTCCTGACGTTCCTGAACTGCGACAGGCCAACTGCTTTTTATATACGATAAGGCGGCCCATATTTCGGCGTCACTCAAGACGTCTTCAAAGACCGGCATACCACTTTTGAAATTTTTGATCCCGAGCGATGCTGCCCCATTTTTTGTGTAGTTGAATAACAATTTTTCACCATGATGCCATGTGTGACCTGTTTCATCATGGGGCGGGGCGGGCAGGGTGCCGTCTTGAAGCCTGACTTTCCAATCTGCCTGACCTTCGAGGTTTATACCGTGGCAATCTGCACAGAATTCTCCATAAACAGATGACCCCAAAGCGACGATCTCAGGATTGCCAGAATCAATGTGGCCAACCACAGGGCTTTCCCCGTAATCCATGAATACCCAGGCAGCCCCTGCAATAAGCAAGACTATTATGGCTGTAACGTATTGAGTTTGTTTCATGCTCTTGTTTTCAGCGCTTCGCGGTGTGCCCGATATGGAGAATAACAGGATTGATATTGGGGAAGTTCATTTCTAGAAAACCATACATATTGAATGATGGGTCATATTTAAACCCAAAATGCTTGTAAAAGTTTGTCTGAAGAACAAAAAATGGTGACAAACATTGGCTCATCCCGGTTACTGACATGATTTGTTACAAGTTTTTAGTTTGTTCACCACACACCAGCTTTATAATGGCTCTATGAAACAATCATCACACATACTCATCGTCGACGATAATACTGATATACTGGAACTGGTTTCCCGTTTTCTGGTGAAAGACAACTACCGTGTCTCTACGGCTCAGGATGGTCGTGCCATGAAAAAGGTACTGGCAAATAGCCATATCGATCTGATTGTCCTCGACCTTATGTTGCCCGGCGTCGATGGCTTGACGCTGTGCCGTGAGGTCCGGGCGGACTCTAATATTCCTATCATCATGCTAACCGCTAAAGGAGAGGAAATTGATCGCATCCTCGGCCTGGAAATGGGAGCCGATGATTATATGGCCAAACCATTTGGCACCCGGGAACTTCTGGCACGGATCAAGGCCGTCTTGCGTCGAACACATTCTATGACGCCTGATGGGGTAAGCGAAACAACGACAAAATATAAATTTGCCAAGTGGATTCTGGATACGGCCATGCGGGAACTGGTCTCAAGTGAAAATATTGTCGTTCCTCTCAGTACCGGTGAATACGATCTCCTGATTGCATTGGTAGAACGTCCCCAACGGGTTTTAAGCCGCGACCAGTTACTTGACTTGGCGCGGGGGCGTTCTTCAGTTGCCTTCGATCGTAGTATCGACACACAAGTCAGTCGAATACGCCGCAAAATCGAGGTTGACCCAAAGAAACCAGAACTCAT
Organism: Alphaproteobacteria bacterium; assembly: GCA_024279135.1. Lineage (GTDB taxonomy): Bacteria > Pseudomonadota > Alphaproteobacteria > Rhodospirillales > Casp-alpha2 > JABJOR01. The sequence continues at coordinate 15,961 of JAJRRU010000015.1, forward strand.
TAAAACTGTATGGGCCGGTGGTTATATATTCACGCCAGAAGTAACCCGTGTATGAAACGGTTTCTTCCAAAGACACTCACCAGCCAGACCATACTCGTGCTTATGACCGGGCTGACCGTTTCCCACCTTTTCAGTATGTTGATCTATTCGAGCGACAAGCTGGACAGTCTGGCTGTCATGGGCGGCAGGAACATGGCCGAACGTGTGGTCAACATCACACACCTTGTGACGGTATCGCCCATCGAATGGCGTGAGAGGATTGTTACGGCGGTAAACGAACCGACGTTTCGTGTAAGACTGAGCCCGGAAAGTATGCTGGTAAAAACTGAAGACGATTCCCAGAGTATCGAACGTATAAAACAATATTTGCGGACTGAACTTGGCTCGACACCCGAGCAGTCAATTCATATTCAATTCATGGAAATTCAACATGAAGACAATATGTTTGAAATGATGAAGTCAGACCAATGGATCCACAAACGCATGATGCGATGGATGCGTGGCTTCGCGACCCATCAGTCGCTTAGGGTGTCGCTGAAGCTCGAAGACAATCAATGGCTGAATTTCGCGACCGATATCCCCGAAGTCGGTTCGTTTTGGTCTAATAAATCGATCTTGTCCCTGTTTTCCATGGCTCTCGCCGTCGTTCTGTTATCGATCTGGGCCGTCCAGCGAATGACCGTGCCACTGCGTTCCTTTGGCCAAGCCGCCAAGCGTCTTGGCAGGGATGTTAACGCTCCGGCCCTTATCATGGATGGTCCTTTGGAAGTTCGCGAAGCGGCCGAGGCATTTAACGAAATGCAAGAGCAGCTTAAACGAATGATAGAAAATCGAACGAATATGCTCGCTGCAATTTCCCATGATCTTCGCACCCCCATAACGCTGCTTCGTCTTCGAACAGAACTGATCGATGATCTGGAGGAAAGATCAAAAATGCTGAGCACGCTTGATGACATGGAAAACATGATAGCATCTACACTGGAATTTGCCCGACAGAATGCGAGAAAAGAGGACCGGCGCAAAACCGATCTTAGGGCTCTTATTCAGGTGATCTGTGATGATATGTCAGACTCTGGATATGATGTCGTTTTTGCAGAATCAAATAGCATCCATTATGAATGCCGCCCAATAGCCCTTAAACGGGCACTGACGAACCTGATCGATAACGCAATCAAGTATGCGGGCAATGCACAAGTCTCAATCACGACAATACACAAAGGTCTGGAAATTATCATTGAGGACAATGGTCCGGGCATAGACAAAAACCAATTTGACCGTGTTTTTCAACCGTTCTACCGGTGTGAGGATTCCCGCAACCGCACGACCGGCGGGGTCGGGCTGGGGATGAGCATCGCCCAAAGCGTCATTCATGCCCACGGAGGAAAAATATCTCTTGAAAACAAGGCCAGGGGTGGCCTCAAAGTCAAGTTATGGATGCCCTTGTGATAACACCCTATGTTGCGATCCTTGCGAGCATCTTTCGGTCTAGATTATTCACGACTAGCGGCGCAGCCTTCCCGTTCCCTGATCTTTAACTGGTGGCAAATTAAATACACCACTTGCATTCTCGTCAAAGGCCACGAAAACCATATCGGCTGAGATTGCAACCAGCTTAAGGCGGGGGGTAAAGAAGGTTTGGACTTGAGAGTTCCACAGGGTAAAGGCACAATAAGTAGTTGTAAAATCGTTGCTTATAAATGATATAAGAACCATAATAATTGAGAAAATGATTGGAGTCAGCCCATGCTTTTAAAGGGCATAAATCACCTCGCATTTATCACTCAGGATATGGAAAAGACCGTCAGGTACTATCGTGACCTGCTGCAAATGGAGTTGGTGGCTGGCATCGGGCATGGTGGTTACCGCCATTATTTTTTCCTGCTCGGTGACGGAACAACCCAGATCGCCTTTTTTGAATATGATGGCGCGTCTACTATGGAGAGAAAATTCCCCGGTGATCGTACCGACAAACCGTTGGGCTTTGATCACGTTTCCTTCACCGTCGCCAGCCGTGATGAATTATTCGCTCTGAAGGACCGGTTAGAGGCGGCCGGGTTTGACGTTCATGGCGCCGTTGATCACGGTCTTTTCTGGTCAATTTATTTTTATGACCCCAATAACATTCCGTTGGAAGCGACCTGGGGATTTATGGACGTGATCGAGGCACCGGCAATCGTCGATGACGAGCCTATGGATATTGCCGCCGAAGGCTCAAAACCACAACCCGGCCACTGGCCTGCGGTGATCAGATCAACACCTGTTTCAGAAATGACCGCCACATCGGGCAATGCCAAACCGTTGCGCCAGGGGCTGTTGTCCCAGGGCAAGGTGCGTTTCATTGATGATCTGCCCGACGATATGCGGAAATTGTATGGTGAAGAATAGATCGCCCATGGGGTTATGCCGGTGCTGTTGACCTGTACTCCACAGGGACAATAATGTTAAGAATATTTCCCAAAAAACAATCAGATACCAAGCGGGGGAGTGCCATGCAACAGGCCTGTAAATTCTGGGATAGAATGGCTAAACGTTATGCCAAGCGAGCCATTACCGACGAAGACGCCTACCAGAAAAAATTACAGTATACTCGCCAATACCTGGAACCCCATATGGACGTGCTGGAGTTCGGTTGTGGAACAGGCTCGACCACCATCATCCATGCGCCTTACGTTAAACATATGCGGGCAATTGATTTTTCGTCAAAGATGATCGAAATCGCTCAAAGTAAAATTGATCAAACCACCGATAACAGCGTTGACAATATCACATTCGAACAATCCTCGATCGATGATTTTAGCGCACCTGACCAAAGCCTGGATGTGGTCCTGGGGCTCAGTATTCTGCATTTGCTGGAAAATAAGGAAGCCGTGCTTTCCAAAATTCATAATATGCTCAAGCCGGGAGGTGTCTTTGTCTCAAGTACGGCATGTCTTGCCGATACCATGAAATTTCTCAAGCTTATTGTGCCGATTGGTAAATTTTTCGGTTTTATGCCATTGGTCAGGTTCTTTACCACTGCGCAATTGGAGGCCAGCCTGGTCAATGCTGGTTTTGTGATCGATTTTCAGTGGCAGCCTGGCAAAGGCAAATCGGTTTTTATTGTGGCCAAAAAGATAAGTTAATCTTGATTCTGTCCTCATGGCGAATGATTTATATGTCACCGATGCCGGGTGAAATGTTTCGCCGCCGTTCCAGGATAGTGGTGGTCGATTTTGGCGGTGGCGGCGCGGCGCGTTGGGGGCAGTCTGTGCGATCGCACAACTGGCACGCGATGCCAACGGGCACAGGCAGCCGGGCAGACTCCAGGTTCAATCCATCAGAATAAACCATTTGGTCGGCAAACGATATATCACAGCCAATGCAGATGGAATAATGTGAGCCCGGGTGGCCGTAAACCATATTTTGTTTTGATGTGGTTTTGGCAATGGAGAAATAACGGTTGCCGTCGGGCATCTGGGTGACTTGCGAGCAGATCACACCCGGTGTCAGAAAAGCATGGTGCATGATCCATCGGGGGCAGGCGCTGCCATATTTTGGGATGCGCATACCCGAAGCGCTGAATCGTTTTGAAATATTACCGGCCACATCGACTCTGATCAGATGCAGTGGAATGCCCATTGCCTCCGGTTTTTTCAAGGTGGTTAATCTGTGACAAACTTGTTCAAAACTGGCAGAAAAACGCTGTTGCAGTAATTCAATATTATACCGTGTGTCCGTGGCAGCTTTCAGAAATTCATTGTACGGCAACATGCACGCGCCGGCAAAGTAGTTGGAAAGAGCCGTTTTCGTTTTGGCTATGGCATTTTCTGACAGGGATTTTTCCTGCGCGGTTATTTTGTTTAGCAGGGTGTCATAGGATAATTGACCGATCAGCATTGCCAGATGGAAATTAATGCTGGGGGCTGGAAGCGAGACCGACAGAACCAGATGGCGTTTGGCTTCTTCGTAATAGGAAGCACCGCTGTGGAGGGTTTCATCGGCCGCTATTTCCACACTGACTCCGTGTCGTTCCAACAGGTAACCGATCAGCCGCGCCCTGATGGAAACGCTGTCCAGCCCGGCTTCGCGGCGTAATTCCTGGGCGGCTTCTTCCAGTTCCGGGAAATAATTATTATGGCTTTGCAGAAAATCGGTTACGGCTTCATGGGGGGTGATATCTGAAATATTACCGGCCAGCCCTTCACCCGAGACAACCTCAAGCATGGCATTCACGGTGTTGCTCAGGTTTTCACTTTCTTCCAGCACGATCTTCTGGAAGTTTTGCCGTTCGCTGGGGGAAAGATCGGCATTGTCATGCAGAATTTCTGAAAATGATACGATGGATGTAAGAAGCGTGCGCAGGCGATGGATGCTACTCGAGAGAAGCGGATCTTGTGCCAGGCGTTCATTCATCACCTGGAAGTCTTCCATAATATTGCGATAGGTGCTGTAAGTTCTTGTCAGGGCCCGGCACAAGGCAGGCGAATTGGTGTAAAAATCTTTGATTTCCTCATCGGAAAAATCCAAATGTTCATAAATCGGATCTTTGAGAATCTCGATCAGGGCAGAAATTCGCTGGCCTTCTTGTTGCGGTGAGAAGCTTTGTAGTGAGAAGTTCAGAATATCGCTGATGCGCAGCAGTAACGGCACCGTCAGGTTGCGTTGGTTGTGTTCGATCAAATTCAGATAGCTGGCGGAAATGCCCAGCCGGGTAGCCAGTTCCACCTGTGTCAGGCCGCGGTCTTTTCGCAGCCCCCGCAGTTTATGACCCAACATTTGATTATTTGGCATTGCCTGTACCTTGTATTTACATGCTTTACAGATTTACAAAAATTATATTACCAACTTAACATAAAAAAGCATTTTTATTCAATGAGTTATTGAAATTTTGTGAAACTTGTTAATAATTAACATTGATATGTCGGCATATTATGATCGTTGATGTCCGACCTGGATTTTGAACACGTATTAAGTCTTCAACATAAGAAGCATTGCGTTTTATAAGATGGCTGCTTCGGTAGCCACAGTTATTGACAGGAAAAATCTATGAGCAATTCAAATAAATTTAGCCGCCGTCAAGCCCTCAAATTTGGTGCGGCTGGTGCGGCTGCTATGGGTGCGGGACCTCTTATTTTTACCCGTAATGCCTGGGCTCAAGCCTTCCCCAATGATCCGGGAAGCAATGCAAACGTCATTTTGGGCTTTAACGTTCCCCAGACCGGCCCCTATTCCGATGAGGGCGCGGACGAGCTGCGGGCCTACATGCTTGCCGTGAAACACCTGAACGGTGAAGGTGATGGCGGCATGATGAATACCTTCACGCCTTCTTCACTGAAGGGCAATGGTATTTTGGGTAAGAAAGTAACCTATACGACCGGCGATACGCAGACAAAATCTGATGCTGCTCGTGCTTCTGCCAAACGCATGATTGAAAAAGACGGTGCTCTGATGATTACCGGCGGTTCATCCTCGGGTGTGGCTGTTGCGGTACAAGGTTTGTGTCAGGAAGCTGGCATTATCTTCATGGCGGGTTTGACCCACTCCAACGATACCACGGGTAAAGACAAAAAACGTTATGGTTTCCGTCACTTCTTCAATGCCTATATGTCTGGTGCCGCTCTTGGCCCCGTGCTGGAGAAAGAATACGGAACAGAGCGCCGTGCTTATCATCTGACGGCTGATTATACCTGGGGCTGGACTCAGGAAGAATCCATGCGTCAGTTTACCGAAGGCATGGGCTGGCAGACAGCCGCCGCCGTTAAAACACCTGTTGGTGCCGGTGACTTCTCACAGTACATTACCCCGGTTCTGAATTCCGGTGCGGATGTCCTGGTTCTGAACCACTACGGCAAGGATATGATTAACTCACTGACTCAGTCCATCCAGTTTGGTTTGCGTGACAAACAGGTTAATGGCAAAAACTTCGAAATCGTCGTTCCGCTGTTCTCCCGTTTGATGGCTCAGGGTGCCGGTGAAAACATCAAGGGTATCCTCGGTTCCACAAACTGGAACTGGTCATTGCAGGATGCCGGTTCTCAGGCTTTTGTTAAATCCTTCGGCGCCGAGTATGGCTTCCCGCCATCGATGGCCGCGCATACATGTTATGTGCAAACGCTGTTGTATGCCAATGCCTGTGAAATGACTGGCACGTTCTATCCGCCAGAAGTCATCAAGGCCCTGGAAGGCTTTTCGTTCGATGGCATGGGTAACGGCAAAACCGAATACCGTGCAGAAGATCATCAGTGCTTCAAGGATGTTCTTGTGGTGCGCGGAAACGAAAATCCAAGTTCTCAGTTTGATCTTCTCGAGGTTGTTGAAACAACACCGCGCAGTCAGGTCGAATACGATGCGAAGATTTTCGGTGGCGAATTAGGTCCCTATAAAGTCTAATCGTTCTTTTAATGGACTGGTAACCGGTATAGGTTACCAGTCCAACTTTATTAGAACAGATATAACAAACGTCTCGCGTGGCGTTTATGGCATCATTGGTGTTAAACGATGGATTCAATTTTAATTCAATTACTTAATGGCCTGGATAAAGGTGCTGCCTATGCCCTGATTGCGTTGGGTCTGACCCTTGTTTTCGGGACGTTGGGTATTGTTAATTTTGCCCACGGCGCAATATTCATGCTTGGCGCTTTTTGTGCCGTAACGTTTAGGAAATTGCTGACGCTTTCCGAAAAGGTTCAAGACCCGACGGTGACCTTGTTTGCTGCCTACAAGGAAGTGCCGTATCTGAAAATCTGGTTTGGTGATACCGGCTTGATGATCATCGATTACGCAGTGCCGCTTTCGATTCTTTTTTCGATTCCGATCATGATACTCGTTGGCTACGTTATGGAGCGTGGCCTGATCCGTCATTTTTATAAGCGCCCCCATGCGGACCAGATTCTGGTTACCTTCGGGCTGGCGATTGTTATTCAGGAACTTATCAAGGCCGCATTTGGCGCCAATCCGATACCTCAACCACCACCGGACATAGTCTCCGGCAGCGCCAATGTGGGGCTGTGGCTGGGGCTCGGCGAGGCACTGGTTTATCCCTGGTGGCGGTTAATGTATCTTGTTTTCTCCGCCGTGATGATATTTGGTGTATTCTCTTTCCTGAAATATACCACGTACGGGATGGTCGTGCGGGCGGGCATGTGGGACCGGGAAACCGTCGGCCTGCTGGGGATTAATATTGAACGTCGGTTTACCATTGTGTTTGCCCTTGCCGCTGTTGTGGCCGGTGTGGCCGGTGTTATGTATACGCCGATCCTGCCGCCGGATTACCATATGGGAATGGATTTCCTGGTGTTGTCCTTTGTGGTCGTCGTTGTGGGCGGAATGGGTTCGCTGGGTGGCGCCGTTGCCGCCGGGTTCCTGCTTGGTATCGTTCAGTCGTTTGCTTCCATGAACGAAATCAAGGATATTTTTCCCGGTATAGATCAAATAATAATTTACCTGGTCGCCGTGGTTATTCTGTTAACCCGACCGCGCGGGTTAATGGGACGTGCTGGCGTGATGGAAGATTAAGATGAAACAAAAGTTATTCAACGATACAACATTGTTTTTAACGTTTGCGGCAGCGATCCTGCTGATGCCGATCTGGCTCGCACCTCTGGGTGCATCCTATCCCGATTTGCTGCAGAAATTTGCCATCTACGGAATTTTTGCCATTGGGTATAATATTCTGTTCGGATTAACCGGCTATCTGTCGTTTGGCCACGCAGCATTCCTGGGTGTTGGATCGTACGCAGCGGTTTGGTCGTTCAAGTTGTTTACCATGAACGCTATCCCGGCCGTACTGTTTGGTGTTTTCTTCGCCGGGGTTCTGGCTTTAATCATTGGTTATCTCAGTCTTAGACGGTCGGGAATTTACTTCTCGATCCTGACCCTGGCCTTTGCCCAGATGTCCTATAACCTGGCATATTCCGTGCTGACCCCCATTACCAATGGTGAGACAGGGTTGCAATTGACCCTGCAGGATCCGCGCATGATTGATGCTATGTTCATTGAGGTTGGTGAGGGGTTGCCAATAACCAACCTGTTTGGCATCAAGATGAGTGGGTACTCCGGATTTTATTTCTGCGCTGTTTTATTGATTATATGTTTTTATATATCGCTGAGGATATTTCGCTCACCCTTCGGTCTTATGTTGCGCGGGATCAAGTCAAATCAGAACCGGATGAACTATACGGGGTTGAATACCCGCCCCTATATGCTGGCGGCGTTCGTGATATCGGGCATGTTTGCCGGTCTGGCGGGCTCGTTACTGGCAGTGACCGATCCGCTCGCCGGTGCCGAACGTATGCAGTGGACGGCTTCCGGCGAGGTCGTCCTGATGACCATTCTGGGGGGTGTGGGTACGCTCATTGGTCCCATACTTGGGGCGGGGCTTATTAAATATTTTGAAAACATATTCTCGTCCTTTAACAATAATATTCTGCATGACTTCTTCTCATTCCTGCCTGATACACTGGAAAATATCGTTGTCCAGGTGACCGGCCTGTTTGTGGGTGGCGGTTGGCATCTGACACTGGGTTTATTGTTTGTCATCGTGGTGGTTTATTTGCCCGGCGGTATCGTCGAAGGGTTCCAGCGGCTCGCCCGTTTGTTATCCAGGAAAAAGCAACCTGATAAAACTTCCTCTTCCCTAAAAAACCAATCGGCAGAGTGAGGGCTGGCTTATGGAAAATCTGGTACTTCATCTGGATAATATACAAAAGAACTTCGCCGGCCTTCGCGCCTTGGCCGACGTTAATCTTCATATCGAAAAGGGCAAGACCCACGCGATTATCGGTCCCAATGGGGCAGGTAAATCGACGCTGCTGAATGTCTGTGTCGGTCGTTTGGCACCAGACTCGGGCAAGGTAATTTTTGACGGCGATGAACTGACGGGTTTGAAGCCCCATGAGATTACCCAGAAGGGTGTCGCACGGGTTTTTCAGACTCCGGAAATATTCCAGGAATTGACATTGCTGGAAAATACCATGTTGCCCGCGTTGTCGAAACGCGACGGAGCCTTTAGTTTCAACCCTTTCAGGACAATGCGAAGCCAAACTGACATTAACGACGAAGCCCAGGACATTCTTGAAGATGTCGGGCTTGCCGAGCAAATGAAACAGATTGCTGGCAGCCTGTCTCGTGGTGACAAGCGGCGTCTCGAATTGGCCATGTGTCTGATTTTACGTCCGCGCTTGCTGCTGCTTGATGAGCCAACCGCTGGCATGTCTCGCCATGACACCAATCAAACTATCGAACTGTTGAATAAAATAAAAAAGGGCGGCATGACCAAAATTATTATTGAGCATGATATGCATGTGGTGTTCAGTCTTGCCGACAAGGTCAGTGTTTTGGCCAGGGGCAAGATTATCGCATCTGGACTGCCCGAAGATGTTCGCGGAGATCCTGTGGTCAAGGAAGCCTACCTTGGAGGCGCGCAGGAATGAGCACGACAGAACAACAGGCATACTTCAGTGTTAAGGATATCCACGCCTACTACGGCGATTCTTACATTGTCCAAGGCGTTTCCTTCGACGTTAAGGAAGGCGAAATCATGGCATTGCTGGGACGCAATGGTGCGGGTAAAACATCCACATTACGTACCATCGCCCGGGTAGATGATCCGGTCCTGACCCATGGTGAGATATATCTGAATGGGCAGGCAATCCATGAATTGAAGGCTTATCAAGCCGCCCGGGCGGGGTTCCAGTTGGTGCCCGAAGATCGTCGTATTATTGGCGGCCTGACGGTTGAAGAAAACCTTCAACTGGCCCAGGTTGCCGAACCAAAAGGCTGGGAGATTGAACGGATCTATGAACATTTCCCGCGCCTTGCCGAGCGCCGCAAGCAAGATGCAGTGACCATGTCGGGCGGAGAGCAGCAGATGCTGGCGGTGGCCCGGGCGCTGGCACGCGACATCAAGATGTTATTGCTGGACGAGCCCTATGAAGGACTCGCCCCGGTGATTGTGCAGGAGATTGAAAAAATTCTCATGCAGGTGAAAGAATTGGGCATTACCACAATCATCGTCGAGCAAAATGCTGTAGCGGCTTTGAACCTGGCCGATAAAGCGGTGATTATCGATATGGGGCAGGTCGCTTTTTCCGGTACGGCGCAGGATGTTCTGGATAACCAGGAACTTCGTCATGAGTATCTGGCAATTTGATTAAAGTGATGGATAATATTTGAGCCGCTTTCAAGGCAAAGGAAATATATCGGGAATGAAAGATATTCTAGTTCATTTGGATGACAGCGAAGTATGTTCTCATCGCATCAGAACGGCCATATCCCTGGCAACAAAGCACGATGCGCATGTTGTTGGTGTGGCCCTGAAAATTAAATCGACCATTGCCGACTATATCAGCGAGGCCTTGCCGAGCGGGTTCCTTGAGGCCCAACGCGAAGCCGTTGAAATATCGGCAAACAAGGCAATTGAAAGATTTGTTGCCGAGGCGACTAAAGCCGGTATCAGTTTCGAGACGGATATTATCAACAAATCGGCCGCAAAAGCGCCGAGTGTGCTGGCTTTTTACGCTCGCCATACGGACATCACGATTCTTGGTCAGACCAATGAAGAAAGTGGCGGCGCAAGTTTCAATACTGCGCTGATGGATGCGACACTTTTGGAATCCGGCCGGCCACTGTATCTGGTGCCCTATGTGGGCAAAAAAATCCAGCCCGTCAAAACCGCAGTTATTGCCTGGGATGGCAGCTTTAAGGCGGCCCGGGCGGTTAATGATGCCATACCCCTGCTTCAGGACCGGAAAGAAACTATCATTCTGGTGATTAATGCAGAAGAACGCAAAACCGCACACGGCAAGCAGCCGGGGGCCGATATTGCCGCACATCTTGCGCGGTATGGGGTTCACGCCACAATCGAGCGAGAGACCGTAAAACAGATTGATATAGACTCAGCCATTTTGAATTTTCTGGCTGATTCGGGTGCTGATTTGCTGGTCATGGGGGCATATGGCCATTCCCGGTTGCGCGAAAAGGCATTTGGCGGGGTGACGCAAAATATATTGAAGAATATGACTGTCCCGGTATTAATGTCTGCCTGATAATGGTGTCATCGTGACGATTTGATGAATTGCTCCCAAACAACAAATAGTTAAAATAAATGACAACGGTCTACTGAATGGGGTAGCATCGTTTGCTTGAGTGTTGGCATTTTAATTTATGGGCAATTCAAAAAAATGGCTTATTCCATATTGGTGGCAGAGGATGAGCCAAATATTATTCTGTCATTACAATTTATCATGAAAAAGGCCGGGTTTCATGTGCGCGTGGCAGAAGACGGTGAGCAGGCTATCCAGGAAATAAAAAAAGATCCGCCAAGTGCTGTCCTGTTGGATATTATGTTGCCCAAACGAGATGGTTTTTCGGTTTGTGAAACCATAAAAAACAACCCCGACTGGTCAGATATAAAGGTTATTATGCTCACTGCAAAAAGCCGTGAACAAGACAAACAACGAGCTTTGGACCTGGGCGCGGATGATTATATAACCAAACCCTTTTCGACACGGGAATTAGTTGATCGCATTCAGGAGTTGATTAATCAAAACGGAGACAGCAAAGCCTGACAGCCAACAATCGATTAAAACTTTTGATTTATCTGTGGGAAAAGAAATTATAAGTCCATGAAACGCACCGGGCGAAAACAAGAGTGGTCAATAGCATTATTCTGTGCGGGTCTGATTTTTTTATTTCCGCCAATACTGTCAATTTATAATGTTTCCGATGTTATTTTCGGGTTGCCCGTGGCCTATGTGGTTCTGTACGGGATCTGGGGGCTTCTGATCGTCGCAATTGCATTGGGTGTCAGGCGAAAAATCCGTTTTGACCGGTCCGGTCATACCGGACTATCCATGAAAAAACCGCAGGATGATTTCTGATGCAGGGCGGTGTGGTTGTCGGTGTTTCTTTTGCCTATCTGGCGTTATTGTTTGCCATCGCCTATTACGGTGAAAAACGTGCAGGCCAGGGTCGCAGCCTTACGAATAACCCTTATATTTTCACCTTATCCATCGCCGTATACTGCACGTCATGGACCTTTTATGGCAGTGTCGGCAGGGCGGCTAAAACGGGCCTGGACTACCTGCCAATATACTTGGGGCCAACGCTGGTTTTTATCGTCTGGTCTATGGTTATGGCCAAAATAATCAGAATCTGCAAGAACCAGCGTATTACCTCAATTGCTGATTTTATTTCCTCACGGTATGGTAAAAATCTTGCACTGGGTGCCTTGGTCACCATTATTGCGGTGATCGGAACCACGCCCTATATTTCGCTTCAGTTAAAATCCATATCAACCAGCTTTAACCTGCTTGCAGGGTTCCAAAACCCTGATTTCCAGACTTATGGGAATGCCCTAGGCATCGATACGACGTTGCTGGTGGCTGTAATCCTGGCATTATTTGCGATCCTGTTTGGCACCCGCCACATTGAAGCTAGTGAACATCATGAGGGTTTGGTTGTCGCCATTGCATTCGAATCCCTGGTCAAGTTGTTCGCTTTCCTGGCGGTCGGCTTTTTTGTTACATTTAGTGTATTTGACGGTTTTGGGGATCTTTTCTACCAGGCACAGGCGCACGGATTGTCGCGGTTGTTTATGATCAGTGATGATCAGAATTACAGCCAGTGGATAACCATGACATTGTTGAGCATGGCGGCGATACTTTTTTTGCCCCGGCAGTTCTATATTACGGCCGTAGAGAATAAAAATGAAAACCATTTGCGAACGGCGGCCTGGCTTTTCCCGCTTTATCTGCTGATCATCAATATCTTCGTTTTGCCCATAGCCATTGGCGGAAAAATCGCTTTTGCCGGAATGTCCAGTGACGCCGATATGTTCGTGTTAACAGTGCCGATGTATTTTGATCAGGGAAAACTTGCCCTGTTCGCCTTCATCGGCGGATTGTCGGCGGCCAGTTCCATGGTCATTGTTGCTGCAATAGCCTTGTCTACCATGGTTTGCAATAACCTGATCATGCCCTTTTTATTGCGCTGGAAGTGGGTCTACGTTACCGAGGGGGGTGATCTTTCGGGGCTTTTGTTGATAATCCGCCGGGCCAGTATTCTCATAATTTTGTTGTTGGGATATGGCTATTTTCACATCGCCAGTGAGTCTTATTCCCTGGTCACCATTGGGCTGGTATCCTTTGCGGCGGCGGCCCAGTTTGCGCCAGCTATTATTGGCGGAATATTCTGGAAGGGTGGGTCCAGTAAAGGAGCCCTGGTTGGCCTGACTTTGGGTTTTGTTGTGTGGATCTATACCTTGCTGTTGCCCTCATTTGCCCAGTCGGGCTGGTTACCGATTAATTTTATCAGCGAAGGGCTTTTTGGACTGGGGTTTCTGAAGCCTTATGCATTGTTTGGATTGTCAGGTTTCGATACCCTTACTCACGCTTTGTTCTGGAGCATGTTTGCAAATATTGGCGGCTATGTTGCGGTTTCCCTGTGGGGGGAATTAAGCCCCATTGAACGGTTGCAGGGCAGCCTTTTCGTCGATGTTTTTGAAAGCACCGAGGGACATAGGGACTCGCGTTATTGGCAAGGCTCCGTGACAATAGCAGCATTACAGGAATTGCTTGGCCGGTTTATTGGCCCGGCTCGGGCGGGAAAAGATTTCCAAGCTTTCGCCAAGTTCAATAATAGTGTGCTAAAGGCAGATGATCTGGCTGATAACCGGCTCTTAATCCATGTCGAAAACATGCTTTCCGGGGCCATTGGTTCAGCCACGGCCAGGGTGGTTTTTACCTCATTGATTAAACATGAAAATATCAGCGCCAGCGAGATTTTCCTGATTCTCGATGAAACCACCCAGGTCATGAAATACAGCCGGATGCTGGAGACCAAATCGACCGAGTTGGAAGAAACCTCTCTGAAATTGCAACAGGCCAATAAACGCCTGAAGGAATTTGATGCCCTGAAAGATGACTTCCTGTCGACCATTTCTCATGAACTGCGCACCCCGTTGACCTCGATCAGGGCATTTAGTGAAATCCTGCAGGATGATCAGGATATCGGATTGAGTGAGCAACAAAAATTCCTCAGTATTATAACGAAGGAAAGCGAGCGGTTAACACGTCTGATTGATCAGATACTTGATCTGGCTAAGATGGAAGCCGGTCGCATGGACTGGACCATGAGCCTGGTTGAACCGTCCACGGCGATCAGGGACGCACTGGCGGTCCTGGATGGCCTGATCAAGGAAAGCAATATTGAATTACATCTCGATATTGCGACAGATATCCCTAACGTGCGGGCTGACCGCGATAAATTCATTCAGGTCGTTATTAATGTGGTTTCCAATGCCATTAAATTCTGTGCTCATCCTGGCGGTATTATCACGGTTAATGCACGTCAACATAACAGTATGCTCATGGTGAGCATATCCGATAATGGCAAAGGTATTTTGCCGGAACACCGCGATTTCATTTTTGAAAAGTTTCATCAAAGCAGCCAGAACTCCAATGAAATGCCCATTGGAACAGGCCTGGGGTTAGCCATTTGCCGCCAGATTATTTCATTCTTTGGTGGCGAAATCTGGGCCGATAATGATGTTAGTGGCGGGGCACGGATTTCATTCAGTATCCCGATGTCACAAACACAATGATTGAACTCCTACCAGCAGACAGGCTGAATTAGTCAGTGAACATCAGTTATCGGAGTCTGAAGCAGCTGATATTGCCCGCGATCTGGCTTATGGCCTGGTCGAGAAGGCCTATAAACTCTAACAGGTACGGGATAGGGAATTATGCTAAATCGTCTCTGTTTGGCGGCACTCGACAGCTTACAATCTGATGTTCATCGCCCGGTTTATGATCGCTCACGGGTAACGCCCGGCGTGGTACATATCGGGGTTGGAAATTTTCACCGTGCCCATCAGGCGGTATATTTCGATAATCTTCTGGGCCTGAACGATTTAACCTGTGGCATCATCGGGGTCAGTTTGCGCAGGCCCGATATGGCCGGTCTGCTGAACCCGCAGGACGGCCTTTATACCGAGTGGACGAGCGACCAGAACGGGGATCATTTTCGCATTATCGGTGCTTTGGGCAAGGTCATAACCGCGCCAGCCGCACCCGATGATGTGTTACAGGCTTTGTGCGCGCCGGGGATCGCGATTGTGACCATCACAGTTAGCGAAAAAGGTTATCTTCTGGACCGCCATAACGGGCGGCTTGATATGGCTCACCCAATTGTCCGCCAGGACCTTGAAATGGGTTCATGGGTTGGCCTGCCGGGGTTGTTGGTCAGCGCATTGCAGGCTCGGCGAGCGGCCCGTATGGTGCCCTTTACCGTGGTCAGTTGCGACAATCTGCCCGCCAATGGCGATATGTTGCGCCAGGCTGTAATAGACTTCGCCGCCGCCCGGGACGCCGATCTGGCAAGCTGGATTACCGATCAGGTGGATTTTCCCAACAGCATGGTTGATCGCATCGTGCCGGCAACGACCAGCACCATGTGTGATGATATCAAGCGACGATATGACGGTATTTCTGATCCCGGTATGGTAAAGGCCGAACCTTTCAGCCAGTGGGTTATCGAAGACCGGTTTCGCCACGGGCGACCGGACCTCGGAAGTGTGGGCGTACAGTTGGTCAGTCATGTGGCGCCCTTTGAGACAGCCAAATTAAGGCTGCTGAACGGTGCCCATTCGATGTTGGCTTATGGCGGCACCCTGCTCGGATATGAATTGATCGATCAGGCTTTGGGTGATGAAAACCTCAATCGTCTGGTTCGGCTCCTGATGCATGAAGATATTCTGCCCAGCCTGGACGACCTGCCGGGACAATCCCATGCCGCCTATAGTGAGGAAATTCTGTCGCGGTTTGCCAATTCAGAGATTACCTACCGGTGCCTGCAAGTCGCCATGGATGGCAGCCAGAAGTTACCGCAGCGGTGGCTCGCCGGTATTTGCTGGAACCTGGAACAGGGACGCCTGCCCCGATATTTGGGCTTCGCCCTGGCGTGCTGGATGGCCTATCTGATGGGTTGTGCTTCCGGGTCATCTCCAGAGACATTGAACGATCCACTAAATGATCCTCTGGCCGATCAGTTATTGGCGGCCATTGGCGAGGCCAAGGCGGTACCATCCGATGTTGTTGATGGCTTGTTTGCCATGACCAGCATCTTTCCCTCTCAGATCACCGACAATCAGCCGTTTGGTGATCTGGTAAAACAGTATCTAAGGGCAATTGATGAGCGGGGCTGTAAAGACGCCCTGACCCAGGCTCTGGCACCACACGACCGTCAGTCAGGGTAGTAGAATTGCTAACCCTCGCGGTGCTGGATATACTCGGCATTAACCGCTTTAGGATAAAATAATGAGACAGGCATGGCGATGGTTTGGACCCAATGACCCGGTTAGTCTGGATGATATTCGTCAGGCCGGGGCGAGCGATGTCGTAACGGCCTTGCATGATATTCCCATTGGCGATGTATGGAGCGTGCCTGCCATCACCGAGCGGCAAGCTCTGATTGAGGGTGGCGATGGTGGCAAATCAGCCTTGCGGTGGTCTGTTGTTGAATCCGTTGCGGTCCACGATCATATCAAACGCGGTGCTGATGGCTGGCAGGCCTATGCGGAAAACTTTGCCCAGACTTTAAGGCATCTGGGGCAATGCGGCATCCATACCGTGTGTTATAATTTCATGCCCGTGATTGACTGGACCCGCACCGATCTGAGATTTGATTTGCCGAACGGGGCCAAGGCGCTGCGTTTTGATGCCGATGAATTTGCCATGTTTGATTTATACCTGTTGAAACGTGATGGTGCCCCCGGTGAATACGACAGCTCGGCCACTGCGCGGGCAAAAGCTAAATTTGACGAGTTCCCACAAAGTCGTCGTGACAGGTTGTGTGAAACGATTATGGCGGGTCTGCCGGGTGGCATGAGCGGTTCCCACGGGATTGAGGAATTCAGGTCTGCTTTGGCCGCCTATCAGGATATCTCGGATGATGAACTGAGACAAAACCTGTATAATTTTCTCGACTATGTGCTGCCCGTTGCCGAGCAGGCCGGTGTTAACCTGGCCATTCACCCGGACGATCCACCCTGCCGTTTGCTGGGAATGCCGCGGGTGGTCTGTACGGCCGATGATGTTGCTGGATTATTTCAACGCCTGCCCAGTCCGGCCAATGGATTGACATTATGTGCGGGGACCTTTGGTGCCCATGTGGACAATGATTTACCCGCCATGGCGAAACAGTTTGGCTCGCGGATACATTTTACCCACCTGCGCGGAACCCGCCGCGATGTAGACAACCCGCTGTCTTTCATTGAGGCCGAACATCTCGATAGCGATATCGACATGATCGCCGTGATCCGCAATTTGCTGGCCGAAGAAAAGGCCAGATATACCCAGGGCAAGGCCCACGAGATTATCATGCGGCCCGATCATGGCCATTTGATGCTGGATGACCTGCGTAAAGAAAAGATCAATCCGGGATACAGCGCCATTGGACGCCTGAAAGGGCTCGCCGAAATACGCGGCGTTTTACGGACCCTGGCGGCATTGGAATGATGAACCGTTGATGTGCGGTTGCCGGTTGCACGCCCCCCTTGTGGCACCGGGCATTATTGCGGGCGCTATTTTGGTTTTTGCGACCCTGGTCAGCGAGATGAGCGTGACAATTATGCTCTATTCTGCAAAATGGAAGACGGTCTCCATCGCCATGGGATCGGTTATGAAAATTTCCACGTTGCTTCTCATCTTGCTATCGAGCAAATTGATTGGCAACAGTATAGGCAGGAAATTTAGTGAACAACCAGATCAGACCTAAATCCATTGTCCTTAACCCCGATGATAATGTTGCCATTGTCGTGCGGGCCGTTGCTGGTGGTGAACCACTGGAAATACGGGACATCACCGCACTGGCGGATGTTCCCGCTGGACATAAAATCGCCATAGTAAAAATTCCGGTTGGCGAAATTATTCGTAAATATGGTCAGATCATTGGCTTCGCAAGCTCTGATATCGAGCCCGGCGAGCATGTTCACACCCACAATTGCGCCATGGGTGACTTCGAGCGGGATTATGGTTTTAGCGAAGAGGCACCTATCACCGAGTTGGTCTCAATGGGTGACCGCCTGAGTTTTCAAGGCTACCGTCGCGCTAATGGCACGATTGGCACACGCAATTATCTGGCCGTTTTAACGTCGGTGAATTGTTCTGCCAGCGTGGCAAAGTTCATCAGCGAAAGCATGGAAAAATCAGGCATTCTGGAGTCGCATCCGGCCATTGATGGTATTATTCCCGTGGTCCATGGAACTGGCTGCGGCATGGACAGCGATGGCGCCGGGTTTGAGAATTTAACGCGCACCCTGTCTGGATATGCCGAGCACCCCAATTTAGCCGGGGTCTTGATGGTCGGACTGGGGTGTGAGGTCTATCAGATATCGCGCTTTATGGAGCTAAATCAGCTTGAAACGACGGAAACCTTTCAAGTGCTGAACATTCAGGAAACCGGTGGAACTCGCAAGACAGTACAACGCGGTATCGCCATGCTCGAAGAGATGCTGCCCAAAGCGGCCTCGGCACGGCGCCAGACTATTGATGCATCGGAAATCACCCTGGCCCTGCAATGCGGTGGATCGGACGGATACTCCGGTATCACGGCCAACCCGGCGTTGGGCCATGCGGTGGATCTGCTGGTGGCACAAGGCGGCACGGCGATCCTTTCGGAAACCCCTGAAATATATGGTGCCGAACACCTGTTAACACGGCGCGCGGCGAGCCGGGAAATCGGTGAGAAACTGATAGGTCGCATCAACTGGTGGCAAGACTATATGGTGCGTACGGGCGGTAGAATGGACAACAACCCCTCGCCGGGCAATAAAATCGGTGGCATTACAACCATTCTGGAAAAATCCCTGGGTGCGACGATCAAGGGCGGCACTTCGGCGCTCAATGGTGTCTACCAGTATGGCGAACGAGTCACAGCCAGGGGTCTGGTCTTCATGGATAGCCCGGGATACGATCCGGTCTCGGTCACCGGACAGGTCGCATCGGGGGCTAATGTTATCTGTTTTACGACGGGCCGCGGTTCGGTGCTTGGCTGCAAGCCCGTCCCATCGATTAAGCTCGCCACCAATACCGCCATGTATAGCCGCATGTCTGACGATATGGATATTAACTGTGGCAGTATTATCGATGGCGATGTGAGCGTTCAGCAAATGGGTCAGGAAATTCTCGATTATATTCTGGCCGTTTCCTCCGGCAAGCCTTCCAAAAGTGAAGTGCTTGGTTTCGGGGGATCGGAATTTGTGCCCTGGCAAATCGGGGCTGTGATGTGATGGGAGGGTGTAATGCGAACACCCTGAAATTTGAATTGACCGGCTGGCTGCCCTGGACGAAGCGGTAAAAACGAGCAGGCTCGGGCCGTGGATGGCCCCTTAACACCTATGGTGCTGCAATTCCACAACGAATGTCATCTATATCAAGATCAGGCTTCGGCGTCTCTCCTGAGACCAGAAGACTAACTCGTTCAGGTGTTTATGCCGGTTGCTTGCGGGGCGTGGTAATAATGGCTAAAACTGGGTTAATGTAGGACTATCATGAACATTACAAAAACAGGGAAGTTTATTATGACGAAGCCACATTCAACCATATTCAAGGGTTTTTTCTCAAAAAGTTTATCTGCCTTGTCCCTGATCATCGGGCTTTCCGTTTTTCTCAACGCACCCTTATGGGCCGCGCCACAGACGGTGACGTTCCTGCACACCAATGATATATATGAAATATCACCAAAGGGTGGCAAGGGCGGCATGGCACGGCTGGCTTATCTTCTGAATGCAGAGCGCAGTACAGCGTCCCAAGCCATTACCACCTTTGGCGGTGACCTGCTTTCCCCATCGGTTATGTCGGGCCTGACAAAAGGTGCCCAGATGATCGAAATGCTGAACGCCATCGGTATGGATGTGGCGGTTTTGGGCAATCATGAATATGACTTCGGTCCAGAGGTGTTATCGACGCGTGTTGCCGCATCAAAATTTCCCTGGCTGGCCAGCAATGTATTCGATACCGCCGGTAATCAGGCCAATGGCACCAAGGCAACTCATATAATACAGGTCGGTGAATACAAAATCGGTTTCTTCGGCATTTTAACCCCGGAGACTGAAACATTATCATCACCCGGCCCGGACATCAGGTTTGTTGATGTGGTTGAACAGGCAAAAATCTCCGTTGCGGCCCTGAAGGAACAGGGCGCCGATGTGATCGTGGCACTGACACACGTTAATTTCAGCGATGACCGCCTGTTGGCGCGCTCGGTCAAGGGCATCAACCTCATTCTCGGTGGTCATGACCACGAACCCATTACATTTTTTGAACGCGGCGTGATGATCTTCAAGGCCGGCAGTGATGGCAACTATCTGGGTGTGGTGGATCTGGACGTGAACTATGTGGAAAAACGCGGCAAAATGAAACTGGTGCTGGATTTCGGCTGGCGCATGGTATCTGTGCGCGATGGTGCCGTAGACAGTGTGGTTCAGGCACAGGTTGATGTCCACGAAGCCAAGCTGAGTAAAGAGCTGGATATCGTTATCGGCTCGACCAGTGTGGAGCTTGATACCCGGCGCAGTTCGGTTCGCACTATGGAAACAAATTTTGGTAATCTTATTGCCGAAGCCATCATGGCCAGTGTGGATGCCGATGTTGGCATGAGCAATGGCGGTGGTATTCGGGGTGATCGTACCTATGATCCCGGTTCAGAATTAACCCGGCGCGATATTCTCAGCGAACTTCCATTTGGTAACGTGACGGTCAAGCTCGAACTGAGCGGGGCGGTTCTGCTTGAGGTGCTGGAAAATAGTGTCTCCAAAATCGAAGATAACGCAGGCCGGTTCCCACAAATCGCCGGTATGCGTTTTGTCTATGACCCGGCAGCACCGAGTGGATCACGGGTCGTCTCAGTTACTGTTGGCGGCAAGCCTCTCGATAGCAATGCAACTTACAGCTTTGCGACCAATGATTACAGTGCCGGTGGTGGCGATGGGTTCGCCATGTTGAAATCGGCCAAGCGGTTAATCGATGCCTCGGCGGCAACCTATATGGCGACCGATGTGATGAATTACATCGAAGCCAAAGGCACCATTGCACCGGCAACCGATGGCCGGATCAGCACACCCTGATAACGTGAACAGCAACGAATGGACCGCGAGGCATCATTCGTTGCTGCATCGTTACAAGCCCTCAACAATATGGTATTATGGCACCACCTTGCGGGCGCAAAGCCGCTGGTGAGAGCCACCAGAGGGATGTTGACTTAAACCAGCGGGCTGATAAATTGAAAAAAAATCGTATGGAATAATTCACCGAACGTTTTATAGACCTGCACCCTGACAGGGGGGGTACGTACAGGTATGAATCATATAGCCTCATGGCTTGAACAACATGTCTTGCAGGCATGGTTGTTACGTGTTGGATGCCTTGACAGTTCTGATGGAAATTGTCGAAGGGTCGCCTATGGTTAGCAAATTCAAACGCAACCCCGGAACACGGCTGAATATGGACCTGGTGGACGCCATTCAGGTCAACCGGAGTGCGGTCGAACGGCGTGCCCAGACCTTGTCTGGACGGCGAAGTGTGAAAAAACAGTGGCAGGCGGCGTGGTTGTTAAAGGCCCTGAGCTGTATCGATTTAACCACCTTGTCGGGTGATGATACTCCTGAGCGGGTGCGCCGGTTGTGTGCCAAGGCCATGAACCCGCTGAGCCCTGATATTCTGGCTGCTTTGGGTCTGGAAAATACCAAACTCACCACGGGTGCGGTCTGTGTCTATCACAACATGATAGGCCCGGCGCTCGAAGCCCTGAACGGGGCGGCCTTGCCCGTGGCGGCTGTTTCAACAGGGTTTCCGGCCGGGCAAACACCGATGGACATCAAATGTGCGGAAATTGAAAAATCGGTCGCTGCCGGGGCCTCTGAAATCGACATCGTGATATCTCGGCAATACGCCCTGAACGGTGACTGGAAGGCATTATATGATGAGACCAAAGCCTTTCGCAAAGCCTGCGGGCGGGCCCATATGAAAACAATTCTGGCTACCGGAGAGCTAAAGACCTTGCGCAATGTTGCCCGGGCTTCGGCTGTATGCATGATGGCGGGCGCTGATTTTATCAAAACGTCTACCGGCAAAGAGCCGGTAAACGCCACCTTGCCTGTGTCGCTGGTGATGGTTCGCATGATCCGCGATTATCACCAACGGACCGGGCATTATGTCGGTTATAAACCGGCTGGCGGTATCAGCACGGCGAAGGATGCCCTGAGCTATCTGTTTTTAATCAAGGAAGAACTGGGCCGGCGCTGGCTTGAACCCGATCTGTTTCGATTTGGCGCGTCCAGCCTGCTGGGCGATATCGAGCGCCAGTTAAGTCATTATATCACCGGCTCGTATGCCGCCAGTTACCGACAAGCGATGGCTTGAGGAAATGGCTTAGGAAAATGGGTTAGGAAATGAGTGTGATAGAATTAATGGGCACCATGGAATATGGCCCTGCACCGGAAAGTGCCGATCAGGCTCACGCCTGGCTTGATAGCCACGGTCGCGCGTTTGGGCATTTTATCAAGGGTGGCTGGAAAATATCTCAGCGGGCAAAATCCTTCAAGACCCGTAACCCGGCCACCGGTCAGGTTCTCGCCACCATTTCTCAGGGCGATCGCGGTGATGTGGACGCGGCGGTCAAAGCGGCGCGCAAGGCACAGAAAGGCTGGGCTGGCCTGGGCGGTCATGGCCGGGCGCGTCACCTTTATGCCCTGGCCCGACAGGTTCAGAAACACGCCCGCCTGCTAGCCGTGCTGGAGACCCTCGATAACGGCAAACCCATTCGTGAAAGCCGCGATATTGACGTGCCGCTGGTCGCCCGGCATTTTTATCATCACGCCGGATGGGCGCAACTGATGGAAAGTGAATTTCCTGATCACGTTCCGCTCGGTGTGATCGGTCAGATCGTGCCCTGGAATTTCCCCATGCTGATGCTGGGCTGGAAAATAGCCCCGGCACTGGCGGCCGGTAATACGGTGGTTCTGAAACCGGCGGAATATACCTCGTTGACGGCGCTGCTGTTCGCCGAGCTGTGTGATGAGGCGGGCTTGCCGCCGGGTGTCATCAATATTGTTACCGGCGATGGTCGAACCGGCGAAATGATCGTCAATCACAAGGACATCAACAAGATAGCCTTTACCGGTTCCACGGATGTGGGCCGTCTGATCCGCCAGCAAACAGCCGGCAGTGGCAAAAAACTGACATTGGAGCTGGGCGGCAAGTCTCCCTTTATCGTTTTCCCCGACGCCGATCTGGACAGCGCGGTTGAAGGCGTGGTCGATGCCATCTGGTTTAACCAGGGCCAGGTTTGTTGTGCCGGTTCCCGGTTGCTGGTCCAGGAAGGTATCCAGAAAATCTTCATCACCAAGTTAAAGGCGCGTATGGAGAAATTGCGGATCGGCGACCCCATGGATAAATGTATCGACATGGGGGCGATAATCGATCCGGCGCATCACAAACAAATTGATAAACTTGTTAAGACCGGTGTGCGCGAGGGTGCAACCCTGTGGCAGCCTGATTGTGCCTTGCCGAAAAAGGGCTGTTTCTACCGGCCTAGTTTGCTTGAAAACGTCACGCCATCGTCCACGGTTGCCCAGCAGTAAATCTTCGGGCCTGTGTTGTGTGTCACCACATTTCGCACCCACGATGAGGCCATCGAGCTGGCCAACAATACACGCTTCGGCCTGGCCGCCAGTATCTGGAGCGAAAACATCAACCTTGCCCTGGATGTGGCCCCGGCCCTGAAGGCCGGTGTGGTGTGGATCAATACCACCAATCAGTTTGATGCTTCGGTTGGGTTCGGAGGCTACCGAGAGTCTGGATTTGGCCGTGAGGGTGGTCGTGAAGGCATGTTTGAATATATCAAACCGGCCTTTGAAACATCCTTGCGCCCCGTGGCAAAGAGCACGGTTGGAAAATCCAGGCGCAAAAAACCCACCGGAACCGCCCTCAACCGTACACCGAAACTTTATATCGGCGGCAAACAGGCCCGCCCCGACAGTGGTTATAGCCGCGCCGTATATGGTGCCGATGGAACTCACCTCGGCGATGTGGGTGAGGGTAACCGCAAGGATATCCGCAACGCCGTCGAGGCCGCGCTCAAGGCTGTTACCTGGGGTAAGGCTTCGGCCCATAACCGGGCTCAGGTACTGTATTATATTGCCGAAAACCTGTCGGCGCGGGCAGCAGAGTTTGCCGCGACCCTGCAGGCCATGACGGGCCAGAGTTCGCGTCTCGCCCAGCGCGAGGTCGAGGCCACCATTGCCCGGCTGTTCAGCTACGGTGCGTGGGCCGATAAATACGATGGTGCGGTTCATTCACCGCCGATGCGTGGTGTAGCGCTGGCCATGAACGAGCCTCTGGGTATTATTGGCATTGCCTGTCCCCAAGCGAACCCACTGTTGGGGCTGGTCTCGTTAATCGCCCCGGCAATTGCCATGGGCAACCGCGTGGTTGTTATTCCGTCAGAGGTTTATCCATTGGCTGCGACGGATTTTTATCAGGTGCTTGATACGTCGGACCTGCCGGGTGGTGTGGTTAACATAGTAACGGGCGGGTGCGAAGACCTGGCAAACACCCTGGCCAGCCACGATCAGGTCGATGGTATCTGGTATTTCGGTTCTCGATCGGGAAGTGCCGAAATAGAAAAATTATCCGCGCGAACTATCAAGCGTTGTTGGGTCAATAATGGCCTGGAACGTGATTTCTATATCCCTCAACTAGGCGAGGGGCGGGAGTATTTACGCAATGCCACCCAGGTCAAGAATATATGGATACCTTATGGAGAATAGCCTTGGCCTGAGAAAGGGGCTTTCCCTGATGTTATATACCAACTAGATTTTATTATTATCAATATAAGGAGTATACGATGAAATTTTTACTTAAAGTGGTTGCCGTGGGCGCCATGTTGTTAACAACGTTTGGCGCCAGTGCTGCCGAATTTAAACCGGCTGTGGTTTTTGACATGGGTGGTAAATTTGATAAATCCTTTAACCAGTCTGTGTTCGCCGGGGTGGAAAAATTTCGTAAGGAAACGGGTATCAAGTATCGGGAATTTGAAGTTACCAACGAGACCCAGCGTGAACAGGCCCTGCGCAAAATGGCCCAACGTGGTCATTCGCCTATTATCGGCGTTGGTTTCGCACAAGCCCCCGCCATCAAGGATATCGCCACGGAATACCCCGACCTGAAGTTTGCCATTATCGACAGTGTTGTGGACCTGCCAAATGTCCAGTCGTACATCTTCAAGGAACAGGAAGGTTCTTACCTGGTTGGTGTTCTGGCGGCTATGGCGTCCAAGACCGGCAAGGTCGGTTACATCGGCGGCATGGATATTCCCATGATTCGCGCCTTTGGTTGCGGTTATGAGCAGGGTGCGCGCATGGCTAATCCCAACATCGAGGTAATTCACAATATGACGGGCAGTACGCCATCGGCCTGGAACGATCCGGGTCGGGGTTCCGAACTGTCCAAAGGCCAGTTTGATCGCGGCGTTGATGTGATCTATGCCGCAGCAGGCGGTACGGGCGTTGGTGTTTATCAGGCAGCCAAGGATTCCGGCAAACTTGCCATTGGCGTTGATTCCAACCAGAACCACCTGCATCCCGGCACCATGCTGACATCCATGCTGAAACGCGTCGATGTGGCCGCCTACAACACCTTTAAGTCAGCCATGGACGGCACCTGGAAAGCGGGCATCTACAATTTGGGCCTGAAGGAAGATGGTGTTGGCTGGGCGCTTGATGAGCACAACAGGGCACTAATTACACCGGCCATGGAAGCCAAGGTTGAACAGATCAGGGCCGATATTATTGCCGGCAAGATAGCCGTGCATGACTACCGTACTGATAACAAGTGTCCCAAGTAAGTTATGACGGCTTAAAACCATGTCTGATATGATTTCAGACACAGCTACGCAGGATGGTTTGGCGGGTGAATCCCCGACGAACCATCTTGCGTTGGCTATTGAATTAAAGAATATCAATAAATCCTTCGGTGCTGTTCGGGCCAACAAGAATGTAAATTTGCCTGTTGTTGCGGGCACAATTCACGGTATCGTCGGCGAGAACGGGGCTGGAAAATCAACCTTGATGAGCATTCTGTACGGCTTTTACGAAGCCGACAGGGGCGAAGTGTTTATCGCCGGCAACAAGGTCCGCATCGACTCTTCGAAAGCCGCCATCAAGGCCGGCATCGGCATGGTGCATCAACATTTTATGCTGGTCGATACATTCACCGTGCTCGAAAATATCATGCTGGGGGCGGAATCCTCGCCTCTGATTAGCAACAGCGCTATCGAAGCTACCTCAATATTGGAGCATTTGGCCGATAATTATGGCTTGCATGTGAGATTGTCGGCTATCACCGGAACGTTACCGGTGGGCGAACAGCAACGGGTCGAAATTCTAAAGGCGCTCTATCGACGTGCGCGTATATTGATCCTGGACGAGCCGACCGGTGTGTTGACCCCAAGCGAAACAGATCAGTTATTCGAGGTTCTGAAAGCCCTGAAAAATGAAGGTGTCACCATTTTGCTGATCACCCACAAACTGCGCGAGATTATGGCGATCACCGATTGTGTTTCCGTCATGCGCCACGGCGAAATGATTGCCCATCGCAAGACATCGGAGACCAGCAAGGAAGAACTTGCCGAATTAATGGTCGGCCGCAAGGTATTTGACAGCCTTAACCGGCCTGCCGAAAAAATCGGTCCGGCCTCTGTGGTGGTGGAAAACCTGACCGTATTAAGCTCCCAGAATGTACCCCTGGTCGATAATATCAGCTTTCAGGTCAGGGCTGGAGAAATTGTCGGCATTGCCGGGGTCTCGGGAAATGGTCAGAGTGAACTGCTCGACGTGCTGAACGGAATTCGCCCCGTTGATCAGGGACGCATCGTGATCAATGGTCGCGAGATTACACCAGACCACCCCTTTGACCCGGCCGAAGCACGCACGCTCAAGATAGCCCATGTGCCCGAAGATCGGCACCGGATGGGTCTGGTAACTAAGTTCGACGCCCGGGAATCCATCATTCTGGGTTACCAGCGCCTGACCCGATACAACCCCGGCATGTTGCTTGATCAACAAGTCGTCAACGATGAATGCAACCGCTTGATGGCGTTGTTCGATGTGCGACCCCACCAGCCTGAAATTAAATCGGCCAACATGTCCGGTGGTAACCAGCAAAAATTGATTCTGGCGCGTGAAATTGATAAGGCGCCAACTGAATTGTTTGTCGGTCAGCCGACCCGTGGCGTGGATATCGGGGCCATCGAATTTATTCATGAACAATTGCTGGATCTGCGTGATACCGGCTGCGCCATACTGATGGTTTCCGTGGAACTGGATGAGATTATGCAGTTAAGTGACCGTATTATTGTGATGTTTGAAGGCCGTATCGTCGCCGATATGGCCCGCGAGGAGGCCGACATCAAGACTTTGGGCCTGATGATGGCCAATGCCCATGATACCACCGACGCGGACCACGGCGCCCAAGCGACAAGCTCGGCGGGGGAAAGTTAAAATGAACGATACCGTAAAACCCTTACCCCGATGGATCGATGTGGGCCTGATCCCCATCATTAATGTGAGCATTGCCCTGCTGGTCTCCGGTCTGGTTATTCTGGCGGTGGGCGAGAATCCTATTGAGGCTACAAAGGTCATGATTACCGGGGCTTTCGGCTACGACGAAGGCGTCGGTTATACTTTGTATTATGCCACCAACTTTGTTTTTACCGGACTGGCCGTCGCCATAGCTTTTCATGCCGGGTTGTTCAATATTGGCGGCGAAGGACAAGCCTATATTGGCGGGTTGGGCGTCGGGTTGGCCATGTTGTTGCTTGATGCGTCTATGCCGGCGGTCCTGCTGGTTCCCATCGCCATCCTGTCGGCGGCCCTGTTCGGTGGTTTGTATGCCGCCGTCCCGGCCTACTTGCAGGCGTATCGGGGCAGCCATATTGTTATCACCACCATCATGTTTAATTTTATCGCCTCGGCAATCATGGTTTATTTGATGGTTAACGTGCTGATTAATCCGGGTCAGCAATCTCCGGAAAGCCGCGAGTTTTCCGATGCCGCCCAATTGCCCTTCATGCACGAAATATTCGGCTGGTTCGGTGTGACCATTGCTCATTCACCGCTTAACCTGTCTATCGTGTGGGCATTGATTTGCTGTGTGCTGGTTTGGGTTTTTATCTGGCGGACAAAATGGGGTTATGAAATCCGTACCGTGGGTTTCAATGAAACGGCGGCCTCCTACGCCGGTATCAAACCGGCTCGCGTTATTATGTTGTCCATGTGCATTTCGGGTGGTCTGGCTGGTTTTGTCGGCCTGAATGAAATTCTCGGTGTCCAGCATCGATTGCTTTTGAACTTTACCGCTGGGTACGGTTTTACCGGTATTGCCGTGTCCCTGATGGGGCGCAACCACCCTTTTGGCATTGTTTTGGCCAGTGTGCTGTTTGGCGCACTGTATCAGGGTGGCGCTGAACTGGCGTTCGAAATACCCACCATCACGCGGGAAATGGTGGTCGCCATCCAGGGTTTTGTGATCCTGTTTTCCGGTGCACTGGCTTATATGATTACACCATGGATGACGTGGCTTTATAATCGACTGTCGCGTTCTGCTGTCACACCCGTAGAGGCGGAGGGTTAAATGGAAGACACATTCTTATTTGTTGTCCTGACGCTCGATGCCATGCTGCGGGTCGCCACACCGTTGATTCTGTGTGCCATGGCGGGGTTGTTTTCCGAACGCTCGGGGATCGTTGATATCAGTCTGGAAGGCAAAATGCTTGTGGCTGCGTTTACCTCGGCCACGGTAGCGGCCCTGACCGGTTCGCCGTGGCTGGCATTGTTTGCCGGCGTGAGCATGGCAACCATGATGTCACTGATCCATGGATTTGCCTGTATCACTCATAACGGCAATCAGGTAGTCAGCGGCGTGGCGATCAATATTATCGCCTCGGGGCTGACGGCTGTGCTGGGCAATGCCTGGTTCCACCGGGGCGGTCAGACACCCAGCTTGCCATCGGAGGCTCGTTTTATGCCCATCGAGTTGCCCTTTGCAGAAGCCGCGGGGTCGATCCCGATCATCGGCACCATTTACAAGGAAATGATCAGCGGTCATAACGGATTGGTCTATGTGGCGATTGCCATGGTGCTGATAACCTGGTGGGTGATATACCGCACCCGGTTCGGGCTGCGCCTTCGGGCCGTCGGCGAAAATCCGCAAGCCGTGGATACCGCCGGTATATCGGTCGCCTGGTTACGCTATCGGGCGGTGTTGATCTGTGGTTTGCTGACGGGCATCGCCGGAACGTATCTGGCCATTGCACAGAACGCCTCTTTTGTTCGTGATATGACGGCCGGTCAGGGATACATCGCTCTGGCCGCCCTGATTTTTGGCAAGTGGAAACCGTGGCACGCCCTGGGTGCCTGCCTGATGTTTGGCCTGCTCGACGCCGTGGCCATCCGTATGCAAGGTGTCAGTGTGCAGTTGATCGGCGAAATGCCGGTCCAGCTGATCCAGACCATGCCCTACATCCTGACCGTTGTCCTGCTGGCCGGGTTTATCGGCAAGGCTATTGCTCCCAAAGCCATTGGCATACCTTATGTAAAGGAACGCTAGCATGGATGAGAAGTTGTTCGCCCGGGCTCTGGATGCCAAGCAGCGAGCTTATGCGCCCTATTCGAATTTCGCCGTCGGTGCGGCTATTCGGGGGGCGGGTGGCAAAATTTATGCTGGCTGTAATGTGGAAAACGCCGCTTATCCGCAAGGCTGCTGTGCCGAGGCTTCGGCCATTTCAGCCATGGTGCTTGATGGCGAGCAGACCATCAGTGAAATTTGCGTGGTTGGCGGGGGTGAGCTTCTGGTTACGCCCTGTGGTGGTTGCCGCCAGCGCATTCGCGAGTTTGCCAGCGATAATACGCCAATTTATATATGCGGCCCTGACGGGTTGCGAAAAACCTTAAGCCTGGGTGAGCTGCTACCATTATCGTTCGGCCCGGAAAATATTTTAGATAAAAAGGATTAGCTGTGAGTACAGATATAGAACAATCCATAGCCGCGGTTATTGCTAAAAGCGGTGGGTTGAAACCAAAGATCGGTATTATTTTGGGCTCAGGCCTGGGCTCGTTTGTCGATTGCGTGCAAGACGCCGTAATCATTTCTTATGGTGAGCTGCCCGGTTTTCCGCAGCCGGGTGTGGGGGGGCATGCCGGGCGTCTGGTGCTGGGCACAGTAGGTGGAACGCCTGTGGCGGTCATGCAGGGCCGGGCTCATTATTACGAAACCGGTCGGGCTGATGCCATGAAAACACCGGTTCGCACACTGGCTGGTCTGGGCTGTGACACCCTTATTGTTACCAACGCAGCGGGCAGTCTGAACCCAGTCGCCGGACCCGGCAGTGTCATGGTGCTAAACGATCATATCAGTTTTACCGGTGTTTCGCCTCTATTTGGTGAGCCGGGCGATGACCGTTTTGTCGATCTGACCGATGCCTATGATCCGGCCATTCGTGCCACCCTTCACAAAATTGCCAAGGGCCATGGCATTACCCTGCACGAAGGTGTTTATATGTGGTTCTGCGGACCGCATTTTGAAACCCCGGCAGAAATCCGGGCCGCCGGTATTCTGGGGGTCAGTGCCGTGGGTATGTCGACCGTACCGGAAGTTATCCTGGCCCGCCACGCAGGTTTGAAGGTCTGCGCTCTGTCGATTATCACAAACGCGGCGGCTGGCATGGGTGATACCGGGCTCAGCCACCAACAGACCATGACTAATGCTGTGGTGGCGGCGGAAACCGTCAAAATCCTGCTGGTTGACTTTTTGACGAACCAGGGACGCTGAGGTGATGTTTCTGCCACAGGAGATTATTCGTAAAAAACGAGATGGCGGAACCTTAAGCCCCGATGAAATTGCCTTCATGGTACAGGGGCTGGCCGATGAGAGCATCAGTGAGGGCCAGATCGCGGCTTTTGCCATGGCAGTATTTTTCCAGGGCATGGACATGGATGAACGCATCGCCCTGACCCGTGAAATGGTGGGCACGGGTGCTGTGTTGGAATGGGGCGATCTGGATCTGGGCGGACCAGTTCTCGACAAACATTCGACCGGTGGAGTGGGCGACAAGGTCAGTCTGATGCTGGCCCCGATTATTGCGGCCTGTGGTGGATTTGTGCCGATGATTTCCGGGCGCGGATTGGGCCATACTGGTGGTACACTGGATAAACTGGACTCTATCCCTGGCTATAGCACCATCCCGGATAATGCGTTGTTTCGCCAAACGGTCAGGAATGTAGGCTGTGCGATCATCGGTCAGACCGCCAGTCTGGCGCCTGCCGATAAACGGTTTTACGGTATCCGAGATGTGACCGCCACGGTCGAGTCTATACCCTTGATTACCGCGTCTATATTATCGAAAAAACTGGCCGCCGGTCTGGATGGTCTGGTGATGGACGTTAAAACCGGTTCGGGTGCCTTTGCTGATACCATGGACATGGCCCAGGAACTGGCCCGCAGTATCGTCGATGTGGCCAACGGTGCGGGCATGAAAACCTCGGCGCTGATTACCGACATGAATCAAATTCTGGGAAGCCACGTGGGTAACGCCCTGGAAGTCGTGGAAACGGTGCAGTTTTTATCCGGCGATCAGGAACCGCGCCTGAAGGAATGTGTTATCACGCTGGCCGGTGAAATGTTGCATCTGGGTGGCCTGGCCGATGATGCTGGGCAGGGTTGTCGCAAGGCTCTGGCGGTATTAGACAGCGGGGCGGCTGCGGAAAAATTCTCAGCCATGGTCAGGGCTTTGGGCGGGCCCGCAGATTTCATGGAAAACTATCAAACCTATTTGCCGGTTGCCCCTGTCATACGACCCTGTCTGGCGCAGAGCGAAGGCTTTGTCTCAGTCGTCGACACGCGCGCCATAGGTGTTGCCGTGGTCGGTTTGGGCGGCGGACGTCGCCGGGCTTCCGATACAATCGATTATGGTGTAGGCTTGGTCGACGTATGCGCACCCGGTGATGCGGTGGGCCCTCAAAGTCATCCCATCGCCATAGTACATGCCGCCAGTGAAACCGCCGCCGATCAGGCGTGCGCGGAGCTGCGTGCCGCCATTACGATTTCTCACGATAGTCCGGGTGTGGGCAACGTCATTTTGGAATCCGTTCGTAAAGAGGCCTGATCATGGCGCGTGGTTTTATTCTGGTAATTGATTCGTTTGGCATAGGTGCCGCCGCCGATGCAGATAAATTTGGCGATGTGGGTTCCGATACTCTGGGTCATATTGCCGAGGCGTGTGACAAAGGGCTGGCCGATGTTGCGGGTTTGCGAAGCGGGCCACTGGCATTGCCCAATCTGGTGCGTTTGGGTCTGGGTCGTGCCGCTGCATCCAGCCGGGGACAGATACCGCCGGGCCTGCAAGACCAGGGTGAAATTAACGCAGCCTATGGATATGCCGGTGAGCTGAGTTACGGTAAGGACACCCCCAGCGGTCATTGGGAAATGGCTGGCCTGCCTGTGTTGTTTGACTGGGGTTTTTTCCCAAACACGGAACCATGTTTCCCCGCCGACCTTATTGATGATCTGGTTACGCGATGTGGACTTCCCGGTATTCTGGGTAACCGCTATGCTTCGGGCACCGAAATTCTTGTCGAGCTTGGCGAAGAGCATATCCGTACCGGAAAACCGATCTGTTATACCTCGGCAGACTCGGTGTTCCAGATTGCGGCTCACGAGCAGCACTTTGGACTGGACCGCCTGTATGATGTTTGCTCGGTGGCCCAGGAGATATTCAAGCCTATGGAAATTGGCCGCGTTATTGCCCGGCCTTTCATTGGTCGGGACGCACAAAATTTCCAACGTACGGCGAACCGTCGGGATCTGACCAAACGGCCTCATGGTCCGACCCTGCTCGACCGGGTTTTTGAGGCTGGCGGCGAGGTGGTTTCCGTGGGCAAAATCTCTGATATTTTCGCCGGTCGTGCCATCAGCCGCAAGGTCAAGGCAGGCACCACGGACGGCCTGTTTGATCTGGCTCTGGCCGAGACAAAATCCGCAGGCGATGGGGCGCTGGTGTTTATCAACTTCGTGGATTTTGACTCGCTCTATGGTCATCGCCGTGACATTGCCGGTTACGCCGCCGCACTGGAAGCGCTGGATAGGCGAATGCCGGAATTTGAAGCCGGGCTGCAGCCTGGTGATATGGCTATTATCACCGCCGACCATGGCTGTGATCCATCCTGGCCGGGTACTGAGCACACCCGGGAGAATGTGCCTGTGCTTATTTTCGGACCTGGTGTTCCGACTATGGATTTGGGGGCACGCGAAACAATGGCCGACATGGGCCAGACCCTGGCCACGCATCTGGGTGTTGCGGCGCTGGATAGCGGCACGGATTGTTTTGCCGACAAAGATGTCGCAGATACCGTTGATGCCGTTAATGCCGTGAGCAGGCCGCACGGTGACGCCTAAAATTGACCTGCATTGCCATTTTGAAGGCACCGCCACACCGAGCCTGATCCGCCGTCTGGCCCGGCGCAATGATATCAACTTGCCAGATGGTTTGTTCAATGATCACGGTGGTTTTGCCTGGACGAATTTTATTGAGTTCCTGAACGTTTATGATCTGGCCAGTACGTGCATCCGCACGAGGCTGGATTACCGCGATGTCATGTACGACTATCTGAAATCCTGTGCGGCCGAAGGCGCTGTTTATGTGGAGATATTTTCCTCACCTGACCACGCCGCGGCCACTGGTATGAGCTATACCGATCATGTGGAAGGCATGGCCCAGGGTATCGATGACGCCGAACGGGATTTCGGTATTATCGCCCGCATTATCGTAACCTGTGTGCGTCATCTGGGACCAAAGTGCGCATTGGATGTGGCCAATGCCATGGTCAGCGACCCCCACGTTTACGTGGTTGGTTTCGGCATGGGTGGCGATGAAAACCAATTTGAGGTGGCGGACTTCCTGCCGGCTTTCGAGCGGGTTTCCAACAGCGGCCTGCCGACGACCATTCACGCTGGCGAGGTCAACGGTCCCCATAGTGTCGCGAGTGCGCTGGATATTTTACCGGTATCGCGCATCGGCCATGGTGTGCGGGCGGCGGAAGACCTAAAATTATTGGAGCGCATCGCCAAGACGGGCCAGACTCTGGAAATCTGTACGGGTAGCAATCTGGCACTGGGGCTTTATGATCTGGACAGCCATCCCATCAACACAATCTTGCAGGCCGGTTGCCGGGTGGCACTTGGCTCGGACGACCCGCCTTATTTCGGGACATCCATCGGGGCAGAATATGACCGTGCACAGAACCATTTTGGCTTGGGCTCCCACGGCATTGCCCGAATTAACCAGCACGCCCTGGCGGCGGCTTTCTGTGACGAGGCAACCCGGCAGAAATTACGATCACGGTTTGCATTTTAAGTGTTTATTGAGCGTTCCGGGGTTTTAAATCGGGCAGGTACGAAGAGAACGGTGCGGCTGTTTGCAGGGAAAATACATTATAGACGAAGGGTGTCAACAGCCAGTAAAAAATGATTGAATTTCTGCCAATAACGGACCGTAGGGCGAGCCATAGTAGGGATATAAATCAGGTGCCGGATATAGCGGTTTACCATCCGCCATGATGTGCCCCAACGAGGCTATGCTGGGTTCGGCGTGATCGATGTAATTGGGATAGAATAAATAGATAACGCCGATCAGAGCAAACCCGGCCATCAGGACGGAGCTTAGTTTATGATAGCGGAGGTCAAAAAATCCGAGGGCTATATTCTGGCACCTGAGCGGCAACAGGGTGTAGAGCAGTAACAAAGACAGGTAAAAAAAGTACCCTTGAATTCAAGCGATTGAATGATGGATAATTCAAATACGCTGGCAATTTGATCCATTGATATCGATCCATTTCCTTAAGGGAACGCCTAACAGTACCCGCCATAGGGTCCATAGGCTAACCGTTTTGAAAGGATTATTAAGATGGTGTCTTTCCTTGAATTTGAATTGCGATAGATTATATGGGGGAGACTGATCCAATACCCTGGTATAATCCCTGTGAGGCTCTGCCAGTGGAATATAACCCATAAATGTCGAGGTCCGGATGAGCGTAATTTCAGTTTCTCCATCGTGCGATACAGATACCCCCGTTGAGAATTGGCAGGATGCCTGTACGCTGGCTTTGCTTACTGATCAGGGCTCAAAAATTATAAAAATTGACGGCAAGCAAATTGCCTTGTTTTTACGCCACGGCGAAATCTATGCCTGTAATAATCGCTGTCCCCATGAAGGCTATCCGTTGAAAGAGGGCAACATTTCGGGCGACTGTATTCTCACGTGCAACTGGCATAACTGGAAATTTGATCTGAAGTCCGGGGAAAATCTGTACGGCGGTGACCGGTTGCGGACCTACCCGGTCAGGATCGAAGATGGCACTATCTTGCTCAATGTTGCAGATCTGCCAAAATCTGTCCGGGCCAAGCAAGCCCTGAATAATTTACAGGCTTCCTTTGAGCGCCATGAATATGACCGCATGGCACGGGAAATCGTTCGCTTCGAAAAAGCCGGTGGTGACGCTCTGGATACGGTTCGCCATACTATCGCCTGGACCCACGATAAGTTCGAAGCCGGTATGGCCTCTACCCATGCACACATCGCCGCCGCCGACTGGTTGAGCTTGCGTCAGGCGCGCGCAGAAACACCGGCGGCGAGACTTATGGCAGTACATGAAATCATTGCCTATCTGGCATGGGATTGCCAACGTGAACCAAGCTATCCATACCCGCAAGGCAGCACGGCCTGGGTGGAGGATGATTTTGTTCAGGCCATCGAAGCCGAAGACGAAGCCGTGGCCATCGCCCATGTGCGCGGCGCACTGGAAGCCGGGCTGACATGGCATGATATGGAACGGGGGTTTGCCCGTGCTGCATTGGCCCATTATCTGAATTTTGGCCACGGGGCGATTTATGTGATCAAGACCGGGGAATTACTGGAAAAACTGGGCGATAGCGTCGCTGAACCTTTGTTGCTGTTATTAACCCGCGGGTTGGTTATGTCGAGGCGTGAGGATCTAATCCCCGAATTCAGGGAATACACCGCCATCAAGCAAAGCTGGACTGAACCGGGTGATAAACGTGTCACATCAGGTGATTTTGAAGGCTTGGGTCCAGTGCCAGCCATGAAACTGGCGGCGCAAGCCGCACAAGACCCCCAAGAGCTTTATCACATCCTGTTTGAGCGATCCTGCCGCAGTCTGTTGCGGTTTGATCTGGCAAAACAGGATGCCACGGATATCGTCGTTACACAGAATTGTTCATGGCTCGATGTGAGTCACGAGATTACGTTCGCCAATGCGGCCCACCGATTGTCAGTGAAATATCCGGAATTGTGGCACGATACCTTGCTGCAAATGTGTTGTTTCTTTGGCCGTAATGCAAAATTTCAGGATCTGGCGGTAAGCGAAAGCGATTGGCAAATCGAGCGCCCCGATGACCCGGAGGTTTTCCTTAACGGTATCAAAGACAGCTTGTTTGATCATAGCCAGGCGGAGTTTATCGTATCGGCCCACTTGATTAAAATGACCTATGCAGTGGCTGACGAAATCGCTCTGGCACCGCAGGCCGCCTGGAAAAATATCCTGCTCGCCGGGTTGAACAGGTTCCTGAACTCACCTTTGAAGCGTCGCCATAGCTTGCGTACCGCCTATCAGGCCCTGTCGATTGTTGCCCTGGAAGACTAATTTTAATTTTCATCCATATTAATATCGTTACCAGTCATGGGTGTCACCGTTCGGCTCATTTTGCAAGGGCCGGATAGTGACGAAAAGTCTTGACGATACACCGTATTGCCTGCGACTGTTCTCTTGCCCATGAGTCCAGTAACCGGTCTCTCTGGGCCTATCTTATGACATTTATAATGACGATGGCAGACAAAGCTGTTTTGATGCAGAGATTGAAATAATTCGGGCCATACCCGGTATATTTTTTATTTTGAGGACAAATCACCATGACCAGAATGACCACGGAAGAAGCCTTTGTTAAAGTTTTACAAATGCACGGTATCGAACATGCCTTTGGAATTATTGGATCTGCATTTATGCCGATTTCCGATCTTTTTACGGTTGCCGGGATAAATTTCTGGGATGTTGCCCATGAAACAAACGGTGGCATTATTTGTGACGGTTACACCCGCACCACGGGGAAAATGGCTATGGTGATCGCCCAGAACGGTCCCGGCATCACCGGCTTTGTTACGGCCATCAAGACAGCATACTGGAACCACACACCCATGTTGCTGGTTACCCCGCAGGCGGCCAACAAGACCATTGGCCAAGGCGGTTTTCAGGAGGTCGAACAGATGGCCTTGTTTAAGGACATGGTGTGTTATCAGGAAGAAGTCCGCGATGCGTCTCGTATGGCAGAGGTTCTCAACCGGGTTATTGAAAAAGCAATTCGGGGATCTGCCCCGGCCCAGATTAATGTACCGCGGGATTTCTGGACACAGGTGATCGATATTGAATTGCCGCCGATCGTCAGGTTGGAGCGCCCCGCCGGGGGTGCCCAGGCCATCGCCCAGGCAGCCGATTTATTATCGCAAGCGAAATTCCCGGTCATCCTGTCGGGTGCAGGCGTTATCATCGGTGATGCTATTTCTGATTGCCAGAATCTCGCCGAGCGGCTCGATGCGGCCGTGGTCAGCGGTTACCAGCACAACGACAGTTTCCCCGGCAGCCACCGGCTGGCGGCTGGCCCGCTGGGCTATAATGGGTCCAAGGCGGCCATGGAACTGATCGCCCAGGCCGATGTGGTGCTGGCGCTGGGTACCCGGCTCAATCCGTTTTCCACCCTGCCGGGATATGGTATTGATTATTGGCCCAAAGATGCCGAAATCATTCAGGTCGATATAAATTCCGACCGCATTGGCTTGACCAAGAACGTCACGGTCGGCATCTGCGGTGATGCCAAAATGGTCGCACAGCAAATACTGGCCCAGCTTTCCCCAACCGCCGGTGATCAGGACCGCGAGGCCCGCAAGGCCACCATCCATCAGGCCAAGTCGGCCTGGTTGCAAACATTGTCCAGCATGGATCATGAAGATGATGATCCGGGTACGACCTGGAACGCGGACTCGCGGACACGAGACGCCGACCTGATGTCGCCGCGCCAGGCTTGGCGGGCCATTCAGGCGGGCCTTCCTGATGATGTTATTATGTCCAGTGATATCGGTAATACCTGTGCTATTGGTAATGCTTATCCGACGTTTGAGCAGGGCCGCAAATACCTGGCACCGGGATTGTTCGGTCCGTGTGGCTATGGGTTCCCGTCGATCCTTGGTGCCAAGATCGGCAACCCCCAAACCCCGGTTGTGGGTTTCGCCGGTGATGGGGCGTTTGGCATTTCCATCAATGAAATGATTTCCTGTGGCCGGGAAGAATGGCCGGCGGTGACCATGGTTGTTTTTCGTAACTTCCAGTGGGGTGCCGAAAAGCGCAATTCTATTCTTTGGTACGATAATAATTTTATCGGCACCGAGCTGAATCCTGATTTGAGTTTCGCCAGGGTGGCCGATGGATGCGGGCTGAAGGGTGTGCAAGTTAAAACCCAGGATGACCTGACCGCGGCCCTGAAAGAAGCCTGTGCGGCACAAAATGAAGGTATCACCACCTTAATCGAGATCGTGCTCAATCAGGAACTGGGCGAGCCGTTCCGCCGGGATGCCATGAAAGCCCCGGTCTCGGTGGCCGGGATCGACCCAAAAGACATGCGACCCCAATAACCCATCGTGTCCGACTGTATCCTCGTAATCAATGCCGGGTCTTCCAGCGTCAAGTTCGCGTTATATGGCGTATATTCGGAGAAATTATCGGCCACATTGAAAGGCCAGATTTCGGGTATCGGGCATAAACCCGCAATTACAGTTATTGATAACAAGGGGCACAGTCTTGATTTTCCCTTGCCTGCGGGCGGGGTAGGCGGTCATGAGGATGCCTTTGAGGCTCTGATAGACTGGCTTGAAGCCCGCGGCGACCGCGTGATTGGTGCTGGGCACAGGATCGTGCACGGTGGAGCGGACTTCACGGCTCCGGTCAGGCTCGATGGGGCGGTGCTTGACGCGCTCAGCGGCCTGATAAATCTGGCCCCCCATCACCAGCCCCATAACCTGGCGGCGGTTCGTGCCTTATCAACCCGCCTTGCCAACGTGGCCCAGGTGGCCTGTTTCGATACCGCGTTCCATGCCGACCAGCCAGCCGAGGCCCGCGAGCTTGGCCTGCCACGTAGCTACAACGAAAGGGGTATCCGGCGCTATGGGTTCCATGGTTTGTCTTATGAAGCCGTGGTTGACGGTCTGCCCGATCTGACCGGCAAACCATTACCAGCACGTCTGGTGGTCGCCCATCTGGGTAACGGTGCCAGCCTGTGTGCCGTAGC
Source organism: Alphaproteobacteria bacterium (assembly GCA_024279135.1). Classification (GTDB taxonomy): domain Bacteria; phylum Pseudomonadota; class Alphaproteobacteria; order Rhodospirillales; family Casp-alpha2; genus JABJOR01. The sequence goes on from JAJRRU010000015.1 coordinate 55,398, forward strand.
CAATGGAAAATCCATTGCCACCACCATGGGGTTCTCGACCCTGGACGGAATTGCCATGGCGACCCGCAGTGGTGCGGTCGATCCCGGTGTCTTATTGCATTTGATGCGCGAGGATGGGGCTGGCCTGAACGAACTTGAGGACTTGCTTTATAACCAAAGCGGCCTGTTGGGTGTCTCGGGTATCTCGCAGGATATGCGGGCTCTGTTAGACAGCCAAGACCCGGCGGCTAAATTTGCAATTGATTATTTTTGTTACCGGGTATCGCGTGAATTGGGATCGCTGGTTGCCGCACTGGGTGGTCTGGACGGGCTGGTCTTTACCGGCGGCATCGGCGAGAACGCCAGCCCGGTCCGCGACCAGATACTGCGGCGTTCTGCGTGGTTGGGCTTCGAACTTGATAATGATGCAAACCACACCGGCGATTGGTGTATCACAACGCCAGAGAGTGTAATGCCGGCCTGGGTCATGCTCGCCAACGAAGAATTGGTTATCGCCCGACATACCCGGCAGATTCTAGGGTTATGATAGTCGCTCGTTATACGTGAATTCAAATGGGCTGCTAATCACGTTGAAGGGTTACGAACTTTAGATTAACATACAACCATGAGTTCTGATGATCAGGAGAGGTAGTTCTCGTGACAATCCATAGAATGATAATCGGTGTGACCGCCGTTGTTCTACTGGTTGGCTGTCAGGCCGCCCGACCCAGTATATCTTTGGAAGATGCGCAGCAATTGGCCACGGAATTCCGTGCAGAAGGCTTTACACCACCAGTGCGCACTATTGCAGGATACCGTGCTGGCTTATCCGATCTATTGGGACAATTTGACAGCGATTGTGATTTAGACAGGCAGTACAGAGTTCAAAGACTGCAATCCTTCGCCAATGCAGCAACATCGGGCAGTACATCCAGTAAACAACGGGCAGCCGTTGGCCTGTTAGGCATCGCGGAAAAAGAGTTTGCCTACGGAAACTTCAAGGATGTCATCAATGCAACCAAACAAGCCTTTAGCGGCCTTGGCGCTAAAGGCAACCAGGTGCGACAGGCTGTCATGATGACCCAGTTGGGTCGTATGCAGGCAACCTCTGGTGATTATTCGGGGGCTAGCACGAGTTTCTTCAGGGCTAGCGAACGCTGGAAAGGTGCTGGCGAAGGATGGGTTGATAAGCCCCAGGGAAGGATGATGGTTCATGCTGCCAATGCCTCAATAGCGCGAATGGATGGCGATCTTCCTGCGGAAGAATATTTCTTACGGGAGGTGTTAAAATTACCCGTTGGCAACGGCGGATATTATGCCATGAACGAGGATGAGATTACCGCCAGACTATCGCAAAACCTGGTTTTACAAGGTCGTTTTGTGGAAGCGGAACTTGCCGCCAAACAAATGGCAACTATACCTCCTGAAGAAGGATCATACGATACTTTTGTATTTGTAAATACAGTGCTGAGTTTCGGTGCACTTGCCGACGCGCTGTATGTGCAGAACCGGTATGACGATGCCGCCTATATGGCCAGGGTGACGATTAACAGACATTATAAACAATGTTCTAATCCGGATGGTATTCCACTGGTTGAAGCCTGGCGCACATTGTTCAAGGCTCTCGGTGCGCAAGGTAAGTGGGACGAAATTCAAGATGTATTGACCATATTAATGCGTGATATGGAACCTTTGTCAGACCGGTTTGAAGATTTGTTTGCGGCTAATCCTGATATTCTTCTTGCCCGCGCCCTTGGCGTGACTGATGGCGGAGCTGACGATAACCTGATTCGTGATGTTGATGCTGCCCTGGTCGCCGGGCTGGTAACGGACGATGAAAATGCACCGGTAATCATGGAGTTGAAATTAATCAAGGCTATCGCCTTGTACCGGGCCGGGCGAGCCGATCTGGCCATGAACGCTTTTCATGGCTCAATGATAGCCTATCTGAATAATGCCTATACCCAGAACGGTTCCACCAAAGCCGGGGGCGGGGAAGGCCGCGCCGAGTATTTCCGCCAAGCCTATATGGAATTTTTATCGTCACAACAGGGCCGCACCGCGGCTCAAAATATAGGTGTGAGTGCCGGGCATGAATTGTTTCGTATAGCCACACTGATCCCGTCGGGCAAAGTACAGAAATCCTTTATGGCATCGGCGGCCCGGGCTGCCGCCAAAGACCCGGTGCTGGCCGGGCTGGTACGTCAGGCCCAGGATCTGAATGAACAAATACTTAATGCCGTTGATTTTCTGGCGTTTCTGGAAACAGCAACTTTGGATCAAGTAGATCCTAAACAATTAAGATCCATCCGTGAACGGATCGTACTTTTGAACGGGGCTAAAGAAACGCTCGATAAAGAAACCCTCGACAGGTTCCCCGACTATGCTGATTTGATGAACCCCAAAGCCCCCAGCATCGATGACTTCCGCGATAACCTGAAGCCCGGTGAGGCTGCCCTGGTGATCCATACCACGACGGATCAGACATACATTTGGGCAATTCCAAAGCGCGGAGAAACCGCTTTTGCCATGATCGATATTAGACGGGACGGGTTGGCAGATATTGTCGATGATCTGCGTCTGGCGCTGGATCCGAAGAATATTACCTCATTGCTAGATATCCCTGATTTTGATGTGGTCAAGGCTTATGGCCTGTATCAATTATTGCTGGAACCGGTTCAGGCTGGCTGGAAAGACGCCCGTAACCTGATCGTTGTGGCACAGGGGCCTCTCGGGCTTTTGCCATTTTCGTTATTGCCGACCGAACCTGTCAGTCTTCCAGTGAGTGGTGTGGGCAATGGCCTGCTGTTTGCCAAATACCGTGATATTCCATGGCTGGCCCGCAGCCATGCGGTGGCGATCCTTCCCTCGGTATCTACTTTGAAGGCATTGCGTTCAAGCTCTGTGACCTCGGTGGCGCGCCGTCCGTTTGTCGGTTTCGGTGATCCTTATTTTAATGTCCTGCAAGCCTCTCTGGCCGATCAGGAAGCTTTGGTACAGCTCGCAGCACTCAGTCCACAAGACGGGGCAGAAGGTTTATTGCGCAGCGTACCCCAGACCCGCGCCGTAGACAGTGCCACCCTGGGCCTGTTGCCCCGCTTGCCCGATACCCGATCTGAGATTATGGCTATTGCCACGGCTTTGGGGGCGGATATGAAGCGTGATGTATTTTTGGGTAGAGACGCCAGTGAGGCCAATGCGAAGTCCCGTGACCTGTCGGGCTACAAGGTCGTATCGTTTGCCACTCACGGTCTGGTTCCGGGTGATCTGAATGGCCTGACCCAACCGGCCCTGGCATTATCTTCACCGTTGGTTACGGGGGACGATAATAATGACGGGTTGCTGACTATGGGTGAAGTGCTGGGCTTGAAGCTGAACGCCGACTGGGTTGTGTTGTCGGCCTGTAATACCGCTGCGGGTGATGGTCAGGGCGCCGAGGCGATATCTGGTCTGGGGCGGGCATTTTTCTATGCGGGCACCCGGGCCTTGCTGGTATCTAACTGGCCGGTTCATTCGGCAGCGACGACGGAATTAATGACGGCGCTGTTCAGTATACAAAATGACAACGCTACGGTGGGTCGCTCTGAGGCATTGCGCCAGACCAGAACGCATATGATTGATACGGCAGTTTATAAAAATAGCGATGGCAGCGATGCTTTTAGTTATGCCCACCCAATTTTCTGGGCACCGTTTGTGATTGTTGGCGATGGCGGAACGCAATAACGCGGTCTCTCCCTAAGGCGATCAAACGAACCGCGCACCTGTCATCCTTACAGGGATGATGATGCCCGGGCGGCTTGATCGTACAGGCCGGACATCAGGCGTAACAGGTCGGCGGTTTCTCTTAAATCGACATTTTCCTTGTCGATGCTCTGCAAGGAAGACAGCAAACACCGTTCACGGATTTTACGATATTCTTCACATACTTGCTTGCCCGCCGGGGTGGTGGAATAAAAAATCTCCTTGCCCCGTTTGGCCCGTTGCACCAGACCGGATTTGGTTAATTTCTTGAGGCCGTAGCTCACCGTGTGTTGGTCATCAATATTGAGCATGAAACAGATATCGGCCAGCCTCTTGTCCCGTTCGCGGTGGTTGACGTTGTGAACAATCAAAACTTCCAGTGGGCTAAAGTCATGATTGCCAGTCGCCGACATGCACCGTGTTATCCACCGGGTAAATGAATTATGGGCGATAATCAGGCCGTATTCCAGCTCGCTCAATTGCCAGTTGTCATCATCGGCCAGGTGTTGTGAGGAGACGATAGAGCGTGATGACGGGGGGGCTTTTGCGGTTGGATTTATCATGATTTACGATCTCCGGATGTTGAATTTTTTGCGCCAAAACCACCCCCGCCGGGTGTCTCAATAACGAACACATCGCCCCTATAAACATCGGCCCGATCCGTCGCCGTCAGGGACTGCCGGTCACCATTTTTTCGATCAACCCAGGCCTTCCCGGGAGAGCCCGCCTCACCGCCGCCCAATCCAAAGGGGCGGGTTTTGTGATGATTGGCCAGGATCGCGGCTTCCATTGTTTCGAGAAAACGAACCCGGCGGATAGCACCATCGCCACCCGACCATTTGCCTGAACCGCCGGAACCTAAGCGAATGGAAAATTCTTCCAGTACCACCGGGAACCGCCATTCCAGGACTTCCGGATCGGTCAGTCGGGAATTGGTCATGTGGGTATGAACGGCACTGGTGCCATGGAAACCATCGCCGGCACCTGAGCCGCCACAGATGGTTTCATAGTGTTGGTGGGTATCATTGCCGAAGGTGAAATTATTCATGGTGCCCTGGGCCGAAGCCATGACGCCCAACGCACCGTACAGGGCGTCGGTAACACACTGGCTGACCTCCACGTTTCCCGCGACCACGGCGGCGGGATGTTCGGGATTGAGCATGGAGCCTTCCGGGGTGATGATATTCAAGGGCCGGGCACACCCTTCGTTGATGGGAATGTCGGAGTCTATCAGGGTCCGGAATACATATAATACCGCAGCATGGGTTACCGCACGCGGGGCGTTGAAATTGCTTTGCTGCTGGGCACTGGTGCCGGTGAAATCGATGGTCGCGTTGCGGGCGTGACGGTCGATGCGAATGGCGACCTTGACCACGCTGCCGTCATCAGAGGTCACACTGAATTGCCCATCGGTGAGCACATCGATGACCGCGCGGACCTGTTCCTCGGCATTATTCTGCACATGATCCATATAGGCGTGAACGATGTTCAGTCCGAACTGGTCAACCATGGAGAACAGTTCCTGTACGCCTTTTTCACTGGCCGCAATCTGAGCCTTCAAATCGAGAACGTTCTGGTCGATGTTGCGGCTGGGGTAGGGGCCAGAGGCAAACAAGTCCCGACATTCGGTCTCGCGGAACACACTGTCTTTTACCAAATGGAAGTTGTCGATCAGCACACCTTCCTGATCGATGTTGGTGCTGTGGGGCGGCATGGAACCCGGTGTAATGCCGCCAATATCGGCATGATGGGCCCGGCTGGCTACATAGAAGATGACCTCATGTGTACCGGCCAGAAAAACCGGTGTGATCAGCGTAATATCGGGCAGATGGGTGCCGCCATTATAGGGATTGTTGAGCATATAAACATCTCCCGGGGCCATGGTATGGCACCGTTTGGCAATAATTGCGCGCACGCTGGCACCCATGGAACCCAGATGTACCGGCAGGTGCGGGGCATTGGCTACCAGACTACCAGAGGGGTCGAAAATGGCGCACGAAAAGTCCAGCCGTTCTTTGATATTCGTAGAATAGGCCGTGTTTCGCAGGGTCAGTCCCATCTGTTCGGCCACCGACATGAACAGGTTATTGAAGACCTCGAGCATGATGGGATCTGCCCCCGCACCGATCTCAATGCGGCCGGGCAAGGCAACAACTCGTTTCATGATGATATGGTTTTTAGGGCTTAGTGTGGCCTGCCAGCCGGGTTCCACAACGATGGTCGAAACCCTTTCCATAATCACCGCCGGGCCATTGACCGTATCGCCTGCGCTCATCTGTTCGCGGTCGTAAAATGGCGTGTCATGATAGGCGTCCGCCATATAGGTTTGCACCGTATCGATGGCTTCCAGTGTCTTGGTGGGTGCGCCGGGGGGTGGTGAGATTTCCGACAATCCGGCCTGTGTGGAAACGCCGATAACCTCGACTTGTACGGCGGCGACGATCAGCTCGACACCGTCCATAATAAAGCCGAACTGTTGTTTGTGCACGGCCTCAAAACGCTCGATGATTTCTGCCACGCTGCCATAATCAACCATCAAGGCGGTATCGGTTCCGGCGTATTTGACCCTGACTCTGTGCGTTACCTCTATCTGAATTTCTGCGATACCCTGATCGAGCAGTTCCTGCCTGCCATTAGCGGCCATTTCGCTCAGCAATATATCAATTTTGACGAGTGACGCAGCGCTCAGGCCTTCTTCGAATGAGCGGTCTTTCAGAGTGGTCACATCGGCCAGGCCCATGCCGTAGGCCGACAGTACACCGGCGTAGGGATGGACCAGAATTTGCGTCATGCCCAGGGCGTCAGCGACCAGACAGGCGTGTTGTCCACCTGCGCCACCGAAACAGTTCAGCACATACGTGGTGACATCATAGCCGCGCTGTACCGAAATTTTCTTGCAGGCCGATGCCATATTCTCGATAGCGACTTTCAGAAAACCATGGGCGACCTCTGTGGCGGTTTTTTCCCTGCCCAGTTTTTCGCGCACCTGTTCTGCCAGAGCAGAAAATTTTTCGTTTACGATATCCCCATCGAGCGGTTGATCGCCGTTGGGACCGAAAACCTTTGGGAAAAAATCCGGTTGCAGCTTGCCCAACTGGATGTTGCAGTCTGTGACCGTTAGCGGTCCACCCCGCCGGTAGCCTGCCGGGCCTGGGTTGGCCCCGGCTGATTGCGGGCCGACCTGAAACCGGCTATAGGCAAAATTCAGGATGGAACCGCCACCGGCTGCCACGGTGTGAATGTTCATCATGGGGATGCGCATACGCACCCCGGCGACTTCGGTCTCGAAGCTGCGTTCGAACTCACCGGCAAAATGGCAGACATCGGTGGACGTGCCGCCCATATCGAACCCGATTATTTTGTCAAAACCGGCAGACTGACCGGTTCGCGCACACGCCACGATGCCGCCAGCCGGACCGGACAGGATGGCGTCCTTACCTTCAAACAATTTGGCATCGGTCAATCCGCCATCTGATTTCATAAACATCAGCCGGGTATTGCCTATTTGTGAGGCTACCTGTTCTACGTAACGCCGCAGGATCGGGGAGAGATAGGCATCAACCACCGTGGTATCACCGCGACCGACCAGCCGCATGAGCGGGCTGACTTTGTGCGACACGCTGACCTGGCTGAAGCCAATTTGTTTTGCCAGGTCGCCAATGATGGTTTCATGCTCACTGTTGCGGTATCCGTGCACCAGGACGATGGCGCACGAACGAATGCCGCTGTCATAGGCCGATTGCAGGCCAACGCGTAATGCATCTTCATCCAGCGGGCGTATCACGTTACCCTGGGCATCAAGCCTTTCATCGGCTTCAATAACCCGTTCATAGAGAAGTTCCGGTAATTCAATTTTCAGCGCAAATATATCGGGGCGACTTTGGTAGCCGATGCGCAAGGCGTCTGCAAAACCCTTGGTGATGACCAGGACCGTCCGGTCGCCTTTGCGTTCCAGCAACGCATTGGTGGCAACCGTGGTACCCATCTTGATGACTTCAATGTCATCGATCGGCAAGGGGGCATTATCTTCCAGTTTGAGAACTTCCCGAATGCCGTGGATCGCGGCATCTTTATAGCGTTCCGGGTTTTCCGACAACACCTTGTGGGTGATCAGCGCGCCGTCCGGATGGCGGGCAACAATATCGGTAAATGTACCACCCCGGTCGACCCAGAATTGCCACTTGTCCGGAGAATGCGCCGATATATCGGTTGGTAGGTGCTCGGTCATGGCGTATTCCTGTCATAAGTATCCATTGAATGAGGGCAGAAAACTACAATGACATTATATTGGTAAAATATCAATATAATACTGATATATAGGCTATATATACAGGTCCTTATGTTTTTTGCCTGGCATGTGCGATGGTGGGCAGGCCCGCTTCCCGCCAGGCACTGTGGCCGCCTGTCAGGTGGCAGACGGGTGCCAGACCCATGTCCTGTAAGGTTTTTGTCGCCAATGCAGAGCGCCAGCCGGATTCGCAAAATAAAATAAAGGTTTTCTTTGTGGCAAATATTTCCTTGTGATAGGGGCTTTCGGGATCAACCCAGAACTCAAGCATACCGCGTGGCGCATGAAGCGATCCGGGGATTGTGCCGTTTCGGTGTAATTCCCTGATATCGCGGATATCGACAAACAGGGCATCGTCCTGATCAAGCAGGGATTGGGCCTGATCAATTGCCACCGCCTTGATCTGCCCGTTGGCTTCTTGCAGCAACTTTTTGTATCCAACTTTTAATGTCATATCAGGTACCGGATGCTTTCATGTCAGAGGGGCATGGACGCGAAGACGATTGCGACAAAAAGAATTAACCCGAAGTCCCTGTTTGATTTAAAAATAATCAGGCATTTTGCCGGATCATCGATATCGACTTTTATAATCTGCCAAACCAAATGCATGGCGGCCAGAGATGCGATGCCATAAAACGGCCAGACCGGATTGCTTGTGTCTACGGCCAAATAAATCAGCAAAACAGCAAGCCCGTAAAATCCTACGAGCCAGCCCCGGGTAGTATCACCGAATTTAAGGGCAGTTGATTTTACCCCGATCAGGATATCGTCTTCCTTGTCCTGATGAGCATAGATGGTGTCATATCCCAGAGTCCAGAAAACCCCGGCGATATATAGCAAGACCGGCGGCCAGCTCAGAGCACCATGGATGGCGGCCCAGCCCAGCAAGGCCCCCCAGTTAAAGGTCAATCCCAGCACCAATTGTGGCCAGTATGTAAATCGCTTGGCAAACGGATAAAGTGCCACCAGTCCCAGTGATGAGATACCAAGGGCGATGGCAAAGTTATTAAGTTGGACCAGAACTATGAGCCCGACCAATAATTGTACGACCAGGAATACCGCAGCCTGATTGACGCTGATATCTCCATTGGCAATGGGCCGCAATCTGGTCCGGGCGACTTTTGCATCGAAATCCCGGTCAACCAGATCATTCAGGGTGCAACCGGCGCCGCGCATGACCAGCGCGCCCACGGCAAACAATCCCATTAATTTAGGATCGGGCAGGTTGCCCGACTGGCCCACGTTGGCCAGCGCAATGCTCCACCAGCATGGTAACAGCAGCAACCACGTACCGATGGGCCTGTCCAGACGAGCCAGACGCAGATAGGGTCGCATGGTTCGGGGTGCATACCGGTCGATCCAGTTGTCTTGCGCTATATCGCTCGGTGAGTTTTTCATCACAAATGCATACTTGGATTTTTCGAAAAATGCACCCAGTTTTTTAAATCCTGTCTTGCATTATGGCTCTGTGGTGCGGACAATCTTATTATGATGATAGATAAATCCGCCTCGCGTTTATATGTGACAGACAGGCTCGAACAGGTCCGGAACGTGCACCTGACAAAAGACCAGTCACATTATCTGGTCCGGGTTATGCGGCGTAAAATCGGTGATGCGGTCGTGGTGTTCAATGGTCTGGACGGTGAATGGCATACCACGATTACAAATGCTGGAAAATCTTCGTGTACCCTGCTGGTCGATCAACAGATCCGCCCGCAAATCATTGAGCCCGATATCTGGCTGGTCTTTGCGCCTATAAAAAAAGCCAGACTTGATTTTCTGGTAGAAAAAGCCACCGAGCTTGGGGTGGCGAACTTGCAGCCTGTATTGAGCGATCATACGGATGTGGGGCGCATCAACCATGACCGATTGTGTGCAAATACCATTGAGGCCGCCGAACAGTGTGAACGTCTGAGCATTCCTGTCGTGATGCCGCTGATCGCCCTTGATGTTTTGTTGCGTAATTGGCCACAAAACCGTCGATTGTTGTATCTGGATGAAACCGGCCAGGGTGAGCCGCTCGCCAGTATGGTAAACCCGGGCGTTAAGGACGCCATTCTGGTTGGCCCGGAGGGTGGATTTTCGCCGCCGGAACTCGGCAGCCTGCGCGCACTGTCAAATGCGACGGGGGTAACACTGGGGCCACGGATTTTAAGGGCAGAAACCGCCGCACTGGTCGCGCTGGCTTGTTGGCAATCTTTTGGCGGAGATACTTGCGTTAAACGAATTCGCTGACCATATTTACCCACATTGACCATACAGTTGATTGGAACAGACCATGACAGATACTTTACTGAAACCATCACCCGATGTGATTTTGGACAAGCGCACACTTGTTGAGTATCTGGAGTCCGGCTGCAAGCCGGTTGATACCTGGCGGATCGGCACCGAACATGAGAAATTCGCCTATTACCGTGACACCCTGAAACCCCTGAGTTATGAGGGGCCATCCGGGGTGCGGGCCTTGCTGGAAGGCTTGCAGCGTTTCGACTGGGTTCCGGTTATGGAATTTGACAATATCATTGCCCTGTCAAAACCCGACGGCAGTACCATATCGCTGGAACCGGCCGGTCAGATCGAACTGTCCGGCGCACCGCTTGATACGATCCACCAGACCTGTAGCGAGGTCCACGAACACCTGGGCCAGGTTAAGGAAATCGCAGCCGAGCTTGGCATTGTCTTCGTCGGTCTCGGTTACCGCCCGGAAGACCAGAGCAATGGTGTGCCTTGGATGCCCAAGGCCCGATACAAGATCATGCGCGAGTATATGCCCAAACAGGGCAATCTGGGCCTGCATATGATGCAGAACACCTGTACGGTACAGGTCAATCTGGATTTTGATAGTGAGGCCACCATGGTCGAGATGGTTCGCATCGGCCTCGCCTTGCAACCCGTGGCAACCGCATTGTGGGCCAATTCACCCTTTAAAAATGGCAAGCCTAACGGCTACCTTAGTTACCGCTCGCACATCTGGACCGATACGGACCCAGACCGTTGCGGCATTCTGCCGTTTGTTTTTGACGATGATTTCGGGTTTGAGCGTTATGTGGACTATATGCTCGATGTGCCCATGTATTTTGTTTACCGTAAGGGAAAGTACATCGATGTTTCGGGCCAGTCATTCCGTGATTTCATGAACGGTAAATTACCGGGTTACCCCGGTCATTATCCGACCATCAAGGACTGGGAAGATCATCTGACCACGGTATTCCCTGAGATACGCTTGAAAAAATATCTCGAGATGCGCGGTGCAGATGGTGGCCCGTGGGCCCGGCTTTGTGCCCTGTCGGCATTTTGGACCGGTTTGTTATATGATCGCGAGGCCCGCAAGGCTGCCTATGATCTGATCGCAGACTGGAGTCCGCAAGACCATGAACAATTACGTAGTGAAGTCCCGCGGCTGGCCTTGAAAACCCCGTTCCACGGGGGCACCGTGCAGGACCTTACTCATGAAATACTGTGCATTGCCCGTAGCGGGCTTTGTCGCCGCAATAACCTGGATAATGTGGGACTGGACGAAACACATTACCTGCGGCCTTTATTCCAGACAGCCGAAACAGGCCTTACTCCGGCAGAGGAATTGCTGGCCGCCTATGAAGCGCGCTGGGACCGTTCCGTCGATCCGGTGTTTCAGGAATACGCGTATTAAACCGTTTTAGACCGCCGCACCGCCGATGGTCAGTTCATCGAGCAGGATGGTCGGCTGACCCACACCCACCGGCACGCCCTGGCCATCCTTGCCACATGTACCGATACCGGGGTCCAGTTCCATATTGTTGCCGATCATGGAAATCTTGCTCAGTACGTCGGGGCCATTGCCGATCAGGGTTGCACCCTTTAGAGGACGCCCGATCTTGCCATCGTTGATCTCGTAGGCCTCGGTACAGGAAAATACAAATTTACCCGATGTGATGTCGACCTGACCGCCGCCAAACGTTACGGCGTATACACCCTTGTCAACGCTGGAAATAATTTCATCATGGTCATGTGTTCCGGCCATCATGATGGTATTGGTCATGCGCGGAATGGGGCTGTGGGCATGGCTCTGGCGACGCCCGTTACCGGTCGATTGTTTACCCATCAGCCGGGCGTTCATGCGGTCAAAAAGGTAGCCGGTCAGGATGCCGTCTTCGATCAGAGTGGTGCATTGCCCCGGGGTTCCTTCGTCATCGATGGTGATCGAGCCGCGCCGGTTGTCATAGGTGCCATCATCGATCACCGTGACACCCGGTGCTGCGATGCGCTGGCCCATCAATTCTGAAAAGGCCGAGGTTTTTTTGCGGTTAAAGTCGCCTTCCAGACCATGGCCGATGGCTTCGTGCAGTAAAATTCCCGGCCAGCCCGGTCCCAACACGACGGGTAACTGGGCGGCTGGTGCGGCAATGGATTCCAGATTAACCACAGCCTGCCGGTAGGCCTCATCGGCCGCCTTTTTCCATGACTGGGGCGTCACGAAGCTGTCATAGGTGGTCCGTCCACCGGTGCCATAACTGCCCGATTCCATGCGCCCGTCCTGTTCCAGGATCACCGACACGCTGAGACGAACCAGCGGGCGAATATCACCGGCATGAAAACCGTTGCCACGAACAATTTGTACCGCCTGCCATTCCCCTGAAAGATTGATGCTGACCTGACGAACCCGATCGTCCAGTCCGCGAGCGTAGGCATCAATGTCTTGCAGGACTTTGACCTTTGCCTCAAAATCCATGGCAGCCAGCGGGTTGTCGGGTATATAAAAACTGTGATTTGTGCCATCGGGAGCGTCCGATGTGGTGCCACTGTAGCCATCGGCGACGGCCCGCACACTGTTGGCCGCACGCCGCATGGCCGCCTCATCCATGTTAGAAGCGTGGGCGTATCCGGTAGCTTCCCCGGCAACCGCGCGCAAACCAAAGCCATGGCTGGTATCGAAGCTGGCGGCTTTCAGTTTGCCATCATCGAAGGTCAGGCCCTCGCTCTGGCAATATTCCAGGAACATCTCGCCATCGTCACTGCCGTTTACGGCATCGCGGACGATGGCCTCGACACGAGCCTTGTCCAGCCCGGCTTTGTTATAGAATATGTCATTGGTGGTCGCCAGATTGGTCATGAAGATGTTTTCCGTTTCAGAGTCGTTATTTGGTGCCGAACAGTCTGTCTCCGGCATCGCCGAGACCGGGCACGATGTAGGCGTTTTCGTTCAGCCGGTCATCAAGTTGTGCCAGATACACCTTAACGCCAGGGTGGTTATCGAGCAGAACCTTTACCCCATCCGGGGCGGCGACCAGCGCCATGAAGTTGATGTCCTTGTCGGCGACACCGCGATCATTAAGGATATCTAGTGCGTATGAAGCGGAATATCCAGTAGCCAGCATGGGATCGGTAACAATAAATCGCCGTCCCTTGACTGAGGGCAGCTTGACCAGATATTCCACGGGCCGCTTGGTTTGCGGATCACGGTACAGTCCGATATGACCAACACGGGCCGATGGCATCAGATCAAGTAAGCCGTCAGCCATGCCTGATCCGGCCCTTAAAATCGGTACCACGCCGACTTTTTTACCACCGATAACCGGGGCTTTCGGCATGGCTTCGATGGGGGTCTCGATGGGAACGTAAGCCGTTGGCAGCGTGCGGGTGATTTCATATCCCATCAACATGGACAGTTCACGCAGCAGGGCGCGAAAGGTCTTTGTCGAAGTGTCGGTTTTGCGCATGTGGGTTAATTTGTGCAAGATCAGGGGGTGATCGAGGATGAACAAGTTTTCAAATTCTGGATGCTGTTTCATGGTGGTGTCCCGCCCGGTTTGTGATCATTGTTATGCACCCGTTCTTAGCAGAACCCTGCCTTAAGTTAAACTCCGTATCTATCTAAATTTGATATATTGGATATTTTGAATGATCTGTTGCGCTCGTTCAGTGATGACATATAGTAATGACCATGACCCAGAGACGTTTGTTACCGTCGATCAGTATGCTTGCCGCCTTCGATGCCGCGGCCCGAACCAACAGTTTTACCGCAGCAGCAAAAACGCTTGATCTGTCCCAGGGCGCTATCAGCCGACAGATCAGGGCGCTGGAGGTGCAGTTGGGCATTGATTTGTTTATTCGTGATCGCCAGAGCGTCGCGTTAAGCGAGGCCGGTAAAACCTATGCCGCTGAAATCCATTCGGCACTGAATATAATCCGTCAGGCCAGTCGTTCTTTAATAAGCGGGCCTTTTAGCGGGGCCTTGAAACTGGCCATCCTGCCGACCTTCGGGACGCGGTGGCTGATCCCGCGCCTGCCCACGTTTCTGGCAGAAAGCCCTGGCGTGACAGTGGATTTTTTCATGAAGGTCGTGCCTTTTGACTTTGCCGGGGAAGACCTCCATGCCGCTATTCATTATGGACTTCCAGACTGGCCCGGCGCGGAATGCACCTTCATTATGGACGAACAGGTAACGCCAGTTTGTTCGGCCCTGTTCAAGCAGACCCACGGGCTGGAAAGACCGGAAGATTTCCTGGACGTTCCCCTGTTGCATATTTCCACGCGCAGTGGTGCATGGGATGAATGGTTCCAGTCGTTTGGCATTCGCAAAGAGGCCAAACACGGTATGCATTTTGATCAATTCGCATCAACCGCCCAGGCCGCCGTGGCCGGGCTGGGTGTGGCCTTGCTGCCGACCTTCCTGATTGAGAATGAACTTGATAGTGATGTGCTGGTTCATGCCATGGAACGTACCGGGGAGCGTACAGGTGAAAATACCGGGGAAAGAAACGAGGAAAGCACCGTTAAAAGTTCTCGGGCCTATTATTTTGTGACGCCTCATGCCCTGGCAAACGATGCCCCCGTGACGGCGTTTCGCGACTGGCTGGTCCGCCAGGTAAAATATCATTACCAAATGTAATGACCGATTGACAGATCGTCCCTTGAAAATTTAAACTGATTGTTTGACTGTCCGCATAGTACGAACCCCTATGGATAGTTCAAAGGTGATATAATGCTGGATTCTCTACCCAAACAAACCGCCCAAATAGATCATGCACTGGCTTGCGGTGGTTATAGCGATGAGGTCAAACAGATCATTGCTGAAGAAAACCTGCTGCCCCAGGGGCTGGTCAATCGCCTGCACCGGAGCTATCCGCAGATCTCTTCGCTGGCCAACAGGGACAAGGCTTTGTTTACCCGGCAGAACGATTACACGGGCCTGACCGGTTTTCGCAAGGTAAACCAAACCCTGCTCGATCAAGGTATTGATATGGGTGATCAGGATGAACGGGAATTATTCATCGAGGTCTACCGCTTCCTGGCCACGAAACACACCCTGAACAGCATTGACTGGCATAATTTTAAAAATGATTCGGTATTCCAGTTGGTCTTCCCGCAGCCCGGTATGATCAACAAGAAAGTCACCGACGCTTATATCGCCGCCCCGCTGGGTGCTGCCCGTCAGGCCATCGCCCAGGAATATACCAAGCAAACCAATCCCCATGATGGAAACCAGAAGCTCAACCAGCCCTGGTTTATCAACGCAGAAGGCGTCATGGAAATGCTGGCAGGCAGCCAGCACAAATACCCCCAGACCCAATTGATTTTCGATAAAACAACCCAGCACTGTTATTCGTTCTGTACCTATTGTTTTCGCCATGCCCAGGTGCGCGGTGACGAGGACATGTTTCTGCAAAATGATGTCACCCAGGCCCATGAGTACCTCAAGTTACATACCGAGGTAACCGACTTGCTGATTACCGGTGGTGATGGTGGATTTATGCCGCCAGAACGCCTGGAACAATACGTTGATCCGATCATTAATGATGCGGATCTGATGCACATCCGCACCGTACGTCTGGCGACCCGGATGCTGGCCTATCAACCGGAGCTAATCCTTACCCGCAAGTATGAAAAAATGCTCGCGGTATTTGACAAGCTGCACGAAAACGGAGTTCAGCTGGCCTGGATGGCACATTTTTCCACGCCGCGAGAATTGCTCAACCCGGTAACCATCGCGGCCATCCGCAGGCTTCAGAGCCACGGTGTGGTGATCCGCAGTCAAAGCCCCATCATGCGCCATATTTCTATGTTCGATAATGCGGATGGGTCAATCGATATCGATCGTTCGGCGCAAAACTGGATCGACCTGGGCAATATCTTTGCCACCCTCAAGGTCGGTTTCCATTCCATGTATTGTGCCCGCCCGACCGGCGAGCATCATTATTTTACGGCACCACTGGCCGATGTGGTAAAAATCTTCGACAAGATTTATCGCTCGCTGGCATCCATCAACCGCCCGTCACGTTACATATCCATGACCACTTCGGCGGGTAAATTATCCCTGATGGGCGTTTCCGAGATTAACGGCGAGACTACCTTTGCCCTGAAATTTTGCGAAAGCCGGAACATGGAATGGATGGACAAGGTGTTTCACGCCAAGTATGACGAAAAGACCAACAACGTCTCATTGTTAACCCCGCTTGCGGGTAACAAGTTCTTTTTCGAAGACGAGTTAGCCGAAATCGAAAAGGCCCTGGCCGATGACCTTTCGGCAGCCATGAGCAGCTCCAAAGGATTTAAAATGGA
This sequence comes from Alphaproteobacteria bacterium, assembly GCA_024279135.1. GTDB lineage: Bacteria > Pseudomonadota > Alphaproteobacteria > Rhodospirillales > Casp-alpha2 > JABJOR01. The sequence continues at coordinate 71,944 of JAJRRU010000015.1, forward strand.
TAAAACCACCTATGATTATGATGATCTGGGCGCGGATTATCATGGAATCGATTAAACGGAATTATATTTTAATGTGGTGGGGGACCCATGGATAAACGTCTAGAGACACTCAGCCAGGCGGTCGCCGGGATTAACGATGGGGCAACGGTTATGGTTGGCGGCTTCGGTGAGGCCGGCAGCCCCATCGAGCTGATCCACGCCCTGATCGACAGTGGCGCCAGGGATTTGACGGTCATCAATAACAATACTGGCAACGGCGAGATTGGTCTGGCCGCTTTAATCGGCAACGGGCAGGTTCGCAAGATGATCTGTTCCTATCCCCGGTCCAGTCATTCCAGGGTATTCCCGGAGCTTTACCGGGCCGGGAAGATCGAGCTGGAACTGGTGCCGCAAGGCACCCTGGCCGAACGGATTCGCGCTGGTGGTGCTGGTATACCGGCTTTTTATACTCCGACCACGGTGGGAACACCTCTGGCACAGGGCAAGGAAGTCCGTGAATTTGATGGGCGCAAGTATGTGATGGAACCGTGGCTGAAGGCTGATTTTGCCTTGATAAAGTGCGAAATTGCTGATTATGCAGGGAACCTGACCTATAATAAAACGGCCAGAAATTTCGGTCCCATCATGTGTATCGCCGCAACCACGACAATCGTACAGGCGAAAAAAATTGTCTCGCCAGGTGAAATTGATCCGGAGTGTGTCATCACGCCCGGTTTGTTTGTCGATAGAATTGTCCAGGTGGCAGAGCCGCTTCAGGAGTCCGTTCTCATTGCACAGGGAGTAAGCTATCCATGAATACACCCACACCAAAAGGTTGGAGCCGCGCCCAGATGGCCGAGCTTGCCGCCCATGATATTCCCGATGGTTCCTGTGTTAATCTGGGCATCGGTATCCCCGAACTGATCACCCAGTTTGTACCGGAAGGCCGCGAGCTTATATATCATACCGAAAACGGATTGCTGGGCATGGGTCCGGCCCCCCAGCCCGGCGAGGAAGACCCCGAGTTGATCAACGCCGGTAAAAAACCGGTTACCACGGTGCCCGGCGCCAGTTTCTTTCACCACGCCGACAGTTTTACCATGATCCGCGGTGGGCATATCGATGTGTGTGTTCTGGGTGCCCTTCAGGTTGCACAAAATGGCGATCTGGCCAACTGGTCGACCGGCGAAGAAGGGGCCATTCCGGCAGTAGGCGGGGCCATGGATCTGGTAGCCGGTGTCAAAACAATTTATGTGATTACCACCCATTGTACCAAATCCGGCGACCCTAAACTGGTTGAAAACTGTACCTATCCATTGACCGGTGCGGGCGTGGTATCACGCATCTACACCGATCTGGCGGTGATCGATATAACCCCGGTCGGGTTTCGCGTGCATCGCCTGGCACCCGGCGTTACATTTGAAGAAATCGCCGCCAAAACCGGTGCTGCGTTGTTGCCTGCCTTGGCAGCATGATGCGGCCTGATGTTGCAAAAAATAAACCAGAGGCCAGTAGACCATGAGCCAAGCCTTTATCTGTGATGCTATCCGCACACCCATTGGCCGGTATGGCGGAGGGCTTTCATCCTTGCGGGCCGATGACCTGGGCGCAATTCCCATACGTGCCCTGATGGACCGCAATACCGGTGTCGACTGGGACGCCGTGGATGACGTTGTTTTCGGTTGTGCCAATCAGGCTGGTGAGGATAACCGCAACGTAGCGCGCATGTCGGGCCTGCTTGCCGGTTTGCCGGAGACCGTGTCTGGCACCACCATAAACCGACTGTGTGGATCAGGTATGGACGCCGTGGGGACCGCCGCTCGCGCCATCAAATCAGGCGATGCCGGTTTGATGATCGCCGGGGGGCTGGAGAGCATGTCGCGGGCACCTTTTGTAATGCCCAAGGCCACGGGCGCATTTTCAAGAAACGCCGAAATATACGATACGACCCTGGGCTGGCGCTTTGTCAATAAACTGATGGCAACCCGCTATGGTGTGGACTCCATGCCCGAGACCGCCGAAAACGTAGCCGAAGATTTTAATATTTCCCGCAATGATCAGGATGCATTTGCGGCGCGCTCGCAAGAACGCACCGCGCGCGCCCAGGCGTCCGGAATTTTTGATGACGAGATCATTCCGGTTTCTATCGCCCAACGCAAAGGCGATTCGGTGGTTTTGAAATATGATGAACATCCTCGACCTGAAACCAGCTATGACAAACTGGCAACATTGCCGACCCCGTTCCGTGACGGTGGTTCGGTGACCGCCGGAAATGCCTCGGGCATCAATGACGGGGCGTGCAGCTTGCTGGTGGCTTCAAACGAAGCCGTCGAGCGTTATGGGCTGAACCCGAAAGCCCGCATTGTCGCCATGGCCACGGCAGGCGTCGCACCACGGATCATGGGTTTTGGCCCGGCACCGGCCATTAAAAAGGTTCTCAGCCTGACGGGATTAAAACTTTCCCAGATGGATGTTATCGAACTGAACGAAGCTTTTGCCGCCCAGGTACTCGCAGTAACCCGTGAACTTGGTCTGGCCGATGATGCGCACCATGTGAACCCTAATGGCGGTGCCATTGCCCTGGGTCATCCGCTGGGCATGAGTGGTGCGCGATTGTGTACCACGGCCATGTACCAGCTACACCGCAGCGGTGGCCGGTACGGTTTGTGTGCTATGTGTATCGGGGTTGGCCAGGGTATCGCTTTGATCATTGAGCGGGTTTAAAGGCAGTTCCTCAGCCAAAGTCATTGGCAAGGGCTGCTCGTACGGGTTCGCTCAGGCTGGCCATGTGGCCATAAGCTGGATGGTTGATGGACAGGATGATCCGGGCCGTGGGTGAGCGGAAGGCTGCAATCTGATCCGCCTCGAAGGCAAAGTGAATGAACTGGACCGCCGAAGCCTTGCCGTCCGCTGTGGTGCGGTCAAGGTCCTGTTCGGGAACCCCCATAACATCAATGCCATCAACCGTTAAAATGACGGTTTCTTCCACCCCGCCGAGGCCGGCCAGAAATGTCGTCCGCCGGACTTCGTCTTCGACCTCGAACATCAGTGTGGCGACCAGCTCGGCTCCATTGGGGATCAATGGGTTATAGGCCGACAGTTCATCAGCGATCTGGTCTTGTCCACCCCGTTCGATAAACAGCATTTCATGGATCTGGTGCCAGATGGTCTCATAACTCTCAAAATAAAATGTCGCATCCGGACCCACATGGACACGGCGGTTCTTTTTAATTCCCGTCATGTTCTTGCGCCGCGCGGAACGCAGGGCACTATATTGATCCATGGACATAATGTCGTCATGAAAGATTTTGGTTTTGTGTTCCATTATTTTCTTTCCGAATTTCGCTTAAAGTCCGTAGGCCAGGGCCAATAGCTCTACCGGATGACGGTTGGGGGCCGGGCGGGCAGTGTTATTATGGCCGATAGCATCCATGCCTTGCAAGATATGGTCGCGAGCCAGAGGGCATTCTGATACCACATACGGATCGGCATTTTTCACGGCCCTGCGGGCTACGGGTTTGCCGATTTTTAAAGCGACTTCAAAGTTTTTCTTTTTGACGCCCCACGCCCCACCATGGCCGGAACAGCGCTCGATCACATTAATGTTCGTGGCGGGAATATAACGCAGCATCTCGGCGGCTTTGTGGCCCATATTCTGGGCCCGGGCATGACAGGCAATATGGACTGTGATACTGCCATCTAATGGCTTGAGGCCTCCGTCTAACCCTTCATTGCGCGCTATGGAGCAAATGTAGTCGCTGATATCATGGGTCGAATTGGCCAGCCTGATCACATTTTCGCAATCAGGTGAAATGAGCGGCCATTCAAACTTCAGCATCAGGGCACAAGACGGCACCAGGGCAATAATATCGTAGCCTTTGTCAATCCAGGGCCGGAAAAAATCTGCCGTGCTGGTGGCCTGATCCGCGACCCGGGCCATATCACCCTGTTCAAGCTGTGGCATTCCGCAACAGCCCGGATGCAATACCTGGGCCTCCACACCATTTCGGGCAAGCACCTGCAAGGCCGCCTGGCCAATTTCTGCGTCATTATAGTTTGAAAAGCAGGTGGCATATAATACCGCCTTGCGGCCATATGCCGGCGCGTTTTGGTTGATCACCGGTTTCGATTTTTCAAATTGCTTGATCAGGGTCTGGCCATTGAATTTCGGTAATTCAGCATCGCGGTGCACGTCACAAACAGCTTGCAGGGCGGGCCTTGTCAGAACGTTTCCGCGTCGGGTCGCCCAATTGGACAGGCCGGAAAATGTACAGCCCATTTTTCCGTTTCGTTCGGTTTCGGTGAGTTGGCGATCAAAAAATCCGGTTTTACCATTTTTGAAATCCACGGCCCGAGCGCGAAGCATCAGATGGGGGAAATCCAGATTGAAGTCATGGGGGGGGACATAGGGACACTTTGTCATAAAACACATGTCACACAAGGTACAAGCATCGATAACGGGGCCGAAATCAGCGCTGTTCACGCTATCAAGCTCGCCGGTCGGGGCGTCGTCAATCAGATCGAACAATCGCGGGAAGCTGTCGCATAAATTAAAACACCGTCGGCAACCATGGCAGATATCAAACACCCGGCGCAGCTCCGTATCGAGGGCTTCTGCATCGTAGAAACTGGTTTCCTGCCAGTTTATGGGGTGGCGAACGGGTGCCTTCAGGCCGCCTTCTGCTGTCATAGATCTATCCTTGCACCTGTTAATATGTATTCAAGAGGCACAAAAGGGGCCATTAATGGCCCCTTTTATTCTCGCTCAGTCTGGGAGGGGGATGAGGGTACTATCCATCCAGGCTGTCGAGGGCCTTCTGGAAACGTCCGGCGTGAGACTTTTCAGCTTTTGCCAGTGTTTCGAACCAGTCAGCAATTTCGTCGAAACCTTCTTCGCGGGCGGATTTTGCCATGCCAGGGTACATATCGGTGTATTCATGCGTTTCGCCAGCGACCGAGGCTTTAAGGTTAAGCGCGGTTCCGCCTATGGGCAGACCGGTCGCCGGGTCTCCGGTTTCTTCAAGAAATTCGAGGTGGCCGTGGGCATGACCCGTTTCTCCTTCTGCGGTAGAGCGGAAAACGGCCGCTACATCGTTATAACCTTCAATGTCGGCTTTTTGCGCAAAATACAGATAACGGCGGTTCGCCTGGGACTCGCCAGCGAACGCATCCTTCAAATTTTGTTCTGTTCGGGTGTTTTTAAGAGAGCTCATGATTGTCATCCTGCTGCTTGTTCGTTCGGGTTGTTATCAAGTGGGCAAATAAGCTACGCCAGCCCTTGAGAATATCCATGGAAAGAGAGCAATTGGCATGGGGTTATGAAATAGAGCCCAATAGCATAAAAATCCATTGCGGAAATTATGCCGCGATGGATTTTTATAGTCAATCTTAAATTAGACCTAGTTCAATGTTTTTTACAAAACATTGAAAACAAAGAATTAAATTGAGGCAATTCTTACAATTACATTAACATTGGTAATCTTGGTGCCTGCTGGCGGGGTGGGTAGTTTTTGCATAACCACGTCGTCATCAATAATGTCAGCCAATACACCGGTTTCTGTATGGAAGAAATGATGATGATCCGTGGTTGTGGTGTCGAAGTAGGATCTTTCGCCGTCCACGACAATTTCCCGTAACAAACCAACGGATGTAAACTGGTTGAGCGTATTGTAAATCGTTGCAAGGGAAACACGAATGCCGTTGTTGACGGACTCGCTATGTAACATGTCGGCTGTTACGTGGCGTCCATCGCCCTCGAATAATAGTTTTGCCAGTGCCATGCGTTGGCGGGTAGGGCGCAATCCGGCGCCCCTCAAACAGTCAATTACTTTTTTGTATGGCCGAAGCTTGGTCATAATAAATCCTATGTTTAGTTAGCTATCCAGACGCTATTCTGGAATCTGCAATATTAATAATTATAATGTATATAGATAAATTCATATTTATCAAGGAAATCATATTTATGTGTTGTAAATTGTAAATGCATAAACGGGTGTGTTTTATGGTCGAATAGCTGGAATGCCGATAATATTATATCCGCCGTCCACATGATGGATTTCGCCGGTGACTCCATTGGATAGTTCACTGAGTAAATACAACGCCGACCCCCCGATATCATCGATATCGGCATTGCGGGCAAGTGGCGCATTTTCCTGGGACCAGCGATAGATATGGCGGGCACCAGCTATGGCACTGCCGGCCAGGGTACGAACCGGACCGGCGGAGATGGCATTGACCCGGATGCCCTGTTCACCAAGATCAGACGCCAGATAGCGCACGCTGGCTTCCAGGGCTGCCTTGGCCACACCCATCACATTATAATTAGGCACCACCCGTTGGGATCCGGCAAAGGTCAGGGTCAGCAGGCTGCCGTTTTGCGTCATCAGGGGGGCGGCGCACCGGGCGGTCTGGGTGAATGAATAACAAGAAACATCCAGCGTGCGGCGAAAATTATCCCGGCTGGTTTCCACGTACCGGCCGTTAAGTTCTTCCTTGTCTGAATAGGCAATAGCGTGCACCACAAAGTCGATGCTGGGCCAGTTCTTGGCGATGGTGGTAAAAGTTTCTTCGATGGAAAGATCGTCTTCCACATCGCAGGGCACCACCAATTCAGAGCCAAGCGATGCGGCCAGCGGGCGTACCCGTTTTGCCAGGGCATCGCCCTGATAGGTGAAGGCCAGCTCGGCTCCCTGGGCGGCCAGCGCACTGGCGATCCCCCAGGCAATGGAGTGATTATTGGCAACACCCATGATAACGCCGCGTTTGCCCTTCATCAGGCCGTGCCCGGTATTCCCGGACGGGGCATGTTTTTGATCGCTCATGAATTGATTATCCTTTAAACCGAGAGAATGCCAGGGATGCATTGGTGCCACCAAAACCAAAACTGTTGGACATCACACAGTTGAGGCCAGCATTGTCTACGCGCTCGCGGACCAGCGGCATATCGCCAACGTCCGGGTCCACATTTTCCACATTGGCAGAAGCACAGATGAAATCTTCCTTCATCATAATCAGGCTATAGATGGCTTCCTGAACGCCCGTAGCGCCCAGCGAATGGCCGGTCAGGGACTTGGTTGAACTGAATTTCGGAATATAGCCGGTGTCTTTGAAAGCCTCGCGAATGGCTTGTAATTCCTTGGTATCACCGACCGGCGTCGAGGTGCCGTGGGTATTGATGTAATCCACCGGCTGGTCCAGGGTGCGCATGGCCATCTGCATACACCGAACGGCGCCTTCACCGGAAGGCTGGACCATGTCATAGCCATCAGAGGTTGCCCCATAGCCGGTTATTTCGCCATAGATAGTAGCCCCGCGGGCTTTGGCATGTTCGAGCTCTTCGACAACCACCAGGCCACCGCCCCCGGCGATGATGAAACCATCACGGTCCGTATCATAAGCCCGTGATGCCTTTTCGGGTGTATCGTTAAATTTGCCGCTCATGGCTGGCATGGCATCAAACAACACCGACAGGGTCCAATCCAGTTCTTCGCCGCCACCGGCAAATATAATATCGTGTTTGTCGAGTTGAATCTGTTCCAGTGCATTGCCGATACAGTGTGCGCTGGTCGAACACGCCGAGGTGATGGAATAGCTCGCACCCTTGATTTTAAAGGCTGTTGCCAGGGTCGCCGAGGTGGTGGAAGACATGGCGCGCGGTACCATGAATGGGCCAACCCGTTTGGCACTTCGATTGCGCGCCGTATCGGCGGCCAGAACCTGATTGCGCGTCGATGGTCCGCCGGAACCGACGATCAACCCGGTGCGCACATTGGAAATATCGTTTTCTTCCAGACCGGAGTCCACAATGGCCTGTTCCATGGCGAGATAATTATAGGCCGCGCCATCACCCATAAACCGCCGCCAGCGCCGGTCGACGGCTTCGTCAAGGTCAATATCGGGCAAGCCGTATACTTGCGAGCGAAAACCCCGGTCATGATAATCTTGCGAGAAGGTAATGCCGGATTTGCCCTCACGCAGGGAGTCGGTAACTTCGGAAATAGTCTTGCCGATGCAGGAAATAATCCCCATACCGGTTATAACGGCACGTTTCATGGTTGCCTCACTGTTATGGTGTATCAGATGGTGTATCGGTCGATAAGATGACTTTCAGCCCCTTGGCTTCATAGGCAACGTCGCCATCGACGCGCATAATGCCATCGGCAAAGCCAAGTGTAATACCGCGATTAATGACTTTTTTTATGTCAATTTGATAGCTGACCAGTTTGTTGGTTGGTTGCACCTGATTGGTAAATTTCACCTCGCCCACGCCCAGAGCACGACCCCGTCCAAGTGCGCCGGTCCACCCCAGATAGAATCCCACAAGCTGCCACAAACCATCCAGGCCAAGGCAACCCGGCATGACCGGATCACCGGGAAAATGACACGTAAAAAACCACAAATCCGGATTGATATCAAATTCGGCTTCAATGTAACCCTTGCCGTACTCACCGCCATCGCTGTTGATGGTGGTGATGCGATTAATCATCAACATGGGTGGTATGGGAAGCTGGGCATTGCCGGGCCCAAATAATTCCCCACGACCACATTTAAGGATGTCGTCGTATGAATACTGGTTTTGCTGTGTCAAAAAGATGCGCTCCTGGTTCTCTACGTCTTGTCATTCACGTATTGTTACAGATTGTTACAGTATTCTTTATACAACCCCTTTACAGCGAGTGCCATACGAAAGCGTCTTATGGTGTGGAAAAGCCTAGAATTATTAGATGGTCTCATAAATCATAGCGGTCAAGTTTTTACTCACAAAGCAATTCAACCGGACTGACATATACTCAAATCAAACAAAAAGCCGGGCTGTCAGAACAACCCGGCTTCCTGTATGACAGATTAACTGTCTTATGATGTTTTATCAGTCTTCGGTCTTTTCCTTGACGATTTCCTCGCCGGTTTCCTGGTCGACCACTTTCATGGACAACTTGACCTTGCCGCGATCATCGATGCCGATCAATTTGACCTTGATCTCATCACCAACTTTAACAACATCGGTGACTTTTTCGACCCGGTGCGGTTTCATTTCTGAAATATGCACCAGACCGTCCTTGGCCCCCATGAAATTGACAAAAGCGCCAAAGTCGACGGTTTTTACGACTTTACCGTTGTAGATCGTGCCAACTTCGGGTTCCGCCGTGATGCTTTTGATCCAGTCGACGGCTGCCTGTGAGGCTTTATCGTCTACTGCGGCAACCTTGACGGTGCCATCATCGTCGATATCGATTTTTGCACCGGTGGTCTCGCAAATCTCGCGGATCATCTTGCCACCTGGGCCGATGATTTCACGAATTTTATCCTTGTTGACCACCAGGGTGATAATGCGTGGAGCATTTTCACTAACCCCGTCACGGGACTGGGAAATGGCATTTTCCATCTGTTTGAGAATATGCAGACGCCCTTCGTTGGCCTGTTTCAGGGCAATTTCCATGATGTCTTCTGTAATAGACGTAATCTTGATGTCCATTTGCAAGGCCGTGATGCCTTTTTCCGATCCGGCGACCTTGAAGTCCATGTCACCCAGATGATCTTCATCGCCCAGGATATCAGACAACACCGCATAGTCGTCGCCTTCCTTGATCAGGCCCATGGCAATACCGGCAACCGGACGCGGGAATGGAACCCCGGCGTCCATCATGGCCAATGAAGTGCCACAAACCGATGCCATGGAAGAAGAACCGTTGGACTCGGTAATTTCGGAGACCACCCGGATGGTATAGGGGAAATCATCCTTGGCTGGCATAACCGGATGGATTGCCCGCCAGGCGAGCTTGCCATGACCGACTTCCCGGCGAGAGGTAAAGCCGAAACGTCCCGCTTCGCCGACCGAATAGGGCGGGAAGTTATAATGCAGCAGGAAGTGTTCGAAATAATCGCCTGCCAGACCGTCAATGCGCTGTTCATCCTGACCGGTGCCCAGCGTGGCAACCACCAGCGCCTGGGTTTCGCCCCGGGTGAACAAGGCCGATCCGTGGGATCGTGGCAGAACGCCTACTTCACAGGCGATCTCGCGTACGGTGCTGGTATCACGACCATCGATCCGTTTGCCGGTGTTGAGAATATCGCGACGAACGATATCTTTTTCCAGTCCCTTGAAAACATCACCGAATGATTTTTCCAGTAAGTCGCCATCGATACTATCATCAGCCTTCAGCTGATCGAGGGCGCTGGATTTGACGGCAGAAATTTTCGTCTGGCGATTCTGCTTGATGATTTCACCATAAGCAGCCCGCAAATCGGCCTCCGCAACGGATTTAACCCGTTCGGTGATAACATCCAGACCTTCAGGTTCTGCAGGCAAGTCCATGGGGTCTTTGGCACAGGCTTCTGCCAGTTCGATGATGGCATCAATGACCGGCTGAAAGGCTTTGTGACCAAAGCTGACCGCACCGAGCATGATCTCTTCCGACAGCTCCTGGGCTTCTGATTCGACCATCAACACGCCTTCCTGGGTGCCTGCAAGAACCAGATTAAGCTCAGAATCAACGATTTCATCAACGCTTGGATTGAGCAGGTATTCACCATTCTTATAACCAATACGCGCCGCACCCAGCGGGCCCATGAACGGCAGACCGGAAAGGGTCAGCGCCGCAGATGTGCCAATGAGGGCGACAATATCGGGATCATTTTCCATATCATGGCTGAGAACAGTACAGATAATCTGGGTTTCGTTCTTGAAGCCTTTGATAAACAAGGGGCGAACCGGGCGATCAATCAGGCGACTGATCAGGGTTTCTTTTTCACTCGGGCGAGCTTCACGTTTGAAGAACCCGCCGGGTATTTTTCCCGCAGCGTAGGCTTTTTCAACGTAATTGACCGTCATGGGGAAGAAGTCCAGGCCCAATTTAGGTTTTTTCTCACCAACCACGGTGCACATGACTTTTGTGTCGCCATAGGAGGCGATAACGGCTGCATCAGCCTGTCGGGCGATCTTGCCCGTTTCCAGGGTCAGCGTCCTGCCGCCCCATTCTATTTCTTTTCTATATTCTTGAAACATTTTACTTATCTTTCCTTCGTACAATAGACGGGCCGGCCATTCCGGTCCCGATCCAGGCATTATTATTTATCCGTAAGGCCTGCGTGGCACATTGCCACGTGAGTTTACGAAAATGATGCCAAACAGGTTCTGCGGCGCAAAGGCATTATCGCCTTAAACACCGCATATGCCTGTTAGATTAGGTCTTTTGGTCACAGCCAATGCTAGCGACGCAGACCAAGGCGTTTAATAACGTCTGTATAGCGTTTGACATCCTTGCCCTTGACATAGTCAAGCAAGCGGCGACGCTGGCCAACCAGCATCAGCAGCCCGCGACGGGAATGGAAGTCTTTTTTATGTATTTTCAGGTGGTCGGTAAGATTAAGGATTCGTTCGGTAATAATCGCTACCTGCACCTCTGGTGATCCGGTGTCACCTTCTTTGCGAGAGAACTCCTTGATGAGTTCTTGTTTTTTTTCTGCCGTAATCGACATCGTCTACTCCATATTTTCAATAAGATTTAAAACACGCACCGGGTGGATTTCGCCACCCTGTACCTTAACCAGTGCGACCAATTGCCGATCCAGGAAAGCACACACCACGTCACCTTGTTTGATGCCCTGAAGCGGTTTTCTGGTTGCCACAGGCAAGACAGATATAGCCTGTCCGTGGCGTAGGCTTTTGGCCTCCTGCTCGCTCAAAGCCAGAGCCGGGATGTCGTCCAGCACGGTTTCAACGCCAAGCAATATTTTACCAAAATCAACCTTGACGGTTTCATCGGGCGGCGCAATATGACGCAAAGTGTCCAAAGAATCCAGTGAAATCGCATGTTTTTCGTTAAATGGTCCAACGGCGGTCCTGCGTAGAGCCGAAACATAGCCCACCGTGCCCAGTTCCAGGGCTAAATCCCGTGCCAGAGAGCGCACATAGGTGCCCTTCCCGCAGGCCACTTCAAAGCAGCCATGATCGTCATCGGGACAATCAACAAGCCTAAAGCTGTGAATAATGACGGGGCGTGATTTCAGCTTCACGTCCTGATTGTCTCGAGCCAGTGCGTATGCCCGTTTGCCATCGACCTTGATGGCCGAATAAATCGGTGGCACCTGATCAATCTCACCCAGGAACGGTGCCAGTGCGGCCTGTATTTGCTGTTTTGTCGGACGCACCGGGCTGGTTTGGGTAATGGATCCTTCTGCATCGTCGGTGTCGCGGGCCTCGCCCCATCGGATGGTAAATTGATATACCTTGTCACCATCCATGGCATAGGAAACGGTTTTGGTCGCCTCGCCCAGCGCGATGGTCAGAATACCGCTGGCCAGCGGGTCCAGGGTGCCGCCGTGTCCGGCTTTTTGGGCGTTCATCGCATAACGCACCTTGCCGACGGCCTGACTGGAAGAAATACCGATGGGTTTATCGAGAATCACCCATCCGTTAACCGGGTTGCCTTTACGCTTGCGGGCCATGGATTGTTATTCGTCTTCCGCAGGTTTGCGTGGGTCGATGTCTTGAGCCACATGCGGATCGCGCAGCAAGGTGTTGATGTGAGAGGCCTCGTCGAAGGTCTCGTCAATGTGGAAATGCAAATCCGGAGCATATTTCAGATGAATAGTCCGGGCGACCTGATGGCGCAGAAATGCCTTGGCCCGGTTGAGAGCCGTCAGGGCTTTTTCATATCCTTCACCACCCAGCGGCATGATATAAATATGGGCATGACGCAAATCAGGGGTGGCACGCACCTCGGTGATGGTGATGGGTGTGCCCTGTAAGTCAGGGTCACGTAATTCACCCCGTTCCAGAATTACCGCCAGGGTGTGTCGGATTTCTTCGCCGACACGGAGTTGGCGCTGAGAAGGGCCTCTTGTTGCATGTGATTTCATAATACGTCTCTATCGTCCGACCTACAGGGTTCGTGCGATTTCCTCGACAGTGAAACACTCGATGACATCGCCAGTTTTAAGGTCCTGATAGTTGGTAAACGCCATGCCGCATTCGGTGCCTTCACGGACCTCCTTGACGTCATCCTTGAAACGTTTGAGCTGGCTCAGTTCACCTTCATGGATGACCACGTTGTCACGTAACAAGCGAACCTTGGCGCCACGCTGGACATTGCCTTCCACAACGGTGCAGCCAGCAATCTTGCCAACCTTGGAGACGTTGAAGACCTCCAGGATCTCTGCATTGCCGATAAAGGTTTCGCGAATTTCCGGTGCCAGCAAGCCCGACAGAGCAGATTTCAGATCGTCAATGGCATCATAGATGATCGAATAATATCGCAGTTCCACACCATCGCGTTTTGCCAGGGCGCGGGCCTGTGGGTTGGCCCGTACATTAAAGCCGATAATCAGGGCACCCGATGCATTGGCCAGGGTCACGTCGGACTCGTTAATAGCCCCGACCGCCGAATGCAGTATCTGAATACTCACTTCGTCATTGTTCATGGCCTCGACAGCTCCTTCGAGAGCCTCCATAGAACCATGAACATCGGCCTTGAGCAGGATAGCCAGGGTTTCTTTCTCGCCTTCCTTGATGCGTTCGAACATCTGTTCCAGGGTGCCACGATTGGATTTGACGGCTTGGTGTTCTTTTTTCATACGCTGGCGATATTCGGTGACCTCACGGGCGACCTGTTCATTTTCGACCACGGTCAGATCATCACCGGCACCCGGTGTGCCGGTCAGACCCAATACCTCAGCAGGTTGGCCCGGCAGAACGGATTCGATTGATTGACCACGGTCATTGATCAGCGCCTTGACGCGACCCCATTCCATGCCAGCCACGAAGATGTCACCGACGTTCAGGGTACCACGCTGAATAAGCACCGTTGCTACCGTACCGCGGCCTTGTTCCATACGCGATTCGACGATGACCCCTTCCGCGCTGCGGTCCGGGTTGGCGGTCAGATCGAGCATCTCGGCCTGTAGCAAGATTATCTCTTCAAGCTTGTCCAGGTTAGTCTTGTTCTTGGCCGAAATTTCTACCGTCAGTGTCTCGCCGCCCATATCCTCGACGACGATTTCATGCTGTAACAGTTCCTGCTTGACCCGGGAAGGGTCGGCGCCGGGCAGATCGATCTTGTTAATGGCAATAATGATTGGTACTTCGGCGGCCTTGGCATGGCGAATGGCCTCGATGGTCTGGGGCATGACGCCATCATCGGCGGCAACACACAACACGATAATATCGGTTATTTTGGCCCCGCGCGAACGCATTTCCGTAAAGGCCGCATGACCCGGTGTGTCAATAAAGGAGATTTCATCACCATTGGATAAGTGTACCTGATAGGCCCCGATGTGCTGGGTAATGCCACCGGCTTCACCGGAAACCACATCGGTGGTTCGCAGGGCATCGAGCAGCGAGGTCTTGCCGTGGTCAACGTGACCCATGACGGTCACGATGGGTGGCCGGCGTTTGAGGGTTTCCGGCGAATCATCATTACCGCGCAAGCTGTCTTCCACATCGGCTTCGGTGACCCGTTTCATGGTATGGCCAAGTTCCGAAATAACCAGTTCGGCCGTATCGGCATCGATTGTTTCATTGATACTTGCCATGACCCCCATACCCATCAGGCATTTGATAACCTCGGTTCCCCGTTCGGCCATACGGTTGGCCAACTCCGATACCGTAATGGTTTCGGGAACGATCACTTCGCGGAAGACTTTTTTGGTCTCGATGGGGCCGCGACGCAGGGCTTTTTCCCTGGCCCGTCTGCGTTTGACAGCAGCCAGCGAGCGGATCCGTTCTTCGCCATCTCCAAGGGCTTCTGAAATGGTCAGTTTGCCCGCCCGACGACGCGGTTGTTCTCCGCGACGTGATGGTGCCCGTTTGGGAAGTTCTTCTTTTTTGGCATAGGTTTTAGAGCGAACTGGTTTGTCCGTTGATGACGGTGTTTCTTTCTGCGTCACAGGTTTGGCTTTTTGATCCGGTTTGGCATCGGTGGCAGGCTCTGCCACGGTCTCTGTGGTTTCTGCGGGTTTTGCGCCTGCGTCAGCTCCGGTTTTTGTCTGGGCCTCGACTTCGGTGGTTTCCTGTTCTGCTTTCAGGGCCTCTTCTTCGGCAATACGGGCAGCCTCTGCGGCATTTTTCTGTTCAGCTTCGAGCTGTGCCTGGGCCTGGACCACTTCATCGGCCATGCGCTGCTTGGCTTCGTTCTTGGCTTCTTCCAGAACTTTGGCGCGATTGTCTTGTTCCGCTCGGGTTAAATTACCCAGGCTGTCATCGGTTTCGACGACGGCTTGTACGGCGGCTTTAAAGGCATCATCTTCTTCATGAATCTCGGACATCCTGCCGGCATCATTGCGGGCAAATGTCCGTTTTTTGCGAACCTCGACCTGGACCATTTTGGAACGTCCGTGCGAAAAGCTCTGGCGAATCTGTCCAGAATCGACGGTTTTGTTCAGCTCAAGTGTCTTGGGTCGGGAAAGTCCAAGTTTCTTGGCATCTTTATCTTTGGTTTCAGTCATCGTGCTCTTTCAATTTGGCAGAATATCGCCTTGATTATCATTTTATCTCGTCAAACATACGTCTTAAACTTATTTCGTCGTCTCATGTTCAGTCTCTTCATACCCTGGCCGAAATCCGGCCAGTCGCCGGGCGTCTCGTTTCAGGGTCCGGGCCAGCCCACCAGATTCAATAATCAGATGTACTGTCCGTTCGCTTCCAATAGCCCCGCCCAGCTCTTTTGCGCTGAATAGGGAAATTATCTCCAATTCTTTCGCCAGACGCCTGATCTTCTGACGTCCGTCTGTGGCCCCGTCATGGGCCGCCAACACTATGCCGTTGCGCCACCTTCCTTTTGGTTGGCGCAATTTCTCCGATACCCTGTCGTAGCCGCCAACGGCCTGCCCGGCACGCCGTGCCAAGGCAATTCGATTAAGGCAGCGCTGCACCAGCAAAGCTTCCAATTCATCGGCCAGCGTGGCTGATACATGGACATCGCACCGAGCGGCTTTTTTAAAAAGCTGCTTGCTGCTTGCAGTGTTTACCATATCCCGCTCGGCACTCAACCAAAAACCCCGACCCGGCAACTTCTCTTCCAGATCCGGATATATCTGGTTATCCGGACCGACAACGAACCGTATCAATTGTTCGGGAGGAAAAGAACGACCCGATGCGATGCACCGGCGAACTGATCCCGAACTCTCGTCGTGGCTTGTTCCAGACCCGGTGTCACGTTGATCAGACCCGATCCCGGTCTCGGTCCCGGCATGGGGCCTGGGTGTTTTTTGTGACGCCATTTCCTTGGGTTCCAGAACTATTTATTCTTTCGTACTCTCCTGTGTCTCATCGGCTGTCTCATCGGCTTTCTTATCGATATCCACGTCCGTTGCCTGTTCGATGGCTTCATCTGAAGTTTCTACAGGTGCCTCATCGTCGGCAAACCAGTGGGCGCGCGCTGCCATGATTATGGTGTCGGCCTGATCCTGATTGAGCACGCCTTTCATATCCGCCCCGTCGAGAATCTCGATTAATTCGTCACCGGCCAGATCGGCCAGATCATCACGGGTCTTGATTTTGTTATTACCCAGGGCAATCAGCATCAGGGGCGTTATGCCGGCAATATTTTTAAGGTCATCATCGATACCCAGTTCCTTGGCCTTGCTGGTAAGTTCGGCTTCCTGGGTTTCCAGGTAGGTTCGGGCGCGAGCCCGCAGTTCCTCGGCAACCTCTTCATCGAAACCCTCGATGTCGCTAAGCTCCGCGACGGGGACGTAAGCAACTTCCTCGACCGTGGTAAAGCCTTCGGTAATCAGCAGGTGGGCAATGACGTCGTCCACATTCAGCGCTTCGATGAAAGCTTTTGAGCGGGCCACGAATTCGGCCTGACGTTTTTCGCTTTCTTCAGCCTCTGTCATGATATCGATATTCCAGCCTGAAAGCTGGGATGCCAAACGGACATTCTGGCCGCGCCGTCCAATAGCCAGCGAAAGCTGCTCATCGGGCACAACGACTTCGATGCGTTGATTTGTTTCGTCCAGTACAACCTTGGCAATCTCGGCAGGCGCCAGGGCGTTAACGATAAAGGTTGCCGGGTCGTTGGACCACTGGATGATATCAATTTTTTCGCCTTGCAGCTCGCCCACCACGGCCTGCACCCGCGAGCCTCGCATACCGATACACGGACCCACCGGATCGATACTTGAATCATGGGACAAAACGGCCATCTTGGCCCGCGAACCGGGGTCACGGGCGACCGAAATGATGTCGATCACACCATCGTAGATTTCAGGTACTTCCTGGGTGAACAGCTTGCTCATGAAATCCGGGTGGGTGCGTGACAGGAATATCTGCGGACCGCGTTGTTCTTCGCGCACATCAATAATAATGGCACGGATACGATCGCCATTATTAAAGTGTTCGCGCGGAATAGTTTCATCGCGCCGCAACAGGGCCTCGGAACGGCCCAGATCAATAACCACATTGCCATATTCGATGCGCTTGACCAGGCCATTGATAATCTCGCCTTTGCGATCCTTGTATTCTTCATACTGGCGGGCTCGTTCAGCCTCGCGGACCCGTTGAACGATGACCTGCTTGGCGGTCTGGGCGGCGACACGGCCGAAATCAATAGGTGGCAGGGCGTCAGTCAGGAAATCACCGACCTCGACATCATGGTTTTGGGCAAGTGCCTCATCAATGGTTATCTGGACGGCCTTGTTTTCGATCTCTGTATCGTTGTCCACGATCTCAATATAGCGGGCCAGTGAAATTTCCCCGGTGTTGCGATCAATTTTGGCGCGGATATCGTGTTCATGCCCATATTTGGAACGGCCAGCCTTTTGAATGGCCATTTCCATAGCCTCAAAGACCACATCACGGTCAATCGATTTGTCGCGGGCAACCGCTTCGGCTACTTGCAAAAGTTCAGGTCTCGCGTAAACAGCTTCCGTTTCCATGCCTCTTATCCAGTCAGTTTTCAATCAAAATTGTTAATATTTCCCCGTGATCGCTCACGTAGTGTTTTTTACTCTCGCCGCTTCATTGGCCGTTTTTTTGGCTGAGGCGATCAGCTCATCGGTCATCAAAAGTTTGGCGCGCATAATATCGCCATGGCGAATAACAAAATTTCCGTCTTCGGTGTCAATAGCAATAGTCTCGTCCTTAACGCCCGCCAGCCTGCCTTTAAACCGGCGGCGTCCGTCAATGGGTCGGACGGCCTCTATGCGAACTTCATAACCATTAAAACGGGTAAAATCCTTTAATTTGATCAGCGGTCGGTCGATCCCTGCGGAACTGACTTCCAGCGTAAAGGCATCATTGATCGGATCCTCTACATCCAGCAATGCTGATATTGCGCGGCTGGCCTGGGCACAGTCATCCACATTGATGATCACACCGTCGATCCGCTCTATCATGATCTGAAGGATTTTGTTGGTGTCGCCGTTCAACCGGGTGCGCACCAGCTCAAACCCCATATCTTCCAGGGTCGGTTCTATCAGAGAGTTGATCTTGGTCGGCATATCCATTGTGGACTCTGGGTCTTGAAATAAAACAAAAAACCACTGCGTCGGGCCAGATGAAACCTGTGCGTTCGGCCAATAAAAAAGGCGGGCCAGAGGCCCACCTCACCAAACCGTTCAATTCGGCTTAACGAGCAATCAATAACAATGCCAAGGGGTATACACCCACAAGGCAATATAACACAAGAAAATACTTAGTATTTACTCATATTACGGGCATATGTTTTTTGTATTTTCAGGCGACGTGCAATAACAGGGTGGTGAAAAAGTCGCGGTGCGCCGGGTTGGTGAATTTTTACGAGCTGAGCAAGTCATAAAATTTGAACGACGTTTGCGGCATCGGCCTGCATTTCAGTCCTTTTATTTCGCGGAATTTAATCCAACCCACAATTGTCTGGCTTCTTTAGCTCCCTGTCAGGGCTTGTTTAACCTGGTCAATTTGGTCGTCGACCGAAATATCCAGGGTCGAGATGATGTCATACTTACGGTCTTCGAGTACATCGTGTTTGCTGTGGTCTGCCTGCCAGTCGTCGATCATGGTATTTCGTTGCAGGATCAGGTCCTCTATTTGTGGTCGGAACAGTCGCATCATGGCGGTTATCCAGATATTGACCGGCCATGATGGCCAGGCCATGTCCATTTCAAAATAATCCAGCATCTTGATGACATCCTCGGCGGTGTACCAGTTATCGGCGGTAACCCACCGGTTGGTGGTAAACATGCCGATGGGATATCCGGTCTGATCCATGGAGATACCGATCAGGTGACTGAGGGTATCATCGCGCTTGTTCATGTAATCAGCGTCCGACTGGTTGATGGGGGCGCAATCCTTGGGCATACCTTTTTCACGCAGGAAGGTATGGAAATGGCCGTGTTCGTCTTCCCGGTGGGAATGGTAATAGAATTGTGAATGGGTATCCCAGTCGTACACATCGCCTTTCGGGTAATGATCCAGAGTATAAAATTCACCCTGGTTGCGCAGCACTTCTGCGACCACGTTGGATTTGGTTTTCCGTAGCACCCGGTAGCATTCTAAAATCTGCTCGCCCGCAACAGCCATAATCTCCAGTTGCTGACGGGGTAAGGTTCTTTGTTGCATTGTTCCCTCGAGGTTCATTCAGACATCCAATCTTTCAAGCCTGCCTATGACGATTAAGCGAGAGTGAGTATAGGTGAGTGATATCCGGAAAGGATTGATCTGAATCAATTGTCAGTACACATCTTGATCACATTTAATTGATTGCCGCGCGAGCCAATACCCGGTCATATTTACTGTCAATGTCGCGTGGGTCTGGGTGTTATTGGGCGGCAGGTTTATGGGGCCAGGTAATATAATTGGCCAAACCAGTGCCAGCGCCCCGCATTGTCCCCACTGCCCGGCAGGGTGCAGTTCAGGCGTGTTCGCCCTTTGGGAAAGGGCGTGTCGACCCTGACTTCAAAGCGAACATCGCCCAAACGTTCAATTTTGGCTTTGCCCTCATGGGAAAGGAAACAGCTGAGCCGGCTCATGCGGGGTAGTTCTCGGGTCAGGGTAAAACCGATGGCGGGCGGGTTTGCATCCTGGTTGTGTGAATTGATAAAAACGTCCTGTGGGGTGATGTCACGAACCGGCAGGGGCAGGGTGTTGATGGCGGTCGTAAAACGGCCCATATCACCGTATTTTTCATTCAGAGAAAACCGTGGCAGGTAAAAGAAATCGTCGTTCTGGCTGAATGCGCCGGAATGCTGGCCGAATGCGGCAACAAATCCGGCCTCTTTGACTTGTTGCACGATGACTTGGCTGGTTTCACCGTATGGATAGGCAAACACGCTTGACAGGCGGCCGATTTCTTCACTGATCCGCTTGGCAGAATGGGCTATTTCCTGAGATGTTCGCTCGGCGGAATAGGGCGGCATGTGCAGGTGTGAGCGACCATGGGCGGCGATGGTCACACCTTGTGCCGCCATCTCACGCAGTTGGTCCCATGTCATCATATCGTCATATCCCCGGTCGATGGCATCGGTCGAGATAAACACGGTAAATGTCAGACCGGCTTGCTTGAATAACGGCCAGGCATTATCATAGATGGTTTTGTATCCGTCGTCGATGGTTATCCCGACGGTTCTGTCGGGCAGGGCGGGGCCGTTTTTCAGGCGCGAAACAATTTGTTCAACAGGCAGGACGGTATATTTTTTATTCTTCAGTTCGTTAATGTGATTGCGAAACTGGTCCATGCGGATGTTGGTGGCCGGAAACCGTTCGTCGCCGAACCGGTGATACATCAAGACAACCGCACTGTTTTCGGTGCCCGGCGATGTGACGCTCTGCGCCAGGGCGCGTCCCGTCGGCAACAGGCTGGTTATAATCAGGTACAATGCCAGCATGGCCGCCAGGCCAGCTGGATGCAGCCGGGCGGTTTTAAATTTATTTCTAACCGGGTGATTTATTGACATTGAATAATTATCCATTGAAGCAAAATTTGTATTCCACACGGTACACTGGTTTCCTGTCGCGTTTATAGGGTTTTTATTATGGTGGCAATCGACATCATAAACGTATTATACCAAGTTGCCTACGCGCAGGTAATACAGAGGTTTGTTTATTCAGACATTCGTGCCGGATTAATTTGGAAAGGGCAATTGATTTGCGGATTCTTGCGTTTGATACGTCATCGACATGCTGTTCGGTAGCCCTGTGGCAGGATGATGGTCTTGTTGCGGAGCGGTCCGAGACCATGGCGCGCGGTCATTCCGAGGCCCTTATGCCGATGATCGAGGAGACCCTGAAAGATGCCGGTATCATGGCGTCACAGGTTGATTTGCTGGCCGTCACGACGGGCCCGGGTGCATTTACCGGGGTGCGGATCGGTCTGGCAGCGGCCCGTGGCCTGGCATTGGCACTGCAGCGGCCCCTGATCGGACTTAGCGTGTTCGAAGTGGTGCTACATGATATGGCCAGCAAAATCGGCACAGAGGATCGCCGCGACCGACAAATTTTATGTGTTATCGATACAAAACGCCACGATGTCTTCCTGCAACGGTTTGACCATAACCTGCAACCCGTGAACACCGCCGAAGTTATGGATTGTGACCAGATTATAGAAATACTGACGGCCTCGCGGGATGATCGGTCACAATTAACGAATGGGTATATGGTGCTCGGTGATGGTTGTGATCTGGTCCGTGAGGCCTGGCGCGGTGACCAGCAGGCCTGGCAGGATATGGATGTGATGGTTTGTAATATACAGCCTCAAGCCGCCGTAGTGGCCGAGATCGCTGCTTCGCAAGGCATTCCCCATCCGGATGCCGGGTTGCCCAGGCCGGTTTATCTGCGCTCGCCAGAGGTTCGTGTGAGCCCCACTGGCGGTCGTCTCAGAATATAACCATACAATATTCAGTATTCTAGGCGTCTTTGCGAAATATCAGAACGTGGATGGCATCAGAGGCGGCGTTATTTTTTTCCGGCTCAAGCAACAGTATTTTATGACCATAATCTTCTATTGATCGCGGTACATTATCCAGTGGTTCTCTTCCCTGTAACCGAATCTGGGCCGTTTCCCCCTGCGCCATGCGTTCCATAAGCAATTTGGTTTTCACAAACGTCATGGGACATATTTCATCAGATATATCAATGAAATAATCGGTTTCAGGCAGGGTTTTGCTTGGCAACGAAATACTCTTTTCAAAAGACTAGGGGTTGTTTTTTTCTGGAAGTGTTACATTTACAACATAGTATTCAAATTAGTTATTGTACAGGTGATGGAAAAACTTTATTAACTATAGTATAATTGTTTAAACATATTCTTGATCTTATATAAAATTACCATTGATCGAATAAGCTTTAAACGTTTTTGAAAGTTAATTTATATAATTTCTTCAGTATAATGGTATTTTAAGGACCGGCGGTATGACTGATAAACCAAGCATTTTGGAAATAATGGAACTGACCACAGAAATTGTTACGGCCCATGTTGGTAATAATTCGGTAGACCCCGATACCCTGCCGCATATTATTCAAGATGTGTATCGTGCCATGGCGATGATTGGCGGGGCGGAAGAGGAAATCGAGAAGCTCAGGCCAGCCGTTCCTATCAAAAAATCCGTTTTTGCTGATTATATTATTTGTCTGGAGGATGGTAAAAAGCTCAAGATGCTCAAACGCCATCTGAAAACAGCTTTCAATATGACGCCGGAAGAATATCGTGAAAGATGGGGGTTGAGCGTTGAATACCCCATGGTCGCCCCGAACTATGCTGAGCACCGTAGCACGCTGGCAAAAAAAATCGGCCTTGGTAAAAAACGCGTTAAGACCTAGTATATTATATAACTGTTGCGAACTGTTATAGTAGGCATAGAAAGAATGGCGCCGACTCGTCAAAGCCAACCCAGCCGGATCGAACATCTTTGTATCGAAAACGGCATGAAGATGACCGAACAGCGGCGTACTATTGCACGTGTGCTGTCACAGGCCACTGATCATCCGGATGTGGAAGAAGTTTATGATCGAGCATCTGCGCTTGATAAACGGATCAGCATTGCGACCGTCTATCGCACAGTCCGCCTGTTCGAATCGGCCGGCATTATAGAGCGTCATGATTTTGGAAATGGCCGTGCGCGTTATGAAGAAATTACCGATGAGCACCATGATCATTTGATTAATGTAAATACAGATGAAGTAATAGAGTTCACCAATGTGGAGATCGAGGCCCTGCAGAAAATTATTGCGCGCAAGCATGGTTTGCGCCTTGTCGGGCATCGTCTTGAACTCTATGGTGTGCCCTTGGATGACTGCCATGCGGCAGACACCGAGAACGAAGACGAATCTTGATATTTTTCTGATGGACAGAATCTGACCTTGGCAAAATCTCTCTTTATTAAAACTTATGGCTGCCAGATGAATGTATACGACACTGATCGTATGGCAGATATCCTGGCACCTCTTGGGTATGCCATGACCCATACCGCAGAAGATGCGGATATGGTGATTCTCAACACTTGTCATATCCGTGAGAAAGCAGCCGAGAAGGTTTTTTCAGAATTGGGCCGGTTGCGTGCCTTGAAGGATGCCAAGGCGGCCCGTGGCGAAACCATGATCCTGGCCGTCGCCGGATGTGTCGCCCAGGCTGCCGGGCAGGAAATCGTCAGGCGCGCACCTTATGTGGACATGGTCTTTGGGCCACAGACCTATCACCGATTACCCGAAATGGTGGGCCAGGCTGCCCGCCAGACGGGCACCGTTCTGGATACGGATTTTCCCGTCGAATCAAAATTTGACTTTCTGCCGGAAGCTACCCGTGTGGAGGCCAGCAGCGCGTTCCTGACTATTCAGGAAGGCTGTGACAAGTTTTGTACTTTCTGTGTTGTGCCCTATACCCGGGGGGCTGAATTTTCCCGCCCGCCGCGCGAGGTGGTTGCTGAAGCCCGCCGGCTGGCAGAAAATGGTGCACGGGAGATCACCCTGCTGGGGCAGAACGTTAACGCCTATCATGGCGAACTGGATGATGGCGGGCAGTGGGGCCTGGGCCGCCTGATCCGCGAAATAGCGACAATTGATGGGGTGTCACGGATTCGCTATACCACGTCATACCCCGCCGAAGTCGATGACCAGTTGATCGCCGCGCACCGCGATGTGCCCCAGTTGATGGCATTTTTGCACCTGCCCGTTCAATCGGGTTCTGATCGTATACTGGCGGCCATGAACCGACGCCATACGGCGGGCCAGTACCGTGAGCTGGTAGCCCGGTTGCGCGAGGCCCGCCCGGATATTGCCCTGTCGTCTGATTTTATTGTTGGTTTTCCCGGTGAAACGGAAGAAGACTTTGAGCTGACCATGTCCCTGATCCGCGATGTCGGTTTTATTCAGGCCTTTTCATTCAAATACAGCCCGCGCCCGGGAACACCGGCCGCCGCTATGCCCGCCCAGGTCCCTGAAGATACCAAAACCCACCGACTGGCTCAATTACAGGGCTTGCTGGAACAACAGCAAATAAAATTCAATGAAACCTGTGTCGGGCGTGACATGGCCGTTCTGCTCGATCGCCCGGGACGTCATAGTGGACAATTGGTTGGCCGCACACCCTACATGCAGGCCGTACATGTCACGGCTCCTGATCATTTGCTGGGCACGGTGAACGTGCTCAGGATCTATAGTGCCCAGACCAACAGTCTGGCCGGAACCCTGCTTCATGACCAGCTTGATAATACCCGACAGACCGGGTCTGTTGAACGAACGTTGACAGCATAGGGATGCCATGAATACGTCAAAAACATCTGAACGTGCCAAGAAATCTAAAACCAAAACCAAAACCACATCCCGGACCAGCAAAACCGCTGGGAAAAAACACCAAACCACAGACGATACAGGGACCAACAGTTCTGAAAACCTGCAGTTTGACGACAATGCCATGGCCCAGGAATTGTTCGGGGTCCACCACGCCAATCTGGCGCGGCTTGAGCAAAATTTTAATGGCGTTATTCATGCCCGTGGCAATGAACTGACACTGGTCGGGCGGGCCGATGCGGTGGCCAGCATGGTTGGTATTCTGAAAGAACTCTACAAACGTCTGCAACACGGATTGGATGTCACCATCGATGAGGTCGATGCCGCTGTACGCATGGCGACCGATGTAAATGGCCGGATCAGTGATTCACAGATTACCATTCAGACCCGTAATCGCTCAATTTCACCCCGCTCGGCAAATCAGGCGGATTATCTGCGGGCCATGGAAAACCACGATCTGGTGTTTGGTTTGGGACCAGCCGGTACAGGAAAGACGTATCTGGCTGTTGCCAAAGGTGTCGAATTATTGGTCGGCGGCATGGTTGACCGCATCATCCTGTCGCGGCCTGCTGTGGAGGCTGGCGAACAGCTTGGCTTCCTGCCCGGTGATATGCGTGAAAAAATCGATCCGTATTTGCGACCGCTTTATGATGCGCTTTATGACATGCTGCCAACCCAGCAGGTCGAAAGCCTGCTCGAAAGTGGACATATCGAGGTCGCGCCATTGGCATTCATGCGTGGGCGGACTCTGTCCAATGCCTTCGTTATCCTCGATGAGGCACAAAATACCACGGCCGTGCAAATGAAGATGTTGTTGACCAGACTGGGCGAAAATGCACGAATGGTGATCTCCGGGGATTTGAGCCAGGTCGATTTGCCGCGTGGGACGCGCTCAGGGTTGCGCGATGCCAGTGAGACCCTGTCGGGGGTCAAGGGCATCAAGCTGGTTGAATTTTCGGCTGCCGATGTGGTTCGGCATCCTCTGGTGGGCCGGATTGTAAAAGCCTATGATCAGGTCGAAGCCAAGCGTCGGGCCGGTGCTCGTTATGAGAAAACCAATGGTAATGCAGGAAACCCTGAAAATTCGGGCAATGCGGATGTGGTACCATGACATCGAATGACGGTAACGACGTACTGGAGGTTTCGGTGATTGTGCGTGATGCATCTTGGACGCAAGATGATCCCATGATCACGGGCATATGCCAAGATGCTGCGATTGCCGCCTTTAGTGCTGTTCGCCGTGCCCATAGCCACACGGAACCCTGCGAAGTCAGTGTGGTGCTGGCCGATGATGGTTTTGTCGCCGAACTGAACGAAAAATACCGCGACTGTCAGGGACCAACCAATGTGTTGTCCTTTGCGGGGCTGGATGATGACGATCTGGATACGATCCTGAACGACGGCCTGCCGAGCGGACAGCCGGTGATGCTGGGCGATATCATTATCGCACACGGGGTTGTGTACCGCGAAGCCGGTGAGATGCAGATACCCCTGAATAATCACCTCCGTCATCTGGTTGTGCATGGTATATTACATGTGTTGGGTTTTGATCACGAGGATGACCGCGACGCAGACGAAATGGAAGATATGGAAACACGCATACTTTCTAGGATGGGGCTGGATGATCCCTATAATGCCGGCCATCAACGTGGCGGTACGACATGAAGAAGAATGGAAAGCATACCATAAGTGATGCCGTGTCTGATAAACTCCATAAAGCGGGTGTTCCGACGGAAGAAACTCAGACCACCCTGTCAGGTTTGGTAAATTGGGCACGAACCATGCTCGGCAATTCCAGTTCCAAGGTGACGTTGCGGGAATCTCTCGATGAAATGATCGAGCAACGCGACGATGCCGATGCACCCATTGATGAAGGTGAACAGGCGCTGATCCGGAATGCTCTGGAAATTAGAGACAGCACCGTTATTGATGTTATGGTGCCGAGGGTCGATATTATTGCGGTCGAGGTCGAGGCGTCTTTCGAGGAAACCATCGAGCTTATGACCAGCAGCGGACATTCCCGCTTGCCGGTCTATGGCGAGACACTCGATAATGTTGTCGGTATGACACACATCAAGGATGTCATCGTATGGCGCGCCAATGTGGATAAGTTCCAGCTTTCAGAAATTCAGCGGAAAATTTTATTTGTCTCACCGTCCATGCCGGTTTTGGAGTTGTTGTTCCAGATGCGCGCCACGCGTACTCACATGGCCATTGTGGTCGATGAATACGGCGGCGTTGATGGCCTGCTTTCCATTGAAGATCTGGTCGAGGAAATCGTCGGCGAAATCGAAGACGAGCACGATGGGACGCAAGAACCTGATTTCATCAAACGCAGTGACGGTACCTATGAAGCCGATGCGCGGGTAGAGGTTGAGGTTCTGGAACATACCTTCGGGCCATTTCTTGATGAGATCGAGCGTGAGGACATCGATACACTTGGCGGGCTGGTTTCTTCATTGACCGGGCATGTGCCCATCCGTGGTGAATTGATCTCTCATATCGGAGGCCTTGAATTCCAGGTTCTCGACGCCGATCCCAGACGGGTAAACCGGGTTTTGATCCGCCAGATCCCGGTTGCGAAGGATGCCAGAGACTAATGTTAATGCCCGGGGTCGGTGGACAAAATCAGACCATAGCCTTTAGACTGGAAGAATATCTGGCCCGTCTGAGTCCACGTAAAAAAATTCTTATGAGCTTTCTGCTGGGCGGATTGTCCGCCCTTGCTTTTGTTCCGGTATCGGCAGTTGCCATATTGATCCCAGCCCTGGTTGGACTATTCTGGCTGGTTCATGGTGCCTCCGGCCCGCGCCGGGCGTTCCTGTTGGGATGGGCCTTCGGGGTTGGTCATTTTCTGGTTGGTCTGTACTGGATCGGCAATGCGTTTTTTGTTTATGCCGAACGCCATGCCTTGTTGGCTGTCCCTGGTATTCTCGGCATGGCGATTGTGCTGGGTATCTATACCGGGCTTATAAGTTTGTTGTACCGTGCCCTCCTGCCACATTGTTTTTGCCAAAGCTCTGTAAGTTGGCGGCATGTTTTATTATTTGCCACCTTGTGGACAGTTTTTGAATGGATACGGAGCTGGGCTTTTACCGGCTTCCCATGGAATTTGCTTGGCAGTGTCTGGATGGTGTCCGACGAAATAATACAGGTGGCATCGCTTGGCGGTGTCTACCTGCTGAGTCTGATCACGGTTTTTGTTGCTGTTCTGCCCGCCATTTTGGTGTCAAATAGCTTCAGGTGTCGCTTTATTGTGCTCAGTGGATTTGCACTGATTGGTGTTTTATGGGTGGGCGGTGCCTGGCGTCTGTCCGGGGTGGAAACAGAATATGTCGAGGGCGTGATGCTCCGTCTGGTCCAGCCGAATATCGCCCAGCGACTGAAATGGCAACCCGACTTGCGTCTCGCCCATGTGGAAACCCTGGTGCGGTTATCGCGTCAACCTGCCCTTGGTACAGTGGCACCAAGCCATGTTATCTGGCCTGAGACGGCCGTTCCTTATTCGGTCCCCGGCAGACCTGAATTGCTGTCCATGCTGCGCCATGCCGTACCACCGGACGGCATTCTGATCGGCGGGGCCCTGCGACGTGGACAAGCCGCTAGCCTGGATGGAGGCCCGCCCGCCCGCCCGGTTGTCTGGAACTCGTTATTTGTGCTTGACCAGAGCGGCAGGATATTACCTGGTTATGACAAGATGCATCTGGTGCCGTTTGGCGAATATGTCCCGTTTCAGGATATTCTGCCGATTGAGAAACTGACCGATGGCGCGGTCGGCTTTTCGTTCGGGGACGGACCGAGACGTTTGGATGTTCCTGGCTTGCCCGCCCTCAGTCCGTTGATTTGCTATGAGGTGATTTTCCCCGGACAGGTCGTTGAGCCCGATAGCCGCCCAAGCTGGATACTGAACATTACCAATGATGCATGGTATGGATATTCTGCCGGACCTTTTCAGCACTTTGCCGCGGCCAGATTACGTGCCGTCGAGGAAGGCCTGCCTGTGGTGCGGGTTGCTAACACGGGTATCAGCGGAATTATTGATGGCTATGGGCGTACACTTAAATCCATCAAACTGGAAACCACAGGGGTGCTGGATGGCGCATTACCGAAAGAATTACCCGTCACTTTGTTTGCCCGGTACGGGGTGAAAATTCCCCTGCTTATCTGCCTGGGTATATTCTTGTATTTTATGGTGTCTTGGGGACGGTTTCGATGGCTCAGGCGCCAGTAGGAACAGATAAATTTGATCGATTTAGATTTTCAGCTTACAATAAATGGTAGAATCAAATTGAAAATAATCTTTTTAGTACTTATCTGAAATTTATCAGAAAATTAAACCATTCTGTTACGTTACGATATAGCCATGGTTTTGTGAGTAAAATTTAACCAATATTTTGAAAAGATTAAAAAAATGAACAAATCTAACGCACTGAAGAAAGGGAAGTCCCGGAAAGTTACCAGGCTTCCGCCTGGGACACCCAATCCGGTAGACGTCCACGTTGGTAGTCGTGTTCGTTTGCGTCGAACGTTGCTTGGTGTCAGTCAGGAAAGACTGGGTGATTCTGTTGGACTGACATTTCAACAAATTCAAAAGTATGAACGTGGTGCCAACCGAATAGGTGCATCACGTATCTATGAGCTCTCGCGTATTCTCGATGTTCCGGTGTCCTTCTTTTTCGATGATATGCCGAGCGAACTGAATACCCATGAAGGCCGGTTTGCCGCCGGATTACGGGACAAAGAACAAGATTCGTACGAAACCGATACCCTGGCGCGCCGAGAGACCCTCGAACTTGTCCGCGCGTATTATAAAATCACCGAACCCAAAGTCCGCAAACGGTTATTTGAATTAACCAAGGCGCTTGCCAAAGCCGAAAGTGGCCACACCGGCTGATAGTATGACTGCGTTCTGCCATTTCGTGTATCTGAAGGGGTGTAAAATTACTTGACCCCTCTGCCATTCTCTGAGAAAAGATTGCAATCTCGAATTTGAGTATTCGGGCGTGGTTGGATTTCATCTGCTTGCCACCACGTAAAATAGTGGCTAAGTGGGCATTTGTTCAGTACTGATACTGTCACCGCCCTCTTGGATAGTGTGTATGTGGCCCCGGTCGTCGGAGCCGATATGTTCAGTGTTTTAGTATTGAGGGCAAAATATGTCTGTTTCTGATTATCTTTTTACCAGTGAGTCTGTTTCTGAAGGTCACCCGGACAAGGTGTGTGATCGAATTTCAGATGCGGTTGTCGATGCGTTTCTGGCAGTCGATCCGTTCTCAAGGGTGGCCTGTGAGACTCTGACCACGACCAACCGTATCGTTCTTGCCGGCGAAGTTCGCGGCTCTGCCCCGCTGGTCAACAGCCACGGCGAAGTGGTCGGGCACCTTATCGAGGATATTGTCCGTAAAGCCGTCAAGGACATTGGCTATGAACAGGATGGTTTCCATTGGGAATATTCTGATGTTGCCATCCATCTCCATGCCCAGTCTGCCAATATTGCCGTCGGGGTTGATGCTACCGGTAACAAGGATGAGGGCGCCGGTGATCAGGGCATTATGTTTGGTTTTGCCTGCAATGAAACCGATGTGTTGATGCCGGCACCGATTCATTATTCTCATGCTATTCTGCGTTCACTGGCCGAAGCCCGACATGGCGATGCTAATTCCGGTCTGG
>JAJRRU010000016.1 GCA_024279135.1 Alphaproteobacteria bacterium
AACCTCGATAAGGATCAACCAACGAACTTAATCATGCCCATCTCTACCCCAAAAATACCGACCGTTTTTAGTGGCCGTTTTCACTGGAACAGGTGGCCGGATTAAATCGGAATCACTGGCCGGAATGGATCGGAATGCGCAATTAGTCCCAGAAAACAGAAATCCGACCGATCTATGGGCACGAATAACACCCAGTGCCCATCTTTGTTTTGATTGGCCCGCCAATTTCTTATAAATTATTGAAAAATTAAGCGATAAACACACATCAATTACGTTTTCTAGAGAATCGAAAATTGTTCTCTGGCTGGTGTTCGTCGTTAATCTGCAGGTTTAACACGGATTTTATTATTTTTTATCTTGCTGCCATGCAGTTCCTCGATGGCAATCACGGCTTCATGCTCGAGCGCCATTTCTACAAAACCAAAGCCTTTTGAAGCTCCGGTTTTATCATCAATTACTAAGTTACATGCTTTGATATTGCCATGGGCCTTGAATAGTTTTGCAAGGGCATTCTCGCTAAAATCACGTGGCAGATTAAGAACAAGTAATTTCATTTAAGCTCCGGTGAATAAAAGATAAGTCTTTAAATATCATATAGGTCATTTTTGCGCCAGAAAGCAAGCGTCCGGACAGTCCATAGAAATGATCAACACCCAGTGCCCATCTTTGTCGTGTTTGGCCCACCACTCATTTTCCGAGCCCGTGGCACCATACTGGATTGTTTCGCGAATAGCAGGATAATTACCATGTACAAGATTCTGCCAAGGTTGCCTTGGCAGAGTATCCGAACTACCTTGTTATCACGAACAGAGAACATCCGGGTTAAATTTAAATCGACATGAACGAGATCAAGGTAAAAGCATATGACGAAGGCAAGAGCTCGTGAAAGGGCAAAAAAAAAGGCATCCGAAAAAACCAGTAAACGTCTGGCCAATGCGAAGCAGGCTGCCCCGACTATCCCTTCTGGACGGTTTGATCCGGGCGTAAGCTCAATCAAGGGCATTAGTGTGAACAAGAATAATTCCGGCTCTATGCGCCGGGGAACTGCACGGTCGAAATAAACGAACATGATTTGAGAATGTGTGCTGTCAGGGCTAAACCAGACATTATTTCGAGAAGGTTTCAGCTTGCGTGGAACCCTACCTTAGAAAACACAGATTATTCTATCTATTTTTGGTGTTTTGTCGGGCGCGTGATGTCTTTTTCTGCGAGTTAGAAAGCTGCCGCCCCCAACTCACGTTGGAGACGGCCGCAAACTTATTTAGTCAACGATTTTCAGGTCTTCAGCGGAAGCTTTTCCGTTCTGCCCGGCCTGAAGTTCGTAAGAAACTTTCTGACCTTCGTTTAACGTGCCTAAACCAGCGCGTTCGACAGCTGAGATGTGAACAAACGCATCGTTAGAGCCATCTTCGGGCTCAATGAAGCCAAAACCTTTTGCTGGGTTGAACCATTTTACTGTACCAGTAGCCATATTAAATTTTCCTTCTAACAGGTATCATAATTTCGCGCCTCACACCATGCGTGGCGCGGTCTTTTTACGATCACAATGTCAGGGGATAACTAAGCTAAGCAGCGAGCTGACTATCTAGATAAGCCAGAACATTTGTAAAACGCATGGCGTCTATATAGAGCTTTTTCATTGAAAGTCAATCACTCACCTTCTCAATTATTTGAGGAAAGAGTTTAACGTCATTACATATGCCCGCTTTGAGGGGTATGCAGACCTTTTTTGTGGCAAAAAGATTTGGAAAATCTCACGTAACCCTGTGTGTTAACCAGTGCTACTTCTGGCTTCCAATACATTGATGAACATAGTTATACTAACGTCCTGTTTCTTAAGTTTGAGCGTGGCTCATATGGGCTGGCGAAAGGGATGATACGTCATGGCACCCGAGAATTTTTTCAACATCGACGAGCTTTCACAAGGTATTCCCCGACAGCTTGCCGAAGGCATCACCACACGTATTTTCCCCGGCGAGCAGGCAATGCTGTCGCTGGTGCACTGCGAGGCCAACACAGCAGGCAGCATTCATTCGCATCCTGAGGAGCAATGGGGAATGTGTCTGGAAGGCAGTGGTGTGCGAATCCAGGACGGTGTTGAAGTGCCGTTCAAAAAAGGTGATTTCTGGCTCACACCAGGCGGAGTTGAACATGGCATCCGTATCGGACCAGACGGGGTCACGGTGCTTGATATCTTCGCCCCGCCCCGTGCGGAGTACCGCAAAGCAGGGGCGGGCTTCGGCAACTGAAACTTTGGCAGAACATCTGCCAACCTGATACAGAGCCAGCAGCACAAGGCGTTGATATGCCCTATTTCACATAAATCGGGTAGTCCGGGCTGAACATGTTGTCCTGAATATGCTGTTTCAGGTTATCGGGCATGGCCAGGGTGGCGATGCCCTGTTCGTGGGCGACTTCTGTAACGGCGGCGGCGATGGCAACGGAAATCTTGCGGATATTTGTCAATGGCGGATAGATTCTGCCCAGGTTCAAGTCATCCTGGGTTACCTGATCACCCAGAGCGGTTGCTGCGGCAAGGACCATTTCATCGGATACATGACGAGCCCCGGACACCAGGATCCCCAAGCCTACTCCGGGGAAAATGTAGGCGTTGTTGCCCTGGCCGGGAACAAATGTCTTGCCGTGTATGGTAACCGGTGCAAAGGGGCTGCCGCTGGCAAAGATCGCCCGCCCCCCGGTGTGCTTGTAGGCCTCTTTGGCTGTGCACTCGGACATTGACGTGGGGTTCGACAGGGCCATGATCAGTGGGCATTGATTGATTTCAGCCATTTTTTGTAGGATTTCTGGTGTAAAAGAGCCATGTTGTACGGAAACCCCGATCAGGCTTGTGGGTCTTATTTGTTCAATGGCGGTATGAAGATCACCAATGGGGGGGTGTTCATGGGCATAGGGTCGCTTGAACTCGTCCAGGTCATTAATCCGGCTTCGTACGATAAGGCCCTTGGAATCCATTAACCAGCACCGCTCGCGAGCCTCTGCTTCGGGCATACCATCCTGAACAAGGGCCGATACAATAAGATTTGCGATGCCAACCCCGGCACCTCCGGCCCCGAGGAACAGGAATTTCTCGGATGTTATTGAGCTTTTTTTCAGGATTTGTGCGGCCTGAATTCCGGCCAGCACGACGGCAGCCGTACCCTGGATATCATCATTAAAGGTGCAGACCTGGTCACGATATTTATTGAGCAGCCGGAAGGCATTTGATTTGCCGAAGTCTTCGAACTGGATGACGGCCTCGGTGTAACGTTGTGAGATAGCCTGGATGAATTCATCGATAAATAAGTCGTATTCTTCACCGCGCATGCGTGGCTGTTTCAGGCCAAGATAAAGCTCATCATTAATCAGGCTCTCATTGTTGGTTCCCACATCGAGCATAATCGGCAGGGTGTCGGACGGCGGGATTCCGGCGCAGGCTGAATAGAGAATAAGTTTACCGATGGGAATGCCCATGCCGTTGGCTCCCAGGTCACCGAGGCCGAGAATGCGCTCCCCATCGGTGACAACGATGACTTTTGCATTCGGATAGCGCCAGTTGTCGAGCACGTCTGATATTCGTCCCTTGTCATTTGCGCTGATATAAAGCCCCTGGGCACCGCGGTAGATGTTGCCAAATTCCTGACATGCCTTGCCGACGGTGGGGGTGTACAGGATGGGTAGCATTTCTTCGATGTTATCGAGCACAACCCTGTAAAACAGGTGCTGATTGCGTTGTTGCAGGGAGATCATGAAAATATATCTTTCCAGATCTGTGGCCTTGATTTTAAAATTCCGCATGACCCGTTCGACTTGTTCATCCTGTGTGGAAACGTGGGGGGGTAACAGGCCGTGCAGGCCCAGTGCGTCACGTTCCCGTTTTGTAAAGGCAGAGCCCTTGTTCAGTTCCAGGTTTTCCAGAATCTGGACACCTCTGGGTAAATCCGAGAAGTCTCTGGCTGTCTGTGGTGTAATTTTGTTACTGTTCATGATCCCTGTGTCTCTCTCTAAACGGCTGCGGCTCCCCTCCCCGTCCTGGGTGTATGCCAGTAACAGGCTGCCAACAAATTGGAGGAGACGGTATAATTAGTTCCAGTGTCCCCCCATCTTCTATGATTTCAACAGCTTAAAGCCGTATTGTACACACATATTGTGCCATGAATGGATGGCCGATATACCACAAGGGAACACAGCACCTGAACTTGGCGGTTCTGGTAGCTCAGCCGCTGCCGTTCCGAACGATTATTGAACCATTTACCCCTATCCCCATACACGGTATGATGACACACGATCCATAACAGGGGGAATGTCTTGTACCGCCTGATAAGTATTATTACCTTTGTGGCTCTGATCATTGCTTCTCCGGGGCTGGTCCATGCCGAAAAGCGTGTGGCGCTGGTGATCGGTAATGGAGATTATCTGTTCCAGCTTTGGCCTGATCTGGACAATCCACCAAATGATGCCCAGGATATTGCCGCCACCTTGCGCGACCTCGGGTTCGAGCTGATCGGTGGCCAGGCATTGCTCGATCTGGATAAACAGGCAATGGAACGCGCCATTACCAGCTTTGGCGAGCAATTACAGGGCGACACGGTGGGTATGTTCTATTTTGCCGGGCATGGCATCGCGGTCAACAACACTAACTATCTGGTGCCGACGGACTCGGAAAAATTGACCAGAAAATCTGTCAGCACTACCTTGATATCGGCAAATCTTATCCTCGACCAGATACCCGAGAATAGCGGTCTGAGCATCGTTATTCTGGATGCTTGTCGTAATACGCCGTCCATGGTTCGCGGCGTTCGTGGCGGCAGTGGTGCCGGACTGGCCGATATGAAAGCGCCCAGCGGAACCCTGATCAGTTATGCCACCAATCCCGGCAACTTCGCCATGGACGGATTGCCCGGCAGCCGCAACAGCCCGTTTGCGTCGGCTTTGATCGAGAATATGAAGAAAAAATCCGTCAGCGTTCTGAATATGTTTAATAACGTTGGTGTGGATGTGGAAGCCTCCACAAACGGGTTTCAGCGCCCGTGGTTAAGCTCATCTCCTGTAAAAGGGAATTTCTATTTTGCTGGGCTGGCACCGGATACCGCCATAACCACAACGGCTCAACAAAACTCTCTGACCACAGAAATGCTGTTTTGGCAGTCGATCCAGAACAGCCAGTCTGCCGCTGATTATGAAGCCTATCTGAGCCAGTATGCCGATGGCAGCTTCGCCCCGCTGGCGCGGGTCCGTATTGCCTCGTTGACCACCGGGCCAGCAGTTGCCTTAAAAAAACCCTCGGAAGCTATTTTGAGATCAGATTATACCGCCGGTGACACCTTCCGCGACTGTGAAGACTGCCCGGAAATGGTGGTGATCCCGGCAGGTAGTTTCCAAATGGGTGATCTGAGTGGTGAAGGGAAGGAAACTGAAAGGCCCGTCCACCGGGTCACCATTCCACGCATGTTCGCGGTCGGTAAATTCGAAGTAACTCAGGCACAGTGGAAGGCGGTGTTGGGGAAAAACCCGAGTTATTTCAAGGGAACGAACCTTCCTGCTGAGCAGGTAAGCTGGGATGATGTGCAACAATTCATCGGCAAACTGAATGTGAAGACAGGCCAGCCGTATCGTTTGCTCAGTGAGTCTGAATTTGAATACGTAGCGAGGGCCGGAACAACTACCAAATACAGCTTTGGTAACAGTATCACTTCAAACCAGGCAAATTTTAATCGTAACATTGACAAAACCACCCCTGTCGGAAACTATCCATCCAACAGGTTCGGCGTTCATGATATGCACGGTAATTTGTGGGAATGGGTCGAGGACTGTTATGAGAATAATTATAACAATGCACCATCGAACGGCTCCGCGCTTACAGGAAGCAATTCCTGCAGGCGCGTCTTGCGCGGCGGTTCCTGGGACAACGGTCCAGAGGACCTCCGTTCTTCGTACCGCAACGGGAGCACGACCGACAGTCGGTTCGACTTCTACGGCTTCCGTATCGCCAGGACGCTACCTTAATTATGCCGGGTAAGTCCGCCATATACAGCCGGTATTTATTTTTCACAGAGATCGTGTTTGGGATTGCTTTCACGGGCTTGGCCCAGGCCGGTGGACATGGAGCGGAACAGATTGCGGTGGCCAAATACGGTGAGCCTGGCATGACCTTCCTCGATTGTCAGGCGTGCCCGGAAATGATGACTATCCCCGCAGGACAGTTCCAGATGGGCTCCAGCAAAGGTGGCCACGATGAAATGCCGAAACATCGTGTGGAGTTCCAAAATGCCTTCGCAATTGGCAAGTACGAAGTAACCTTTGCCCAGTGGGGCGCCTGCGTTGCCGGTGGCGGGTGTGATGGCTACCGACCCCATGACGAGGGTTGGGGGCGGGGTGCCCGTCCGGTGATGAATGTGGGATGGCAGGATGCCTAGGCCTATGTGGCGTGGTTGCGGGTTGAAACGGGGGCGATGTACCGTTTGCCCAGTGAAGCAGAATGGGAATATGCGGCTCGTGCCGGGACCACCACCGCTTTTTCTTTCGGTGACAATATTACAGCGGATCAGGCTAATTATGATCAGGCCCTCGGTATGAGCACCCTTGTAGGGCAATACCCTGCCAATGAGTTCGGCGTCCATGATATGCATGGTAATCTATGGGAATGGACGGAAGATTGTTATACGCCGGGTTATGTGGGCGCACCGGTTGATGGTGGCGTGCGTCATGAAGATGGTTGTCGAGGTCAGGTTCTGCGGGGTGGCTCCTGGTTTAACAGTGAGGATTTTCTGCGCTCGGCACGTCGCTTTCGCATTACCTATGGTGGCCGCAATGGTATGATCGGTTTTCGTGTCGCCAGAACACAGTAGGCATCATGAATTGATCGACCATAGCTCAAACGGTTCAGTTTTGCTAAGATGGTCTCAAGACCCGGCAGGTGGTTATGTTCTAATGAGGACAACCCGGATTTCAGTGCGGCGTTAAGCATCAACCAGCTTTCATGTGCGTTGAGCCTGAAACGGGCAATACGGCAGAGATTATAAAATCATGAGTTTTATTCTGGATAACGAGTATTTATCGGTAAGACTGGATGATGTTCACCCACAGGCCGTAGCCGGGGTGCGTTTCCAGCGCGCATTGCGTCTTCCCAAAGGGACGCCGCCTTATGAGTCTGTCCGGTCCGATGCTTTTCATACGCCCCGGCCGTTAAACGATTTTTATGATGATTTGGGGTTTGAGTGGTTGCTTCGCTCAAACCAGCATCTGATTTGCCTGTTCGTCAGTGAAAGTGTCACACTGGAATTTATCTCGCCCAACACCTACCCCTTAGCGGTCAAGGTCTCCATTGGTCATATTGATGCCTTGTCTGGGTTGCCGAATAATGGCTCACTCAATCGTGTGCCCCAGGATTACATCGTATTGCCGACCCAGCACTGGATTGATGCCTGGCAGGATGAAACAGGTGCGACCCATGATTTTGTGGCCCCACCCCCGGGCAACCCGGATGAAAAAGGCGTGCCCGAGCCCAGAGACGATGATCGTGACTGTATCTCTGTTACTTTCTTTCCCATGAAGGGTGATGTTTTCCGGCGATATTGCGATGATCTCGACCAGAATGCCGGACGCCAGGTCTATGGGCAGCCTGATTTTGCCGAACGATTTACCGAAACGCACATGATGCGGGGGCGGTTGAATTATGATATGCAAAAGGGCCCGGCATGGGATACCGGTATGGTCTTTCCGGACCCTTTTGATGTTGGCGACTGGGATATGGAAAAAGCCAAATCCGTCTCTGTCAGCATGGTTCGACCTAAGGTCTGGGCCGCGTTGACAGGCGATACTCTCGACGGCCCATTGTTTAAACGGTCAATCTATGAAGACGCCGGTGTTCCCTGGTTCGATGAATACGCCGAGACGGGGTGATCTCCCGAACTGATCTTTTGGGCATATTGATTTTTTGTGTGCGAGCATTCTGTCTTCGATCGTAAAATAATCTATGAAATGAAAATGATTTGTCGCTCATTATCCAACCCATCCAGCAGATGGTTGTAGCGTTGCGTTGTAGCGGCCTAATGGTGTACTAAGATACCATGGACATACGATGATCAGGACAAACTTGGATTAGGACAAACTTGTGGGGATTACTCTTTAATGACGGTTTCAGCAAATAGTACCATGACAGTTAAATTAACTTTTGCGGCAATGCTCATCATACCCATTATGGGGTGTAATGGATTAAAACTGGATATTAAGCCCAATACGGACGCGGCACCTGTTGTGAGCACAACGGATGTGGCAAAAAAAACGGGCGCGTCAGCCAAATCAAGTAATGTAAGCAAACCGAAAAAATTACCGAATAAATCCGGCTCTATCGATTATTACTCCCTTTGTTTAGATTGTTTACTGATCGATAGTAACGGTATAGCCGTGCACGCGCAGAATAAGAATATAAAGGGTGCATTGGAGAGTATCAGCGTGTTTGACGACTCCGCGCAGTTCAAGGGTTGGGCTACTGATACGGGTGTCAGCGGTCCGGTAGAGCGGATCATGATTTTTTCTGACTTTAAACTGGTATATCAAGGTCACGCTCTGGAGGAACGCTATGATATAGCCCAGCAACTGGGCGATGGCGGTACGGTACGTTCAGGATTTAATGTCATCTTGCCCAAAAGTTTATTTGCCGGGGCGAACAACGATGGTAAAGCAGCGGTCAGGCTTTATGCCGTCGCGCATGATGGCAGTGCAGCAGAAATCGTTTACAAAAAATCCCAATGACCCGGAAAGGATAATGAGTGTGATCCCTTTAAAAAGAGTGCAGTCGCGTCGATTGATATTGCGCACTGTGCTCGTTGTCAGTCTGTTGGCGCTGATGAGCACCTCCCTGACGGGGTGTGGCGGCAAGTGCGGCGCCGCGGGTAATAACTCAGGCGCCAGGGTTCTGTGTAACGCCTTCGATTTTTGATGTCATATGTACACGGTTTGTACATTGAATCGTATGTTGCCTTCTAATGATAATCGATTCATGAGTAAGCTTATATGTTATAGGGGAGGATAGTTCTGTGGTGTCTGAACAATCGTCGAGCCTTGATTATGGGCAACAAAAGCTAACCATTCAACAAGCCATAAACATTGGCGTTGACCATCATAAT
The DNA here is from genome assembly GCA_024279135.1 of Alphaproteobacteria bacterium. Taxonomy (GTDB): domain Bacteria; phylum Pseudomonadota; class Alphaproteobacteria; order Rhodospirillales; family Casp-alpha2; genus JABJOR01. The sequence goes on from JAJRRU010000016.1 coordinate 9,126, forward strand.
GCTGGACGCTTGTCTGCGGCTGAGAACTTTTATAACCAGATATTGCAAGCTGAGCCAAAGCAACCTGTTGCACTACATATGCTTGGTGTGATTGCCCATCAAGTTGGCAAGAATAATACTGCCATTGATCAAATCTCGAAGGCCATAACCATTAAACCTGATTATGCAGAGGCGTACGGCAATCTGGGTCTCGCTCTCAAGGAGGTTGGGCGTTTGGATGAAGCGATTGAGTCCTATCGTAAAGCTATCGAAATTAAGGTTGGTTTTGCCGAAGCACATAATAATCTTGGAGCCGTTCTAAAGGGAATTGGGCGTTTGGGCGAAGCAGTCGAGCATTATCGCAAAGCCATTAATATAAAACCTGATTATACCGAGGCATCCTTCAATTTAGGCCATGTTCTGATGGAGCAAGGAAAACATCAAGACGCAATCGAGGCGTATCAACAGTCTTTCGCCAGCCGTACCGGCATCCAACCCGTCGGCAACAAACAACTTGCCTCGGCAACCAGCGCGTTGTTTTTGGAACTGACGAACAAGTGTAATTTTCATTGTGATTTCTGCCCATCAGATTCTCAAAAAAGGGCAATCGGTTTCATGGACCTTGAACTTGCCAAAAAAACCTATGAAGAAGTTGCTCAAAATAGTCTAGTGGAGTATGTCGATCTCCACCTAATGGGAGAGCCAACCCTTCACCCAAAATTGATTGAAATTTTAAACTTCGCTTACTCCATAAATGTGAAAACCGAAATGGTGACCAACGGCAGTACTTTAGTCGCCAAATTTATTCCTAAGATTTTAGAAGCCCTGTACGGTACTATCGTGGTCAGCCATATGACGCCAACGGAAGAAACCTATCATTTCCGTGGCAAAGTAGGTCTTTCGTGGGATCGGTATATTGATAATATTCGTTTGTTGATACGTAAATATTTAAAGAGATTGGCAAAAGGGGAAAGCCTCAAAAACAATATTGAACTACGTGTCATGATTACCAGAAATTCGCCAACATCGAATGTTAATATTCTCGAAACATTTGACGATGCGCGCGCCATATTGGCTGAGTGGTGTGATTTCACCGCTTCGGTCGAACGGGAATTGGCTTTGCCTCCCTTCGAGCGGCAAGAATCGGAAGCTGACGCCTTGATGCAACAGGGCTATCACGCATTCAAAAAATTCCAGTTGCAGCGGGGGATCGTTCTTACATTCTGGAATGCCTCCACCTATGCAAATAGCAGGGTTAATGATGACTATGATTTGCTGGCAACGGAAAAAGCGGCTTTCTGCCCTCACCCGTTCAAGGACCTCGGTGTCTTGTGGAACGGCGATGTAACGCTATGCTGCCTCGATTATGGTGGCCAACTTAAAGTTGGGAATGTCCGCGAATCCTCGATTGAATCCGTATTACAGAGTGAAGCGGCGAACAAATTACGCGCAAGCATGTTGGGACACCATCCACTTCCACCTTTGTGTCGGAAATGCCAGGCGAGGCCAATAAAACGGAAAAATTATATAGCCGAGAAAAGATATGCTGAGAACGCCTTATTATTAAAAATTGTATTATATGCTTTAATTTTTCCAAGTAAAATTGGGGTAAATGGAATGACGTGCTCCTGTGAAATGCGCTCAATATTAAGGTAGGGTTAGTTTCATAAATAAAGGAAACGGTTTATGAAGCGTTCACGATTTTCAGAAGAACAGGTAGTCGGTATTTTGAAAGAGCATCAGGCAGGTAAATCGGCAATGAATCTGTGCGGTTATTACAATTTCAGCGATGGAAAATTTTACAAATGGCGACCCGAGGCTTACTTTACATGATTGTCAGTGGCAATGGAGCGGAGCTGACATTAAAGGTCACCCTCAAATGGAGAAAGAACCGGAATGTGGGGTGGCATTACAGTCAATCAGGCAAGACCAAGTGGAACGGATTTATCGAATGCTTCAACGGGCGACTGCGTCATATGGTTTATTCAATATCTGGTTGCCACAGATTTTGTTTTGCGAATACGTAGATATTTTGAGTGATTTAAACGTGGTCTAGCAAAGTTATAAAATGTTTTATATTCAGCAAAATCTAGATATTGCTATGCAGCACCATGTAGCGGGCCGTTTTGCTGCAGCAGAAACCATATACCAACAGGTATTGCAGACAGATGCAAATCAACCAGTAGCCTTGCACCTGCTCGGCGTCCTGGCCCATCAGGCGGGTAACAGAGAGATTGCCGTCGATCTTATAAAAAAGGCCTTAGCCATCGATCCTGATATGGCCGAAGCATATAACAACCTTGGTAATGTGTTGAACGAGCTTGGTCAATTTGATGAGGCTGAAGCAAGCTACAATCAGGCCCTCACTCGCAACTTCGATTTCTCAGAAGCACATAACGGTCTTGGTAATTTATTCAAAAACCGTGGGCAGTTTGATGAAGCCATCATTTGCTACCAAAAGGCACTTGCCATCAACCCTGATTACACCGAAGCATGTTATAACCTTGGTAATGCGTTTCAGTTTCAGGGTAAACTTGATGAGGCACTTGATACCTATCATAAAACGCTCGCGAGAAATCCTGGTTTTTCTCAGGCATATAATAATATTGGCAATGTACTCAAAGAATTGGGGCAGAATGAAGAAGCTTTAACCAGCTATCACCAAGCCATCGAGATTAATCCAAAATTTTCCGAGGCCTACAATAATGCGGGTGCTGCGTTAATGTCCCTGGCAAGACTGGATGAAGCTGTGGTCAGTTTCCATCGGGCAATCAGTATCGAGCCTGAATTCGTAAAGGCCCATAACAATCTTGGTGTCAGTCTCAGGGAACAAGGGAAAATCAATGAGGCGGTAGAATGTTTTCGCCAGGCCGTTGCAATCAATCCGGGATATGCGGAAGGATATAATAATCTTGGGCTGGCTTGTGGTGATTTGGGCGATCTGGACGAGGCCATTGCCCACTTTGGCAAATCGCTGGAACTTGAGCCGGAACTGGCCGTGGCACATTATAATCTTCACGCCCTGTTGCTTGATCCCGGTGAGATAAGGGCTTCCATTAGAAGCATGGAAAGCGCCGTGAAATTTATGCCCGATAACAAGATCTACAGATTTAATCTTGGCATGCTGCTGGATTATGATGGTAATGAACAGGCTGCGACTGGTCACTTTGACGTGGTTGAAAGCGGTACACAGGCAGATCGCGCGAGGCTGGATGCCTGGCAGTATATAAAATCAGCTCAGGAAAAATTACCCGAAGTACTCGGTAGCAGTCTGGAAACATTAAGGCGGGCCCTGGATGTCGCACCCGGTGATGGACTGGTGCTGGAATTTGGAGTCCGATTTGGCACATCAATTCGTCAGATTGCTGCCCTTGTGGAATGTGAGGTGCACGGCTTCGACAGTTTCGAAGGCCTGCCCGAAGCCTGGCACAGTGAACCCGAGGGTTCCTACACCACCAAGGGGGTGCTGCCCGCTGTCCCGGATCACGTAACCCTCCACCATGGATGGTTTGAAGAGACCCTGCCCGGATTTATTGAACGGCACAGCGAACCGGTCCGGTTCATGAATATTGATTGTGATCTTTACAGTTCCACAAAAACAGTCCTGAGCCTTCTGGCCAAGCAGATTGTACCCGGAACGGTCATCGTTTTTGATGAATATATCGGCAATGAGAAATGGCGGGAAGATGAATTCAAGGCACTTCAGGAAACTGCCCGTGAGTTTGGCTGGCGATATGAATACCTTTGCTTCAGTTTTATGAGCAAACAGGTCGCGATCCGGATCATTTGAAACCGGACCGGTGAGTGCCAGATAGAGGAATATGCAGTGATAAAAAATGAGACTGAACAGGCCTCATCTCTTTTTCCCGGGCAACAATCGGTGACCGTTCAGCAAGCCCTTGCCCTTGCCCTGCAACATTTTAAAGTCGGTGAATTGTCCGAGGCCGAAAGTATTTGTCAACAGATTGTACAATCTGAACCAGACCAGGCTATCGCCCTGCAAATGCTGGGTTTAATTGCCTACCAGGTTGGCAACAGTGAACGGGCGACGGAGTTGATTACCAAAGCACTTTCCAGCCACCCGGGTTTCACCGAAGCACACAATAATCTGGGGGTGGTATTCATGGAGCTTGAACGGTTGGATGATGCTCTCGCTTGTTTTCATAAAGCCCTTGATTGTGATCCCCAATACACCAGCGCACATTGCAACAAGGGTCTCGTACTCCAGAAACTTGGACGACTGGATGAAGCTATTGCTTGTTTTTATAAAGCCACCGGACTCAATCCAGATTACGCCGATGCACATAATAATCTCGGTGTTGCGTTCATGGATCTTGGCCGGATGGATGATGCTATCGCCTCATTTCACAAAACGATATATATCAACCCCGGTGATGCACAAGCCCATTACAATTTAGGCCTCGCGCTTGTGGATACAGGGCGTCATGAAGAAGCGCTTATCAGTTACAACAATGCCATTATTATTCAACCTGATTATTGCGAAGCACATAACGATCTGGGCAATGCATTCAAAGAGCTTGGCCGTTTGTATGAGGCCGTCGACCACTATCGGAAAGCCGCTGTTATTGATCCTGATTTTCCAGAAGCCCATAATAATCTGGGTGCCGCATTACTGGAAACGGGACGGCTGGACGATGCCATAGCTTGTTTTATTAGGGCAATTGACCTCAAACCCGATTACGCCAACCCACACCACAGTCTGGGGACGTGTTTGATGTCGCGTGGCGAGCTTTGTAAGGGGGCCGTCGAATATGAATGGCGGTGGCAAACTGATAGTATGCCTATGAAGCCAGAATTTAATGCACCATTGTGGGACGATAAAGAAGTTGTAAATGGCCGCCGGCTTCTTGTCTGGGGAGAACAGGGTATCGGTGATGAAGTGCTTTTTTCCAGCATGTTTCCTGACCACCAGGAAGCCGGAGCCGAACTAATGGTGGAATGTGATGCGCGGCTTGTTCCATTATTCGAGCGGTCTTTTCCGGGTGTGAAATGTTTTCCCCGTGCCAGAGAAGGCCAATCTGTCGAAAAAATCGGCCAATCCATTGATTTTCAGATATCATCGGGCAGCCAGGTCCAATGGTTACGCCCGGACATGGCCTCATTTCCCAAGCGGCGTTCCTATCTTGTTGCTGATCAAGGATACAGGGACAGGCTGCGCAATCAGTATAAACAAGGCGGGGGTGATATTCTGGTCGGGATCGCCTGGGAAAGTCGTTTATCAACCATGCAGATGCAGAAATCAATGTCGCTGGATGACTGGCGACCCATTTTGGGTGTGCCGCAGATCAGGTTTATCAATCTCCAATATGGCGATACCGTAGAACAACGGGAAATATTTCAGGCACAAACCGGATTATCAATATTCCATGATCCTGCAATAGATCCGCTTAAAGATATTGATGGGGCAGCAGCCCAGATTGCCGCCATGGATCTGGTCATTTCAAGCAGTAACGTCACGGTTCACATAGCAGGCGGTTTGGGAATTCCCACATGGGCTATGATCCCGCTTACACCGATCTGGTATTGGATGGTGGACCGTGAAGATAGCCCCTGGTACCCGTCCGTCAGGCTGTTTCGACAAACCGGTCCGGGTCAGTGGGGCGATGTTATCCAGCGCGTTGGAAATGAATTATCAGGGCTCGTCCATAACCACGGACAACTTTAGGTGATTAGCAGAGGAGGTCGACCGACAATGTTATTAGAAAAGAATGTAGTGGTATGAAAAAGACAAAAAACCGCCAGCCACGACAGAAAGCCGGGAGAACGGTCGGTATTGCCGGGCCTGTACCACAGACCAGTCAGCCAGGTGCCTCGTCCCGCCAACAGACTATAACAGCCCAGCAGGCCCTTGAGCTTGGCCTGCAACACCATTCGGCTGGCCGGTTGTCTGAGGCTGAAAATATTTATCAACAGGTATTGCAGAACGATCCCGAGCAGCCCATAGCCCTGCATTTGTTGGGTGTGATCGCTCATCAAATGGGGAAATGCCATAACGCCGTTGAACTCATCACCAAGGCTATCACCATCAGTCCCGACCTTGCCGAGGCCCATAACAACCTTGGCAATGTTTTAAAGGATATTGGACGTAACGAAGATGCCCTTACCAGTTATAACAAAGCCTTGGAAATTGAGCCTGATTACGCTGAAGCCCACTATAACTGTGGTAATGTGCTGAATGATTTGGAGAAACTCAATGAGGCTGTTGAACGTTATGGTACTGCGATTTCCATAAGGCCTGATTTTGTTGAAGCGCACTTTAATCTTGGTAATACATTGAAAGATCTGAGGCAACTGGATGAGGCTATTCTCAGTTACCAAAAAGCTGTCGCCATAAACCCAAAGTATACAGATGCACTTACCAACATTGGAAATATTCTCAAAGATTTGGGTCGGTTGGACGAAGCCATTACGAGCTATCATCAGGTCTTGGATATCAGGACTAATCATGCAGAGATATATTACAACCTAGGTATTGCGCTCCAGCATCAGGGAAAGCTGGATGAGGCCTTACAACTTCTGCAATCCGCAGTGGAGAAATTACCTGGTAATACGATGATAACAGATGCCTTGATTGATATTCTGGATTATCACATGCCCAAAATAGCAACGCATGGTGTGCATGCCAAAGCTCAGGCAGCTTTACAACGGGTGACTCCCGAGAGTACTGGAATGCTCATGATTACTGATGAAATCGTGTATCACTTATATGATCAATGTCATACTATATTGGTTTCACATGGACTGAACGACCAGAATGTTTCATTCCAGTTCTGGAGAGGGAGAAGTGTTGATAAGGGCTGTAACAGACATAAGGTCGTGTTTGATGCCCTCAATATTATCCCCGAATATTGTTTTGGTTGCTATAAAGTTTTGATAGAGCCTCAAACAGTGATGGAACTCTTTAAACTGATGTTGGTCTTTGACGGACTTGAATTACCAAATGACAATACCAGAAAATGTCTAGTGGAGATCAGGCCGGAAATATCGGGTGCATATAAAGGTTTGATTTATTGTCAGGATTTGGACGAAGCAAAGGAAATAGAGAAAATTGTTCAAATAATAATCGGTAAAAAAATATCTGACAAAATGCCAGTCTCTGTGAAAAGGGGTTGTTCTGAATACCCGGTCGCTTATCCAGAATATGCCTACACTGAACGCCAAAAAGAATCTATGATGACTTATAACGAGGAGTGGCGTAAACAGGAGGCTTATGCCGACGAAAATCTTGTGGGGTTTCAATATCCCCCTGTTTTCGAAACACACAACCACTCAGGTTTCACCTTACATGATGTTGTGGTCATGCAAACATGGTTATCCTATGCTGCCACGAAAGGAGATCATAGTTATCTTGATATTACCAAGTATCCCATGAAAGAACTACCTATCGAAAAGCGCCAACTATTTCAAACTATTAAAGATAATTATGGATAGAACCGACAAAAACCGCCCACGACAAAAACCCGAAAACTCAAAGGCTGGAAAAAAACCAGGTTCATCTTCTGCCCAACAATCATTGACCATCCAGCAAGCACTGGATACCGCTCTGCAAAATCATTCGGCCGGTCGCTTGCCCGAGGCCGAGAACATCTATCAACAAATTTTGCAGTCGGAACCCAATCAACCCGACGCGCTGCATTTTCTTGGGGTTATCGCCGGTCAGGTTGGCAACAAACAGATTGCCATTGATTTGATGAGCAAGGCTCTTTCCATCAAACCCGATTACGCCGAGGCTCTTAATAACCTTGGTAATGTGTTCATGGATCTTGGCTGTCACGAAGAGGCTCTCATCAGCTATAACAAAGCCCTCGTTATTGAACCTGATTATGCAGAAGCCTATTACAACAAAGGCAATGTACTGAATGAATTGGGAAGGTTTAATGAAGTCATTGAAAATTATGACAAAGCCATAAAAATTCGGCCCGGGTTTGCCGAGGCATATTTTAGTCTTGGCAACATTTATAAAAATCTCAATTGTCTTAATGAGGCCGCCTCCAGTTATCAGAAGGCTGTCACCATCAAACCAGGTTACATCGATGCGTATAATAATCTTGGCAACATATTCAAACTCCTAAAACAATCGGGTATGGCTGTTATCAGTTTCCAGAAGGCTCTCGCCATCATGCCCGACCATGTAGAGGCACAGTGTAATCTTGGGGCTGCTCTACAGGACCTTGGAAAATTGGATGAAGCAGTCGCCTGTTACCATAAAGCCCTTGCCATCAAACCCGATTATATCGATGCACATGGTAATCTTTGCGATGCATTGGAAAAAACCAATGATACCAAAGCTTTGCGTGTGGCGGTGAAGGAGGCTCTTCGAAACTGCCCGGGGGATCCTAATATTGCCCTGCGAAAAGCCCAACTTCTCAAACGTGATGCTGAATATGATGAAGCGCGGAAAATATTGGAGGCAACGGCTGACGATGATCCCATCCTTCGTTTTCCCGAGGCCCGGGCACAATTGCTTGGGGACTTATGTGATCGGTTGGGTGATGAAGACGCCGCCTTTGAGTACTTTAGACAAGGCAACCGCTGGTGCAGTGAGACACCGGAAGCTAAACGATATGACGCCAGTCTTTATATGGCCCGGATAGAGAATTTGACAAAACATTTCACTCCCGACTGGGTGTCAGGATGGAAGCCTCTCCAAGTCACAGACCAGCGTCCGGACCCGGTATTCCTCGTCGGTTTTCCGCGTTCCGGTACCACGTTGCTGGATACCATCTTGCGAAGCCACCGCGATATTGATGTCGTCGAGGAAATGCCAAC
>JAJRRU010000017.1 GCA_024279135.1 Alphaproteobacteria bacterium
GCAGAAGATCACATCGGCCATGAAAATGGTGGCAGCATCCAAGCTACGTCACGCACAGGAAGCTGTGGAGGCCGCCCGTCCGTTTTCATCGCGCATGGAACGGATGCTCAATTCGGTTGCTTCCAGTGTGGCCAATCAGGAAGGTGCCGCCCCCATGCTGGTCGGTACCGGCAAACAGGATGTCCACCTGATTATCGTCTGTTCGGCAGATCGCGGCCTGTGTGGCGGGTTTAACGGTTCGATCATTCGCAGGACCCGTAAAACGGCAAATGAACTGGTGGCCGCAGGCAAGTCCGTCAAATTGTTGTTTGTCGGACGCAAGGCCAACGATGTCCTGAAACGTGAATTTGCCGACAATGTGGTCAAGATCATTACCGGAGTAGGCCGCAAGCGGGTCGAATATCACGAAGCCATCGATATTGCCAATATGGTGAGCGACATGTTCGAAGCCGGCGAATTTGATGTTTGCACCATCATTTTCAACCACTTCCAGTCGGCCATGACTCAAATCGTCACCCAGCAACAGCTTATCCCGTTTGCTGTCCATGACGAGGCGGGTGATGAGAGCGCCGTGGTTACTGGTGCCCAGCCGGTCTATATATACGAACCTGATGAAGATGAAGTCATTGATGAGCTGTTGCCGCGTAATATGGGCGTCCAGATTTTTCAGGCATTGCTTGAAAGCTCCGCGTCCGAGCATGGTTCGCGCATGACGTCCATGGACAACGCGACACGTAACGCAGGCGACATGATTGATGCTCTGTCGTTGACGTATAACAGAACGCGTCAGGCCTTTATTACCAAAGAACTGATTGAAATTATTTCCGGCGCAGAGGCGCTGTAAGGGGTCGCATGACCCGTATTTACGCATAGGGAACTAAGAGAATGGCGAAAAAGAACATTGGCAAGATCTCCCAGATTATGGGCGCCGTTGTGGATGTGAGCTTCGAGGGGGATCTGCCCGCGATTATGAACGCACTGGAAACCCAGAACGACGGCAAGCGGCTTGTGCTTGAAGTGGCACAGCATCTGGGCGAAAAGGTCGTGCGGACCATCGCCATGGACGCTGCCGAGGGTCTGCAGCGCGGACAGGAAGTGGTCGATACCGGCTCACCGATCATGGTGCCTGTCGGACCGGAAACCCTGGGCCGTATCATGAATGTTATCGGCGAACCGATCGATGAACGCGGTCCCATTACCACCAAAGCCAAGGCACCGATTCACGCCGAAGCGCCGTCATTTTCCGATCAGGCTACCGAAACCGAAATTCTGACTACCGGCATCAAGGTGGTTGATCTGGTTTGCCCTTACGCCAAAGGCGGCAAGATCGGACTGTTCGGTGGTGCCGGTGTGGGCAAGACCGTTATCATCATGGAACTGATTAACAACATCGCCAAAGGCCACGGTGGTTATTCGGTGTTTGCCGGTGTTGGGGAGCGGACCCGCGAAGGCAACGATCTGTATCATGAAATGATCGAGTCCGGTGTTATCAATCTGGACGACGATACTTCCAAGGCCACACTGGTTTATGGCCAGATGAACGAACCTCCGGGGGCGCGTGCCCGAGTCGCACTGACCGGGTTGTCACAGGCGGAATATTTCCGTGATGTAGAAGGCCAGGACGTGCTGTTCTTCATTGATAATATTTTCCGTTTCACCCAGGCCGGTTCCGAAGTGTCCGCTCTGCTCGGGCGCATTCCGTCCGCTGTGGGTTATCAGCCAACACTGGCGACCGACATGGGAACCATGCAGGAACGCATTACATCCACCAACAAAGGTTCGATCACCTCGGTGCAGGCTATTTATGTACCGGCCGATGATTTGACCGATCCGGCACCAGCCACCTCGTTTGCCCACCTTGATGCGACGACGGTGTTGAGCCGTTCGATCGCCGAACTGGGTATTTATCCGGCCGTCGATCCGCTGGATTCCAGTTCCCGTGTGCTTGACCCGCGGGTCATTGGCGAGGAACACTATGATGTGGCAACTGGCGTTCAGCAGGTTCTGCAAACCTACAAATCCTTGCAAGACATCATCGCTATTCTGGGTATGGACGAATTGTCGGAAGACGACAAACTTGCCGTGGCGCGAGCCCGTAAAATCCAGCGATTCCTGAGCCAGCCGTTCTTCGTGGCCGAGGTCTTCACCGGCACACCGGGTGTTCTGGTGCCACTGGAAGAAACCATCCGTGGTTTCAAGGGAATTCTTGAAGGTGATTATGATCACCTGCCGGAAGCCGCTTTCTACATGGTTGGCACCATTGACGAAGTGCTTGAAAAAGCCAAGAAAATGGCCGCTGAAGCTGCTTAAACAGACGGAATATCATCCTCGCGGGTGTTTTGTATCTTGCGGGGAAGGAGGATTGATACATGCCAGAACTGGTTGAATTTGAATTGGTCTCACCGGAACGTCTGTTAATGTCGGAGTCCGTCGAAATGGTGGTTGTGCCCGGTGGGGACGGCGATATCGGCGTTTTACCGAACCATTCACAACTGATTACCACGGTTCGACCCGGCGTCATCAATATTCACCAGGGCGGCAAGGTTGCGGAGCAAATTTTTGTCGGCGGCGGGTTTTGTGAAGTCTCCCCCGAACGCTGTACGGTTCTGGCCGAAGAAGCCATTGCGGTAGAGGATATCGACAAGGCTGATGCCGATAGCCGACTGGAAAAAGCCAACGAAGCCCTGGCATCTGCTGATGACAAAAACAAGGCTCGTGCGCAAGCCGAGGTTAAACGGGCCGAAGCCTATGTGATGGCGGCTGGCTGACCCATACCCCGATATTTTTTTTATGAAGCAGGTGTATCGGTCGGTGCACCTGTTTTTTTCTTTAAGGCTGTGCGGTGCATGGTGTAAAACGTGCTGGCCATAATGATACCGGCTCCGGTCAGCGTCCAGACGGTGGGGTATTCGCCAAAGATGACGATGCCGATAATCGCGGCATATATCAGCCGCACATAGATCATGGGTACGATGGCAGCCGCCTCGCCGACCTTGAATGCCTGGATAAAAAGCCACTGCATGATCGACATCAAGCCGCCGATCATCAGAATATAAACGGCTTCTTCCGGTGTCGGTGTAACCCATACAAAATATGATGGCACGGCCATGACCGAGGTAACGATAATTGACTGGTAGGTCATGATGGTTGAGGGATTGTCGATCTGTGAAAGTTTGCGCATGACAATATTGATGGCGGAGACAAACAGGGCCGAGAGGATCGCCAGCATGGCATAGAAATTCAGGTTTCCGGCATCGGGGCGGATAATTATCAGCACACCGATAAAACCCACGATAACACTGCTCCAGCGGCGAATGCCGACCACTTCTTTCAGAAAAACAATAGCCAGAACCGTGGTGAAAAGTGTGCGAACGAAAGAAATGGCAGTTACTTCGGCCAGTGGCAGATAAACAACGGCGGTAAACCCGCTTATCATGGCGATTAACGAAAACAGGCTACGCAGGAAATGCATTCCCAGTACTCGGGTCTTGAATACCGTACCCAGATTTTTGATGATAATCGGTGAAATAATCATCAACACCAGAAATTGACGGATGAACAATATTTCAATGACGGGGATGTTCTGTCCGATGTGTTTGATAAGTGCGCTCATGGCAACCGAGGCCAGTCCGGCCAGCAAAATAATCAGCGAGCCTCTCACATTACCGTGCAGGGTATGCCAACGGCGGGATATGTCGTGTCTGGTGCGGCGTATCACGAAGTGTTCCTTGGGGCCTGTCCCTGACTTTATTTGCGGGATATTTTTTTATGCTTCCAGCTTGTTGCCTTGACTGTCGGTGCCATGCCGGGCCGATCCAGCCCCAGTTCGTGGGCTTCCAGATGGCGGATTTGGTCACGAATTTTTGCGGCTTCTTCGAACTCCAGATTTGCAGCCGCCTCTTTCATGGATTTGTCCAACTCCGCAATGTGGGCGCGCAGATTATGACCGACCAGATTTTCACCACTTGGGCTGACGCTATTCTCGCGGGCTTTTTCAGCGCCGTATATGGCGGACATGACATCGGTAATATTTTTGCGTACGCTCGCCGGGGTAATGCCGTTGGCTTTGTTATAGGCGGTTTGTTTTTCCCGCCTGCGTTCCGTTTCACCGATTGCATAATCAAGTGATTTGGTCATTTTGTCGGCATAGAGGATAACCCGGCCTTCCACATTACGTGCCGCACGGCCAATTGTCTGGACCAGCGAGGTCTTGGAACGCAGGAAACCTTCCTTGTCCGCATCAAGAATACAGACCAGGCCACACTCCGGGATGTCGAGGCCTTCGCGAAGCAAGTTGATGCCGATTAACACATCAAATGAACCCAGACGCAGGTCTCTGATAATTTCGATGCGTTCCAGGGTATCAATGTCGGAATGCATATAACGCACCTTGACACCGTGCTCGTGCAGATATTCGGTCAAATCCTCGGCCATGCGCTTGGTCAGGGTGGTCACCAGGGTGCGCATACCCGCCGCGGCAACTTGTCGGACTTCGCCCAGCAGGTCATCGACCTGGGTTTCCACCGGACGCACAATGCACAATGGATCGATCAACCCGGTGGGCCGGACCAGTTGTTCGACAAAGACTCCGCCGGTTCGATCAAGCTCCCACGGTCCTGGCGTGGCGGAGACAAAGATCGTCTGTGGGCGCATATGGTCCCATTCTTCAAATTTCAGGGGCCGGTTGTCGATGCAACTGGGCAGTCGAAAGCCGTACTCTGACAGGTTGACCTTGCGATTAAAATCGCCCTTGTACATACCCCCGATCTGGGGCACCGCCACGTGGCTCTCGTCGACCACCACCAGGGAATTGTCTGGCAAATACTCAAACAGGGTCGGCGGCGGCTCGCCTGGATTGCGACCCGACAGATACCGCGAATAATTCTCAATGCCCGCACAGTGTCCTGTGGTTTCCATCATTTCCAGATCAAACAACGTGCGCTCCTGTAAACGCTGGGCCTCGAGAAATTGTCCGTGTTCGGTAAAGTATGCCACCCGTTTAATCATTTCGGCACGGATCAGCGGTATGGCTTGTATAAGGGTCGGTCGCGGTGTTACGTGATGTGAATTGGGGTACAGGATAAATTCTGATATCTTGTCGAGCTTTTCGCCGGTCAGTGAGTCGATCTCCCACATGGTTTCGATCTCGTCACCGAACAGCGAAACCCGCCAGGCACGGTCTTCCATGTGCGAGGGAAAAACCTCGATGACATCGCCGCGAACCCGGAATGATCCGCGGGCAAAGGCAGTGTCGTTGCGTTTGTACTGTAATTCGACAAATCGTTGCAGCAATTCACGTTGATCAATTTTGTCACCGACCCGTAACCGTGCCACCATCTTGGAATAGGTCTCTACCGCCCCGATGCCGTAGATGCATGACACCGAAGCCACGATCAGCACATCATTGCGTTCGAACAATGCGCGGGTCGCCGAATGGCGCATACGGTCGATCTGCTCATTGATGGATGAGTCTTTTTCGATATAGGTATCTGTCCGTGCCACGTAGGCTTCTGGCTGATAATAATCGTAGTAGGAGACAAAATATTCCACCGCATTGTCGGGGAAAAAGTCCTTCATCTCGCCGTATAGCTGGGCGGCCAGGGTCTTGTTGGGGGCCAATATCAATGTCGGACGCTGAATATTCTGGATCACATGGGCGATGGTAAATGTCTTGCCTGACCCGGTAACCCCGAGCAACACCTGTTCGTGTTCTCCATCATTGATGGCATTGGTCAACTGGGTTATGGCCTGTGGCTGGTCACCGGCTGGCTCAAACGGCGCTTCCAGGCGGAAAGGGGGGCCGCCGGTAACTGGTTTGCGTTTCTGGGGTGTGAAAATTTCAGGATTAACCATGCCCCATATATAGCCTCACATTCGGTTCGGATAAAGTTTTCATATGGAGAATTTTTCCTGTATAGCCTTAATCAGCGTTATATTCGTCCTCCAGAAACTCAGGTGCTATCATGTCGATTATTGCCAAACGTCTGTCACTCGTAAAACCCAGTGCTACGGTTGCCGTATCCACCAAGGCGCGTGAGTTGAAAGCCGCTGGAAACGATGTTATCGGCCTCGGTGCGGGAGAGCCGGATTTCGACACACCAGCGCACATTATTGCGGCGGCCAAGGCCGCCCTTGATCGTGGTGAAACGCGCTATACGGCCCCGGCGGGAACCCCGGAATTACGCCAGGCCATTATCGAGAAGTTCCAGCGCGAAAACCAGTTAAGCTATACCATCGAGCAAATCCAGGTCGCCTGTGGCGGCAAACAGAATATTTATAATGCCATGGTCGCCACAATCGATCCAGGCGACGAGGTGGTTATCCCCACACCATACTGGGTATCCTATCCGGATATTGTGTTGTTATGCGAAGGCACCCCGGTGTTTGTTTCCTGCCCGGCCAGCAGTAATTTTAAAATGCAGCCCGAAGACCTGGAAGCCGCCATTACACCAAAAACCAAATGGCTGATCCTGAATTCTCCGTCCAATCCCACCGGGGCGGCCTATACCCGCGCCGAATTGAAAGCATTGGCCGAAGTGCTCATGCGCCACCCCCATGTGTGGGTAATGACCGACGATATGTATGAACACATCATTTATGATGATTTTGAATTTTCCACCATCGCCCAAATCGAACCACAACTATATGACCGCACGCTGGTCCTCAATGGGGTCTCGAAGGCCTATTGCATGACCGGCTGGCGGGTTGGTTATGCGGGTGGACCGCAGGATTTGATAAAGGCCATGAACAAGGTTCAGTCCCAGAGTACCTCCCATACCGCTTCGGTTAGCCAGGCCGCAGCCATTGCCGCCCTGAACGGTACGCAGGATTTTATTGCCAAGCACAACACCGTGTTCAAGGAGCGCCGCGATCTGGCGGTCAGTATGCTTAATCAGGCCGATGGTTTATCCTGTGCCACCCCGGAGGGTGCGTTCTATGTTTATCCGGGCCTGAGCGAGCTGATCGGTCGCAAGACCCCGGACGGCAAGGTGATCGAGACCGATGAGGATTTTGTCACTTTTATGCTGGAAAGCCAGGGTGTGGCTACGGTCCAGGGTGCTGCTTTCGGACTGTCACCACATTTTCGGGTGTCCTATGCCACCGCGACCGATGTGCTGGAGACCGCATGTGGCCGCATCCAGAAGGCCTGTGCGGCTTTACGCTAGGACCTGTAAGGCTCCCTTGGAGCCTGCCCATAAAAAACTTGTGTAACCTGAAAATCAATTGGTTTGCCTGAGTTTGGGTGCCGTGCTTCCCTGTTTGTCATTGAGCTTTGGCAACAAGGATGACAGGCTATGGCAAGACGCGCTTCGAGCCGACGTAACAGGCCGGTGACATCCGGCATCACACAGACCCCGTTCCAGCATGTGGAAAATCCGTATCCACCTATGGAAATTGTCACGCCTGCACAGATTGATATGATCCATGACGCGTCCATGAGGGTGCTGGAAAATGTCGGTATGCGGATTGATTGTCCCCAGACCCGTGATTTGCTGGAGGGTGAGGGCTGTACCGTCAATCATGAAACCACGCAGGTCACGTTTGATCGGGGCTTTATCGAACAGCAGGTTGCCAAGGCCCCTGCAAAAATCAATATTCGTGCCCGTAATGACGAGCGTTCACTGGAGTTTGGCGGCAACCGGATAAATTTCGTTGCCACGGGCGGCCCGGCCTTCCTGAATGACCGCGAAAAGGGTCGCCGGGCGGGCACATTCGCTGAATTTCAGGATGCCTTGCGTATCCTGCAAAGCCTGAACGCCGTCCACGCCGTCAACAGCGGGGTCTTTGCCTCCATGGACATGGACCCCCGGTCGCGTCATCTCGATACCATGCAGGCCTGTTACAGGTTCACTGATAAAGCCGTACAGTGTTCGTTGATGGGTCGTGAGCGCGCCCAGGATGCTATCGATATGGCCTGTATCATTTTCCAGGACGATTATGACGGTATCCGAGAACGCCCGGTGATTTATGGTAACATCAATACCAACAGCCCGCTGGTGCTCGATGCAGAAATGGCCCAGGGTGCTATGACCCTGGCCGAGCATGGCCAACCGGTGATTATTACCCCGTTTACCCTGGCCGGGGCCATGAGCCCGGTCACCATGCCCGGTGCGCTGGTCCAGCAAAATGCCGAAGCATTGGCCGGGATCGCTTTTATCCAGACGGTCAATCCCGGTAACCCGGTCTTTTATGGCAGTTTTACCTCTAACGTTGATATGAAAAGTGGCTCGCCAGCCTTTGGCACACCGGAATATGTCAAGGCGACCCTGGTATCGGGGCAACTGGCCCGTCATTATGGTATCCCGATCCGGGCCAGTGCGCCCAATGCGTCAAATCTGGTTGATGCCCAGGCCACATATGAAACCCAGATGTCACTGTGGGCTTGCGTGCTGGGGCACATTAATTTTGTCAATCACGCCTTTGGCTGGCTCGAAGGCGGGCTGAGTTGCTCTTTTGACAAGATGATTGTCGATGCGGAAATGGTTCAGATGATGGTCGAAAACCTGAAACCTCTGGAGATTAACGAAGACACCCTGGCGGTATCGGCCATCGAGGAAGTTGGCTCCGGTGGGCATTTCTTCGGCTGTGCCCATACTATGGAACGTTATAATGATGCTTTCTATGCACCCTTGCTAAGCGACTGGCAGAACTTTGAAAACTGGACCGAGGCTGGCAGTCTGAACGCGACCGAGCGGGCTACCGGGATCTGGAAACAATTAATCGAAGACTATCAACCGCCCGCCATGGACCCAAGTGTAGAAATGGCCCTGGGTGACTTCGTCGAGCGTCGCAGGATGGAAATTCAGGATAAATAGTGCCCAATAACACTTTTCTGTAAACTTTGCCCTTTATATGCGGCTGATTGCACATTAACCTCATAGACATCAAACAAGCGGGGACGTCTTTATGAGTATACATGAACAATCCAGCCCACGCGTGGCCGTTATTGCCGGGCCATATCTTTCAGGAAAAACCACGTTATTAGAGAGCCTGCTTGTGGCCAGTGGCACCATTCACCGCCGGGGCACCGTCAAGGATGGCAATTGTGTCGGTGATGGCTCAGCCGAGGCCCGTGCGCGTAATATGAGCACCGAGATGAACGTTGCCAATGCCAGCTATCTGGAAGAAGACTGGACCTTTATCGATTGTCCGGGATCAGTGGAATTAGGCCAGGATTACCTGAATGCCCTGATGATAGCCGATACGGTTATTGTCGTTACCGAACCCACACCGGACAAAGCTGTAACCGTTGCGCCGATCCTCAAGGCACTGGATGATTACAACGTTCCGCATATTATTTTTATCAATAAAATGGACCACCCCGATACCAGTATCCGGGCCACGTTGGAAGCCTTGCAGGGCATTTCCTCCAATCCTCTGGTGCTGCGTGAAGTGCCGATCAGGGATAACGAGCTGATCACGGGCTATGTGGATTTGGTCAGCGAACGGGCCTTCCGGTGGCATGAGGGCAAGCCATCGGATTTAATTTCCCTGCCCGATGAGGTGAGTGACCGTGAACAGGAAGCCCGAACCGATATGCTGGAGAGCCTGGCTGATTTTGACGATGCCTTGCTGGAAGAATTACTGGAAGATGTGATCCCATCGTCCAGCGATGTTTATAAAAACCTGACCCGCGATCTGCAACAAAATCTGATCGTGCCGGTCTTTTTCGGATCCGCCGAACACAATCATGGAATTACGCGACTGTTAAAGGCCCTGCGTCACGAAACATCTACGGTGGAGGGCGTTGTTGAACGTCTGGGTGTCGAGGAAGAAGGTACCGTCGCCCAGGTATTCAAGGCTATTCACGCCGGTCAGGTCGGCAAGCTTTCCATCGTCCGCATCCTGCAGGGCGAGATTAGCGATGGCACCACATTGGGGGACTTGCGAGTCAGCGGTGTTTATCATATGAGCGGTAATAAGCACGAAAAAATTTCCATGGCCCGTGCCGGGGATGTGGTGGCCCTGGGTCGTTTGGAAAATGCCAGTACGGGCAATATTATCACCGAAACAGGCATCCAGGCTTCGCCTTTGTGGCCCGATCCGTTGAGCCCGCTATTTTCTATTGCAGTGCACGCAAAAGAGCGCAGTGATGAGGTGAAATTGACTAACGGGCTTGCTAAAATAGCCGAGGAAGATCCGTCCTTGTCCTATGACCATGATCAGAGTACCGGCGAGTTGCTGCTCTGGGGGCAGGGCGAAATCCACCTCAACATCGCCATTGACCGGCTGCAAAACAAGTTCAATCTTGCCACCACTGCCCACCGGCCACAGGTGCCTTATATGGAGACCATCCGCAAACCAGGCAAACAACATGCCCGGCATCGAAAGCAGTCAGGCGGACATGGAGAATTTGGTGATGTGCATATTGAGATCAAACCCCTGCCCCGTGGCAGCGGTTTCGATTTCAGTGATCGCATCACCGGCGGCTCCGTCCCCAAGCAGTATATTCCGGCGGTAGAAACCGGGGTTAAGGAATTTTTGGTACGTGGCCCCCTGGGCTTCAAGGTCGTCGATATCGCCGTGACCCTGACCGATGGCCAACACCACAATGTGGACAGTTCCGAGATGGCCTTCAAAAAGGCCGCACAACAAGCCATGCGGGAATGTATGCCTATGTGTGGCCCGGTCCTGCTGGAACCGATCTGTATCGTTACGGTATCCCTGCCCAATGAGTTTACCTCGAATATCCAGCGTCTGGTCAGTGGCAGGCGGGGTCATATTCTTGGTTTTCTGGCAAAAGACGGTTGGGTCGGCTGGGATGAAATCCAGGCCCATATCCCACAATCTGAAATGCACGATATGATCATCGAATTGCGTTCCATGACCCAGGGTGTGGGGACTTTTCAATGGTCATTTGATCACTTGCAGGAACTGTCGGGCAAACATGCCGACGAGGTTGTTGCCAGTCGTGCGGAAGTGAAATAGCCCATCCGGATTACGCAAAAAAAACCCCGGCTAAAAAGCCGGGGCGAGTTTAAACAGGGAGGCTTCACGTCTGGGAGGAGACGCAGGAACCTTTCGGTTCCAACACCCAGATGGGGGTCTGGGTGGAATACGATGCTGCAATGCAACATCGATGATCACAATATAGGCAATATCTCTGGGTTTGAAAAGATTAAAACCTGCAAGGCTGCCATGCGTGTGACGCATAGCTGGATAGTACCGGTATCAGTGTAAATCTGATTTCATTTTTTCGACCAGGAAATCCCGGAAAGCCATAACCCGCGCCGTATTCCGCAATTCTGCGGCGTAAACCAGATAAACGCTTAAGTTGGGGCCGCGAATTTCAGGCAGGATATCAACCAGTGTACCGACTTCCTTACTCATATAATCCGGTACGGCACCGATGCCGATACCGCTTTGTACGGCCCTGAATATGCCATAAATACTGTTGACTTTTAGCACTGGTTTTCGCGGCGGGCAATTTTTCGGGCAGCCGACAGTCAACAGCCAGTTCAGGTCCGAGACAGGTGGTTTGGCGTCCTCGCCGTATACCACCAATCGGTGGTGGTCCAGATCTTCCGGTGTCTGGGGGATGCCGTATTCCGCAAGATAATCCGGCGAGGCATAAATATGATACCCGATATTCAGTAAATGGCGTTGGATAAGGTCCTGCTGTTTTGGCGGTTCCAGACGGATCGCCACATCGGCCTCGCGCATGGACAGATCCAGTTCCGAATCGGCCAGGACAAGAGAGACATCAATTTCAGGATAGAGTGTAATAAACTCGCTGATCCGCGAGGTCAGCCAAACTGAGCCAAAAGCCACAGTCGTGGTGATCTTCAACTTTCCCGTTGGTGCTTTTTTGCTTTCACCGATCTGGGCCTGAACCATTTCCAGTTTGGCAAATACATCATGGACAGTCTTGTAAAGTATATCGCCCTGTTCGGTCAGGCGCAGACCACGGGCATGGCGATGGAACAGGGGAACATTCAGGCTATCTTCCAGGGTGCTGATCTGTCTGCTCACCGCTGACTGGCTCAGATTCAGGTCATCTCCGGCATGGGTAAAGCTTCCTGCATCGGCAACCTTGTGGAAGATTTTAAGTTTATCCCAATCCATGGCGGTTCACTGATCCTTTGACATTATTGTGCGGCTTGCGCGCCCGATAACTCGAGATGGCCAAGGTATCGTTCAGCTTCCAGTGCGCTCATACACCCAGTACCGGCTGCTGTAATCGCCTGGCGGTAAATTTTATCCTGCACATCACCGGCGGCAAAAATGCCAGCAATATTGGTCGTGGTACTGCCCGGCTGGGTAATAATATAGCCTTCGTCATCCAGGTTAATCTGCCCGCTAAAAATCTCTGTGTTGGGTTTGTGCCCAATGGCGATGAACACACCGTCCACGTCGATTTGTTGGATGTTGCCGGTTTTTACGTTGCGTAATTTTGCAGCGGTTACACCCGGCGGCATGTCCTGGCCCATGACCTCGTCGAGTACACTGTCCCAGATCACTTCAATTTTTGGATTGGCAAACAGCCGGTCCTGCATAATCTTTTCGGCGCGAAATTCATCGCGCCGGTGAACCAGGGTAACTTTCGAGGCAAAATTGGTCAGATACAGGGCCTCTTCAACGGCGGTATTGCCACCACCGATGACACAGACCGGTTTGTCGCGGTAGAAAAACCCGTCACATGTCGCACAGGCCGAAACACCGAAGCCCTGAAATTTTTGTTCGCTTTCCAGTCCCAGCCAGCGGGCCGTCGCACCGGTGGCGATAATCACAACATCGCCCGTAAAGACGGTTCCATCGTCACCAACCGCTTCAAAGGGCCGTTTGGAAAAATCTACGCTCATGATGGTGTCTTCGATCATTTCTGCACCGACGGCGTTGGCCTGGGCCAACATTTGTTCCATGAGCCACGGCCCTTGAATGGGTTCGGCAAAACCAGGGTAATTCTCCACATCCGTGGTGATCGTCATCTGGCCGCCGGGTTGCAGGCCCCGGATCAAACGGGGTTTCAGATTAGCTCTCGCACAATAGATTGCGGCGGTATAACCGGCGGCACCAGAACCAATGATCAATACCTTGCTGTGTTGTCTCTGCGTCATAATCCCATATGTCCTTAATTAACTAGAATATCTACCTGTATCTCTGCCCGTATCTTTACACGTATTTTTTACACGTATTTTTTACACGTGGGATGGCCAAATGCATCCCTTAATATCCGTTATGGCCCTCACCATAGGCCGCACAATGGTTGCCTGCAAGGTGAGCGAACCCGCAAACGGTGTTTGTTATAGATTTATAACAAACTCGCCCGCAAAATTATATCATCGCTTGGAAAGGCTCCGGCAATTTTGTAATATAATTACACAAATTGGCCTATGGGCTGACACATCATTACAAGACCCGGATATTTGCCCCATGCAGCGACACAAACTCGACCGAATCGACCTGGTAATTTTAGACAACCTTCAAGAAAACGGTCGCATCACAAATGTCGACCTTGCCAGTCGTGCAGAAATCTCGGCACCGCCGTGTTTGCGCCGGGTTCGCGCCCTTGAAAATAATGGTTATATTCATGGCTACCATGCCAGCATTGATGCCGCCAAACTGGGTTATACTGAAATGTTTTTCGCCTTGGTCGGGTTATCCAGCCAGGCACAGGTTGTTTTACAGGCGTTCGAACAATCGGTCAGCCAATGGGAGGAAGTCCGCGAGTGTCACATGATCAGAGGCGGTGGTGATTTCCTGATAAAGCTGGTCGCTCGCGACAAGGCCCACCGGGACGATCTGACCATGCGCCTGACGGCCAACGATAATGTGGTTACGGTTTCAACGCTGGAAACGATTCGCACGGAGAAAAGCCTGCCGGGTGTGCCCGTACCCCTTGAAAACCCCGAACAGGATTGAGCCAGCAGGGTTAGCCAAAGTTAACGTTGCAGACCTCGTAGGATTTCTTGCCCCCCGGGGTGACCACCTCGACAACATCACCGATGGTTTTGCCAAGCAATGCCCTGGCCAGAGGTGCTGTGATGGAAAGGCGATTAAGGGCGATATCGGCTTCGTGGGTGCCGACGACATGGTATTCTACTTCTGCATCTGTGGTTTCATCATAGACCACCACCTTGGCACCAAATCGTACGACGGTACCAGACATGGTGGACACGTCGATGACCTCGGCAAAGGATGTCACGCTGGTTAAGTGGGTAATCCGGCTTTCGATGAATCCCTGTTTTTCACGCGCTGCATGATATTCGGCGTTTTCTTTCAAATCGCCGTGCTCGCGGGCAGTAGCGATTGCCTTGATGACGGCGGGGCGTTCAACACTTTTGAGGTTCTTCAGTTCTTTTTCAAGACGGTCTAAGCCCTCTGCGGTCATCGGGTACCTTTCCATCGTTCTATCCTTACCGTTTTATCCATATACAAGCGCGCCGGTTTTCCTCAATGCGCAACAACAAAAAAAGTACCGCTACCGGTCACATCGCTGACCGATAACGTGAAAACTGTCTGTCAGGGGAAACCCTGTATTAAGCTTCTTTAAAGTACGACTGAAGTGACGCAACTTCAAGCGGCTCTTTTGTCAAGGTAGCTATGGCCGTCGCCATGGCCGATGCGGCCGTTATGGTGGTGTAATACGATACATTGTGTGTCAACGCCGAACGACGGATGGAAAAACTGTCGGTCATGGCCTGGGCGCCATCGGTGGTATTGATGACCATCTGAATTTCACCGTTGATAATGGCGTCCACACAATGGGGGCGGCCTTCCAGAACCTTGTTTATACGGGTTACGTCCAGGCCCTGTTCGCTCAGGTGTTGTTGGGTTCCTGCCGTGGCAATCAGGTTAAATCCCGACTGGGCAAGGCTTCGGGCGATCTCGGTTACCGCGGCCTTGTCGCGGTTTTTCACGGAAATGAAGATGGAGCCGGACCGGGGCAGGTCCATGCCAGCGCCAAATTGAGATTTGGCAAAGGCTTTGGCAAAGTCCATATCAATGCCCATGACTTCGCCGGTCGAGCGCATTTCAGGGCCTAAAATTATATCCACACCCGGGAAACGTTTGAACGGGAATACGGCTTCCTTGACGGCGGTATGGGCAAAAGTTTGTCGTTTATCACCCGACAAGCCGAAATCGGCAAGTTTTTCACCGGCCATGATGCGCGCCGCGACCTTGGCCACAGCCACCCCGGTTGCTTTGGCGACAAAAGGTACCGTGCGGCTGGCCCGTGGATTAACCTCCAGCAGGAAGACCGTACCGTCTTTGATGGCGAACTGGATATTCATCAACCCGATAACGCCCAGCGCACCGGCAAGCTTGATGGTTTGTTCCCGCAGTTCTTCGATCATCTCGGGTGGCAGGCTATGGGGGGGCAGGGCACAGGCGGAATCGCCCGAATGAATACCAGCCTCCTCGATATGTTCCATGATGCCAGCGATATAGACGTCTGTTCCGTCCGATATGGCGTCCACATCAACCTCGATGGCGTTTTGCAGGTACGAGTCCAGTAAAACCGGGCTGTCGCCGGAAACCTCGACGGCCGTTTGCATATAGTGCAACAGGGCTTTTTCGTCATAGACGATTTCCATGCCTCGGCCACCCAGCACATAAGATGGGCGAACCACGGAAGGGTAGCCGATAATTTTTGCCACTGCGATGGCTTCTTCCAGCGAGCGCGCCACACCGTTGTTGGGTTGTTTCAGGCCGAGCTGTTCGACCAGTGCCTGAAACCGCTCGCGGTCTTCGGCCAGATCAATGGCGTCGGGTGAGGTGCCGAGAATGGGGATGCCGACGGCTTCCAATGCGTGGCTGAGTTTCAGTGGGGTCTGACCGCCAAGTTGAACGATAACACCCAGGACCTCGCCGTTTTGCTGTTCGCTGTGGATCAGCTCGATGACATCTTCATCCGTCAGGGGCTCGAAATACAGGCGATCAGAGGTATCATAATCCGTCGAAACCGTTTCGGGATTACAGTTGACCATGATGGTCTCAAAACCTGCTTCCGATAAGGCATAGGCCGCATGGACACAGCAATAATCAAATTCGATGCCCTGGCCGATGCGGTTGGGACCACCGCCGAGGATGATAATTTTTTTGCGATCCGTGGGACAGGCCTCGTCCTCACCATCGTACTCATAACAGGAATACAGATAAGACGTCTTGGTGGCGAACTCACCGGCACAGCTGTCGACCCGTTTATAAATCGGGCGCACATTGGCATGGCGGCGACTTTTGGCTACGGCCTGGGCGGTTGTTTTGCCAAGTTCTGCCAGACGATCGTCAGAAAACCCCATTCGTTTGAGGTTTAACCAACCCGCTGCATCCCCATCACCAGGCAAGCCGTCCCGTTGGACTTCCTTTTCAACAGTTACGATGCCTTCGATCTGTTCCAGGAACCACGGGTCGTATTTGCTGGTGGCCTGAATGACATCGCTCGGCAGACCCAGCCGGAAAGCCTGGGCGATCACCAGCAAGCGGTCCGGGCGTGGTTGTGACAGGGCCGCGCGGATAATGTCCACATCTGGTGTGAGGCTGTCATCGATGCCATCAATATCAACTTCGTTCAGGCCGTTCAGGCCGATTTCCATGGACCGTAATCCCTTTTGCAGGGATTCCTGGAAAGAGCGCCCGATGGACATGGCCTCGCCAACCGATTTCATGGCGGTGGTCAGATAGGGGTCTGCACCGGGGAATTTCTCGAAGGTAAAGCGCGGAATTTTGGTTACCACATAGTCGATGGTCGGCTCAAAAGATGCCGGGGTCACGCCACCGGTGATATCGTTATCCAGCTCATCGAGGGTATATCCGACGGCCAGTTTGGCGGCGATTTTTGCGATGGGAAAACCAGTCGCCTTTGACGCCAGCGCCGAAGATCGCGAGACCCGCGGGTTCATTTCGATGACGATCATTTCGCCATTTTCCGGGTTGATGGCAAACTGCACATTCGAGCCCCCGGTATCCACCCCGATCTCGCGCAGCACCGCGATGGACGCATCGCGCATGATCTGGTATTCCTTATCGGTCAGGGTCAAGGCCGGGGCTACGGTGATGCTGTCACCGGTGTGAACCCCCATGGGGTCGATATTCTCGATGGAACAGATAATGATACAGTTGTCCGCCTTGTCGCGCACCACTTCCATTTCATATTCTTTCCAGCCCAGAACCGATTGTTCCACCAGCACCTGCCCGACGGGCGAGGCGTCCAGCCCGCCGCGGATAATGTCCATGTACTCCTCGGCGTTATAGGCAATGCCGCCACCGATCCCACCCATGGTAAACGATGGCCGCAAAATGATCGGCAGGCCGATTTCCTTCATGGCGGCCTCGGCCTCGGACATTGAGTTGACCAACACACTGCGTGGGGTGTTCAACCCGATACGGGTCATGGCGTCGCGAAATTTCTGGCGGTCTTCGGCCTTGTCGATAGCCTGAGCATCGGCACCGATCAGTTCACAGCCGTATTTTTCCAAAATACCGTTTTCGGAAAGCGCCATGCCTGTATTGAGACCGGTCTGACCACCCATGGTCGGCAGGATGGCATCGGGTCGCTCAGCGGCGATAATCCGCTCAACCATATCGAGGGTAATGGGCTCTATATATGTTGCATCGGCGGTCGCCGGATCGGTCATGATGGTCGCCGGATTGGAATTGACCAGAATTACCCGGTAGCCTTCTTCCTTCAGCGCCTGACAGGCCTGGGTTCCTGAATAATCAAATTCACAAGCCTGACCGATTACAATCGGTCCGGCGCCAATAATCAGGATGGATTTGATATCAGTACGTTTGGGCATAATTTATGTCTTCTTCTCCATCAAGCCCACAAACCGTTCAAACAGGTAGTGGCTGTCGCGTGGGCCGGGGGAGGCTTCGGGGTGGTGCTGGACGGAGAAAACCGGTTTTCCGTTTAGTTCGATGCCTTCCAGGGTGCCATCGAACAACGACTGGTGGGTCATGGTGACATCATCGGGCAGGCTGTCGGCATCTACGCAGAAGCCGTGGTTTTGACTGGTGATTTCAACCTTGCCGGTTTTCAGATCCTTGACCGGCTGGTTGGCGCCCCGGTGGCCCATGTGCATTTTGTAGGTTGTGGCACCCAGGGCGAGAGCCAGGATCTGGTGGCCCAGACAGATACCGAACAACGGGATACCCGCTTCGATCACGCCTTTAATCATGGGGATGGCATAAACCCCCGTTGCTGCCGGATCGCCTGGTCCATTAGACAGGAACACGCCATCGGGTTGGTAGGCCAGAATGTCCTCTGCCGTGGCATTGGCCGGGACCACCGTTACCTTGCATCCGCTCGATGCCAGGCAGCGTAGAATGTTCTGTTTTGCGCCAAAATCCACAGCCACTACATGAAAGCGCGGATCGGTCTGAACACCGTGCCCGTGGCTGAGGGACCACTGGGTCTGGTCCCAGCTATAGGGCTGGGTACAGGAAACATCGGCGGCCAGGTCCATGCCTTCCAGACCGGCCCAGTCGGCGGCCTGGCGGGTCAGTGTTTCGACGTCGATACCGTCACCGCCTTCGGGGGCATAAACCACCACGCCGCTGGGCGCGCCGCCATCGCGGATCAAACGGGTCAGGCGGCGTGTATCAATGCCGCACACAGCCGTCAGGTTATGGCTTTTCAGCCAGCTGTCCAAATGGCCGGTTGCCCGCCAGTTGGCAGGATTGGTAATATCCATGCGCATGACACAGCCACGAACCGCCGGATTAATGGTTTCTGTATCGTCGGGGTTGGTGCCCACATTACCGATATGAGGAAAGGTGAAGTTGATAATCTGTCCGGCATAGCTGGGATCGGTGAGGATTTCCTGATAGCCGGTCATGGATGTATTAAAACAGACCTCGCCCACAGAGCTGCCCGTTGCCCCCGCTCCATAACCCCAGAAAACCGTACCATCGGCGAGCACCAACGCCGCATCAGCTTGCGAAGGTCTTGATCCTCTGCGAGCCGTCACGGGCGTATTTATCTCAATACTCATCGTAAAGTCACCTCTTGGCACGCATAAATCCGTCATCGGCTACGCTGAGAAGGTTGTAAGCAAAGAATGCCATGGGGTCAAGGGTGTATTTATTAAAAAAATGCTTTAAATTCAATGAGTTAGAAACTGCTCATAGGTTGCTTTTTCAACAATTTTGCATTATGGTCCACCCCTTCGACAAAAAGACGATGGAGTTAGTCATGTTGCGTCAGCGACTCAGTGATGCCCTCAAGAAATCCATGAAGGCCAAAGATACCCAGTGTGTTCGTACCCTCAGGCTGATATTGGCGGCCTTGAAAGACCGTGATATTGCGGCCCGCCCATCGGGCAATACCGATGGCATTGCAAACGATGTTATCTTGTCCATGCTGCAATCCATGATCAAGCAACGTCGCGATTCTATCGAGCTTTACATCAAGGGTAACCGTGAAGAGCTGGCCGACATCGAGCGACAGGAAATAACCATTATCGAGCAATTCCTGCCCGTCCAGTTAAGTGATGAGGAAGTTGACGAGGCCCTGACGGCAACGATCGACAAGCTGGAGGCCTCTTCCATCAAGGATATGGGGAAGGTCATGGCGGCCCTGAAAGAACAATACGCCGGTAAAATGGATTTCGCCAAGGCCAGCAAGAAAGTCAAAGAGCGTTTGATGAATTGAGCGGCGACATCTCAGGCATCGTAGAGGGGTAAGGCCTGTTTTCCGGCTAAATTACCTGCGGGATTTCCTCTCGCCGGAAGATCGTATTATAATATAATACGGCTCCCATTGACGCCCAAAACAAGATTGCTCGTATTTTATGGCTTTTACCCCACAATTTCTTGATGAACTTCGCGGGCGCAGTTCGCTTTCGGATGTGATCGGCAAGCGTGTGCGGCTGATCAAGAAGGGCCGGGAATGGCATGGCCTTTGCCCGTTTCACAAGGAAAAGACCCCGTCTTTTACGGTCAATGAAGACAAGGCCTTTTATCACTGCTTTGGCTGTGGAGCCCATGGCAGTATATTTGATTTTGTCATGAATACGGAAGGGCTGAGCTTCCCCGAAACCGTTGAACGGCTGGCGCTGGATGCCGGTATGCCGGTTCCGCGCGACACGCCCGAAGAACGTCAGCGCGCCGCACAATATCAAGGTTTACAGGACGTCACCGAGGCAGCCTGTCAATGGTTCCAGCGGGCCCTGCATATGCCGGAAGGCAAGGCTTGTCTGGATTACCTGCGAGGCCGCGGCATCACCGATGAAATATTAGCAAAATTCCGTCTCGGATTTGCTCCCGATACCCGTAACGCCCTGAAGACGGCCCTGGCCAACAAGGACATCCCGGAAGACCTGATGGTTGAGACCGGCATGTTGATACGCCCGCCCGAAGACCGGGCTGATCGCACCCCTTATGATCGTTTTCGCGGACGGCTGATGTTTCCCATCATGGATCGTCGGGGCCGGGTCATCGCCTTTGGCGGGCGGACCCTGATCGATGACAAGGCAAAATACCTGAATTCCCCGGAAACGCCGATCTTTCACAAAGGTCAGGTCCTCTATGGACTGGACCAGGCCCTGGCTTCGGCGCGCAAAAGCGGCCACCTTATTCTTGCCGAAGGTTATATGGATGTGATTGCCCTGCAAATGGCCGGATTTGACGAGGCCGTGGCACCATTGGGTACAGCACTGACCGAACAGCATTTGGCAATGATGTGGCGGGTAGCCCCTGAACCGGTCTTGTGTTTTGATGGCGATGAAGCTGGTCAACGGGCCGCCCTGCGGGCTGCGGAGCGTGCCTTGCCTTTGTTAAAATCGGGTTATGGTTTGCGGTTCGCCGAATTGCCCAAAGACGAAGATCCCGATACGCTGATTGCCAAACAGGGCAAGGCAGCCATGCGGGAAATACTCGATCAGGCCCTGCCCCTGTCGGAGGTCTTGTGGCGCATGGAATGTGGTGGTGCGGTGCCGGCAACCCCTGAAGGGCGTGCGGCCTTGCAGCACAGGCTGGGTGAACATACCAAACGTATCGAGGACCCCACAATGCGGGGCCACTTTACCACGACTTTCAAAGAGCGGATCTGGCAGGCTGGACGGGCGGCTCGTCCCGGTCAATCCGGTGGCATGGATATATTACAACCTCATCAGGTTTCTTCACAGTCATCGCCACAGCGCAGGCAGCTGGAAATATTGCTGGTAACCCTGATCAGCTACCCGCAATTATATGATGATGTCAGCGAACGTTTGGGTGCGCTTGATTTTACAAAAGCCGGGCAAAGACTTGACAATCTTCGCCAGGAAGTCTTAAAAACTCTGGCAGGACAATCAGGGCTTGATTTCAACGGACTTACTGACCATCTGAGGGTTAGTGAATTTTCCGTAGAGCTTGATACGGTTATGGGGGAAGATGTCTTGATAGACGCGAGTTTTGCCCGACCCGATGGCGAGCTGTCTAACGCGCTCAACGGGTGGGACCATACCTATCAATTGATGAGTGAAAAAACACTGGATTTGGAAATAAAAGCCGCTCAAGCACAATTGGCCGAAAACTATACAGAGGAAAACTGGAACAGACTCCAGGTGCTTAAAACGCAAAATCGTGTCATAGATGCAGAATAATCTACAAATAATCGTATTTTAAGCGAATTTAAGGCGAAGTTGTTAACGTGGTGTTTGAAATCACGGCAGATTTCTAATATTAAACGTAACCTTTATTCGTATAACCTTTTTCAAATTACTTGCTAATCACTGGGGAAAAATATTTTGGCAAAAGCAGCAACCGCAACACAAGCTCGCCCGACCCAGGAAGAACAACCCGATAGCCCGCTCCTCGACGCCCTAGGTGCATCCGTTAAAAAAATGATCGCGAAAGGTAAAGAGCGCGGTTATATCACCTATGATGAGCTGAACGAGGCCTTGCCGCCTGACGAAGTTTCTTCTGAACAGATCGAAGATACCATGGCCATGCTCTCTGAGCAGGGCATTAATATCGTCGATAACGAAGAAAACGAAGAAGCCACACCTGAAAAAAAGGTTGAACCGACCGAAGGAGCAGTGGTTGCCGGCAATGTAAACGAAGCCGAGATCGGTCGTACCGATGATCCTGTGCGCATGTATCTTCGTGAAATGGGTTCCGTCGAGTTACTATCGCGTGAAGGCGAAATAGCCATTGCCAAGCGTATCGAAGCGGGCCGTGAAATGATGATCGGTGGCCTGATGGAAAGTCCATTGACCATCCGTGCTATCGTGGAATGGCATGATGCGTTGGTTGATGAACGTATGTTGCTGCGTGATATTATCGACCTGGAAGCCACCTATGGCGGTGACAAAAACGCCAACAACGCCAACAACGCCAACAACGCCAACAATGCCAATAATCCAGATAATCAGGAAGGCGGGAGTGAACAAGAAACGGCCCTTCAGCCAGGCGTTGATGTGCCGGCACCGGCCGTTGTGCAGGAAAAATCACTGGTCAAGGACGATGGTAAAATCGCCGATGATGCCGGGACGGAGAAAAAAGATACCGAAAGCGGCGAGAGCGGCGAAAATAGCGAAAATAAAGAAAACGATGACGATGAAGATGATGGCGATGACGTTAACATGTCGTTGGCCGTGCTTGAGGCGACACTGACGCCGACGGTTATCGCAACTTTCGAACAAATCGCCAAGACCTACAAACGCCTGCACCGGGCGCAGGAAAAACGTTTGGATATTCTGCAAACCGGCGGTTCGATTACCCCGGCGGCAGAAAAACGCTATGACAAGATACGCCATGAACTGATCGATCTGATGGAAGGTGTGCATTTGAATAATCTGCGGATCGAACAGCTTACAGAACAGTTATACTCACAAAACCGCCAGCTGCTTGGGCTGGAAGGCAAAATTTTGCGTATGGCCGTGTCGTGTCGGGTCAAGCGTGAGGATTTCCTTGAAAAATATTTTAGCCATGAGCTTGATCCCGGCTGGCTGGACCGGGTCGCTACTGGCAACAAAGCCTGGGGTAAATTTGCCACCAAATACCAGAAGGAAATCGAAACCCTGCGCGAAAGCATTGGCAAGGTTTCCCAGGATGCCGGACTTTCCATATCCGAGTTCCGCCGGGTCGTCGGGGTGGTTCAGAAAGGCGCCCGCGAAGCCGCCAAGGCCAAGAAGGAAATGATCGAGGCCAACTTGCGTCTGGTTATCTCCATCGCCAAGAAATATACCAATCGCGGATTGCAGTTTCTCGACCTGATTCAGGAAGGCAATATTGGCCTGATGAAGGCGGTCGACAAGTTTGAATACCGCCGTGGTTACAAGTTCTCGACCTATGCCACATGGTGGATCAGGCAGGCTATTACACGTTCCATCGCCGATCAGGCCCGCACCATCCGAATTCCGGTTCATATGATCGAAACCATCAACAAGCTGGTCCGCACATCGCGCCAGATGTTGCACGAGATTGGTCGCGAGCCGACCCCGGAAGAGCTTTCGGTAAAACTGTCCATGCCGCTGGAAAAAGTTCGCAAAGTTCTGAAAATTGCCAAAGAACCGATCAGCCTGGAAACCCCCATCGGTGATGAAGAAGACAGTCACCTGGGTGATTTCATCGAGGATAAAAATGCCATACAGCCGCTCGATGCCGCTATTCAGGCTAACTTGCGTGAGAGCACGACCCGTGTTCTGGCCAGCCTGACGCCGCGTGAAGAGCGTGTCTTGCGCATGCGTTTCGGAATCGGCATGAACACCGATCACACCCTGGAAGAAGTCGGCCAGCAGTTTTCCGTAACACGCGAACGCATCCGACAGATTGAAGCCAAGGCATTACGTAAACTGAAACACCCAAGCCGGTCACGTAAATTGAGAAGCTTCCTTGACTATTGAACCGTTGAGGCTCTAAAAGACTGCAACAGGCCGGTCCCGCCATTCCGGCCTGTTTTAATGATACCGCCCAAATCAGACGGGGCCGCACAGGGCTTTCGTCGCGGGCGACATGGTGGGCCTGTAGCTCAATTGGTTAGAGCCGACGGCTCATAACCGTCTGGTTGTAGGTTCGAGTCCTACCGGGCCCACCAAACTTTCCTAAGCCATTGAAAATAATCAAAAAATTCATCGCATCAACAAAACAAACCTGGGCACCAATATGTCTGCTTTTAGACAGCACCAAATATATTCTGCTCTTAGCCAAGAACGGACATTAGAGCCATTGCGTGGCGAGTGTCTGGACTAGGCCGTTAGACTTACCCTATAGGCTATTATAGACTGCCTTCAGCCCCTTATTTGGGTATACTCAACCAACCCCCCCGCGGGGCAGAGACGCCAGACGGTACAGTTAGCCGTATTGGCAGTATCGAAAGGACACTACAGATGATCAATAAGCTGCTGGTCGCCATCGATGGTTCGAGCCACTCTATGAAGGCGGTGGATTATGCCTCAGCAATCGCTGTTGGCTGCAAAGCTAGAGTAATCATTCTCAACGTAATCAAGGTCCACACGATCCCGAAGGTTTCAGTAGAGCTGCGTAAATATGCCGAACTGGAAAATGTCTCCGCGGTAGACTTGAATACTTGGAAAATGGTTTCCAGCGATTTGGTTGCACATGCGGAGACTAGATCGCGCGAGAAGGGCGTTGACGATATCGTGACTAAAGTGCAGGAAGGCCCTGTCGCACGTACAATTATCGCGTGCGCTCAGCAGCACGATGTAGACATGATTGTCGTTGGTTCCCGCGGTTTCGGAAGCATCGAAGCGACTCTGCGCGGCGGCGTTTCCCACCGTGTCGAGCTCTTGGCGAAGTGTCCTGTTCTCTCGGTCAAATAATACCCCTTCGGCAATATTGAAGGCAGGACAGCTTTTAAATCCGACTTTGGCGGCGATGCCGCAATAAAGTATCGTGCGCAAGAGCTGGCCACAAGGAGACCTCAAGTAATCTCGTCTCCGGCAAACGCCTCCGCGTATTGCTCAAGCCCGAACTCCATCAACCAAGCTTCAACGTCCACCCTAACCTGCCCGTTCATGCAACCAACCATGGCGGGATAGTAGCACGAAGAGGCTATCGCATTCTCAATCCCATGAATGTTTGCTTGGGGTCATTTGCAGACTTAAACGGTTGTTATCATATATGTCTGATTAGTCTGCACATTCCACTGAAAGCGGCCACTGATTCCATTCAAAACGGCCACTTTGGCCGGAAGTAGAATCTTGGAGCGTGATTAACGCCGTTGGTTGATTCGTTGATGTCATTTTTCGGTTAGCTGGTCAACAATGTTTTGCTA
>JAJRRU010000018.1 GCA_024279135.1 Alphaproteobacteria bacterium
ATATGGTCTGGAATCCCAGCGCTCGGTTGAACCGCGCCGAGGAGGCTTTTTTAAAAATACTTTCCGAGCAAATCGACCTATCACCGCTGGAGCAACGGACCTATAGTTGATCGATAAACACTGTCAGATTAAACCAGATTTAACGGCTTTTGTTTGGAATTATATAATCTTGGGAATTACAGGGAATTACAGGGGGATTACAGTGACAGTTTACTAAACACACAAAAATCCCCAGTTCAGCTACAAACCGAGGCTTTTGAAATGGTAGCGGAGGAGCGTTACCACCACCGGCATAACTCAGTAAACCTAGAATCATTTTGGGTTTAATCTCAACATGTTAGATGAATTTTTAACGCCTATATTCACCGCGCAATAATGTAATTCTAGCGATAATACCCAGTACATGTTGGTTGCGTGGGCCCGAAACCACCGAGATTTGACCCTACAAATATCAATCTAAACAAGTTAAAACTGTCTAACGTCAGCGCCTATGGAACAGATTAGCGGTATTGCATAAGAGAGGGTTTCTGGTTCATCGTAATGACCCGAAGGGGAATAAAGATGAGATAGAAATCGCAGACACGACAGACGGGTGCAGCCAAGGCGATCAAGGACATCCGCCGGGCAATGCGCGGATCATTATAGCGGCGGGTGACATCAACGCCCTTGATGGTGATTGTTGGCTTATACACCACCATTATCGTTGGCTCCCTTCCCGATCTGATCAGAGGGCGTTTTTCGTGGCTTGCCTCGCTTGCGTGATTTTGGTGTCGGGTCGATGGCCTGAACTTCGATCCATGCCTCGACCTCATCCACATGATACACCGCGCATTTTCCGATGATTCGGTAGCGAATGCCACGCCCCTGACTGGCGAGGTGGGCCAGGTGTGAAAAACTGATCGGGTATTTTTCTGCTACTTGTTTTCGGGTGAGATATTTTGCCTTATGTGATCCCTTTAATCCAATGGGTGATAATATAAATTCAACTCAAGGACGCATACACTCAAGATGCCTGAATTGAATTCACCAACATGGAACAAGTGGAATTGCACAAAACAACATTTAATTTTATCGCAAGAAAATGCGTAGAGTCTGTAGATGTCTCCTGCATAATCCTGACTACGCATGATTATCTATGACTACGTATGTCTATTGAAATTAATTTCGGAAATTTACGTAAAACTCGGTCAAAAATCTGTACAACGAATGTTAACGCTACACTTTTATAGCGAATCGGGGTGTCATGAGCGATAGCGTTTCCTTCTATAACTCATTTTTGCTGGCCCAGTTTATCCTTGATCAGCCCGACGTTCTCTCGATCAACGCCAAACTCCCTGGCAAGTTCAGACCAGTTTGCCAGAGCATCTTGTGTCTGCTCAATGATTTCATTCACACAGGCTTTATCCAGCTTCGCCTCTTCCCCCAGTTTTCGTAAATGCTCTATCCCCGGATTAGCGCCCTCGCCCATGACCATGGTGCTTTGCTCGCCACGGGGACCGGAGGAAAATGTCAGGTCATAAGCGGGGGATAGCTTCCATTCCCCGGTATCGCTCATCAGGAAGCTGAAGTTTTTCGCGTGATCATCCCTGTTATGGGCCAGCACGTTAAACACGGCGAGACGGAACATCTTTTCAACCTCGCGCACATCACGGGTCAGCATACCGGTCAGGGTAATCAGGTCTTCATAATCCAGCGATGGCGTTCTAAAATCTGAATGTAGCAATCCGCAAGCACTGTGGACATGCAGGCGCTTTTCGCCGACACGGTCAAACCGCCTGGTGGCAAAATATCCGGGACCTTTATCGGCGGCGAACAAATGCACATCACTCATTTCCAGCCCGGCTTTTTCTGCCATCAGGGCGTACACATATTCAACGGCCCCTGAATCAAGCCCGTCAGTTGAATTGAAAAACTTGACGATCCATGGTTCATATTCTTCCTTGAGATCGACTATGCCATGAACGATATTTTCCCTGCACTCATTAACACCGACCATCACCTTTGGCCGTGACCCGGCGGATGATCCGTTCAGGGCCAGCAGTTCATTCAGCACGTCCTGCGCTTCGCCGTTCAGAACCTCGCGAGCATGCAAGGCCAGGGCATCCAGATTGATTTCATTCTCACAGGCAGCCTGGCTTTGATCAGGTTCATAAATCAATGCCCCCATACCGTTATTTCCAACATGGGCCAGCCGATCAAGTGGGCCAAGTTGGTCAGGCAAGATACCCTGACCCCTTGCGAACCGATCCAGCAGGAACCGCCCCCAGCCATCGGGCAGGCTGTCGTTAAACAAGCCCGGCAATCCTTCGAACAAAAACCGGTCGAAAGAGCGCAAGCCCGGTTGAAGCGGTAGCCGTAAAGGTGAAATATCCAGCCCGGATTTAAGAAAATCACGGTCATATTCAAAATAGACCACCCCGTCACGGGCCGCCAGCCGCCCCACATGAGTTGGCATTTTATTAAATGCCAGTCCGACCTTGACCTCGGAAACAGGAACATACTTCATTTACGCCACCCTCTTTTGGGAGTTTTAACCGCTTCGGTGTCCAGCACTTCATCTATGGAAGAAAACTCCGGCTGCTCCACTTCCAGGGCCTTTACGATATTTTCCAAACCGTCCAAAACCAGCAACAGTTTGAGAAGGGATTCAAGAGAGATCAGCCCCTTTTGCTCAAACTTGCGTAAAGTTGGCAGGGCAACGCCGGAACGACTGGCAAGCCCACCTTGCGTCAGCCCCATGGCAAGTCGCCTGTCACGAACATGCAGGGAAATTAGTTTTTGCGCCTTTGAAACCGATAGAAGTGATAGCATTATGTTATAATTTCATATTTTACCAGATAAACTATCACTATAATATCAGTTATTAAAAAATTCAATCATCAGCACCCTATTTGAGCAATTAATCTGAAAATATACTGGAATCGCTCTAAAATTTTGGGACACTCAACTTGAATTGTCCCAAATTATGTTGCATTACGTAGCACTGATTAGCATATATTTATCAATACACTAACTTGCAACATACTGCATTGAAAAGGATATTTTTGCACTCCGAAGGCAGAGGTCGTGAGTTCGAATCTCGCAGGGTGCACCAACTTTTTTCAATGACTTAGAAAAATGTAAACACTTCTCAAATCAACTCTAGCAATCACCTAGCAATCACCGCGTAAAGCTTGGTTTTTGAGCTAGGTGTTTATTATAATTACGCTAATTCTGACTTTTCCGATTATTCTACATTTTTCAGTAATACACCCTGTCCAGAATTTTCCCACAGCAAAACCAGACGAGCACTCAAACGTCTTGAATTTCACTTCATCAGAAAATGTGCCAATTGGCTCAATATTTAAATCTTTGCCCAATGTTACAGCAAATATTTTCATATTATTCACAGAATACCATTAGATGTTAATGGTCAATTTTGTCTAACGTCAGCGCCTATGGAACAGAATAGCGGTATTGCATAAGAGAGGGTTTCTGGTTCATCGTAATGACCCGAATGGGAATAAAGATGAGACAGAAATCGCAGACACGACAGACGGGTGCAGCCAAGGCGATCAAGGACATCCGCCGGGCAACCCGCAAGCAATACTCCGCAGAAGAAAAGACGCCTTAGCGCGCTTTTGGAAACATCGTTTCCAGGGGCTATCCGCATCGTGCTGGACGGATTACGTGGCGAAGACACCATCGCTGAACTTTGCCGTCGTGAAGGCATTGCCCAGAGTATCTATTACAAGTGGTCGAAGGAGTTTCTTGAGGCTGGCAAGCTTCGTCTTGCCGGTGATACGACTCGTGCGGCTTCTACAGGTGAAGTTCAAGCCCTTCGCCGCGAAGCGCGTGAACTAAAAGAAGTTGTCGCCGAGCAGACATTAGAACTGAGGCTTCTTAAAAAAAGCATGATCGCGGATGGGGGAGGCGACGAATGAGATATCCCGCATCTGAAAAGCTTGAAATCATTCGCCTTGTTGAGCGATCTTATCTACCAGTCAAGCAGACGCTGGATAAGTTGGGCATCCCTCGAACCACGTTTTATCGCTGGTACGATCGCTTTCAAACGGGTGGGCCAGAAACCCTCTCTTATGCAATACCGCTAATCTGTTCCATAGGCGCTGACGTTAGACAGACTGAAACAGTTGCAGGGTAGCGAACAGCTTCAGTTAGTTCTTCACCGCGTTTCTTCCACCATTCTGGTGAGTTAGCTTGAGTATGTTTCTGAAGTCAAATGCCATAGTACTGAAGAGCAGGAAAATAAGGCAATATAGCAAGAAATTAAAAAAACCTAATGGGTTTTGCAATGATTCTAAATTTATTGCTGAAAGTCCAAAGATAAAAAGAACTCCAAATCCTAGTGAAATTCGTGTCCCTACAGACCGGAATGACCCTACGACAACGCGGCTCTTCCAAGCAGATAGTATTGTATAGAGTACGATTATCAATATTGATAAACATAAGATAGGTAAATAAATATACCCATGAAAATAAAAAGAAGTGAGGATGGTGATATTACCAATCGTATCACAAGAAATATCTATTATTGAGCCATATTTATTATCAATGCCGTTAGCCCTTGTAATTACGCCATCTATCCCATCCCAGAAAAGGCTTAGTGCCATAAAACACCCAGCTACAATAGAGTACTCTAACAATAATGCGGCAAAGATTGCAGATGCTAAACCTAGAAAGGAAGCGATGTTTGGTGTGACACCAATACGATACAAAAAAATTGCCTCACGTCTTAGGAGGTTTGTGCGATACTTTTCCAAAGTCGGGTCTCCCTGGAATATACGCATAGCGAGACCCTCTAAAAAATTCCACCCTGGTTTCATTTGTGAATTATTTTTGTTCAGCATTCTCAAATATCAATCATCCTGGTAAGTTCACTTCAAGTTTCAACTATCGAACCATTTTGGCTAAAAGCAAAGCCCCAACCACCTATTGTAGTGAATGCGGCATATGATTCTCCAACCTCTTGTTTGAGGATGTTCCGTGAAAAGATAACACTCATCACGGAATTAACAAAAAAATCTTGGCGAATAGCCCGGCTATGACCCCAGTGCAAAGAAAAATTCTCGTGTCGTAAAAGTATAATCTGATTCAATACTCATCAGAGCGATAAACACCAATACCACGATGGGCGGCACGGCCATGGCATAAAGCAGCGCCAGGCGCTCCCACATCATATGCATGAATACAGCAATGATAAGGCCGGCTTTCAAGAGCATGAATACGATGATCAGTGTCCAGCGGAGGTAGCCTTCCAGGTGATAATAATCGACCATGTACGAACATGCGCTGAGAACAAACAGCAATGCCCAAATTTTAAAATATATACCAAGCGGGTGTTGCTGGCCTTCTACATGATCATCTGAATTTGTCATTTTACCACCTCACCAAAGATAGAAGAATGCGAAAATAAAAACCCATACCAGGTCGACAAAGTGCCAATAGAGACCCATGGTCTCAACGATCTCATAGTTTCCTTTGCGACTTGTAAAAAATCCCCGGGTCTCATTATCGAAATCGCCGCGCCAGACCTTTCGGGCAACGATTACCAGGAAGATGACACCAACGGATACGTGAAATCCATGGAAACCGGTTATCATGAAAAACGTCGAGCCGAACTGCGCAGCGCCCATGGGATTGCCCCAAGGGCGGACTCCCTCTTCAACGATCAGTTTGGTCCACTCAAACGCCTGCATACCGACAAACGTTGCCCCAAAAGCAGCTGTTATCAGTAACAGTATTGCCGTTTTAGCGCGATCCTTTCGGTAGCCATAATTAACGGCCAGAACCATGGTGCCGCTGCTGGTGATCAAAATAAACGTCATGATGGCGATCAATATCAACGGGATTGGTTCACCGCCGAATGACAAGGCAAATACCTCACTGGGATTAGGCCAGGGGACAACTGTTGATACACGCACCGTCATATAGGAAATCAGGAAACAACTGAAAATGAACGTATCGCTGAGCAGAAACACCCACATCATGGCCTTGCCCCAAGGAACGTTCTTAAACGCCCGTTGGTCTGAGGACCAATCAGCGGTTATATTTGCCCATGCCCCCTTTGATGCGGTGACTGCTTGGGTATTCGACATTGTATGTGGTGTCATGTTTTCAATACCTCTTTTTATGTAGATACCATCAGGGTGAAAAGGCCCAGCCAGACGAACAGCAGGAAATGCCAGTAGATGGCGCATAACTCGACACTTAAGGCGATCTGCGATGCGCTAAAGCCGCGCAGCAATTTCGTAATGGTTCGCCCCCAGGCCACCATCCCACCCGTCAAATGAAGCGCGTGCAGACCAGTAATCAGGTAAAAAAAGGCATTAGCCGAGTTCGATGATGCATAATATCCCATGTCAACGAGTTGCTGCGATACCAGGAACTGTCCAAGCAGAAATGCAATCGCGAGCACGCCTCCTGCGAAAAAGACTTTTTTAACAGCGCCCAAATCTCCGTGACGTGCCGCGCTGCGCGCCCATTGCAAGGCGACACTACTGGTGATCAGAATGAGGGTATTTAACCACAATAAAAATGGATCAGGCAGTGGGCGCCAATTGGGGAGTCTCATGTGGTCGGCATAGGATATTGCCGTAAGGACAAACAAGACCGTCATCGCCGCTAAAAGAATCCTCAGGCCGACTATTGGGGTTGGTACATGAAAGGCATTAGAGGGCCGCATATTGATGATATTATCAACACTCTCCAGCCAGGGTTTTTCTGAAATTTGACTGAAAATGCTCATCGTTGCTTTCCCTACTCTGCTACCTGTTCGTCAACAGAATCATCATCGTCAGCCATGTTGATCAGGTTCGGTGCCAGATTTTGCGGGATAAAGTCATCTTTGACCCCAGGCAAACTAAATTCGTATGCCCAGCGATAGACAACCGGTAAGTCGCCAAAGTTACCATGTCCGGGAGGAAATTCGGCAGTTTGCCATTCAAGTGTCGTAGCATTCCACGGATTGCGTTCTGCCAGTTTACCCTTGATCAGGCTGCGAATTATGTTGAAGATAAACACCACCTGAGCAAACCCAACGATTAATACCATAACCGTAATGAAGGCATTGAGATCGGCCGCAGAGTCCGGAATAAAGGAGGTCTCGCCGACTTCGTAATAACGCCGAGGAACCCCGACAAACCCCAGATAATGCATGGGGAAATATATCAGATAGGCACCCACGAAGGTGACCCAGAAATGAAACTTTCCCATGCCTTCATTGAGCATCCGTCCTGACATCAAAGGAAACCAGTGGTAAATGGCACCAAAGACAACGAAGATCGGCGCGACCCCCATCACCATGTGGAAATGAGCCACGACAAACATCGTATCCGAAAGCGGGACATCAACAGCCACATTACCGAGGAACAACCCGGTGATCCCACCATTTAAAAAAGTCACGATAAAAGCGATGCAAAACAGCATCGGAATGGTGAAGTGGATATTTCCCTTCCATAAAGTCAGCACCCAGTTATAGAGTTTGAGCGCCGTCGGCACGGCGATGATCAACGTGGTTGTCGCAAAGAAGAAGCCAAAATATGGGTTCATGCCACTGACATACATGTGATGAGCCCAGACGATGAAACTGAGACCGCCGATGGCAATAATTGCCCAAACCATCATACGATAGCCAAAAATGCTTTTTCTTGCATGTACACTGATCAAATCAGAGACAATGCCAAAAGCCGGCAAGGCGACGATATAAACTTCGGGGTGGCCAAAAAACCAAAACAGATGCTGGAACAAAATGGGACTGCCACCCGTATAGGCCAGTTGCTCACCAATTTCTACAATATCTGGCATGAAGAAACTGGTGCCGAGTACGCGATCCAATAGCATCATCACACACGCAACAAACAGAGCAGGAAAAGCCAGCAATGCAAGGATTGTCGCAACAAAAATACCCCATATTGTTAACGGTAACCGCATGAGGGTCATGCCACGGGCGCGGGCTTGTAATACAGTCACCACATAGTTTAATCCGCCCATGGTAAAACCGATAATGAACAGTATCAAGGATACGAGCATCAGGATTATGCCCCATTCCTGTCCTGGTGTGCCTGACAGGATGGCTTGCGGTGGATAGAGTGTCCAGCCGGCCCCTGTCGGCCCGCCGGGCACAAAGAAACTGGCAGTTAAAACAATTACGGCTATCAGATATACCCAGTAGCTCAGCATATTGACGTAGGGGAATACCATATCGCGGGCGCCGACCATAAGCGGGATCAGATAGTTACCGAAGCCACCCAGAAACAGCGCCGTCAGTAAATAGATAACCATAATCATGCCGTGCATGGTCACATATTGATAGTAGTCGCTAGCTTCAATAAAGCTGAATGTATCCGGGAACCCCAATTGCAGCCGCATTAACCACGACAGCACCAAACCGACCAGGCCGATGGCAATGGCAGTGCACGAATATTGTATGGCGATAACTTTAGCATCCTGCGAGAATACGTACTTTGTTATCCAGCTTTTCGGATGGTAAAGCTCGACATCCGGGACTTCGGCAAGAGGTATATTTCCAGCCTGGGTATCTCCGACGTGTGCCATTAAACTATCCTTTTTGCTTCCTTATGTTTACTCACTTAACTGAACCTCACTGAGACGCCGCCTACCGCGCAACATCGGTAATCTGGTTTTTGGTGAGCTGTATTTTTTTGCCCATCCGGCGTTCTGCATTGCTGGCCAGCATATCGGCAAATGTCGATTGTTCCTGCAGCCATTCCTGATAAGCGCTCAGTTCCTCAACAACGACCAAACCACGCATGGTATGGTGGCCGATGCCACATAATTCAGCACAGAGGATATCAAAGGTGCCCTCCCGTATTGGGGTCAGCCAGAAAAACGTGACCATCCCCGGAACCAAATCCATTTTGGCCCGGAACTGTGGCACATAGAAATCGTGTAATACATCAATTGCCCGCAGCAATACCTTGACCGGGCGGTCGAGCGGCAAGTGAAGATCGTCGTACTCAATCAGAATATCATCATAGCCGTTCGGGTCGTCCATATTGATGCCGAAAGGATTATCATCGTTGATATTTTTTGCACTGGTCGTGCCCAATACACCGTCTTCCCCGGGCAGGCGGAAACTCCACGCCCACTGCTGACCCAGCACTTCAATCTCGGTCGCATCATCGGGTACGGTGACAAAATCATTCCAGGCCAGTAAGCCAGGAGTCAAAAGCGCGACGACACCAACAGTTGTTAGCCCGGTAAGCCATAACTCGAGTTTGGTATTCTCGGGCTCATACGCCGCTCGTCTGTCTTTTCGGTAACGATATTTGTATAAACAATAGGCCATGAACAGGATGACGACGGTATAAACAACACCGGTAATCCAGAATGTGATGATAATGGTGTCATCAATTGAACCCCAATTTGAGGCAATTTCCGTCCACCACCAAGGGCTCAGAAAGTGAAACACTACTGAACCTATTGCTAAAATAACCAGTACAATTGCTAGAACCATCGCAATCCACTTCCTATCCAAATTTTATAGACTTGAATTAAAATGAACTGAATACCGGACCTGCATTATTCCGTATTTTATTAATTGTTATGTATAATTTTTTATTTTTAAACGCAGGCCTATTGTTCTCCAGAAAATGAAAAGCAATACTTGCTATCCCTCATTCGCAGACCACAATTTTAACTCCTACCCAAGCCTGACTGTACCACAGCTATTATTTTAATACTAATAGTCATTTGCATTATTAATTCAACACTGTATTATTAATAGTGCACCCGGTCGCCAGCCAATGTGAACCGCAATATGTGTGTGCAACATGATTCACCAAGAATAAGCGACCAATTGCGCAATTGTTCAGGAAAGTAGAATTATGAAACATGAAACTGAAATTCCCAGTGTCGGTGCTTATGAACACTTTGGTAGCAATGCAGGTTCGAAAGACTGTAATTGGGCAATTCGTAAATTAACGATGGATGATCTCAAAGAAGTGATAAGAAAGGGGTGGGACGATTTTTTCGCGATGCCAACGCATTTGCCTTTCCTTCTCATAATATACCCTCTTGTCACGTTTATGGCTGTTCGATATTACGGCAATTTCGACATTTTAC
Source organism: Alphaproteobacteria bacterium (assembly GCA_024279135.1). Classification (GTDB taxonomy): domain Bacteria; phylum Pseudomonadota; class Alphaproteobacteria; order Rhodospirillales; family Casp-alpha2; genus JABJOR01. The sequence goes on from JAJRRU010000018.1 coordinate 10,084, forward strand.
CTGTGGTCTTTCCAGCGTTTGCTGGATTCACGCTCCTCGGCCCTATCATCGCCCTCGGCATGTACGAGTTGAGCCGCCGCAGAGAAAGCGGTGTTGACACGTCGCGGTGGCACACATTCCAAGTAATACACTCACCCCATATACTTTCAATCGCGGCACTGTCTATTATTTTGATGGTAATTTATTTTATCTGGATGATGGCAGCTTCGTTCGTTTATATAGATATTATTGGTGGTGTGGTCATTCAGTCCGTTGACGAATTTATCAACATCATCTTCTTGACTGCACAGGGGCAGCGCTTGATATTCGTCGGGTGTAGTATGGGGTTGGTTTTTTCTATCATCGTACTGTGTATCAGTGTTACCTCATTCCCAATGCTGTTAGATCGGCAAGTTAATCCTATTAAAGCTATTGAAATATCGATTAATGTAGCGTTCGAAAATCCCGTGATCATAGGGGCTTGGGGCCTGATCGTTGCTGTATCATTATTTCTTGGTGCTCTACCATTCCTTGTCGGTCTGGCTGTTGTATTGCCAGTGCTCGGTCATTCGACATGGCATCTATATCGTAAAGCTGTAATTCTGGACATAGACACTTCGAAATAGTTCAAGTGGAGTATGTAATATAGGCGTAGTTACGGGACATTTCTGAGACTTGATTGTAGCTTTTCTCTGAGCGCTTCGTAGGGGGTTTTTCCATCGTGTGCACCATGAGGCCTGGCAAAGTTATAGAAGCGTTCCCACTCAACGAGTTTAGCCTCCAGATCGACGTCACCTTTATAGCTTATTAATTGATAGAATTCTTGCTGATCAGATCGATGTGAACGTTCAACTTTTCCATTGAGTTGCGGAGTGCCGCGTTTGATATAAACGTGGCGGATGCCAAAGTCCTCTACATGCCAATGAAATTTTGCTTGAAACTCGTGCCCGTTATCGGCCCTGATTTCTTTGATACGAAACGGAAATGTCTCAATGATATGATCGACAAAGTTAATGGCGCTAGCCTGTGTATCCTTCTCATAGATCTTTAACGCTCTAACCGTGGTTGCATCATCAATTGCTGTATACTGGAATCGCCGAATTTTCGCACCAGATTTATCTTTAAATGTCAGAAACTTAACGTCCATCTGGATGTGGTGCCCAGGCACCTGTTTGTTATAACGCTTTGTATGGACCTTGCGAAGTCGCGTCCCACGTGGGAGTCGGTTCATATGGTTACGTTTAAGAATTCTATAAACACCGGCATCAGAAACTTTGATGTCATGGTAACGCTCCAGATACCAAACGATCCTGATTGGGCCAAGATGGCATTTACGACGAAGGTGTAAAACCTATTCTTCAATCTCAGGCGCTGTTCTATTTGCACGCCATATTGGTATTGGTGCCCTTCCTGTTCACGTCGTCGCAAGGGATGTAGAAGACGGCCTTTTGTGGCGTTTACCGCCATATGAGAATCCACCGGCAATAGATGTGCATATGGTCTGGAATCCCAGCGCTCGGTTGAACCGCGCCGAGGAGGCTTTTTTAAAAATACTTTCCGAGCAAATCGACCTATCACCGCTGGAGCAACGGACCTATAGTTGATCGATAAACACTGTCAGATTAAAC
>JAJRRU010000019.1 GCA_024279135.1 Alphaproteobacteria bacterium
GTCAGGATGGAAGCCTCTCCAAGTCACAGACCAGCGTCCGGACCCGGTATTCCTCGTCGGTTTTCCGCGTTCCGGTACCACGTTGCTGGATACCATCTTGCGAAGCCACCGCGATATTGATGTCGTCGAGGAAATGCCAACCGTCGAGATTATGCAAAATGCCCTGGAAAAGTTGCCCGGGGGAGACCCGCAGGGTCTGGTAAATATCGAGCCGGTCCATTTGGCTGAGTTGCGCCAGGTCTATTTTACTGAGTTGGATAAACACCTGGACCCTGGCAATCGAGCAGCTATCATTGTCGATAAATTACCGCTGAACGCTATTGAGGCGGGAATGATCCATCGGATTTTCCCACGTGCCCGTTTCCTGTTCGTCCTGCGCCACCCATGCGACTGTGTGCTGAGTTGTTTTATGCAACATTTTACGATCAACGATGCCATAGCGAATTTTTTGGATATGGATGATACGGCCCGTTTATATGATAAGGCGATGACGCTTTGGCAGCAGTACCAGGATCTGTTGCCGTTGAAGGTTCATACGATACGCTATGAGAACCTGATAGAAACGCTTGATGAAACGATGATCCCACTGCTGAATTTTCTGGACCTCGATTGGGACGACGATATCAGAAATTATGTTGATACGGCCTATCGCCGAGGTAAGATTAACACTCCGAGTTACAATCAGGTTACCCAACCACTATACACACGAGCTCAGGGGCGCTGGAAACGATATCGCAAGCACATGAAGCCGGTATTACCAACCCTAATGCCGTGGGCACGACATTTTGGATATGATGAGAAATAATTTTTCTAGGAATGTGCAGATTCTGAAGAAGAATAAATTATGAGCAGAGTAGACTGGACTGGCACGTAAACATATCTGTAAACCATTGAGCGGATGAAAATTATATATACATCAAACCTAGTACCTGGCAATAAATAATGACCATCCAGCAAGCCCTTGAGCTTGGCCTGCAACACCATTCGGCTGGCCGCCTGTCTGAGGCCGAGAATATCTATAAACAGATATTGCAAAACGATCCCAAACAATCCACTGCCCTGCATTTGCTGGGTGTAATCGCTTATCAAGTGGGAAAATACCAAACCGCCGTTGAACTAATCACAAAAGCCATCACCATCAACCCAGACTTTGCCGAGGCCCATAACAATTTGGGCAATGTATTTATGGAACAGGGAAAACTGGAGGAGGCGGCTGAAAATTATCACAATGCGCTTACCATCAACTCGGATTTTGCCGAAGCATATTGTAATTTAGGCAATGCGCTTAAAAAATTGGACAGGCTGGAAGAAGCCAACACCCGTTATCGAGAAGCCATTGCAATTAATCCAAAATTTGCCGAGGCACACAATAATTTGGGCATTGTGTATAAGGGACAAGGAAAACTGGAAGACGCTACAGCAAGTTATCAACGTGCCCTGAGCATTAGGTCTGATTTCACTGAGGCGCACAACAATCTGGGTATAGCCCTTAAAGAGCAAGGGCGTATGGAAGACGCCGCGGCGAGTTATAATCGCGCCCTGAACATCAGACCTGAATTTGCCGAAGCACACTATAATCTTGGCAATGTGTACAGGGAGCAAAAGAAATATGACAAGGCCGCGGCGCGTTATCACAAGGCCGTCACCATCAAACCTACATTCGCCGAGGCTCACAGTAACCTTGGCATTGCATATAAAGAATTGGGCAAGTTGGCTGATGCCGTAATACATTATCGTCAGGCATTGAGCATTGCGCCTGATACAATCGACATTCTTTGTAATCTGGGCATAGCACTCAAGGATCTAGGAAAACTTGATGAAGCGGAGATTTGTTATCGACGGGCTCTGGCTATCGATCCTGAAAGCGCCCAAGTGTATAGTAATCTTGGCAACGTGCTTAAGGAACAGGGGAATTTGCATGAGGCCGTGGAAAGCTATCACAAAGCACTGATTATCAAGCCGGATTATGCAGTCGCTTGTTTCAATCTGGCAAATATTTATAAGGATATGGGAAAACTGGATGAAGCCGTGGCAGGATATCAAAAAGCCATCGTACTGGAGCCAGATAACGCTGAGGCATGGAATAATCTGAAATTTTACACCAAGGCTCATCAATATACCAAATTCGGTGGTGATTGCGCGCGAGGCGTTGAGCTGGAAGGATTGAATAACGCTGCCCGCGCCACTGTCAATTACGCCATTCATCAATCTTTCCTTGCCGGGGACAATTCCAGCGAGGCGGACGAAAACTATCAAAAAATCATCGCAGCCTTGCCCTCTATGGCCGAGCAGACTATCACCATTAACGATGGGGCAGGTTACGGGGGTGAGGAAACGGCATCTTGTTTGCCCGATAGAGTGGTTGCCTTGTTGCAATACGGGCGCAGCGGGACAGGTCTGATCCATAGCCTGGTTGACGGCCACCCGGAAATTTCAACACTGCCCGGGGTATACCTGCGCGGTTATTTTAATGCTGGTGTATGGGACAGGCTCTCACTCGATGGCTGGCGGGGACTGGCGGAGAGATTTGCAGACGAATTCGCCGTTCTGTTCGATGCGCGGGCCTCGAACCCCATTCCCAGTCGACTGGGCGAACAGGCTTATTTTATGGGTAAGAGCGAAGGCATGACATCGGTTGGTATTAACCGCGATGAGTTCCTATCCCTCGACAGGGCGGCGTTTTGCGAAGCGGCGTCGGGCCTGATGAAAGACATGAAGAGCATCGATCCTCTGTCGTTTCTGATGGTTGTTCATGCTGCCTTTGAAGAGGTGAGGCGGATGGGCGAACAGTCGGGCACTGATAAGCATCTATGTTTTTATCACATTCATAATCCCGATGATTTCGCGATGCCCAACTTCCTGCGTTATGGTGTTGATGCCCGATTATTATTGATGGTCCGTGAGCCCATTGCGAATTGTGAATCATTGCTGCGTCTCAGTTTCAGGGAAAACAATAATATCTATGACAGGTGTGTGTTTCGTATTCTTGAAGTATTATTCGCCATGGATCAAATGGCGTTCCGAATGCGCGAAACGATCGGGGTTCGCCTCGAAGACCTCAAAGCCCGACCGAAGGTGACCCTCAGTAGCTTGTGTGCCTGGCTGGAGGTCGATCATTCCCCGACCTTATATGAGATGACGGCGCAGGATAAAAAATGGTGGGGTGATCCGTCTAGCCCAGATTACACCAAGGACAGGGCCATGTCACCATTTGGTGAACCTGTGAGGAAGCATTCCGTTGAAACCATACTGGGCGAGAAAGACAGGTTTATTCTGGCAACGCTTTTTTATCCGTTTAGCGTCCGTTTCGGATATCGGGAACCTGATGCAGGACAGTTTCAGAAGGATTTATACGAAATCCGGCCCCTACTTGACCATATGCTGGAATTCGAGAAGACAATTGCCGTGCGTTTGACTATCGATCATGACTTATTCAGGCAAAATGGTACATATCAGTTGTTTCGTGCTGGCCTTGTTGAACGCTGGCAAACCCTCGACGAGTTCGGGGATTACCCAAACATGCTGAACCCGCTGGCCATACATGAAGACGAGGAACATCAAATTAATTGATGAAATTTCTGTATCTCCGTATGGCAGTACTGTAACGCTTGGTCAGGGAAAATGGATCGGTACGGGTTGTGGAATTTCCTGGCGAATATCCTCAAGCTGGTCGACAGGGTATTTGGCATAATAAAGCAGGGCATGATCTCTGAAAATGCCGAACTCGTATACAATCGCGGTTTTCTTAATAAACGTTTCAAAATAATGTAGAAAATACTTTTCGGACTTTGGCGTCGTTGTACCTTGTTTGTATGTCGCCTTGTATTCATTGACATTTTTTCCGAAATATTCAATTTTAGCACCAAATTTCTCCGGGTTCATGAATATTTCTGTTCCCCGGCAAAGCTGGAATGTGCCCGAATGCACTTGATGGATATTGGCTTTATTGTCATAGATAAATTGCATCGTATCGAATAGCTCATCGGGGGTTTCTGATGGGAAACCAACGAATGTAAAGATATGATTGACGATCCCGGCTTGTCTGGAATATTGCAAGGTGTTGCGGATGGACTTTAATGATGTCCCCTTGTTGATCAGCTTCAATACCCTACGATTGCAGGATTCCACTCCCCACAGAACAAATCTGAAACCGGCCTTAAACATTAGTTGCAATGTTTCCAGGTCGAAATCGGCAGATGGTCTTAACGTACCATAGAAATAAACTTCCATATTCCTGTCGATAATTTTCTGGGAGATTTGTCTCAGCCGTTTTGGTGCAATCATTTCGTCGATAAATTGGAAATACCGCCGACCGGAAGAGTAATGATGCTCAATTTCATCAATCACTCTATTGACGGAAGCTTCTGAATAAAGGTTTAGCGATCCTTCTTCACAAAAACTACACCGTCGCCAATAACATCCTTTTGAAGATAGAATGGGGATGACCACATCATTGGTAAAATATTGCTTCATGTCAAAATCGGAAAAATCCGGATAGGCGTTGTGATCAAGGTTGCTTGTAACGGGCCTATTTTTTTCCTGTGATTCTGAATTCTTGTAGGAAACCCCTGGAATCGACGTGTCGAATTTTCCAGATTTGATAGAGGCCAAAAGGCTGTTGAATGAGGCTTCCCCGGCATCGGTAACGACAAAATCGATAAAGGAATTTTCAATAATCTGATCGGCCAGATTGACCAGTCCGGCTCCGCCAAACACCATGATTAATTTAGGATATTTTTTCTTGATCTGTCTGGCCAGTAACAAGGAGCATAGAATTTGACTATCGAACAAAATAGAAAATCCGATGACATCTGGATCGTCGCGCAGTGCCAAAGTTTCCAGAAAATTCAAGGTATCATCATCCTGTGGATGGTCTCCCAGGCACATTGAATATTGTTGTGATTTGTGAGTTTTGTGCAGGAGGCTGGCAAACCCTGATGAAACGTTTTGATATTTGTCAATGTTGAAGAAGCTGTCGTTGCTGCCTTTGAAGAGTATGTCACCTTTTCGCAGTGGATCCAGATCGGGACGTTCATCCCTAGTGAGCATCGAGTGCCATTCAATGTTAAGGTCCATGCAGTTTATCCGGGCATCACCGTATTTTTCCAGATACGCTTTCAGGCTGGCAATGCCAAGCGGTGGTGTAATGGGATCAACAAAGGGGCAGAAAAGCAGGTTAGTTTTCAGGCTGTCCAGTTGGCCGTTCTCAGAAATCAATTGCTCGGCGCTCACGAACTTTTCCTGGTCATGACCGCTGAGGTCGAAAATATAATTTTCGACACGTTTACCCATGGCGGTATTCAGGTTTTCACTGGCCATGAGAAAGTCGGGTTTGATCGCCAATGCTTTTTGTAAACATGAGACGGCTTCATCCAGTTTTCCCTGGTCGATGAGTGCGTTGCCAAGGTTGCTATGGGCATCGGAATAATCAGGGTCGATGGCAATGGCTTTCTGATAACAGGCCACGGCCTCATCAAGATTATTTTGTTCTACCAGAGCATTGCCGAGATTATTATGGGCAATGGAATAGTTCGGGTTGCCGGATATGGCCTTTCTGTAGTTTGTAATGGCTTCACTGGATCGCCCCTGATTTTGCAGAATAATACTCATGTTCGTCAATGCGACGGCATTGTCCGGTTCAGAATCGAGAGTTTGTTTATACCAATGTGCTGCACTTTCCAGATCCCCGGAGTGGTGGCACATTATAGCCCGTTGCAAAGCACCCTCGGTGCTGTCGGTGCCTGATACCGTATTTTTGTGATTGAGAACGGTATGCAAATAATCTGAAATTTTCCTGTTATCCGGGTCTATAGCCAATGCTTTGCGCAAGGTTTGTTCGGCATCTTTTACCCGTCCTGTTTGATGGAGCGATATGCCCAGATTGTGGAGCAACAGGGGGTTATTGTTGATTAACGCGATGGCATGTTCAAATTGTTCAATGGCCAGATCATGACGATTGATCCGTTGGGCAATGACCCCGAGCAGATTTCTTGTATCGATATGATCAGGTTCTGCCTGGATAATGGCCGTACACACCTTGTCGGCATCCTCAAAGCGTTCGGCATTAAAATGTTCAACCGCATTGGCGTATGCCTGTTCCACAGTGAGTGGCTGTTGATTGTTCGCCGGATTATTAGTTGTTTCGCTATTGGTCATAATATTTCTCTTCAAATCAGACAGGTTGCGATGGCTGTTAATGTGGCGAACTGATTTTCATTGGTTGTATCATATGGGGATAATCCCCGAATTCGTCAAGAACCCGCCAGCGGTCCATTATACCGGCGCGCAGGAATAAATATGCCCCGCTGTTCATAAACTGGCTGGGCTCGATGCCTGATTTCTCCGCGATCGCCTTTTCAAAGTTAAACATGCTATCAAACAGGGGCCTGATTTCCTTCAGGTCTCTTTTAAAACCCGCAGGATCGGCTTCACAGTACCCAAAGCGGACGTTGAAGGGATAAAATAACGTCCGCAGGATAAACTGATCATTATCACTGAAGATGGTTCCCGTCTTGCGGGTTGTTGTTGGCGATGGGCCAAAAGGTAACATGGCTTTGGTGACATCATAATCTGGACTGGACGGGTCACCCCACCATTTTTTACCCTGCGCTGTCATCTGGTATAGAGTCGGGTCATCTTGAATGCCCATCCACCTACATAAACCCTGCATAGATTCTTCGGGGGTGTTTTTCAAATCCTCGAGACGAATGGCGATTGAATCGTGTATGCGAAAAGCGATCTGGTCGATGGCAAAAAGCATGGCGATTATTTGATTGACCATGTAACGGTATTTATTATCTCTGAAGGGAAGGCTGAGCCATGACTCACAACTTTGGATTGGTTCGCGAACCATCATGACAAATCGAGCATTCGGGTAATACCGTAAAAAATTGAGTTTGGCGAAGTCATCGGGATTGTGGATATGATAGAATATTGTGTTTTTGTGATTTTTCGTGCCCATGACATGCTCAAAGGCCCTGTGGGCAATCTGGATAAAAGAGCCCGGGTCGATGCTGTCCAGACGGCTCATCAACCGTCGTGCTTCGTTACAGAATTCATCGCGGTCTATGGAAAGCACTTCATCACGGTTTTCCCCAACGGTGGTCATACCTTCTTCATAGCCAAGGTTAGGAGAGTCTTTCTTGAACATGCCGGGGGTGAGTTTGGGAGAGCGAGCATCAAACAATACCGTAAATTCATCGACAAATCGTTCTGGCAGTTTTTGCCAGCCTTCGGTTGATATGGTGCGCCACACGTCGTCATTAAAAAAACCACGCAGATAAATGCTCGGCAGACTCGAAACCTCGGGATGATTGTCGATCAGGCTATGGAGTAACCCTGTTCCGCTACGCCCGAAGTGCAAAAGTGCAACCATTTTTTCTGATAGTCGGGGCGGATTTACAAGGCCATCTGATCCATTTTGTATTGATATCTGCTCTTGGGTTTTTGATGGCAAGGCTGCCATGACTTTTTCGGGAAACTGGTTAAATTTATCAGGTCTGAACCGATCCAGATAGTATTCGATCATGGCAAAGCTGGTAGAGTCGCGGGCGAACTGGCTGAGATTATCCTTGTACGATACGGCTTTGTAGTCGTGCTCGATTGTCGGGGCGCAGAGGGCCTTGGCGGCGATCTTCAAACCATTCCAGGCATCGGGGTAATCTGGCTGGATTGTAATGGCCTTCTGGTATCTGTAAATGGCCTGGTCCAGTTCTCCCAGATCAAAATAGGCGATACCTAGATTGTAGCATGCTTCGCTGTAATCGGGTTTGAGGGCGATGGCCTTTTGATAGCTTGCCACGGCTTCATTTAGTTTGCCACAGTCCTGAAGTGCATTTCCCAAATTATTATGGGCTTCTGGGTAATCTGGTTTTATGGTGATGGTCGTGCGAAAACTGTTGATAGCCATGTCCAGTTTGCCAAGTTTTCTGCGCACATTGCCAAGGTTGTAATGTGCCTTGAAATAGTCAGGGTCGAGGTTGATGGCTGTGTTATAGCTATTAGTGGCTTCGTTTAGTTTCCCAAGATCCTGGAGGGCAATACCCAAATTATTATGTGCATCAGGATAATCGGGTTGAAGGACTGTCGCCTGATGAAAATGATTTGCAGCATCAGGCAGTCTGCCGAGCTTCTTGAGGGCGAGTCCCAGATTATAGTGTGCTTCGGCATATTCTGGTTTGATGTGCAGGGACTTGGCGATGAGGTCAGCGGCAATGTCGTACTTGCCTGATTGATAGGCAATAGCCCCCAACAGATGAAGGGCTTCGGCGTTGTTCGGGCTGACTTGTAATATCTGTTGATAGATATTCTCGGCTTCCGGCAAGCGGCCCTCTGAATGGTGCTGCATGCCAAGCTCGATAGCTTGTACGATGGTTAACGTTTGTTGCTCATGGGGCATGGCTTTATTATTTATTGCCAGTTCAGGTAAAATGATTGAGGGTTTGCACTAATCGGGCAGTGGTTTCAACAAGTTCGGATAGGTTCCCTGTTCGTCCAGTATGCGCCATAGAGCATTCAGGATAACATGGAAAGATTTGAATGAAGCAGTTTTTTCCAGTTCCGGGTGACCTGGCGGGAATGATTTTGCCAGTTTCTCTTCAAAATCAAGTGGTTCGTTGAGTAGCGGGTACACCGCTTTCAGGTCTTTAGAGAATTGACTGGCATTGGTTTCCACGTACCCAAAACGGGCGCTTAACGGGTAGAAAAGTGTTCCCATAATTAATTGGTCCCGGGTACTGAACAGGGTGCTCGTTTTGTCTCGTACAGGGTCATCATCCCAACTTTCCATGTCGTGGGTGCGGCCATAAAGTTTACTGCTGGGATCACCCCACCATTTCAAACCCTGCATGGTGGATCGGTACAGGGACGGGGCATCTTCGATGTCGAGAAAGGCACATAACCGTCGCATGGTCTCGATGGGTTTAGCTTTGAGATCTTCCAGACAAATTGCAGCGCTATTCTGATTATGAAAAATAGGGCTATTTAGATCCATCAACATGGGGATAATACGATTAACAAGGCTTTCGTACATTTTATATCCATTTGACTGTTTGGAAACGGAGAATTTTTGAGCCCACGATTCACAGCTTTCCAGGGGGTTGCGGATAATCATGAGTATCTGTGCTGATGGAAAATACCGCAGGAAATTTGACATGGCGTAAGGGTCATTCTTATGCAGGTGATAAAAAATTAATCTCTTATTCTCGAAATTAGTCCCCAGAGTTTTTTCAAAGGCATGGTGAATGGCCTCAAAAAGCTGTCCATGATCGATGTCATCAAGATGTTTCGTAATGTTGCTAAGGTTCTCCAGGAACTGATCCCGTTCCAGGCTAAGCGGCGTATCGCGGCTTTCTCCCATCTGGACAAATCCTTCTGCCTGCCCGACAGATTTTGTGGAATAGATATCGCTGACAAATGCCGGTGGGATACTGTCGGGGAGGCGGGCGTTAAACAGAACTTTGTACAGGTGAGAAAAATGGTTCGGGATTTCACTAAACCCTTCACGGGCAAGACTGTTCCATACTTTTCTGCCAACAAAGCCACTCATATAAATCCCCGGCATGGTTGAAATTTCCGGATGGTTGTCCAGCAGGCTGTGGAGGTAACCCGTTCCGCTTCGCCCAAAATGAAGCAGGGCGGTTATTCTCTTTCCGTAAGCGTTTTCCAGACACGTTGTAGGAGGATTGAAATCATTTGTAGGGTTATAACTGGTTTCATCCTGGGTGGGCGGCAAATTGTCTTTAATATTTTGCCATGCTTTCGGGGTATTATCATCAAACAGGGAACTGAAATGATAGCGAATGATGTCTGATTCGGGTGGCGTTGGAAGGGTGTTGATGATCTGCTCTATGTTCAGAATTTCTTTGGAATCTGGCTCAAAACCATAACACATGGGTCGCAGGGCAAACCACATATTGTCAAAAACCTCGGTATAATCAGGTTTCAGTGAAAGTGCTTTCTGGTAGCTGGCAACGGCGTCATCCGAGCGGCCCAGTTCATTGAACACCACACCCAGATTATTATGGGCTTCGGCCCGCTTGGGGTTGATGGCCAGTGCCTTGAGATAGCAGGCTATAGCTTCTTCGGAGCGGCCCAGTTCATTGAGCGCGTTGCCAAGATTGTTATAGGCCTCAGTGTATTCGGGATTGATAGTGATAGCCCTGTTACAGCTGGTGATGGCTTCATCTGGTCGCCCTAATATAAGGTAGGCATTGCCAAGATTGTTATACGCCATGGCAAAATCAGGATTAATCTCGAGGGCTTTGTGGCAACTGACAATGGCTTCTTCCGGTCGCCCCAGCTCATTGAGGGCATTGCCCATGTTGTTGTGGGCCAGGGCAAAGTCAGGTTTGATGGAAAGGGTTTTCTGATAACAAATGATGGCCTCATCAGATCGCCCCAGTTTATTGAGGGCATTGCCCATGTTGTTGTGGGCCAGAGCAAAGTCGGGATTGATGGTGATAGCCTTGCGGCAACTGGCAACGGCCTCTTCCGATCGTCCTAGTTCATTAAGCGCATTGCCCAGATTGTTATAGGCTGTCGCAAAGTTGGGATCGATGGCCAGAGCCTTGTTATAGCAGGCAATGCCTTCTTCCGATCTCCCCAGTTTGTTAAGCTCGGCACCCAGATTATTAAGCGCCTCGGGGAAATCGGGTTTGATGGTCGTGGCTTTTTGATAGCTGGCGACGGCCTCATCCGAGCGCTCCAGTTTACTGAATACATTACCCAGATTGTTATGGGCCATGGCAAAATCTGGATCGATAGCAAGAGCCTTACGGCAACAATCCAGTGCCTCATCCGTGCGCCCTTGTTCGTTAAGTACATTACCCAGATTGTTATGCGCCATGGCAAAACCGGGATCGATCACAAGTGCTTTGTGGTAGCAGGCGATGGCCTCATTGATCCGTCCCAGTTTATGAAGCGCATTGCCTAGGTTGTTATGGGCCATGGCAAGATTGGGATCGATAGCAAGGGCTTTTTGACAACAGGCGATGGCCTCATCCAATTGTTCCAGTCCATTGAACGCATTGCCCAAGTTGTTATGGGCCATGGCATAATCAGGATTGATGGCGATGGCATTTTGGTAACTGGTGATGGCCGCATCAAACCGCCCTAATTCATTAAGTGCGTTACCAAGATTGGTATGCGCTTCGGCGTAATCTGGTAAGATGCCAACCGCTTTGCTTATGAGATCTACTGCAATATCGTTTTTGCCGACCTGATGAGCGATAACACCAAGCAAATGGAGGGCGACGGGATGTTCGGGTTTGGTTTGCAGTATCTGTTGATAGATGCTCTCGGCTTCTGACAGACGGCCCGCCGTTTGATGTTGAACACCAAGCTCTACGGCTTGTTGCAAAGTCATTGTTTGCTGTTCGGGGGGCATGTCTTTATTCGTCATCGCTGGCTCGGGGTTTAATTGTTGGGTGCTCATGCATGGGGTAGGGACTTTAACATGTAAGGGTAAGTCCCCCGTTCGTCCAGCACCTGCCACAGGGCAACCAAAATAGCATGAAAGGACTTGAAAGAAGTCGTGTTCTCCAGAACCGGGTAACCAGGCAGGAACGTACTGGCCAGCTTCTTTTCAAAATCCAATGGTTTACTGATCAGGGGGTATACCGTCTTCAGGTCTTTCGCGAATTGTTTGGCATTGGTTTCTACATAACCAAACCGGGCGCTTAGGGGATAGAAAAGCGTTGCCAGAATAAACTGGTCAGAAGTGCTGAAAAAAGTGCCTGGCTCGGCTCTGGTCGGGTCATCTTCCCAGCTTTCAGTGTCGTGGGTTCGACCATAAAGAGTGCTGCTGGGGTCACCCCACCATTTCAATCCCTGCATCGTGGACTGGTACAAGGTAGGCGCATTTTTAATACGGAGATAGGCGCAAAGCCTGTGCATGGTTTCGGCATTTTTTTTCTTGATGTCTTCCAGGCGAACCGCGATCGCGTTGTGTGAATGAAACAAAGGACAATTTAAATCCATCAACAAAGGCGCGATCTTGTCAATAATATCACAGTAAATTAAGTAGCTGTTTTCATGGTCACCCTGAACGGATTTGATTGCCCATGATTCACAGCTTATAACAGGGTTACGAATAATCATAAGTAATTGTGCAGCTGGAAAGTAGCGCAGGAAATTAGCCATGGTGTAGGGGTCATTCTTATGCAGGTGATAAAAAATAGCTCCCTTTTCCTGTTTGTTAATCCCCAGGGTTTTGTCATAGGCATGATGGATGGCCTCAAATAGCTGGCCATGATTAATGGTCTGGGTGCCGTTTAAGATTACGCTAAGGTTTTCATTAAACCGGTTATGGTTCAGGCTCAACGGGGTATCACGGTTTTCTCCCATTTCGACAAAACCTTCGGCGAAACCCACGGAATGATCTGTGTATGTATCACTGATATTTGCCCTAGGTACGCCGTCAGGGCATCGGGCATCAAATAGAACTTTATACAATTGAGAAAACCGGGCAGGGATTTTTTTAATCCCTTCACCGGAGATATTTTCCCACACTTTCCTGCCAAAAAACCCGCTCATATAGACTCCTGGCATGGTTGAAATTTCTGGATGGCCATCCAGCAAGCTCTGCAGGTATCCCGACCCGCTGCGGCCAAAATGAAGCAGGGCGGTTACTCTTTTATCAGTGGTTACCTTTGGTTTGTTGATGGAAGACTCCGTTTCGTCGACCGGGTTGTGGATGGTTTCATTTTCAATAGTTGGCAGATTACATGTTATAAATTTCCAGGCTTCTTGGACATTACCGCCCATCAGGGAATTTAACTGGAACCTGATTATAGATGGCTCTAATAATGTGGGTAGACCGTCGATGATCTGCTCAAAGGGTAGTTTACCGTATGAACGGGGTAACAGGTCATGGCACATAGACCGTAAAACAATCCACAGATTATTAAATGCCTTGGCATAGTCAGGGTCTAAGGCGAGGGTTGTTTGATAACATTCCAGGGCATCATTCAACTGTCCAAGGTCTTTTAACGTGTTGCCCAGATTGTAGTGGGCATCGGCGTTGTCGGGTTCGCTGGCCAGAACCTTGTGAAAACTAGCTTTGGCCTCATCCAATCGCCCCAGGTCCTGGAATACGAGGCCAAGGTTATTAAATGCCTTGGTGTAGTCGGAATTGATAGTGATAGCTTTTTGATAGCTCTCTAGGGCTGCCACTAATTGGCCCATCTCCTTGTACGCATTGCCAAGATTGTAGTGCGCATCGGCGTATTCGGGTTTGATGGTAAGTGCCTTCGTGATGAGATCAACGGCGATGTCATGTTTCCTCACTTGATGGGCGATTACCCCAAGCAGATGCAGGGCGACATAGTTGTCAGGCTCATCGAGTAATACCTTTTTATAGATACTCTCGGCCTCAACCAGACGTCCCGCCAAATGGTGCTTTATTGCCGTATTCATTGTCTCTGTCTTCATGGGTGCAAACAACGAAACCATCAGGATAGTAAAACCTTTTGTGGCGATGGATTTTTCATTCTGCTGTTATATTTAGTGTCGATAACATATGAGGATAATCCTTATATTCGTCAAGAACGTGCCAGCGGTCCATTAAACATGCGCGTAGAAAAATATAGGCGCCACTTTTTATAAATTTGGCCGGTTTGATTTTTAATCTAGCAGATATCACTTGTTCAAAATCAAACATTTTATCAAGCAGGAGAGGGATTTTTTTAAGATCTTTCTCAAAGCCTGGGCGATCTGCTTTCCTGTATCCAAAACGAACACTGAACGGATAAAATAGTGTCTGAAGGATAAACTGATCCTTTTCGCTGAATATTGTCCCCAACGTGCGTTTGGTCGAAGATTTGCCAAAAGGAGACATGGCTTCGTTGATATTATAATCAGGGCTCGACGGGTCACCCCACCATTTTTCCCCCTGCGCCGTCATCTGGTAAAGGGTTGGGCTCTCCTGAATACCCAGCCAGTTGCACAGGGCTTGCAGAGTTAGTTCAGGGCGATCTTTCAAATCCTCAAGACGAATGCCGACGGAATCTTGTGTTCGAAAGGCGATCTGATCGAAGGCATACAGCATGGTGACCATTTGCTGTACGATATTTTTATAATCGTTGTTTTCAAAATTGATCCGTATCCAGGATTCAAAACATCGAATTGGCTCGCGAACCATCATTATGAGTCTAGCGTCTGGGATATATCTCAAAAAATTTAATATGGCGAAATCATCGGGATTATGAATATGATAGAAAATTATATTTTTATTTTTTCTCGTTTTTAAGACCCTTTCATAGGCCATATGAACGATACGTAAGAATATTTCTGGATTGATGTTATCCAGACGTTTCAACAACCTGAGTGCTTCGGTGCAGAAGTCTTCATGGTTCAATGACAGGGCTTTGTCGTGGTTTTTGCCTACATTCGCCATACCCTCGCTTTTCCCCAGGTAAATGGAACTTTCTTTAAATAAGCCGGGGGTGGGTTTGGGAGAGCGGGCATCGAAAAGGACGGTAAATTCTTCGGTAAACCGTTTGGGTAATCCCTGCCATCCACCAGCAGAAATCTTGTTCCAGACACCGGCATTAAAATAACCACGAAGATAAATCCCGGGAAGTGTTGAGACTTCAGGGTGATTGTCGATCAGGCTGTGGAGTAATCCAGTTCCGCTACGCCCAAAATGCAAGAGTGCAAAAACTTTCTCTGGTAGTTGTGGAGGTTTTGCGTGTTGGTGACTCCTTGCATTAATTGGAATCGATTCCTCTGTTGCAGAAGGTAATGCGGCGACGGCTTTTTTTAGATTTTTATCAGACTCATGTGGTCTAAACCTATCCAAAAAATACTCAAGCATTGCGAAATCGGTTGTTGCGCGAGCCGTTTGATTGAGTAAGTCTCTGTAAGAAATGCTTTTTTGGTCCGAATTGCTAAGGGCTTTTACCGTATTCTTCAGGCCATTCCACGCCTCCGCAAAATTGGGTTTGATTTTGATGGCTGTTGCATAGTTGGTGACAGCCTCTTCCAGTTTTCCTGTATCCTGTAATACTGTTCCAAGGTTGTTATAGGCCATGGCATGAGTTGAATTGAAGGTTATCGCCTGCCGGTAGCTGGTAATAGCCGCATTCAGTGATCCCATATCCTGAAACGCAATGCCAAGGTTGTAATGGGCTTCAGCGTAACCGGGTATGATGGTTAGAGCCTGTTTATAGCTGGCAACAGCTGCATCCAGTCTTCCCATGCCTTGGAGCGCAAGCCCCAGGTTGTAGTGTGCTTCAGCATAATCAGGTTTGATGGCGATGGCTCTGTCGAAGCTAATGACAGCCTCGTCGAACCTCTCAAGCGCCTTGAGCGTTACCCCAAGGTTATTATGGGCATCGACGAGATTGGGTGAGATAACGATCGCTTTCGAGATGAGCTCAATGGCGGTTTCATTATCCCCCGTTTGGTGGGCGATGACGCCCAAAAAATGCAGGGCGACAGGGTGCATGGAATCGGTTTTTAAGGCCTGTTGATAGAGAGTTTTAGCTTCAGATAAGCGACCCGAAGTGTGATGCTGAATGGCTAGTTCTATGGCTTGTTGAGAGGTTATAGTTTGTTGATTTGAGTTGTGGTTTGTTGATTCCCCTGAGTTCGCTTTCGCACGCTTTTGTTTGATTTCCCCCTGATTGCGGTGGTTATTGACCCTGGTCATTTCAGGTTCCATTCTTTAGTGGAATTTATGATATAACATCATCAAAGGTTTTGAGGGAATTCCTCAAACTAGTCCAGATTTCATCAACAATTATTCTAAGTTATATTTAAAGGTGTTATCATATTGGGGTAATCCTTGTACTCGTTTAGAATATCCCAACGGTCTTTGAAACTTGCACGAAGCAGAATATAGTTTGCACTGTGTTTGAATTGTGCTGGCTTAATATTTGCGCGGTCCAGCATTACTTCTTCGAAGTCCAGCATGTCATCAAACATGGGTAAAATCTCTTTTAAATTTTTTTCAAAGCCGACAGGGTCAGGCTCAGTATATCCAAAACGTACACAAAACGGATAATATAGAGTCTGAAGGATAAACTGGTCCTTGTCACTGAATATGGTCCCCGTGGTGCGTTTGATAGAAGATGTGTCAAAAGGAGACATCTCTTTGATGATACTGTAATCAGGGCTTGTCGGGTCTCCCCACCATTTTTTCCCTTGTGCTGTCATTTGGTATAGGCTGGGTGTTTCTTTTATGCCCAACCAGGTGCACAGGCTGCGCATGGTTTCCTCGGGCCTAGTTTTAAGGTCTTCGAGACGAATGCCTATGGATTTTTGCATACGAAAAGCGTCCTGGTCGAAGGCAAACAACATGGTGATTATTTGATGGACGAGGTTCCCATAATTATTGTCTTGAAAATTGACACGTATCCATGATTCACAGCACTGGACAGGCTCACGTACCATCAGGATGAACCTTGCATCCTGGGTGTGTTGAATAAAATTAAGTTTGGCGAAGTCATCAGGATTATGGATGTGATAGAGTATCGTATGTTTGTTATTTTTCGCTCCAGTAATCTTATCATAAGCTGCATGAATAATTTGAAAGAATGAACTGGGGTCGACTTTGCCCAGGCTCTTTATCATCTGCAAAGTTTCTAAATAAAACTTGTCCCGGTCTAGGGAAAGAATTTCGTCCCGGTTCTCACCAACACTAGCCATGCCTTCGTTTTTTCCTAAAAATGGCGTATCATCATCGAGCCTTCCAGGGGGGGCTTTGGGCGAATTTGCGTCAAACAAAACCGCAAACTCTTCGATAAACCGTGCGGGCAGATTATGCCATTCCTTGGCTGCAATCTTGTTCCAGACCCCCGCATTAAAGAAACCGCGTAGATAAATACTTGGAACGGTAGATATTTCAGGATGGTCGTCGATTAGACTATGAAGCAAGCCTGTTCCGCTTCGCCCGAAATGCAGCAAGGCAACCACTTTCTTGGAGAGTGGAGCTGACTTTGCAGGTTGTTGATCTTTTTCATCTAGGGATATCTCCCCATCAATTAGGGCTGGTAATGACGCCATTGCTTTTTGGAATTTTTTATATGAAACGAATGGTTTTCCTTTGGTAAGGTAGTATTCATGGATGGCAAAGTCGGTGGTTGCGCGCACGGTATTATTAAGTTTGTCCGTGAGAGGGGCCGTTCTGTGGTTGTCCCGAGATTGTAAAAACCGGTTTGCTTTTTCAGAAATTTTTAACCCATTCCACGCGATTGGATAATCACTTTTTAGGTTAAGAGCCATGTGATAGCTTGTTATGCTATCTTCCAGTTCGCCCAGGTCCTGAAGAGCGGTGCCAAGATTATTGTGTGCCTCTGCGTAATCGGGATTGAGGTTAATGGCGGCATGATAGCTTGCTACAGCCTCCCGCAGCTTCTTCTGTCTCTGGAGCACAGTGCCACGGTTATAGAGTGCTTCGATGAAGTCGGGTTTTATGGCAAGGGCCTTGTCGTAGTAGGTGAGGGCGTCGTCTAGCTTTTCCTGTTCTTGAAGCATATTGCCCAGGTTGTTATATGCTTCGATAAAGTCAGGTCTGGCGACAAGAGCCTTCATAATGAAGTTTACGGCAATATCAATTTTACCCACTTGATGGGCAATAATTCCAAGCATGTGTAAAGCGACAGGCTGGTCAGGATCAGTCTTTAAAATTTGAAAATAAAGCTTTTCAGCCTTAGCTAGTTGTCCCGTAGTATAAAGTTGTAAGGCTAATTCTAAGGTTGATACTAAGGATTGTTGTGGGGGCAGAACTTGTTGTTTGGTGGGGTTTTTTGTCAGGGGGCCAGGCTTCATACTATTTTCCTCTATCGCGATTTTTTTTCTCGAATAGCCGTTACGTCGAACCCCATTCAGTCTTGTATGTTTGCCCAGCAAGGTAATGTATGCCAGATACCATAATTGAGTGATCTGGTAATTATTAATCGTGTGTATTAAAATACCGCATAAGATCCTCGCTTTCAATTGTTATGATACTTGATTATGGTCTGCCAAGTTTAACGCTTATGATTAGGAGTGTGCGTTGATTGATCAAGAATCCGGCCAAGTGGTTGACCCTTCTTCCGGGCAACAGACACAATCCATTCAGCAAGAAATCAACCGTGCCTTGCGACTTCATACTACGGGACAACTAGCTAAGGCTGAAGAGCTTTATTTAAAAATTTTGAAGGCTGATCCTGACCAGCCTGTCGCCTTACATATGCTTGGTGTCATTGCCCACCAGATGGGCAAATTTGACCTTGCCGTTGGTTTTATGATCAAGTCTCTTGCCAGCGAATATGAGAATGTTGAGGTGCATAGTAATTTGGGCAATTCACTCTTGGCAATGGGTAACCTGGAAGGTGCCGTGACAAGCTGTCAAAATGCCCTTGCCATTCAAGCTGATTATCTTGAGGCTCATCTTAATCTAGGTAATGCTTATAAGTCTTTAGGACGGTTACACGAAGCCTTGGGAAGTTATCAGAATATCCTCGCCTTCAAACCCGATTATGCCGAGGCATATATAAACATTGGCAATATTCTCAGCGATCTTGATCGTCTGGATGAGGCCGTAGACAGTTATCGGGAGGCTCTTGTGATTAAGGCCAATTTTGCCGAGGCTCACAATAATCTCGGAAATGTATTCAAAAAACAGGGGCAATTGAAGGAGGCTATGGCAAGCTATCATGACGCGTTGGTCATTAAACCGGGGTTTGCCGAAGCTCACAATAATCTTGGGATTATTTATTCGAGCCAGAAGCGATTATCCGATGCTGAAATAAGCTTCGGCAAGGCCATCCGCATCAAGCCAAATTTTGCCGAAGCTTTGAATAATCTGGGCGGTGTGTATAGCGAACTCTGGCGTCCCGAAGATGCCATTGTGTGCTTTAGAAAAGCCATTGATTGTGTTCCGGATTTTTTAGCCCCCTACAATAACCTTGGCAATATTTTCAACGATCTTGGGTCTTTTGAGGATGCTCAGAAGTGCTATAATCTGGCATTGCGGATACAGCCTGACTATGCCCCCCCCCATATTTCAATGGCGATACAATTCTGGATCAAAAAAGAATGGATAAAGTGTGCAAAACACCTGACTTCCCTGTTCGTTAATCAATCAGACGTTTCCGATAAGATTAACAAATCATATGTCGCACCATTTTACTCATTGTTGAATAAACTGATTGAATACAAAGACCTCCATCCGGGTCAGTACATGTGGCACAAAAATGTTCCGGTTCTTGGCGTCATTGGTGAAAGTCACTGTCTTTCTGCGGCTCACACAGTTGTAAAATTATATAAAAAAGAATACCGGGCCGGATCAAATATTATTACCGGTTGCAAGGCATGGCACCTCGGAGGACGGCAAAACAATAAATATAAAAATCAGTTTGAAATGATAGCAAAAACCATCCCGCAAGATCAACCAGCCGTTATCATGTTTGGTGAAATTGACTGTCGGGTTGGTGAAGGTATCCTGAAACATCATAAAAAACACCAGACAGACCTGACAGATTCTGTCACCCGTCTGGTTCACTCCTATGTCGGTTATGTCACGGATGTGCTTGGTAAAAGAGGCATTACGCCAATTTTCTATGGCGTTCCTGCGCCGTTTATTGATGATGATGCACTATCGTCAGGTGATCAGGAATTATTGTCAAAGGTGGTTATTGCTTTTAACCGGGCGTTGGCCAAAGAAGCCAAAAAATTATCCTCACCTTATCTTGACGTCTATTCCATTACCAACGACAGGGGCGGTTTTTCAAGCGGTGAAAATCACATGGATAATAAACATGTCCTGCCCGATGTTCTCGGCACGTTAATCAGAAAATTGAGATAACATGCTTGCGGTTACCCTCTAATGGGGTAACCGTTTGTTTATTCATAAAAAACAGGTTCATTTTTTTCTACTAAGGCCTTTAGGTGGTCTTGCACCTGTTCGTGCATAAACCAGAGCGGCAACCGGTCTCCTGATTGAATAGCCTTACGTGCTTCGGTTCCACTGATATGGAGTTGCTGGGTGTTGCCTTCGGCAGTTCCATAGGTCTCAGAAGAGGCGTTATAACCGATTGTATCGAAAAATATGGGTTCTATCCCGATATCGCCAAGGCCATCGAATATGTCACGGTTTGCGTTTGCAGGGTAGAAATCACCAACTCCTGCATGATCGCGCCCGATAATAAAATGGCTGCAGCCGAAGTTTTTCCGGCACAATGCCGTAAAGACGGCTTCACGCGGGCCAGCATAACGCGAGTATGTGGAAAATGTACCCAGCAGAACATTATCGACCGGATATTCATTGGTATCCAGCAAGACCTGATAACTTTCCAAAATGGGCCGTGGCAGGAAATCGTTCTGTTTCTTCGGGCCAATGACGGGACTGATAAATAGTCCGTCGGCGTTGCATTGGGCAAGAGCCTCAAGTTGAATATGATGGTGAGCCCGGTGGACAACATTTCGGGTATGGAACCCGACAACCTTGCTCCAGCCGCGATGAGAGAAAATAAAGCGTACTTGCGCCGGGGTCAGTTCATACTGGCGAAATTGTGAGGGTAGTCGCCCGAGCATGGAGACCGGGCCGGCGATAATATGTGAGCCTGCCTTCGCAACCCGGTTCACACCCGGATGATCCAGCGATGTTGTCCCAAACCACGCAGCGGCTGTTTGTTTGAAATCAAGCTGGTAAATTTCCCTGACATCCATTGTCGCGCGGACTTTGCCCGATTTATCGGCAAGCCCGATTTTATCACCAGTCGAAAAATGTCGCAAAGTGTCTTCATTGACCTGTAATATAACCGGCATCGTCCAGGGTGTACCGTCTGGAAGTCTGTTGTTGCCAAGGACTGACTGCAATTCTTCATGCCCCATAAACCCCTGTAGGGGTGAAAATGTACCGAGGGCGATTTGTTCGCAATCCATCAGGTCCGTTTCCTGAACCGTGATAACGGGTAACCCTTTAAGATCGGGCTCCCCTGCAGGATCAGACATTCTGTTGACCAGGACACCGCCCAGGGGCGGGGGAACCCGTGACTTGCTTTCGTATTGATAGGAAAATTGATCCTCGTTTCCGGGATGATCAAAACTTTCGATCATTCTTACGATCATACTGGCACAGCGGACCGGGTGGTTGCCAATGGCTGTCTCGGCAGCTAGAACCAGACCATCGGCACCATCAATTAACGTGTTATAAATGTCGTTAACTTCGGCGCGTGTCGGTTCTTGCGAAACAATCATGGATTCCAGCAAATTGGTTGCAACATAGACTTGGCGATTACACTCTTTAGTGCGTCGGATGATGTTTTTCTGAAGCCAGGGAATACGTTCGATAGGGGCCTGCCTTGAAAGGTCGCCTCGGTCAATCAGGATCGCATCTGAAATTTCGGCAATCTGTTCCAGATTACGGACGCCGCTCAGGCTTTCAATTTTTGAAATCAGAAATGCATTTTCGCCAATTAAATCCCGCATATATTGTGCGTCGGAAGCATTGTTGGCGAAAGATAATGCATAATGTTCTACACCCTCTTTTTTGCCGATTTCAATGGCTTGAATGTCTTTATCGGTCAAAGGCGGCATACTGAGTTCCCGGGCAACCGTTACCGCTTTGTTTCTACCAACAACGCCGCCACTGATAACCCGCATGGTCGCCCCGGCTTCGTCTGTATTAATGACCTGGACCAGGACAGAATTAAAATCAATGCTGATGAAATCGCTTTGTTTGAATTCTTTAACGATGTTGCTGGGGTAAAAATTAAAAGTCGAGGCATTGCCAGGTACGGGTTTGATCGGTGAATAAATAATGGAATTGGCCGAAAGTTCAAAAAACAGATCTTCAAATGTGCCCGTTCGGATTTGCGCGCCTTCCGTATCAAGACAAATGGGCACATCTGTATAGCGGCGAATCAACTGAAGTGTCGGTTCTATGTCTTCCAGTTTTGTGTGAGACAAGTTAAGCCGGAACAGGCATACGCCGATTTCATCAAGCCGTCTGATCACTCGCTCATTAAGTGAGGCGGGGCCGAGAGTGCAAAGAATTTGAATTGATTCTTTCGTCATTATAACGAATCCTGTGGTTCAAATAGGTTTTGATATATGCGTGCCATGAAAATGAATAATCCGACAATGAAGGGATTAGGGTATTCATCATTAAAATACAACACGTTTAACGGTTATTGGACACATGACGAGCGGAAAACTAGCGGTTCGAAAATCTTTATAGGTCGACACTTTCAATCGTCAGAACACCTGATTATGGTATGGGTGCAGAGAAATTCGCACAGATCTGGTAAAGGATGTTAGGCGGTATGAACAGGACCGAAAATAATAGCTCCGTACAACAATCGCTTACCATCCAGCAAGCCATTGATCTCGCCGTGCAGCACCACAATGCGGACCGCTTGTATGAGGCCGAGAATATCTACCAGCAGATATTGAAAGTCGTTCCCAATCAGCCAGTAGTCTTGCACCTGCTAGGCGTGATTGCCCTTCAGGCAGGTGA
The DNA here is from genome assembly GCA_024279135.1 of Alphaproteobacteria bacterium. Classification (GTDB taxonomy): domain Bacteria; phylum Pseudomonadota; class Alphaproteobacteria; order Rhodospirillales; family Casp-alpha2; genus JABJOR01. The sequence continues at coordinate 22,448 of JAJRRU010000019.1, forward strand.
GTATGACCGTGCTGTTGACCTCATTACCCGTGCGATTTCCCTCAAACCCGATTACGCCGATGCTCTTAGTAATCTTGGCAATGTGTTCAGGGCACAAGGGCGGTTGACCGAAGCCGTTGATAATTACCACAAAGTCCTCGCCATCGAACCCGATTCTTTCATGGCGCAAAACAATCTGGGTGTTGCGTTTATGGCACTGGGAGAACCGCATGAGGCCGTGAATTGTTATCGTAAGGCACTGGTCATCAAATCCGATTATAACGATGCACATTACAATCTTGGTAATGCCCTGGTGGGTATGGGACAGCTGGATGATGCCGTTATCAGCTTTCAGGCTGCCCTTGCCATAAAACCGTCCCCCGATACGTATTATATCCTTGGCAACACATTCCTGGCCCAGGGAAAAGTTAGTGAGGCAGTCGCAAGTTATAATAATTCACTTGTCCTCAATCCCGAAGGCGCCCACGTTTATTGTAATCTGGGCGCGGCATTTCAGATCCTTGGCAATCGAAATGAGGCCTTCCAGAACCGCCGACAAGCGGTCTCACTCGACCCCGAAAATATCTCGTACTGGACAGGTTTGGCAGAGGCTCTGGAAGGATTTGTTTTTTCCTCTGTCGACGATAACCTTTGGCGGGACCTATTACAGTTGCTGGGGAAGCCGACTGTAAGACCTGCCTACGTTACGGGAGCTGTCATCAGTGCGTTGCGCCTGCTACCTGAATTTTCCCGCGTTCTGGAGTGCACCACCGCAGAGAATCCAGAAATTGACAGTGCCTATAGTGAACTGGCCGGACAGTTATCACTGATCCCTATTTTCCTGCGTATCCTGAGCCTGGATCCACTTGCCGATCTGCAAATCGAGCGGATGTTGACGGCCTTGCGTCATGCCATGTTAACGCAGAATTTGGCCGGAAAGACCGATGAGAAGGAACTACCATTTTCTGTCGCCCTGGCCCTGCAATGTTTTGCCAACGAATACATCTATCAAGAATCGGAGGAAGAAAAAGCTGGTGTGGAGCACCTTGCACAACAGATTGCGGCACTGATGGAACAGAGTCGCGATGTGTCACCGTGCCTTATTGCCGCGCTCGGTGCGTACAGATCGCTCTATCAATTCCCCTGGGCCGAAGATTTGTGTAACCATGCCTGGACGGGGCACATGGCGGATTTGATCAGGCGACAGATATCCGAACCACTGGAAGAACGCTCCATGGGTGCTCAGATTACCTGCCTGACACCGATTGATAATACGGTCTCTCAAATGGTTCGTGAGCAATACGAGCAAAATCCGTATCCCCGCTGGACTAAGACTTTTATTCATAACGAAAGCAGACCCATTGGTGCTGTCTTGCAGGGCTTTCCTCTCCTGCTTGATCTGGGAGAATATGTGTCGCCCGAAAACCCGGAAATTCTGGTGGCGGGATGTGGCACGGGAAGGCATGCATTGAATATGGCATCCAGATTTTCAAATTCCCGTATGTTTGCGGTAGATCTGAGTTTGAGTAGCCTCGCCTACGCTATGAGAAAAACCAGAGATCTCAGTATCGAGAACATTAATTACGCCCAGGGCGACATCATGGAACTGGGGCGCCAGGGTCTTCAGGAACGTCAGTTTGATCTCATTGAATGTTCGGGCGTCCTCCATCATCTTGCAGATCCATTGGCCGGGTGGCGGGTTCTTGTGGGACTTTTGCGCCCCGGTGGCCTGATGAATATCGCCTTGTATAGTGAGGCAGCCCGTCACGGTGTCGTCAGCGGGCGTTCATTGATTTCTGAGAAGGGGTATTCCTCATCGCCCGAAGATATTCGCCGATGCAGACAGGATTTTATTGTCATGGCAAAAGATGGCGATCCGGCTATGACGGAGTTGTGCAAAGGGGGTGATTTTTTTAGCCTTAGCAATTGTCGCGACTTGTTCTTTCATGTGCAGGAGCACCGCTTTACCTTACCACAAATTGAAGCGGCATTAGACGATTTTGGCCTCAGGTTTTTGGGTTTTGAAATGCGCGACCAAAGTGCGTTAAGAAAATTCAGAGAAGATTATCCAAACAGCAGTTCCTTGACCATACTTGAACAGTGGCATGAATTCGAGTTGGATAACCCCGAAACATTTTTGGATATGTACCAGTTCTGGTGCATGAAGGTGTAGGAAGCTTTGCTTCATATCAGATTATACCCGCTTTATAATGCCAGGCCCCTCGATTAAAGTGTTTCCAGCAGAACGCACCGGGAATGTATGCAAAATGACTGAAGACCCTGGACAATCGGAAAACCCCACGCCTGAACCACAGACAATAACGTTGCAGCAAGCCCTCGATATTGCTGTACGTCACCAAACTGCAGATCGCTTGTCTGAGGCCGAAAGTATATATCGGCAGATACTGCAAGTTGAGCCCGATCATCCTGTTGCCTTGCATATGCTTGGGGTGATCGCCCATCAAATGGGTGACTTCGAAGCTGCTTTTGAACTTATCGCTCAAGTTATAGCCATTGAACCCGATCACGCTGGGGCTCACAATAACCTTGGTCTTGTGCTCCAGAAATTGGGTATGTCTGATGACGCTGTTGCAAGGTTTAAAAAATCTCTTGCCATAAATCCTGAATATGCAGACGCTAGTTATAATCTTGGTAACTTGTTCAAGGAACAGGGAAAATTTGATGAAGCCGTCGTAAATTATCAAAAAGCCCTCGCAATCAAACCGGATTACACCAAGGCTCTTAATAACCTCGGGGTTGTTCTTATGGAGAAGAATAAACTTGAAGATGCCACGGTCTGCTACAGAAGGGTAATTGAAATTATGCCCGAAAATGTCGAAGCGCTTAACAATTTGGCTGCTGCACTTCAGGAGTTGGGGCAATTGGAAGAAGCCGTCGCCAATTATCACAAAGTCCTTGATTTACAGCCTAATCACCTAGAGACATGGAATAATATCAAGTTCGCTGTAAAAGCCCTCCATTTCTCTCAAGGTATAGAAAGAATCGATCGAGAATCATACAAAGATGGCTTCAGCAATTCCGCTTGTTCTACCACCAATTTCGCAATGCATAAGTACTATCTGGATAGTTTTTGGCCCCATGAGATTGATGAATGTTTGCAGAAAGCGATGAACGCGCTGCCTCCTGAAATTGATGAAGAGATTATTATCAATGACAATTCTCATATACATCCCAAATTACCTCGTTTCCCGGATAAACTTGTAGCTCTATTACATTTTGGGCGCAGTGGAACAGGTTTACTCCACAGTTTGATTGATGGCCATCCAGAGATTTCAACTCTGCCGGGTATTTACATGCGGGGTTTTTTTAATGACGGTGTGTGGGGCAGGATCTCAGCTGAAGGGTGGAGCAAGTTGCCGGAACGGTTCGCCGATGAATTCGCAGTTTTGTTTGACGCCAAGTCTCCAAGTTCAACGCCTGGAAGATTCAGGGAAAATTCCTCATTTTTAGGGGATAATGAAGGCATGACCAATGTCGGGGAGAACCGTGACGAATCCCTCCGCTTGGATCGTGGTAAATTCTGTTCTGAGGTCCTTGCATTGATGAAAGGTCTAGATAAAATTAATCCTAAATCCTTTTTTCAGATCGCTCACCTAGCGTTTGAGAGAGTGTTGGGTACAATAAATAAAAAAAATACAGTATTTTACCACATTCATAATCCCGATGATTTCGCCAAACTCAACTTAGTGCGGTATTTTCCGAAAACAAAGCTTGTTATGATGATACGCGAACCGGTTAAAAGTTGTGAGTCATGGATACGGAACGATTTTGTACGTAATGATTATAATATTATTGCGCCCCGAATTATATCCATGCTGTTCGACATCGATCAGGTTGTTTTTCGAATGCAGGAGTCTGTCGGTGTCCGGCTTGAAGATTTAAAAATCAATCCAGATGCAACATTACTTAGTTTGTGTGCATGGCTGGGGATTAAGAAAACTCCAAGCCTTTACCAGATGACAGCTCAAGGAAAAAAATGGTGGGGTGATCCGAGCAGCCCTGATTACAAAGCTGATAAATCCATGTCCCCTTTTGGCGAGACGAATACAAAGATCCATGCCGGTAATGTGTTCAGTGAAAAAGACAGGTTTATATTGGGAACGCTTTTTTATCCGTTTAGCGTCCGTTTTGGATACACAGAACCTAATTTTGATGGATTTGTAAAAGATCTGAAGGCTATTCGCCCCTTGTTAGATGATATGTTTGATTTTGAGATAGCGATATCAGAACGCTCACAGGTCGATCCAGCCCGGTTTAAACGAAGAGGATCGTATATGTTGCTTCGTTCGGGCCTTATGGATCGTTGGAATATTTTGAACGAGTTCGGCGATTACCCCCATATGTTAATGCCTCTAGAAATAGACTCGCTATAAAATGAATACGGTAATGACTTGGGTACAATATCAACGTTCTCAGGTATTCGTCATTGCATCATTGTAGAAGATACCGGCTTTATATTGCTAAGTCTCTTGATTATGGTGTTTCCAATGAACTGTGTCCGGGAAAACGCGCATATATGAACAGACAGCCAAAACAAACTGGCAACCTATCTTCTGAGCGACTTACGGTAACCGTTAAGCAAGCAATAGACCTTGCCTTGCAACATCATTCAGCGGGTCGCCTAGTTGAGGCTGAGAGTATCTATCAGCAGATACTGCAAGCTGATCCTAATCAGGTAGAAGCTATGCATCTGCTTGGTGTAATCGCCCATCAAGCAGGGAAAAATGAAAGCGCTGTTGATTTGATCAAGCAGGCGCTCGCTATCAACCCCGATTTTGCAGAGGCTCTAAACAATCTTGGAATTGCACTCCAAGAATTAGAGCGGCTGGATGAAGCCCGTGAAAATTTCCAAAAAGCCATTGCTGTCATGCCCGATTATGTTGATGCCTACTATAATCTTGGTAATGTGTTGAAAAATCAGGGTAAATTGGCTGAATCCATTGTCAATTATCAAAAAGCTCTAATCCTTGCGCCTGATACGATCAAGACCCTGAATAACCTTGGTAATGCGTTCAAAGAAACAGGGTTATTGGATGAGGCTGCCCTAAGTTTCATCAAAGCCCTTAACATCAAGCCTGACTTTGCCGAGGGTTGGTATAATTATATGATAGCGGCAAAAGCGCTTGGTTTCTCACAAATGCAGAATGGCAGGACAATAGACTTATATGATGATGGCTTAAGTTCTGTTGCCCGCGCAACAATCGATTTTTCCATCTTCAGGTATTATATAAACAAATTCAGGCCACATGAAGCAGATGACAGCTTCCGCAAGGCCATGGCGGCTTTGCCAGCCATAACTGATGAAGAAATCATTGTAGACGGGACTGAGCAAAAAACACCATGCCTAACCGAACTTCCCCATGATCTGGTTGCCCTTGTATATTTCGGACGCAGCGGTACGGGTTTGCTCCATAGCTTGATCGATGGCCATCCCGAGATTTCAACTCTGCCCAGCCAGTACATGCGCGGCTATTTTAACGCACGGGAATGGAACAAAATCGCCACTGACGGCTGGCGCCATTTGCCGGAACGGTTTGCCGATAAATATGCGGTTTTGTTCGACGCCAGTTCCTCCGATCCTGTTCCCAGCCGGTTGGGGGAAACGGGCATCAGCATGGGTGTAAAAGAAGGCATGACAACAGTCGGTAAAAATCGAAATGAAACGCTGTCGCTTAATCGGGTAAAATTTAACTCAGAGGCTCTTCGATTGCTGGCAGAGCATGATAAAGTCGACCCTGGGCTATTTTTCAAGATTGTCCATGCCGCCTATGAAAGGGTTTTGGGTTCAAAGACTGAAAAGAACACGGTTTTATACCATATCCATAATCCTGATGAATATGCCGAACTTAATTTTCTGCGTTATGTGCCGAATGCGCGTTTCATCATGATGATTCGCGAACCTGTGCAGAGTTGTGAATCATCGATTCGTGAACCGTTCAGGAAGAATGACTATGGTGATGTTGCATTGCGGATCATTTTTATGCTTTTTGCCATTGATCAGGTTTCTTTTCGAAGGCATGATTCCGTTGGTGTTCGTCTAGAGGATTTAAAACGTCAGCCCAAGCAAACCATGAAGGCATTGTGTGCCTGGCTTGGCATTAAAGAAACACCGAGTCTCTATAAAATGACGGCACAGGGCAAAAAATGGTGGGGTGATCCAACCAGTCCCGATTATGATCCGGAAAAAGCCATGTCTCCTTTTGGCAACTCATTCATGAAACGCAATGCCGGCACTATATTCAGTGAAAGAGACCAGTTTATATTACGGACAATCTTCTATCCATTTCGGGTACGCTTTGGATACGCTGATCCTGATCCCGCCGGATTTGAAAAGGATCTAAAGAAAATTCGTCTCTTGTTAGACGATATGTTTGATTTTGAAAAAACGATGTCAGAAAGTTCAGGAATAGAACCCGTCCAATTTAAGCGAGGTGGATCGTATTTGTTGCTTCGTGCAAGCCTTCAAGACCGCTGGAATGTTTTGAACGAGCTCAAGGATTATCCCCATATGATAAGGCCTCTGATAATAAATAAAGAGAACAAATAAGGTATGGTCTGGTCATAATTTAAGTTTCGCGGGGAGTCAGTGTCCGGACTGTTGCAGATTTCTCCACTTTTACTTGTCGAGTCGTTAAGATATGTTCGGATTTTTATGGAACCAACCATGGGCAATGTGCATCTATGAGTATACAATCGGGGCAATCAGGAAACGACCCTACAGACCAAAAGGCGCTAACCATTCGGCAGGCCTTGGATCTGGCCTTGCAACATCATACAATGGGTCGATTGTCTGAAGCTGAGGGTTTGTACCAATATATTTTACAGGCCAGTCCGGAACAACCTGATGCCTTGCATTTGCTTGGCTTGATCGCCCAGCAAACCGGAAAAAACGATGTTGCCATAGACCTTATCACCAGGGCCATTGCCGTTAAGCCTGATTTTTCAAGAGCCCTTTCAAACCTTGGCAATATACTCCAGGATTTAGACCGTAATGAAGAAGCCGTAACCGCTTGCCGTCAGGCTCTTGCCATTGATCCTGATCATGCCGAGACTTACAACAACCTGGGCTGTGCACTATTGGGTTTGGGGAATTTGGATGAGGCTGAAGCCAATTGTCATCAGGCTCTCGTCTTAAAACCTGATTATGCGGGTGCGCACACTAACCTTGGTAATATTCTCCGGGTTAGGGGAAGCTTAAATAAGGCCGTTGTTCATTATTCCAAGGCCATAACCCTTAAGCCCGACAACGCCGAAGCACACAATAACCTGGGTGTTACACTCAAAGACCTTGGCCGTCATGATGATGCCATTGCCAATTATCACAAGGCCTTGGCCATCAATCCTGATTATGCTGAGGCCCATAACAACCTTGGTGCCACCTTAGTGGATGTTGGACTATCGGAGGAGGCTTTCGCCTGTCAACGACGTGCGATTGCCCTTAACCCGGCAAACGAATCGTTCTGGATCGGGTTGGCAAGAACCATGCAAAATCTTTCGTTTACCTCTGTTGACGATGCCACATTACAGGATCTGTTGTGTCTGATGGAACGATCCTCGGTACATGCAAATGTTATCATTCGACCGATTATCAGCGCTCTTTGTCAATCTCCGGATTTCTCGAATGCTTTGGAACAAGCTGTTGCCGGAAAACCAGTGACAGGAAGCATCATCAATGACAGGGCAGGGCGGTTATCATCGATCCCTCTTTTACTCCGGATTATGGAGTATTGTACCATCCCTGATTTAAAGATCGAACGGATGCTCACGGTATTACGACAAAATTTGATCGAGCAGGTATTGACTGGAAAACTGGATGAGGAAGCTTTGCCATTTTTAATTGCCTTGGCATTGCAATGTTTTACCAATGAATATGTCTATCTGGAAACCGATGAAGAAACGATAGCGATCAAGAGCCTTCAACAACAAATTGCAACCCTGGTAGATAAACAACAGGATGTTCCGGTTTCATTTATTGCCATGTTTGGTGCCTACAGGCCACTTTATCGTTTTCTATGGGCCGGGCAATTGAGAGAAAGCTCGTGGGCTGGCGACATCAGGCGCGTTATCAAGCGTCTTATGACGGAGCCTCAGGAAGAATTATCCCTGCGTTCTCAGATTCCCGATCTGACCGCAATACAAGGCACGGTCTCGCAACTGGTTCGTGAACAATATGAGGAAAACCCATATCCTCGGTGGACCAGGATTGGCATGCATGTAACGGGCAAGGCTATTGGCCCATTTTTGCAGGGAGCACCAGCCAATCTGGATCTGGGTAATTATGTTTCCCCGGAGAGCCCGGAAATTCTGGTGGCTGGCTGCGGGACCGGCCAGCATGCCTTAAACACAGCCCTGAAATTCTCGAACGCACGGGTTCTTGCCATCGATTTGAGTCTGAGCAGCCTGTCCTATGCCGTGAGGAAAACAAAAGAACTCGGCATATCGAATATCGAGTACGCTCAGGCAGATATTATGGAACTGGGAAATATTGAACGGCAATTTGACCTTATTGAATGTGTCGGCGTGCTCCATCATCTTGAAGACCCATTGGCAGGATGGCGTATTCTTGTAGATTTGTTGCGACCGGGGGGGATCATGATGATTGGTCTCTATAGCGAAGCCGCTCGTCAGGATATCGTCGAGGGACGTTCATTGGTTGCAGAGAAGGGGTATACTACGTCTGCACATGATATTCGCCAGTGTCGACAAGATATCATCGCTTTGACTGAAGATGGTATTCAGATGATGGCCAGTATAAGCAGGCGGAATGATTTTTTTAGTTTAAGCGAATGCCGGGATCTGTTATTTCATGTTCAGGAGCATCGCTTTACATTGCCGCAAGTTAAAGTGGCTTTGAAAACTCTCAAGTTAGAATTTCTTGGCTTCGATATGCAAAATAAAACCGCGCAGAATAAATTTAAAGAAACTTATCCAAAGAAACGGGCCTTGAAGTCGCTTTCCCTTTGGAACAAGTTTGAGCTCAGAAATCCTGACACGTTCAGAGGCATGTATCCGTTTTGGTGCAGGAAAATGGAATGAATACTCGATATATATAATTGCGATTATTATATGATCTCAAATCAGTACGAGTTATAAAACTGTGACGTGGCAGAGTATGCCTGCTTATAAATACAAAAATGTTCGGACATGTTGTAACGGATATATAGTTTATCGGGTAAAGTGAGTTAATATGAGTAGGCAAACTGTTCAGCCAGAAAACCAATCTCTCAAACAGCAGACGATGACCATCCAGCAAGCCCTGGATCTGGGTGTGCAACATCACTCTGCGGGTCAATTGGCTGAGGCGGAAAGCATCTATCAAAAGATATTGCAGGCAGAGCCCAATCAACCTGTCGCCTTGAATTTACTCGGTGTGATTGCTCATCAGACCGGTAAATACGACATTGCCGTTAATCTCATTACAAGGGCCCTTGCTATCAACCCTGAATTCGCAGAGGCACATAATAATCTCGGGCTGGTATACAAAGAGCAGGCAAAACTTGATGAGGCCGTGGCAAGTTATCATCAGGCCCTCACTATTAACCCCGAGCTGGCTGAGGCACATAATAACCTTGGGCTGGTATTCAAAGAACTGGGGAAACTGGAAGAGGCTGTGACAACCTATCAACGGGTCATCGACATCAAGCCTGACTTTGCCGAGGTACATAACAACCTCGGACTTTTACTCCTGGATCTGGGACAGCTTGATGAGGCCATCGCCAGTTTCCGGACGGCCCTGACCATCAAACCTGACTATGCCGTTGCAGCCTACAATCAGGGTAATGTGTTTCGTGACATGGGAAAATTTGAAGAGTCCGTGTTGAGTTATCTCAAAGCCCTGGCCATTAATTCAGATTTATCAGAGGCTCACGGCAACCTCGGTCTCGTATATCAGGAATTGGGGGCGTTGGATGAAGCACTGGCAAGTTATCACAATTCCCTTGCTATTAAACCTGATCAGCCTGAAGTGTTTAATAATCTCGGCACTTTATTTAAAAAAATGGGCAAACTGAATGAGGCCATAGAATACTACCAGAAAGCGATAGCGCTTGGGGCCAATTCCCGCTGGGCTATCTCGAACCTTAGTACGGCAAAAACAAAGTGTGTGGAAGATTATATATTCAACTTAGGCAGTCTCGATCAAGCCGATTCTCAGGATGTAAATACGCTGATTTCTAAGGATGTTACGTATGACTCCCTTAAAGTAAACCTGCTTTACTGCCCCTTCTTTGATCCAATTACACCGCCACTTGGAATCGCCAGTCTTAAAGCGTATCTGGAGAAATATAACAATGTACAGGTGAGCTGCATGGACCTTAATCTTGAATGGCACACCATGATGGCTGAAAATGGCCAGTCCGGCATGGAGCCACTTGGCAAGGCAGAGACATTGTTTAAAAACGATGATACGTTTTTCGACCTTGCCCAGTATACTGGTGTCGCGGCGGACTTGGCAGAATGTTTGGATTCGGCTCACACCAATACTCAATATTCAATGTGCCAGGACAACCATTCTCAGCAAAATAATATTGTTTCTTATCTGAAAACTAAGGCTATGAGCGGCAACCCTGATGTTGTTGGCCTCTCGGTCCTGTTTAATAGCCAGATATTGTGTTCCTTGTTGGTGGCTAAAAAGATCAAACAAGAGAATCCCGAAGTGATCGTGGTGTTTGGTGGGGCTGGAATGCTGAGCTCGGGTGATCAAATAATACAAAACCCCTTTGTTGATTTTGTTGTGTTTGATTCAGGTGAGGCGTCTTTCAGCTTGCTCTTGAATTGCATCAGGGATGGTAAATTGAATGAGGCAATTCCAGGCGTCGCTTTCAAAAAAGACGGTGAAGTTATAAAAAACAAGGCCATACCGGGAAATCTTAATCACGAGGCCTATCCGGATTTCTCTGATTTTAATCTGGACGGGTATTTTACCAATGAAGTGGTTATCCCGATTCTATCATCAAAGGGCTGCGTATGGCGGTTATGCAGTTTTTGTGAAGAGGGCTCTATAAATCTCTTTTCAACGGCTTTGGTGGATAGGGTTGTAGATGAAATTGAATTTCATTCATCCAACGGGCATCAGTATTTTCAATTTGTCGATGAAATGATTGCGCCAGAACGTCTTCGATTGATTTCCAAAGAAATAATAAGCAGGAAACTCACGGTGTTCTTCTATGCCACCTTAAGACCTTCTGCCGATTTTGATGAAGAAACTCTGCATCTCATGTACGAGGCCGGGTTCAGATACGTTATCTGGGGGGTCGAATCCTTTAATAAGCGATTATTAAAGCTTGTCAGAAAAGGAACGTCTGTAAAATCGATAAGGAATACCCTGAATTTTTCGAAAAATGTCGGCATCCGCAATCACATTTTCATGATGGTCGGTTTCCCATCGGAAACACCGGACGAGCTATTTGAAACAATGCAGTTTATTTATGACCACAGTAATATTATTCATCAAATTCATATAGGCCGGTTTGGATTATGTGAAGGGACGGAAATATTTCTCAATCCAGATAAATTTGGCATTGAAATTGAGTTCTCGGAACATAACCAGCATGAATTTACCGTAAAACATAAAAACGGCACGACGGGAAAAAATTCCCAAGAATATTTCCAGTATTATATGGAAACATTTCTAAAAAAGATCGGAGTTTCTTACGCATTTTGCCAATTGAGAGATCCGGCCCTTTTGCATTATGTGAAAACCCCATTGGCGGAGCATGAGATGGTGCGAAAGAAAATTCCTCAACCTGTTTTAATGCGAAGCGCATAACCTTTAATGCGAAGCGCATAACCAATGTCATTTCCGGTAAAGTGGGCTGTGTGTTATTTTAAGGCTTTTCGAGGGCCTTCCCGAATCCAGGTGTTCAGAAACCGGAGGGGTTTATCGGACTCGGGCCGATTCGCCTGAAACACCGGATGTGGGCATTGATTATACGACCTCTGTAATGCCTATATCTATAAAGTTTACTTAAGTCTGTAGTTTACGGGTATTGGAGGACGTTGTATACGATAACCATGATATTGCAGGTCTGTTGTAATTATGTATGAAGGATCAACTGATGAGACGATTTTTATTGCTTATGGTTATTTTCGGGGCCGGGATATTGGTTTCAAGCCCACTCCTGTCTCAAACTCAGTCTGAGCAGGTTCCTTTCTGGGAAGTAATTTGTGACGATCCCAATAATCGGGAAACCTGCAGGATGACCATGAAGTTATTTGTCAATAAGAACGTTAATGGCGTACAGCAATCAATTGGCAAGCTCCTTGGTTTATGGGTTAGATACATACCTGATAAGAAAACCGGGATTCGAGCACCATATATGAACATCCAGACACCGTTGGGGGTAGATTTGCGCCCCGGTGCTGTAATGAAAATTGATAAAGGCAAGGAACTGAATGCCAGGTATCTGCGATGTACGGCAAATGGATGCGATATCAGCGTTAAGCTCGAACCTGAGGTTGTCAGTGCCATGAAGGCGGGTAATAATTTTTTTGTCGGCTTTCGTGCCTGGGGGGGGGGCGATACCACAGCCGTTTCCGCATCATTAAAAGGATTCACTAAAGCGTTTAACTCACTGAAATAGAACATTCACGGCATGTGGCAATAATGCAACAGCGCGTGGTTAATTCACAACTAAAAGGTTTTTAGTATTTGCATGTAATACCTTGGGGTGCTACTAAAAACACAGCCCGTCTATCTTTGGATGAGTACGTGGTTTGCGTGAACGCAATTTAACTGAACACTTGTTCAATAGATTGATTGAAATTTGAGTAACTTAAATAGAGTTAATAGAGTAGGGGATATCGCGAAAATGAATCCGATTATAACAAAGAAAAAAATGATGACTGCCCTTTTAAGCGGGACATCAGTTTTTGCAATTTCGGCGTTGGTTGGCGTAAGCCCTGCACTCGCTGTCAATATCACAAGTGTGAATTCTGCCGATGCAACGGCGCAAACCGATAATACAACGCTGACCTTCGGGACAGCCGGCGCATTCGGTTCTGTTGATACGAACACTGCCAACAACGTTACGACGACAACAGTTACCGAATCTGGCACGTTGTATATTGAAGACATTGGTAACGCTAACGGCAACGCCCAGACGTTGACCTTCGATGGCGCGGTGACAATCTCGGCAAGTAAAACACTGACGTTGGAGCTGGCAACAGATGATGCGGGTGCCGCTGCAGATGATGTCCTTGTCGTATTTAATGCCATTACGGGTGCTTCTGGTGCCATTGCGATTAACTCGACGGACAACAGTACGTCTGGTAACTCCAACAGTGTCGACTTTAACTCAACCGTGACATTGAACGCTTTGACAGTTACCGCCGGTAACGGTGGTGCTACTGCTGCTGGTGGTACGTTGATCTTGGCCGACATTGCCGGTGCTTCGACGATTACCACTCTGACCGTAAAAGGTGGCGCTGGTGCAGTTGGTGCAGCTCAGGCTGGTGGTGTTCTGTCAATTACCGATGTGGCTGGTAAGATTTCCGGTACTACGTACACCATTGGTGGTGGCGACGGTGCGACGCCGACAGGTGCCTTCACAGGCGGTGCCGGTGGTGCCATTGCCCAGACGGCTAATGCTGGTGCTATTGCCTCGACGACCTTTAATATTACCGGTGGCGCGGGTGCTACGGGCGGCACGGGCGGCACGGGTGGTGCCGGTGGTGCTGTAGCAATCGCCGATATTGCTGGTGCGATTACTTCAACTACAGTCAATATTGATGCCGGTGACGGTGCTAATGGTCTGGCCAGTGACAACAGTGGTGTTGGTGGTGCCGGTGGTGCGATCACGGATCTGGATTTAACAGCGATTACCAGTGTATTGAACGTCACAACCGGTGACGGTGGTGACGGTGGTGCCGGTACGACGGCAGCCGGTGCTGCTGGTGGTGACGGTGGTGCTATCGCTGGTAACGATTTCCAGGGTGCTGTTATCGGTAATGTTACAATTACTGGTGGTACGGGTGGTAATGGTGGCCTTGGTGTTGCCGGTGCTGGTGGTGATGGTGGTAATGCTGGTGTAGCTACTGGTGGTGGCGGACTGCTTTTCTCCTCTACTGTTGCTGGTGATCTTGCGATCGTTGGTGGTGCTGGTGGTTCTGGTGCTAATGCTGGCACAGGTGGTGCCGGTGGTGCCGGTGGTACGGGTGCTGCGGTTACGGTGGCCGATGTTGTTACCAGCCTGACGGGTGCTCTGACTATTACCGGTGGTGCTGGTGGCTCCGGTGGTGACGCTAATGCTGCAAATGTCGGTGGTGCCGGTGACGCCGGTGGCGCTGCTACCTTGTCAGCGATTACGGACATTGATGGTACCGATGCTGCGGTTGGTGTGAATATTACGGTTACCGGCGGTGCAGCCGGTAATGGTGGTGTCACAACCTCCGCTGGAAACGGTGGTGCTGCTGGTGCTGGTGGTCTTGCCGTTATAACAGCTTCTACTGGTACTAATGACATCGCGACCCTGAAAATGACCGGTGGTGCCGGTGGTGACGGTGGTGCAGCTGGTACGGCCCGTGTTGGTATCGATGGTGGTACAGCCGGTACGTCTACTGCATCCTTCACAACGGGTGCGACGATGGAAGCTACGACTATCACCCTTACAGGTGGTGCAGCTGGTAACGGTGCTGCTGGTGTAACTACACAGGCTGGTGGTGCAGGTACCGCTGGTGGTGCTGTATCCCTGACCATTGATAATGCGGCGTTGACCGGCCAGGCTTCGGGCACATCAACCATTACAATCACCGGTGGTGCCGGTGGTAATGGTGGTACTGCTGGATCCGGTGTTGCTGGTGTTACTGGTGTTAATGGTGGTAATGCTACTCTTGACTTCGGTGGTGCAACATCCAGTGCAAATATCACCCTTGATGATGGTACGGCTGGTTCTGCAGGGTCCGACAATGGTGCGAACTCTGGTGGTGCTGCTGGTTCCGGTGGTACGGCAACGGCTGCCTTTACGGCAACTCATACCTTAACCGGTACGATTACTGCTGCTGCCAACAACGAAGGTACTATCACAGCAACAGGCGGTGTCTTGACTGTTACCGGTAGTATCGGTGCATCAGGTACCTTGCTTGACCAGATCACCGTTAGTGGTGGTGCCAGTGGCCTGACAGTTGATGGTGATATCTATGCCACAGACATTGATATTGCTGCTGATGATGTCCTGACCCTGAACGGTACTACTGCACAGCATATCGCTGCAGCGATCGACTCCGCAGCCAATACTGGTGATGTGACCACAGGAACGAACTCAATTGTCACGTTTGCTGGAGCTTTGGGTAAAGATGCCGCAGGTACGACGGATGCTCTTGATGCCATTACTATGGGCACAGGATCAACGGCGACCTTCGACTCAACGATCAATGCAGTGTCGTTTACAACCAATGCCACGGGTACAACGACCTTTAACGATCTTGTAACACTGTCAGGTGACTTTGATGCTGCCACGGGTGCGACAATTACCCTGGGAAGTGGCTTTGCTGCTGGTGAAACTGCGATTAAATATGTCAACGGTGGCGCGTTTGCCGCTGGTGCCATTACGGTTAATATGCCTCAGGCCTTTAACTCTGGTACTATTACTCTGACACAGGAAACGGGTAATGCCGGTTCTGCTGCAGCTGATATTGCCAACATCACGGTTAACTCAAACGTGTTAGCAACCTATACAATGGCTGCTGATGCCGGTGATGATGATATCGTTGTAACAGCTACTAAGAAGTCATCTTCGTCCATTGCCTCGGCTCTGGGTATTTCAACAGCACAAGCCGGTGCTCTTGATAACGCCACAACGGCTGTTGCAACGGGTGATGCTGAAGCATTGTCTGCTATTAATGCATCGCTGGTTGCTGGTGGAACGACGGCTAAAACAATGGCAGAACAGATTGCGGTTCAGGCTGATACTCTGGGTGCTGGTTCTACTGCGGTTACGAGTGTCGGTGCACAGGTCATTGGAATATCTTCCAGTCGTCTTGCATCCATGCGCTCTGGCGTTCAGTATGCTTCTGCAACGACCGGGTTTGCTTCTGGTGAAGGAGCAATGTCCAAGGCATTGTGGGTCAAGCCTTTCGGTAACATCATTGATCAGGATACAAGAAGTAGTGTCTCCGGTTATGATGCAGATACATTCGGTGTTTCTGCCGGTATCGATGCCGAGGTTTCAGATGCCTCACGTCTCGGTGCTTCCATTACCTTCGCGACAACCGATGTTGACGGTAAAGGTGCCGGTGCTTCCGTACTGGATATCACCAGCTACCAGTTGACTGTTTACGGTGATTACACCATGTCAAACTACTATGTTGAAGGTATGCTCGGGTACGCGTTTAACGATACCGATACAACCCGTACCATTTCGGCTGGCGGTCTGAATAGAACGGCTACTGGTTCCTACGACGGTACACAGTACATGGCCAGCATCGGTGGTGGTATGCCCATGAGCATTGGTGAGAATTCATTTGTAACACCAAATGGTAGCATCTCCTGGACCCGTGTAGATAATGACGGATACACAGAAACAGGTGCAACAAATCTTAACTTGATTGTTAATCCTGATGATGTTGACGTAATTCTCGCTTCACTGGGTGCTCGCTTCCACACCAACATCAAACAGGATGGTGGTACATTGACCCCGGAACTGCGTGCAGGTATCAACTATGATATGGCTGGTGATGAAGCAACAGCTACTGCAACGTATACAGGCGGTGGTGCTGCATTTAACACAACCGGTGCCGACGTAGCTCAGTTCGGCGGAAATGTTGGAGTTGGTGTTACATTTGATCGTGGCGATATTTCAATCGGTGCATCTTATGATGCAGACTTCAAGAGCGATTATCTTGGACATTCCGGAAGTATCGAAGCTCGCTTCAAGTTCTAGGATCAAGATACTACATCTTGTTAAATGAATGATTTGAGCCTCGGGATAATCTCCCGGGGCTCTTTTCATAACTGGACAAATATAGATGAATGTCTGAATCTACTGTTTTTAATTTAATACTAAATTTTGATAAATGGTTTATAAAATGTCCTCGTATGATGCAATCCCCTATCCCAGCTATTGCTATCCAGCTTCTGCACCTGCAAGCTTGAATGCGAGCGCCACACTATTTGGTATGACACCACCCCATATCAAAACGGCAAATGTTTTGGAAATCGGATGTGCTTCAGGAGGTAATATCTTGCCATTAGCGGCCCGCTATCCTGAGGCAACTTTTATTGGCGTGGATATGTCGACTGAACAAATCAGGCAGGCCAATAATAGCGCAGAAATATTATCGCTCAGCAATATTCGGTTTATTGATCAATCCATTGTAGATTTAAACCTGAAAAGCGAAAAATTTGATTATATCATTGCTCATGGTGTTTATTCCTGGGTGCCTGTTGAGGTTCAAAATAGATTATTGGAAATATGTGGTGAGAATCTCGCAGATACTGGTGTGGCTTATATCAGCTATAACACCCTGCCAGGCTGGAATGCGGTAAAGACTGTCCGTGACATGATGCTTTATCATGGGCGGAACTTTAAGGATGATAATGACAAGGTTAATGAAGCGCGGAGAATGTTAAATTTTGTTTCCCAGAATATTAAGGCTATCAGTGGGCCTTACAAACAAACTCTGGAGCAGGAAATTAAAACCCTGCAGAATGTCTCTAATAATTATCTTCTGCACGATCATCTGGAAGGGGTAAATGAGCCCTGTTATTTATATGAATTTATGGAGCAGTCCAACAAATACGGATTGGATTATCTGGGGGATGCTGATTTGCCATCCATGTATCTTGGAAATCAGACGGATGTAGCATTCGAGGCTCTGCGGCAGATTGATGATACCGTCCGTCAGGAACAGTACGTTGATTTTATCAATAATCGACGATTCCGCATGACACTTCTGACAAAACAAGGGGTTACTTTGACACGTAATCTGGAGCCTGAAAGTGTTGCCGAATTGTGTTTTGTGCCCTGTTTCCGCCTGAAGGAGAATGTATCGGAAGGCTTATATAAATCACTGGATAGCCTTGAAATTATATCGCTTAATAATCCGAACATTTCCGCCAAACTTACGGGAAACGTTACTTGTTTATGCTATCTGGTGATGTTGCAGGCAGACCCGGTAGCACTAACAATTCTGGAAATTGTTGATGCCGTTTTTAAACATGTAGAAGATGTTGATAAAGAAACAATTTTGCAGGCCTTTAATTCACTCGTATTAAAGCAAATATTCAGCGGTATCTTAAAAATCACAGCCGATAAATCCAATGCGACGAAGTCGATTGGCAAAAAACCAGAAGTTTTCAGTGTGGCAAGAATATTAGGTCAGAATGCTGACATGGTGCCAAATGCGCGCCACGAAACCGTTAAAATAACTGACGACCAACGAATAGTTATGCAATATGTAAATGGACAAAATTCTATCGAGTCAATCGTTGGTCATGTTAAAAGTCACATTGAAAAAGGTGAGTTAATTATTTCTGTAAATGGCGTTACGGTAGACTTGGGGACCGATCAATTTGAATCATCATTGCAAAAATACGTTGATGCACAACTTCAAAAATTTTCAAATCAGGCATTACTTGTTAGATAGGGTGTAAATATGCCGTTCATCAGGATATTAAATATCGTTTTAGTGGCATTTCTGATCACGGCGTGCGCAGGTACAAGTATCGACAGCAGGCGCACTACCGCGTTCGACATTGCCAAACAGGCCGGGTTTCAGTCCTTCTCCATTAATACCGACGTATTCAAACTGGCTGGGTTTTACAAGGCGAATTTATCACCTGGCGCGGCCACGGTTTATATCGAAGGCGATGGTTTTGCCTGGATAGACCGCCGTACGGTCTCGCCCAATCCGACTCCTTTAACGGCTATGGGCCTGCAACTGGCGACCAGTGATGGTGCACAAAACGTGATTTATTTTGCTCGTCCTTGCCAATATGTGGATCTTACTCGTGAGACAAGTTGTCATCAGAAATACTGGACCAGCCACCGTTTTTCCAGTGATGTCTTATCCAGCCACTCACAAGCCCTTGATATCATGAAAGAACAATTTTCTCTTGATGGCTTCCATCTGGTTGGTTTTTCTGGCGGCGGTGCTATTGCGGCATTGTTGGCATCCCAGCGTAATGATGTTTTGTCTTTGCGAACGGTTGCCGGAAACCTTGACCATGTGGCTTTGAACAAGGCGCGCCGGGTTTCCCCGTTGTCAGGCTCCCTTAATCCCATGACGGACGCTCAGAAACTTCAGAACCTGCCACAGATCCATTATTCCGGTAACCAGGATACCACCGTACCCAGTTGGGTGGCACAAGGCTATGTTAATGCCGTGGGTAACAGTAATTGTGCCCGCACACAGATTATTACTGGTGCCAGTCATACCGATGGATGGTTGCCAGCATGGCGAGAGCTAAGCCGAGAAATTCCAGCCTGCTAGTATGTTGCCGCTTAATCGTGTTTAAAAATTGCTCGCAAAGACGCGGGTATGCTTGACCACACCGTAGGCAAAGCTCGTATCAATTGAGGCTACGGCCGGAATACAGTGTATTTTTTCCCGGATGAAGTCTTCATAGGCTTCCAGGCTTTTAACGATAACCCGTAACAGGTAATCGATTCCCCCCGTCATCAGGTAACAATCCAGAATCTCGTCTATTTGGTTTATGTGTTGTTCGAAAGTCTGGACTGAATCCTGTGAGTGGGTTTCCAGGCGAATACGGATGAATACAGTGATGGGCAATCCGTAAGCCTTCTGATCCACCAGTGCCGTATAACCCTGAATGGTGCCGGATTTTTCAAGATTTCGCAGGCGCCGAAGACAGGGCGACGGTGACAGGCTAACCCGTTCGGCAAGTTCGTGGTTCGTCAACCGGCCATCGAGTTGTAGCTCGCGAATAATACGACGGTCTTTTTCATCCATTATATGGTCCAATTTTAGCAGTTTATGCTAATATATATAGAATTTGTGGTAAAATTCGCAAGATAATTCTGTACACGATACATTATAATATTAGATATATTTATTAACAGGAGAGCACAAATGTTAAAACAATCTGGCCTGCCAAAGGTTGGATTTGCCACGCGGGCAATTCACCACGGTTATGATCCTCAAAAAGAGCAAGGCGCCCTAACACCCCCGCTTCATCTGACATCCACCTTTACATTCGAGACTGCCGAGGCCGGTGGCGAGATGTTCGCCGGTGAACGTGAGGGATACATCTATTCACGCATATCCAATCCGACACTCGACCTGCTGGAACGTCGGGTTGCAAATCTGGAAGGTGGCGAGGCCGCGCTGGCTAATTCTTCGGGCATGGGGGCGATTACCTCCGTATTATGGACTTTCCTATCTCAGGGCGATGAGGTGATTGTGGACAAAACCTTGTATGGTTGCACGTTTGCTTTCATGCGCCACGGGCTAAGCCGGTTTGGCGTAACCATTACCCATGTGGATATGACTGACCCGGATAACCTTGTCGCCGCTATCAACGAGAAAACAAAGATTATCTATTTTGAGACACCCGCCAACCCGAATATGCGGCTGGTGGATATTGCCGCTGTGTCGGCAATCGCCCATGCAAAGGGTGTGCGTGTGGTGGTGGACAATACCTATGCCACGCCGCTGTTAACACGTCCCTTGGAACTGGGGGCTGATCTGGTTGTGCATTCGGCGACAAAATATCTCGGCGGACATGGTGATCTGGTGGCTGGCATGGTCGTCGGCAGCGAAGAAGACTTAACACAGGTCCGCATGGTCGGCATGAAGGACATGACCGGATCGGTAATGGCGCCCTTTAATGCCATGCTTGTAACGCGTGGCCTGAAAACCCTGGAATTGCGCATGGCGCGTCATTGTGAAACGGCCATGATGCTGGCCCGTGAACTGGAGCGCCACCCCGCGGTGAAAAAAGTGTTTTACCCTGGTCTGGAAAGCTTCGAGTACTTTGAGTTGGCAAAACGCCAAATGGCCGATTTTGGCGGTATGATTGCCTTCGAAGTAGCCGGTGGCATGCAAGGTGGTATTGCCATGATGAACAGATTGCAGCTGATCCAGCGGGCCGTCAGTCTGGGTGATTGTGAAACCCTGATCCAGCACCCAGCCAGCATGACCCATTCAACCTATACCCCTGAAGAACGGCAGGAACACGGCATTAGTGAAGGACTGATCCGGCTGTCTGCGGGGTTGGAAAATCCAGATGATATCCTTAATGATCTGATGAATGCACTACCTTCGCCGAACGAAATCGCTGCCTGAGGAGGCCAGAACCATGACAGATGATATCGTACGCCTGAAGGAAATCGAGCAACGCCTGTTGTGGCTTTCATGCTGGACAATTCATCACGCCAATCACCTGCGCTTGAAAGAAGACGGCGATGTGAAGGTCGGCGGGCATC
This sequence comes from Alphaproteobacteria bacterium, assembly GCA_024279135.1. Lineage (GTDB taxonomy): Bacteria > Pseudomonadota > Alphaproteobacteria > Rhodospirillales > Casp-alpha2 > JABJOR01. The sequence continues at coordinate 43,831 of JAJRRU010000019.1, forward strand.
AGGCTTCGTGTGCCTCCATGGTATCGATCATGACCGCTTTGTACTTCGACTGCCTGCGGCCAGAAGACCGCGTGGCGGTCAAGCCGCATGCGTCCCCGCTGTTCCATGCCATGCAGTATATGATGGGTAATTTGAGTCGGGAAAAACTTGAAAATTTCCGCAGTTTTGGCGGTGCCCAGTCCTATCCCAGTCGGACTAAGGATCATGATGATGTGGATTTTTCAACCGGATCGGTCGGCCTCGGTGTGGCGGTTACGGCTTTTGCTTCCATCGTACAGGATTATCTGGCGGCCAAGCCTTGGGCAAAAAATAAACCAGACGGGCGTATGATCGCCCTGGTCGGTGACGCGGAACTGGACGAAGGCAATATTTATGAATGTCTGCAGGAATGCTGGAAACACGATTTGCGCAATACCTGGTGGATTATCGACTATAACCGCCAGAGCCTGGACGGGGTTGTCCGCGAAGGCCTGTGGCAGCGAATAGAGGCTATCTTTGGCGCTTTTGGGTGGCATGTGGTGCGCTTGAAATACGGCGTCAAACAACGCAGCGCATTTGCTGAACCGGGCGGCGAGGCTTTGCGTGGCTGGATCGATACCTGTCCCAACCAGCTCTATTCGGCGCTGACGTTTCAGGGTGGCGCTGCCTGGCGAAAACGCTTGATGGATGATATCGGTGACGGCGGCCAGGTCTCAAAATTGTTAGACAGCCGGACCGACAGCGAGCTTGCCGAACTGATGAATAATCTCGGCGGCCAGTGTGTTGAAACCCTGAGCGAAGCCTTTGCGGCCATCGATCACGACCGCCCGACGGTCTTTCTGGCCTATACCATCAAAGGCTGGGGTACACCCCTGGCCGGTCACAAGGATAACCATGCCGGGCTGATGAACATTGCGCAAATGGCTGAGTTTCAAACCGCTATGGGGGTCTCGCAAGGGGCCGAGTGGGCCGTAATGGAGACGATTAGCGATCCGGTTCTATTACAGTCATGGCTGGATAAATCGGCTTTTTTTACCAAGGGGCCACGCTCCTATGAAGCACCAAAAATAACCACCGATGGTCCGGTTTATCTGGCTGATGCAAAACAATCGACCCAGGCCGGGTTTGGCAAGATACTGGATCATCTGGCGAAGTCCGGTACTTCATTGTCTGAGCGAATTGTGACCACATCACCCGATGTGACCGTCTCGACCAATCTGGGGGCCTGGGTCAACCGGACCGGGTTGTTTGCCCGAGACCATCAAAGCGATACCTTTCGCGACGAGAATATCCCCTCGACCCAAAAATGGCAGTTCTCCCCAGCGGGTCAGCATATTGAGCTGGGCATTGCCGAGATGAACCTGTTTTTAATGCTGGGCGCGGCCGGGCTGTCCCATTCGTTGTTTGGTGAACGCCTGTTGCCTGTGGGAACGGTTTATGACCCGTTCATTGCCCGTGGTCTGGACGCACTAAATTATGCCTGTTATATGGATGCCCGTTTTATGATCGTCGGCACCCCGTCCGGGGTTTCTCTGGCGCATGAAGGTGGTGCACACCAATCCATTGGAACGCCCCTGATCGGTTTGAGCCAGGACGGCCTTGCGGCGTTTGAACCGGCCTATCTGGATGAGCTGTCCATCATCACGGACTGGGCGTTTGATTATATGCAGCGCAGTGGCCATGGTGACGCCGGTGATGTGGTAGATGAGCGTACCTGGTTGCGTGACGAGACTGGCGGCTCAGTTTATTTGCGTCTCTCGACGGTTGTCCTGGAACAGCCCGCACGGCGTGACAGCGAGATTTTTTGTCAGGATGTAATCGATGGGGCTTACTGGTTACGTGAACCCGGTCCCAATTGCGAAGTGGTTATCGCCTATCAGGGGGTCGTGGCAACCGAGGCCATAGAGGCCGCCGGTATAATCGGCAATGCCCGGCGCGATATTGGCGTTCTTGCGGTGACCTCCGCCGACCGGCTCAATGCGGGTTGGCACGCCGCTGTCAGAATGCGTAAACGGGGCCATGGTGGTGCAACCAGTCATGCTGAAAGGCTGTTATCCGCCTTGCCACCTCATTGCCTGTTGATCACGGTCATCGATGGTCACCCGGCTACCCTTGCCTGGCTCGGTAGTGTTAAAGGACATCGCACGGTGCCGCTGGGTGTGGAGCATTTTGGTCAAACTGGCTCGCTGAAGGATTTGTACCGTCATTTTGGTATTGATGCCAAGTCGATCGTCTCTGCGGTTCACGAGTTATCGGTCGGACGCCCGGTCTCGCTCATGACGGGTTAAATTATCTGACTCGTCAACTTATTGCTTATGCGATGTTGTCTTGTCTTCCATATTTCTTGTGTCATGATGCATTCTATAGATAAATGCATTTTGAATTTATGGAACAATCACAATGAGTTATGACTTGAATCGAATAATTGACCGTAATGGTACGGCATCCATGAAATGGTCGGCATATCATGGCGGCAGTCACGGTGGACCCATTAACCCTATAGGGCCTGATTTATCCGGAGACGGCCCGGTCCCCATGTGGGTTGCCGATATGGACTTCCCCTCACCGCAACCCGTTCTGGATGCCCTGAAAAGCCGGATTGACCATGGCATCTTCGGTTATACCCTGGCACCCGACAGCTATTTTGATTCGGCCATAAACTGGATAAAAAAACACCATGACTGGGAAATTCCGAAAGAATGGATGACCACCACGCCCGGTGTTGTGCCGGCATTGCACTTTGCCGTTAAGACATTTTGTCAGGCCGGCGACAAAGTTCTTGTGCAACAGCCCGTCTATTATCCTTTCTTCCGGACCATCACAAACAGTGGTTGTGAGGTGATCTCCAGTCCACTGATCGATGGTGATGACGGGTATGCCATGGATTTCGAGGATCTTGAGCAAAAGGCTTCCGATCCGGCGGTGACCGTGGCGATCCTTTGCTCTCCCCACAATCCGGTCGGTCGGGTGTGGCGCGAAGATGAGCTGAGACAATACGGCGAAATATGCAACCGGCACGGGGTGTTGGTCATTGCCGATGAAATACATATGGATCTGATGATGCCGGGCAATACGTTCTATCCCTACGCCCAGTTGGGCAGCGAGTTTGCTGATAACGTGCTGGTTTGTACCGCGCCATCAAAAACCTTTAATCTAGCCGGTATGCATTTATCTAATATGGTTATCCCCAATGAAAAGCTCCGCCGTGCCTATAATAACTACATGACCAACACCGGCGTGGCAGGCGGACATAACCCACTGGCCCTGACGGCCATCGAGGCGGCTTATAATCACGGTGAAGAATGGCTGGAACAGGTTATCGAATATATCTGGGGCAACTTTCAGACTTTAAAAACTTATATTGATCAGCACATCCCCCAGTTAAAAGTCACTGAATTACAGGGAACCTATTTATGCTGGGTTGATTTCCGCGGGCTTGATCTGGGTCAGGACAAGCTCGAAAAGCTCACCCAGCTGGACGCCAAAGTCCTGTTGGATGAGGGGCACATTTTCGGTCAGGAAGGCCATGGCTTCGAGCGGTTTAACCTGGCTTGTCCCAGGCCCTTATTGAATTTAGCTCTTGAGCGGCTAAAAATGCAGATTGAAAAATTGTAACAAGTCTGATTATCGCATAAAATTCGATGTTTAATATTTTCCCGACACGATAATTTTTTGACTGAAGGATGCCAAGATGAGCGACGGAGCTTCCCAACCTTCGGTCGATACATCGCCCAAGGTTTCGGACGAAATTCGTAAAACGACCTGTTATATGTGCGCTTGCCGGTGTGGTATTGATGTACATATGCGCGATGGTAAGATCCGCTACATCGAAGGTAATCGTGATCATCCCATAAACCGGGGTGTGCTGTGTGCCAAGGGCTCGGCCGGCATCATGCAGCATTACGCGCCATCGCGTTTGCAAAATCCATTGGTGCGTGTAGGCGAGCGCGGTGAAGGCAAATTCAAGGCAATTTCCTGGGAAGACGCGCTTGAAAAAGCCATTGCGTGGCTGGCCACGGTGCGTGCCCGCGATCCCAAAAAACTGGCGTTTTTTACGGGCCGCGATCAAAGCCAGTCACTGACCAGCTGGTGGGCGCAACAATACGGCACCCCGAACTATGCGGCGCACGGTGGTTTTTGTTCGGTCAACATGGCGGCTGCCGGAATTTACACCATGGGCGGGTCGTTCTGGGAGTTTGGCCAGCCAGACTGGGACCGTACAAAAATGTTCATGATTTTCGGCGTGGCGGAAGATCATGATTCCAACCCCATAAAACTGGGCCTGTCCAAGCTGAAGGAGCGCGGTGTCAAAATTGTCGGCGTGAACCCGGTGCGAACTGGATATAACGCCATTGCCGATGAATGGGTGCCCGTGACACCGGGAACCGATGGCCTGTTCGTCCTGTCACTGGTCCATGAATTGCTAAAGGCCGGTACGATCGATCTGGATTATCTGCTGCGGTACACCAATGCAGGCTGGCTGGTTATCGAAGATGAAGGCGGCGAAGATCACGGCCTGTTTGCCCATGATGTTATCGGCAAACCGCTGGCTATGAACCGCAAGACCAACGAACTTGCACCGGCCGATACGGTGCGCCGTGATGCCGCACTGCGGGGCCAGGTGACCCTTGACGATGGCAGAAAAGCCCGTCCGGTATTTGAATTGCTGGCAGAAAAATATAGTGATCCACAATATGCGCCATCGGCAACCGCATCCCAGACCGGTATTGCGGCAGAACAAACCGAACGTCTGGCGGCTGAGCTTGCCCGGGTCGCTTTTGAGGAAGAAATTATCATCAATCAGCCCTGGACGGATATGACCGGCGAACGTCATGAAACCATGGTCGGGCGGCCGGTCAGTTTCCATGCCATGCGGGGGATTTCTGCACACTCTAACGGTTTCCAGACCTGTCGGGCGTTGCACCTGCTGCAAATTCTTCTGGGTTCAATCGAATGTCCCGGGGGGTTTCGTTTCAAGCCGCCTTATCCAAAACCAAGTGAGGCGCACCCCACACCAAACGCAGACTTTTCGCCCAATCAATCCTTGCCGGGACCCCATCTCGGTTACCCCAGAGGCCCGGAAGACCTGCTGATCGAAGATGATGGCAGCCCCCAACGCATCGACAAGGCGTTTTCCTGGGATAATCCTATGTCGGTGCATGGCCTCATGCACACGGTGATCTCCAATGCCTATCACGGCGATCCGTATCCTATCGAAGTGCTGTTTTTGTATATGGCCAATATGTCGTGGAATTCTTCCATGGATCCCAAGGGCATGATGGAGATGTTGACGGCGAAAAATGACGATGGCTCGTATGTCATCCCGAAAATAATTTATTCCGACGCCTATTCATCCGAAATGGTGGCATACGCCGATTTGATCTTGCCCGACACAACCTATCTGGAACGCCACGATTGCATCTCCATGCTGGACCGGCCAATTTGTGAGCCAACTGCCGCAGCAGACTCGATCCGCTGGCCGGTGGTTGAACCGGACCGTGACGTGCGCGGTTTCCAGAGCGTGCTTCTGGATCTGGGTGCGCGACTGGGCCTCGATGGCATGGTCGATAAATCCGGTGATCCGGCTTTTGCAGATTATGCTGATTACATTGCACGGCACGAGAGAAAACCGGGTATCGGGCCGCTGGCCGGATTTCGCGGCGAGGATAAATCTGAGCGTGGCCGTGGCACGCCGAACCCGGAACAGGTCCAGGACTATATCGACAACGGCGGTTTCTGGATAGAGCATATACCCGATGACGCACTATTCTTTAAACATGCCAACGCAGGCTATCAGGCATGGGCAGTTTCCATGGGGTTTTATGACAAACCCAGCCCGGTAACCTTCCAGTTGTATCTGGAACCCATGGCTAAATTCCAGCGTGCGGCGGAAGGATTTGGCGAGCAGGTGCCACCGCAACATCTGCGCCAGCAAATTCTCGATGCCTTTGATCCACTACCGATCTGGTATCCGTCATCCGAAGTTGACCCTGAATACCCGCTTCATGCCATTACCCAGCGGCCTGCGGCAATGTATCATTCCTGGGGCGGGCAGAACGCCTGGCTTCGCCAGATCCATGGCCGCAACCCGCTTTATGTGCCGGGCAAGGTGTGTGATGAAGCTGGTTTAAAGGACGGCGACTGGGCCTGGGTGATCTCCCGCCATGGCCGCATCAAGGTGCCCGTCATGCGCATGGAAGCCGTGAACGACAAGACGCTGTGGACCTGGAATGCCATCGGCAAACGTAAAGGGGCGTGGGCTTTGAAGCCGGGCGCGCCAGAAACCACCAAAGGCTTTTTGCTGAACCATTTGATCAGCGATCTTTTGCCGTCTCGCGGCGATGGTATGCGGTGGTCAAATTCCGATCCTATTACCGGGCAGGGGGCCTGGTATGACTTGCGGGTCAGGATTGAGAAAGCCGGTGATGAAAGCTCTGAAAACCAAGAATCCGAACCCACAACAGAACCACAGACTTCGCCCGTGGGTGAAGGTCCGGGTGATGTAGCCTATGGCAAGGAGTGGTCAAAATGACCTCATTGCCCGCTCAGACACAACGCAAACTCGGTTTGGTGATCGATCTGGATACCTGTGTGGGGTGTCATGCCTGTGTGGTCAACTGCAAGGAATGGAACACCGGTGGTTACGGAGCCTCCTTGTCGGATCAGGACGCCTATGGAGCCGGGCCAACCGGCACCTGGCTGAATCGGGTGCATTCTTATGAAATCAGCCCGCCCGACGGGCCTGCCCAGATCGTTCATTTCCCCCGTTCCTGTCTGCACTGTGAGGATGCGCCGTGTGTGACAGTTTGCCCCACCGGGGCCAGTTACAAGCGGGTTGATGATGGCATCGTTCTGGTTAACGAAGACTGGTGCATCGGTTGTGGCCTGTGTGCCTGGAGCTGTCCTTACGGCGCGCGCGAATTGGACGCGGCGGCCGGTGTGATGAAAAAATGTACTCTTTGTGTAGACCGGATTTATAACGAAAATCTGCCCGAGATTGACCGCGAACCTGCCTGTGTGCGGACCTGTCCATCCCGCGCCCGTCATTTTGGTGACCTTGGTGATCCGGACTCCCATGTGAGCCGCCTGGTCGCGTCCCGTGGTGGTATGGATTTGATGGCCGAACAGGGCACAAAACCGGTCAATAAATACCTGCCGCCCAGGGCGAAACAGAAAACCGAGCAAACCGGTACAACCCGCACAACCAACCATGAGCCACCGGCAGGTGGATTTCTTGGCTGGCTGGACAACGCACTTGAAAAGTTAGGGTAGGCCGTCATGCATCCTGCACCATCGGTTATCTTTTTTACCACATCATCGGGTGTGGGTTACGGTATGCTGGCGCTGATGGGCATACTGGCTCCCCTGGGATTGTTGCCGGCCGACCCCTGGTTTGCCAGCGTCGCGGTGATCCTGGCACTGGGTTTGATCAGCGCCGGATTATTATCATCAACATTTCATCTTCGTCACCCCGAACGCGCCTGGCGCGCGCTTTCCCAGTGGCGCAGTTCCTGGTTGTCGCGCGAAGGTGTTGCCGCCCTTGTCAGCTACGGCCCGGCTTGCCTGTTTGGCCTCATCTGGGTTTATGGCACAGGGTATGACACCGGGTATGACACTGGACAGGGCACCGCTTTGTTTTTGTTGGGCCTGAGCGTTACGGTGATGGCAGGCATAACGGTTTATTCCACCGCCATGATATACGCCTCGTTGAAGACCATCGCTCAATGGCATCACCGTCTGGTTCCGCCATTGTATCTGATGCTGGCTTTGTCCAGTGGTGCGGTCTGGTTAACCGCCGTTGCTGCTGGCTTCGGAATGGTTCCTGACGTGCTGGTGCTGATCGCCCTGGGTGCTCTGGCCGTGAGTGGGTTGTTTAAAGTTCTCTATTGGCAGGCCATTGATAACGCAACGCCACTAAGCGATGTGGGGTCCGCCACGGGTCTAGGCAGCATGGGAACCGTGCGCCAGTTCGAAGCCCCCCATACAGAAGATAACTGGGTGATGCGGGAAATGGGTTTTGTCATCGCCCGTAAACATATCCAGACCGTGCGGCGAATTGTTATGCTCGTTGGATTTGTCGCGCCATTTGCCTGCCTGCTGACGATCATAACCGGCATGGGTTTTGAGCAGCCCATGGCATGGTTGTCTGTGGTTTTTGTATCGATCGGTATTGTCAGCGAACGCTGGTTGTTTTTTGCCGAAGCCAGCCACGTTGTGGGCTTGTATTATGGTCGATATTAACCGGGGCGTAGATGAAAAATACCATAAAACATAGACGTTTATTGCGCTGTTTTGGCTTCGGTGTGCTGGCGGTATTGCTCACGGCTTGCGTGTCCGCGGATCTGGACTATTTGGAAGAGGCAGAAAATCTGACCAGCGGCAAAACAGCCGCCCTGCCTGTCGCTCCGGGGTCAAGCGATGCCACAACCCTGCGCCAGGCCGCACAGGCCCGTGATTTCAAGGTCGGGGCCGCCGCCACACTGGTTTCGTGTTATTGGGACGGGTTTCTTTGTAACCCCATGCTGGTTCCGCGCTATACCACCACCCTGGCCCGGGAATACAATCTGATCATCCCCGAAGGTGAACAGATGTGGGAAAACATTCACCCGATAAAAGGTCGCCTGGATTCCACAAAGTCCGATTTCATCGTGGATTTTGCCGTCAAAAACGGCATTGACGTGCATGGTCATGCCCTGGTTGCCCATAACATGCAGCCAGCCTGGTTAAAGGGTAAAGAATTCAGCAAAGAAGACATGAGCGCGATTGTTAAAAATCATATATTTTCGGTGCTTGAACATTACCGGGGCCGGGTCCAGGCCTGGAATGTCACCAACGAGGCTTTGGTCTGTAATACCGATATCCGCCCCGAAGTGATCGAGCCGCCGTGTCGTCCGGGTTCCGGCGTTGTGCCCCGGGTGTGGGCGGTCTCGCAAGCCATGGGACCGGGATATATTGAACAGGTGTTTCGCTGGGCTCGCGAGGCCGACCCGGATGTCCTGCTGTTTTATAATGACTACAACATCGAAGGCTTTGCTTCCAATAACTGGAACAAGGAAAAGGAAGACGGCACCTTTGAGTTCATCAGGAATATGGTCGACAACGGCGTGCCCATCGATGGTGTCGGTTTCCAGTTACATTTAAGCATCGATGGCCAGTGGTCCCGGTTTGAACCCACTTCAAGCGATTTCGCCGATAATGTGCGGCGTTATAACGAACTGGGCCTTCAGGTCCGCATCACTGAAATGGACGTGGCCATAAAAAGGCCGGTGAGCGAGGAAAAACTGAAACGCCAGGCGGAAAAATACAGGCGATTTCTTAATGTCTGCTTGCAGGCCGAAAACTGTACCGCCTTTGTGACCTGGGGTTTTACCGATAAACACAGTTGGATCAATGACGTTGGTCGGCCCGAAAATGTTGGTTCAGCATTGTTGCTCGATGAAAATTATGTCAAGAAACATGCCTACAAAGAAATCCTGCACGCCTTGAAATACACTCACAAAGCCCCCTAGAATGAGCGGGGGCTCAAGCCGGACTGGAACCATGTCACAAAGGTATAAATGCTATAGACCGGCAGGCCGAGTATCTGGTTTAAATCTGCCGCGTAGGGCACCATGTTTGTGCATTCCAGCACGATCGCCCCCGTATCGGGATATTGCCGGATCAGTGTTTTTCCGGCTTCGATAATATCGGCCCTGGCCAATTCGATATCTAGTGTGGGCTCGTCGTTTAGGATGGCGCGGGTGAATTCCTGGCCGTCATCGGTACCAATGATCGGGGTGTCGGCAGGCGCGCCGGATGCTTCTAACAGTTCCGGTGTCAGGGTCGATTGGGAAATTGATAACACACCCACACGCCGGCCCGGTGGTAACAGGCTTTGTACGATGGGGATTTGCATCAACGACGAGGTGGCCACGGGAACACCGATGGCTTGGCTCAGTTGAGCCTGAAACTTGGCCAGAAAACCACAGTTGGTGGTAATGCCATCGGCACCATCGGCAACAAGTTCGCGCGCCGCAGTGATGAAGTGTTCGACCAGACCTTCCGCGCCATGACGTACTACCAGATCAGGGGACGCGCCGCGGACCACCCTGTAGAGAACGGGAAACGGCCAGGTGCCGGCATGACCGATATCTCCGGGTATGCGGGGGAACCGGGTTTCCAGCATTAATATGCCGACCGAGGCACCGTAAACGGTCTTGCCGCCTGTCACTGTTGAATTTGGTGTCATGGGGACTCCACCTGCTAGCTTGCCAGATAAATACGTGAATAGCTTTCTTTGATTGCGGCCGTGATCTGGTCGAGCCGCCGCGATATGTGTTCTTCCATAAGTGTGGCCGCCAGATCAGCATCACGCATTATCAACGCCTTGATGATATCGCGGTGATCCTTTTGGGTCTTGATACGTTTGGAATCCATGTCGACCCAGCGAAAATACCGAATGCGGGCGTTGATATTCTCCAGGGTTCGGGAAAGCTCCATATTCCGGCTGAGCCGCACGATCTGCTCGTGGAAATACTCGTCCAGTTTTTCCAGTTCGTTAATGTTGAGGCTGCCTTCTGCGGGGGTATTATGGTCGAGAGTATCGGCTAAATCCACGACCTCCTGTTCGGTCGCCAGTTCGCAGGCAAGCCGTACGGCGGCGACTTCAAGGATTGTCCGGGACTGATATAGCTCAAACATTTCGCGTGGTTTCAATTCACGACAGAAAAACCCCCGGTCCTGCTTGGTGACCAGGAAACCTTCCGCAGCCAGACGGTTAAGGGCTTCGCGCAAAGGTGTGCGGCTCGCCCCCAAACGGCGGGCCAGCGCGATCTCGTTAATTCGCTCGCCGGGTTTGAACTCGAAAACAATCGCCATATTTTTGACGGTCAGGTACAGGCTTTCGGCTCTGCTCTGCTTTTTTTTGACCGGTTTGTTCATCAGTTATGACATCCAGAAATTGTATACAATAATTTTCCTGATATTATTGTAGGCCATCATTTGCCGTTCATCAAGGCACAAAGGCCCGGTTATGCTGGAACTTTACGTTGACAGCAGCAATAGAAATGATCAGTATTGTATACAGTAAAGTATTCAATTAAATAAATTTATTCAATTCACACAAACAAACGAGCCTCAAGGCGGAATTTATGACACAGGTTACAGGCAATGCATTGACGGGTGCGGAGGCCATGGTGCGCCTGCTTCAGGCCCATGGTGTGAAACATATTTTCGGGCTTTGCGGCGATACGTCCCTGCCATTTTATGATGCATTGTACCGCTTGAACCATGGCATGGAACATATCCTCACCCGTGACGAACGGTGCGCTTCGTATATGGCCGATGCCTATGCCCGTGTTACCGGACGGGTCGGGGTTTGCGAAGGGCCCAGCGGTGGTGGGGCGACCTATATATTGCCGGGTGTGGTGGAGGCTAACGAGTCATCCGTCGCGCTGTTGTCTATTACATCGGACGTCTCGGTAACATCACAAGGGCGCTATCCGCTGACGGAACTGGACCAGACGGCTCTGTTTCGCCCCTTAACAAAATATAATGGCGTGATCGATCATGCAGACCGGCTGCCCAATATGGTGCGTGCAGCCTTCCGGTCCATTACCACGGGTCGCCCCGGCGCGGCACATCTTGGGTTGCCCATTGATGTGCAAAAAGCCCCCGTCGATGAAGATGATGTCTGGGCCCAATCCGATTTTGAGACCTTCCCTGCCTGGCCCAGTGGCCCCGATCCGAAAGCTATCGAAAAGCTCGCTAACGCTATTGTAGCAGCCAAAAGCCCGGTTATTGTGTGTGGCGGCGGGGTTGTTCTGGCCGGGGCGGAAGCCGCGTTACAAACCATTGCTGAGCGGCTGAATATAATCGTGGCGACCACGGTCAGTGGTCAGGGCAGTCTGGCCGATAGCCATGCAAATTGCCTCGGTGTCGTGGGTTCTAACGGCGGTGTCGCGCAAACCCGCGCCATCGTGGATCAGGCAGATCTGGTGTTATACCTTGGTTGCCGGGCTGGCTCGGTTACCACGGAACGCTGGCGCTCACCGGCTCGCGGTGTAAAGGTCGTCCATATTGACAGCGACCCCATGGCCATATCGGCCAATTACCAAACCGACGTCGCCGTGGTATCGGACGTGCGTTTGGCATTACAGGCTCTGGAGGCTGCATTCCAGGCCATGGGGACCGATAAAATAGATTTCGGCGGCGCGGCAATAATCAGCTCGGCGGTGCAGTCAAAATTTGCCGCTTTTGACGCGCTGGCTACAAGCAATGACAGCCCCATCAAACCGGAACGGGTGATCGCCGAATTAAACCGGGTTCTGCCGTCTGATGCGGTCATCGTGGCCGATCCCGGCACGCCGTGCCCGTATTTCTCGGCATTCTATCAGATACCCCATGCCGGGCGGTATTTCATTTCCAACCGTGCCCACGGCGCACTTGGTTATTCTCTATCGGCGGCTATCGGGGCGCAAGTAGGACGCCCGAACTCCAAGGTCGTGGCGGCCATGGGCGACGGCAGTTTTTGTTTTACGGTGGGTGAGCTGGAAACTGTTACCCGCCTGAACCTGCCCATTACGTTTATTGTCTTTTCCAACAGTGTTTATGGCTGGATCAAGGCGGGTCAGAAAACCGGCTTTGGTGAACGGTATTATTCTGTTGATTTCAACCGCACGGACCATGCAGCCGTGGCGGCGGCGTTTGGACTTAAAAGCTGGCGGGTGGAAGATCCGGCTGATTTGAGCCGCATATTGAAACAGGCCTTCGACCATGATGGCCCCACACTAGTTGACATAATTTGCCAACCATTACAGGATACAGAAGCGCCTGTAAGCGAATGGATTGCCTGATGGGGGGGCACTTTACCAATGAGTGAGCAACAGTCTATCAAGGTCGCCGTCGTCGGTGCGGGTATCATCGGTATTTCGTGTGCATTGCATCTGCAACGTCTGGGCGCCTCGGTTACGCTGGTTGATCGAAATGAACCGGGCCATGAGGATGCCGCGTCCTATGGTAACGGTGGTGTTCTGGCCCGTTGCTCGATTGTGCCGGTGGCAACACCCGGGGTTATGTTCAATGCGCCAAAGATGCTGTTTGGTGCCGATGGACCTTTATTTTTGCGCTGGTCATACATGCCGCGCCTGATACCGTGGTTAATCCCGTATCTCCGTTCATCGAGCAAGGCAAGCGTGGAACATATAGCGAAAAATCTTGCCCCCTTGTTATATGACAGTGTCGATGAACACCGCTCACTGGCGCAAGGGACCGATGCCGAACGCTGGTTACATTCATGCGACTATATGTTTTTGTATAAAGACCGCAAAGCTTTTGAAGGCGATGCTTTTGGCTGGGGCCTGCGGCGGAAACACGGTTTTGACTGGACGATCCTCGAAGGTGGTGCGGTGCGCGAATTCAGCCCCGACCTGTCACCAGAGTATAACTTTGCCGTGGTCATGAGAGATCATGGCAAGATCGTCAAGCCCGGCAACTATGTCAGCGACCTTGCAAAAGCGTTCGTAGCCGATGGCGGCACGGTGGTGCGCGCTGCGATAAATCAGGTGGATACAACCGATGACGGGATTTTGCTAAAAACCGATGGCGAAGACATTTCCGTCGATAAAGTCATCATTGCCGCAGGCGCCTGGTCCCATCGCCTGGCCGAAAAACTCGGTGCTAATGTGCCATTGGAGAGCGAACGCGGTTATCATATGGAATTATTGAACGCCAATAAACAGCCAACGGTCCCGGTTATGGACGCGCAGCGCAGATTTGTTGCCACACCTATGGACGGCACGTTGCGGCTCGCCGGAACTCTGGAATTTGGCGGACTGGACGCTCCGGCATCGAAAGGCCCACCTGAACTTTTATTGCGCGGGGCGCGGGCCATGCTGCCTGGATTGGAATTTGATTCGAAGAAGACCTGGATGGGGCATCGCCCCGCACCGGTAGACAGTTTGCCCATTTTGGGGTCTGCGCCGGGCAGCAGGAATGTTTTCTTCGCCTACGGACATCATCATGTTGGCTTGACCGCCGGTCCTAAAACCGGCAGGATTTTGGCACAGCATGTGATGGGTCTTCAACCAAACATGACTCTTGAAGCTTATCGCTGTGATCGCTTTCGTTGAAGATGAAGAATATTTTCATAAAAAAATTAGGGAGTATGACTATGCGACGTAAATTATTAAAATCAGTCACCATGATTGGCGCGGCTCTGGCTATGAGCAGCGGTGTTGCCTCTGCCGAGACCTGGGATATGCCAATGGCGTATTCGGCAACCAATTTCCATTCTGCAACGGGTGCCGAGTTTGCCAAGTGTGTCACAACGGGTACGGGCGGCTCTATTGAAATCAAAACCCATCCATCTGGCTCATTGTTTAAAGGTGCCGACATCAAACGGGCCATCCAGACGGGTCAGGTGCCGATTGGCGAGCGTCTGCTCTCTGGTCATCAAAATGAAAATGCCCTTTTCGGATTTGATTCCATCCCTTTCCTGGCCACGTCATTTGATGACTCTGCCAAACTCTGGAAAGCTGCCAAGCCGACCCTGACCAAGATACTTGACGAGCAAAACCTTGTTCTGTTGTACGCTGTTCCATGGCCTCCCCAGGGATTGTACTTCAAAAAAGAAGTCACCTCGGTAGCCGACATGAAGGGTATCAAATTTCGGTCCTACAACTCGGCAACGGCTCGCCTGGCTGAATTGTCCGGTATGCTTCCGGTGACCATTGAAGCGGCGGAAATCTCCCAGGCTTTTGCAACGGGTGTGGCCGAGTCTATGATCTCATCCGGTTCCACCGGGTATGACCGCAAGGTCTGGGAAAGCCTGACCCATTTTTATGAAGTCGATGCCTGGTTGCCGCGCAACTATGTCATGGTCAACAAGGATTCCTGGAATGGTGCGTCCAAAGCAAACCAGAACGTCATCCGGGGTTGTGCATCGTTGGCCGAATACACCGGGCTGTATCGTTCCATCGAATACACCCAGTTCACCCTGAATGGCTTGAAAGCCGGTGGCATGACCGTTGGTCCTGCGGGTGACAAGCTGGTATCGGATTTGAAAGAAATCGGTGTCACAATGACCACAGAATGGCTGGATAAAACCGGCTCCGAAGGAAAATCAATCGTCGATGCGTTCAAGGCGATGAAATAAAGATATTGGGGGGGCAATAAAATGCTCCCCCATAATTTTTGACATATATGGGGAGGTAAATATGCAAGCCTTTGGATTGTCTGCACGGTCGTTCCTGGATCGTCTCTATCTTGCCAGTGGTGTGATGGCGGCGTTGTTCCTGATCGCAATCTTGTCTTTGATCGTTATTCAAATGCTTGCTCGCTGGACTGGCGAAGTCTTTTCCGGCGCGCCTGATTATGCGGGTTATTGTATGGCAGCGGCTTCCTTCTTTGCCTTCGCCCACGCGCTTAACCGAGGGGCTCATATTCGTGTCAGTATCCTGTTGAATGCCGTCGGCCCGAAAGTCCGCCGTGTACTGGAAACCTGGTGCTTTGCTGTTGCCACGGGACTGGGCTGGTACTTTACCTATTACGCAACCAAGGCGACCTATTGGTCGTGGAAGTTTCATGATATCAGCCAGGGCCAGGATGCGACCCCGTTGTGGATACCGCAATCGGGAATGGTTATCGGCAGTGCAATTTTTGCCATCGCCCTGACCGATCATCTGGTTCATGTTTTAATATCCGGTGAGCACCGTATCAAATCTGATATCGTCGAACAGAGTCATGGGGAGTAGGTCAGATGGATGAATTTCAACTCATTGCAATATTCTTGTTTATCCTGTTTCTTCTGCTGGGAACCGGTATCTGGGTAGGTCTGGCATTATTGGGTGTCGCCTTTGTCGGTATGGAAATGTTTACCACACGCCCGGTTGGCGATGTGATGATTACCACAATCTGGAGCGCGTCATCATCGTGGACATTGACGGCGCTGCCATTATTTATCTGGATGGGTGAGATCTTGTATCGAACGCGTCTGTCCGAAGACATGTTTCGCGGCCTGTCACCCTGGCTGGGCGGCTTGCCCGGTGGATTGATTCACACAAATATTGTCGGCTGCACAATTTTTGCGGCTGTTTCCGGTTCATCGGCGGCGACCCTGACGACGGTTGGCAAGATGTCCATACCGGAATTGCGTAAACGCAATTACCCGGAACATCTTATTATTGGTACCCTGACGGGTGCGGCCACGCTTGGCCTGATGATACCGCCATCGCTGACCCTGATTGTTTATGGGGTGACCATTAACGAGTCTATCTCAAAACTGTTTATGGCCGGTATTCTGCCCGGTCTGGTTCTGGCAACCATGTTCATGGGTTACGTTGCAATTTATTCCATGGTTTCCAAAAAATTCCAACCGATCCCCGAGCCAGATATGACGTTTGTCGAGAAAGTGGCAAATTCAAAATTCCTGATCCCGGTTATTCTGCTCATCACGACTGTGATTGGTTCCATGTATATGGGGTATGCGACCGCCACAGAGGCTGCTGCATTTGGTGTTATCGGCTCATTACTTCTGGCTGCCAGTCAGGGTTCGTTGTCGTGGAGCACCTTTACCCAAAGTCTGATGGGTGCGACCCGCACCTCGGCAATGATTGCCCTGATTTTAGCTGGCGCGGCTTTTCTGTCGCTTTCCATGGGCTTTACCGGGCTGCCGCGGGCCTTGGCCGAATGGATTTCTGTATTGGAGCTTAGCCGTTTCCAATTGTTGATGATGTTGCTGGTTTTTTACATCATTATCGGTTGTTTCCTGGACGGGATTTCATCGGTGGTTCTGACCATGGCCGTGGTCGAGCCCATGATTCGTAATGCCGGTATCGATGTGATCTGGTTTGGAATATTTATCGTTGTTGTTGTTGAAATGGCCCAGATTACCCCGCCCATCGGTTTCAACCTGTTTGTCATGCAAGGCATGACCAAACACGAGATGGGTTACATTTCAAAAGCCGCCATACCCATGTTCCTGATTATGATCTTGATGGTGTTTGTGCTGATATTCGTTCCCGAGCTGGCGACCTATTTGCCTGATAATATGAAAAACATCAATTCAACCTAGGAACCTGTATTGACGCAATCTCATTGCATTCGGTCCGGGCGTGTTTATGTGGTCAACCTGCCGGTTGAGGAAATACACTCTCATGGCAGTGGTGACGTTGTCGCTATAAAATCCGTCATTCTGGAACTGACCAGTGACACGGGGATCACGGGCTGGGGAGAAGCCTCGCCGTGGCCTGTTTTTACCGGCACCGTGGAAGCTAACGTCAGCGCTTTGCAGGATTTTTTTATCCCGGCCATTGTGGGTCGCAATGTGTTTGATGTTGAGGCTATGCTGGTCGAGGCGGAATCGCGCGTTGTTCACTGTTGGGAAGCCAAAGCGGCTCTGGAGACCGCATTGCTCGATATTCAGGGCAAAGCACTGGATTTGCCTATCCATGATCTGTTGGGAGGGTGTCACCGCGACAAGGTAGCGTTGAGTTTTTCGGTAGCCAACCCGGATTTTCAGCAAGACAAAGCCAAGATCAAGCGGTTGTTTGAAGACGGCGTACGTATTTTCAAACTGAAGACCGGCTTCAACGGCCATGAATTCGATTTGATGCGCGTACAATGGTTGCGCGAACGGTATGCCGATCAGGTCGATTTGCGCATTGATTACAATCAGGGCATGTCGGCTCATGAGGCTTTGCCCCGGTTGCGTGACTTTGAAAGTTTCCGGTTGTCATTTATCGAACAACCGGTACCGCGTGATAACCTTGAAGCCATGGCGCATTTCACCAATGTTCTGAATACACCGATCATGGCCGATGAAAGCGTTTTTACCCCACGCGAAGCGCTGGTGGGTGCGCAAATGAGGGTGGCCGATATCTATAGCCTGAAAATTATGAAGAGCGGTGGTTTGCGTCGCGCCCTGCAGGTTGCGGCCATTGCCAAAGCGGCCGGTATAGGTGTTTATGGCGGCTGCATGTTTGAAACGGGTATCGCCCATCTGGCCGGGGCACACTTGATGGCAGCTCTGCCTGAGCTAACGCTTGGTTGTGAATTTTATATGGCGACCTACTATGCCACAGAGGATATTCTGGTTGAGCCCTATCCGGTTAAAAATGGCTATGTGCATATTCCGGGTGGCCCGGGGCTGGGCATGGAAGTGGACCGTGCGAAGCTTGAACATTACGCTCAATGAACGTCATGACATGAAAGGGCCCAGGCTCTGTCTTTTCCAGAAATTACGCCCTTTGTCTATCTGCTTGCCTTCGGTGTGGTGTTCGCCGCCGCCATAGTCCAGAGCGTGATCGGTATGGGATTTGGACAGATCGCCGGTCCGCTTCTGTTATTGATAAATCACGATTTTGTGCCCGTGCCGATCCTGATTATGGGCATGGTTGTGGCAACCATCAATGCCATCAAGGGGCGTCGGGAAATTGTTACGGCTCAATTGAGTTTTGCTCTTTGCGGACGTATTGCCGGGGCTATTACCGCGGCCTGGGCGATGGCTTTCATCATCGATCAGGAAATATTCTCACTGGTGTTTGCTGGCCTGATACTGCTGGCTGTGGGCATCAGTTTTGGTAAGTGGAAAATCCTTCCCACCGGCAAAGCATTGTTGTTTGCCGGGGCGGCTTCGGGTTTTATGGGCACCATCACCTCGGTTGGTGCTCCACCCATGGGCATTGTCTATCAACACAGCCCCGGGCCGACTGTGCGCGCCACCCTGAACGCTTTTTTCTCCCTGGGCACGGTCGCGTCTTTGTCCGCATTAGGATGGTTTGGCCTGTTGCGCCTGGATCATTTGATTTTTGCTGCCATGCTGACCCCGGCCCTGATCATGGGAACCTGGGTTTCTAAATATCTGATGGCTTATGTTGACAAGCGGTTTCGTAAACTTGTTCTGGGGATTTGCATTGTCTCTTCGCTGGTTGTGATCTGGGACGCCCTGGCATGATGACATTGTTACGCATGTTGGGCCGCCGAGCACCCCTGGTCCTGGTCGGCGGGGTCATTTTGGGTTTTTTGTTACCGGGGCTAGGCGGCGTTATTGACATAGCGCTGCCGCTTCTTGTGGTGATGTTACTGGCCGTGGCTATGATCCGGGTAGATATGCCACAGGTGATCCTGCATTTGCGCCGCCCTGTCAGGCTGGTTGTGCTGCTCGTAGGGCTCATGGCCATTATCCCGGTTTGTGTTCATCTATTGGCGACGTCTATTGGACTTTCTCCGGTTCTTCATACGGCGCTGGTATTGCTGGTTTGCGCGCCGCCGCTCTCGGCTTCTGCCAATATGGCCGCACTGCTCGGTCTGGATGATGCCCTGGCATTAAACATTATTGTGGTGGGGACCCTGATCGTGCCATTGAGCGCCCCCGCTCTGGCGATTACCGTCCTGAACATCCCCATCGTTCTGGACGGCGGGGTGATGTTCGTTAAACTCGCCCTTATTACGGCCCTGTCCATGGGGGCTGCTATCGTCATGCGCCGTTGGATCGGGCGGCGCAGGGTCGAAGAAAACACCGATGTGCTGGATGGTATATCGGCCTTGATTATGGTCATCTTTGCCATTGTAGTGATGAACGGCATTGCCGTAACTCAACAACAGGCCATACAGCAACTGATCGAGGTTCTCGGTGTGGTATTGCTGGTGAACTGGGGATTGCATGGCTTGACCTGTCTGACCTACATAATAATGCGAAAGGCTGGTAACAAACCGTTCGCCCCTCAGGACGGCGCGATTGCCCTGATGGCGGGCAATCGCAATATGGCGCTGATTATCGCCATTCTACCCAGTGATACGGCCGCCGCACTGCTCTTGTTCCTGGCCTTGTATCAGGTGCCGATTTACCTGACGCCCATTCTGGCGGCGCCTTTGTACCGGCGGCTTCTGGCACTTTAGAGGGTGCTTAGTCTCATTAAACTTGACAATTTGGAACGGTCCAATTATAGTTTTTTTGGAACGATCCAAAAAATTTAATAAATATATAACAGCATGATATCAGGGAGTTATTGATGATTTGGGGATTGATCGGGGCGAGTACCATCGCCTCACAGCATATGATTGACGCTATTCGTGCACAAGACGGTCATGACATAAAGACTGTGCAAAGCGGCAATGCCGCCCATGGCGCGCAGTATGCCAAAGCCCATAATATACCTAATTCCACGGATGATCTGTCAATCTTGCTGGATGATACGAATATTTCGGCCGTTTACATTTCATCGACCAATGAGAAGCACAAGGCACAGTCACTGGCCGCCATTGCCGCTGGAAAACATATTATCTGCGAAAAGCCCCTGGCCATGACCGTGCAGGATGCAACCGCCATGGTCCAGACGGCTGAGCGTGCAGGGCTGGTTTTTGCCACCAATCATCATCTGCGCAATGCCGGATCACATATCAAAATAAAACAATTAATCAGCACCGGCCAGATCGGTACCGTGCAAAGTATCCGAATTTTTCATGCGGTAAATTTGCCCGAGAACCTGCAAGGCTGGCGGATCAATGATGCCGGAGCCGGTGGTGGTGTCATACCCGACATCGTGGTTCATGATGCCGATACCGTGCGGTTTTATCTGGACGAAGCCCCAATCCGGGTGCTTGCCATGGAAGGCTCATCGGGCATGGCTCAGGGCGTCGAGGACAGCGTCATGTCGGTATGGACCATGCCATCGGGTGTGATGGTGCAAACCCACGAGTCGTTCACCCACCGATATGCCAGGACGGGTGTGGAAATTTATGGCGACAAGGGATCTATCATCGCGCGTGACGTGATGACCCAGCGCCCCATCGGTGAAATCTTCTTGACCGACGAAAACGGAACTCGTGAAATTTCTTTTGACGATCATAACCTGTATGTTCGCTCGGTGGGCAACTTCAGTAATGCGGTTACCGGTTCCGGGCGACCAACCGCCGATGGCCGCGATGGTATCATGTCGCTGGCAGTAGCCCTTGCGGTCAAGGATAGTGCTACCACGGGCAAGGCGATGGACGTGGATTACGGGAATATCTGATGGCCTCTGGAAAGATCACCACGGCCGCCAAAGCCGTTGCCTGTATAACCGATGGGGATGTGATTACGGTTTCATCATCGTCTGGGCTCGGGTGTCCGGATCTTGTCCTGCGCGCACTGGGTGAGCGATTTGATGCAGAGGGTTATCCGCGCAACCTGACGACCCTCCACCCCATTGCGGCGGGCGATATGTACGGTATCAAGGGTATCGATCACATTGCAAAAGATGGTTTGCTGAGCCGTATTCTGGCCGGATCATACCCCAGTGGCCCGTCATCCAAGCCCATGCCCGAGATATGGAAAATGATCGTCGAAGACCGGGTGGTGGCTTACAATGTACCCTCGGGTATTATGTTCGATATGCACCGTGATGTGGCGACCCGCAAGGCAGGCGTGCTCACCAAGATCGGGCTTGATACCTTCGTCGATCCAGCACGCCAGGGCTGTGCCATGAATGACAGTGCGACAAAACAGCCCATTGTCAGCCGACAGGAATTCGCCGGTGAGACCTGGCTGCATTTTCCCAATATCGTGCCCAACGTGGCGATCATACGGGCCACTACCGCCGATGAGCGGGGTAATCTGACCTATGAGCACGAAGGTGCCTATCTGGGTGGTCTGGACCAGGCCATTGCCGTGCGCAATCACGGTGGTATCGTTATTGCACAGGTCAAGCGGGTGACGGCCAGTGGGTCGCTACGCCCTTTTGATGTTCATGTGCCAGGCCATCTGGTTGATCTGATCGTGGTTGACCCCGATCAGATGCAAACCACGGAAACCCAGTACGACCCGGCTATTTCGGGTGATGTTATTCGCCCCTGGAACAGTTTTACACTGGCCGAATACGGCCCGGAGAAAGTCATTGCCCGCCGGGCTGCTATGGAATTAAGCGAAGGCCAGTCGGCGGTTCTGGGGTTTGGGATTTCAGCCAATGTGCCCCGCATCCTGATCGAAGAAGGCCATCCTCAATCGGTCAGCTGGGCCATTGAACAAGGGGCCGTCGGGGGCGTTCCCTTGAACGGTTTTGCCTTCGGTTGTGCGGCCAATGCGGACTCTATCCAACGCTCTCCCGATCAATTCAGCTATTTCCAGGGTGGCGGTTTTGATGCCGCCTTTCTGTCTTTTATGGAGGTCGATCTGGATGGCAATGTCAACGTATCGAAACTGGCAAAAAAACCATACCTGACTGCGGGCTGCGGTGGTTTTGTCGATATTGTCTCCAATGCCCGGAAAATCGTTTTTTCCGGTTATTTTGAAGCTGGCGCACAGATCGTTCTGGACGAGAATGAATTGACCATTGCGGCGCCTGGAAAATTCTCGAAATTTGTCGATCAGGTTGAACACGTAACCTTTTCCGGACGCCGCGCCGTAGAGCTGGGCCAGGACATCATCTATATCACCGAGCGATGTGTCATTGAATTACGTGATGGCAAGCTGGTGGCCACAGAGATCATGCCGGGCATTGATGGCCAGCGCGATATCGTCCAGACTTCTAGCGGGCGTGTCAGCATCGCGGATAATGCCTCGGTCATGGCGAAATCCCTGCTTTCAACCGAACCCATGGGCCTGACATTATGAGCGCAGTGTACCTCAATATCAGTGGCCACATTGGCGAATTAGTGCTCGATAATCCCGATAAGCTGAATGCCTTGACCGTCTCGATGCTTGAGATGCTGGAAGACCACTGTGATACAATTGAGAACAATTCCGCCATCCGGGTGGTTTTGCTGCGGGCTGAAGGAAACCGTGCGTTTTGTGTGGGGGCCGATATCAACGCCTGGGCAGGGCTTACATCTTTTGAGTTTGCCCGCAACTGGGTGCGACGCGGCCACCGTGTATTCGACCGGCTGGCCCAGTTGGCGCAGCCGACAATCGCGGTAATCTCCGGCCCGGCGTTTGGTGGTGGGCTGGAATTGGCCGCGACCTGTGATTTGCGCGTGATGGCACCCGAGGCAACACTCGCACTGCCGGAAACCGGTATTGGCATTGTTCCGGGATGGTCCGGTACGCAACGTCTGGTCAGACAGTTGCCACCCGCGATTATCAAGGAAATGGCCCTTTTGGGTACGCGTCTGACGGCCCAGCGCGGTTTTGACCTGGGCTTCATTAATCGGGTTTCCGCCGATACACTATCTGTGGCCCGGGCCATGGCGAATGAAATTGCCTCTAAATCATCATCGGCGACAGAAGTTGCAAAATACATGATCCAGATTAAACTGGGCGAAGGGGCGGACGCCTCGGTGGAAGCATTGGGTGGCGGTTTGACAGCCGGAACCCATGACAAGGCCGAAGGCGTGGCGGCATTTCTGGAAAAACGTAAGGCAGACTATTCAAATAATTAAAACAGGTAATAATCTACCGATAACAACAAGGAGCAGACTATGAATAAATTTATAAAACTATCATTACTAACTGCGGCTACAGTCGTTGGTTCTAATTCCATGGCCTCTGCGGGAGACGTTGAAGTTTTGCACTGGTGGACATCCGGTGGTGAGGCTGCCGCCCTGAAAGTGCTGAAAGAAGATCTCAAAACCAAGGGTATCGGCTGGAAAGATATGCCGGTTGCCGGTGGTGGCGGCGAAAATGCCAAGACAGTTCTCAGCGCGCGCGTTACAGCCGGCAATCCGCCAACCGCGGTACAAATGCTGGGTTTTGATATTCTTGACTGGGCCGAACAGGGTGAACTGGCTAATCTGAATGCCGTTGCGGCTAAGGAAGGCTGGGACAAGGTTGTTCCAGAAGCTTTACAGAAATTTGCCAAACATGATGGCAAATGGATTTCCGCACCGGTAAATGTTCATTCCACCAACTGGGTCTGGGCCAATAAGAAAGTCCTGGATAATCTGGGCATTGCACAGCCAAAAACATGGGACGAATTTGTCGCCGCCATGAAAAAGGTCAAGGCTTCCGGTCTGGTCGCACTGGCGCACGGAGGACAACCCTGGCAGGAAGCCACCATGTTTGACGGTGTCGCCATGTCAGCCGGTGGTTCAGATTTCTATAAATCCGCCTTTATCGACCTGGATACAAAAGCCCTGACCTCCGCTGCTATGAAGGAAACCTTCGAACGCATGGCCGTCCTTCGCAGTTATGTGGATGACAACTTCTCGGGGCGTGACTGGAATCTTGCTTCTGCCATGGTCATTAATGGTAAAGCCGCGTTTCAGATTATGGGCGACTGGGCAAAGGGTGAATTCCTGAACGCGGGCAAAGTTCCGGGCAAGGATTTCCTGTGCTTCCGGGTTCCCGGTTCTGCTGGTACCGTGCTGTTCAATTCCGATCAGTTCGCCATGTTCAATGTGGGTGCAAGTGCAGCCAAGGATCAGGCCGAACTGGCATCGTCCATCATGTCACCAGCTTTCCAGTCAGCTTTTAACGTGGTCAAGGGTTCGGTTCCTGCACGGACTGACGTTCCCAACACGGACTTCGATGACTGTGGCAAGAAAGGCATGGCTCAACTGGCTGCTGCCAACAAGAGCGGCATGTTGTTCGGTTCAATGGCCCATGGCCACGCCAACAGGGCATCGGTCAAGAATGCCATGTATGACGTGATCACGGCTCACTTCAACGGCGAATATGATGCTGCTACGGCGGTAGATGAACTTGCCGATGCGGTTTCAATCGCGAAATAATGATATTGCGGGGCCCGCGCATGGCGTTGGCCCCGCAGGTTATTAAACAATTATTCAAGTGACAGTCGGGAGGGCTCATCATGGCGACGACACTTGCGCGTGCGGATTACAGAACCCGCCTTCAGACAATTTTACCTAAACTTGTGCTGTCGCCGTCACTGGCGTTGATACTGCTCTTCGTTTACGGCTTTATTCTTTTTACAATTTATCTGTCCTTTACGGACTCGCGCATGTTGCCATCTTTCGGCTGGGTGGGTTTCGAGAATTACGACAAGTTATTCCGCCTTCGCCACTGGTCCGTGGCGGTTTCAAACCTGGCGATATTTTCCACGCTCTATATATCGATCTGTATTGTCATCGGGCTGGCACTAGCGATTTTTCTGGATCAGAAAATCCGCGGCGAAGGTGTTTTGAGGCCGATCTATCTCTACCCCATGGCTTTGAGTTTTATCGTCACCGGCACGGCCTGGAAATGGTTGCTTGATCCCGGTATTGGCCTGGAAAATACCATGCACCTGTGGGGCTGGGATAGCTTCACCTTTAACTGGATCAAGGATCGCAACAACGCCATCTATACCATTGTGCTGGCGGCAGTCTGGCAGACCTCGGGTTTTGTCATGGCCATGTTTCTCGCCGGTTTACGGGGTATCGACAACGAAATGCTGAAGGCCGCCCAAATTGATGGCGCCAGCAATTTTCAACTTTACCGGCGGATTATCATTCCACAACTCAGGCCAGCCTTCCTGTCGGCTTTTGTTATTCTGGCCCATCTGTCGATCAAGTCATATGACCTGATTATCGCGCTGACCGGCGGCGGGCCGGGCCGGGCAACGGAGGTTCCAGCTACGTTCATGTATTCCTATACCTTCACGCGTAATCAGATGGGCATTGGTGCCAGTTCAGCCGTTATTATGTTGATGACTATTGCTGCTATCATGATCCCTTATCTGTATGCTGAACTGCGGGAGAAAGACTGATGGCTGTTGCATCTGTCGAGACCTCCATTCGCACGGGCTCCATGACGCGGGTATTCCTCTATCTGGTATTAATCCTGTTCTCGCTGTTTTACTTGTTGCCTTTTGTTGTCATGGTTCTCAACTCATTAAAACCATTGTCGGAAATTACCGGCGGCAACATGATGGCTTTACCCGAAGTGTGGACTGTGGAACCCTGGATCAGTGCCTGGGCTACAGCCCAGATCGGCATCGAGCCAACTGGTTTAAGTCCATACTTCTGGAATTCCATTAAAATGGTGGTTCCCGCCGTGGCCATTTCAACCATGCTCGGTGCCCTGAACGGATATGTACTCACCAAGTGGCGTTTTCGCGGTGACACGATCTTTTTCGGCCTGATGCTTTTTGCCTGTTTCATTCCCTTCCAGATCGTCCTGATCCCCATGGCGAGGGTCCTCGGTTTGACCGGGTTGGCGGGTTCAACACCGGGGCTGGTGCTGGTACACGTTGTTTACGGTCTCGGTTTCACGACGTTATACTTCCGAAATTATTACATGGCCTTTCCCACCGAACTGGTTCGCGCTGCACAAATCGATGGTGCCGGATTCTTCAACATATTCTGGCGCATCCTGTTGCCTAGTTCCGGGCCTATCATTGTGGTGTCGGTTATCTGGCAGTTTACCAATATCTGGAATGACTTTTTGTTTGGCGCGTCGTTTGCCGATCTGGACAGTCAGCCCATGACGGTGGCGCTTAACAATCTGGTCAGCTCATCGACGGGCGTCAAAGAATACAATGTTCATTTTGCCGGTGCGATCATCGCCGCACTGCCGACGCTTGTAGTCTACATCGTGGCGGGCCGTTATTTTGTCAGGGGCCTGATGGCCGGTTCCGTGAAAGGTTAACACAATGAGCTTTCTGAAGATTGAAAATGTTACCAAATCCTTTGGCCCTGTTGAAGTCCTGCACAAGGTGGATATCACGGTCGAAGAGGGCGAATTTCTGGTCCTGGTCGGCCCATCGGGTTGTGGCAAGTCGACGCTGTTGAACATGATCGCAGGTCTGGAAGAAATCTCCTCGGGCGAGATCTATATCAAGGACCAGCCCATGGGTGGTGTGCATCCGTCCAATCGCAATATTGCCATGGTATTTCAATCCTATGCGCTCTATCCCAATATGACCGTCGCCCAGAATATCACCTTCGGGCTGGAAATGCATAAGGTTCCCAAACCCGAACGGGAAGCCGCACTGGATAAAGTCAGTAAAATACTGCAAATCGAGCAACTGCATGATCGCAAACCCGGGCAGTTGTCGGGCGGACAGCGTCAGCGTGTCGCCATGGGCCGCGCATTGGTGCGTAACCCTGATGTGTTTTTATTCGACGAGCCCCTATCCAATCTGGATGCCAAGTTACGGGTCGATATGCGGACCGAAATTAAAAAACTGCATCAGAATTTAGCCGCGACAATTGTTTATGTGACCCATGATCAGATCGAAGCCCTGACACTGTCGACCCGCATCGCAGTCATGAATAATGGATATGTGCAACAACTGGGCACGCCAAAAGAAATTTACGATACCCCGGCCAATATCTTTGTTGCCAGTTTCATTGGCTCACCGTCCATGAACCTGATCCCCGCCTCGGTTCGCATGGAAGACGGGGACTGTTTCGCCGAGACCACCAATAGTACAGGTGATGTCATTTCCCTGAAATTTCCCAATCCGGGCGAGGCTTTACGCGCCTATAACGGGAAATCCATCATTCTGGGTATCAGGCCGGAAGCCATCACGGACCCGGAAGGCGCGGACCGCCACTCAAAAAATATACAGACAGTAAAAAATACAGCAGGCGTTATTGAACCGGCAGGCTCCGACACGTTCGTTGCCAACACCCTGGGCGGTGCCGAGTGTGTTGCCAGAATGCGGGCCGACGCCGAGGTGCATTTTGGTGAAATTTTTGATTTCGCCATCAACATGGATAAAGCCGTGCCGTTTGATCCGGAAAACGAAAACCGAATTATTTAACAGACCATCGGGATTAATATGTCTGATACAAAACCTGACATCGTGATTATTGGTTCTGGCATGGGTGGCGCTACACTGGCGGCAGCGCTGGCCCCGACCGGGTGCTCCATTGTTATTCTGGAACGCGGATCACGGTTGCATGACAGCCATGAGGCCCGTGACGATCGGGCAATTTTTTCCAAAGGTGTATATCGCAGCAAGGAAAACTGGCTCGATGAAACCGGCCAGTCGTTTAATCCGGGAAATTATTATTATGTGGGTGGCAATTCAAAATTCTACGGCGCGGTGTTGTTGCGATACCGCCGCGAGGATTTTGCGGAAATTCAGCATGCCGGTGGCATTTCGCCAGCCTGGCCGGTGGATTATGATGAAATGGAGCCCTGGTATCAGGCGGCAGAAACCATGTATGGCGTTTGCGGTGATGCCTCGCAGGATCCCACGGAGCCAATCCATTCCGGCCCGTACCCCCACCCACCAGTGGCCGATGAACCGGCTATCGCTGATCTTCGCAGACGGCTTGTAAGGGCTGGTATGACGCCATCGTCCCTGCCTCTGGCCATTGATCTGGCGCGTTGGATGGAGCGCGCCCCGACCCCGTGGGATGCCTACCCCGATACCAATGGCGGAAAAAGGGACGCCGAAACCGTGGGAATAGCCACAGCACTTTCTTATTCAAACGTTAGCCTGATCACGGGCGCCCAGGTATGCCTGCTGGAGACCGATGACCGGTCGCATATTTCGGGTGTTTGTTATGTGAAGGACGGCACAAAACATCGATTATCAGCCCGCATAACGGTGCTTTCGGCTGGCGCTGTCAATTCCGCCGCGCTGCTGTTGCGCTCGGCTAATGAGAACCACCCTGATGGATTATCTAATAGTTCGAACATGGTCGGGCGGAATTTCATGAACCATAATTGCAGCGCCGTTCTGGCTCTTCATCCCTTCCGTCGAAATCGTGCCATCTATCAAAAAACCATTCAGTTTAATGACTTTTATTTGTCGGGAGGTCGCCACAACGGCCCACTTGGCAATGTACAATTGCTGGGTAAAATTTCCGGTGAGATTTTATCGGCACAGTCCCGGTTGCCCAAACCACTGGCCAACTGGATCGCCGCCCATTCAGTCGACTGGTATGTCATGAGCGAAGACCTGCCCAATCCTGAAAGCCGGGTTTCCATCAAAGACAACCAAATTCAGTTGGACTGGAAACGCTCTAACTGGGAAACCCACACCGCATTGGTCGATAAGGTCACGCGGGTTATGAAACGTGCGGGATACCCGATTGTTATTTCGCGTGCCTTCGACCGCCGCACACCTTCACATCAGTGCGGCACGGCAAAATTTGGCACCAATCCGAAGACCACCGTACTGGACCTGTATTGCCGCAGCCACGATCACGCCAACCTGTTCGTAGTTGATGCCAGCTTTCTGCCTTCATCGGCTGCCGTTAATCCGGCCCTGACCATCGCGGCACAGGCCTTGCGGGTGGCCGATCATTTGATGGAAAAGGATCTTGCGGCATGACCGGTGTGGCTTTCATTACCGGTGGCCAACGCGGCATTGGTCTGGCTGTTGCACACGCTTTGAGCGGCGCGGGATATGACGTGGCTATAAGCTCTGAGCTGCCTATCGATAATATTGAGGTCGTCGCCGCACTACAGGGCTTTAGTTCCTGTAGCGGCAAGATCGGTTATTATCGCCATGATTTAAGCCAGGCAGGGGGCATTGAGCTGATGCTGGACCGGGTGGAGAACGATTTAGGTCCGTTGACAACCTTTGTTTCCAACGCCGGGGTGCCAGCCAACGTGCGCGGAGATATGCTTGATATCAGCGTCGAGGCCTTCGATCACGTTATGGATATTAATCTGAAAGGCGGGTTTTTCCTGGCTCAGAATATTTCCCGGCGCATGTTGGAGCAGTCGGGCAATGATTATCAATCAATGATTTTTATTACATCCGTCAGCGCCGAAATGGTCTCCATCGAGCGAGCTGAGTACTGTTTGTCAAAAGCCGCCGCCAGTATGATGGTAAAGCTGTATGCCGCCCGGCTGGCCGCCGCAGATATCGGTGTATTTGAAATACGCCCCGGTATTATCGAAACCAATATGACGGCCGGTGTTAAAGACACATATACAGGAAAAATTGAAAACGGTCTCGTTCCCGCTCAACGGTGGGGCCAGGTGGGTGATATTGGCTTGGTTGTATTACCGCTGGTTACGGGAAAATTTGCCTTTGCTACGGGCTCAGTGATCCCGGTCGATGGTGGTCTTTCCATTCACAGGTTATAAGTACGAATATTATGAGCCAAATGGCAGGAAAATACGATTTTATTATTATTGGCGGTGGGCCAGCCGGCTGTGTGCTTGCCCGTCGCCTGGTCGATACCGGCAAGGTTACGGTCTTGTTGCTGGAGGCCGGACCGAATGATAACAATCCGCTGATCCACATGCCCGCAGGGTTTACCATGTTAACCGGGGAAAGCCACAGTTGGGGGTACGAAACCGCTCCACAAAAGGGCTTGCAAGGCTCAAAGATTTGGTACCCGCAAGGTCGCGTACTGGGCGGCGGTTCTTCCATTAACGCCCAGATCTATACCCGAGGCAATAAATGGGACTACGACAACTGGGCCGATCATGGCTGTGACGGCTGGTCGTTCGATGATGTGCTACCGTATTTCCGTAAATCGGAAGATAACGACCGCATCGTCGATGATTATCACGGTCAGGACGGGCCATTAAAGGTATCGGACACCCTGCCGCACAAACTGACCAAGGCTTTCGTTTGTGCAGCCCAACAGGCCGGGTTGCCGTTCAATGGGGATTTTAATGGTGCCGAGCAACTGGGCTCAGGGTTTTATCAGGTGACCAACCGCGATGGCGTGCGGTGTTCTGCTGCGACGGGCTATCTTGGTCCGGTGCGTGACGATGCCCGTTTTACCTTGCAGACCGGTGCCCATGTGACACGCATCGAGTTTAAAAATGATCGCGCGGTTGCCGTTCATGTGAAATGTGGACGTAAAGAACGCCGTATTGAATGTGGCAAGGAAATCCTGTTAACGGCGGGTGCCATCGGCAGTCCCCGCACGTTGCTTCATTCCGGTGTTGGTTCGCTGACAGAACTTGCCCAGGTTGGTATTAATGGCGTTATCGAAAACCCCGGTGTGGGCCAGAACCTGCAAGATCATATGGACGTGTTCTGCGTATCTGAATGTTCGGGTAATTACAGTTTCGATAAATATAAGTCCTGGTACATGTCGGTCTGGGCGGGTGCGCAGTATTTTCTATTTGGTACCGGTATTGTGGCATCTAATATCTGTGACGGTGGCGGGTTCTGGCATGCAGATGAAAAAGCCCCGTCGCCGGATATGCAGTTCCACTTCCTGCCGGGTTCCGGGCTTGAGCATGGATTGCGGAAAATCAAAAACGGCGTGACCCTGAATACGGCTTTTCTGCGTCCCCGCTCACGGGGTTCGGTTCGTCTGAAGTCTAATGATCCTTTTGAAAAACCATCCATCGATCCCAACTATTGGGGTGACAGTTATGATGTGGAATGTTCGGTAAAGGCTTTCAAACTGGCCCGCCATATAATGAGCCAGGATGCATTCAAGCCGTTCATCAAATCGGAATCCATGCCGGGGGCAGATTGCCGCAGTGATGATGATATTAAACAGTATGCCCATCAGTATTCAAAGACGGACTATCACCCTGTGGGCACGTGTAAAATGGGTGCAGGGGACGATCCTACAAGTGTCGTTACACCGGATTTACGCCTGAAGGGGGCGGACGGAATCCGGGTTTGCGATAGCTCGGTCATGCCGTTTCTGGTCTCCTCCAACACCAATGCACCGACCATGATGATCGCCGAAAAAGCCGCGGATATGATTATGGCAGATCATCAATTGCAGGGGCGATGACCATGCGCTTGCCGACATATTCAGGAGACCTGGAAGAATACAGGCTGGTCGGCACGCCATTGGTGTCACGCGCCCCACAAACGCCTTTCACACGGACCGCTTTTGCCGCCGCCCATGTGGTTTCCGATGTTTTACAGGAACGCGACCCATGGCACATACGCCCGGCCATAGACTGGGATGCCACATTAGGTTTCCGTCATTATCTGTGGGATCAGGGATTGCATCTGGCCGAAGTCATGGATACCGCCCAGCGCGGCATGGGGGTGGACTGGGCCAGCGCCAGAGAGTTGATCGAGCGCACCATGGCCGAGGCAAAAAGCCACCCGCTAAGACCGCGGGTTGCCTGTGGTGCGGGAACCGATCAGTTCCGCCCTGACCAGCTGAGTGACAGCAACGCCATTGTTGCAGCCTACAGCGAGCAGATGGAAACCATCGAGGCGGCTGGTGGTCAGTGCATCATCATGGCGACTCGCGCCATGACCGCCATCGGTGCTGGGCCGG
Organism: Alphaproteobacteria bacterium; assembly: GCA_024279135.1. Lineage (GTDB taxonomy): Bacteria > Pseudomonadota > Alphaproteobacteria > Rhodospirillales > Casp-alpha2 > JABJOR01. The sequence continues at coordinate 75,823 of JAJRRU010000019.1, forward strand.
ATGACTATTTTGATGTCTATTCGAAGCTTATTACCCAGGCTTCTTCACCGGTTATCCTTCACTGGCTGGGCGATATGTTTGATGCAAATCTCAAAGGCTACTGGGGGTCTGAAAATCTGGATCAGGCCGCAGACGCCGTGCTGGCGATTATCCAAGCCCATGGGGATAAAATTGACGGCATAAAAGTGTCCCTGCTGGAGCAGGAGCGCGAAGAAACATTCCGTCGGCGTTTGCCTCACGGTGTTCATTTATATACTGGCGATGATTTCAATTATGCCGCCCTTATCGCAGGCAATGGTGAGGATTATTCTCACGCTCTACTGGGTATTTTTGCCGCCATCGCCCCTGCTGCGTCGCAAGGTCTGGAAGCGTTGGCACAGGGTAATCGGGCACGCTTTGATGAACTGCTTGAACCCACCGTGCCTCTATCGCGTGAAATTTTCAAGCCACCGACCCAATATTATAAAGCCGGCATCGCGTTTCTGGCCTGGCTCAATGGATTGCAGGGTCATTTTATCATGCCGGGCGGAATGCAGTCGTCCCGCGAGATTACACATTACGCCGAGGTTTTTCGGCTTGCCGATAAGGCGCGTATGTTGGCCAACCCCGAACTGGCTGTAAGACGTATGTCGCAATTATTGGCCATGCATGGGATAGATTGAAAAAGGTTATTATGGATAAACGCCCGACAATAAATGACGTGGCCAAACATGCCGGTGTTTCTAAATCGACCGTATCTCTGGTCTTGCAGAAAAGCCCATTGGTTAAAAACAAAACCCGCAAGGCGGTAGAAGCGTCTATCAAAGCCATAAACTATGTCTATAACCGGTCTGCTGCTAGATTGCGGGGGACCGGCACAGATTTGATCGGTTTGATCGTCAATGATTTGCGTAATCCGTTTTTTACAGAGTTCGCCATCAGCGCACAAATGACGTTTTCCAAACATGGATATGTGACTGTTATTGCCAATACGGATGAGAATCCGGAAACCCAGAAACAGGTGATCGCCTCTATGATGGAGCACGACGTTTCGGCATTTTTGATATCACCGTGTTATGGTGGTGAGGACAGTTTATTCGATAATGTGCTGCGATCCCAAATACCCCTGATGCAGGTAATGCGCCGTGTTGATGTGCGCACGGATCTGTTACCGTTTTTTTCCATGGACTATACCAATGGCGGGCGTCTGGCAGCAGAACACCTGTTGTCATGCGGAGTTACAAACATCGCCTTTGTCGGCGGCGTCGAGGATGGACCTATTACCCAGGAACGTATATTTGGCTACAACAAGGTTATGAAACAGCACGGTTTGCCAATCACGACATTTTATGGTCGTGCCACGCGCCAGATGGGTCGGGAAATTGCCCAGACCATCGCCAGTTCTTACCCCAAAATCGAAGCTGTTATCTGCTTCAATGATCTGGTGGCTCTCGGCATGTTGAGCGGCTTTGCCAAAACAGAAAGAAAAGTCGGCCAGGATATTCTATTGGTCGGTTTCGATGATATTAAAGAATGTGAGGACGCCTTTCCGTCGCTTAGTTCCATTCATTGCGGGATCACCAGTTTTGGCAAAAAATCAGCCGAAATGATCGTGAATTGGCTGGAGACAGGTGAGCGGCCAACGCCTTCAGAACGGGTGCCGGTAACATTGGTTGCCCGGCAATCCAGCCTTGGACCGGACCATTCATTTTCCTCAAGCTGAGAGACATACGTCATGTTGAAACACTGTGTATTTCTGAATTTCAAGCCAGAATACGGAAATTCAGAATGCCATGTTATTGGCACCACCGGGCCCGTTTCTGTTTTCTCGTACTTTTAACATGCCTGTCATAACCCCATAACAAACAAAAATGATCTCTTGAACCATTTAGCGCTGGTTCAAGAGATCAGTGTTCAGATAACTACAATTTACTATTTTAATTGTGTTGTATAACCAATCAGGATTCAAACGGAATCAATTGGCGGAAGGCATGCATGTCTATATTTATCAGCCCTGATGGCAAGGTATATGCCTAGCTACTTCTGACTTTCAAAAGGAATTTGCTAACCTCGTCTTTCAGAGTCTCTGAGTTTTTGCTCAACTCGTCTGACACGCCTAATAGTTCTGACGACGCCGTACCGGCTTCACCGGCCGCCGCCGTAACACCCTGGATATTGGACGATACCTCCTGGGTGCCTGTAGCAGCCTCTGACACGTTACGCGAGATTTCCTGTGTCGCGGCACTTTGTTGTTCAACCGCCGAGGCTATGGTGGTCGCTATTTCGTCAATCTCAGAGATTGTTTTACCAATGTGTTCGATGGATGAAGCGGCTTCTTCCGTCGAGACCTGAATACCTTGAATTTGGCCACCGATTTCTTCCGTCGCTTTTTGCGTCTGGCTGGCCAGGTTTTTGACTTCCGAGGCCACTACAGCAAACCCCTTACCCGCATCCCCGGCCCGCGCAGCCTCGATGGTGGCATTCAGCGCCAGCAGGTTCGTTTGCTCGGCGATGTCGGTGATCAGGGTGACGACGGCCTCGATTTTCTTGGATGCCGCAACCAGGCCATTTACCGTGGATTTGCTGTTTTCTGCAGCTTTAACGGCATTGGAGCACTTTGTGGTTGATTCCGAAACCTGACGAGTGATTTCCGTAATGGAATTGGTCAGCTGTTCTGTTGCTGCCGCGACAGTTTGCACGTTAGCGCTTGCTTCTTCGGCGGCAGCGGCCACGTTGCTGGCCTGGCTGCTGGTTTGATCGGAAATAGAGGACATGGATTGTGCCGAAGCATTGGCTTGTGCAGCCGCAGACGATACCGCTTCGACCACGCCGCCAACATTGGTTTCAAAAGTATCCGCCATTTCGTTCAACAAACGAGTATGTTCTTCGGCGGCTTCCTGTTTGCGATTTTCTTCGGCTTCCCGTTCCTGACGCTCTCTTTTTTGGGCTTCTTCGCGCTCGCGTATTTCGCCTTCCATAATGCGTTTGCTCTGAATTTCAGCTTCTTCGGCAAGGCGCTTATTCTCAGCGGCATTGATTTTGAAAACCTCAACGGCCTTTGCCATCACGCCTATTTCATCCTGACGTTCGAGCGCCGGAATATCCACATCCAGGTTGCCGTCGGCTAGTTTTTTCATGGCACCCGTCATGGAAACTACGGGATTGACAATATTGCCACCGATGAATCCCGCCAGCACGACGCCGATTGCGATGCCACCCAGGGAAAGTGACAGCATTAACAGTTCGGCCCCTGCAATACCTTCCAGAGTTTCAGTCTTGATGGCATGCTCTTCTTCTGTAACGAGTTCGAGCATATGTTCAGCATCTCCGATGAGTTCGTCGGACAAAACACTCATTTCATTATCGACAAGATTGAGAATTTCAATTTCGTCAAGATGAATTTTCTTGAGGGTTATTTCATAGTCTGTCGCCAGTTCTCCCAGTTCAGCCAATAATTCTATCTCGCGTGGTGTGTGCGCAACCTCACTGATTTTTGCGAGGAACTCATGAAGTTTGGCAAGCTCATCGGCGGATTTGGAACCGAAGGATTCGTCCTTGCGGCCAATCAGGATATTGGAATAAAGTCGGGCCAAAAGCGCATATTCGATTGCCTCTTCAACCAAAACACGTGCTTCGCCATTGCCTTCAGCAATAACTTCATCCAGCATTTCACGAAGATCGGTATATATCTTTATACCTTCGGGTTCCATACGCTCGAGAATAAGCGTTTTGATTTCGTTGTCGAGGACTTCTGCACTGGCAAACAGCTTAAGGTATTGTGTAATGTCTTCACGCATTTTCTCCAGTGAGGCACGATTTGATACGTCCATGTCTTCGGTGATCGCTTCATCGACAACCCCCAGCAGGTATTTGCCAATTTCGTGTACCTTGGCGGCATCCGCTTCAATGCCCGTCGCGGTGAATTCACGGGCGAAAATTTGAAGGCGTAGGAATTCCGCTTCAATTTTCGAGGCGTCGGATACATCATCAACTACCGCAGAATAATCGCTTATTTCACTCTCGACATTTGTAAATTCCCAGTAGCCAAAACCTGATACTATCGCCAGAAGTAACAGGATGAACCCGAAACCAATAAATATTCTGACTTTAAGACTGATTGCTTTTAACATAAGAAAACCTCCCAAACGTTATACGTAAACTTCCGGATAATATTTATTGAAGCGACCGCTTATTTATTACGGTTTTATGGTCGTCTAGAATATTGCGCTTTCACAATAAGTTTCTTCTTGTGTACAGCTCATCTGTAACCACCGCATTCTCAGTGCGGTGACTGCGCGAGGGCTGGTCGTTTATTACTAATTTTGATTTTAATTGAAGCCCATGAAAGGGCAGGGCAGGCCAGGTATTTTGTAAAAGTCCCCAATAACACGTTCATCAGGGACATGCTGGGCCGCCTGTATTTTTTATAGGGACTAATTCTCCCTAAATTTATTTTTATTGTTGAAATAGCTGTTTTAGCTGAATTAGTCATTTTACCTTCCTCCCCCCCCGGTAGGTAACTGATTAATATATAATCATTTAATATAACTATTGAAATTATATTTAATTAACTATTCATTCTATAAGCAGAATAAAAAAATCTTTATGTAATACTACTGTAGTATATCTTGTTATTTGTGTCCTTAATAAAGTGTACATATATTAAGTTAATTTAAAATTCTATTATGCACCGTATGCTTATTTAATTATAATTGCAATTGAATTTTTTATTGCCTATTTTAATTATTTTATATGGTTGTTTTTATTAATTGGAATGTTATTAAAAGTTGTTCCCGTAACACTGATTTTTAGGGTACATACAGAGCCAGGAATTGCTTTCACCCGGCACCATGTACTCTTGCACGCAAGATGGCATTGGTTGCCTCATGACTGGATAAAGCCCGATGCCAAAATTTGCTGCTAATCTGTCCGTGATGTTTACTGACGTACCGTTCCCTGAACGTTTTAAACGGGCTGCAGATGCAGGTTTCAGCGGGGTTGAATGTCAATTTCCCTATGAATGGCTCGCCCAGGATATAGCGGCTTTGCTGGAAGCGTATCAATTGCACCAGGTGCTGATCAACATGCCGGCGGGTGATTGGGATGCAGGTGATCGGGGCCTGGCCTGTCTTACTGGTCGCACAGACGAGTTCACCGCAGATATCGAACGTGCCATTCAATATGCACGTGTTCTGGGTTGCAGGAATATCCATATGATGTCAGGGGTGATGGCACAAGATACAAGCTTCGACCTGACCCAGACGACGTATCGCCAAAACATATGTCTGGTCGCAGACCGACTGGCTGGTGAAGGATTGAACCTGCTCATCGAACCGATCAATCATCGTGACATGCCGGGATATTTTCTCAATACAACAACCCAGGCCCAGGCCCATATTGTGGCCGCGTCGCGAAGTAATATCAAATTGCAGTTTGATATCTATCATTGCCATATAACCGAGGGTAAGGTCGCTGCGCGCATCGGTGCTTTATCATCCATAACAGGCCATTACCAGATTGCCGGATATCCTGGGCGACATGAACCGGATAATGGCGAGATCGATTATCCAGATTTGTTCCGCCAAATCGATGCCACAGGATATATCGGCTGGATCGGTTGCGAATATCGGCCAAAAGGCAAAACCGAGGATGGTCTGAACTGGTTTGCCGAAAATGGATAAATTATTTATATGTCGAAGCAGAGTTGTAATCTGCCATAAGTTTATATAGAATAAAAATTCGTTAAGATAACTTAAGGCTAAAGAATTAGTCTGTCTGGGGTGGAAATTCCGGGCACGAGATATCCACTAGAAAGAGGATAATACAATGACGAGCACAATTAGGCAGGCTGCGGAACGCCGCAAGCCGGACCGCCGCAACACCGATTTAAAATCATTTCACAATCAACAGTCATCCGGTGGGGATCGTTCCTCCGTCAGACAAGAACGTCGCTCGGAGGTCCGTCGTTATGATGTGGATCGTCGCAGTGATATGTACTGGCGGTTTAGCTGGTTGAGACTCTGCATAACCCAGCAATTGGCGGCTTGATCGGTACAATCTGGTTGATGCGTCCTGGTGAGACTTAAGGTTGAGGCTGATACCTTCTTTCAGCGTCCGGGGCTGTACTATGTCGTGTTTTCATCATAATAACCGACAACATCGCCTTGTGTGCTCACACCCAGACCATTGAGCAGGCGGTTGGCATAGTTAAAATACGCACAAACCTGATTGACCTCCAGTATCTCGCCATCGCTGCATCCTGATTGCCTCATATCGTCCAGATCAGACCGGATCATGCGGTCGGCATTCAGGGTTAGCTTTCCGGCATAACGCAGCAGTGCTAGCTCTTTGCCAACGAAGACATCCTCTGGTTTGTCAGCCTTGAGTGCTGTCAAAACCGCATCAGCGAGGCCCGTATCGTTGATCAGGCGTTTTGCATTGGCGAAATGGTGGGTCAGGCTGTAATCACAGTTATTCAGGATGCTGGTATAACAGGCGACCACCTCAAGGAACCACAACGCCAGTGTATTGTCTGGATTGTGCAGGACACTGCGGTACAGCGTGACGTGCCCCTCCATGGTCGCCGGACGCAGGGAATGGACCCGCATGACATTGTCCACCGTGCCATGGGGTGTGCGTACAAGGTCATAGAAACGCTTCAGGGCACCGGTTGCGGCCTCCTGCGGTATGATTTCTATCCATGCTGACATGTTTTGGGCCTCTCTGGTTTAAAGCACCATGTCCCGATCAAGCGGGTACAGCGGGCGCGGTACGTTCTTGTAGGGCAATTTTTCCACATGTGTGGTGCACAGTGCACCGCAATCACAGACGATAACCTTGGCCGCAATAGGTTCGAACGCCGCGCGGAAATGTTGCATGGATGTCAGGCCAACGACCGTTTTGGCTGCCGGGTCGATGCCAAAGGCCTTGAATTGTTGCTGGTCATACATTTGACGAGCATGGCTGACAACCAGAATATCTATGCCATTGACGTGGAGAACGCAGGTTGGTCCGAAATTCAGTTCCTGGCCTCCCATCATGGGGCCGTCGCCTATGCAGGCGCCATCACTCAGATGTTTGATGGTGCCCGTCAGTGTCAATGGGCCACCGCCAAACCGGGGATCGTTCTTGCCGCCAATATCCAGGGTGATGGTGTCTCCGATCGCCAGTTTGTGCAGTTGCTGGACGGCGTCGTCATCCACAAGGGGGCCGAAACAGGCGTTGGAGATGTTGCGTTCCAGCAAGGCACCAAGCAGGTCTGTGGCATCTCCATAGGCGCCACCACCGGGGTTGTCGGAATAATCAGCAATGATGAGCGGGGCGCCGGAATATTTGAATTTGGCGGCGATGTCGGCGGCTTCCTCAACGCTGTAAAAGGTATTGAAAACTTCGGTCCGGCGCGCCCAGATATCATCGGCAATTTGTTCGGCAAATGCCACGTGGGGTTCAGTGTCGCCCTGACAGGTTACCAGCACCGTTGGGCCGATTTCGGCAATATCGCTTTCCTCGAAACCGGCGTTGATGCTGACTGCAAAAACATTTGATTCGCGCTCGTAAGCCCGGGCCAGTTTGATCCGCTCAATCATCGGTCCCACATCGGTTCGTCCGCCATTGACTTCACCCAGCATGGGCCGGTGAGCCCGAATGGTTTTCGGCTTGATCTCACCCAGCATGGCCTGTTGTAAAATAGCCCCGGCATGGCGGGCGGCTTCCAGCATGTCGATGTGGGGATAGGTCTTGTAGGAGACAATAATATCAGCCAGTTCACATATTTTAGTGGTGACGTTGGCATGTAGATCCAGCGAAATTGCCACCGGTACATCCGGGCCAATGACTTCACGCAGGCGTTGCAACAGCTCGCCTTCGCCGTCTTCGCAAAATTCTGTAACCATGGCACCATGAAGTGGCAACAATACGCCATCGGGCTGGCTGGTTCGGGCAGCCTCTACAATCAGGTCTGCGACCGTATGGAATGCGTTCCTTGATACCGGGCCGGAAGGCCCGGCAACGGCGCTGACCACATGGTTCATGTTCCAGCCAAATTCACGCGCACACTCAAGGCATCCTGCCAGTCCGGTATTCGTCCCCTCAAAATCCTTTACGCTGTCATCACCGATCATAAAGGTGCCGGACCTGAATGCCGATAATTCGGTCAGGTGTTTATTAAAAGTATTGGTTTCGTGCAGAAATTCTGCCGTCAGAACATTAAATGTCATTGGGTTTGCCCTTGATATGTTACGAGATATGTTACGAGATAAATGCCGTGATAAGTGCCGAGCCAGACAGCTGATGACTGACCCACACAGGTGTGATTGTGCTGATTTAAAGTGTTATCGCCACTTGATGGAACAGCCCATGCTGGAAATTTGATCTACAGGACCATTGCCGGTCTTGATAATCTGGCGCATGGCCTCCAGCAGGTCCCGCCTGACACCGGGCGGTGGTTGATTTTTTGTTCCCTCATCAAGACGCCCACGATATTGCAGGCCAAGATCGGCATTGAAGCCGAAAAAGTCCGGCGTGCAAACCGCATCAAACGTGCGTGCGACTTCCTGGGTTCTGTCGATGACATAGGGAAAAGTGAAGCCATTGTCGGCAGCAAACGTCTTCATATTGTCAAAGCTGTCGGCGGCATAGGCATCGGTATCGTTTGACATAATCGCGATGACACCAATGCCTTCAGCCTGCAGGGCCTTGATGTCTTCGCAAAGCCGCTTGGTGATCGCGACCACATAAGGGCAATGATTGCAAATAAACATAACCAGTGTCCCGGTTTTGCCTTTGATGTCATTGAGCGAGTATTGTTTTCCATCTACGCCTTCAAGCGTAAAATCCGTTGGTTGCCATCCGAAGTCACAAATAGGGGGTGTTGCGGCCATGATTGTCCTCTGTGATTGTCTTTTGGGTATGAAATATAGCGTTACGTACTCTGGCACATAATGTCTGCGGCTGTCACCACACTTTTGTTCAGGATGTGATTGTTCTGTATGCAGGAAAACGGACCGTAACGGCCGTGCCCTGACCGACTTCACTTTCCAGGGAAACGCTCCCGTCGTGTAATTCGATTAACGACTTGACCAGAGCCAGCCCCAGCCCCGTACCATCACGGTATCTGGTTTCTGTGTTACCCGATTGGCCAAAAGGATCCATTACTTTGGCCAGGTCTCGGTGCGGGATGCCAATACCGGAATCTTTAATGACGAATACGATGGAATTTTGGTTGTCGAGAGAGACGCTAATACTGATTTCTCCACCCTCGGGTGTGAATTTTATGGCGTTGGAAAGCAGGTTTAGAATAATCTGCATTAACTTCAGGTTATCAGCCTTGAGATCCGGAATATCTGTCTGGATAAAAACCGGGAAGGACAGTGATTTTTTCGGCAAACGTCCGGAGACCATCTCCAGACAGTTATCGATAATGTCAACGATGTTGCAATTTTCTTCTGAGAGTGTCTCCTCGCCGGCTTCGATTTTTGATAAATCAAGAATGTCATCGATCAGCCTGAGAAGGTGTTTGCCAGATCCGTTGATGAACGTCACATATTCTTTGTTAGCGCTGCTGCCCAGGTTGCCGAAGATTTCTGTCCGCAACATTTCGGAAAATCCAATGATGGAGTTCAGCGGTGTCCGCAGTTCATGGCTCATATTGGCGAGGAAATCAGATTTTGCCTTGTTTGCAATCTCCGCGTCTTGCTTGGTCCTGAGAAGGGAAGCCTCAGATCGCCATAGGCGATTGATGCTGGCTACCAAAAAGAATGCAACGATTGTTAAAAATAGCAGCATGATGAATATGCTGTTGCGGAATTTCTTGATGCGATCAGATTGTACCTGCAAGATGGTCGATGCGTTTTCGGTTGCATCGGAATACAATGTCAGCATATCCGCCATGACGTCGGAGGCGCGAGTTTCGATCAGGTTGAGTACGGTCGGGGACGTGGGAGACATGCCATACAGTCCTGAGGATAACCACGTCTTGATATCTGTAACTGCAGGATTGGCAAGCGCGTGCATGGCCGATGCGCGAACCAGATTGTTAAAATGATAGGCTGCACGGATCATGGCTATGCGTTTTTCAACCTGTTTCAATTTGTTATTCAGGGTGTTCAGTCGCTCGGTATTCGGGTCCATGTTGGCGAGTTTGATGTGGTGAGTCAGTTCGGAGAAGTCCTGCAGCAGGAAACTTATGTCTCGTTCTTGCTGTAATATTGTAATGGGTAATGCTTCTTCAATATCGAGCAGCGTCATCTGGGTGTATAAAATACTACCAGCGGTACACAACAAGACGCAGATAGAAAGAATTATTGGCATCCCGGGTTTCTTGAAGAAAATTTGTGCTTTGCCCATTGATAATTACGTAAACCTGCTAATTTTTAACATCGTGACGATCATGATTATCTGCCGGGTTATTGAACAAGGCCATTCTCCCGATAATACCGTTCAGCACCGGGGTGAAGGGGGATGCCCAATCCATCCAGCGCTTTATCCAGTACGATCGATTTAGCTTTCGGGTGGCCATTGTCCAGAAGCCGCCGGGAGGTTTTATTCCACAGCGCTTTGGTGATTTCATAAACTCGTTCTTCACTGATGCTCGTACTGACGATCCATTGTGCACCAACACTTAGTGTTTTGATATGGGGGATGTTTGGATAGGTACCAGCGGGTATTTCGTTTTGTGCAAAAAACCCATATTCCTCAATGGTATTCTCGGCGTTTATACCGTCGATATTGATCAATTTTGCACCATTTTTTGCCGTGAGATTATAGACCGAGGATGTGGGGTATCCGGCGACTATAAAAAACGCATCCAGTTCTCCCTTTTCCATCATGCTGGCAGCGGCCTCCGGTTTGATATATTGCGCCAGTATATCTTCTTCCGATAGGCCATAGGCAGCTAAAATAATCCGGGCGTCCACCAGGGTGCCAGAACCTGGTTCATCCAGGGAAACCCGTTTTCCTTTCAGGTCTTGAACCGTTTTGATCTCTGAGCCCTGCAGGGCGACCAGATGAATGCTCTCCGGGTATAGATTGGTGATGGTGCGCAAGTTTGTTAATGGCGCGTCGTTGGCAAATATGCCTGTACCGGTATAGGCCCAATAGGCAACGTCAGATTGAGAAAAACCAGACTCCAACGTACCCGCTGCAATAGCCTTGATGTTAGAGACCGAACCATTGGATGATTGCGCAACGGCGATCAGGTCTATGACCCCGCAACTGCCACCCCGTTCACAGGAACGTGAGCCCGGTGGGTTGCTGATGACCAGCGCCAAAAGGCCGCCGATGGGATAATATGTTCCCCCGGTGCCGCTTGTTCCGATGCGAAAAAACTCTTCGGACTGTGCTGGTATTCTCCCGGGTATAAAGGCAAGAAATACACCAAGCAGAATTCCGGCATAAAGGTATTTGCGAATAGGTAATCTCCCCTGAAATAATCTTAATAAATAATTGACATTACCAACTATCAATTATAGTAGTTATCATTAATTAAAAATAATCCTGTGAAGTTATAATAGCTGTGTTGCTCTGTGAAGTCAAAACAGAGTTAATGCAATGATTTTCAGGAAAATTATTAAATTGGTGCTGTGTTTTTCAGTAGCTGAACAATTTAACTCTTGTTAAATTATATGTAGTGATTTGTTTGTTTTTATTTTTCTGCTCTCTATAAGGACTCAGCACAGATTTCTCCCTGAATATGATTTTTTGCAAATCATATTCAGCCTTAAATAATCGCGACCGAGTTCAAAAGCTTGTTGAACGTTTCGCCGGAATTACATATCTCGGATCGAGGTTGTACTCGGCCATGGACTCATCTATCAGATAAGGTGAGAACCATTGTCCGCCAATCACCAGGGGGAATGGCTCGAGCGTCCTGTAACGTCCCATGTAAAGGAAGTCGTGGATCTCGGTTATGTCGTTGGGAAAACCCCGTTTTAGTGTGCCGTAAATAAAAACCAGATGCTTCGGGTTATTGTTCTTGCAGATCGCCGGAGACTTTATCACGCACCAGCAAATAATGAATGTTCGGATCATAAAGCTCGACAGGTAACTGAAGATAGAGTGCGGTGAGTTTGCCCATGGCGGAAAGAAGTTCATACATGGTGACCGCTTCGTCGCGTTGAGCGCGGATTAAACTGACCCTCGCGTCCAGTAATTCTTGTTCTGCATCCAAAACATCCAGCACAGTTCGTGATCCGACGGCGGCCTCGCGTTCGACCCCTTCGAAGGCAATGGTGGCCGAAACGATGGCCGTTTTGAACGAGGTTACACGCGCCCTGGCAGACAATAATGTCTCCCACGCACGGGACGCCTGCTCTGCTGCATTGCGTTGTGCGAGGTCTACTCGCAGGCGTAAATCAGCGGCCTGTTGTTTGGATTGACGCAACCGGGAATACACTGCGCCAGATTGGTAAAGCGGCACACTCAGGGTAATCAGGGCTTCGAAATTATCGATGCGGGTGGATATACCGGCACTATTGTAATTTCGTTTTGCCGATGCGGTGAAGGCGATCTCAGGGCGCAGTTCCCCCGAAACAGCTTTGATAAGGTCTGCGCCCGCCCGGGCATCGAATTGCGCGGCAATCACATTGGGGTTATTCTGGGACGCTTCCTCAATGGCGACTTCACGGTTGACCGGTTTGCCCGCTGGCAGGGCGGGCAATGTAAGATTGCTGGACGGTTGATTGCCCGTAACTTTCAGGTAAATCGCCTGTGCCGTGGCCAGGGTCGCCTCGCTTTGTATGCGGTCGGCGGTCGAATTGGCCAGGCGGGCCTCGGCCTGATGAACATCGGTGCGGGTAATCTCGCCGACCTGGAAGCGGTCCTGCGTAGCTTCGAGCTGACGGGTCAGGACGGCTTCGTTGTTTTTGTTGAGGTTTAGTACGGCTTCATCACGGTACACATCCAGGTATGCCGTTGCTGCGGCCAGCAGTAAGTCCTGTTCAAGGCCGGTCAGGCGGGCACGTGCTGCTTTGACAGTGTTCACTGCTTCGCTGGTCTGGGCTACGGTGCGCCCGCCGCGAAACAGCGGCTGGGTTAAATTGAGACCCAGCGAGGTCGGTTGGCGGGTCTGGCTTTTGGCACCGCCTGAACGTTGAGATGAACGATTGATTGCCACGCCTGAGGAAGCAGTAAATTTTACGGTCGGCCGCCAGTTCGAAACGGCCTGGGACACGGCTTCGTCCGTAGCCCGTAATCCGGCCCGCGAAGCACTCAGCGACGGATTGGACAGGTACGTGGCGATCAAGGCCTCTTCCAGGGTTCCGGCCTGGGCTTTTGGCTGGTTTAGCAACAACATCGCAGCCACAAAGAGGGTTGCAATAATGCGTGTGGTAATCTCTCCCGGCCCGGATCTGGTATGTTTATTGTGGAATATTGTGGAGCCCATTACTGCTAATTTTATTTCAATTATATTGTTGTTTCACGACTATCATGTATCACTGGAATTGTCACATAAACAAGCGCCGTAAAAGTATATTAACCATGTTACGTTGTCAGATGTGAGCATGTCGTTAACATAGAGCAAGAATTTTTTATTTCGATAGACCAAATTGTTTTTTCTTGTTGGACTTTATACCGGGTTCTAATCTCGCACATGATCAGTAACTCATTAATTCAGGAGCACCTGCAACCATGAAAACCCATGCTCGTGTCGTCGTTATCGGTGGCGGTATTTTCGGGGTCAGCCTGTTATATAGTCTGGCCAAACAAGGCTGGTCCGATATCGTTTTGTGCGAAAAAGCGGAATTGACCTCCGGTTCCACGTGGCACGCAGCGTCCCAGTGTCCGAATTTTATCGGCAGCTATAATTATGCCAAAATCCACCAGGACAGTATTGAGATTTACAAGGGCCTGGAAGCAGAAACCGGCCTGTCAGCCAGCTTCCATAGTTGTGGCGGCATCCGGTTGGCCATTACACCTGAAGAAGTAGACTGGTTCGCTTATGTCAAGGGCATCGCGCGCAACGTGGGTTTCGAGATGGACATCATCGGGACCGATGAGATCAAAAAGCTACATCCGTTCCTGAATACCGATAATGTACTGGCTGGTGCCTATACACCCAATGATGGCCATCTGGATCCGGCAGGTACGGTTCAGGCCATGGCCCGGAGTGCCCGCAACAACGGTGCGGAGATTTACCGTCACAACCGGGTCGTCGATATAAACCAGTTAGCCGGTGGTGAGTGGGAGGTAATCACCGAAAAGGGTACCATCGTTTGTGAACATGTGGTCAATGCGGCGGGGTGTTACGGGCCGCAAGTCGGGGACATGGTGGGTTTGAAAATTCCTTACGTTAATATGGTTCATTGTTATGTGGTGACCGAAAACGTGCCCGAAATCGAAGCCCTGGATTATGAATTGCCGGTGGTGCGTGATCCCTGGTCCTCGACCTATCTGCGCCAGGAAGGCAAAGGTATCCTGGTCGGTGCCTATGAAACCGCCGGTGCCCGGGCGATCTGGCTGGATGGTGCAGACTGGGCGCTTGAAAATCCATTGCTGGAGCCAGATTTCGACGTAATCTCGCAAAATCTGGAACGTGCAGCAGAACGCTTCCCACAATTCTCTCAGGTCGGCATCAAGAAAATTATCTGCGGGGCTATTACCCATACCCAGGACAGCTCGTTCCTGGGTGGTCCGGCGCCGGGTCTGAAAAATTTCTGGCAGTTTTGCGGTACCTCCATCGGTATCAGCCAGGGCGGTGGTGCTGGCAAATTCCTGGCAGGCTGGATGATCAATGGCCAGCCTGAGCTTAATCCACGGGAGTTCGATCCGCGCCGATACGGCGACTGGGCCTATGGTGATTACGCGCTTGAAACCTCTATCGAGGAATATCACATGATGTATGTGCCCGGTATTCCGGGGCAGGAGCGCATGGCGGGGCGTCCGGTCAAGACCAACGGATTGTACCGGAAGTTATTGGACAAAGGCGCTGTCATGACCACGGCGTTCGGCTGGGAACGTCCCAAATGGTATTCGCCCGATGGCGAAATCGAAACCCCCAGTTTCCGCCGCAATAATACATTTGATCCCGTAGGAGTAGAATGCAAGGCGGTGCGCGAGGCCGTGGGTATTATTGATTTGACCAGTTTTGCCAAGTTTGACGTTACCGGTAAGGATGCCCTGCCGTTTCTGAACCGCCTGTGCGCCAATACTATGCCAAAAACCGATGGCCGCATCGTGCTGGCCCATATGCTGACCGAGGACGGCTGTATCGAGAGCGAAGTCACGGTGACCCGGTTGAGCGACGAGCATTTCTACCTGTTATCGTCGATAGTCGCCCAAATCCACGACTATGACTGGCTGGTGCAACACAAACTGGACGGTGAGGATGTCACTATAAGCGATGTGACCGACATCACGGGTATGTTGCTGTTAACCGGTCCGCAAGCCCGTCATGTGTTGTCCCGGTGCACAGATGCCGATTTGTCCAACCAGGCTTTCAAGTGGCTCAGTGCCCAACATATCCATGTCGCCGGGGTGTCATGCCGGGCCTTGCGGGTGTCCTATGCTGGCGAGCTGGGCTGGGAATTACACCATCCCATGGGTGATATTGAAAAGCTCTATGATGCCTTGTGGGCGGCGGGTGCCGATGTGGGCATCAAAGACTTCGGGGTCTACGCCCTCAATTGTCTGCGCATGGAAAAAGCCTATAAGGGCTGGGGCTCGGAACTGACCACCGAGATCACCATGATAGAGGCTGATATGGAACGCTTCGCCGCTATGGGCAAGACCGATTTCATTGGCAAGGCGGCGCTGGAAAACCGCAAATCAGACGGTATCACCACACGGTGTATCTATATGAGTGTGGACGTGGACGATACCGATTGCCGTGGCAATGAACCGGTCATGGTCGATGGCAACCCTGTCGGGGTGGTGACCTCGGGTGCTTATGGGCACGGTGTGGGCCAAAGTCTGGCGTTTGCCTACGTAGACCCGCAATACAGTAATCCGGGCACCAAACTGGGTGTGGAGATTATTGGTAAAATCTACCCCGCCGTGGTGCTTGGCGATGCGGCTTATGATCCGGCCAATCAAAAGCTGCGCGGTTGAAGGGCGTATGCTGCACTAAAATCCTTTGAATTTAGATTGGGCCTCCTGCCCGATGTTGCTCATAAAGCACTAACCTCGACGCGGGCATCGTTGTAACAGGCACCTTCACAAATGTCGGCCTTGGCTCCCGATATGAGGGCCGAGACCGTCTGGCCCGTATCGCTGGTACGCAGCCAGGCGCCTTTTGGTGAATACAGTGTTCCGGCAGGAACCCCATCAGTGACAACAAGCCTGAGATTTACCGTGCCTAGATCATTCCAGGCCTTAACGGTCATGCCATCTTCCAGCCCACGAGGTGCTGCATCGTCCGGGTTCATCTCTAAAGGTTGCAGGCCATCGCTCATGGTCAGGCCGCCGAAGGTCGCATTGGTGCGTTTTTTGGAAGACGGGCTGATCAGGTAGAGTGGATAGTCCGATTGAAGCGGCTTGAATTGCGGCAGTCGCTCGCCATAACGGGCTTCAAGATCGTCAGAGGAAATCTCAATTTTACCCGAGGGTGTGCTGGGGAACACATTGACAAATGGTTCGATATCCTGGCCGTCAATGTCCATATATAACGCACTATCCAAGGGTAATTCACTGGGTTTCATGCCGTGTAATCGTGGATCTTCACCATCCAGCGCGTCGTCCATCAATTGTTCGTCGGTGGCTTTGAACATGGGGTCGTCGTAGCCGAACTTAGCCGCCAGCCGGCGGAATATTTCCGTATTGGGCAAGCTGTCGCCGACCGGGGGAATGACCGGATCGGCGCGTTGCAGGTATTGTTGCCCATAGGCCCCGTACACATCGCCGAATTCAAAATGAGATGATGCCGGCAAAATTATATCGCAATATGCCATGCTGTCGGTCATGGCGATATCACAACCGACAAGAAACATATCTTCCCGCGACAGGGCGCGGCGCATACGGTTCTGGTCGGGATGCACAGCTATGGGGTTATGGTTATAGATAAAAGCCGCCTTGATGGGTGGGTCCAGGGTGTCGTCCAGCATGTGGGCCGCCACATCGATTATATTTATTCTTCGTGTGCCGGGGGCTATCAGATCGGTTCGCTTCAACCGATCATCGGTGAATTTGAAGGCATTACCGGCCTTGATAATCAGGCCACCGCCCATAACGCCGAATTTCCCGGTCAGGGCGGGCAGGACCAGGGCGGCCCGCAAGGAAGCGCCCGCGTTGCGGCTGCGCTCCAATCCGTTGGAGGCCGATATGATGGCCGGGGAAATCTCATGATACAGGCGGGCAAAGGTTCGGATATCCTCGGCACTCAAACCACAGGTTTGTGCGGCCTGTTCTATGGTAACCATACGCGCGCGTTCCATATAATCATCAAACCCGTGTACCCAGCGATCGACGAATTCTTTGTCGATGCCGCCCAGCCGTTCAATTTCAGCCGCCACGGCCATGGCCAGCACCACATCGCTGCCCGGTGTTATGGCCAGATGCAGGTCGGCCTGCTGGGCGATCTTGATGCGCTTGGGATCGATGACTACCAATTTGGCACAGTTTTGTCTGGCGTTTTTTATGATGCCAGCAAAATGCAGGTTCGATACGGTGACGTTGTTGCCCCACACCACAATCAATTTCGAATGTTGGGCCTGTTCTATGGGGTTGCCGGGCATGGTGCCATAGAGGCTGCTGTAAGCCAGACCGCGAACACCGCCACACAAAGGCAGGCGGTCAAGCTGTGTAGCCCCCATCTTGTTGAACAGCCGGGCATCCATTGAAGAACAGGAAATCCGGCCATGGGGTCCTGAATAGTTAAACGGTAAGATGGCTTGCGGGCCGTAAATGTCGATTATCTGGCTAAATTTTTCGACCACCGTACCCAGTGCCTGGTCCCACGATATGGCCTCGAACTTTGCCTCACCCTTTGCTCCAACCCGTTTTAACGGCGTGGTCAGACGGTTGGGTCCATGTACAAACTGCGGATAGCTACGCATGACCTTATCGCAGATGACACCATTGGTCAGCGGATTGGCGTGGGAGCCTCGGACTTTGACAATCTGGTCGTCTTCAACCGTAACCAGCAGGCTACAGGTATCCGGACAGTCCAGTGGACAGACACTGGGGCGTTCGACAAGCATGGAAATAATCCTTCATGATCATGAAATTCAACAAGATTGTAGCGTGAAAGTGGCTTTTCATAAAGGGCCATTAGGACCATACTTATGGTACCAATTTACGAGGTAAACCTATGCCAGCACGCACCACCCGATCGCCTTTGTTATCCATCACGCTGGACCGTCACGGAGCTGCCTCGCTTCAGGAACAACTCTATGACCGGATCAGGGAAGCAATTTTAAACGGCCGGTTAAAGCCGGGCAGCCGCTTGCCGGCGAGCCGGGTTCTGGCATCCGAATTGGGCGTTTCGCGCAATACCATTCTGGGTGGTTTTGAACGCTTGCACAGCGAAGGATATATCGAAGGCCACATGGGAGCGGCCACGCAAGTGTCTATGGTGCTGCCCGAAGACCTGCTCAGTGCCCGCAACCGGGCCGCTGTTCACAGCCATGATACAATACCAGCCGGGAAAATTTCTAACCTGTCAGAGCGTATGGGAGGTTTTGCTTCTCACCGGGCGGATAATTCGGGGCGCGCCTTTCGCCCCAGCTTGCCTGATTTACGCGAGTTTCCTTTCCAATTGTGGAGCCGGACCATTGCAAAATTCTGGAGAAACCCGCCACCGGACCTGCTGACATCGGGTGATTATGCTGGATATCCGCCGTTGCGCCGCTCTATCGCCGGATATCTGGGGGCCGTTCGCGGGCTGAATTGCACACCAGAGCAGATCATCATAACCTCGGGCGCACAACAGGCGCTTGATCTGATTGCCCGCACCGTGGTCGATCCCGGTAATGATGTGTGGGTTGAAAATCCGGGCTATGACGGGCTGAGTTCAACCCTGGTTGCTGCCGGGGCAACCTTGCATCATATTCCCGTTGATGAGCAGGGACTGTCCGTAAAATACGGTTGCAAGGTGGCACCAGATGCGGTGCTTGCTGCGGTTACCCCGTCCCACCAGTATCCGCTCGGCATCACCATGAGCCTGGCCCGCCGTCTGGAGTTGCTGGACTGGGCCACCCGGCAGCGCGCCTGGATACTGGAAGATGATTATGACAGCGAATTCCGATACGGTGGAAAACCATTGTCGGCCCTGCAAGGACTGGATAAAACCGCGCAAGTGATTTACGTAGGCACGTTTTCCAAGGTGTTGTTCCCGGCTTTGCGGTTGGGCTACATGGTCGTTCCCGATGCCTTGATAGAACCGGTTTTACGGCTTCGCCGCGCCATCGATGATTATCCCGCACTGGCCTTGCAACCGGCCTTGCACAGCTTTATTGACGGCGGCCAGTTTGCCGCCCATATCCGCAGATTGCGGGGACTATATGCCCGGCGCCAGTCGGTATTGGTTGAGGCACTGCAAAACAGCAGCCACGGTCTGCTCAGTGCCCAGCCCAGCGAAGCAGGCATGCATCTTATTGCCAGTCTGGCCCCTGAGCTGGGCCTGAGCGATGTTGAGGCCTCAATCCGGGCGGCCAGGGTTGGGCTGGTTGCACAACCACTATCGGGGTTTTATGGTGCCGGTGGGGTAAAAACAGAAGGTCTGGTGCTTGGTTATGCAGGCTTGAATGAACGGGAAATTGAACAAAATGTGAAGCTGTTATTGACGGCTATGCTAGCAAAGAACTAGGGTCAGGTAATTGAAATTCAGAGTAGAGAAATCATGAAAGCCAGCATTATACCGGTTACACCGTACCAACAGAATTGTTCCCTGATCTGGTGTGAAAACACCATGAAGGGGGCGGTTATTGACCCCGGCGGTGATCTGGACCGGGTACTGGATGAAGCCGAAAAAAATGGTGTCACCATTGAAAACATATTCATGACACACAGCCATCTGGATCATGCGGGCGGTACGGCGGAACTTCAGAAGAAACTGGGCATCACCATCGAAGGCCCTCATAAGGACGACGCCTGGTTAATCGCCAAGCTGCCAGACGAGTGTGCCAAGCATGGTTTTCCAGCGGCGGAAACCTTTACCCCGGACCGCTGGTTGAACAACGGCGATCAGGTGAGCGTGGGTGATCTGACACTGGATGTGTATCACTGTCCGGGCCACACACCGGGCCATGTGGTGTTCCACGATCCACAAAGCAATATCGCCTTTGTCGGTGACGTTCTGTTCAAGGGTTCAATCGGACGGACGGATTTTGAACGCGGTAACCACGCCGATTTGATTTCAGCTATTCGCGATCGGTTGTGGCCGTTGGGTGACGAGGTTACTTTTGTATCGGGTCATGGCGATCTTTCGACCTTTGGCGAAGAACGTCGGAGCAACCCTTACGTGGGTGACGGGGTATAAACGACAACGGGTTCCGATAGCCTGTTGAAGCGCAGGGCGAGCATAATACCGGTAAACGCCAACCCGATTGCCAGCCCCCACCACAATCCCGTTGGACCCAGCCCCAGTTCGAACGCCAGCATATAACCGCCACCTACCCCGATGACCCAGTAACCAAACCCGGCGATCCACACAGGCACGATGACATCTTTCATGCCGCGTAAAGATCGCGCAGCAATAGCTTGCATACCATCGAATAACTGGAACGCAGCGGCGATAACAAACAGGCTGGCGCACAAGCTGACCACCTGCACATTTTTCGGGTCATTCAGGTCAAGGAAAATGCCGGTTATAAAATCCGAACCAAAAATAAACAACAATCCGGCCAGAATACCGATGACAACACCGATGGCCAGCCCGACCAGGCCGGAATAACGCGATGCAGCTAAATTACCGGCACCCATACCATGGGCGACACGAATACCGGTGGCTTCACCCACGGCCAGTGATAACATGAACATGGTCGCTATGGCGTTGAGGACCACCTGATTGGCGGCCAGGGCATGGACACTGATGGTCCCCATCATGACAGCCACAGCCAAAAACAGGCCAGCTTCCAGCATGGTAATGCCGCCAACGGGTAAACCCAGGCGGAAAATCTGCCGACATTCTGCCAGGTCCAGATCACCCAGATTCTGAAATATCTGATAGCGTCGCAAGCCTTTGGAATGGCGGGCATAAATTGCCATGACCATAAACATGGCCCAGTTGACAATGGTCGTTGCCCAACCTGAACCGGCGATACCCAAAGCCGGAAAGCCCCATTTGCCGTGGACCATGCCATAGGTCAGAACCGCGTTTAACCCAACCGCCACGACGGTGATAACCATGATCGCCATGGCCCGCGACAGCGAAGCCGTATAAGAACGTAACACCGTAAACAACATGACCGGCAGGAAGCTCCAGGCCACGGCCTGTAGATATTGATTACCCAGGACCAGGACTTGCGGGTTCTGATCAGTCAATGCCAACAGGTTGGCAGCAAAATAACATAAAATGGTACCGGGAATGCTCAAGACAATGGCTACCCAGAAACCCTGGCGCACATGGTGGCCGATTTTATTGAAGTGCTGTGCCCCGAAAGACTGGGCGACCAGAACACCGACAATAGAAACCGTGGCCATACAGACAATCAGGACTTCAGTAAACAGGTTGCCACCCAGACCAATGGCCGCCAAATGCACATTGCCCAGTTGCCCAACGATGATGTTATCGGTCAGGACCATGCCCAGTTCGGCCAGGAATGCCGCCGCCAGTGGCACGGCAATGATGGCGTGGGCCTTTAATTCCGCACGCAGGGTAAGATTCTTCAGTTCCATGGACGGCAGTTTATGGGGGCATAACTTTTTGTACAGTACATTCGAAGCTGTAAAAAATTATCCTCTCATACGACTGCCTGAGGGATCAAACCTTGGCTCCAGTGTCATGATCGCGGGACGCAGTTCACCGAGAATCTCGACACTACAGGCACCCCCTTCTTTGATCATGTCAGGGTTAAGATAGGCCAGCGCCAGGCTTTCCCTGACCCAGTGACCATACCCGCCGGAAGACACATACCCGGCGTAATCATCGCCCACATAGACTGCCTCGCCACCAAACGTATCGGCGGTATCGGCGTCAATTACCAGGGTGATACGCTGGACGGACGGCCCGGCTTGGTGATCTTCGCGGGCGGCGTCCTGGCCGATGAAACCATCCTTATCCAGGCGCATGAAACGGTCCATACCGGCCTCAAACACTGTATAATCCGGCGACAGGTCACTGCCCCAGCTGGGGAAGCCTTTTTCCAGCCGCAATGACATCAAAGCCCTCGATCCGGCCAGACGCAGACCGTGGTTCTGGCCCGCCGTGCTCAGGGCATCGAACAGGGAACGCTGGTACTCTGATGGGCAGTAGATCTCATAACCAAGTTCGCCGGTAAACGACACACGAACCACAATGGCTTCGGGTACGTTTCCAATCTCCATGGTCTGGGCCGTCAGGAACTTGAAGGCCCCATTGCTCATATCTGCTTCGGTGGTTTCTTGCAAGACGGCTCTGGCATTGGGACCGGCCAGCATCATGCCGGTCCACGATGACGACATGTTTTCCACATCCACGCTGCCATCACAGGGTAACAGGGTATCGAAATGACGTATGTGGTAGCTTTGCATGGTTCCGGCACCGAGCAGCAAAAAGGCACCTTCTTCCAGCTTTGTGACGGTGAAATCACCGATCAGTCTGCCATTGGGACTGAGCATGGGGCTGAGGCGTGATGTGCCGATTGTTGTCGGTACCCGGTTGGCCAGTATGGTGTTAAGCCAGTCTTCGGCCTCGTCACCGACCACGGCGTATTTGGCGAAAGTTGAGATTTCAAATAATCCGACACTTTCGCGAACGGCGTGACATTCCTCTGCCACGGCATCATACCAGTTGCCGCGCTGGTAGGTATAGATATCCTTGGCGACGTCATCTTTACGGGCATACCACAACGGGGTTTCCCAGCCGAAACTTTCACCGAACACGGCCCCGGCGGCTTTCAGTCTGTCATAAACCGGAAAAGTCCGAACCGGGCGGCCGATCGGAAACTCTTCGCCGGGGAAGGCGGGTCTCATACGATTTTCATAAAAATACTTGGTCCGTTTTTTGACATAGGACTTGCTCACATGTTCGCCGTAGCGGGCCACATCCCAAGCCATGATGTCGAGTCCGGGTTCGCCTTCAATGATCCATTCTGCCAATGTGCGACCGATGCCGGGGCCCTGGTTAAATCCGGTCATGACTCCATTGGCGCAGAAATAGTCAGGCATTCCGGGGTAGGGACCGATCAGCGGGTTCAGGTCCGGTGAGAATATCATGGGTCCGTTGATCACGCGTTTGACGCCGGACTCTGCCATGGCGGGTATAATCTCGCAGGCCCGCTCGAAATTCCATTCCATGCGTTCCAGCGCGTCGGGTAACAGTTCGTGATCGAAATCAAGCGGTGTGCCGTCCTTGGCCCAGTGATAACAGGTATCCTCATAGGCACCCAGCAATAACCCCTGGCCTTCCTGACGACAGTACCACCCCGACTCGGGCTCAGAAATTGTCGGGAACTCTTTTTCCATGGCCTCGATTTCCGGCATTGTCTCGGTCACCAGATAGTGATGCTCAACCGGTAAGATAGGCAGATCAATCCCGGCCATAGCCGCAACCTCGCGGCCCCACAGGCCAGCAGCATTTATCAGCACCTCGCATACGATGGTGCCCTTGTTGGTAACAATGTCCCATCCGCCTTCGGGCCGGGGATTGGTTTCCAGCACTTCGGTGTGGCGATGGACCACCGCCCCCATGTTGCGCGCCGCTTTGGCAAAAGCCATGGTCGCACTGGCCGGGTCTACGTGGCCTTTGGATGGTTCGTAAAGCGCACATCGCAAGTTGTCTGTATTCAGCAAAGGGGCGAACTCGCGGGCTTCTGCAAGGGAGATAAACTCGCAGTCGATGCCAAGCCTGCGGGCGCGTGACCGGGTGATCTTTGATGCGGTTTCCTGGTCCTGGCCACGGATCAGATACATGCCGCCGGTGGGATGGAAGCCGCAGTTCTGACCGCTTTCTTTTTCCAGTTGCGGCCACAGCTCGAAGCCATATTTCAGCAATGCCGATGCGTTGTTGGGTGCTGCGATGGTGAACAGGTTACCCGCAGCATGCCAGGACGAACCGGAGGTTAGTTCCCGGCGTTCCAGCAAGACACTATCGGTCCATCCCTTTTTGGCTAAATGGTACAGGATGCTGGTTCCGACGATGCCGCCGCCGATAACCACGGCGCGGGCATGGGTTGTCATTGTGTCTGGCATTGGAGTCCCCTATTTATTGTCACTGGCAATTTTAGACCATACTGCCGATCAGAGAACAAATGAATAGTCTTGCGGGCTGCCATAAAGTTATTTGTGCATGGAACAGGATGGCAAGGCGGTTAGATATCTGTCATAAAAGGCGGGTTATTTGTCATTGAAAATAGAGCAGCACCATGAACGTTTCCGCTATTATTGAGCACATTACTGACTGGTTGAAAGATTATGCCAGTCGTTCTGCCACAGATGGTTTTGTGGTTGGAATTTCCGGCGGGATAGACTCGGCCATTACCTCAACACTGGGTGCGCGTACCGGCTTGCCCATACTGTGCATTGAAATGCCAATCCATCAACCCCATTCCCATATATCGCGGGCAATCAACCATATTGACTGGCTCAAATCCACCTACCCGAAGACCCATACGATCCATGTCCAGCTAACCGGGACATACGACCAGTTGGTCGATACCCTGGGGATCAGAGAAGACCTGCCCGGTCACCAGATGGCCTTGGTCAATACCCGTGCACGGCTTCGCATGACGACATTGTATTATCATGCGGCGGCCAATAACCGGCTGGTTCTGGGAACCGGGAATAAGGTCGAGGATTTTGGCGTGGGGTTTTTCACAAAATACGGCGATGGCGGCGTGGATATCTCCCCCATTGCCGATCTGACCAAAACCCAGGTCTACGCCCTTGGCAAAGAATTGGGTATCAATGAGGATATTATGAATGCCCCACCCACCGATGGATTATGGGGGGATGACCGGACCGATGAAGATCAACTAGGCGCGAGCTATCCTGAGCTGGAATGGGCTATGGAATTTGATAAGGAGTTTGATAAGGAATTTGATGGCAACGAGGCGGTCCTGTCGGACCGCGAGGCTGAAGTGCTGGCTATCTACCGCAGACTAAACACCGTCAATCAACACAAAATGATACCAATACCGGTCTGTGCTATTCCTGAAATTCTGTTTGAGTCCTGAACGCAGGGTTGCAAGATATCGTAACAAACTTTGATTTGGCACAGGGGCGATCCTGTGGCATTTTCCCGCTTAAACATATATCGAACTATTTTCCCGCATAACTATTTTGACTGGTCACCCAATGAATTCAAAGCCCGCCATCGCCATTGTCCTAGCCGCTGGTCGCGGCACTCGCATGAAATCCAGTTTGCCCAAAGTCATGCATCCGCTGGCGGGTCGTCCCATGATCTTAAACCTGATTGCCACACTGGAAAGCTCGGGCTTTCATACTATCTGTGTTGTGGTCGGTGAGGGTATGGACATGATTGCCCATGCGGTATCACCCCATGTTACGGCTATTCAACACGAACCGAAGGGCACCGGTCATGCGGCATTAAGCGCCAAAGATGTCCTCACCCAGTCGACGGACGATATTCTGGTTTTGTTTGGTGCCGATCCACTGATTACAGAAAACACCCTGAAAAAGCTTATGCAACGCCGTCAGGCAGACGATAACCCGGCGGTTGTTGTGCTCGGGTTCCGGCCCGAAAATCCGGATTTTTACGGACGTCTGGTGTGCAGTGATAACGGTGAGCTGGAAGCCATCGTGGAACATCGCGATGCCTCAGAACAACAGCGTACCATAAGTTTATGTAACGCCGGTACCATGATTATCGATGGTTCGGTTGTGTGGTCACTGTTGCAGCGTATCGGCATGGACAATGCCAAGGGCGAATATTACCTGACGGACCTGGTCGCCATTGCACGGGCCGATGGGCGGCTTTGCGGTTATGTGGAAGGCTCGCAAGCAGAGCTTATGGGTGTGGATAGTCGTGCCGATCTGGCCGCAGCAGAAGCCCTCATGCAGGACCGGTTGCGTACCGCAGCCATGGCGGGTGGGGCCAGTCTGATTGATCCGGAGACGGTTTTTTTCAGTTTTGATACCATCATCGGACGCGATGTGGTGGTTGAGCCCCATGTGTTTTTTGGTCCCGGTGTCATCATAGAAGATCACGTCACAATCAAAGGGTTTTCCCATCTTGAAGGTGCCACAATCCAAAATGGCGCCATCATTGGTCCGTATGCCCGCCTGCGTCCCGGTACGGTGATCGAGCAGGGGGCAAAGGTCGGCAATTTCGTCGAGATAAAAAATGCCGTTCTGGGTCCCGGTGCCAAGGCCAGCCACCTGAGCTACATTGGTGATGCCAGTATTGGTGCCAAAGCCAATATCGGGGCCGGTACTATTACCTGTAATTATGACGGTTTTAATAAATCTCGCACGGTGATCGGGGCCGGTGCATTCATCGGTTCTAATTCGGCCCTGGTTGCCCCGCTTACCATTGGCGAAGGAGCTATCGTTGCGGCGGGCAGCACCATCACCAAAGACGTGCAGGCCGATAGTCTGGCTATCAACCGGGCTGACCAGAAATCTATTGCGGGCTGGGCAACCAGATTTCGACAAACCATGACGAGAATCATAGCCAAGAAAGAAACTAAATCTAATAAGGAGTAACCGCATGTGCGGCATTATCGGCATAATTGGTAAATCGAACGATCAACAGTCAGCCCCGATACTGTTGGAAGGTTTAAAACGACTGGAATACCGGGGTTATGATTCGGCCGGTATCGCCACCCTGAATAAAGGAACCATCGAGCGTCGTCGCGCCGAAGGCAAACTAATAAATCTGGAAGCCCGTCTGCAAGACGCACCCCTTGATGGCTCAACCGGCATCGGCCATACCCGCTGGGCGACCCACGGTATTCCCAACGAGGAAAATGCTCACCCCCATGCGACTGAGAAAGTCGCCCTGGTTCATAATGGCATTATCGAGAATTACTCTGCCATCAAACAGGAAATCACGGCTGCCGGACGCCAAGTGGCATCGGACACTGATACCGAAGTGGTAGCCCATCTGATCCATGTTAATCTTGACTCCGGCATGGACCCGGTTGCCGCCACAGGGGCCGCCCTGAAAAAGCTGGAGGGGGCTTTTTCCCTTGGCATCATCTTCGCTGGGCATGACGATTTGATGATCGCGGCGCGGCGCGGCAGCCCGCTCGCTATCGGTTATGGTGAAGGCGAAATGTATCTCGGCTCCGATGCCATGGCGCTGGTTCATCTAACCAATAAGATTGTTTATCTGGAAGACGGCGACTGGGCCGTGATGACATCCAGCGGTGTGACTATTTATGACGCCGATGACGTGGAGGTCGAACGCCCCATAACCATATCTTCGCTGAGCGGGGCATCCTTTGGTAAGGCCGGCTATAAACATTTCATGCTCAAGGAAATCTATGAGCAACCGCAGATGATCGGCGATACCCTGCATTCCTATATCAATCCGGCCACCCGTCAGGTAACTTTGCCGTTGGAGTTTGATGTCAAGAACCTGAGCAAGGTTACCATCGTGGCCTGTGGCACGGCTTATCTGGCTTGCATGGTCGCGAAATACTGGTTGGAAAGCATCGCCCGTATTCCTGTGGAAATCGATGTGGCGTCCGAGTTCCGCTACCGCGCCGCCGACATGCCGGATAACGGTCTGGCATTGTTTGTCTCGCAATCGGGCGAGACCATGGATACCCTGGAATCCCTGCGTTATGCCCGCTCGCAAGGCCAGTCCATAGGCTGTGTGGTCAATGTGCCCGAAAGCACCATTGCCCGGGAGTCCGATTTTATCTGGCAGACCTACGCCGGACCGGAAATTGGTGTCGCCTCGACCAAGGCGTTTACCACCGCGTTAACCGTTCTGGCCTGTCTGACCATTGCCCTGGCCCGCGAGCGAGGCACACTGGACCGCGAGGGCGAGGCCAGAATGACATCTGCCTTGAGCGAAGTTCCGGCCCGGGCTGCCGATGTGCTCAATCACGATGAACAGATCAGAACCATCGCCCAGAATGTGGCCCTGGCCCGTGATGTATTGTATCTCGGGCGTGGTACCAGCTACCCCATCGCCCTTGAAGGCGCCTTAAAACTCAAGGAAATTTCCTACATTCATGCCGAAGGATACGCCGCCGGTGAAATGAAACACGGTCCCATTGCCCTGATTGATGAGAACGTGCCCGTTATTGTTCTGGCGCCTACGGATGGGCTATTCGATAAAACGGCCTCTAACCTGCAACAGGTCGCCGCGCGTGGCGGTAAGGTGATTTTTATTACCGATCAGACCGGGCAGCAGAAACTTGGGGATATGGCCACCGCCACCATCGCGTTGCCCGATGTAGATGCTTTTGTAGCCCCGATCCTGAGCACCATTGCGGTGCAGTTGCTGGCCTATCACGTGGCTGTCATCAAGGGAACGGACGTTGACCAGCCGCGTAATCTGGCAAAAAGCGTAACGGTTGAGTAGTGATATATTTAACAGTAAAAGTTGAGTAACAATAAAGTGATCAGTAACGGTTGAGTGTATAATAATTCTTGGGTGTGGAGTATTTATGGAGTTGTAAGTGACGATAGAATATAGAGCGGCGATATAATAATGGGCAGAGCTGAAAAACGACGGCAGGATAAATTGGCTCGAAAAGCCATCAGGAAGCCTGAGGCACAGCCACCGACCAACCCCTCGATCAGTTCATCATCCGCCCCCATGGGTGATTTTCAGCAACTTCTGGAAGATGCAGCCCAGCATTATGCCGCTGGGCGTCTGGTCGTAGCCAAGCGGCTCTGTGAACAGGTCTTGACGACCCAACCCAGACAGCCCGTGGCCTTACATATGATGGGGGTTATTGCCCAACATGTTGGGCAATATAAGGTTGCCATTGATCTTATCTCCAAGGCCTTGTCTATTGCGCCTGATTATTCCGAAGCACATCACAGTTTTGGCAATGTATTGCGTGATTTGGGGCGCCGGACAGATGCTCTGGCCAGTTTTGAAAATGCCATATCCATCAATCCCGGTTATGCCAACGCCCATAACAACCTTGGTAATCTGTTTAAGGAACTGGGCAGGCCGCAGGATGCCATGCGCAGCTATCAACAGGCACTCGTCATTGATCCCGATAACCCACAACTGCATAATAACATGGGGCTTGTTCTGCAAAGTCTGGGCAAGCAGGATCAGGCCATGGCAAGTTATAACAGGGCCATAAACCTGTGGCCTGGTTTTGCCGACGCATATAATAATCTGGCTACGACACTTCAGGAAATCGGCAAATTACAGGAGGCGGCGGACCAATTCCGCCAGGCTCTTATTATTGATCCCGACTACGCCGAGGTGCACCGGAACCTGGCGTTGATTAAAAAACATACCGCACACGATAGAGACATTCAGGCCATGGAGAATGTCTTTAAAAAGCCCCGTATCAGTCCTGATCAAAAGATGCACCTTGCATTCGGTTTGGGCAAGGCCTTCGAGGATATAAAACAATACGACAAAGCCTTTGAGTTTCTTGCACTTGGAAATGCCTTGAAGAGAGACAGTTTCACCTACAATCTGGACAGGGATGGTGAAATATTTACAAATATAAAAGCGGTATTTGACCGTTCTTTATTTGCAAAATACAATAACACGGGCTGCCCTGATAGAGCCCCCATATTTGTTCTGGGTATGCCCCGGTCCGGTACAAGTCTGGTCGAACAGATTTTGGCCAGTCATCGCCATGTCCATGGAGCAGGGGAGCTTAAAACACTCGCACAGATCATTATGTCATATTTCTGTGCCCAGGGCAGTGTCGGGTTTCCTGACTGTATGGGCCATCTGGACGGCGCAGATCTGGACCAACTGGGAGCGGATTATATTAAAAAACTCAAGTGTTTGTCTGGGTCGCCAAAGTTCATTACCGACAAGATGCCTGAAAATTATTTTTATATCGGTATCATAAAACTGGCCCTGCCCAATGCAAAGGTCATCCATTGCAAACGCGACCCTGCGGACAATGGCCTGTCTTTGTTCAAGTCTTATTTCCCCGGTGGCGGCCATCATTATGCATATGAGCTTGGCGAGATCGGACGTTACCTTGGCTTCTTTAACAATTTAATGGACCATTGGCATGAGGTAATTCCAGGATTTGTCCATGATATCCAGTATGAGGATCTGGTCGCCGATCAGGTTGGGCAAACCCGTGCCTTATTGGATTTTTGCGGCCTGGAATGGGACGATGCTTGTCTGAAATTCTATAAAACAGACAGACCCGTCAATACGGTCAGCGTGGAACAGGTGCGTCGGCCAATTTATAAAAGTTCGGTGCAGTCCTGGAAACGCTTTGAGGTACAGTTATCACCAATGCTGGAAGCTTTGGGGCTTCCATAAAATACCCCTGAAATACCTCTGAAGAACATGCTCGGAAGCTGAATTTGTTATTCCTGGCTTAGTGACACATTGCGTAGCTGGCGTGCCCGGGACAGGATGGCGTCTTCAACCTTGGTCATGGTTTCCGCTGGAACATTGGCATCGCGCCAGACGTTGTTGTCGAGAACCTGGCGGAAGACAGAAACCCGAACGCCATCGGCACGCAATTGGCGGCCCAGAATATAGATATTCATCTTAAATCGTTCATTGGGTGCATCCAGAGAGGCCCGCCAGTCGGTCAGGATAACGCCACCAAACGCATCGGCCGTGATCAGGGGCATGAATGATATTGTATCGAGTGTTGCACGCCACAAGAAGCTGTTAACGCCAATCCCACCACCCTGTGTGGCGCCATTAGACGATGAGAATACATTGGAGAAAACAGAGTCTTCGATATCCTCGTTACGTTTCCTTTTCAGATCGTCCTCTGACATGGGCACGCCCGTCTGGGTTGTCTTGAGGGGGGCACACGATACCGTGGTAGCCAGCAATATGACAGCCAACCCGGACAGCAATAAATTTTTTCGCATTCGTAAAATCTGCATCAAATCAACAATCGGTTTTTGGGCAAAATCGGAAGCCTCAGTTTGTATCTCCATAGTGAAATATCACGATCCAGGACTTCCAGCAATGATGAAAGATAATTTATGTGTGTGGTTCTGTTAATCGGTCGTTGGATTGACGATATCGTGTAATACGGTGAGGTCTTTTTCATAATTTTTCCATCGGTCGATAGATTTATCAAAGATCGGTTGTCTGACCTGCCAATCGCTGGGTGTTGTTACCTGGCGCTCATTCTTGTGGAATGACAGACATCGCTCATCCCAGTCCAGTCCGCAAAAGTTGATTAACCGGCGACATTCGCTTTCATGATGATAGATAAGATTTTCGTATTCAATATCCAGTATGGGCAATATATCCAGACCGTGCCAATGGTGCATCAGCTTTTGGTATTCACGAATGTAATGGCCGATTGCTGGCAGGTCCGTGGTAAAGGGCATGTTGTTGGCAAAATCTGTCATGAAAATTGACAGGCCATTGTCCATGGGGTCACGTTGGCAATTGATAATTCTGGCTTCCGGAAAGGCCAGGGCAATCAGTCCGATATAGAGAAAGTTTAGCGGTGTCTTATCGGTAATCATGAGGGCGGACGGGTTTCTGTCCGATCTCATTGAATTAAACTGTTTGAAAAAATCACGGCGTATTTTAGTGATACCGTCCGGGGTAAGCCGGGTGACAGATTGGGGGTATTTCCCATTTTTCTCTGTTGTATAGTGCTGAAAGTTAGATGTGATGCCGGTGAAATAATGCAGCTCTCCGCCCCATTCAACATCCTCGTGGGTAGCCAGAATCTGTTCCACCAGTGTGGTTCCCGAGCGTGGCATACCAAGCACAAATAGCGGTATGGGGGAGGCGTCACCGCTTTGTGCGCGTGGCATGTTTGGCATGGATAGCGGGTTAAATTCATTGGCGATCTGGTGCATATAAGCCGTGTCTTGTGTGCTGTTGGCACGTGTCGGGTTTTGCATGTTGCCTTTGGCATAAAAAGTAAAAGCCTTGTCGTATATGCCCACGTCGTCGTGAATTTTTGCCAGGGCAAAATATGCGTGTTTCTTTTGAATACTGGATAGTTTCGAACTGTTCGCGATACTTTCCAGAGCCTCCAGCTTGTCCGGTAATTTCTTGAATTTTTGAGAGCGGGAAAATCCGTTCCAGGCTTCGGGGGTGCTTGGCGCGATATCGATTGCGCGTTTAAAACAAGCCGTTGCTTCTTCAAAATTACCAATCTGGCGATATAGAATACCCATATTCACGTATGTGGGGGCATAATCCGGCGCAACATCAATGGCAGTATTATAAATCTTGAAAGCGTCTTGGGTTCGTCCCATTGATTTAAATGAATGAGCCAGGGCATTACAGATTTCTGGCTGTTTGGGTAGAATTTTGTTGGCTTTTTTCAAGACACGCAAAGCTTCAGAGAATTTTTCCCGGAAATTTAATAGTAGCCCATAGAGTAACAAAGCCTTCGCATCCCGAGGATATTTTTTAAGGGTATCAAGGTAGGCATTCTCCGCAATATCCAGATGTCCCTGATCGCGGGCTCCATTTGCAAATAACAACCGTTTTGACAGGTCATCGGCCTGCGTATCGACGGGCGAGGCCTGTCGGGTGGCATGTGCTAAAAGTATAGAAGATGTTTTGGTGCTGGAAACGCCTGGTTGCAGGGACATGTTGAACTTAGTCTGGCTTGATTTTTTCTTGTTGATCTTTCGTTTCATAAATCCACCGTCTCGCATGTCGTCATATAGATGCTGCGTAAAATAATATTCCGCCCTTCTCAACCGTATACCACATTGCGGTGGTTTGAAGCCAGAAGATCGTCCGCACGGTAAATCTTAGCGACAGTGAGCCTGGCACTCTTAATCATATGGAGCGAGTATGCCATTGAACAAAGTAGAGGGTGGCGGTGGGAAAAAAGACATGAAAAAGGGGGCGAATAATCGCCCCCTTTAACGTATCTGAATAAATCAGATGAATAAGCTATCCTTAGAAGGACAGGCCGAAACCAACTTCGAAAGCTGTGAAATCAGCATCTCTTGCAGTTGAGTTTCCAGCAGTCGAGTCGGAAACATCAAATTTGGTGAGAGCTGCATCCCAGTATACGCCACTGCCGAGATCCATGGCATAAGCGATAGCATAAGCATCGCCATCACGATCCTGACCGACTGTACCATTCTTTGTTTCAGCAGTTACCCACTGTACACTGACAGAATTGGCACCAGCGGAATAACTCAGAGCCGTTGCAACGGTCCAGGAGTCAACCTTGGCGGTTGTTGTAGTTTTGTAATCAACTGTGTTGTATGCGACTTTGGCACCAAAACCACTAACACCAATGTTGATGCCAGTCTGGTAACGAGCGATGTCGTCATCACCACCAGCGCCACCATTGTTGGAAGAAGCAACATACTCGATGCCACCACCGACTGAAATTGACACACCGTCCATGTCGCCACTGTACTTAACGTAAGCAGACGAGTTGTTGTTGTTGCCGGTATCATCAGCACCACCATCTGTAGCAGCAGAGGTGTTAGGCTGATAGGACAAACCAAACGTCAAACCATTGATGTTGGGTGAGAAGTAAGACACACCAGCAAGATCGCCACCGATTACACTACCAGTAACATTCATGAAACTGTTGGGAGATGAGTAGGCTGAGTTCAGGTAAGAACCAAAACTGCCACCATAAGCACCATTGTAAGCAGCACCACCGGCGCCAATGCTCATTCTGTCAGCAGCTGAGTCATCACCACCCATCTGCAATGTACCCCAGTCGTCAGACAGGGAGAAGTACATTTCGTTCATGCCGCCAGCGCCATTGTTGCCGGAGAACTTGAAAACAAGGGCTGATGTCATACCATTGTCCATTTCACCGCTTGCGTTGAAATAGAGACCAGCGTCCTGGTATGTCTGCAGGCCACCATCGTGAGTCTCACCTTTGTCTTCGCTCACTGTCAGACCAAAGTTGGAATATGCATCGCCACTAATGCTAAAATCGGCTTTGGCTACACCGGCTGACATTGCTGAAGCAGCAACAAGCGCTGTGGTGCCTAAAAGAATCTTTTTCATCGTTAACCCTCTCAAATATTAAATAGTTCACCCCGAATACCGGGTACTTTATACTGTGTATTCCCCAAACATCCGGGGGCCCTCAGACGCTCTTGCGCCTCCTTGGTGAGTACATATAGCCACAGAAAAAGGTTGTGGGTCAAGAATTTGATGCATGGTTTCAGCAAATAGACAGGCGATGTGTTATAAATGCAACACTTTGGATTTAGTCATATTAACTAATGGTTAGATCGAAATTATTATATCCTGCGCGATACCGGTAATATGGTTTTGTAATAAAAAAGCAACATACCCTATGGTAGTTCTATTATATACGTACAAGCAACAGGATAACCATTTCAGGGCATTGATTCTTTGTGAGTAGAATCTTACAACAGACTTATTAATCATTGTTTCTTTAAATGTAAGGGATTCGCTCTATGAAAATTAATGACCTCAGCTTGTTTCGCCAGCAATGTTATATAAACGGCCACTGGGTTGATGCCGACCAGGGTGAGATCATCGCTGTCAGCAACCCGGCAACCGGCCAAACCCTTGGAACCGTGCCGAAAATGGCTGCCTCTGAAACCCGTCGAGCCATTGAGGCGGCAAATGCAGCGTGGGCTGGCTGGCGGGCTCTGCTGGCCAAGGAGCGTTCAGCGATATTGCGCAAGTGGTTCGATTTGATGCTGGAAAATGTCGATGATCTGGCGGTTATCATGACGGCGGAACAGGGTAAGCCGTTGGCTGAATCCAAAGGTGAAATTGCATATGCTGCTTCTTTCATCGAATGGTTCGCCGAAGAAGGCAAGCGCATATATGGCGATACCATACCGCAACACGGCCCTGACAAGCGAATCGTTGTGGTAAAAGAACCCATCGGCGTGGTTGCCGCCATTACCCCGTGGAATTTCCCTTCTGCCATGATTACTCGTAAAGCCGGACCTGCTCTGGCCGCTGGATGTCCGATCGTGGTCAAACCGGCCAGTGAAACCCCGTATTCGGCCCTGGCCCTGGCCGAACTGGCCGAACGGGCTGGTATTCCGGCCGGGGTCTTTAATGTGGTGACCGGTGATGCCCGGGCTATCGGTGGTGAGTTGACGGGCAATGCCATCGTCCGGAAATTATCGTTTACCGGATCCACAGAGATCGGCAAGCTGCTGATGGTCCAGTGTGCCGCTACGGTCAAGAAAACGGCTATGGAACTGGGCGGCAATGCGCCTTTTATTGTTTTTGAGGACGCCGACCTGGATTCGGCGGTTCAGGGCGCCATGGCGTCGAAATACCGCAATACGGGCCAGACTTGCGTCTGTGCCAACCGGTTATATGTTCATGACCGGGTTTATGATGCCTTTGTCGAGAAACTCACCAAGGCGGTCGAGGCCATGGTGGTCGGCGATGGCCTGCAAGGTGAAACCCAGCAAGGCCCTCTTATTAACATGGCGGCGGTGGAAAAAGTCGAAGAGCATATTGCCGATGCCCTTGCCAAGGGTGCGCGGATCGCCAGCGGCGGCGCGCGCCACGCCCTGGGTGGGACATTTTTTGAGCCGACCATCCTGGTCAATGTGACCCCGGATATGGCCGTCTCAAAAGAAGAAACCTTTGGCCCGCTGGCCCCGTTGTTCCGTTTTGAAACCGATGAACAGGTGATTTCCCTGGCCAATGATACGGAATTTGGGCTGGCATGTTATTTTTACAGCCGCGACATTGGCCGGGTCTGGCGGGTCGCCGAGTCTCTGGAATACGGTATCGTGGGCATTAACACGGGGATTATCTCCACCGAGGTTGCCCCGTTCGGCGGTGTCAAGGAATCCGGAACCGGTCGTGAAGGTTCTAAATACGGTATCGAGGAGTTTTGCGAAATCAAGTACCTCTGCATGGGTGATATCTAGAATTTGATCAACCCGCATTGACAGGGTAGGGCCATTGGCCCACCTCATTGGTAGTCAAAATGACAGGGATTATGAACAGGAGTAGCTCAGTGTCACAGTACGATTACGACCTTTTTGTTATCGGTGGTGGGTCCGGCGGGGTGAGAACCGCCCGCATGGCCGCCAGTTTCGGTGCCCGTGTGGCTATCTGTGAAGATATGCGTCTGGGCGGAACCTGTGTTATGCGCGGGTGTGTACCGAAAAAGCTGTTGGTCTACGGTTCGCATTTTCACGAGGATATGGAAGATGCACAAGCCTATGGATGGGATATCGATGCCAAATCGGCCAAACTGGACTGGCCATCGCTGATCGCCAAAAAAGATGTCGAGTTAAGTCGTCTGGAAATCGTCTATCGCAATCTGTTGCTCAATGCCGGGGTGGCGTTGATTGAAGGCCGTGGTTCACTGGTCGATGGTCATACGGTCAAGGTTGACGGTCAGGAGATTACCGCTGAGCGTATCGTCATCGCCACCGGTGGCTGGCCGACCACCCCGGATGTACCGGGTATTGAACACGTTATCACATCCAACGAAGCGCTTGATCTGAAAGCCTTGCCGGAACGCATGGTGATCGTCGGGGGCGGTTATATTGCCGTTGAATTTGCCGGTATTTTCAATGCCTGCGGTGTCTCGGTGAGCGAAATTATCCGCGCGCCTAATATTCTGCGTGGTTTCGATGAGGACGTACGCGACCACTTGCGCCAGGAAATGGAGAAAAAAGGTATCAATATCCTGTCGGATACGGTGATCGAGTCCATCGAAAAAATCGATTCGGGGTATAACGTGCACCTGCAAGGCGGTGACGTCCTGCCGACCGATTTGGTGATGTATGCAACAGGCCGCAAACCCAAAACTGATGGAATCGGGCTTGAAAATGCCGACATCAAGCTAAACGACAAGGCTGCTATTATTGTCAATGAATGGTTCCAGACCTCTAATCCCAGTGTTTACGCCCTGGGTGATGTGACCGACAAGGTCAACCTGACACCTGTGGCTTTGGCCGAAGGCATGATTTTGGCCCACACACTGTTCAATGATACACCCTCGGTGATGGATTATGAGAACATTCCCTCTGCGGTGTTCTCCCAACCGCCTATCGGCAGTGTGGGCCTGAGCGAGCAGGACGCCGCCAAGCGTGGCGAAATCGATGTTTATGTATCACGTTTCAAACCCATGAAGTCCACCCTGTCGGGGCGTTCTGACCAGTCGCTCATGAAGCTGATTGTGGAGCGGGCCAGTGATAAGGTCATCGGTCTGCATGTGGTCGGGCCTGACAGTGCTGAAATCGCCCAGGGTTTTGCCGTGGCCATGAAGGCCGGTGCGACCAAGGCCCAGTTTGATACTACTATCGGCATCCACCCTACGGCGGCGGAAGAACTGGTGACCATGCGCCAGAAACGCGCTGAGCCGGTGTGAGGCAGAATAAGGTGGTGTACACACTATATTGGGATCACCGAACCAGGGCGGCCAGTGTCCACATGGTGCTGGCCGAGGCCGGCATCCCCTACCGATTGCATCATATTAAATTGGCCAAAGGTGAGCACCACAGCCCCGAATACCTGGCCATCAACCCCAAGGGATTTGTACCAACTCTGGTAACAGATAACGGCGAGGTTCTGACGGAAACCGGAGCCATGATGTTACACCTGGCCGACAAAGCGGGTGCAGAAGGGCTGGTGCCCGCACCGCATGATCCGGACCGGAGCCAGTTTCTGGACTGGTTTTTCTATCACCTGACCATGTTACAGGAACCCTATAAGCGGTTATATTTCGCTAGCCGGTATATCAAAAACGACAAACACAAGGATGATTTCACCCAGATTGCCGCCGCAGACCTTGAAAAACACTGGGATTATGTTGAGGCCCATCTGGCAGCAAACGGTCCCTTCCATCTGGGCGAGCGGTTTGGCATGAACGATATTTTACTTGCGACTTACGCCGTGTTCCTGCGCTGGAAACCGGATTTCTTTACGGCCTATCCTGCTGTAGCCCGGTGTTACGAACTGGTTAAATCCCGCCCGGCTCTGGCTGATATTTTAAACGAACACGAAAACCCCACGCCATCTTAGATATCAAGTTTGGTTTTTGCTTCACCATAGGCTGCCTCAAGGTCTTGCGCCATTTTCGGGTTCAGTTTAATGGCTTGCTCAAAACTTGTAATCGCCGCGTCAAATTTACCCAGGCTTAGTTGCACGGTGCCCAGGTTTGCCCAGGTTCCGGGGGTTCGCGGAGCTAGTTCCAGAGACTTCTGGTAGCACGTTTGTGCCTCTTCCATGCGCCCCATCAGCACCAACACATTGCCCCGCTCATTCCAGGTGCCAGGGTTGTTTGTATCCACAGACAGGGCTTTATCATGAGCGCGTAAGGCTGGCTCCAGTTCACTCGCTAACTTTAGCGCTAACCCGAGACTGGCATGGAATTCCGGGTTGATTGTTGTCTCGGCCTGAATGGCGCTGGCGAAATAATCAACCGCACGCTGTGTTTCGCCCTGCTGCAAGGCAATCAGGCCACCAAGGTGCAGAGTGCCTGGATGATCGGGGCTGGCTTGGAGGATTTTCAGAACAATATCATCCGACTCCGTGATCCGTCCCCTCTGGAACAAGCGTCGGGCCTCGGTCAGGGGAGCAACCGGGACCGTTTGAAATTTGCTCAGCACTTTCCTGTGGTGCGGTGACAGGGGTGGTGGTTTATTATCGCTCATGATCAGTTATGTTTGCCTGATTCCAGTAAATTTCGCCGGATATCACCGAAATATAACAATAAAACGCCTAAATCACCGCAATAATTCGTAAATCGCTGGAAAAGTACCGGGCATGGGCGTATATCCGACAACCTGATAAATGGATTTTTTTAAAAGGATAATACTATGTCGGATTCATGGTCGCCTGATAGCTGGCGCAGTATGCCTGTTGTGCAGATGCCTGATTACCCTGATCAGCAACACTTGCGTGATGTTGAAAAACAATTGAGCAGTGTTCCTCCGCTGGTTTTTGCCGGAGAAGCCCGTAGCCTGAAACGTTCTCTGGGCCAGGTCGCCCACGGCGAGGCCTTTATGCTGCTGGGTGGTGACTGTGCCGAAAGTTTTGCCGAATTCCATCCTGATAAAATCCGCGATACCTTTCGGGTGTTGTTACAGATGGCCGTCGTACTGACTTTTGGTGCCGCCCGTCCGGTGGTCAAGATTGGTCGGATGGCCGGGCAGTTCGCCAAGCCGCGCTCGGGCAATACGGAAACCATTGATGGTATTGAGCTGCCGAGTTTTCGCGGTGACATGATCAATGCACCCGAGTTTAACGAACAGGCCAGAACACCGGATCCGGATCGTTTGATGCGGGTTTATAACCAGTCCGCCTCGACCCTGAATCTGCTGCGGGCTTTTGCCCAAGGCGGTTATGCCGATCTGCACAAGGTCCACCAGTGGAATCTGGATTTTGTCGAAGACAGCCCCCTGGGACACCAGTATCAGGATCTCGCCGACCGGCTCGATGAAACCCTGTCCTTCATGGGGGCCTGTGGCATTAACTCTGCAACGACACCGCAAATTCGCGAGACCAGTTTTTACACGGCCCATGAGTGCCTGATGTTGAACTATGAACAGGCCATGACCCGCATCGATTCCATTTCCGGTAACTGGTATGACACGTCTGCCCATATGTTGTGGATTGGCGACCGGACACGCCAGCCTGACCATGCCCATGTTGAATTTTTGCGCGGTGTGGCAAATCCCATCAGCTTCAAGGCTGGCCCTACTCTGGAGCCCGACGACATGATCCGGCTGATCGATATCCTCAACCCCGAGGATGAAGCGGGACGCATGACCATTACCGTTCGTATGGGTGCCGACAAGGTAGAGGAGGGATTGTCCAGGCTGATCCGCCGGGTTGAAAGCGAAGGCCGTACCGTGGCCTGGGTTTGTGATCCCATGCATGGCAATACCATCACCAGCAGTACCGGCCTCAAGACCCGCCCGTTTGATGCCATCCTTAAGGAAGTTCGTTCATTTTGTAATGTGCATGACGCAGAGGGCACCTATGCCGGTGGCGTACATTTCGAAATGACCGGTCAGGATGTTACCGAGTGTACCGGCGGTGCTTATGCCATCAGCGATGAAAACCTGAATGATCGTTATAACACGCTGTGTGATCCACGGTTGAATGCTACCCAATCACTGGAACTGGCATTTTTGTTGTCTGATATTCTCAAGGGTAACCGCAGCAGCGAACCGCTGAGGACTGTGGCAAGCGCATAAAACGGATGATGCATCATGGATGGACTAGGCGATCAAGCAGAAGACAAGTCTTCCAGTGAGAATGATTTTGTCAGGCAATGGACAGATAACTATTTTCTGAAAACCCGTACTATCGTTGAACATTTCGGCGATATCCAGGTGACCTATGCGGTGTTTATGCGCCGACCGGTTATCTTCGCGCCGAAGCTGTCTGTCGATTGGCTGAAAAAGGTTGCCAGTGAACGGGGTGTGAACTTTCAGATCACGCTTAATTATGAAGAAGGCAAATGGGTCGGTGCCGGCGAGCCGTTAATGTATATTTCGGGGTCCATGGCCCACCTGGTCGATCTGGAAACCCTGTATTTGCAAAAACTCGGGGCCACCTGTGTGGCGGCCTATAATGCCTATACAATGTGTATGGATTTGCCTAAGGTTGGTTTCTTCGCCATGGATTGTCGCCATTGTACAGGCGTGGGCATGGCCGATATGATGGCTTATGCGGCGGCTGTGGGATCGACGGCCGCGCAAAAACAATCCGGCACCAAGGGGTTCATTGCCAACGCGACCCATGCCACGGCCCACTATTTCGGCCAGGACACAGGGCAGGGCACCATGCCCCATGCCCTGATCGGTTACGCCGGTTCGACCCTGCGAGCCGCAGAAATGTATGTTGATACCTATCCCAATAGCCCGCTTACAGTGCTGGTTGATTATTTTGGCCGCGAAATAACCGACTCACTTGCCGTCTGTCGGCGGTTTCACGACATCGCCATGGACGGGGAGATGAGTGTGCGGATCGATACCCACGGCGGCCGGTTTATTGAAGGCCTGGATCCGCAAAGCTCATACGCGGTGCTGGAACGCCACGTTCCCAACGCGGTGCGCCGCTATCGTAATGATGCGGAGCTTCGCTACCTGACCGGTACAGGGGTTTCCGCAGCGGCTATTTATCATTTGCGCGAGAGACTTGATGAAGAAGGCTATACCAATGTGAAGATTGTCGCTTCGTCCGGTTTCAATGTTCATAAATGTCGGGTTATGGGTGATGTAAACGCCCCGATCGATATCATCGGCACCGGTTCTTACCTGCCCGAAAAATGGTCGGAAACTTACGCTACGGCTGATATTGTCAATTACGATGGGCGCCCGTC
Source organism: Alphaproteobacteria bacterium (assembly GCA_024279135.1). Classification (GTDB taxonomy): domain Bacteria; phylum Pseudomonadota; class Alphaproteobacteria; order Rhodospirillales; family Casp-alpha2; genus JABJOR01. The sequence continues at coordinate 117,225 of JAJRRU010000019.1, forward strand.
CGTCAAGGTCGGTCGCGAGTTCCTTTTGCAACACAATAAAGATAACAACACAAAAAGCTGATCGGCGGATCGCGAGCTGAATAACCGGCTTGAGCCATAAAATATAAAATAAAAGCATACGTTTAAGTATGCTCACGAGTTGTTTTAGAAGTCTTTTAGATATTTTTACTATTTTTCAGAGAATCCGGCGAGATAGTCCCGCGTACTGCCGCCTTCGATGTGATCCATTCGCCGCAGATTGTTTCCATTGCCGCATTGACCATCGTGTTGCTGGTTTTTTATGTGGGCTGGATGGCCGCGGCCTGGGGAATTTATGTGGAAATTACCGGCGGGGCACCGCTTGAGTCGATCGAGGCTTTTGTCACCCTGGTCTTTACCACGGCAAAGGGACAAAAATTCCTGCTGATTGGTACGACCATCGGACTGGTTTTTTCCATTATCGTACTGAGGATCAGCGCGACCTCTTTTCCCATGTTGATCGATCGCAAAGTCAGCGTTTGGACGGCAATCCAGACATCCATGGATGTGGTTTTCATTAATCCGCTAACTATGATGGTCTGGGGTCTTGTTGTGTCGTTCAGTCTGTTAATCGGGGCTGCCATATTCCTGGTCGGCCTGGGGATTGTGTTACCCGTGCTGGGACATGCGACCTGGCATCTGTATCGCAAGGCCGTAGTTATTCGATCAGGGTTTAATCGGTCAGGGTATAATCGATCAGGCTTGATATCAGCTCAGGAAGCCCGGGACAGGCGGGATCTTAGATTTATCATGGTCTTCACCGTTTCGGTGCTGTGCCTTTTGATCAGATGCAGGCGTTCCAGTTCGTTGTCCAGCATAACCCACATACTGCCATACAGGGCATCGATCAGGGTGATCATCATGACGGGCGTCATTTGCCATTCGGCCACCGGGCTGGATTCTTCGACCGGGCTGAGATGAGAATTAATGATCGGCAGCATCCAGTCCACACGTTTGTTCAGATTGGTAAAGTATGGCTCAATCCCTACCAGCAGATCGCGAACCATATTAATGATCCGCTTGTCAGCATAGACCGATTCCCAGGAAAAATTATTCTCATTGTCGTCGCGAACTCTCTGCATGATCAGAAACGCGTCCTGCTCGTAGTCATCGATTTTTTCGGGACCAACCATCATGCGGACGCACATGAAAATTCCAGTCAATGACCGCCGGGGAATAAATTTTCGATCTTTTGCGACCTCGGCGTCACCGCGCAGCAGATGTGAGAACTGTTTGACCAGCACTCGCTCAAACGCACTGGTTCGTGACGGGTCCCACATATCTCGGATACTGTTTTCTGCAAAATCATTGACCGTGGCGGTAATACGCTTTGCCAGTTTTGGCTGCTGTCCGTTATAGGCGGCGACCAGGGCGTCCAGTGCAGGTTTGGGTAAATATCCACCATTCAGGGACGCCTGTTTTTTAAGGGCGCCGGTGAAGCTGGCAATAATGGTTTTTGCCAGGTGCTGACCATGCTGCTCCGCAGTGATAGGGGCTGTGGTTGGTTTATTTTCGTTCATCGTGTCCCCAAGATAAATCTATCCCTTTCGAAACGGGTAGCCAAAATGTTGTCTGTCTCTTATAGACCGTGCAGGCTATAAAGTGTGAATATTTTTTACTATTTACAAACCGAGGATACAGTATGTCGTTGATCGTCCGTTTCGCACCAAGCCCGACAGGGTTGCTGCATATAGGCAATGCCCGGATGGCGTTGGTTAACTGGCTGTTCGCCCATAAAAATGGCGGCAAGATGATTTTGCGCCTGGACGACACCGATGCCGAGCGTTCAACCGCGCAGTTCGCTCAGGCCATTGAACAGGATCTCACATGGTTGGGCCTGAACTGGGATATTTTTGAAAAACAGTCAGACCGGTTAGCGTCCTATGACGAGGCTTTAGCAAGGTTGAAGGAAACTGGCCGGGTTTATCCCTGTTATGAGACCTCGGAAGAATTGGAATATAAACGCCGCCGTAATCTGAAAGCGGGTAAGCCGCCGATTTATGATCGGGCCGCCTTGAATTTAAGTGATGCCCAACGGGACGGGTTTGAGGCCGAAGGCCGTACCCCCCATTGGCGCTTCAAGTTGATCCATGATGAAATAGCCTTCGATGATCTGGTTCGTGGGCGGGTCAGTTTCCAGGGTGCCAACCTGTCCGATCCTGTTCTGGTACGTGCAAACGGCAGTTATCTTTATATGATGCCTTCGGCCGTGGATGATATGGATATGAAGGTCAGCCACGTATTGCGCGGCGAGGATCATGTGACCAATTCAGCTATTCAGGTTCAGCTTTTTGAAGCCCTGGGCGGGGCTGTACCGATCTTTGCCCATCTGCCCTTATTGACCGATGCCGGTGGTGGCGGTATGTCCAAGCGTCTGGGTTCTCTGGGGCTGACGGATTTGCGGGCACAGGGCATCGAGGCTATGGCTATCAACAGCCTGCTCGCCCATCTGGGGACCTCGGATGATATTGAACCCAGTATGACGCTGGAAAGTCTGGCGGAAAATTTCGATCTGACACATTTTGGCCGAGCCTCACCCAAGTTCGACCCGGACCGTTTGTGGGCCCTCAATGCCCGGCTTCTGCATACCATGAGCTATGACGATGCTAAAAACCGACTGGACGAACTGGGCCTGGATCAGGTTACCACCGAATTTTGGGATGCGGTTCATGGCAATCTGGATAAACTGTCCGACATCACCCTGTGGCACGCGGTTTGTTTCGGCACAATTGAACCCGATATTGATCCCGACGATGGCGAGTTTCTAGTCTCGGCATTAAATCTTTTACCGCCCCAAACGGCTGATGCACCCTGGGACGAAACCACGTGGTCGGCCTGGACGGGGGCCATCAAACAGGCCACCGGACGCAAAGGAAAATCTCTGTTTATGCCCCTGCGCCGCGCACTCAGCGGTCTCGATCACGGGCGAGAGCTGAAATATCTATTACCCATTATGGGCCGTGAACGGGTGGCATTTCGGCTCTCAAATCCGGCTGGAGTTTCTACATGAGCCTGTTCATCCATAATACCCTGAGCCGTACCAAAGAGGTGTTTGCCCCCCTCGATACCGATCATGTCCGCATGTATGTGTGCGGCCCCACGGTCTATGATTATGCCCACATTGGCAACGCCCGCCCGGTGGTGGTGTTCGATGTGTTGTCCCGACTGTTGCGCCGACTATACCCCAAGCTGACTTACGTGCGTAACATCACCGATGTTGACGACAAAATCAATGAAGCCAGCCGCCTCAGTGGCGAGAACATCCGCTCTATCACAGAACGCACGGCGAAAGCCTTCCACGATGATATGCTGGCGCTTGGGGCCTTGCCGCCTGATGTGGAGCCCCGTGCCACCGATCATATCGATCAAATGATTATCATGATCGAAACCCTGATTGCCGACGGCAATGCCTATGAAGCCGATGGGCATGTACTGTTCAGTGTGCCGAGCATGGCGCAATACGGCCAGCTTGCCCGCCACAGCCGCGACGAGCTGATCGCCGGGGCGCGGGTCGATGTGGCACCCTACAAAAAAGATCCGTGCGATTTTGTGCTGTGGAAACCATCGGATGCAGACCTGCCGGGCTGGGACAGTCCATGGGGCCGGGGTCGGCCGGGCTGGCACATTGAATGTTCGGCCATGGCCAAGGTTTATCTGGGAGAAACTTTCGATATTCACGGCGGCGGACAGGATCTGATCTTCCCCCACCATGAGAACGAAATGGCCCAAAGCCGCTGTGCCAACCACAGCGATATCATGGCTAAATACTGGATGCACAACGGATATCTTATGTCCGAAGGTGAAAAAATGTCCAAGAGTCTGGGCAACTTCTATACCGTTCATGATCTGCTGGACGAGTTCCCCGGCCAGGCTATTCGTCTGGCGTTGCTGCAAACCCATTACCGCCAGCCGCAGGATTTTACCAAAAACAGTATTAGTGAGGCTCGGCGAACCCTCGATAAATGGTATCGCATCATCGGTGACGGACAAAACAGCCATGAGGATATTCCGTCAGGCATCATCGATGCCTTGTGTGACGATCTCAATACACCAAAGGCCATTGCTGAGCTGCATAAATTGGCCGCACAAGGTCAGGGTGGCGCCTTGAAGGCCGGTGCTTCGATCATGGGGCTGATGTTCCAGAGCGCCGAAGACTGGGCGGCCTGGCAACCTGCCGCCAGTGGTGCGCTCGATGCAGGCGTCATTGATGGCTTGATTGTTGAGCGGACTGAAGCACGACAAAACAGGGACTTTGACCGGTCCGATGAAATTCGGGACGAACTGAACGCTCAGGGTATCGTGTTGGAGGATGGCCCCGACGGTACCACCTGGAAGTACGCCTGAGGGCAAATAATATTTCTTGCATGGCCAATTTATTGTCTCTTTCCCGCTGTCATTTTTAAGGATAGCGTGAAGGCACTCATCACCCGATAGGCGAACCATGCGTAATACCTTGATCAATATTGTCGCTTTGCTGTTTAGTGCGTTCTTTATGATCGTGGGAACCGGGCTGCTTGGCACGTTGTTGCCGTTGCAGGCTGATCTGGAAGGTTTTTCGTCCCTGTCCATCGGTCTGATAGGCTCATCCCGGTTCGTCGGTTTTATTCTGGGCTGTCTGATCTGTCCCGTATTGGTTATGCGTAGCGGGCATATTCGGACCATGGCCATTTTAAGCGCGACCATGGCGTGTTCAATTCTGACCATGGCTATTTTTGTCGACCCGATAATCTGGGGTTTGTTGTACGTCTTCATCGGCATCAGCATGTCCGGTATGTTCATGGTCATTGAAAGCTGGCTTAATGACCGGACCGAGAATGAATTCCGGGGCCGGGTGTTTTCCGTCTATGCGGTTATCGTGTTTATTGCCTCTATTGTGGGCCAGCAACTGCTGGGTTTAGGTGAAATTGGCAGCTTTGAGCTGTTCAGTCTGGCCGCCATGATGGCGATCATCGCGCTGGTTCCCACAGCCGTGACCAAAAGTGTCGCACCGGCACCTTTGCAGAGCGCCAACCCCCGGTTTCTCTGGGGCTATACTATCTCACCGATTGCGGTTGTCGGTTGTGTCCTGGTCGGATTTGCCAACGGTTCCATGTGGTCTCTGGCCCCGGTTTATGCCAGGTTCAGCGGTCTGAGTTTCTCCGAAGTGGGCTGGTTCATGACCGCTATTATAGCCGGTGGAGCCATCAGCCAGTGGCCCATTGGGCGTCTGTCGGATAAATTTGACCGCCGTTTTGTGCTGCTCTGTGTTGCCATCTTTTCGGGGTTAACCGGCCTTTCGCTGGCTTTGATCCCGATCACCGCTTCGCTGACCACGTTACTTGTGCTGGCGACCTGTTACGGCATATCCCTGTCCATGTATTCTCTCTGCGCGGCCCATATCAATGATCTGGTCGAGAAAAAAGATTTTGTCCATGTCGCTGGTGTGTTGTTGCTGTCTTTTGGTTTAGGGGCTGTCTGCGGTCCAATTGTTTCGTCAATTATGATGGAAACCTTCGCTCATTATGGTCTGTTTATGACCACTGCGGCGGCCCACGCGACCATCGCCCTCTATACATTTTACCGGTTGGTTCTGAAACCACGAACCAAACCAGAGAATTTCGAGCCGTTCGTTGTCACTATGCCCAAGCCATCGCCGGTGGTCTCTAATTTAGACCCCCGGATAGACAGCAGCCCCACCGGTAAATCCGATTGACCATGTGTGCGGTTTCAAATATTTATTCATATTCAGTGGTTATTGTGATATAGAAACGCAGAATCAGGACGCGACCGCCATATTGGTCGTTGAGGGACGAGGGGGCTTCCCAAACCATGAGCCACATTACATGAGCCACATTACATGAGCCACATTACATGAGCCACATTACATGAGCTGTATTTTATGAACTGGGCGTTACATCGACTGACGATCTTATTTACCGTTGTAACCATCCTGTGTAGCAGTGCAGGCGGAATTGCGCGTGCTGCTGATAGCACACTCCAGGTCGATGGCTTTGAAGTGGCGACCCTGACCCAGAGCACCGGTATAGAAGATACCATTATCATGCCGAGTGTGCTGTCTGACGCGGACATTGAATTGTATGTGGATATTTTTGATCTGCAAAAAGACGGGAATTGGAAAAAAGCCGATAAACTGATCGCGCGAATCGATGACCGTATTTTGATGGGCCATGTGCTTGAACAGCGTTATATGCATCCCAGAAAATACCGCTCCAAGTATAAGGAGCTGAAAGACTGGATGGCTGAATATGCCGATCATCCCCAGTCCATCCGAATTCATAAACTGGCTTTGCGCCGCAGACCGGCCAACTGGAAATACCCCCCCAAGCCGAATCTTCCGTCACGTGCTTTTGTTGCGGCCACGTCGTTTAGCCCGCTACCGGGCAAGAAATTATCCAGATCAAAACAGCGCCGAGTGCGCCAGTTGAGGGCACAGATCAAGCGCCATACGGCAAGGGGCATGACACTGGCCGCCAAACGATTGATTAAAAGTACAACCGTGAAACAGCTGTTCAGCGACGCCCAGTATGATGAAGTTCGCGCCATGCTTGGTTTCCGCTATTTCATCGATGGCCGGGATGAATGGGCGCTTGAGTGGGCCGGATCTGCGGCCAATCGATCCGATGTTCTGGTCCCTGAGGCGCACTGGGCTGCTGGCCTGGCTGCTTACAGGTTGGGCCGCATGGGGTTGGCCGCGGACCACTTTGAGGCCATGACACGCTCACCCAACCAGTCCGACTGGTTCCATGCCGGGGCGGCGTTTTGGGCCGCACGTGCGCACATGAAAAACCAGGCACCACAGCGGGTCAGCGCCATGCTGAAAATTGCTGCCAAACATTCGCGGACGTTCTATGGATTGCTCGCCAGACAAGTACTCGGGCTGGATATGGAACTGGAATGGTCCAGTCTGCCATTTCAGCGTTCGGCAATTGCTTCGCTGGTCAAAACGCCCCGTGGACGACGTGCCCTTGCGCTGATCGAGATCGGTCAGTCCCGCCGCGCGGAAAAAGAATTACGCTATGAAGCCGCCGCGGTGAAGGATGAAGGCCACGCTCAAGGCATTCTGGCCCTGGCAGCCAATGCTGACATGCCCCAGCTGGCGGTTCGCCTGGATGCCATATTGTTCCCCAATGGGGGCTTCGATAATGCTTCGTATCCGCTGCCATCGTGGCAGCCAAAAGGCGGGTTTACGGTCGATGTGGCCCTGGTATTTGCGCTGATCCGACAGGAGTCACGCTTTAACCCAAGGGCAAAAAGCTGGGCCGGCGCCCGTGGTCTCATGCAACTGATGCCCCGGACCGCTGGGTTCGTTGCCCGTGACCGGAGGTACCGTAACACCAAGCGCGAAAAGCTTTTCGAGCCTGATTTGAACATGGCTTTGGGTCAGCGGTATATAGAAATTTTGCGCGATGATGGCAAGATCAAGGGTAATCTGGTCGCCATGGTTGCGGCCTGGAATGGCGGGCCAGGCAACCTGAATAAATGGCGCCGGAACACGACTTTTAATAACGACCCGTTGTTGTTTATCGAAGCTATTCCATCGCGTGAGACGCGAAAGTTTGTCGAACATGTACTTTCAAATTTATGGATTTACCGTGATCGTCTGGGTCAGGGAACGCCGTCCCTGCGCGAGCTTGCCAGCGGGCAATGGCCGGTATATACAGCTCTTGATAATCCCATAGCAGAAGTAGCAGAACTTGACTGACAGAAAATTCCAGCCCGTAAATATAGCCGTCCTGACAATCTCTGACAGCCGTACTCTGGCCGAAGATCGCTCGGGGGATATTCTGGTTGACCGTCTGGCGGTGGCCGGACATGTGCTTGTTGAGCGGACCATCGTCAAAGACGAACGAGATCTGATCGCCGCCCAGTTACGTAGCTGGAGCAGTGAGCCTGGAATCGATGTTATCCTGTCTACCGGGGGAACCGGGCTGACCGGACGCGATGTGACACCTGAGGCCATGAGCGATGTGGTTGAGAAAGATATTCCCGGTTTCGGCGAGCTGTTTCGCATGATCAGTTTCCAGAAGATCAAGACCTCGACCATCCAGTCGCGTGCCTGTGCCGGTGTGGTCAATGGAACCTATATCTTCGCCCTGCCCGGATCACCCGGCGCCTGCAAGGATGCCTGGGACGAGATCCTGATCCACCAGCTCGATATCCGTTGCAAACCGTGTAATTTTATCGAGATGCTGCCGCGTCTTACCGAGCACCTATAGCTTTCCAGCGCTCATAAGACGCCCGTTCATCAACATCTTCCATGTACTCAAGCAGGGCTGTATTTAAACCACCGTGTGCCAGATTGCCCAGTGTGTCTTCGAAGGCATGGGGGCTGGACCAGCGAACTTTGCCAAAAACATGCCGGGCCGCGTTCAATTGATTTTTCGGTTGCCGCTTCAACCCGATTAGCCAATACCCGCCATCGGTGGCCGGGCCCATGACGCTGTCCGCACAGCCCAGTGCCTTGAATGCCGCAGTAATGTGAGCAGTACCAATGGTCGGGATATCCGTGCCGATGATGACCACGGGGCCGGGCGGCATATTCTGCATGACGTTTCCCATGCGCTGGCCCAGATCACCACCGCCTTGTTTGACGAGCCCAACCCCGGGGATGTGCAGTCTTGCCACAACCGGTGGCAGATTATCAGTATCGGGTGTCAGGGCCAGCCAGGTTTTCCAGGTCGCGGCCCTGCCTGGCCTGTGGCTCAGTCTGCGGATAATGTTTTGTAGATTTGTGCGGTAGAACTGCCACGCGGCAAGTCGGCCAATATCACGGGCCAGGCGGCTTTTAACGCGGCCTATCCGGGGTGTCTTGGCAAAAATCACCAGATGTCGTGGGGTGGCTGTCATGAGTATAACCGGACCAGAAACCGCGGCGGAACCTTTAGAAAATAGAGTGTCAGCAGGCTCAGATTGCGCAACGGGCGTTTCCAGTACCCGTCTTTTTTGTATCGCGCGGCAGAGGTGGTGATGTGGCTTGGCAGACAACGCAGGTTGGCGCGTTTGATGCGGCGGATTATGTCAACATCTTCCATCAGCGGTATATCGCTAAAGCCCCCCAATTTATCATAGTGCTTGCGCGAGATGAGCAATCCCTGATCGCCGTAGGGCAGGCCCAGCAACCTGGTTCTCATCTCAACCCACCATTCGATGCGCCGTGCCTGTCTGGCCGGATCATCCAGTTTCAGGTGGAATACAGCGGCGCGACCAAGATTATCCGGGTTTCGGGCGTATTCATCGACACTAGCCCGCCAACCTTGCCCCGGGATGCTGTCGGCATGCAGGAACAATAACCAGTCTTTGGAGGCCATGGCCGCACCGGTACTCATCTGGGTGCCACGTCCGGCTTCACCCGTGGTGACCGTCGCTCCCCACCGGCGGGCAATCTCGCAGGTCAGGTCGGTTGATCCACCATCGCTGACGATGACTTCAGTATGCTCGACCGCGCAAGCCTGCAATGTGATGGCCAACTCATGAGCGGCATTCAGGGTCGGGATAATGATACTCAGTTTTTGCATAACTGATACTTATAGCCTCAAAAGATTTTTTGCAAAGATGTGACGGCGTAAATTCTCTGTGATAGCTTAACACCATGGAAAATGCTGCCGCCCATTCCGGACTGACAGAAATTGCTCTGGTTGCCCTTGCCGCCATGGGTTGCGGTATTTTTATGGAGCGACTGCGCCAGCCTGCTATCGTTGGTTATATTCTGGCCGGTGTGTTGCTTGGCCCATCGGCTTTCGGGCTGGTTACTGATCGCGAACAAATCGATACCCTGGCCGAACTGGGTGTTTTGTTGCTGCTCTATGTGGTGGGCATGGAATTGTCCCTGCGATCTTTCCGGCGTATCTGGAAGCTGGCTGTGATCACCACCCTGGCACAGATCGCCGCAGCCATGGTTGTCATGCTGATCTGTTACAAGCTATTCGGCTGGTCCATCGGGCTAGCCATTTTGCTGGCTTTCGTGGTTGCCCTGTCTTCCACGGCCGTGGCCATCAAGGTTCTGGCCGATATTGGTGAGTTGCGAACCCGGACCGGCACCCTGACTATCGGTGTGCTGATCGCCCAGGATCTCGCCGTGGTGCCCATGATGCTGATCGTTTCCACCTTGGGGGCGGCACAAAGCGGCGGTGAGGCGCATGGTTTTGGTTTCGGGGATTTTATCCGCATCATCGGTTCCATTGGATTATTGGCCGGGCTGATCTGGCATCTCTCCCGGGGTGCGAAAATTAACCTGCCCTTTGCGCCCATTGTGGCCGGTAATGAGGATTTAAAGCCGTTGGCGGCACTGGCGTTCTGTTTCGCCGCCGCGTCTGTCTCCGGCCTGCTCGGATTGTCGGCAGCCTACGGTGCCTTTATCGCCGGATTGCTGGTGGGCAGCTCGCGCGAGAGACGGGTCATGATCGAAGCCTCGAAACCGATCCAGAGTATCTTGATGATGGTGTTCTTCTTATCCATCGGCCTGTTGCTGGATCTGGGTTTTATCTGGCAAAATTTGTGGACCGTGCTGACTCTGTTTCTGGCCGTTCTGGTGTGTAAGACCGCGCTCAATGTCGGGGTGCTCAGGGCACTGGGCCAAAGCTGGCATCATTCCTTTCTGGCCGGTATCCTGCTTACCCAGATCGGCGAATTTTCGTTTCTGCTGTCACAGATCGGCATCGATTCCGGGCTGATCAGTGATCAGGAAAGCCGCTATGTTGTCGCCGTTACCGTGTTCAGTCTGGCGTTAAGCCCGTTGTTTGTACTGACGGCACGACGCTTGCAGGCCCTCGCCCTGGAAGGCCGGGAAAATGCCCTGGAAATCTTGCGCACAATCTATGCCCCGGAAGCCGAACTGGTGGCCGAGACCTATGACGAAGCACGGGTCGGTTTCCTGCGGTTTATTCGTCTGATGGTTTTGCGCTGGCGGTTGTTCCTGAGAGACCGCAGGGTGCGCCAGAAAAAACGTGATAGTCCCCCAGAATCCCCTACAGACAGTTCCACAAAAAGTACGGTAACTGCCTCGGTACAAAAGCCTGACGATGCCTGATTACACGCTGGAACGGGCCGCCATGGCAGATGGATTTGCCATCATTGTCGGGGTCGATGAGGTTGGCCGGGGGCCTTGGGCCGGTCCCGTAGTTGCCGGGGCCGCTATACTGGACATTGATCGTGTGCCCCATGGCTTGATACACGGTCTGGATGATTCAAAAAAGCTGAAACCTGAACGCCGCGCCCGGCTTAATGGGCAACTTGAAACCGCCCCCGGCGTATTGCTGGGGATCGGGGTGGCCAGCGTCGAGGAAATCGATGAGATAAATATTTTGCAGGCTGCCTTGCTGGCTATGGAACGCGCCGTTGCGGCCTTGCCACAACCGCCATCACTGGCACTGGTCGATGGCAACAAGCCGCCCCGGCTTGATTGTCCGGTACGCTGTGTGGTCCGCGGTGACGGCCTGAGCCTGTCCATTGCCGCGGCCTCGATTGCCGCCAAGGTCTTCCGTGATAACCTGATGATCGATCTGGATCACCAGTATCCCGGATATGGCTGGAACACCAATGCCGGGTACGGAACCCCCCAACATAAAGATGCTCTGCAACGGCTCGGGGTAACGCCCCATCACCGTCGAAGCTTCAAACCCATCCGGATGGCCCTTACCAGATGTTGAGTTTAAATAGTTAACGATCCCAACATATTGGGTTATAAAAATATAATAACACATTGATTCTATTTAATTCTTGACCCGGAATCGTAGATGAATCATGGTGTGCGCCATGAACGATTTACCAAAAAAATACCTGAACCGTATTTTGCACGGCAACTGTGTCAAGGCCATGAACAGTTTGCCGGAAGGCTCCGTGCAGACGGTTTTCGCCGATCCGCCCTATAACCTGCAACTCGAAGGCGACCTGTTGCGGCCCAATAATTCCAAGGTGGATGCGGTGGATGATGCCTGGGATCAGTTCGATTCCTTTGCCGCCTATGATGAATTTACCGAAGACTGGCTCACGGCAGCGCGCCGGGTCTTGAAACCCGATGGAACCTTGTGGGTCATCGGCAGCTACCATAATATTTTCCGGGTTGGCCGGATATTGCAGGATCTGGGTTTCTGGATTTTGAACGATGTGGTCTGGGTCAAGACCAATCCCATGCCCAATTTCCGGGGCCGTCGGTTCACCAATGCCCACGAGACCATGATCTGGTGCTCGCGCGATAAGAACTCAAAATACACCTTTAATTATGAAGCCATGAAGAACCTGAATGATGATCTTCAAATGCGTTCCGACTGGACCATGCCGTTGTGTACCGGCAAGGAACGCCTGAAACAAAATGACGGCTCCAAGGCTCATCCGACCCAAAAACCCGAGGGCCTGCTGCACCGGGTGATCCTGTCATCCAGCAAGGTAGGTGATGTGGTGCTTGATCCGTTCTTCGGAACCGGCACCACAGGCGCGGTCGCCAAGCGTCTGAAACGCTCCTACGTGGGCATCGAACAAAATAAAAAATACGTCAAGATTGCCCGCGAAAGGATTTCTAAAGTGATAGCTGTTGAAGATCATACTCTGGTTGAAACCCCAGCCAAGCGCACCGAGCCCAGGATACCGTTTGGTCGGTTAATAGAGCGCGGTTTGCTGGAACCCGGTGTGATCCTGTGTGATAACAAAAGACGCCACAGTGTACGGGTTCGTGCCGATGGTACCGTGGCTGCGGGTGAGTTCCGGGGTTCCATCCATCAGGTCGGCGCCCATGTTCAGAAAGCCCCATCTTGTAATGGCTGGCAGTATTGGTTCTTCGAGGCCGGTGGTCAGCTTGTGCCCATCGATATCCTGCGCCAGCAATTACGCGCGGAGCTGCACTGAACAAGAGTTTGCCTGATTACAGGTATTCAATCTTTAACCCAGGCCAGGTCTCCTGCCAGCCCTTGCCGGTGACGCGCTGCTCGTACTGATCAGCCTTGCGGCGGCCACTGGGTGTCGGGGCAATGCGAAGGCCGAGCAAATCTTTAATGCCGTGCGGTGCCAGGATGATGACCCGGCCTCCGGGGCCCAGACGAGCGGCAATGCAGGTCGGTGTTTCCAGCCAGTGTGCGATGGCATCAACCGTGCTCGCGTAAGGTGAATCACCATTTCGCACATGCATACGAGCCTGGTTCTTGACCGACCAGATTTCTTCTGAACGCTTGGACTTCAGGGTTTCTTTCAGGGTTTTATCGGCCTCAGGATTGGTTGTTGTTGGGGCGAAATACAGCACGTCAATATCGTTCAGGGGGGTGGATTGCCGGTAACCTGATAGTACATCCCACACCGCATTTCGCACGAACCCGGCACCGATGGCCCAGTCCGCCAGTCCCAGTTGAGCGACCTCATTAAGGATTTCCATGCGCCATGGATCGGTTGCAATAAGCCTGGAAATGTCATCAACTGAATGCATAAAATATCTTTGTTATGTGATGTTTGATCCGGAGGTTGTAATAATGCATGGGGGCGGAAATGGTTCAATACCGTTGATCATCGATGGCGGCATGGGCACCGAGCTTGAAAAGGCCGGCGTGACCATGAGCAGCGATGTGTGGAGCGGTCTGGCCGTGCTCAGCGACCCTGACACGGTGCGCAGTATCCATCAGGACTTCATTGTCGCCGGTGCCGATGTGCTTATCGCCAATACCTTTGCCGCCGGGCGGCACATGCTGGAACCCAATGGTCAGGGTGAGCACGTGGAGCGTATTAATCGGGACGCCGTTCGTCTGGCCCGCGAGGCCCGCGACAATGCCGGGCGGGAAGGCATTATTGTTGCTGGTTCAATCTGTGAATGGACCACCGCGCGCCATAGCCAGTGGACCAAACCGGACGCCCTTGCCCGCTCGGTTCGCGAACAGGCCGACTTGCTGGCTGATAGCGGTGTTGATCTGATCGCCCTTGAGATGTGCCAGCACCCGGAACTATCGCTTGTCTGTGTGGAGGCGGCCCTGGCCACAGGGTTGCCGGTCTGGGTTGGCATGAGTGCCCGACGCCATAAAGGGTCGGACAGCCTGTCGGTTTTCGATCATGTGGATCTGGGTTTCGAAGGGTTGGTGAAATGTGTTGCCGAATATCCGGTCCAGGCCCTCAATATCATGCACACACCGGTTAATGATGTGGACGCATCGCTGGATGTTGTTGATCGTTATTGGCGGGGCGCGGTGGGGGTATATCCTGAATCAGGATATTTCGAACTGCCCAACTGGCGATTTATCGATGTAATAGAGCCCGCAGAGCTGGCCGAACAGGCCATAAACTGGGTCGGACGCGGGGTCAGTATGCTGGGTGGGTGCTGTGGCCTTGGCCCCGATCATATCAAGGCCTTGCGCCACGCCTTTCCGCGCGGTTCAGTTTAACACGGAAAGACTCTAGCGGGTCGGGACGGGCTCGTCGCCGGAATAATCGTAAAAACCACGGCCGGTTTTACGTCCCAGCCAACCGGCTTCCACGTATTTTGTCAGCAACGGACAGGGCCGGTATTTGGTATCGGCCAGGCCGTCGTGCAGGACCTGCATAACCGCCAGACACACATCCAGTCCAATAAAGTCGGCCAGTTCCAGCGGGCCCATGGGGTGGTGGGTGCCAAGCCTCATGGCGGTGTCAATGGAATGAACCGAACCGACGCCTTCATACAGGGTATAGACGGCCTCATTAATCATCGGCAGCAGGATGCGATTGACGATAAAAGCGGGAAAATCTTCGGCGTTGACCGGGGTCTTGCCAAGTTTCTTGGTCAGTTCGCGAACCGCGCTGAATGCTTCTTCGCCGGTGGCGATGCCTCGGATCAATTCGACCAGTTCCATGCGCGGGACCGGGTTCATGAAATGCATACCCAGGAACCGCTCCGGACGGTCAGTGTAAGATCCCAGGCGGGTGATGGATATGGAGGATGTATTGGATGCCAGCAAGGTGTGCTCGGCAATATGTTTGCACAATTCCTGCAAAATAATCTTTTTTACGTCTTCATTTTCGGTTGCCGCTTCGATGATCAGGTCCGTATCGCCAAAGGCCGCAAAATCAGTACACCCGGAAATATGGCCCAGGGCTGCATCGGCAATATCCTGTGAAATAACATCGCGGCTGACCTGACGACCCAGGTTCATCTTGATGGTTTCAAGGCCCTTATCCAGGTTGTCACTATTACTGTCGCACAGGATAACGTCGTAACCCGTGACGGCAAAAACATGAGCAATGCCACTACCCATCTGGCCTGCGCCGATAATACCGATTTTATTTATAGAGATAGACATGCGTAGCCCTCAGATTATGGAACAATAGGTATTTTATTTCGCAACTGCACAATAGAACTGCTTAGACAGGGTGTCAACGGACCTTGACGCGTATAATCCTGCCATACATTAACGTCCCGCAGTGCATCAATAATGCATCAGTAATGCATCAATAGTGCATCAATATGGCGCTGATATCTTTATATATTAGCCCCCGGTTGCCATAGAATGTCCTGTCTACCCTTGTCATTGGTATAGCGTGCCAGAACGAACAAATGATCGGACAATCGGTTGATGTAGCTGATGGCACCGGGGTTAACGTCATCTTCCTCGGCCAATCGGGTCATCAGTCGTTCGGCGCGCCTGACCACACACCGGGCCTGATGCAAATGGGCCGAGGCGGCGGTTCCACCGGGCAGCACAAAAGACGTCAGCGGTGCCAGCTCGTCGTTCAGGGTATCAATTTCTGTTTCCAGCCGGACAACGTGTGCATCCGTCATGCGCAAGACTGTGCCCTTGCGCCGGGTGTCTTGCGGGGTGCACAAATCGGCCCCCAGATCGAACAGATCGTTCTGGATTCGCCCCAGCATGGCATCGATACGGGCTGTATCCGGGTCTGATCGGGTGTGCAGGCGGACCAGCCCGATACTGGCATTTGCTTCATCAACCGTGCCATAGGCTTCCACCCGCAGGTCGTGCTTGGCGATGCGCTCACCAGAGCCTAACGAGGTCTGTCCCTTGTCGCCGCCACGGGTATAAATTTTTGTCAGTTTAACCATGATGAAACATACGAATCCATGCGGGATATGGCAAGGAGGAAAGTCATCGATTGGCATGAATGGAATTTATATAATTTCCATTAGGCTTCATAATTGTTCTTGTTTTGTACTGGATATTTATAGACAGGGAGATTTTTACCCGTTATTGTTTCTGCGAGATGAGTGCAATTAAATGAGGTAAATATTTCTATGATCTGGGCAGACTATATTCCGTCAGATATTTCTGAAAATTATGAAATTAAGGATTTCAGACATGCTGCGGCTATACTAGCCCATGAGTTTCCAGCAGAATTCGATGAACTATGTGAGGCGCTAAGAAAATTCAAGATTACGAAAACAGATATTTGCAAACCTGGAGGGAATGAAAGTACAATTCCCAAAAAAATGTCTGCAATTCTCAGACCGCTTGGTTGGGAAGAGAAAAAGTTACAGGCTAGAATGATTGCTGATGATATAGAGGTACACCAAGATACTCATAAGGTTGATTATTTGAAAGGTCGTGTGGCTTTTGATCTTGAATGGAACAGTAAAGATCAAACATTTGATCGAGATCTTTTTGCATTTAGAACTTTTTTTGAATATGACAGGATAAGTGTTGGCGTGCTGGTGACTCGAAGTAATGACCTTGATATGTTGTTTGAGGAATTGGGCGTCAAGAAAAAATATGGTGCAAGTACAACGCACATGAATAAATTACTTCCAAGATTAAAGGCCGGGCGGAATGGTGGTTGCCCTGTATTGGTGTTTGGTATAACTCAGAAACTCGTAAGTGAATAAAATGACAAATAAAAAAATATTATCGCCATCGGAAGACTTGCTGGCAAAAGTCGGAACCAATAAATATGGAACAATATTGGCTGACCCTCCTTGGCAGTTTACCAATCGAACTGGAAAAATGGCCCCTGAGCACAAGAGATTAAACAGGTATTCAACGATGTCTTTTAAGGACATTGAAGAATTACCGGTTGCTGATATTGCTGATGATCCGGGTCATTTGTATTTGTGGGTTCC
Organism: Alphaproteobacteria bacterium; assembly: GCA_024279135.1. Lineage (GTDB taxonomy): Bacteria > Pseudomonadota > Alphaproteobacteria > Rhodospirillales > Casp-alpha2 > JABJOR01. The sequence goes on from JAJRRU010000019.1 coordinate 134,257, forward strand.
GAACGCCCTATTGAAGGAAGGTCTTGGTGTCATGGAGGCGTGGGGTTTTGAATACAAGACTAATCTTATTTGGCATAAGGTCAGAAAAGACGGTGGCCCGGACGGGCGGGGAGTCGGATTTTATTTCCGCAATACAACAGAGGTTATTTTATTTGGCGTAAGGGGTAAGAAGGCTCGAACCCTGTCACCAGGACGGAGGCAAGTTAATATTATCAGATCCATGAAGCGTGAACACTCAAGGAAGCCGGACGAACAATATCAAATTATTGAGGAATGCAGTTTTGGCCCCTATCTTGAGCTTTTCGCAAGAGGATCACGCCCAGGGTGGGATTGTTGGGGTAATCAGGCAGAAGATTATAAACCAACGTGGAAGACATATTCCAATCATTCAGCTTCTGCAAAAGGTAGCGAACCAAATATTCTTGAAAGTGTTTAGGATTAATCACTTTCTTATTTTAATAAACAATTTTGTCAACGATTCTTCGTGAAATAAGATTAATAAATTTAAATTCGTAATAAAAACAGACAATGATACGTGTCAGGGTTTGGGTGCGACAGATATGTTAAAATGTGTTACGTGTACTTTGCCCTGATTAGTATAGACAATGCGCCGTTTGTTGTCTTCCAGAACAAGGCAACTCAGCCTGTCGGATTCAAATGCGCCAGTGTCGATACCGATGCGGTTTACCTTGATCACAGGATCTGGCTCGATGGTGTGGCCGTGCACAATGATCTTACCAAAATCTTCACTGCTGTTGAGGAAATCATCGCGTATCCACATCATGTCATAATCGCTCTGATCGACCAGCGCCACGCCTGGCCTGACCCCGGCATGGACGAACATGTAATCGCTATCGCTCCACTGAATTTCAAGATGCTGGAGAAAGTTTTTGTGTTCGGGCGGAAAAATAAGCGAGAGTTCTTTACTCAGTTTTTCTGAACAAGCGGTGGCCTCTTCCAGATCAGCACTGACAGCCACGCCATAACTTTGCAGTGTCTCCAGACCACCATATTTGAACCAGCTCCAGCCAATAGCCTCGCTGTTCAGAAAATTAAGCAGTGTCTCCTCGTGGTTGCCCCGCAGAAAGACGGTTTCCTGCATAAAGGTAAACCCGGCAATCAGGCGTTCAAGCACGTCGGGCGTATGGGGACCACGATCTACATAATCACCGAGAAACACCAAAACGGTGTGTTTGGACCCGGCACTTTGCACATCGCCTTCAATCCAGTTCAGCAACAAAGCCAGCAGGTCTTCGCGACCGTGAATATCGCCAATGGCATAAATCCGCGTCTGCGGCGAGGTGGAACTGGCTTGTTGCATGGTCTGTTTCATCCACAATGGTCGCTAAAGGCAATATGTACTCCGGCATATAATATCTAACAGAATATAGTCAATAAAGAGATGGTATGTCCCAAACGTCTCTATAATATGTCTCAAACCTTCATGTATTGCCGGGCTCAAATAGAGTGATATGCTGGATATTCATCGCTCATGCCAAATCCGGGTCTGACGCCCGGTTCCATGTTTTTGTCGGAGTACGCCATGAAGAGCAAGTATTCGATTTTTTCCCTGTTGCGCAACTCGCTCAGTTACCATCAGAACTGGGAGCGCAAATGGCGCAGCCCTGATCCCAAACCGGCCTATGACGTGATTATTATCGGCGGCGGCGGGCATGGTCTGGCGACCGCCTATTATCTCGCCAGGCAGCACGGCATCACCAATGTTGCGGTGCTGGAGAAAAGCTGGCTCGGCGGTGGTAACACCGGACGCAATACCACAATCGTGCGCTCTAATTATCTGTTGAACGAGTCTGCGGCCATGTATGATCATGCCATTGATCTATGGGAAAACCTCAGCCAGGAACTTAATTACAACGTCATGTTCAGCCCCCGTGGTGTGCTGCATCTGGCCCACAACGTGCACGATATGCAGGAAATCGGACGGCGGGGAAACTCCAACTATATCAATGATGTAGATGCGGAATTTATAACCCCTGACCAGATCAAGACCATGGTTCCTATTATAAACCTGAATTGTCGTTATCCGGTCATGGGTGGTGTATTGCAACGTCGCGGTGGCACCGCCCGTCATGACGCCGTGGCCTGGGGCTACGCGCGGGCCGCCGACAGCCTGGGGGTAGATATCATCCAGAATTGCGAGGTTACCGGGTTCGATATCAAAAAAGGCGTGATCAAGGGTGTTAAAACCAATCGCGGCGTTATCAAGGCGGGCAAGGTTGGTGTTGTGACTGCCGGTCATTCCGGGGTTCTGGCTGACATGGCCGGGATGCGTCTGCCCATCGAGTCGACCCCCTTGCAGGCATTTGTTTCCGAGCCCCTGAAGCCGATTATCGATATTGTGGTCATGTCCAATACCATCCACGCCTACGTGAGCCAGTCTGACAAGGGTGAACTGGTATTCGGCGGTTCCAGTGATCCGTACGTGTCCTATTCCCAGCGCGGCGCCTTCAACCAGCTTGAACACGTGGTCGGCCCGCTGGTGGAATTGTACCCCATATTCTCGCGCCTGCGCATGATGCGCCAATGGGGCGGGACGGTGGATGTGACCCTGGACCGGTCCCCCATTGTATCGAAAAGCCCGGTCAAGAACCTGTTTTTCAATGTGGGCTGGGGAACCGGCGGGTTTAAAGCCACGCCGGGTTCCGGTCATGTGTTTGCCGCCTCACTGGCAAGCGGCGAGATGCACCCCATTGCCGCACCATTTTCCATTGATCGCCATTATACCGGCGCCCTGATCGACGAAGCGGCTGCCGCCGCGGTTGCTCATTAATTGCACCGGGAAGGAATAAAAAAAATGTTATTGATCCAGTGTCCTTTTTGCGGTGAACGTGACCTGACGGAGTTTTCCCACGGTGGCGAGGCCCATATCACCCGCCCGGCAAATCCTGATAAAATCAGTGACGAAGAGTGGGGTGATTACATTTTCTTTCGCACAAACCCCAAGGGCATTCAGTACGAACGCTGGATCCATAGCCATGGCTGTCGCCGCTGGTTCAATGCGGTGCGCGATACGGTGAGCGATGAATTTCTGGGTTTTTACAAATCCGGTGAACAACCGCCGAAAATCAAACGCCGGAAGGTGCTACGGAAATGAGCCAGTCCAGACGCCTCGTCAAGGGCGGTCGGATCGACCGCGATAAACCACTAAGCTTTGTATTCAACGGTAAAACCTATCAGGGCTATGAGGGCGATACCCTGGCCTCGGCCCTGATCGCCAATGATGTCCGGGTGGTGGCGCGCAGCTTCAAATATCACCGCCCGCGGGGAGTTTTTTCTGCCGGATCGGATGAGCCCAATGCCATCGTCCAGCTTGAAGAAGGTGCGGCAACCCAACCCGATACGCTGGCCACCTGCATCGAGCTGTATGACAACCTGTCTGCGACCAGCCAGAATTGCTGGCCCAGTGTTGAGTTCGATATCAATGAGATCAATTCGGTTTTCATGCGGCTTATGCCTGCCGGATTTTATTACAAGACCTTCATGTGGCCAGCCAAATTATGGATGTGGTATGAAGGTATTATCCGCAAAGCAGCCGGTATGGGACTGGCACCGAAGCACCCGGACCCCGACAGGTACGAAGCTATTCACACCCATTGCGATGTGCTGGTGGTCGGCGGCGGGCCTGCGGGGCTGGCCGCGGCACTGGCGGCCGGGCGAACAGGCGCGCGGGTCATTCTGGCGGACGCCCAGTGTGAGCCGGGTGGTGATTTATTGGCTGAAACCGATGAGCTTGAAATCGCCGGTGAGGCCGCCTCGAACTGGGTGTCAAAAACCCTCGCAGAGCTGCGGGATATGCCCGAGGTTCGTATTCTGGAGCGCACCACCATCACCGGTTATTATGATTATAACTGGCTGACCGCTTTACAAAAAGTCACCGACCACATGGGACCGGACAAGGGCGGCAATCTGCCCCGCCAGAGGTTCATCAAAATCCGTGCCCGTCAGGTTGTACTGGCAACCGGGGCCATCGAGCGCCCGCTGGTGTTCGCCGAGAACGACCGCCCCGGCGTCATGATGGCCAGTGCGGTGCGCACCTATATTAACCGTTACGGGGTTTTGCCGGGCCGCTCCATGGTGGTCTTTACCAACAATGACACAGCTTACCAGACGGCCATTGATGCCGTGCGGTTGGGTGCCCAGGTAACCGTGGTCGATGCGCGGCCTGCCCCCCAGGGCGATGTGGTCACCAGAGCCGAGGCCTTGGGCATCCAGATTATGGATCGTTCGGTCATAACAAATCTGCACGGCCGCATGGGTGTTAAATGCGTCACGGTTCAGCATTTGGGCGAAGACGGCACCACTTTACTGGGCAAACCGATCCCGTTCAGTTGCGATTTGGTCGCCATGTCAGGCGGCTGGAACCCCACGGTTCATCTGTTCAGCCAGTCGGGCGGGAAATTGCGCTGGGATGATGACAAAACAATGTTTGTACCGCTGGCTGGACCGGCCATTAATCCGAGCCGGTCAGTGGGGTGTTGTAATGGCACCATGGATTTGCCGGGCTGTCTGGCCGAGGGACTGGCCGCTGGCTCGAAAGCCGCCAAGGACGCCGGGTTCGGCACGGGCCGTGCGCCCAAGGCTATCAAAGCCACTGCCAGGCCGGAAGCACCCTTGCGTCCCTTGTGGGAAGTTTCCTGTCACGGCCACAAAAGCCGGTTCCATGATTTCCAGAACGACTCGAAAGTCAGCGATCTGGAACTGGCATCGCTTGAGGGTATGGTCTCGGTTGAACATACCAAACGTTATACCGCAACCGGTATGGGCACTGATCAGGGCAAAACCTCCAACGTAAACGCTCTGGCCATCATGGCGCGTATCCAGGGCCGTGAAATTCCAGCCGTTGGGACCACCACATTCCGCCCACCCTATACGCCGGTAAGCTTCGGGGCTATCACCGGACAGGATCGCCGGGAATTGTTCGAGCAGGTCCGCACCACGGCTATGCAGCCGTGGCATGTCGCCAACGGGGCGGTGTTTGAAGATGTCGGTGACTGGAAACGGCCACGGTATTTCCCGCAAGGCAGCGAAGACATGCATGCGGCGGTCTTGCGCGAATGCAAGGCGACCCGTGACAGTGTCGGCATCGTCGATGCCTCGACCCTGGGCAAGATCGATATTCAGGGCCCCGATGCGGCAAAATTTCTCGAGATGATCTATACCAATGCCTGGGCCAAGCTGGGTGTTGGGCGGTGCCGGTATGGGGTCATGCTCAGCGAACATGGCATGATCTTCGATGACGGCGTGACCACCCGGCTGAGTGATAACCATTACCACATGACCACCACCACCGGTGGGGCGGCCCGTGTCATGGGCTGGCTGGAAGAATGGTTGCAGACCGAATGGCCGGAAATGGAAGTGTATTGTACCAGCGTGACCGAGCAATGGTCGGTGGCCTCGATCTCCGGCCCCAAGGCCCGTGATTTGCTGGCCGGGTTAACCGATATTGATCTGGACCCGGAAGCTTTTCCATTTATGGCGGTCAGGGAAGGCAGTTTTGCCGGTGTCCCGGCACGTATTTTCCGCATCAGCTTCACCGGCGAGGTGGCCTATGAGATAAACGTACCCACCTGTTATGGCCTGCACATGTGGGAAACCCTCATGGAGCACGGCAAGGCTCATGATATCTGCGTTTATGGCACCGAAACCCTGCACGTACTGCGCGCCGAGAAAGGCTTTATTATCGTGGGTCAGGATACCGATGGCACCTGCACGCCGATGGATGTTGGCATGGACTGGATTGTCTCGAAAAAGAAAGCTGATTTTATTGGTAAGCGTTCTTTTACACGTTCCGATACGGCGCGTGAGGGTCGCAAGCAACTGGTCGGCCTGTTTACCGACGATCCGTCTTTTGTGCTGCCCGAAGGTGCCCATATCGTCGACACCGCGACCCCGAAACCACCCTTGCGCGCCCTCGGTCATGTGACGTCCAGTTATATGAGCCCCAATGTGACCGGGCCAGATGGTGTGAACGGTGATAAGGGCCGCTCCATCGCTATGGCCTTGTTGCAAGATGGTCGAAATCGAATGGGCGATACACTGTATGTAGCCTTGATGGACGGCCGGGTCAAAACCGTTACGGTGACCGATCCGGTGTTCTTCGACAAAGAAGGGGAGAGAACTCATGGTTGATACGAAGGTTGATTTCAAAACCCACAGAACAAGCCCGCTCGACGGGGCCGTATGGCCTGTGGGCCCCATTACCCTGAGCGAGAAAAAATTCCTCGGCAAGATTAATATTCGCGGCAACGCCGACGATGCAGCATTTCTTGCGGCCGCCAAAAAGGCTTTGGGTGTGGCCCTGCCACTGGCCGCCAATACGGTATCAATGCGCAAAGGCAAGAAAGCAGTCACCGTATTCTGGCTTGGCCCCGATGAATGGTTGGTCCATAGCGCCGATGGATCACAAATTTCGCTGTTGAAAGCCTTGCAAACGGCCTTCAAGGGACTGCACACGGCGGTCACAGATGTGTCGGATTATTTCGTGGTTATCGAGCTGCATGGCAGCACGGTGCACGATTTGCTGGCGCGCGGTTGTCCGCTCGATCTGCACCCGCGCACATTCAAGCCCGGTGATTGCGCCCAGAGCTATTTTGCCAAGGCATCGATTTTGCTGCACCGGGTTGATGATGATCACTATACAATTCAGGTGCGCTGGACCTTCGCACAATACCTGTGGGATTACCTGGTTCAGTCTGCTGACATGATGGCGGCCTGAAGTTTTATCTGGCGGTGCAGAATATCTCGGTTGTCTGGCCCGTCGTGCAGGGTGATCGATAATGTATCGGTGCCCAGTTCAAAAATACCGGTTCCCAGGGTCTGGCCGTAATCATCCCCGCCATCGTTGGGTCGACGGTGGATTTCATGCCCCGCAAGAGTGTCGAACAAGATACCGGTTGGCCCCTGATTTTCCAGCACACCCTGACCCAGCAAGTCATCGGCGCGGCCTTGGCGCATGCGCGACGAATGAGAGATTTCCTGTGGCGTGTCTCTAAGCTCCGCCGATATAAGGTGGTTGGTATGAGCTATGGCCGCTGCTGTGCGATCTGTTGTCACTTCCCTGACCAGACACCCGCTGGCCGGGGCTTCTACCGAAGCCAGCCGGTTTTCCAGAACCGAACCCAGATTGTGATGGAAACCGCTTGCTCTGTCGGTGCGGCCAAGCAGGTCAAGGGCCTGATCCATGGTCGTGCAATCCAGAATGGCGCGGCAGATGATATGGCGTGGCACACCGATTTTAAGGTCATGCACGCGGATATTGTTGATGGTCTGCACAATCCCGGCGTGGCTGGCCCCCATGGTATGACCGGCGATCATACCGGGGTAGAGATAGCTTTCGAAACCGGGGCCAATATCTGGCTTGGCCGATACCCAGAAGCAGTGGTCATAATAATCTTGCGAGCCGTCTTCGTTGTGGGCAATTCTCGCTGGATGGTTGCTGCTGGCGGGGATAATCAGGCTTGTGCAGCCCTCGGTTAGCCCGGCGGCCATGGCCGGTGAAATATCATCGGGCCAATGCAGATCACCCCGGCAGTTCCACAAAAAGACGCGCTCGAAGGCGATGCCCATACCGTCGGCCATGCCTTCCATCTCCTGAATATATTGCGGGAAGGTTTGCCGGGCGGCGGCGGTCATTTGTGCCACATAGGATGACCCGGTCCAGCGTTGTTCAGTGGCCTTCTGTTCTTCATTACGCATGCTGACCCGGTGCACCGCAGCGCGAGTCGCTTCGCCGATTATCCGCCCCAGGTCATAGGGTTTCCCCGAGGCTGAAATAGTTTTTATAGTCATAATAAATGGGTCCTGGCATGTTTTGCTTGTAGGGTGGTAATCGTTACGGTACTAGATCACCTCAATACCATAAAACATTCAAGTGGTATTTATGGGTACCTGAAAATCCAACAGTTTTGGGAAGTCAGGCGCCCTGTTTCGATACAACGGTGGAGAGATGGCAGAGCGGTTGAATGCACTGGTCTTGAAAACCAGCAAGGGTGCAAGCCCTTCCGGGGTTCGAATCCCCGTCTCTCCGCCAGTTGTTTTAAATTCAGATGATCAAGGTCGAATGTTGCTTTGGCGACAAAAGCCACCTGGTCAAATTTATGCCATACCCGCTTGCTGTGGTGGCCCATCAATCCGATCAATTTTGGGTTGAACAGGTCTTTAAATGGCTCAGGCATGTCTCGGGCTTTCAAACTGAATGGCGGGGAATGATTAATTGGCGCTGTCGGTGCTCACAATCCCCTATGGCACTGTTTGAAACATAAAAGCATAGCGTTTGGCAACCCATTGCCGTTGGGCAGGAACACGCATTTTCCAGATCAATGCATCATACCAAAAGTGTGCGCAAGTGACCCCCATGTCCAGGCCAATAACCAAAAGCAGGGCAAGGTGCCGGGCGAGATCGAACAAGCCACTGGCATTGCCCATACTCTCAATGAATACCGCAATGTCATTTTCGCCCATGTAATAAAGTCCACCCAACAGGAAAACCAGGATGAGAAGATAGGGTGTGGTGAAGTTCAGACGAGGTAATATTTTTGGTGCTGGGTCATCCTGGCGGTTTATCCGGGCAAGGGAATGATAAGCCAGAAATACCATATACTGAAACGCGTGGGCGGCGGCGAATTGCGGCAGGATGAAGTGATCCTGTAAATAAATCGGCAGGAAAAATGAGGTCGAACAAAGATAAATGGTCGCCGTCAGGGGCGAATAGGACCGCCAGTGGACGATTACATAGAATACAGATGCCAGAGAGACAGCGATCTGTAAAAACATACCGATCTCTGTGGTCAAACCCAGCAATACGTCGTGGCTCGCAAATGAAGCCTCACCAATATATTTTTCGCGTAATGCCGTTTCTGTCATGCCATAAATGACCAGCACGCCACAGATTGCGGCCAGATTGATGGTTAAGCGCTCGAAGCGGCGCATGTGCCTGCCGCCGGGGCCAACAGGGTCAGAAACAGTGGAATATAAACCAGTTGTCGGCGGGAAAAAGATGACCGGTTGAATAATTCACGGTCATGGAACAGATACATTGTCGATGGCACATGTGCCAGACTGATCCATAAAATCTAGAACTTATTATGCGGCATGCCAATGGTAATTTAATTGATAATGCCGGTTAATGACATCGGCGTTTCCCCAAAGTCCAGACCGTGTCGTACACCCGGACCATGTTGATAAATGGTTTATCAGGATTGGTAACTGCCTTACAGTCGTATAAAGCAAGACTAACATAATGGAATGGAAAACATGAACGCCAGCCGCGCCAAACATGTGGTGTTGATCGTCTTTGATTATATGGGCTATTGCGATATAGAACCCTTTGGCAAGAGCGAAATACGGACCCCGAATATACGCAAGTTAGCCGAACAAGGCGTTGCCTATACCGATTGTTACGCCCCGTCGCCGATTTGTTGCCCGAGCCGTGCGGCGTTGTTAACAGGCCGCTATCCACGCCACCTGGCAATGGAGCGTAACTTGTTGCCCGGCGAGGCTGGTTTGCCGGTTTCGGAAAAGATATTGGCGCGTTATTTCAGGGACGCCGGGTTCCATACCGCCCTCTATGGCAAATGGCACCTGGGCCATGAGGTCGGTGATAATCCCAATACCCATGGCTTCGATGATTTCTGTGGTTTTCATGAATGGAACGTGGATTATTATTCCCACAAGACCGAGGCGGGCACGCAGGCTCTGTATCACAACGGCGAGCAGGTCACACGGGAAGGTTATACCACGGATATATTTACCGACGACGCCGTCGATTTCATCAGGGACAAAGGATCTGATCCATTTTTTCTGTATGTGGCTTATAACGCCATGTTGCCGCCTTATAGCCCGCCGGGTCGCGAGGGTGATAGCGCCAGTTTCGATACATGGCAGGATGGCAACCGGGCCGATTATGTTGCCGCGGTTGAACACCTGGATAAAAGCGTCGGACGGATCCTCGATGCACTGGACGAAAAGGGTCTGGCACGAGATACCGCCGTGGTGCTGTGCTACGACCATGGTGGGGCCGAAATGGCGACGTCGGGGCCTTTTTTTCACGGGTTTGGCACGCTCTGGGAAGGTGGCATCCGGGTGCCTATGATCTTGCGCTGGCCGGACGGCGTTGGGGCGGGGACTGTGTCATCTGAGCCGGCAATTTTGATGGATGTTACCGCCACATTACTGGCCGCGGCCGGTATTGAACCCGATCAGATCATGGATGGGGTAGATCTGCTAGATCTTGGTGAGGGGGATGATCCGCGCACTTTATTTTGGCGAATTGATCTGCCTTTTAATGGGGATGACTGGGGGGCGCGTAGCCAGCTCGCCGTGCGACGGGGAAACTGGAAGTATCTTAAAGACGGCATAGAATTTTTATATGATCTGAAAAACGACCCCGGTGAACGTCATAACCTTGCCAGCCGTCATCCGGAATTACTGGCTGAACTGCGGGTTGTCGCACAAGGTGACTGGGATATTGCGTAAAGGAAATGTATGTCGCGAAAAGACAATATACCACTGCCTGACTCGCTGATCTGTGATTTTGCCGGGGGTGCGGTCAGGCACCGTTTCAGATTTGGCGGTGGACGCGAACAAAGCCTGCCTCGGGCGGTTGGCATGAAAGGTGGCAAGAGCCCGGATGTGGTTGATGCTACTGCCGGCCTGGGCGGTGACGCCTTTCTGCTGGCCTCACTGGGTGCCCGGGTCGTGATGATAGAACGCTCGGCTCACATGCACAGCTTGTTGCAAGAAGGGCTGGAACGGGCCAGACAGGCTGGTGGCGGGGTGGCCGATGTCATCAACCGCATGACGTTGTTGTATGGTGATGCCAAAGATCTGTTACCTGACCTGTCGCCCGACGTGGTGCTGGTTGACCCCATGCATCCGCCGCGCGGCAAATCGGCACTTGTGAAAAAGGAAATGCGCCTGATCCGCCAGATCGTGGGGGACGATGAGGATCGCGTTGAGTTGATGCAATCCGCCCTGGCGACTGCCAACAACCGGGTGGTATTGAAATGGCCCCGTTTGGCTGCACCCATAAAAAGTATCGTTTCTCCGTCACACCAGATCATGGGTAAAACCACACGCTATGATGTGTACATGATATGAAAACGGCTTCAGCTAATAGGGTAATTCAACTGTAACTGTCGTCCCTTTGTCCAAATTAGAGGCGAAGCTGATGGTTCCTTTGTGAAGCATGGTAAGGCCATTGGCGATAGCCAGTCCTAACCCGACACCTTGCTGGGACCGGTGGGGGTCTGTTTCATGGCGCGAGAATGGCTCTTTGATGCGCATTAGTCTGTCATGGGGAATGCCGACGCCGGTGTCCCTGATTTCCAGGAATAATTTTTTGTCTTCGGTATAGGCATGTACCTCTATTTGCCCATCGTCTGGTGTATATTGAACTGCATTGGATATCAGGTGAGAAAAAATTATTTTCAGGGATCGCCTGTCGGCCATTATGGGTTTCAGATTATTCTGGATATCGAACAGCAGGGATAAATTCTTTCCTTCAGCCTGATCCTTATATAGCACCTGACATTCGTGCAATAAATTGGTGACATCAATATCTTCTTTTTCAAGATCGAAATCACCAGCTTCAATTCGCTCTATATCAAGGATTTTATCAACCAGAGACAGCAAATGGTTGCCACTAGAGGTTATATCTTCTGCATACTGGACATATTTTTTCACTTCGATGGGGCCCAGGTATTGATTTTGGATCATATCGGCGAACCCCAGAATGGCATTTAGCGGGGTCCGTAATTCGTGGCTCATATTGGCCATGAATTCACTTTTTGCATTGTATGTTTGTTCTGCAAGTTGATTTTTCAGCAACTCGATATTCTGTTTATCTATCTGATCGAATGCTTCTTTCAGACGAAGGATCAGTAAGTCGAAGTTTATTGTTACATCATGCAGTTCATCGATACCGAAGTCAGACAATTTCTGGGCTGTATGATCTTTGGGGTTTTTTGCAATTTCGGCTACGGCATGATGAATTTGGCGTACGGATCTTAACACCAACCGATCAAGAGCCAGCATGGTTACGACCGTTAGAATCGTGGTGATTAGTAAAACCAGGCTGATAATCCGCACGATGAAGTCATCGACCTGTGGTTCGATTTCCCGAATGTCCAGTCGGGCCGACATGATCAATGATGCATGTGAGCGTTTCGCAGGCCAGAATACATCCATGGTTTTTTCATCGGTGTTGTAGGTGTACTTCGTTAGGGAATATTCATTTGAGGGGGGTATGGATGTGCCCGGCAGATCGCCAAACTGACCTATCAGCCCACCGGTTTCGTCAGTAATACGCAAACCGATCAAAACCGTATTGTCGCGAAGCCTTGGCCCAATTTTCAAAATACTGCTTGCCGTGTCGTCCTGGATGATGACGTCACGCATAATGGCGCGCGCGATTACCAGACCTTCGCGTTCGATTTCGTGTAAACGATCATTCCTGAATCGATCGACTGAAAAGTATAGAATGATAGTTTCTGTAATAAGAACAGTTATAAATAGTACTGCAGTTATGCGCCAACATAACCGGCAATTCTGTACAGTAGAAACAAATTTCTTAATGCTAATGAACAAATCAAGGTCCATGGCTTATTAGGTAGGAATTGGTTCCACATTTTAAGCCAGGCAGATTATATTATGCATCACTGTTTATCACGTTATTGTGAGGAATCTGGACTTTTAAAGAAGTTTAGTCATGTGGATGCGAAGGTGCTCATCATCGCCGTGGGTGGGAAGGGCCATGCGGATTATGCGGTATCCATGCCGGTGGTAAAGACGCAGCAATCCGGTCATAATTTTGGCGGTATTCAGGGATATTTTAGCCATGTTTTCACGGCGCGCGACCTGTTCTATGTGTTCGAGAAGCCAACTTCCTATGCCTTGATTTTGCCACGCAGAGGCGACCCCGATCTGGTCGATGATCAATTCTTTGTCTAGGCGGGAGATGACCACAACCCCAACCACCTGGTTGCCAATCAGGCCAACAAATATGTCGCCGCTGTTAATAGAGTCTTCGATCCAGGGGTAGGGACCAGACGCCATTTTTTTATCCAGTGCTTTGACGTATGGGGTAAACGCTTCAAGCAGCAGGCGATTGATTGAACCGTGCTGAGACAGCGAGGCTAGTGAAAATTCCAGCTCAGGTGAAAAAGTCATTATTTCATAAATATCCGGTTAGCAGGGATGCACGGATTATAAGAATAATGCATCCTCAAAATAAATACATTCATAACCGGTTGCCAGAATTGTTTCAATCAGGAAAAGACTGTTTCATTGGGGCTGGAGTTCTTAAGCAACCTAAAGTATGATGAAGAATCAGTTGTTATGCACAACTATTAGAGGAATAAGAGGTTATGAGAGTGGTTAAAAAAACAGGTGGCATTTCCAAAAAAGTTAAGCACTTGCCGCCCGGAATCCCCAGCCCGGTCGATATACATGTTGGAAACCGTGTTCGTTTGCGTCGCATATTGTTAGGTATCAGTCAGGAAAAACTTGGTGATGAGATCGGCCTGACATTTCAACAAATCCAGAAATACGAGCGCGGTGCCAATCGTATCGGTTCCTCAAAAATCTTTGAACTGGCAGGTATTCTTAATGTGCCAGTGTCGTTCTTTTTTGACGAGATGCCGGCCGAGTTTAAAACCCATGAAGGCCGGTTTTATGCTGGTTTGCGTGATAAAGAACAAGGCGTAGTTGAAACCGATGAGATGGCCCGGCGCGAAACCCTGGAACTGGTCCGTGCATATTACGAAATTTCCGATCCCAAAATCCGTAAAATATTGTTTGAGATGATTAAGGTATGTTCATCTGAGGATACGTGAGGGCCGCCGAGGTGATCATTACTCTGATTTGTGCCCGTGTTTTATTCGGCGTGCCATACACAGACTTTGTTGCGTCCGGCATTTTTGGCTTCAAAAAGTGCCTTGTCGGCTTGCTCGATGGATACTTTGGTCGGTTGTTCTGTCTGCAGTTCAGATATTCCAAATGAAGCGGAGATGCTGATTTTTTCGCCACTTTCGATTGTTGTCGTGGTTTTGTTGATCCCCTGACGTAAACGATTGAGGACTCTTGTGACCGTGTTCAGGGAGCTGTTGGGCAATAACAGCAGGAATTCCTCGCCGCCGTAGCGGAAAATTTGATCGTAGTCACGCAGGTGGTTATTAACATATTTTGCTACGCTGCTCAGGATTGTATCCCCGGCCTGATGGCCATAGGTATCATTGATTATTTTGAATTTATCCAGATCCATGATGCCAATGCAACACAGTTGATGATTTCGCCGCGAGCGTTCTTTTTCTTCTTCCAGCCTGGCTTTCATAGCCGTTCTTGTCATGACGCCGGTTAGCGGGTCGGTGAAGCGGAGATAATCCCAGGCTTCACTGAGCAATGTGCGGACACTAAGACGAAAATTATCGACACTTTTGACAAAAGAATTATATAACGACGGCTTTATTTTCTTCTTGTCGAGTACGGTCTGGGCGAGCTTGCGAGCCAGATTATGCATTATCTTGCTGTTTTTCCCGACAATGGCAAAATCGGGATGAACACGTAGATGCTGATTGACCGTGCCATAGTACCAGCGTCCAAAGATTGTCTTTTTATGAGATGTTGGTTTAAGAAGTGAAGGCGTTGGTTTTGTACGACAAACCAACATATTGCGAAATTTACCAGTCCATTCACGATGTGCATCCAGAGCCTTGCCCAGTTCTTGAACAATCTCTTCTGCCTCTTCTCTCGTCAGGACGGGAAATTTTGATTCATGGCCAATATTATTCACAACTCCCCCTTTGTTTGGGTTCTCGTTAACATGCATTATACAATAAAATATCAATGTCTAATATGTTAAATATCAGACTTATTGTCGAATTACGAGTAAATCACTGTTCTGTTATGATCTATCTGATTATGATCGGTTCAGCTGATATATATTTTTACGATCCGTACGTGGCAACCGGAAACAGGGACGATGGATACAGACATAGACACAGACACAGACACAGAAACATATGCCAAGGTATATCTCGCCGGAGCATTATACCGCTCGCGTGAACGTGAAATGGGGATATTGCAACGGTTTGCTGAAGAATTGACGGCTCAGGGCAGACGGGTTGGCGGAATTGTCCAGGAAGCCCTGCGCAACGAGGATGGCTCTATTTCCGGTCTTGATGTGGTCGAGCTTGATACCGGGCATCGCATCGCCATAAACAGGCCGAGAAAGTCTGATGGAGACAGCAAAACCTGTTCTCTCGATACCCAGGCCCTGGCTGAAACCAGCAGCGCTATTCAGCGTGCCATCAGCCAGACCATGGATCTGATTATTGTGGAGAAATACGGTGAACAGGAACAGATGGGGCAGGGGCTGGCTAGTGATATCCTGCAGGCAGTCGCTGAGGGCATACCGACCCTTGTCGCGGTGCCCGATGGGGTATGTGATAAATGGCGTGAATTCACCGGCGAAATGGGCGATGAAATACCCTATAGCCTTACGGCCTTTCGTTCTTGGTGGGAGCAGGTTCAAGCCCATGGTAATAAGCCCTGACACCCGTCATTATTTATGTTTCCATCATCTTATGAGGACCCTGCCTGATGTTCTATCACACCGATGAACCACACGGATTGCCGTACAATCCTTTTAATGCGCTGGTGATCCCGCGTCCCATCGGCTGGATCTCATCGCTTGATAGTGATGGCACGGCAAATCTGGCTCCCTACTCTTTTTTTAATGGTGTGGCATACGATCCACCCCAGGTCATGTTCGCCGCCAGTGGTTACCACCAGAACGGCGAGTTGAAGGACACCGTTCGCAACATCCAGCAAACCGGTGAATTTGTGGTTAATCTGGCGACTTATGACTTGCGCCATGCCATGAACCTGACGTCTGCTGCGGCACCGTCAGACATGGACGAATTCGACATAGCCGGGTTGGAGAAAGAGCCTGCCGAACTGGTTAATGTGCCCCGGGTCAAGGCCAGCCCGGTGCACCTGGAATGCACCTACAGTCAAACCGTCGAATTGCTGAAGCCGCCACAGGGCGATGCCTCAAACCTGGTAATCATCGGACAGGTAATCGGTATTCATATTAATGATGACGTGCTGGTAGATGGTCGGGTTGATATGAAAAAAACCGACCTGATCGGGCGTCTGGGTTATATGGATTATGTACGCATATCCGATGTCTTTACCATGGAACGCCCTGACTGGCCGACGACATAACTATCTAGACTCTGGCTGTGATGCCGCCATCGACGGGTAATTCCACCCCGGTGATGTATTGTGCCTTATCCGATAACAGGAACAGACAGGCATCGGCCATATCGTCGGTCGTGCCCAACTTGCCCAATGGCACGAAGCCGGCAACTTGTTGTTGGGCCTGTTCGTTGTTTTGCCAACGTTCCTGCATGGGGGACATGGTCGGTCCGGGCAGGATCACGTTGGAACGGATACCATCCCCGGCAAACTGGATAGCCAGAGATTTGGCAAGCCGGATGACGGCGGCTTTCGAAGCACCGTAGGCATCCTGGGCTGGTGCATCACCCCCGGTAGCATCGACCGAGGAAAAATGTACCATGGCACCGCCCCCGGCTTTTTTCATATGCGGCACCGCGTATCGGGTACTCAGGGCAAAGGATTTGAGGTTGATGGCCATGACCTGGTCCCATACATCCATGTCCATGTCGATCACGGATTTGTCGCGATCCAGCCACAAAACACCGGCGGTATTAATCAAATAATCAAGTCGGCCAAATTCGTCGGCTGTTGCGTTGACCGCATCACTGACAAATTCATCCTGGCTCAGATCACCTTTGTGATAGAGATGGCGGCCCGGGCCAGAAGCTATTTTATCGGGCGTCGATTTCAGGTCGGCTATGCCCACA
This sequence comes from Alphaproteobacteria bacterium, assembly GCA_024279135.1. Lineage (GTDB taxonomy): Bacteria > Pseudomonadota > Alphaproteobacteria > Rhodospirillales > Casp-alpha2 > JABJOR01. The sequence continues at coordinate 151,164 of JAJRRU010000019.1, forward strand.
TGACAGCCCTGTGTAATCAGGGCGTTGGCGATGGCCAGTCCCATTCCGCCACCCCCACCGGCAACGAAGGCAACCTTGTTCTCAAAGTCCATGATATTTCCTTCAAATAAATTACTGTTCATCCGGGACGTAAACGATTAATCCGTCCAGGTCTTCTGAAATGTTGATCTGGCAACTCAGGCGGCTGTTTTCCCGAACGTCCTCGGCGAATTCCAGAATATCTTTTTCCGCATCACCGGCCGGCCCAACCTTTTCGACCCATTGATCATTGATATATACGTGACAGGTGGCGCACGCACACGCCCCGCCACATTCACCAAAGATTCCGGGAATCAGATTGTTGACCGCGCCATCCTTGACCGATTGGCCGATTTTAACGGTGACGTCCTTGGATGTTCCGTCTTGTTGGGTATAGGTAACAATAGCCATACTTTGCCTCTGGTTTATTATCAGGTTAAATGAGTTCTTTGACTGAAATTGTCGTATCGACGATGCGCTCCGGGTCCGGCCTGACATGATCGGCGATCCATTTGCGCCCCATCATGTATTCACGACCACTGTTGATGGCATCAACTGCAATCAGAATACCTTCTTTCAGGTAGAAAACCGAGAATGCGCCATCATTGGGGTTGCCGCGCAAGATGGTTTGATCATAACCTTGTGACAGGCCGACGATCTGAAGTTTTGTGTCAAACTGGTTGGACCAGAACCATGGTACGGCGCAATAGACCGCAGGCTTGCCCATAATTGACAGGGCGGCAGCCTTGGCCTGATCGACAGCGTTTTGCACGGATTCCAGCCTGATGCGCGTTCCGAAAATCGCGTTGGGATGATTGGTGCAATCACCGGCAGCCACAATATCGGGGTCTTCGCTCTGGGCGAACTGGTCAACGGTGATACCATTGTCACATTTCAGACCGCAGTCCTCGGCAAGTTCGCTATTGGGGATCACGCCCACGCCAACGACACACAGAGACGTTTCAAACGAGCTGCCATCCTGGCAGGTTATGGCCATTAAACCATCCTGGCCGGTGAACCCCGTTACCGCCACATTGGTGCGGATTTCCACGTCGTGGGAGCGGTGCATTTTTTCATAAAAAGCCGAGACCTGTGGCGCCACTACACGGTTCATGACCCGTTCGTCCATTTCCATCACGGTGACTTTCATGCCCGAAGTCGCAGCCGCGGCGGCTACTTCCAGCCCGATATAACCACCGCCGACCACGCACAGGCTTTTGTCCGGTGCGAAATTGTTGCGCAGTGTTTCGGTACCATCGATGGTGCGGACATAATGGATGCCGTCAAGATCGGCACCGGGAAGGGACAGCCTACGAACCCGGGTTCCCGTTGTCAGGGCCAGTTTGTCATAGGCAATGGTCTCACCGTTTTCGAGGCTGACCGTACGGGCCGTCCGGTCGATGGCGTTGACCCTGCAACCCAGTTTCATCTCGACGCCATTGGTTTCGTAAAATTCAGCCGGGTGCAGGGTGACCTGCTCTATGGTCATCTCACCGGTCAAGAATTGTTTGGACAGGGGCGGGCGCTGATAGGGCAGCCATGTCTCTTCGCCAATCAGGGTGATGGTGCCATTAAAATCTTCGTCCATAAGCAGAGAAGAAATAATCTGGCCTGCCGCATGGCCGCCACCAATGATAACAACCTTCATCTGGATTAATCCTTAAAACTGCACCGGTTATGCTTGAGAACTGCACCGGTTATGCTTGATATATAATGGTTTTTGGGTAAACAGCAATAGGAAAGTGGGTTATGCCAATTCAACCCGAACGGCTGTGCCACTGGCCACCAGAAACAGCATGGATTTCCCGTCACCGGAAATTTCACTGTAGTCCAGATCCACGCCAATAATAGCATTGGCACCCACGATCAGGGCTTCGCGGCGCAATTCCGTCAGACAGGTTCGCCGCGAATCGCGCAGGACTTTCTGGGAAGAACTGGATCTGCCACCGATGATGTCGGTGATGCTAGCGAAAAAATCACGGAACAGGTTCATGCCAAAGACACATTCGGCGGTAATGATTTCCAGCCGTTCAATGACTTTGTATTCGGCCATGTAAGGCTCGGTGGTCAGGATGATTTCACTGGCCAGTTCATCGATGACGTTTATGGGCAGATCTTCATACTGCTTGTTGTCGATCAATTCCTGTATCTTGGTTTCGCTTTTGCCAAATATATTGAACATCTGTATCTCCCGTTCGCAAAGCTTGTGGAAAATCCGGTTATTTCGGCATGAATTCGGCGAAAAAATCGTTGCCCTTGTCATCGATAACGATGAAGGCCGGGAAATCTTCCACTTCGATGCGCCAGATCGCTTCCATGCCCAGTTCCTCGTATTCGACCACCTCCACACTTTTGATACAATCCTGGGCGATCCGCGCACCGGGGCCACCGATGGCGCCGAGATAAAATCCACCGTGGGCGATACAGGCCGAGGTGACCATATTGGACCGGTTACCCTTGGACAGCATGACCATGGAGCCTCCGGCGGCCTGAAACTGGTCCACATAGGCGTCCATGCGGCCTGCGGTGGTTGGCCCAAAGGCACCGGAAACCATGCCTTTCGGTGTCTTGGCTGGTCCGGCGTAATAGATAGCATGGTTCTTGAAATATTCGGGCATGTCCTCACCAGCATCCAGGCGCTCCTTGAGTTTGGCATGGGCAATATCACGGGCCACGATCAGCGGGCCGTTCAGGCTTAAGCGGGTTCTGATCGGGTAGCGGGTCAGGGTGCCAAGAATTTCACTCATGGGTTTGTTCAGATCAATCTGGATCACTTCTGATTGTAAATCATCGGCTTTCACTTCGGGCAGGAAACGGGCTGGGTTGGCTTCCAGCTTCTCAATAAAAATGCCTTCCTTGGTGATTTTGGCCAGGCATTGCCGGTCAGCCGAACAGGATACCCCGATGCCAACCGGACAGGAGGCACCGTGGCGGGGCAGACGGATGACCCGAACATCATGGCAGAAATATTTACCACCAAACTGTGCGCCCAGACCCATTTTCTGGGTCATTTTAAGAACCTCGGCTTCCAGTTCCAGATCGCGAAAGGCCTGTCCGTGTTCGTTGCCCTGGGTCGGCAGATCATCGAGATAATGCACGCTGGCCAGTTTTACTGTCTTTAAATTAAGCTCTGCTGATGTTCCGCCGATGACAATAGACAGGTGATAGGGCGGGCAGGCCGCCGTGCCCAGGGTGCGGATTTTCTCGTCCAGGAAGGCCTTTAATGCATCGGGGTTAAGTAATGCCTTGGTCTGTTGATACAGGAAGGCCTTGTTGGCCGAACCACCGCCCTTGGCGATGAACAGGAACTTATAGGCATTGCCACGGGTCGCATACAGATCGATCTGGGCGGGCAGGTTGTTGCCGGTGTTGACCTCGTTATACATATCAAGCGGGGCAAGCTGGCTGTAGCGCAGGTTGGTTTCCAGAAAGGTTTTCGCCACACCCGCCGACAGGGCAGCCTCATCGTCATCGGTGGTCCAGACGTTCTGGCCTTTTTTACCCATGACAATAGCCGTGCCGGTATCTTGGCACATGGGCAGGACACCGCCGGCAGAAATATTGGCGTTTTTTAACAAATCGATGGCGACGAACCGGTCGTTGTCGGAAGCTTCCGGATCGTCAAGGATGGACGCCAGTTGTTCCAGATGAGTTGTTCGTAACAGATGGGAAATATCATGCATGGCCGTGGCACACAGCATCGTCAGGGCCTGACTGTCGATCTTCAGGATTTCCTGTCCGTCCACATCAATGGTGCTGACATAGTCGGTGCTTAACAGACGGTATTCCGGCTCATCACCAGAAGATGGAAACATTTCGTGGTGTTCAAAATCACGCATAGAACCCTCGCTAAGTATGAATCGGACGGTGAATAAGGAATTATTTCTTGCGGAAGGCGTCGAGGGTGACGACCTCGCCGGTTTTACGGGAGGGGGTGGAATTATCGGTGTTGTCCGCACCATCCGGGTCCGAAAACTCCTGATCCTTGTCTACCATATCGTGAGGCAGCTTCAATTCTTCAAGATCTGTGTCGTTTAATTCCACGGTTTTCAGTTGCAGCCCGAAATTAACCGACGGATCGCTGAAGCCGGTAACCTCGGAAAACGGAATTGACAGAGTCTCCATTTTACCACTGAAACGCAGGTTGACGGAAAAGTGGTCGTCGTTGACGTTCAGATTTGTAAACTGGTGTTGCAGCACAATGGTCATTTCTTCCGGGTGCTGACGCAGCATATAGGCCGGGATTCGGACTTTGTCTGATTGTGTCTGGAACGTAATATAGAAGTTATGGTCTCCGCTCAGGCCGTGCTTGGCCGTGTATGCCAGGGTCTTGCGGATGACATCACGCAAGGCATCCTCTATCCATTGGTCATACCGGATCGGGTCGTTTGTTTCAGTATCCATACTCAATATCCATGCCCTGGTCGATTATCTTTTGTTCTGTGTCCGTCTGTCTGTCCGTTCAGCTTGCCTGACCAGATAAAGTGGGAGGCTTCTGTTGCCAGGTGCCTCCCGAACCCCGTGGTAGTGCTAAGCAGCTACCGCAAATGCATCATTATCGTTTGCATTTGTTAAATTGGCCCGGTAACGGCGGAACCATGCCGAGCAAAAACTGTACCTTTATTACACGCGTCGATCCTATTTCGCCCCCCGAGACCGGCTCTTCGCAAAAAGAGCCGGTGAATTTGGTGGAGGCGCCGGGTACCGCCCCCGGGTCCGCTATGCCTATTCCGAACAGCGTTTATCGCCATAGTTGGTTTCCCAACACCCATAGTATAGAAAAACCTCAGGCTTATGAAAAGAACTCGCTTGAATTTTTTGTGTAGAAATATTCCACTGGAATAGATTGTATGTTACATAAAATCATTATTCGTGAATCAGCAAAGACATAAATTATGCGTCAGTACCTTGACCTTCTGAGACAAATTCGTGACACAGGCAGCCAGCGCGGTGACCGGACCGGCACGGGTACCTACAGTGTATTCGGTCATCAGATGCGGTTCGATCTTGCCGATGGGTTCCCCGTGCTGACCACCAAGAAACTGCATTTGCGCTCGATCATTCATGAGCTGTTGTGGTTCCTGAAAGGTGATACCAACATCAAGTACCTGAAGGACAACAAGGTTTCAATCTGGGATGACTGGGCCGATGAGAATGGTGATCTGGGGCCGGTTTACGGTTATCAGTGGCGTTCATGGCCGACGCCCGATGGTGGGCATGTGGACCAGATGGCTCAGGTTATTGAACAGATTACCAACAATCCCAATTCGAGGCGCCATATTGTCTGCGCCTGGAACGTGGCCAGTGTTGAGAGCATGGCCCTGCCGCCCTGTCATTGCCTGTTCCAGTTTTATGTGGCCGATGGGCGGCTGTCGTGCCAGCTCTATCAGCGCAGTGCAGATGTGTTTCTCGGGGTGCCGTTCAATATTGCATCTTACGCACTTCTAACCTTGATGATGGCCCAGGTGTGCGGGCTGAAAGCCGGGGATTTTATCCACACATTCGGTGATGTGCACCTCTATAATAACCACCTGGATCAGGCCGATACACAGCTATCGCGAACACCCCTGGCCTTGCCAACCCTGCAAATAAATCCGCAGGTCAAAGATTTGTTCGCCTTTTGTTATGAAGATTTTGACCTGCAAGGCTATCAGGCTCATCCCCATATTGTCGCCCCCATTGCTGTCTGAACGGATTACAGAAGGACCAGTCATGCGTATTTCCCTGATTGTTGCCATGGCGGAAAATGGTGTCATCGGACGGGACGGCGGTATGCCCTGGCACCTGTCAGAAGATTTGCGCTATTTCAAGAAAATGACCCTGGGCAAACCGGTTATTATGGGACGCAAGACTTTTGCGTCCATTGGCAAGGCCTTGCCGGGGCGGCCTAACATCGTGATTACCCGCGATGAGACATTTACGGCCGATGGTGTGCATGTAGCAACCAGCGTAAACCACGCTCTGGAGTTGGCGCGCGCTCTCTGTCTGGCCGAAAAAGAGGTAATGGTAATCGGGGGCGGCCAGATTTATGCCGAAGCCCTGGGACACGCCGATCAGATCTATATGACACGAATTCATCAGGCCGTTGATGGTGATACCGTGTTTCCGCCCTTGCAGGAAGATCAATGGCGAGAAGTCTCATGTGTTCCGGGCCGCGAAAATTTTTCCGGGCAACCTGAGATCAGCTTTGTTATACTGGAGAAGTTAAAATCATAAAATTTAAAACGGGAGGCTCGTCATGACGAAAGTATCCATGTCCACACAGCTCAATGTTTCCGCCGATCAGGCCTGGCAAATGATCGGTGGGTTTAATTCACTGCCTGACTGGCATCCGGCCATTGAAAAAAGTGAATTAACCGAAGCAGGTCAGACCCGGACCCTGTCACTGAATGGCGGCGGCAGTATTGTCGAAAAACTGGAAACCGTCGACGACGATGCCCGGACCTATACCTATTCAATTGTCGACAGCCCGTTGCCGGTTGCTAACTATACCTCGACGATTACCGTCCATAAGACCGAAGATGGTGAATGCCGGGTGGACTGGTCAAGCGATTATGATCCGATTGGTGATGCCACGGCTGCCAGCGAAGCCATTCAGGGCATCTATCAGGCCGGGTTCGATAATCTCAAGAAAATGTTTGGCGGCTGATGACGGCAATTGTTCATGGTGGAGAGCTATCGGCTATCCGCCAGTGTCACCCTGATGCCCCACGCCCGTGGATTGATTTGTCCACCGGCGTAAACCCCAATCCCTGGCCCTGGCAACAGCGGGTTTCTGATGAGCAGTTGCAGGCGGTCTGTGCACGGCTGCCCGATCATGGGCTGGCCTCGGCATGCCTGAAATCCTGGGTTGCCTATCTGGGGGCCCGCGACCCGCAGGAATGGACGCTGGCCGCAGGATCGCAAGCCGTGATTAATTTGCTGCCCCAGGTGTTTGCCGGTTATGGGGTCTGTCTGGCTGAACCGACCTATGGCGAACATGTTCGAGTATGGCGTAATGCCGGGCGGGCGGTCATACGGTTCAAAGCCCGCTCGATCAATAGCTTCGAAGTGCCGCCTCGTCATGTGGTGATTGTCACCAACCCGAATAATCCAGACGGGTTTTGTTACGACGTGGATGATTTGTCGGGCCTTGCCCGGCGTTTGGCGGAACAAAACAGTGTGCTGGTTGTGGACGAGGCTTTTAGTGATGGTGCCACGTCCCTGTCACTGGCGGCACTGGATTTACCGCCAAATATACTGGTCATGCGGTCTTTCGGAAAATTCTTCGGGCTGGCTGGCTTGCGCATCGGCTGTTTCCGGGCGACGGGTGACTTGCAGCTAGCCTTGCAAAGCCTGCTCGGTCCCTGGCCGGTTAATGCAATGGCGTTGCTGGTTGCACGCTGTGCGCTGGATGATGGGCCGTGGATTGCCCAGACGCGACAAAAATTGTTGCGAGACAGCAAGGCACTGCGGGAACTTCTCCAGCAATCCGGGCTGGAAATTATTGGCGGGACGGATTTGTTTTGTCTGGTCCGCTCACCACTGGCTTGTGAAATAGCCGATCAATTAGCCCAAAGCGGCATTTATAGCCGCCGTTTTGTTGAAGATGATCAGGTTATTCGGTTCGGCCTTCCGGGTAACGCCGCCGAATTCCAGCGCCTGTCAGATGCATTATTTAACCGACATGCCAGAGTATTATCAGTAACAGCATCACGCTGATCTCGCATACCTGCTGGATTGCGCCGAGAACATCACCGGTAAAACCCTTGATCTGGTGTCGGGCAATGGTCGCCATGATGATACAGGCTGTGAACGCTGCTGCGGTGGCAGACAAGGCACCGATTGGCCCGATTAGCCAGATCAGGCAAACTATGGTCAGGATCGTGCCCGCCATGATACGGGTCAATGGGGGTTTACCCGTATCGTGGGCCAGGCCATCCTTGCGGGCCGGGTCCATATACCGCATGACAAACCCCATCATCAGTCGCGACAACATGCCCGCAGCGATTAATGCGGCGGTGCCTTTTGCCAGGTCCAGTGAAGACAAGGCACCAATTCGCAAAGTCAGAGAAAGAATCAGAGCGATCACCCCGTAGGACCCGACGGCACTATCGCGCATGATATCAAGTTTGCGGTCCAGGGTTTTCCCGCCACCAAACCCGTCTGCCGTATCGGCCAGCCCGTCTTCGTGAAAAGCACCGCTCAGTAAAATCATGGTGAGGATGGCCAGGGTTGCGGCAATCAGGCTCGCCAGCCCAAGCTCAAGACCAACACCATAGATCGCCGCCCCGGCTGCGCCGAGCACCGCGCCAACCACCGGAAAGGCCCAGATGCTGGCGTTAAAATTTGGCGGATTGTCAGATACCCGGTGCCAGGGTAGCGCAATGCGGCTCAGCAGGATAAATGCCGCGGCAATATCGCGTAACGGAGATTTAAGAAGCGCCACTAACACCGGCCTCTTCAAATGTGGCCATGCCGTTATGGGTGGCCAATGCGGCTCGAATAATCAACAGCGCGACCGCTGCCCCGCTGGCCTCGCCCAGACGCATATCCAGGTCCAGAATGGGGCGTTTGTTCAGCTGTTCTGCCAGACGTTTGTGGCCGGGTTCTTTCGAGGTGTGCGATATCAGCGTGTGGTCCAGTGCGGCCGGGTTGTCAAAGACCAGCGTTGCGGCTGCGGCCGTGGCAATGAAACCGTCCAGCAGGACCGGGATGCTGCGGTGACGAGCCTGGATCACGGCTCCGGCGATGGCGGCAAGCTCGCGGCCACCCACGGTGCGCAGGCAATCAAAGGCGCTGGTTTGCTGGCCCTTGTGCAATGCCATGGCCCGGGAAACAGCATCATGTTTGGCCGCCAGTCCGGTGGCGTCCACGCCAGTGCCGGGCCCAATCCAGTCGTCCGGGGTGCCGCCAAAGACCGCTTGGGCGATGGCCGCTGCTGAGGTGGTATTGCCAATGCCCATCTCGCCGACCAGAACCATGTCAGCCGTCTCGGGTACGGCGTCGGCTCCGGCTTGCAGGGCGGCACAACATTCGGCTTCGCTCATGGCCGGGGCGGTGGAAAAATCACAGGTCGGTTTGTCCAGATCAAGCGCCATGACTTTTAGCTCGGCACCGGCCAGTCGGGTCAGTTGGTTGATGGCCGCCCCACCGGCTTCGAAGTTCAACACCATCTGGTGAGTTACCTCGGGCGGATAGGCCGAAATACCGCGCGCGGTGACCCCGTGATTTCCGGCAAATACCAGACACACAGGTGTATTTATTTCAGGTTTTTCACGACCCTGCCAAGCCGCCATCCACAGGGCTATTTCCTCCAGCCTGCCGAGCGAGCCTTGCGGTTTGGTCAACTGGTCCTGGCGTGCTTCGGCTGAGGCGCGCGAGGCCTCCGATGAGGTTGGCAGGTTCGCCAGTGCAATGGATAGGTCTGCGGTCGTGGTAAAGGATAGCTTGCTCATTTAGTTTGTTTCCTGATCGGTTTTAAGCGGTATGGGAAGACCCGCCACTATTAAATATACGTTGTTGGCCGTCTGGGCGATGGCCTGATTAAGTAATCCGGCCTCATCGCGAAATTCGCGGGCCAGTTTGTTGTCCGGTACAATGCCCTGACCGACTTCATTGCTGACCAGTATAACCGGCCCCGTTGATTGTTTCAGGGCCGATTGCAGAGCCAATGTGTGGGTCGGGATATGGGTCTGTTTTTCCATCTGGTTGCTCAGCCACAAAGTCAGGCAGTCGATCAGCAAGACACGCTCAGGTGTGGCTTGCCGGGCGATGAGTTCTGTCAGTTTGAGAGGCTCCTCCAGGGTCGTCCAGCGTGCGCCACGGCTGGCGCGATGTCGCTCAATCCGGGCCTGCATTTCGGTGTCGCGGGGCTCGCTGGTCGCAATGTAGTATGGCTTGATTGCACGCTCGTCACATAGTCTCAGGGCCAGCGTTTCGGCAAACCGGCTTTTGCCGGACCGGGCGCCGCCGATGACGAGGGTAATGTCTGTGCTGACCATAATTGTCCTGTCTTGTTTTGCCCTGTCCCAGGATTGGGCGAGAATATTGCGGCATAAATATCATCTGTCAATTGCCTTAATTGGCAGTGGTAAAAATAGGCAGGATTGCCGCCGCATTAACGTTGCTTTTTCAGTCTCATAAAAACTGCTTTCAAGACGATTCGCTGGCTTTTTCCGATGAGGATCTCAACGCCGTTTACCGGCCGATTTTTACCCGCCGTGATACCCGTGGCCAGTTCCATGTCGACCCGGTTATCAATTTATCCATTGATTGACCACATCGAGAAAGTTAGCTGTGTCTATGGGTTTTGAGATATAGGCATCACAACCGCTGTTGAGAATATGCTGTTTGTCGCCTTTCATGGCATACGCCGTTGCGACAAGAATGGGGATGTGTTTAAGCTCATCATCCTGTTTTAACAATTTGATGTAATGAGTTCCTGAAACTTTGGGCAACTGGATGTCCATGATAATAAGATCAGGGCGGTGTTGTTTAACCAGATCTATCGCATCACTTCCATCGGGCGATTGCAGAACTTTGAAGCCCTGGGATTCCAGCAGGACGCTGAATAGCTTCATGTTGAGTTTGTCGTCTTCAACGATCAGGATTGTTTTCATGCTGTTACTCTTTTGGTATTAGATTATCGCAGTATAATCCATAAAGTCCTTTCAGAACAGATACCGGGTTTTTCGGATTGGGTTCTCTCAGTATTAAAAGTATAATCGGTGAGGGGACCATTGTTACACTTAAATTTCCGGCCAACAGGATTCTTCGCGCTGGTGCTGTCGGTTGAATCCTGTAATACCACAATATAGGGATTTATGTCACAGGAGATGAAAAGTGCGCAGTGCCATACAACGGGCATACCTTGCCAACGAGCGAGATACTGTTGAACACCTGATCGGCGCCATGAGGCTTGATAACACCCAACGCCGGAACATTGAACTGAGCGCCATTGATCTGGTCGAACAACTGCGGGACGCTAAACAACCGGGTATGATGGAGGTGTTCCTCGCGGAATATGGCCTGAGTACCAGAGAGGGCATCTCTCTGATGTGTCTGGCCGAAGCGCTGTTGCGCGTGCCCGATAGTCTGACCATCGATGATCTGATACAAGACAAGATCGCGCCAGCTAATTGGGGCCGCCATTTGGGTCGTTCGGGCTCTCCGCTGGTCAATGCTTCGACCTGGGCGCTGTTGTTGACCGGAAAGGTTATCGCCCCGGAAGATGCCAGTCAGTGGGATGTTGCCGGTACCGTCCGTGCCATGATCAAGCGTGTCGGTGATCCGGTGATCCGCCGTGCCGTTGCCCAGTCCATGCGGGTACTTGGCCATCAGTTTGTCCTGGGGTGCGATATTGCAGAGGCCGTTGTACGGGCAGGCGAAAACGAGTCCGCCGGGTATACCCACTCTTATGACATGCTGGGCGAGGCTGCCCATACGGCCGATGATGCCCGGCGTTATTTCCTGTCTTATTCCAGTGCCATCACGGCTTTATCTGTCCGGTGCACATCGCACGATATACGTCAAAATCCGGGGATCTCGGTCAAGCTGTCGGCGTTGCACCCACGCTATGAATTTACCCAGCGTGACCGGGCGGTCGCGGAATTGATAACCCGGACAACCAGTCTGGCCCTGTTGGCTAAGAATGCCAATATGGGATTTAATATCGATGCCGAGGAAGCCGACCGGTTGGAACTGTCGCTGGATATCATCGAAGGTGTGCTGGCCAATCCGGATATGAAGGGATGGCATGGTTTCGGTGTCGTTGTACAGGCCTATGGCCCCCGCGCTCTGTATGTTATTGACTGGCTCAATGAGCTGGCAGAACGCCTGGATCGACGGATTATGGTGCGCCTGGTCAAAGGGGCCTATTGGGACAGCGAAATAAAGAATGCGCAGGAACAAGGTCTGTCCGGCTATCCGGTTTTCACTCGCAAGGTCTCGACGGATATTTCCTATATGGCCTGTTCGCGCCGGTTGTTTGACTATGCTGATCGCCTTTACCCGCAATTTGCCACCCATAATGCCCACACCGTCGCCGCCGTACTGAACATGGCGGGAGATTTCAGGGGCTACGAGTTCCAACGTCTGCATGGCATGGGTGAAAGCCTGTTTGCGCTGCTTCGTGAGCGTCATGATGTGCCATGCCGGATTTATGCTCCGGTTGGCATTCATGAGGATTTGCTTGCCTATCTGGTGCGCCGCCTGTTGGAAAACGGTGCCAATAGCTCGTTCGTCAATCAGGTGCTGGATATGAGTGTCCCGCCCGTAAAACTGGTTGGTGATCCGGTAGCCGAGATCGAGACTTTTGATACGGTCGCCAATCCCCGCATTCCGAGCCCGGCTGATCTATTCGGGGCGAGCCGGGTAAACTCAAAGGGCTGGAACATCTGGGATCCTCTGGAGTTCCAGACTTTGCAGGCTCAGCGGGCGGCATTTAAGGACAAACAATGGCACGCTTCACCATTGATAGACGGTGAGGCTCGTTCGGGTAGTGACCATCATGTTTATAATCCAGCTCAGCCCGATGACAGGGTCGGGACTGTTGTTCAGGCGTCCAGCGAACAGGTCGAAGCAGCCCTGTCTTGCGCCCGTGCAGCCCTGGAGGGCTGGCAGGCCCGCAGCCCCGCCCAGCGCGCCGATTGTTTGCGACGCATTGCGGACCTTTATGAGGACAATGCAGCCGAACTGATGATGCTTGCTGGCCGTGAAGCCGGTAAGACTTTAGCCGATTGTATTGGGGAATTACGCGAGGCCGTGGACTTTTGCCGGTATTATGCCAGCCAGGCCGAAAACCAGCTTCCCGGCGATGATTGGCGTGAGCGCGGGATATTCCTGTGCATTTCGCCATGGAATTTCCCACTGGCCATCTTTACCGGCCAGATTGTCGCTGCCCTGGTAAGCGGGAACACTGTAATTGCCAAACCGGCGGAACAAACCCCGTTGATCGCGGCCCGGGCCGTAGAACTGATGCATGAGGCGGGTGTTCCCGGTGAGGTCTTGCACCTGTTGCCGGGCAATGGACCCATGGTGGGTGGTGCACTGGTCGCCGATCCGCGCATCGATGGGGTCTGTTTTACCGGTTCCACCGCAACCGCCCGGATCATTAATCGCGCCATGGCCGATGATGGGAATCCACACGCCGTTCTGATCGCCGAAACGGGCGGGCTTAATGCCATGATCGTTGATTCCAGTGCCCTGCCGGAACAGGCCGTCGTCGATATCGTCACGGCGGCTTTCCAAAGTGCCGGGCAACGCTGTTCTGCCCTGCGTGTGCTGTTCATTCAATCGGATATTGCCGACAATCTTCTACGGCTGCTGAAAGGTGCCATGGATGAACTTTGTATCGGTAATCCGTGGGATCTGGAAACCGATGTTGGTCCGGTTATCGACGAACAGGCCAAACAAATTATCGAGGCCCATTGCCAGACAATGGAGGAGAATGGTCGCCTGATCCACAAAGTACCCTTGCCCGGAAATATCGATCCCGCGGCGCATTTTGTATCGCCCGCTGTTTACAGGCTGGATCATATTGCAGAGCTGGAAACAGAAATATTTGGTCCCGTGCTGCATGTGGTGTTATTTACAGCCGAAAATCTGGGCTCCATGGTTGATACCATCAATCAACAAGGTTATGGCCTGACTTTGGGGATACATACCCGCATAGACAATCGGGTACAGCAAATATGCGACCGGGCACGGATTGGTAATATATACGTTAATCGCAACCAGATCGGTGCCGTGGTCGGAGTCCAGCCTTTCGGCGGAGAAGGGCTTTCGGGAACCGGCCCCAAAGCGGGCGGACCGCACTATCTGCCCCGTTTTGTCGTGAACAAGGATGCCTACAGAAAGGGCGAAATCCCGGCAAACCGATCACTGGAAAATACTGGATCAGAGGCCGGAGGCAGCCTTGCCGAGGGCATATCAGGGGCTTTGTCTGCTTACGAGCAATGGCACCGTATGGATGAACGTTATGGAATTATCGAAAAAGCATCCCGGGCTTGTTCGGCTTCCATCCAGACCAGTATTCAGGAAATACTGGCTTTCCATCCAGACCAGCCCGAAGGTGCGATCGATCTGCCGGGGCCAACCGGGGAAAGTAACCGCCTGTCGGTCCATGGTCGCGGCGTATTGCTGTGTATGGGTGTTGGCACACCAGAGCAGGATGCCCGTGTGTTTTCTCAGGCAGCCCTGGCCCTGTTGCTTGGTAATGGTGTGGTGGTTGTGGCGGGTTTGGAAATGCGCCATGAAATGGAAAAATTTATAGCGGGTCTCACACAATCGGGCGCCCCGGCTGGCTTGCTCTGGGTGGTCAGTGATGTTTGCGTGTCTGAACTGGAAACCGTTTCGGGACTGGCGGGGGCTGTGCTTGAGGCTTCTGGAGACTATTTCCGCAGCGTGCGGTCAGCCCTGGCATCACGACACGGGGTCATTGTGCCGTTGATCGATGATTTATCGGACTGGCGCCCCATGCAGATCGAGCGTGCCTTGTGTGTCGATACCACCGCTTCGGGTGGGAACGCCGCCCTTCTGGCATATGCGTGATGGTTGAACAGGTTTCAGGGCTGGTAGTTTATTTTGTCTAAATAATTTTTAAAGCCGATATCTGTGCGGATCATATCGTGGACGACGATAGACGTCAGCTTGTTAAAAAAGTTTTTTGCATAACCATTTTCAGCAACATCATTAATCAATACATCAAATGATTTCAGTAGCATTTCATGATCAACCCTGTGGGATTCCAGATCATCGTACCCCAAGTCGTTCATGATAATTTCTTCGTTCTTAAAGTGATGCTTGATAGCCGTCAGTATGGCATCGACCTGTTTGGTGCAACGGGTGTCTTGACCAGTTTCCAGTGAAACCTTGATGTTATTCAGTTGGGTGACAATATCCTCGTGTTCAGCATCAATAACCGGGTGCCCCGTAATCAGGGTTTCGATCAACCGGAAAGGCGCGAAAGACAGGTATTTTTTGATTTCGTCAATAAAATAGGGGACGGAAATAGGTTTGGAAATATAGCCATTACAACCGGCATCAAGAATTTTTTCCTTATCTCCCTTCATGGCAAACGCTGTGACCGCCAGAATCGGGATGATTTTAAGCTCATCATCTGTCTTTAACATTCTGGTTAATTCTATGCCCGAAATCTTCGGCAGCTGGATATCCATAATGATAAGGTCAGGACTATGTTCTCTCGACAATTGAAGGGCGTCCATGCCGTTAAAAGATTTTATGGTGTCAAAGCCATGTGATTGAAGTAAATCTGTGAACAGCTTCATGCACAACACATCGTCTTCAATTATCAAGATAGTTTTTGGCATGGCTATTCATTTAATCCGATTATTATTAACATAAGAATTTTTTCATATATAGTGCTGTCGTTCAACCTTTTTCTAAAACAGTCGATATTTTGATATATTAATTCTGAAACGTTCTTGAGTTTATGAAAATATTTCCTGTCAGTTAATTGCCGGTAGCTTGTATTGTTCATTGGGTAGGAATCTGACCATGAGTATTGGATAATTCCAGACGTGCTGGAAATCTATAATAAAGATTGGCAACGTCGGTTACGCTGCACGGGTGCTGTACGAAAATCAGGTCAAATAAACTATTTCAAAAGAGACATAATTTGCTTCTGTAGTTCTGGGCTGGACAAAAATGTTTTTGTTCCCAGAGAGCTGACCAGAGATGCTCCGGCAAGATTCGCAATCAAACCAATGATCGGCCACGGAGCGCCAACCGCCGCTAAAAGACCGGTAATTGATAACACAGCATCACCCGCACCAACACGATCAACAACCCCCATTGCGAGGGCGGGAGCCGTGTAAAAACCACCATCCTTTGAATGGTGCAATGTGCCGGATTTGCCCAGTGTAACGGTTAACTTGTCACAATTCATTTCGCTAGCCAGTTCAGCCAGCATTTGATTGTGGCTGATATGGCGTTTGCGCATGGCCAGTTTCAATTCATACCCTGAGATACAAATATAATCAGCGCGCGTATACTTGGTGATATAATTGAACCCTAAATTTCCTGCATTTGCCTGGGTGTTGACGACCAGAAAGGCTTTCGAGGCACACACAGCGTCAATAATAGCGGGTGTCATCATTTCATGACCATAGTCGGCGACAATCACCACATCGGCTTCAGCCAAAGGTTTTTCAAGTTTAGACAACAGATCGTTTTCTGTTTCATCCGATAGTACAGTATCTTCCATCAGATATAATTCAAAGACCTTGACCCCGGTATGTATATCGACAAAACGACGTTTCAGAAGTGTCTGGGCATTTGGCTGAATTACGGGCAGCAAGTTAACTTTTGGTCGCAGGTTGTCTGTTATCAGATCTTTGTCGCTTCCCTTTTCACCCAGCACTGTTACCAATGAGCAATTCTTGCTGATGCCGCCAACATGATTGGCAATGGCCAGAGTCCCACCAAGCTGGCTTTCTTCATTTTGATATAGAAACGCCAGAATGGGATCTTTCGAGACCTTTCCCATGCCCTGGACAAAGACGTATTCATCAATAATTGCCTCGCCAATGACCAACACTTTCAAATCATCGATTTTGTGCAGCCAGGAAATAACATCATCTTCAGAATACTGTTCACGGAACGACTTTAACCATTCGGTGGTTTCGGGCGGAAATACGGATAAATGTGTGTTAATAAGATTAGATGAACTGAAGGTTATCTCATCTGTAAAATAAACTTGGCCATTGTATTTTTTTACGCACTCGATTTCATCATATATTTTACCGGTGATATCTCGCTCTGGATCGGAATAATCGCTGCCCTTGGCGTAAATATTGGGACGGATTGTTTCTATTGCCGCTACAGCGGATGCTTCGTATACAACGGCCACATAATCGACAACCCTGACAGCAGCAACAGCCTCTGCCCGCAATGTTTCATTAAATACAGGGCGCCCTGGTCCCTTGTTTATAAAACTATCGGCGGTCAGGGATACGATTAAGATATCACCCTGTTTGTGAGCGTCCGCAAAATGGCGCAAGTGCCCAGGATGAAGCAGGTCAAAAGTTCCGTGGCTAAGGACAACTGTTTTGCCATCACGTTTATAGTCTGCGGAGATCGCAGACAAGGCATCCAGATCGACGACCCGCCCGCCTGTATGGTGATTATTATTTGCTTCTTTTATATCCATATCGTATCCAGTTATGCATAGAATCGTGCTTTCAGAGAAGCTTGGGAATGTAGGCAGAGATTGATATTGGATGATCAGTAGGACTGAGTCACTGTCCGATTTCTGGAAACATCTCACATAATTCCGGTTATTTTTGAGGCATAATCAAAAAACCTGCTTTCTGTTCGGTTCGATCATCATAAACGGCTTTCTGCTGCAAACAATTCAACAATAATCCGTACGGGAAGGGGACTTTAGGTACCCTTTAACACATTGGGCACCGTACCAGCCTGATGTCCTCCGTCAACGCCTATGTCACCAAATGGTATGTTTTGGAGCCATACCGTCTTAGTGAGGAGTGGCTTCTGTTAGGATTTAATTCAACATGAGGACAACATTGGTAACAAAAGAACACCTGAGTTCAGTCTTCAATGGCAAACACAATTAATTATCGTGCCCCGACCCTCCGTAAACCTTCTAACGGATTGATAAAATTGTCTCGACCCTGAAACTTAAGGACGGTATTGTCATCTCGGGTGGCACATCTCCTTGAAGTTGCTTTGTTATATTGCAACGACAATTTAACCAAATCTGCCGTATTCTTTCATATACTTAAACACCGGGTTCAATTATAGCGCGCCTTTAGGGTGGCCCAAACTATTTACCAACGGCTAGATGCTAAGGAAAGATATGAAAATTCTCGTTACGGGAGGATGTGGTTATAAAGGACATGTTTTAGTCCCCAAATTGCTTAACCGTGGATATCAAGTCGATGTTCTCGACACAATGTGGTTCGGTAATTTTTTGCAGCCACATTCCAACTTGAGGGTTACTCAAGGCAGTGTCATTGAAACCGACGAAATTAACCTGAGTGATGTAGATGTTATTATCCATCTGTCGTCCATCGCCAATGACCCATGCGGAGACCTTAACCCGGTTCTGACGTGGGAGACCAGTGCGCTGGCGACCATGCGGCTCGCTGATAAAGCCGCGCGTTCCGGCGTCGGGCAATTCCTGTATGCATCCTCGGGCAGTGTTTACGGTATTAAGGATGAAGAACAGGTAACGGAAGACCTCGAACTAAAGCCGGTTTCTGGATACAACAAAACCAAGATGGTCTCGGAACGGGTGTTGATGAGCTACATGAATGATATGAAGGTTCAAATCATCCGCCCTGCTACGGTATGTGGTTTGTCGCCAAGAATGCGGTTTGATGTTTCTGTTAATCTCTTGACCATGGCGGCATTGAGCAAAGGCGAAATCACTGTCTTTGGCGGTCAACAGACCAGGCCCAATGTTCATATTGACGACATTACCGACGCTTATCTGCACTTTATTGACAACCCGGATGCCGTCGGCATCTATAATGTTGGTTTTGAAAATATTTCGATTCTGAATATTGCTGAAATGGTAACAGAATTTGTACCGGCCAGTATCACGGTGACGGAGTCAAACGATCCGCGTTCCTATCGGGTCAATTCAGACAAGTTGCTGGCAACGGGTTTTAAACCAAAAAAGACCGTTAGGGATGCGATTGGTGAAATCGTTAACGCGTTTAATGAAGGCGCATTAAAAGATGAGCCGCATTTTCACAATCTTACGTGGATGCAGGAAAAGATCCTGATATGAGTTTGTTTGTGACGTACTGCGAACGTCTTCAGGGTGTTCTGGCCACAACCGACTGGTCAAACTCCGAGACCCTGGCGAGAGATATAATGTCGTGTCCTGCCAATGACACGGGATATGAGCATCGTGAGGATATTCTGAGATTATGACTGCGCCGTTAAAAATTGTCGTTATGGGGTCCAACTCGTTTTCCGGCGCGAGCTTTATTGATTTAGCACTTGCTCAAGGGGCACAGGTTATTGGTCTCAGTCGATCCGAGGAACCCCATAAGACATTTTTACCCTATCGCTGGTCGGGTCATGACAGTAATTTTCGCTTTTATGCCTATGACATGAATAAACATCTTGATCAAATAATGGCTTTGATGGCTGCGGAAAAACCGGACTACTTTGTTAATTTTGCGGCTCAGAGCATGGTTGGGCAAAGCTGGGATTATCCGGAAGACTGGTTTCGTACAAACGCGGTTTCAACGGTGGCTCTCCATAACCGGTTGCGCAAGGAATGCGACTTCCTGAAGCGCTATGTGCATATCACCACACCAGAGGTTTATGGCAGCACAGATGGCTGGATAAAAGAAGATACACCCTTTAACCCCAGCACGCCCTACGCTGTTTCGCGTGCTGCGGGCGATATGAGTTTGAAAACGTTTGTCGATGCATACGGCTTTCCGGCTGTGTCGACCCGTGCCGCTAATGTTTATGGCGCTGCTCAGCAGCTGTACCGTATTATTCCGCGCACGATCCTGTTTATTCGTCTTGGTAAAAAAATTCAACTCCATGGCGGCGGTTATTCGGAACGATCGTTTATTCACATTAATGATGTCTCCGATGCCACCTGGAAGGTCATGATGAATGGCAGGAATGGGGAGACCTATCATATCTCGACGAACGAAATTATCTCGATTCGTCATTTGGTCGAGACCATATGTGATCGTATGGGCGTTGGGTTTGAAGATTCTGCTGAAGTGGTAGGAGAACGCCTTGGGAAGGATGCGGCTTACAGGCTCGATAGTTCCAAAATACGCGAATCGCTTGGCTGGTCAGACACCATCACCCTCGATCAAGGGCTCGATTCAAGCATAGCCTGGGTTGATTCAAACCTTGATGTGCTCAAGATACAGGAAATGGACTATATTCATAAACCATGAGCAATAGTATTGTAGAACTTGAGCATATTTCCCGGCGAATCAGGACACGTATTGTGGAAAATTCGCACAATACCGGCATGCCGCACCTTGGATCGTGCCTGTCTTGTGTGGATATTCTGACGGCTCTTTATTTCGAAATCATGGAAATTGACCCCGAACATCATCGTCACGGTACGCGTGATCGTTTTGTGATGAGTAAGGGCCACGGTGCGCCAGCCTTGTATCAGATCCTCGCCATGCGTGGATTTTTCCCCTACGCGGATCTGGTTGAGAGCGACCATAAAGGCGGGGGGGTATTCGGTGAACACCCGCCCACTCCAGACCACCTTCCCGGCATAGAAGCTGCGACAGGGTCGTTGGGGCACGGCCTGCCTATTGCCACAGGCATGATGCTGGCTTGCCGTCTGGACGCTCAGAAGAATAAAGCTTTTGTGCTGTTAGGAGACGGTGAGTGTAACGAGGGTTCGATCTGGGAAGCTGCCATGTTCGCCGGTGCCCAGAAATTGGAAAATCTCGTTGTTATCATTGACTACAACAAATGGCAGGCGACGGATCGTAGCCATGACATCATGGCCCTTGATCCGCTCCCTGAAAAATGGCGGGCCTTTGGCTGGAGCACTTATGAAATTGATGGCAATGATATGACCCAGGTTGTTGATGCTTTGCGTAACGTACCTGATAAAACCGGTCGACCGGTTGCTATCATTGCCCACACGGTTAAAGGCAAGGGGATTTCATTCATGGAGGATGATAACAACTGGCACTATCGTATTCCCACCGCCGAAGAAGTTATAGCCGCCAAACGTGAATTGAAGGTGGAGACATGAGGAATGCTTTCGCCGATGAGATTACACGGCTCTCAGCCGGGGATTCTCGTGTCGTGGTATTGTCGGGTGATATCGGGAATCGCTTGTTTAATAAATTCAAGGCAACCAGCGGGGATCGTTTTATTAATTGTGGCATCGCAGAAGCAAATATGATGGGGATGGCCTCGGGGCTTGCCATGTCTGGATTTCGGCCCGTGGTTTACACCATTACCCCCTTCACAACGACCCGATGTTTTGAACAAATCAGGGTTGATGTCTGCTATCACAACGCTCCGGTTATTATCGTTGGCACCGGTTCTGGGCTCTCATATGCTCAGTTGGGACCGACGCACCATTCCTGCGAGGATATTGCTATCTTGCGAACACTGCCGGGGATGACGGTGTTTTGCCCGAGCGACCCCGCAGAAATGCGCCGGGGCTTATGCGCTGCGCTGAAGCAGGACGGCCCTGTTTATATTCGCCTCGGCAAGAAGGGTGAGCCAACCGTGACCGATAAGAATGATGGCTTTGAGCTGGGGCGGGCCAATACCCTGCGTTCGGGTGAAGATGTCTGCCTGATCAGCACGGGTACGATATTGCCAGTGGTCCTGGCTGCTGCCGACCGCCTTGAGGAACAGGGAGTATCGGTTCGGGTTGAAAATTTCCATACCGTCAAGCCACTGGATACGGATCGATTGAAAGACGTGTTCACCCAGTATAATTTAATCGGGGTTGTTGAAGAACATGGCCGGATTGGGGGCCTGTTTGGTGCTATTTCGGAATGGTTGGTCTTACAACGACCACATAACACACGGTTACTCAGTTTCGCTGTGGATGATGTATTTTTGCATGAAGTCGGGACTCAGGATTATGCCCGACAAAGATTCGGCCTAACCGGCGATAATATTTTCAATTGTATTCTGGAAGCCCATAAGGATAGGTGAGCGTTTGTGCCGCTTGCTGATAGTTGTATGATTCTCGGTCTTGATTTTGATAACACAATCGTTAGCTACGAAACTGTCTTCCATAAGGTTGCTTTGGAAAGAGGGTATATTGGTGCTGACGTTCCGTGTTCCAAACTTGCGGTGCGAGATGATATGCGAGCCCGTGATATGGAAGACCGGTGGACTGAAATTCAAGGATATGTATATGGAAAATGTATGGATCAGGCTGACGTTTTCCCCGGTGTGATCGAGACCCTTTGCTGGGTGCGTGATAACGGGCACGACGTGATGATCGTCAGTCACAAAACCCACTTTCCGTTTGCTGGACCGAAATATGATCTGCACAAGGCGGCACGAGACTGGATTGAAGATGTGTTACAGGACGATCTGGGGCCTTTAATTAATTCAAGGAATGTCAATTTCATTGAAACGATGGACGGTAAAATTAATCGTATCGGTGAACTTGGCTGTGATTTATTCATTGATGATTTGCCGGAAATTTTTTTGGTAGAATCTTTTCCGGAGGCGACACAACGTTTTCTTTTTGATCCTGGAGTTATTCACGATTCTATCGACGGCGTTGTCGCAATTTCCAGCTGGAAACAATTTCTGTGGCACTTGAAAGCGTAGCGGTGATGCAAGATCAACGGCGTATCCTTTCCGGCCTGCTTGAGGGTGTCGGGTTCAATGGCGCCGATTTTGAGGTCGAAGCCTGTGACGCAGGCGCCAATAATCGCGTACTGGCGGTCACAGTGGGAAGACAGACATTTGCGGCCAAGTGGTATGTAGACAGCGTTGAGGATAACCGTGACCGGCTGAATACAGAATGGAACTTTCTGAATTACGCCAAAACGTTGGAAATTGACTGTGTTCCCACGCCATTGTCCAGAAATACCGCTGCCAATGTCGCGCTTTATGATTTCATTGAGGGCTCAAAAATTGAACCCAGGGCAGTGACGGGCCGCGACGTAAATCAGGCTATCGATTTTTTCTGTGCGCTGAATGATCCAGTGGCGCTTTCCCGGCTGGATGATCAGATGGTTCCTTTACCCAATGCATCCGAGGCATGTTTTAGCATCGCTGATTATTTCCATTTGCTTGATGGGCGGTTGGAACGCCTTGAGGTCATCGTTCCTGATAATGACATCGATCGGGCCGCCTGTGTTCTGGTTGCAGAGCTTAAGCAACAGTGGGGCGTTGTGAAACAGGGAATCGTAGAACGCTGCGATCATTTGGGTCTGTCACCAGAATTAGAACTGGCGCAAGCCGAGCGGTGCATTTCACCCTCAGACTTCGGATTCCATAACGCTATAAAAAAAACGGATGGTGTGCTGAGTTTTATTGATTTCGAATATGCAGGATGGGACGATCCGGCAAAAATGATCAGTGATTTTTTCTTCCAGCCTGCCGTGCCTGTCAGTCATGAGTATTATGACTGTTTTGTTGAGGCAGTGATGAGCTCAATACCCAATTCAGAAGCCGCACGCGCGCGGATCGATTTGTTGCGTCCGGTTTTCGGTCTGAAATGGTGCTGTATCATGTTGAATATTTTTATTCCGCAATGGGCTAATCGACGCGCCTTCGCCCATACAAAGGCAGGCTTGGACGAGCTTAAGGCCCGGCAACTTTCCAAGGCTGAAGATGCCCTCAGGCGTTTGCAATCCCTGTGCGCGCAATTTACAGTTTCCCTATAAAACCAGTTTATAACGAAAACGAGTCTCATGAGTTACGTTGATTTCCTTTCTGTTGTTCATAAAAGTACCACCCGCGATTATCTGGCACGGGTTAACGACCCTGATTTTCCCAAGGCCAAGGCCGCTGAATTGGCGAAAAGCTGGGGCTATGATTACTGGGACGGGGACCGCCGGATAAATTATGGCGGCTACCGTTATATGGAAGGCCGGTGGGAAAAGGTAGCAAGGGCCATGGCCGATCACTATGGCCTGAAGGCCGGTGATAGAATCCTTGATGTGGGGTGCGGCAAAGGATTTTTGATGTTTGATTTCACAAAAGTGGTGCCGGGCATCGAAATTTATGGGCTCGACGTTTCATCCTATGCCATAGAAAATTCAAAGCCGGAGATCACCGATCGCATCACCGAGGGAACGGCGGCTGAGTTACCCTATGATGATAACAGTTTCGACTTTGTATACTCTCTGAATACCTTACATAACCTGCATTGTTACGATCTCGACAGGGCTTTGCGCGAGATTGAGCGGGTCGGCAAGAGCCATAAATATATTTGTATGGAATCCTATCGAAATGAGCAGGAAAAAACCAACTTGCTCTATTGGCAAGTGACGTGTGAGGCTTTTAATACACCGGAAGAATGGGCATGGTGGTTTAACAGCACCGGTTACACGGGCGACCATTCTTTTATCTATTTTGAATAAGGCACTGGCGATGAGCGCACCGAAGACCTGTAAAGCGGCTATTTTGGTTGAACAGAATAAACCATTAGTCGTGGCCGAGATTGAGTTGCCAGATAAATTGGATGTTGGCCAGGTGCTGGTCCGTATTGAGTACAGTGGTATTTGCGGCTCGCAACTGGGTGAAATCGATGGAGCCAAGGGAGATGACCGGTTTTTGCCTCACTTGCTGGGCCATGAAGGTTCAGGAGAGGTGGTCGCCATCGGTTCGGGCGTGCGGCATGTGCAGGTTGCAGATAAAGTGGTCCTGCATTGGCGTAAAGGCTTGGGTATTGAAGCGGTTCCACCACAATACCGTTGGAATGGATCGGTCCTCAATGCTGGATGGATCACGACGTTTAATGAATATGCGGTGGTCTCTGAAAACCGTCTGACAACAATCCCCGCCGATAGTGATCTGGACGTAGCCGCTCTGTTCGGGTGCGCTGTAACCACCGGTTTCGGCGTGGTGGTAAACAATGCCAAAGTAAAAATTGGCGACTCGGTGGTGGTATTCGGTGCCGGTGGTGTGGGGCTGAATATCGTACAGGCAGCCGCCATGTCTTCGGCCTGTCCGCTGATTGCGGTCGATCTTTATGACAACAGGCTGGAACTTGCAAAAAATCTTGGTGCGTCACACACCATCAATGCATCAAAGGAAAATACTGAAGAAAGAATCGCAGAAATTCTCGGCAATGAAAACCTTGATGTCTTCATCGACAACACAGGCAACACAGATATTATTGAGACGGGTTATGGGATAACCGGACCACAAGGCCGGGTAATTCTGGTTGGCGTGCCGCGCAAAGGCCATGATATTTCAATTTATTCGCTGCCATTACATTTTGGCAAGACGATCACGGGGTCGCATGGTGGCGAGGCGGTCCCGCAAGACGACATTCCGCGTTATCTGCGCCTGTTTAATCAGGATCGGTTGAAGCTGAAAGAATTGATTACGGAAATCTACGAACTGGCCGATATCAATACCGCGATCAAGAAGATGCGTGATGGATCGATCAGTGGCCGATGCCTGATTAGGATGTGAGGGTTATCCAGATTTATCTGAGATTAATCGTTCAAAAGAAGGCTTGGTTTGGCGTTTGATACAAGATTTGCATCAAAGGTCAGTAAATCACGAGTTTTTTTCCTGACTATTCTCATTTCTTCCTGACTCAAGTTCCAGATCTTGGCTACTTTTTCTCGTCTTTCAGGTGTTGAGAAATTGATTCGATCCCATTCATAGGCCCTTAGTATACTGATGTCTTTTGAGGTCCATTCATCGGAGCTGATTTGTCCATATCGCCAGTCTACGGATATATCATTCTCATCTTTATCGAGAACGCCCAGGCGAACGGCAGCATCCCACATAATTGTTCCTTTAAGGGGTACAGCAACGAAAATTTTGACGTAGTCTGCTCCGCAATGTTCTGCAAATCTGATGGTTTCCTGGATTTCATCCCAGGTTTCTCCGGGGAATCCGACAATAAAGTTAGCAAGAACGTCAATGCCACGATCTGTAATCATTTTTATCTTCGGGGGCAGCAGTTCAAGTTTTATTGGTTTCATAACAATTTCAGTCAAGACGCGTTGGCATCCGGACTCAATGGCAATGTTGATGCATTTACAACCGGCTTCTAGCATTAAATCCAGCATGTCTTCTGTAATTGTAAAGACGGCAAAAGCTTGAATAATAAATTCGATATTTAGCTCTTTCTCTATCATCAGCGTTAGCAACTTCATATAGAACTTACGCTGAAACGAGATGTTATCATCTTCGAATATAATGGATTTTATGCCGTATGTTTCTTTAAGGTGCAGGAATTCCGCAACAATATCTTCGGGTTCGCGAGTCCTGACCTTTCGACCGCTTATGAATTCCACCTGACAGAAAGAACACCCGACAGGGCATCCCCTTGTAACCAGCGTTCGTAGTGCGGGGTATTGTGGGGCTCGCAACGGTCCATTGCGGGCACCTGTATTAAGATAGTCCTCAAATTTAACAAAACTGTAATCAGGCCATGGCAGAGATGATAGGTCATGAACGAAGCATTGTGGTTGGATAACAAGCTCACCGCCTTTGCGAAAGACAAGTCCCTCTGTGGGGAAGGGACATGCATTGTCATTCAGGTATCGAATTAGTTTCTGAAGGGTAAACTCGCCTTCGCCTCTGACGGCATAATCGATGTTCGGGTTTTCAATAACCCTTTTGTATTCGATTGTTACATGAACACCACCGGCTATTACAATTGTACTTTGCTGAACGGTCTTAATGATATCAGCCGTCACATTCAGCGTGTTTTCATATTCGGATGTTAATAGAGAGATGCCCACATAATCGGGTTTAATTTCTTGTATTTTAGATCTGAATTCATCTTCGCTTAAATCATAAAATTGTGCGTCGATAATTGTAATATCCACATCATCTTTAAGTAACGCTGCAAACAGACACAAAATGGAGGGGCTCAGATTCCATGTTGTCGTAATATCGGTTTTTTCCCACTTCTGATTAGGGTAGACCAATACGAGTTTGTTGCGTGATGTTTTCATGAATATTTCCAGTTTCATGGCAGGTTATATCGAGGAAGCACATTTACAGCGAATTAAATTATACTTTCCTTTGGCAGATGGTGTTCCGCTCGTTGTATGACTTAAATGATCTTCTATCTATATAGTTGGTCGTTAGTCTTCATCCCATACGTTACAGTTCTCGCAATGGCTGATCTTGTCCTTCTGGCCTTGTAGATGAAAATTTCTGCGCTGGTTCATAATTTCAGATTGCCATAGTTCCTGAATAGTATTGTTCTCAAGGTTTCCTGTTGGATAATGATTATTGAAATCCACATTGCACATAGGTACATCACCGTTTGCAAATATTACAAACAAGGACCACAGTGCCACACAGGGTAATTCAGCGCCAATTCGTTCGGCTATGGGCTTGAATCGTTCAAGTTGGTTCCCCCAATTATGAAGATTGCGGAAATGTACCCGGTCATGAGGCGCAACCTTATCGGACCAGAACGCTTCGTATGCGGGCCATTCCTGATGGTTGCTCTCTTGTTTTATCATACGGATAACTATTTGTGCATTCGGCCTCAACTGGTTTCGAAGCTCGATGAATTGAAGTGCATTCTCCATAACTTCATCAAAGTCTAGCCGTACCCGGATGGCCTCATAAACATCCTTTTGCAGGCTGTCGATGGATAGGATTATATGATCGATGCCGCCTTCTAACAGGCGACGTGATCGCTCTTCATTAAGTAAAGACACATTAGTGGCTATTGAAACTGTGGGGACGCCTGCCTCTTTTAATCGTGCAATCCGGCCCGGCAACTTATTATCGAGTAGGGGCTCTCCATCACGATAGAGACTCACGCGTTGTAATTTTTCCGCATGTTCAGAGATTTCTTCAACAATTTTGAAGAAAAGGTTATCTTTCATGGTGGGGGATTTGCGATGCCATTCGTCAATAGTACACATGGGACACCGGGCATTGCAGGAGTTGACGGTTTCGATTTCAAAATATCGCGGGAATTCCATCAATGCCGCAAAGGGTTCATTCATGCTGATGCGGCGCCTCAGATATTCTGAATGATTGTGTTCTATCATATGACTAATTGTACTCTGTCATAGGTAAGGTGGGGTGGTTATCATTCTTATACGGGGTATCGAGCATTTTGAGTAACAATTCACTTAAAGTATGAAATACCATACCTGTATCTTTTTGAATCTTAGTAGAATTCATGGAGACATTCAACGGTCTGCGTTCTGCCAAACCAAAGTCATTGATGCCCAGTTCCACCACATTTGGTTTTAATTTAAGACCTGGTCCCATGATATCTGTCAGTTTGTTTAACAAGGCCGACCGGTTCAGGGATTCAGTGCCACATAGATGATAAAGTCCGTTTAAATCGGAAGAAACAAGTCGGGAGAACCCTTCAACCAAGTCGCCGATCCATACCGGTGTGATAATTTGATCATCAGCGACCCGAATTTGTTGTCCACGACAAAGTTGATCATGCCATTGCGAAAACAGTGTTCCGTCTCCCGGTTTTAAGCCAAAGACTTTTGATAATCGTACGATACAATATTCACGACAATGCTCCTGAATAAATTTTTCTACTTCATACTTTTGCTGACCATAGGTAACGATGGGTTCCGGCTTGTCTGTCTCGTTGTAATTGCCACTTGTACCGTCAAAGACATTATCAGTAGATACAAATACCGGTTTGATACCTAAATGGACCAGATCTGTGACAAGTTCAATAATTCCTTCTACATTGATTGCCCGGCTTCGTTTGCGATCATTGGCGCATGTGTCTATGTGTGTTTCGCCTATCAGAATGATACCGTGAGATACGTTGTCACCGTTGCCGACTATCTCTGCAATCCTGGAACTGGGGAAAGTAAATTGCACGGCGTTTGGCAGGGGGGTACTGTTATAGGTTCCAATAGCCTTTATACCAAAATGCCTATACAGGTGTTTTCCGACATAACCTGATGCGCCCAGTATAAGAATTTTTTTAGAATTTTGATGCATATTCAATGCCATCCAATATATTTGTGCGCATTATTACAAGTATTCACCATGAGATATTTTTCAACCAATTTAGCCAAGATTATACTTTTGTGCGGTTAATTATTACGTAATAGTGGTAGACCCTGAGTGTCTAAGAAACCGGGGGCTATTCAATCCATTCTATGTTACTGGATTAGATTAAGGGAAATAAATAGAATGATTTGGGGTTGTCTGAAGGCAAACACTGGGACAGTTACAAGGGCATTGAACCATGAGTAACATTACTCAGTCGTCGACTGGAGAACTTGAAGATTTGGCTGCTCCAGAGGCTACTCTGTACGCTTTTTATGATCTTTCAATCTCTGCCCCCAAATATGATTACCTTACTTTCCTTCTAATTGCCGATATGCACCGTCGTCGTTACGGGTTCAAGCACATCTATTTCGTTTTTGTACCGGGGTTTGTTTCCGGGTTCCGTGGTGCTCACTTGCCCCCCAATGATCCAGAGACGTTGATGGCAATGATGCGCAATATTGTATTGCCGAGTTGTTGGCTTCTTTCTGCTTGCTCCGGCGTTAGTTATGTTTCAGAGCGTGGGCATGCCCAGTCTTTTCTGGATCAGGCAGGTGAGAATGTATTTCCACGTGGATATACTATCGAGCAACCATTAACGGACTACTTGCCAAGCGGAATAAATGCCGCTTTGGTGCGGGGAGAAAAACTTTGCCCCCTTGAACCATCAGCAGAATATGTGGCTCAGGCCATCGCTTTTCGTGAATTGATAGCGGGCGATAGAAAGTTACTTACGATCACCCTTCGAGAATGCGAGTATCATCCTAATCGCAACAGTCGACTCGAAGAATGGAAGATATTTATAGAGCAAATTGACACAGCAGAATATTGTGTTGTGGTGGTGCGCGATACGGCGACGGCTCATGCAGATCCTATATTTAATGGAGTACCAGAATCTCCATTAGCATCAATATGCCTGGGGTTCCGTGCTGCCCTGTACACCCAGTCCTATCTGACCCTCCATGTCAGCAACGGAACTTCATGCGTTGCCAATTATTCTTATGCCCCTTCCATTACCTTTGGTGTTTATGATGATGATTACCTTCATGGCATGCTAAAATTTACTAAGATCAACCTGGGACAGAGTTTTGGCGATAGTTGGTATGGTTTCCCCGTATGCCAAAAACTTGTCTGGGAAAAAGAAACCGCTAAACTAATCAAATTAGAATTTGATTTAATGGTGACCCTTTTGGAAAAAACTTATGAGGAGCGCTATGCTCCCCGTGATTTCGGCTCACTTTTGCAGCTCATGGATACATGCAACAGCGTCGTTGAATACACGGCGCATAATATGCAGTTTAAACACCTGATTGAAGATCGTGATGTCTTGCTGAGCGTATTAAAATTGACGGAAGAGAAACACTCACTGGCCTGGAATCTGCTGGGTGTCTGGTATGCTGGTAATGGCGAGGCCGAGCTTGCCGTTGATGCATTTGGCAAAGCTATCGAATGTGATCCCGATTTTCAGATGGCCCATTCTAATCATGCTGCTATTCTTGAGCAACTGGAAAATAATAGGGATGTTTTAAACTGAAACGGGATGTGTCCAGAATAGAGACCCTTCCACCTCAAAAGTGAGCCAGAAAATTT
This sequence comes from Alphaproteobacteria bacterium, assembly GCA_024279135.1. Taxonomy (GTDB): domain Bacteria; phylum Pseudomonadota; class Alphaproteobacteria; order Rhodospirillales; family Casp-alpha2; genus JABJOR01. The sequence continues at coordinate 181,422 of JAJRRU010000019.1, forward strand.
CGACCATAAACCGAGGTCCAGTTATATGCCCTAATAGGGGCATCATTCTAATGCCATCTACAACGATAATGAATAACTGGTACAATATACTTGAAAAAGGGATAGTTAATGGAAAAATTACTCATGTCATCGAGAAATTTTAGTGATCTGGTGTGGAGACAGATATACGAATCCTCAACATACAAGCTGTTAGAGAAGAAAGATCCATTTTTCAAGATTATGTCGGCGTTAGACAATTTACGGGTATCGGCTGATTATAATACGGGCTCGATTCCATCGGCATCGGCGTGGGGTCTATATGCGACAACCTGCCTATTCAAACCATGCAACATTATTGAAATCGGGACGTTTATTGGACGCAGTTCGATAGCCATGGCTCTTGGTATGGCTGATAGCGGTATTAAGGAAGGTGAAGTTCATACCTGTGATTTTAGTAACGATATCAAGCTGCCCTCCATTGAAAATGCCTCTATTATTCAATACCCCATGCAATCTTCAACAATGATGCTGGAGAAGATTGTTGCGGCTAACCCGGACGGTAAAAAATTTGACATGGTTCATTTTGATGGTCGCCTCCAAAAATCAGACTACGATTTATTGAACGGCCTCAGATCGCCGGATATGATATTCGCGCTCGATGATTTTGAAGGGATGGAAAAAGGTGTAATTAATTACATCAACATGAAAAAAACCAAATTGTTAGATTCTTATCAATTGGTTTTACCGCCGAGTCCTTTGCTTTTGAGAGACTTTGACTTTCATGACTCGTCGTCGACAGCACTTTTAGTACCAAATTCATCATTCCTATTACCTGGATAAAGTTTCAATAGTCCCTCTCGATCCGCTAAGCGGTCATTAGACTCCGGAAATTGTGAGATGCAGGCGGTCCATCGTCATGCATAATCACTGTCTTCTAGGCGGCAGTTTTAGAATGGTTTAATAAATTGGAAGGATGAACCGTTCTTTCAGGTGGAAAATGCACCATTACAGTCGTCCCTTGAGCAATGGCGCTTACAATCTCAAGTGAGCCATCATGTAGTCTCACAAGATTTTGGCAAATATACAGTCCTAATCCATTGCCTTTATGGTTTTTGGAATGGGCACTATGAGCTTGCTCGAAAGGCAATAATGCTTTGGTTATTTCACCTTTGGACATACCTTCACCCGTATCGGAGATTAAGATACTCAGAGAATCATTCGTATTTAGCCTGGCTGTGATTGAAACCTCACCCTCACTTGGTGTGAATTTAACGGCATTGGTTATCAGATTGTTGAGAATTTGCATCATCGCCTTCTTATCCCCACGGAGCTTCGGCAATTGAGTGTCGAAATTTGAGGTAAGTTGGATATTATCGGCATCAGCCATCACGGATACCATATTTATAGATGCCTTGGTAAGAGACGCTATGCAGAGATATTCTTCAGAAAGTCGGTAATTCCCCGTTTCAATCTTTGAAATCTCAAGGATATCATCGATAAGGGTTATCAGAAGATTGCCACAGTTGGAGATATCGTTAGCATAATCCTTATAATTAGAGTTTCCAAGTGGGCCGAATAATTGGGTTTTCATGATATCTGAAAAACCTATGATCGCGTTCAGGGGAGTGCGAAGATCATGGCTCATGGAAGCGAGGAACTGAGTCTTGGTATTATTTAATTGTTCAGCCTCTTCTCGCGCAATCTCCGCTTTCTGTTTTGCCTCACAGAATTTTCTGAAAAGAATATATAGTGCAATCAGAAGAGATAATAAGAAAATATAGGAAAACTCTACAAGGTAGTTGATATTGTCATGGTCATTCAGGAATAAATCATTGTTGGCTTTTAATAATTTGGAGGTTTCCTCAACGATCAGCACCCCTTCTTTTCGAATGAGAGAGGTAGCCCTATGAAATTCACGTAAATCACTTTCATAATTCTTTTCATTTCCAGAAGTGATGTTATCTAAAATACTGGAACCAAAGGCATACATGATCGTAGCATTACGTTGGATGATCGGTATATGCATGCGTTGTTCTTCGCTTGAGAAAAGCGGGGCAATGTTCCGGGATAATTCGATCATAGAATTATATCTGTCAAAAAACTTGCCCTTATCAGCATCATCCCGGATCGTGTAGTACATGAAAAGGTGGCCTTCTGCGCGTTTTGCATAACTACTTATAGCATTGGCCAACTTAATGATTTCCAGGTGACTCTCAGTTTTTTCTAACGCTTTTTGCGTTATATTAGATTGTGAATAGAACAATAATATTGGAACCACTAGAAGCAATGTAATAAACACGGCAAACCATTTTGGTTTTAGTGACTGTAGTCGACACATTAGAATTTTCCTAAACTGTCATCTTCAGACTTTTAAATATCTTGGCAACAACGAAACCCACAGCCGCCATTTTAGCTGTAGGTTTCTACAAAGCAATCAGGAAAGTTGATGCCTATGAAGCCTTCCGTATCTTTTCAAGGAAGGCGTTGACTTCGGTCTTCAGGATTTCAGACTGTGAGGAAAGATCTCGTGCGGCGCTTTGGATTTCACCTGCAGCACTTCCCGTTTCACCGGCAGCCTGTGTCACGCTGATGATGTTGCTGGAAACTTCATTCGTGCCAGCGGCAGCCTGTTCCACATTGCGGGCAATTTCCTGGGTTGCAGCGGATTGTTCTTCAACTGCGCTGGCGATGCTTGTGGCAATATCATCGACTTTACCGATGGTATCGCCAATACCGACTATCGACGTGGCGGCACTTTCGGTAGCACCCTGAATTTTCGCAATCTGGCTGCTAATTTGTTCGGTTGCCTTTGCTGTCTGGTTGGCCAGGTTCTTGACCTCTGCAGCCACCACGGCAAAGCCCTTGCCTGCATCTCCGGCACGTGCGGCCTCGATCGTCGCATTCAGGGCCAGCAGGTTGGTTCGTTCGGCAATATCGGTGATCAGATTAATCACATCACCAATAGCCTTGGCTGAAGAAACCAGCCCCTGAACCGTGTCGTGACTGGCCTGGGCTTCTTTTACGGCATCGGCGGCCATGGTTGAAGACGCTGCGACCTGACGGCTGATTTCAGTGATCGAGGAGGATAATTCCTCAGCCGCAGATGCTACCGTCTGTACGTTGTTGGAAGCCTGTTCGGAAGCAGATGCGA
>JAJRRU010000020.1 GCA_024279135.1 Alphaproteobacteria bacterium
CCGCCGCCGTCAAGGAAGCACAAGAAAGCCACGAGACGGTTCAGGGGCTGGTTGAGGCTTCCCGGAAAATCGGTGATGTGGTTAGTCTTATCACCGACATTGCCGAGCAGACAAACCTGTTGGCGTTAAATGCGACCATTGAGGCTGCACGGGCCGGTGATGCCGGTAAAGGCTTCGCCGTGGTTGCCTCGGAGGTCAAAAATCTGGCCAATCAAACCCAGAAAGCAACCGAAGAAATCGGTGGTCAAATCCAAGGAATTCAGTCGGCGACACAAGATGCCGCAGATTCAATTGAGCACATTGGCAAGACCATCTCCGAGATCGATGAAATTGCGACCACCATCGCCTCTGCGGTAGAAGAACAAAGTGCTGCCACACAGGAAATCTCGCGCAATGTGAGTGAAGCCGCATCGGGAACGCAAGAAGTATCATCCAATATTCAGGGTGTTACGGCTGCTGCCGGTGAAGCCGGATCGGCCTCAACCGAATTGCTGGGCGTGGCTAGTGAACTTAGCAGTAATTCAGAGACACTTAAGAGCGAAGTTGCCAAGTTCCTGGATCAGGTCCGCAACGGCTAGATAACAATACCAGCGCCCCGCCATCAGGCCCGTTTTGCAGGATGGCGGGGCGTTCGTTTGTGTGATGATTACTGGTTTAATACATCAGGCCTGGAGTTCACGCCCCAGAATATCACACACCAGGTCCATGAACCTGGGGTCGGCGGAAATACCCCCGGTTGGTGTGGTAAAGACCGGGCGGTTGGCCCGTGCAATAGCGGCGGGAAAGTCATCATTGTAATGGCGACTGACAGTCAGAAACAGGCCTTCCGCAATAACCGGGCCTGCGAATGTGGGGATCATGATATCCGGATAGGGTGGTTGCTCCAGAAAGCTCTCGTGGACACCGGCAAAAAGGTTCTTTTCGCGCAGCAGCTTCACCAGATTGCGCGTCGATTGCGCCGATTCCGGGTGTTTAACCGAGCCATGCGCTACCATGACAAGATGGGTATCTTCCACACAAAGGGCATTGTCCTCGGCGGTCTGGATGGCACGTTGCATAAGCATATGGGTCAATTCATCATGCTGTCCAATGGATGGCAGGCAGATCACGTCGTTGTCTGCATCCTCATCGATTTTTTTGACCAGACCCGGCAGAGCGGCTCGCAGCATGAACCCGTGGCACATGAATATGGGCAGGATGATTGTCCGTTTTATGCCAGCCGGTATGTCAGGGTACGGATCGACACCCTGGCTGGAACCGCACCACAGGTAGACGTTGTCTACGGCCAGTCGTGTGGTGACCGATGCGGCTAGTCTGTCTTTAGCGTGACCTCCCCCTTTCTTGTGGGAATGCCAGGCCAGGACAATCGCCGTAGTCGCCAGCTCAGTGGCTGGTCCCTTTGGAGAGATTGATTTTATTAAAGACATTGTATTTTCCTGAAGGTTTGCTCATGGGGATGCGTTTGACTTCCTCGAAGGTCTTTGCATCATAGACAATTAACGCGCCATCCATTTCCCAGATGCTGACCAGGGCATAACGGCCATCCCGGGTAAACTCCACATGGGCAACTGTCTGGCCGGGCTCATGGCGCAGGGTTTTGACGATTTCCAGCGTTTTTTTGTCAATGATGTGAATGGCGTCTTTGTTCTCGCCGAAGAAAACATCGATCCAGATATAGGGGGTATTCTCGTGGGTACGGGCGAAAAAACCCGGTCCCAGAGTTTCGATGACCTTTATGGTTTCCCAGGTTTCCATATCGATGATACTGACCGCTGCATCTCTCAGGTGCGGTGTGGACATAACCTGGCGGCCCTGATATTCAAAAACGATGCCCGAGCCCAGATGAGGCATACCCTTGAGGTCCAGTTCAGCAACTTTCCTGCGGGCATCTAAATTATAGACAACGCCGTTATTACCCGTGCGCCCTGCCCCGATGACTTCCGCATAATACGGGTCAAAGAAAAAATCATCCATATAATCATCCACCGCAATGCGGCGAATACCGAAGGGTTGTGGACTGACTACGAAGCCTTCTTCCTGACCCTCGCGGTAATTGTGGACAAATCCGTCGACAATCGGGTCGGCATCCGGGTCGTAGGACATCTCCCAGATTTCCTTGATGTCTTTCAGGGCCGCAATGAAGCTGATGCGTGGGCGGGCATCATAGACTGCGCTGACGCGTGATGAATTCCCATCCTTGTCGGTGACCGGGATATAGCGAAACGGCGACAGGTCCTCGGCATTGAGGACAACGATACTATGGGGCAGGTAATTCCCGACCATGACCCACTTGCCATCGGAAGAAACCGCAATGTTGCGGGTGTTGATCCCGGCGCGGATTTCAGCAACCTGTTTCAGGGTCCACAAATCATACTTGCTGATCCATCCATCACGGGAACCAAAATACACATACCGGCCATCGGGTGAATATTTGGCGCCTCCGTGCAGGGCAAAATGTGATTTAAAACGCCAGATCGGATCGAACGTATCACCATCGAGAATGGTGACGTGATGATCGCCCGATTCCACCACGGTGAACAGGTTGAGCAGGTCCGATGTGTGAACCGGTTTGTCCGCCAGCGAGCTAACCGGGTTAATGATATTCAGGGTTGGGGTAATCTCATCCATACCCCACTGCGGGATATACGATAACGGGCTATAGATGATGTCCACCAAAGCATTGATTTCCGACTGGTTGAGTTTTTCGGCGAAGCCCAGCATCTGGGTTGCCGGACGGCCATTGGCAATGACCGAAACGGCTTTATTCTTGCGCAACCTTTTCATGTTTCCCGGTAACAATGCCGGCCCAATACCACCCAGCCGATCGCTGCCGTGACATTCCGAACAGAGTGTCTGATAATTTTCCATATCAGATGGTGCGGCCTGTGCGGCTTGTGCCGGCTGAACGCCGGACACTGTCCAGGCCATGACCAGGAGGCAAATAAAGCTAAGCGACTGTTGCATAGGAACCTTTGCGGTAAGGGGTTACTTTCAGGCGTTCGTCATCGTCATTCACGCCAATCTCATGATCTTCCAGATAACAGGCCGGATCTTCGGCCCAGGGATCGCCGGTTAGCTGCATGGCCCTGACACGGGTATTACCGCCACAAATATCGAAATGACTGCACTTGCCACAGCGCCCGCCGATTTGGCGCGGGTAAGCTTTCAGACCGGCCATAACAGGATCAGACGTATCGGGCCAGATTTCGGAAAACGGCCTGTTGCGCACATTGCCCAGTTTGTAATGCCACCAGAACGTATCGGGGTGAACCTCGCCGACGTTGTCGATGTTGGCGATATTGACCCCGGACGCATTGCCGCCCCACTGGACCAGCTTGGCCCGGATGTGCTCGGCCTTGTCAGGGAAGTGCTTTTGCACCCAATGATAGAGATAGACACCATCGGCATCGTTGTTGCCGGTGACGATTTCCTTGTCCTGACCGTTCTGGATATAACGCAGGGCGGTTTCAAACAGCAAATCCATGGCCTCGCGGGTCATGGTATGGTGGGCATCCTCGCCGCGGTTTTTGTTACCGCGTCCGCCATAGTTCAGGTGTGACAGGTAAAATTTACTGACGTCTTCCTGTTCTGCGAGCTTGAGAAGTTCCGGCAGATCGGCGGCAGTTTGCGCGGTAATTGAGAAACGCAACCCCACCTTCAGGCCCCGTTCCCGGCACAGGCGAACACCTTTCAGGGAGTCATCGAAAGCCCCTTCCCGGCCCCGGAAATGATCATGGGTTTCACGTAAACCGTCCATGCTGATACCTACGTAATCGTAGTTTACCGCCGTGATCTGGTCGATAGTGCTGTCATCAATCAAGGTTCCATTGCTCGACAGGCCGACATAGAACCCCATTTCCTTGGCGTGGTGGGAAATCTCGAAAATATCAGGCCGCAACAATGGTTCACCGCCCGACAGGATCAGCACCGGAACCCGAAAACCTTTCAGATCATCCATCACCGAAAACACTTCTCCGGTGGATAGTTCGTCGGGAAAATCATAATCCGCTGAAATGGTGTAACAGTGTTTACAGCGCAAATTGCACCGCCGGATCAGATTCCAGATGACCACTGGCCCGGGCGGGTTGCGCTTTGGGCCAACCGGCGTGGGTTCGAACAGTTCTTTCATTAATTGTGTGACACGAAACATGGTGATTATTCCCGTTTGCTGTTCTGATCGTTCTGGTTTGCGAAGCGCAAGCCGGTTTTTTTCAAAATGCGGGTTGAATACAGTATATCATGGGCCCGGCAGTTATCCCCAAGGATTGTTTGGATCTCGGCTGCCTGTTGTTCAACGCCCTCACGGGTTTTTGCATGGACCATGGCAAACAGGTTGTAAGTCCATTGCGGTGGGTGGCGTGGGCGTTCATAACAATGTGAAACAAAAGGTAAATTACCGATCTTCTGGCCGAGGGTTAATATCTGGTCATCGGCGATATCCCAGACCGTCATGCCGTTAGAGCGATAACCCAGGGCGTAGTGGTTGGGGATCACGCCAATGCGGCGGATAACCCCGCCCTCAAGCATGGCTTTCATGCGTTCCAGGACCGCACTGGTGCTTAACCCCAGTTGTTGGGCAACCTGTTTGTAGGGCTCGCGCACCAGCTCCAGACCGGCCTGTGTGGCCAGAATAATTTCTTTGTCCGTTGCATCTATGGCGATTTTGTCCATTACGCCTCAAACCTCAGGCCAATAAAAAATTCAGATGTCTTGGGCATGTCGTGAACCTCCAGCCCGGCAGCCTGTTCGATGGCGTGCAGAACTGCGTCAATTTCCTGGCGGGTTCCCGCGCCAACCACGAACCACATGTTCAATTCATGGCTGCGCTCATAATTGTGGGCCACTTCATCGAAAGAATTGACCATATTGGCAACTTGCTCGAAGTCTTTTTCTGGCACACTCATGGCACAAAGGGTCACCGCCCCGCCCATGGTATCGGCGTTATACAGCGGGCCGAACCGGGTCAGGGTGTTGTCGGCCAACATGGCCTCGATCCTGGCAATCAAGTCATCTTCGCCCAGTTCCAGCCCCTGTCCTGCTTGCGCAAAAGGGTGTTCGGTAATGGGGAAGCCACCTTGCAGGGCATTGATGATATCGCGGTCAATCTGGTCCATCAGGCGACCTCTCTGGCGGGAGAATAGCGCGCACCGGTCTGTTTGAAGCGCCGCTTGCTGAACAGAATTTCGTGCTCGATGCCGCTCAGGGCGGGTTGGCGGGCAAGCTCGTCGATCTGCGCCATGACCTGATCGTGGTCAAGCCCGTGGATCATGGAAAAAATATTATATTTCCAGCCCGGCAGACGACGCGGGCGTCGGTAACACAAGGTTACGTAAGGCGCTGCGGTCATAACCGGTACGGCGTCAAAAATATCACCATCGGGGATATTCCAGACCACCATGGCATTGGCCTTGTAGCCCAGTTCATGATGGCGGACCACCACACCAAATCGTCTGATCGCCCCACACTGCTGCAAGCGGTCTATGCGATTGAGAACATCATCTACGGACAGGTCAAGGGCCCTGGCAATGTCATCATAGGGTTGATCACAATAGCCCAAACCGTCTTCCAGTACCCAGAGAAGTTCCCGGTCAACCGGGCACGTGACGGTTTCTGTCAGTACGATGGGTGTTTTTTTTTGTGCCGGTCGGGTGGGTCGGGGCAACGTGTTGCCATTGAGGTTAAAGCCAAGATCGATGTGATAGGCTTCAAGCATGGGCAGGCTCATCACCGACAGACCGGTCTGTGCCTCGATGTCTGTAATTGTTTTATTGACGCCGCCTTGGTCGGGTGCGGTGATGACGAACCACAGGTTATAATGGTGGGTGCGTTCATAATTATGATTTACCCCCCTGTGTGCCGATACTTTACCGGCGATGTCTTCCAGATCAGGTTTTGCAACACTCATGCAGGCCAGGGTGCTGGAACCCAACACCCCGTTGTTAACAACCGCCCCAATGCGGCTGACAACGCCTTTATCAGCAAGGCGTTGATAGCTTGAAATGGTGGATTGGTGTGTCAGTTCGGCATTACTGGCGATTATTTCATAGGGACGGCTGGTCAGCGGGAAGTCCCGTTGCCAATCGTTCAGCAATTTGATTTCGTGGCCGCTGAATGGGTTCATGCTCACAACCCCGTACGATTGGCTCGGGACGTGAAGAATATACCACTTGGTTTCTCGGCTGGTAATTCGACCAGTTTTTCAAAGCTTGTGGTGTCATAGACATGAACTTTTCCGCTATCGCGGACCGACAGCCAGAGATGTTCGCCGCGTGGTGTGAATTCCATATGCAAGGCCGCCTTGCCCGGAACGAAGGAATGGATGATCTCTTGCGTGGGAACATCAATTACCTGGATGGTGTTATTGAGCGGTAGCGCAAAATTGACCCAGACCTGTCTGCCATCCGGTCGTGCGATGACAAAAATCGGTTGTCCGTGTACGGCTATTCTGCCGACTTCCTGCCAGGACCGGGCATCAACGACCAGCACTTCATGTCGACCGACGGCGGGTAAAAACAGCATATCCCCGGCCTTGGCCCAGCCTTCCATGTGGGGCATCTTGTAGACAGGCAGTTTTTGTTCACCTTTGCCATAGTTGTCCAGGATACGCTGGACACCTTTGTCCATGTTCCACAGATCGAGTTTCGCCAGGCCGTCTTCGCCGAACAAACCGGCGATATAAAACCGCCCGTCGGGGGTGATCAGCCCATCATAGGGCTGTTTACCGATTTCGCTGAATTTGGTGATTGCCGGATTACTTGTATCGGACATATCGACAACCCAAATTTCACCACTGTCATAGAGGCCAAAGACAAATTTTTGCCCCGGCGCGTCCACCAATCCAACGGTTTTAGAGACTTCTCCGTCTGCACCCACAGCCGGAATATCGGCAACCAGTTCAAGGCTGGCGCTGTCAAAGATGCGCACGCCGCCGGGATCATAGTTTGAAACCGCAACCAGCGAGCCATCCTGGGATATGGCACCACCGATTGAATTGCCGGCCTGGATGACCCGCTTGGCAATTTTCTGGCTCAGCAGGTCGACTTTTGTCAGCCCGCCATCACGCCCGAAGATATAGGCAAACCGTCCATCGCGTGAAAATACTGCCGAGGCATGGGACAAATCGCCCAGTCCTTGGACCGTTGCCAGGCTGGTTTGTGTTGTGGTCTCAATTATTTGCAGGCTGCCGGTGGCTCGTTCGATGATAACGCCGAGATCGCCGGTACCGCGCAGCTCACCTGCGGCAAAGGACAGGCCCGGTGTTATTGTGGTGATAAACAGGGCGAACAGAACCATACGGCATGTTGCCAGGATAGATTTGTTTTGTCGTCGTGCAATCATGGCGCAAGCCCTTGTTTCAGTTTCTGGACCATCCACAGGGCTTCATCCCTGTCGAGCAGGTATTTCCACGGTGGCATGGGTGTTTCAGGGACCCCTTCCAGGATAATATTTACCAGATAGTCAATGTCGCGATCAACAATGTTTTCCGGTCGTAATGCAGGCCCCAGTCCGCCCTTCATGGTTAGACCATGACAAGAGCCACAATCTTGTATGAGCATGTTTTCAAGCTCTGCCTTGCGTATGTTTTCGCTCGTTTGAGCTTTTGTCATGGGCATGAAATTCAGCAACACAAATACAGTAAAAATGCCCGCCAGCAACACAATAACGCGAGGTTTATGCAACATTAACGTCCATTTCAGAACTGAATGACCCGGTGTCTTGTTGTTGCGGTATTCCCATAATATCTAACAGGCTAATAACATTCCCGATAATAAACAAAATTGGCCCATCCATGTGGGCATCAACGGTATCTTTTGCGATTTCACCCAGTGTGGAGATGACCAGTTTCTGATCCTTCCGGGTTCCGTTACAGATCGCTGCCACACCGGTTTTTGGTGACAGGCCGTTGGTAATCAGTCGGATTGAAATTTGTGGAATATTGGTGATTCCCATATAAATCACCAGGGTGGTATTGGGATCAGCCAGGCCTTTCCAGTCCAGGGTCAGTTCCTCGCCATCGCGAAAGTGACCAGTGACGTAGCGAACGCTGCTGGCAATGCCCCGGTGGGTCAATGGTAATCCGATCGATGACGCACAACCACTGGCAGAGGTAACACCGGGCACGACTTCGTAATCAACACAATTTTCGCGCAGGTGTATGGCCTCCTCCCCGCCCCGTCCGAACAGGAATGGATCGCCCCCCTTGAGACGGACCACGCAGCGATTTTCCTGTACCAGAGATAACAACAGTGCATTGATCTCATTTTGGGGAACATGGTGACAGCCCGATTGTTTGCCGACATTTATTCTGGCCGTTCCTTCGGGAATCAGGTTCAGGATTTCGGGCGAAACCAGTCGGTCATAAACAATAACATCGGCCTCATTAATAAGCCGCATTGCTTTGATGGTCAGGTAATCCGGATTGCCCGGACCGGCACCGACCAGATAGACTTTCGGTGGGTTATGTTTAGTGCCGTTGTTTAGATTATGGTCAAACATGTTTTATTCCCCTTATTGAAGGGAAATATTATAATAAAGCCGGTTCAATAACCTTGACTTAGGATAAGTTGTTTCCAGTAGTCGTTATTATTCAACAACTTTTACATACCCAAGCATATCATCGCTTTCCCAGTGCGGCCCACACAAATACGGGTAATCCCCCGGGGTTGTGAAAGTGTATTCCCACTGTTCATCGGGAAAAAACCGTTCGGATTCGTCAACACCGGCCTGTTTTAACCACACGCTGTGACTTGTGCGTTTGTCCACAATGATCCAGCGAACTGTTTCACCGGTTTTGATGGTCAGGTTCGCCGGGCAGAAGTTGTATTTATGAAGCAGGACAATATGAGCGCCGTCGTCAATGGCGTCGGGGTATAATTCCTGATATCGGATATCGGCCTTTTTACATGCTTTGATGCGATCTGGCGTGATCTCGATTTCCGGGCTGGCTGCAAACACAGTAACAGCCATTGCCAGAATGGCAACGGCTGTTAGCACGGAAAATACTGCCTTATTTCTTGATTGCATTAATTTCGGCTTCTGGATTATCCAGACCTAATTTGTACTCCAGTGATACATGATGAAAACGGGCTGAGGTGTAATCATCGTGTATGGCGATACCGATAGTATACAGCTTTCCGGGTTCCAGATCTACGCCGCCAGGTTGTGTTGCCTTCAACGGACGGGTGATCTCCACCGTCCAGACACCATCTGCCAGGGTTCCGTTTGCTGTCAACTTGTCGGTTTCTTCGAGCAACCGCTGGTCAAGGATAGAACCACTTTCGATCTTATTGTCGCCGCTTTTGTAGCGAACCAGATCCATATAGGCCCCGTCTGTCCGTTTGCTGTCTATTTCACCGGCATCAAGCAGTTTATCCCAACCGCCGCGCCGTGAGTCATTACGGCCCTTGATGTTGATCTCTGATCGACTGCTGGTCAGATATTTTGTTACCCCGTTAGAGGCATGGAGTATCTGTGCAGCGTCGCCGGAACCGGCAATGGCCGCTGCGTCAGGCTGATCGGGCATATAGCGCGAATCGTGGTGACAGGTTGCCCAGCAACCGGCATACCCGGCTTCTTCGACTTTTCCGTCATCGAGCATGAACGCCAGTTTGATCTGGTTGTCCGGGTCCATTTTGCCGCCTTCGACGAAGGGAGCCGCTGTATGACCTGTATCGGGCCACTGGAAGCGCAGGTGCAGGTTTTCACCGTCATGACTGGCTTTCATGGTCACGGCGATACTGGCCCGCTTGCCGGGGATGGGTGTTTCCTCGGCCTTGTCACCACCGACGATCTTGGCTCCCATTTCAGCCTCTTCGTTAAGATGGCATTCTATGCAACGATCATTGAGTTTTTTCAGGGCACGCGCACCGCCATGCTCACTGCCTTTAAATAACCACTCCCATGAAGTTTGTCCCGGATAGAACAGGGTAATGTTTTGCTCGGCGACGCCATCCCAATTGGCACCACTGCCAGATGAGGTGGCTGCGGCTGTCTCGGTTGCCGTTGCAGCCACTTCGGCTGCTTTTGCCGCTGCTTCCTCGGCTGCTTTTGCCGCCTTTGCCGCTTCTTCAGCCGCTTTTGCGGCTTCAGCTTTGAGTTTTGCCTCTTCGACTTTTGAAATCAGGCGTCGGGGGTCGGCCTTGCCATCGTAGAAATCATCTACCTCCGGATCGAGCAGTTCATGGACCGGGCGATGGGCGATGCCTTTGTGACAGTCGATGCAGGTCATGTTTTCTTCACGGGCTTCCTGGTGCTTCTTGCGGGCACGCAGTTTTTGCAGGTCGCTGGACATGGCATCCCATGAGTGACAGTTCCTGCATTCGCGGGAATCCGTTTCCTTCATCGCTTTCCAGACATTTTTGGCCAAGGTCAGGCGTCTGTTTTCAAATTTTTCAGGGGTATCGATGCTCCCAAGTGCCTTTGATATCAATTCATTCGTGGCCTGAACTTTACGAACGACCTTGTGAAACCAGGGATCGGGAACGTGGCAATCCGAGCAAGTTGCACGCACACCGGTTCGGTTTGTAAAATGGATTGTTTCTTTATATTCCTGATAGACGTTCTCTTCCATTTCATGACAGGAAATACAAAAGTCCAGGGTATTGGTTTCTTCCATAGCAGTATGAAAGCCACCCCAGAACAGAATACCGGCAACGCCACCAACAACAAAAATTCCACCCCATGCATAGGCCGAAGGTTTCCAAAACCACTTGAGGAACCGGTTAATCATCCAGAATCTCCCTATATAAATGCCAGATTTTTGGCAATGTCCCTATATTGATATTTATAAAAACCGTTTAAATAAAATGACAATATAATAAAATAATAAACGAGAGTTTATATGTGTCGGTGGTCGAAAAACGGAAGAGTAAAACTCTTCCGCTTTCCAGACATAACCTGATATTGCGATCAGGTGTTGTGGTTTACCCGATTGTGGACATTGAATTTTCCAGTCGGGGTTTCAAGGCCCTTGATGCGTGTGATTTCTTCAAGAGTCTTTGCATCATATACGACAATTTCACCTTTCATCCAGTTAACCTTGCCGCCACGAACCCAGACAGAGACCCAGAATTCAGAGCCGTCTGCATTGAATTCGGTGTGCACTGCCAAGGCAGTTTCTATCTCGGTTACACGGATGGTTTTGACGATTTTGCCTGTTTCCTTGGACAGAACCTGAATAGACTGCTGAACTTCGGGGTCAGGATGTTTTGTCTGATCGAAGATCACGTAGTCAGAGTTGGGGTGGGTCCGGATAAACAGACCCGGTCCATCAGATTCCACGGAATAACAAGTCTTCCAGGCCTGATCAGGATGACCATCGGGATCGTTGCCCCATACGGTCACTTTGCCTTCGCCCAGATGGGTGGTTCCAGCAACAGGACCGCATTTAGGATCAACCCAGTTGGCACCAGCACCCGGATGAGGTTTCTTGCCGGTTTCAAGCGACCCAACAGCCTTACGCGTTTCCGTATCGACGAATTCCATGCGATTGGATGCGTTTGCAGCAATCTGGAAGTAACGCTTGCTCGGATCAAAGAAGCCGTCATGCAGGAACTTGTGGGTGTTAATCTGTTCAATGCGCAGGTTATCCAGATCGGAATAATCGACCTGCCACATCTGACCCAGTTCCTTCACGGCAACCATCCATGTTGGAGCATTTGGCGTGTTGTAAACGGCGGCGACACGGGCTTCGTTGACATAAACACCATCAACATTGACACCACGAGTAGAAACCACTTTCAACGGTTCCATGGTTTCCGCATCAAGAATAACAAAATGCGGCGGCCAGTATCCACCACCGATGATGTATTTATCTTTCCATTTACCATAGTGTGAAACCGCAACGTCACGGGCATCAGAGGCAATCTGTGTCGTTGCCACAACTTTTGGTGGGTCCATAAACAAATCGATTTTGGACATCAGGCCATCACGACCCTGGGTGTACCAGAAACGACCATCGGATGACTCCTTCATCACATGAATGGCATAACCGGTATTCAGCTTTGTAATAATTTCCTTGGTATCACCGTCAATGACAGCAATTTTACCGGCATCACGCAGGATAACCATGAAGAAGTTATCGATGTTGCGCGAATGCATCTGCTTTTTCGGGTAATCTTTTGGTTCGATATATACCGTCCAGCGTTCTTTCATATCTGCCAGGCTCATTTCAGCCGGCTCAGGAACGTCCATCTGGATGTATGTGGAAATTTTTGTGATTTGCTCTTTACTGAACAGATCATCAAAGTTGTTCATGCCACCCTCAGTACCGAGCGTAATGATCTTCTCCAGGCGCTTCTGGCCCAGTTTCTGTGTCTCTTTTGGCAACAGGCTTTTGCCCGTTGCACCTTTTCGAAGTGCACCATGACAACCGGCACAACGCTGGAAATATAGCACCTTTGCTTCTTCAAAATCCGCTTCTGACAGGGTTGGCTCTGCTGCTTGTACGGTAGCAGGCGTACTAACAAAAACCGTGCCGACAAGTGCCAAAGCTGACGCCATCAAGCTTAGCTTCATCATATTATAGATCCTCCAGATAAATTATTATTTATTTGACAATACGGCGATATCTTATTCATTGGCACAGAATGCGTAATTGACCTTAGTTAACTCTCGGAAATATTTATATTTATTTGGAGTCTGCGCCTGTTGCAGGCAGTATTTGACGGGGCATGACAAACAGCCGGTCAATTGCACTATAACATGTTGTTATATATTGCTTAATTGAATGTTTTTGTAGAGTTTGCCAAGCGGGAAGGCAATGGGGTTGAAATTACCTTCCAATACCCGGACGCCAGGCCCTGTTCTTGTCAATTAAAATTGCTATTTATCTGATAAACCAGGACGGATTACCGATGATTGATATTCTAATCATCTTTGGAGTCGAGCAAGCCGTGGAGTTTTGCATCTTTTGTACTAAAATGGTTGAGAAACCAGTTATTTAGCATGTTAATAAATTTACCGATGTCTTCATCGTACTGTTTGGCCTCGTAGGCATCCATGATGTCGCGAATCTCATCCAGTAAGATTTCGTGGTCTTCCTTGTGGTCGTGGTAATCCTCGTATTTCATCCGGCGCATGATGGATTCTTCAAGGGCAAAATGTGCTGAAACCTGGGCAAAAACGTCGCCCAGGGATTCTATAATGTGTTCCGGGTCAGCCGGAAGCGACATTTGAGTCGCCACATGGTTGATCTGCTTGATCAATTCCTGGTGCTCATAATCGACCGAGGCAATGCCCGTTGAGAATATTTCGCGCCATACGATGTGTGTGTCAGTGGTCATATTCGGAGCCTTTGTGGTCTTGTTGGCCTGTTATTCATAAACAAACTCGATGCCTGATCCTTTAAAGTCTATTGCCAGACTCTGACCAGGTGCAATGGTCAGGGTTTTTTGCGAGATATAATCATAACCCTCTTCCCGATCTGTGTCGTTCAGGGTTATATGGAACTGATGTTCGCCCGGCTGAATGACAAGGCGCTTGTAGATTACCGAGGGGCCATCACCGTGCAGTCCGGTTGGTATCAGGGTTTCCTTAAGCAGGGTCTCGCCATCCATCTTGAGTTCTACTTTGACCGGAAGGCGTTCGCGCGGGCAACTTCGTGGTTTGCGCATATTAGGGGCCAGTGCGAGCAATTCCTCGCGTGTCAATGTGTGACATTCACCCTTTGGCTTGGCGCCATGGGCAAAGCTGAATTTTACGAGTGCCAGGTCTTCGGGAATACGGGTGTACTGCGGAATATTGGAAAAATATCCGATGAACCAGGCGAACCCTGCATAGACCAAAGCCTGGGCAGTATACTGGATGAATTTCTTCATTGTTCTGTACCGTCTTTGATCTTTTTTATTTTATGATCAATGGGCTTCAAGTCGCTCAGGGTGCCTTGAAATGATGCCATGTTCCGGGCAAACATCCGACCATCGGTCGCCGAGGCCCAGATACGATTGACACGCTCGCGTGGAACGCGTTTTCTCAGGCGTGGGTCACGAACGCCATCGAGGCGTTCCTCCAGCCAGATTTGTCCAAGCCTGTAATGGCATTCGCCGCGCCGACACCCGGTCACCACGACGCCATCTGCCAGTTTTCGGCTGAGTACAAAATCGATAAATGACGGGGGTAACATGCCCGCACAAGGCATACTGACCGTGGCAATGCCCTTGCCCCGGAACTTGTCGACTCTGAGAGCCTTGTCGCAGCCAAATACCATGATACGGTCTGGGCGGCCTTCCAGCTTGGATGCGGCCCGTTCAACCTTGTCGCGCAAGGTCGATGCGCTCAGACCAGGCAGGTCTATACCCGGTATAAATTCTCCGGCACGACGGAACGGTGATGCCGTTGGACAGGCACCGACACAAATTCCGCACGCCACACAGATATCCGGATTGACGATGGCTTCCTGATCAAAGGCCATACCGTCTGTCCGTTTTTGCATGGTTATAGCGCTGAACGGGCAATCGACAACACAACGGGTGCAACCGTTACAGTTGTCCAGATTGACCACTGCGGCGGGTACTTTCTTAGCTGGCGGCAGCCAGGGAACAATGAGTAACAACGCGGTACCACCCAGCAACCCGATCCAGATCCAGGCCGGACCAACTATATCAATCAGCGGATATATCCACAGGTAAAACCAGTCGATTCCCACCGGTGAAGGTATCGTGGACAGATCGGCAATGCTCTGGCTGGTTGCGGGCTTGATAATGCTGAGCACCAGCAACATCAGGAACGTGCCAATAGCGAGGCCGCGTGGCGGATTGATTGTGGAATGGGCAACCCGTTGCAGGTGTATCCACATGATGAACAATAAAAATAACGGCACAAAAATATGGGCAAAGATCATCATGGTGAAAAAGCGGCTATCCAGATGACTGGGTGCCAGGAAATTTCGGGCGATGGGCTCGCCAAATATCGGGAACCAGTCCAGTAATTCCGTGGTGGTAATGGCAACGTATTGAGCCAGTTCATCCCACACCAGCCAATATCCCGTGATACCGGCAATCATCACCATCCAGAGCATGGGAACACCGGTAAACCAGGAAAACCACCGTCCGCCGCGATACCGGTCGAAAGCAAATTCCCTGATTATATGCAGGACCATCATGGCAACCATGGCATCCGAGGCGTAGCGATGCAAAGATCGCATAATACCACCCAGCCACCATTGCTCATTTGTCAGGTATTCAATAGACATGAAAGCGTCGGGAATGCCTGTTTCGAAAAATATATATACATAGATGCCACTGATCGAAACGATCCAGAAGTAATAATATCCCAATGCGCCGAGGCAATAGGTCGGATTCCATTTCTGACCGAAGATATGGTCTATCCATCCCTCGATCCACATCAAACTGTAACGTAGCGGGGCTCTTAAGCTTTCCACAATTATTCTTTCATAGTTGGTAGGAAGACAGTCAGGCGGTTCTTTCCTGAGATCGTTTGTTCTTCATGATTCGCCGCCTTCTGGCAATCAGTGAACTGACAAGAAGATAACCCGTGGCAAAAGTTGATAACAAAGCCGCTGAGCCTGCGATGAATATTGACATATCAAACAGGTAGCGACCAGAATTAGCATCGTAAATAGTACAAAACAGGCGGATTTGGTTAATGATACCATCGATGCTTGTTGCGTTGCTCTTACGCCCGAAGATTAAATCTTTGAGCGGTTCCATCAAAAGGGGCGGATCAAAGCTCTCGCCATAGACGTGCCGGAAAATCACCCCTTGAGAATCCACCACAGTAGTTCGGGTCATATGATCAAACCCTTTGGGTGATTTGTAATAGATAAACCCGGCGTTTTTTGCAAAACGTTCAATTGTATTGTGATCTGCAGATAAAAATGTCCAGTTGTCATCGGATATGCCATGACTGGATTTAAAGTCGCTCATGCGCGAAGGCGTATCATTGCGATCATCAAATCCAATGGTAATGACATTGAAGGCATCCTTGCCGAATACTTCCTGTGCCGTGTCTACCGCATCGGCAATGGAGTCCGATACCATGGGACAGACATCCTTGCAGCTTGTATAAATCAAGCTGATGATCAGGGGCTTGCCGAGAAATTTATCCAGCTGGACAACCTTGTTATCGGAATCAACAAATGTGTAGCGTCCAATATCACGGCCGATTGAGGCTTCGCTGATGGCTACTGCCCGGCGCTCGTCAAAGTTCTCCTTGGTCGGCACGTGGGCATATGTAGTGGAAGATGCCATTACGCACATAACCAATGCGACCCATAGAACCAAGGGCTTAGCGTTGTATTTTAATGTTTTTGTTTGTCTGAGTTTCATTGCTTATTTTTTTTTAAAAAAAAAGAGGACACCTGAATAATTTTTTTGAGGGAGGTTATTCAGGTGTCCTCGAAAGTCAAGCTAGGTTTTATTAATTCTAACTAGCTCAATGGCCAGATTTCTGACAGGTACTTCCAGTTAATGAAGTAGTAGAGCACGAAAGCACCGAAGAAAACTGATACCAGTATAGCGGTTCCCGGGATATGCAGAGATTCTGCACTGCCATGGGAGGAAACTGCAGTAGACCCGCCTTGGTAAACGATAGGATTTGATTTGACGGCTTCTTCGTCACGTTTCTTACCGAACAAGATGGTACCAACGATGACGATAATGAATGCAATACCACCAATTGAGGCGATGATACCTGAAATACCATTCATAGCCATGATCAAAAATGCCGCTGGCGGATAATCAAACGTCAATGAGGCATCGCTGAAAGCCATATCCCAATGACGACGTGATACACCAAGCGTTCCGGCAGCCATCATGAAGATCGACAATCCGGTGATACCAAGACCAAACAGGTATGGTTGCCACTGGGCCAGTCGCTTGAAGATCAGTTCACGACGGAAGAGCAACGGAACAACAATGTATGCCAACGCCATAAAAGCGAGTGTTGTACCCGCGGCAACCGTGCCATGGAAGTGACCCGGTACGTACAGCGTGTTGTGCATGATCAGGTTAAGTTGTTCCGTGCCCATGATAACGCCGGTAATACCGCCGAGAAAACCGAACAACACGATGCTGAGGAACATGCCCGCGAAGGCCGGGTTGCCCCATGGCGCTTTTCGTAGCCATCCGAAGACACCCTGGGTGAAGCCGTTCTTGCGTTGAGCGACCTCAATAGCGCCAGGAACACTCATGCCGTGGATCAAGGAACCGAGAACGGCCAGGAACAGGGCATAGGATGTATTGACCACTTTCCATTCCGAACTGAGGCCTGGGTCGGTCAAAAGATGGTGAGCCGATGCCAGCAACAGGAACAGTATGTACAGCAGGAAGGCCATACGACTGACTTTTTCCGATATGGGTTTGGCACCCACGGTAATGGCTGCGATGGCATACCACGAAGCAACCATGGCGGCCATGTTGATTTGTTGCGATGAATGACCGAAGCCCCACCATACGACACGGTATGTCAGAGTATCAATTTCACCGATCAAACCGAGCGACCACAACCAGGTGGGAACCAGGATAACAGCGCCTGACAAAATGGTGTAAACGGCGATGATGGCGGCCGTTATGGCACCAAAGGTGACCAGTGGCACGGAGCCTTCGTATGTCTTTTCTTTCTTGGCGATCACCAGGGTTCCGAAAAATACCCCCACAGCGACCAGAGCGCCAACCGCGAACAGGATTAGACCGAGATAGAATTTATGGTCTGCCTGCATGGGTACGTAAGAGGTGAACATAACACTCGATTCACCCTGTAACACCGCCACATTGGCCATAACGGAGCCGATAAGCATCAGGGCGAAGCCCAGCCAGGCAACCCTTGGTGTGGCCAAACGACAGTTCAGCAAGATCGCTGAAGCGAAGTACAGGATGGCAATCTCAAAAAAGATGATCCAGAAAATCAGGATATCGGCGCCATGGGCGGTCAGGGCGAGATAGAACATGTCCGCAGGCAGCAAGTGAACCGCCTGCCAGCGCGTTAGTGCGACCAACAGGCCGAACAACCCGCCTACGGCAAGGAATACCACGCCGGCAACGGCGTTTGCCTTGATAAGGTTTTCTGCCGAACTGTATACCTTAAAACCGGTATCAGGGCAGGTACGAAATGTAGAAGTTGTCATTTTGGTTTCTCCTGCCTATTCGACAATAATCATTTTGCCCAGCATCTCATGATGTCCGATGCCGCAAAATTCATTACAGATAATCCCGAATTCACCCGTTTCGGTCGGTTTAATGGTCAGAACCATTTCATAGTTTGGGTGAATTTGCAGATTGATGTTTGTTGGTTGCAGGGAAAAGCCGTGCATCCAGTCCAGTGATGATAAATGGAGCCTGTATTCTTTGCCTTTTTCAAGCTCAAGAATTGGCCACCATTCCCATAGACGAGCGAGCATATAAACGTCAGTGCCCGCTGGTGGGCGAACCACTGGCATACCGCTTTGCTCGTCTACACGAACGGTATATTTTTCGGCCGCAGCCTCGACTTTCTCGGCGTAAACATCCGGATTGATCCGATAGGCCTCGTTGGACAAATTCTGTTCACCAGTCATGTGCCAATAGACCATGACACCGAACATCAGCAATCCCCACAGAAATGCGATCGTAATCCAGGTTATTTCAATACCGTGCAGTGGCTCTTTCCACCACAACCGATTCTCAGGAGGTGTTAATGACATTATATTGTTCCCCTAAATTTTTAATGTGCCACTGGAATGTTGACAATTTCCATTACGCCCCAAATCGTATAAATTACGGTTGGTATGGCGACACCGATAAAAAGTAGTAAAAAAGTATTATCGAGCAGACTCTGCATCGCCGGAATTTGCTCTTCTTCCTCAGTCTCTGGTGAAGAGTCCTGTCCTTCTGGTGGTGTTTCAGACATAAAAAATCCTCCCGTTTAATTGCGCTGAACCGAATGGTTCACTATGCATAATGCCCTGTCTCGTACAGACAAACCCCCACGTAGAGTGCGGGCATATACCTTACTATCGTGGCGAACCCAAGATTGCCTTGACGTTGGTTAAGTCTCAACAGCCATCATCAATGGTGATTTTTATTTTATTTAAACTGAAACAGAGCCTTGAAACTGTTTTGGGGCCTATGTTCCATTGTTCGTTATGGGGGGTTTCCATAATGTGGAACAATTCTGGAATTTCCGCATGTCATGTTTCAGGTAAAGGTGATATTTCTAGGTTTAGACCCGTATTTTGTTTTTGATCCGTTGAAGGAAAGTACCCATGAGCGACAAGCCTGTGATTTTGGTGACCCGAAAACTGCCTGATCTGGTCGAAGCCCGTCTGGCGCGTGATTATCAGCCTATTTTCAACCCCGATGACCGGTTGTATTCGGCTGATGAGCTTATAGAACTGGCCGATGGGGTCGATGCCATCCTGCCGTGTCACACGGAAAAATTTTCTGCTGACGTTATCGCCCGGCTGCCTGACAGGGTGCGGGCTTTGTGTAATTTCTCGGTTGGTTATGACCACGTCGATACACAAGCGGCAATAAACAAGGGATTGATTGTGACGAACACGCCTGATGTGCTGAGCGATGCAACGGCTGAGATTGCCATATTACTGATGCTGGGCGCTGCTCGACGGGCCAGCGAAGGCGAACGCATGGTCAGGGCTCAAAAATGGAAGGACTGGAGCCCGACTTTCATGGTTGGCCAGCAGATATCGGGCAAACGCTTCGGTGTCATCGGCATGGGACGTGTGGGACGGGTGACGGCCAGGCGGGCTCGCGCCTTCGATATGGAGGTGCACTATTATAACCGCACCCGGCTGGACCAAGATCTGGAATGTGGTGCTCTTTATCATGAAACGGTGGAAGATCTGTTGCCACACTGTGATGTACTATCGGTTCACTGTCCCGCAACGGCTGAAACCATGGGCCTGATTAATCGGGAACGACTGGCGTTGTTGCCAAAAAATGCCATCGTGGTCAATACCGCGCGTGGCGGCGTGATTGATGACGAGGCTCTGATCGAGGCATTGGTGTCCGGTGCCTTGTTTGCCGCCGGGTTGGATGTGTTCAACGGAGAGCCGCAAAACATTAATCCCCGGTACCGCGATCTTGATAACGTCTTCCTACTGCCACATCTCGGCAGTGCAACCGGTGAGACCCGTGATGGGATGGGGTTTCGCGCCCTTGATAACCTGGATGCTATTTTCTCTGGGCAAGAACCGGGAGACAGGGTAGCATAAAGGATGATAAAAAATAACGTTACACTGTTATGTTATTAAACGGTAAATTGGAATATTCCCATATTATGGAATTGCAACCCATTTACCATTGACGGTCCGCCAACATGGCCGTAATGTCTTATAATCGAGTTCGCCCTGATGGGCAAAGCTAATTGCGACCCTCTTTCCCGGTCTAATGAATAAGTCCAGAAAATTGGACAGTTAATGGGAGAAAGGTCGTATACTGGGTGGGGTTTGCTGTTTCTTCATTTGTGATAAAATCAACCAGAATTATTTAATTTCCGAACTTGTATAATTTTATGAATGTGGTTGAGAAGGCAATTGGTAAACGCTGCAATTACAATACTTATTTGGGAGACAAACAAGTAATGACAAAATCTATTGAAACGAAACAAGACAAAGCGTTAACCCGTCGCAAGTTCTTTAAAAAGAGTGGCGTTGTTGCTACTGGTGCTGCTGTTGCGGCACTTTCCGCACCACACGTTGCCAAGGCTGCGACCGTTCTTAAGGTCCAGGCTGCTTGGGGCGGTGGTATTTTCCTGGAATTCGCCCAGGACTATGTCAATCGTGTAAACAAGATGGCCGGTGGCACCATGAAGATCGATCTTCTGGGTGTTGGTGCCGTTGTCAAAACCGCTGAAATGCAAACCGCCGTGCACAAAGGTGTGCTTGATGGTGCGCATCTTGTGACCGCATACTGGTATTCAAAAAGCCCGGTTGCTTCATTGTTCGGTACTGGTCCCTGCTTCGGCTGGACGGCTAACGAGTTGATGGGTTGGGTACAGTATGGCGGTGGTCGTGCGCTTTATAATGAGCTTATGCATGATCGTCTGAGACTGGATCTGGTTGGTTTCTTTTCTGGCCCCATGCCTGCCCAGCCTCTGGGTTGGTTCAAGGAACAGATCAAGGATTCCTCACAGATGAAGGGTCTTAAGTATCGTACCGTTGGTCTGGCTGCTGATGTGTTGCAGGAAATGGGCATGTCCGTTGTTCAGTTGCCCGGTGGCGAAATTCAGCCCGCCATGAAAAGTGGCCTGATCGATGCTGCCGAGTTCAACAACCCTTCTTCTGATAAAGATTTCGGAATGCAGGACGTTTCCAAACATTATCATCTGGGCAGTTTTCACCAGTCACAGGAATGTTTTGAAATTATCTTCAACAAAACCCTGTATGATAACCTTTCTGGTGAGCAACAGGCTATTTTGGAACATGCTTCCGAAGCCGCTTCTGCTGATATGGCCTGGAAGGCCATGGAGCGTTATTCTGCTGATCTGGTCGTCCTGAAAGAAGAGCACGGTGTCAATGTTCACCGGACCCCTGACTCAGTTATGGCTGAACAGCTGAACGCCTGGGATGTGGTCGTCAAGCGCATCAGTGCCGAAGATTCATTCTTTGCCAAGGTTATCGATTCACAGAAAGCATGGGCCAAACGTCATGGTGCATACAACCTGCTGAACTCTCCTAACTATAAGCTGGCTTACGAGCATTATTACGGCAAGCTCTAGGATTTACCTGGGCTGTTTCCAGGCCCATACATATCGGGGCGACGCTGCCAAGCGTCGCCCCAACAGTATTTTCTATGATTTTACCCCTAAATATTGAGGTCGTGGGCATGACCCGTATCCTGATTTTTATTAATAGTCTCAGCGCGTGGACAGGCAGAACCTTTGCCTGGTGTATTGTTATTCTGACTATATCCACTTGTTATGAAGTGTTTGTGCGTTACGCACTAGACGCACCCACTGTGTGGGCCTTCGACATGAGTGTGCAAATGTACGGTGCACTATTCATGATGTCGGGTGCCTACGCGTTGTCGCAGGACGCCCATGTGCGGGGCGATGTAATCTACCGTCTGATGCCCAAGCGGGTTCAGGGTGGTATCGATTTATTCCTGTACATTATATTTCTGCTACCAGGATGTATGGCCCTGATTTATTACGGCTATTGGTTTGCTGCCGATTCATGGTTTTACAAGGAAGTGAGCTGGTCCAGCCCTTCGCGTATCCAGATTTATTTCTTTAAAACCCTTATCCCCATTGCCGGTGGCCTATTGTTGTTACAGGGCTTTGCCGAAAGCATGCGTTGTGTTCAGTGTATACGCACTGGTGAATGGCCGAGCCGTTTACAGGACGTTCAGGAAACCGAAACCATGATGATTCATGAAGCAGAAGACCTGCAACAAATTAAGAGTGAGAAATCCTGATGACTGATCCGCAAATTGCACTCTTTATGCTTGGTTTGTTTATCATTGTGGTGTTGTTGGGCTTTCCTATTGCATTTACGCTGGTCGCCATGGGCCTCGGGTTTGGCTACTACGCCTATTTCGATCCCATGCGCATGAAGACCCTGTTCGATAATCGAATATTCGACCTGTTTGTTCAAAATACATTTTCAGTGATGTCTAATGACGTGTTGGTGGCCGTCCCGCTATTCCTATTTATGGGGTACGTGGTAGAGCGTGCCAATATCATGAATAGACTGTTCTTCAGCTTTCAGCTGGCCGCCCGTCATTTGCCGGGTTCCATGGCTGTTGCCGCGCTGTTGACGTGTACTGTATTTGCTACGGCGACGGGCATTGTCGGTGCCGTGGTTACCCTGATGGGTATGCTGGCTTTCCCGGCAATGCTGGAAGCACGGTACGAGAAAAGTTACGCCGCTGGGGTTATCTGTGCCGGTGGCTGTCTTGGTATCTTGATCCCGCCATCGATTATGCTGATTGTGTATGCAGCTATCGCTGAAATTTCACCTTTGCGTCTCTATGCGGGGGCCATGTTCCCGGGCATGATGCTGGCCGGTTTCTATATGCTCTATGTGGTGTCACGGGCCTATTTCAACCCGACCCTTGCGCCCAAGCCGGTCGATACGGACGTGTCTATTGGCAAGGTCGCCTATCAACTGTTAACCTCATTCCTGCCACTGGCGGCCCTGATTGCTTCGGTGCTGGGTGCAATATTGATGGGGCTGGCCACACCGGCGGAAGCCGCAGGTGTGGGGGCTGCGGGTGGATTGCTGCTTGCCGCGATCTATCGTTCGCTCAGTTGGATACGTCTGAAAGAGGCGGTTTTCCTGACCGCCAAGACATCGGCAATGGTGTGCTGGTTATTTGTCGGGTCGTGGACTTTTGCTGCCGTGTTCTCCTATCTTGGTGGTCACGATATTATCAAGGACTGGTTCCTGACGCTCGATATTGGCACCGTGGGTTTCCTGATTTTGGCACAAGCCACGATCTTCCTGTTGGGCTGGCCGCTGGAATGGACCGAGATTATCATTATCTTCGTGCCGATCTTCCTGCCCATGCTGGATACCTTCAATGTTGACCCGCTGTTTTTCGGTATCCTGGTTGCCTTGAACCTGCAGACATCATTTCTGACGCCACCTATGGCCATGGCGGCATATTATCTGAAGGGTGTCGCACCGGATGATGTGGAATTGATGGATATCTTCAAAGGGATCATGCCCTATCTGGGGATCGTGATTTTCTCTATGGTCTTGCTGTATAACTTCCCGGGGATCGCCTTGTGGTTGCCTGTGTATCTGTTTGGTTAATAATGATAAACTCGAAAATGGACTGAGATGACTGATTTGAACCTCCTGTCTGCCGTCGAAGCTGCCCGCGCCATGCGTGTGGGTGAAATTTCGGCGGAAGACCTGGCCCGCGATTGCCTGAACCGTATCAAAGATATTGATGATACGGTTCAGGCGTGGATTTCCCTGAACCCTGATTATGTCATGGAACAGGCCAGGCAAACCGATGAGCATCGCCGTACCGGTGCGCCCATCGGCCCGTTGCACGGCCTACCGGTGGCCATCAAGGACATTTTCGATACACTGGACTACCCCACTCAGTACGGCACGCCATTACACGCGGGCCGTAAAACCACCAGTGATGCCACCGTTGTGGCCATGTTGCGTCAGGCTGGTGCCATTATTATGGGCAAGACCGTGACGACGGAATTTGCCGTATTGTCGCCGACGAGCAAAACAACCAATCCCCATGATCCGGCACGCACGCCGGGTGGTTCAAGCAGCGGTTCTGCCGCCGCAGTTGCCGCCGGTATGGTGCCGCTTGCTCTGGGCACCCAGACCAACGGTTCGGTCATTCGTCCGGCGTCCTATTGCGGCGTGGTGGGGTATAAACCCACCTACGGGCTGGTCTCGCGCCACCGTGTATTGCGTACATCTCGCAATCTCGACCAGATCGGGATGTTTGCCCGCACCATCGAAGACGCCGCTATGGTTGGCGAGGCTATTATCGGGTTCGATGCCAAGGATGCTGATACCTTACTGGCACCGCGACCGGACCTGCTGGCCAAAACATCCGAAGCCCCTCCCATGCCGCCACGTTATGCCTATATCAAAGGCCCGGCGTGGTCGCAATGTGATGATGACACCCATGGGGCTTTCGCCGAGTTGACCGAGGCCATGGGCGACAGGGTTGAAGAGGTTGATCTGGGCAGCGTTTATGAAGAAGTCCTCAATTGGCACCGCATGGTCATGGACGCCGATATGGCCAAAAACCTGTCAGACGACTATAGCCGGGGTGCAGATCAGATCAGCCCGGTATTGTGCGAAATGATCGAACGCGGGCGCAAGGTACACGCGGTCGACTATAATCTGGCGGTTGACCGCATCGCCATGTTCGCCAAGGCATTTACCGATATGTTTGAAGAATTCGACGCTATCATCACCCCTGCTGCAACGGGCGTGGCCCCGCTGGGTCTGGAAAGCACAGGTAATCCGGCTTGTGCTACACTGTGGACCTTCGCCGGTATGCCGGCCATGACGCTGCCGGTTTTACAGGGCAAGTCAGGTATGCCGATGGGGGTGCAAATGGTTGCTGCGCGTGGCGATGATGCCCGATTGTTCAGGAATGCAAGCTGGTTTTCGACGTATATGGAAGGCTTGGCTGACGAGGCCTGAGATTATTCTTTGTGGCCGTATTGATACTAACTACCTGGGACCAAAAGAGGACCAAAACCAATGACTAACATTATTACCGGACTGTTCGCCTTAGCCGTGTTTCTCAGCTTTGTTATCGGATTGGCTGTGTCCATCAATTCCGCGCCATTTATCATTATCGTGTCGATAATCGGATTGCTGGCCGTGTATGATTTTTACGAAAGCGTTCGTGATGCCCGCAAGGATTAGTCCGTAAAATATTGGCGCAGGAGTATTGTGACTATCTCAACAGAAACCGCAGGTATGAGTATGGCCAGGCAAGTGAAACGAACGGCGAGAACTAAAAGTAGCCCCAAAAAAGCCGGTGATACCAACGGCCAGGTGCAATCTTTGTGCCGGGCACTTTCGATTTTGAATCTGATCGCTGATAGTGATAGTGGCCTGACAATGAGCAGTATTTCACAGTTCGCGAAGCTGCCCATGTCAACGACCCACCGGTTGCTGACCACCATGCAACATGAACGTTATGTGCGTTATGATAATGATCTATCCCTGTGGACCATTGGTGTTCAGGCGTTTGTGATCGGAAACTCCTTCGTTCGTTCGCGCGATATCATTTCCACGGCTCGTCCTTTTATGGCCAGCCTGATGGAAAAAAGCGGCGAGACAACTAATCTGGCCGTGGCAGAC
Organism: Alphaproteobacteria bacterium; assembly: GCA_024279135.1. Classification (GTDB taxonomy): domain Bacteria; phylum Pseudomonadota; class Alphaproteobacteria; order Rhodospirillales; family Casp-alpha2; genus JABJOR01. The sequence continues at coordinate 25,757 of JAJRRU010000020.1, forward strand.
CACGGAGAATGTATATACCTGGCTCAGGTGGAATGTCGCCAGATCATGCGGGTACAGGCCAAACCCGGTTCCCGCGTCCCCATCCACAGTTCTGCTGTGGGCAAGGCATTGTTGGCGGGAATGCCGAAAGACAAGGTCAAAAAATTTATTCAGATGCGCGAGTTTGAACGTACTACTGATAATACCGTAATTGACCAGAGGGCATTATACGAGGAAATAGAAACGGTTCGAAAAAATGGTTATGGTCAGGATGACGAAGAACATTGTGTCGGCCTGCGGTGTGTTGCATCAACAATATTCGATGAATATGGCGATCCCATAGCCGCTATATCACTTTCTGGCCCTATGGCACGGATCAGCGACGAACGGTTTCCTGTGCTCGGTTCAATGGTAACCGAAGCAGCCAGGGATATTACAACGGCTATGGGCGGCGTGACACCGAAAATCATGCATCCGACCATATACGACTGAACCCCCCGTCTTATCGTCAGCCCTAAATCAATCCCAATTTTCCATAAAAAGCTGAATACCAGCTTCAGCACAGGCGATGTCCTGCTCCGGTGCGCCGCCTGAGACTCCCACGGCACCGACGATGATACCATCAATTTCCAGTGGCACGCCCCCACCGACAGTGGAAAAACGACCCTGTGCCGAGGTGTGAATACCGAATAACAATTCTCCCGGAATATTCCGTTCATTATAAAACCCGGTGGAACGGTGTGATATGGCTGCGGTGTGTGCCTTGTCCTGGGCCAGGGTGGTTGAGAGAGGCTTGCCGCCATCCATGCGCCTGAAGGCAATCAGGAAGCCAGATTCGTCTACCACGGCAATACAAATAGCCAGATCGAATGCCTGCGCCTTGGCCTCTGCGCCGTTCAGGATAATATTCGCGTCTTCATAGGACAACCGTTCAAAGGTCAGCACCGTTATTCTCCTTGTCTGTCGGACAAATTTTCGTATAAACCGCCATGATTTATTCTTAGTATAATTTGGTTAGTGTTTGTAATCATTGTAAAATATCATCTTGTTCCGTATTGTGGAATATATTACCATTTTCATTGTTTGCAGGCTCCAAGCCGCGTAAATATTTAATCAATAAAGTGTACTTTACTCAATAATCAGGGCAGCACCAACAACACGCAAATTGATAATTGCAGAATTTCAGGTCCGTGTCGTCTCTCCGGTGGTTTGTTTTAATAACGAGCTGATCATATGGATACCGAAACGGGGGGATACCGTAAGGGTAGGTCTTGTGATAGAGTGCCGGTCACTTTGAGATGAAACCGATGATGATGAGAGCCGCAGAAACATGCAACTGCCACCAGGACTGAAGGCTTACCTGCGCGTACCGTTTGTGATGATCGTGTGGGTGATGGAAACATACACCAAGAATCGTGACCGGTTTAAGGCCTTCATGGCCGATTCTCGGGTCCGCCATTTTTATATGGGGTTGTTGCTGGTGACGGCCGTGGCGTGGGGGTCTATTTCGTTTATGGCGAGCGAAGAAGACAGCAGTCTGCTGAGCGACGCCGTGAAGGGCGCATGGTCAGATACTCAAAAGCTGTCGGAAGAACGCAAAGTCTATCAGGACGCTCTGGAATCCACACAATGAAAATGCCCACTCCGAAAACCGAAACCATAGCCCGGCGGCCTGAAATCATCGAAGCCTTGCGCGCCATAGTGCCTGGTGAAGGGGTTGTGGTGGACGAAAATGAATTGCGGGTTTACGAATGTGACGGCCTGATGGCTTATAAACAACTGCCCTTGGTGGTGGTGCTGCCGCAAACCACGGCGCAGGTCTCGCAAATCCTTAAAAAATGTCATGAGATGGGCGTCAATATTGTGCCGCGCGGCGCGGGCACCGGATTGTCTGGTGGTGCCCTGCCCCTTGCGGACGGGGTTACGGTGGGACTTGGAAAGTTTAACAAGATCATCGATGTGGATTACGAAAACCGAAGTGTGGTTGCCCAGCCCGGCGTAACCAATCGGGCTATCACCGATATGGTGGAAGATCGGGGTTATTATTATGCGCCCGATCCATCGTCTAAAATTGCCTGTTCCATTGGTGGCAACGTGGCGGAAAATGCCGGTGGTATGCATTGTTTGAAATATGGCCTGACCACCAACAATCTGTTGGGCCTTGAAATGGTCCTGATGGATGGTGAAGTTATCCGTCTGGGTGGCAAACATATGGATGCTGGCGGGCTTGATTTGCTGGGTGCGGTAACTAGTTCGGAAGGCCTGTTAGGCATTATCACCGAGGTCACCGTGCGTATTCTCAAACAGCCTGATACGGCCAAGTCGTTGCTTGTGGGGTTCCCAGATATCGAATCCGGTGGCCGTTATGTGGCCCAGATCATCAGCGCCGGCATTATTCCCGGTGCCATGGAAATGATGGATAAAATGGCCATTGGTGCCATGCAGGATTTCGTGGATTCCGGGTATCCTCTGGATGTGGACGCCCTGCTGGTGATGGAGCTGGATGGCCCGCAGGCCGAAGTGGACTTCCTGACCGGGCGGGTCCGCGAGATCGCGCTAGGGGTCGGCTCCACATTCTTCCGGGTCAGCGAAAACGAGGCCGAGCGTGAGCAGTTCTGGAAAGGCCGCATGTCGGCGTTTCCATCTATCGGTCGGCTTTCCCCCGATTATATGGTTATGGACGGGACCATTCCGCGCCATAAATTACCCGATGTTTTGGGCCGAATTGACAAGCTGGCGAAAAAATACGACTTGCGTGTGGCTAATGTATTTCACGCCGGCGATGGAAATCTGCACCCCCTGATCCTGTATGATGCCAACGTAGCCGGTGAACTGGATGCCGCCGAGGCTTTTGGCCATGACATTCTTCAGCTGTGCGTTGAGGTCGGCGGTGTGCTGTCGGGCGAACACGGCATCGGGGTGGAAAAGCGTGACCTGATGGGTGAAATGTTCACCGAGAATGACATGAAACAGCAACAACGCCTGAAATGCGCGTTTGATCCGGCCGGATTGATGAACCCCGGCAAGGTTTACCCGACCCTGCACCGTTGTGCCGAACTTGGCCGTATGCATGTTCATGACGGTAAATTACCGTTCCCAGAAATTCCTCGGTTCTAAGGGTCTAATACGATGGTCGATACCTTCAATCCTGAAAATGAGGATCATGTTCTCGATGTGGTTCGCTGGGCTGTGAGCAATCAGCCCGATCAAGCAAAATCGCTGGAAATCGTGGGTCAGGGCACAAAACGGGGCTTGGGGTCTGTGGTGCAAGCCGATGCCGTTGTTACCATGTCCGGGGTTTCCGGCATAACCCTTTACGAACCGGAAGAACTGGTCATGACCGCGCGGGCCGGAACGCCGGTGGTCGAAATTCAGGCCGCCCTGGATGAGGCCAACCAGATGATGGCCTTTGAGCCCTGGTTGCCCGGACCGTTATATGATCAAAATGGCGGCACCATCGGCGGGCTGTTTGCCACGGCCATGTGTGGTCCGCGCCGCCCGCTTTCAGGTTCTGCCCGCGATCACTTGCTGGGTTTTCACGCCATTAGCGGTCGTGGTGAAACATTCAAGTCCGGTGGTCGGGTGGTCAAGAATGTCACCGGGTTTGATCTGAGTAAATTAATGACAGGCTCCATGGGAACCCTGGCAATTATGACCGAGGTCACCTTCAAGGTTCTGCCCGGACCACAAAAGGCCCGAACAATTCTGGTGCTGGGTGCCGATGATCCCAACCGGGTTATGCGGGACGCCCAGAACAGCCCCTATGAGGTTTCCGGGGTGGCCCACCTGCCGCAATCTATGGCGGCCCGGTCCTCGGTGTCGTATGTCAACAATGGCGAGACTTGTGTTACGGCGATCCGCGTCGAAGGCCCCGCCCCGTCCGTGGATGTGCGCTGCCCTGCCCTACAGGATTTACTGTCGGGCTATGGCGATATCAGGGAATTGCACACCAGCAACACGGTTGCGCTGTGGCAGGAAATCCGAGATGCCTCATTTTTTGATGATACCCATCAAATCTGGCGCCTGTCGGTAACACCCAGCCAAGGCATTACTGTGGCATCTGAATTGACCGGGTAGCACTATCTCGATTGGGCCGGAGGCCTGATCTGGCTGGCCATGGAGCCCGAAGACGATGCTGGCTGTGATCGGGTGCGCGGTGCTTTCGATGGTGGTCATGCAACGTTAATGCGAGCGTCCGACGATGTGCGTGCCCGCGTGGCCGTATTCCAGCCCCAGCCGAATGGTCTGGCGGCTCTTATGAAACGGGTGCAGGCCGGGTTTGACCCGCACGGTATTCTCAACCCGGGCCGAATGTAAGGTGGGCTAAATGCAAACGAATTTTACCCCGGCCCAGCTTCATGAAGCCCCCATCAAGGTGGCCAATGATATATTGCGCAACTGCGTGCATTGCGGGTTCTGTCTGGCGACCTGTCCCACATACATGATCCTGGGCAACGAGCTTGATAGCCCGCGCGGACGGATCTATCAGATCCGCGAGATGCTGCAATCTGGTGAGCCGGCACCGGCCAACACGGTCAAACATATTGACCGGTGTCTCAGTTGCCTGTCTTGCATGACCACGTGTCCTTCCGGGGTGGATTATATGCACCTGGTGGATCATGCACGGGTGCACATCGAAGAAACCTATACCCGCCCCCTGCCCGAACGGTTATTGCGGATGATCCTTGCCACAGTATTGCCCAGCCCTGCCCTGTTCCGTCTATCGTTGTTGGGCGCACGGCTCATGCGACCTTTTAAAAGCCTTTTACCGGGGCGGCTGAAAGGCATGATCGCCATGGCCCCGGCAACGCTGCCCAAAGCCGATGCCGTTGATCTTATTAAACCGGCAGGTGAAACCCGGCTGCGTGTCGCTTTGTTGCCGGGTTGTGCGCAACAGGTTCTGGCACCGCGCATCAACCGCTCCGCGGCTCGTCTGTTGTCGCGTTTGGGGTGTGAGGTTTATGAAGCCCGTGACGTGGGGTGCTGTGGGGCGCTGATCCACCATATGGGCAAAGAAGGCGCGGCCCGGCAATCGGCGCGTCAGAACATCGCCGCCTGGGAACGCGATATGCCCGATGCCATCGCCATTACCGCCTCGGGCTGTGGTTCAATGGTCAAGGATTACGGGTTCATGTTGAAAGATGATCCCCAGTGGGCCGAACGGGCAGCCAAAATTTCATCCATCGCCAGGGATATCAGCGAAGTGGTGGCAGAACTGGGTCTGGACGGGGTGCAGGATTTCGACAAACCCAGCGTGGCCTATCACGCGCCCTGCTCCCTGCAACACGGTCAGAAAAACCTCGATGGCCCCGCCCGTTTGCTCAAAACCGCCGGGTTTCAGGTCACCACGCCGAAAAACGCCCACCTGTGTTGCGGATCGGCTGGCACCTATAATCTCATGCAGCCGGAACTGGCCGAGGGGTTGGGTGAACAAAAGGCCGCCAGTCTGGATATTCTTGAGACAAAGGTTATCGCCACGGGCAACATCGGTTGTCTGATCCAGATTGACGGATATGCCAACACCCCGGTGGTGCATTGTGTGGAACTGCTCGACTGGGCGACCGGTGGGCCTTCGCCGCTCAACCCGGAATAACACCTGCTGCGGGCTTATTCATGTATGGGTGATATGCCCAACGGGTCAATGGAGATATAGATTTCCGTGCCTGGTTTGAAGGCTGGCAGGTATGCCGACACCACACAAAATAATTCCTGACCGTGCCAGTCAATGCTGTATTCGTTGGCCACCCCCACATAAGCCTGGGATATTACGCGGCCCTTGAGCATACCGTCGGTGGAACCGGTGAAATCAGTGTCTTTCAGGGTCATGGATTCCGGGCGGATAGCGGCTATTATGGGCCCCAATCCGACCTCGCCGGTAGGGCGGGACAGGAATATTTTTTCGTCCCCAAGATCGATCACGGCGTTCCCGCCTTCATCAATGACGTTACCATCGATGATGTTTGCATCACCCATAAACGTGGCAACAAAGGTTGAGTTGGGTTTTTGGTACAGGGTGTGCGGGCTGCCGATCTGGGCAATCACGCCTTCGTCCATGACGATGACCTGATCAGACACAGATAACGCCTCGCTCTGGTCGTGGGTCACATAGATCGAGGTTATGCCGGTTTCCTGTTGCAGTCGGCGGATATCTTCGCGCATGTTACGGCGCAGCTTGCTATCGAGGTTGCTGAGCGGTTCATCGAATAACATGACTTTGGGTTCTAAAATCAAGGCGCGCGCCACGGCCACCCGTTGTTGTTGACCGCCCGAAAGCTGATCGATATAACGCGCCGACAGCCCGGACAGACCGACTGATGCCAGAGCCTCTTCAACCTTCACGGTGCGTTCTTCTGCGGCCATACCCTGGATTTTCATGCCGTAACCAACATTCTCGCCCACATTCATGTGCGGAAACAGCGCGTAGGACTGAAACACCATTGAAACATCGCGCTGACTGGCCGACAGGGCCGATACGTCTTCGTCGCCGATGAATATCTGCCCGGATGTGGGCAACTCAAGGCCGGCGATCAACCGCAAAATGGTGGTTTTGCCACAGCCCGATGGGCCCAAAATCGTTGTCAGGCTACCGGCTTCTATATCCAGTTCTATATTCTTTATCACGCTCAGATCGCCAAATTTCTTGACGACGTTTCTGAACGTAATTTTCGCTGAGGAAGAGTTGTGTGACATGGTCTTTCTTGCTCTCTGGTTCAAACTTTTGTTCGCTCAGTACGTGATTTTCCCACCAGTTTGTCGATCAGGATAATGACCGCCAGCATGGATACGATCAAAACAGAGCCGTAACTGATGGATTGTCCGTAATCGCCATCTTCCACACGACCCAGAATATACGTAGTCGCCACTTGAGTATCGGCGGTTACCAGGAAGATAATGGCACTGACCGTGGTCATGGATTTAACAAAACTGAACACCATGGCCGAGATCAGCGCCGGTCGCATTAAGGGCAGAACGATGGAAAAAATAGTCCGGATGGAACTGGCCCGCTGGGTTAACGAAGCCTCTTCCAGCGATGGGTCGATCTGGGCCAGGGCTGAAATGCCGGTCCGGATACCCACCGGCATGTTGCGGAATACGAAGGAAATGACAATGATGACCGCCGAGCCGGTCATCAGAATGGGTGCGGTGTTGAAGGCGATGACATAACTGATGCCGATCACGGTACCGGGAATGGCAAAACATATCATGGCACCAAAATCGACCACGTTGCGGCCAAAAAACTGTTTTCGTGTGGTAACATAGGCGATCAGCAAACCAACCATGGCCGTCAATGGCGCACCAACGGCGGCAAATCCCAGGGTGGTCAGGAATGATGGCCAGGCACCATAACCAAACCCGCGGGTCCATAATTCTTCATAATGCGACAGGGTCAAGGTGTAATCAGCCCCCCAGTTGACCACAAAACCACCCAGCAGGATGCTGCCGTACAACATGGTGGTAAAGATTACCCAGATCACCACGATGATGGTACAGCCCCACACAATGCCGCGTGGCAGGGCCTGGAAGGTTCCGCCGACACCTTTTCCGGTAACCGTGACATAGGATTTCTTGCCAATCCATTGACGCTGGATGGTGAAGCTGACGAGAGAAAAAAACAGTAATATAATGCCCAATGTGGCGGCGCGTGGGTAATCCAGTTGGGCACCGACGATACTGAAATATATCTCGGTGGCCAGAACATCGTAATCGCCCCCCAGCACCAACGGGTTACCGAAATCGGCCAGCGAGGCAATCACCGCCAGCAGGAAGGCATTAGCGATACCGGGGCGCAGCAACGGGATGGTGACATAGCGGAATGTCTGCCAGTCCGATGACCGCATGGTCAGCGATGCTTCTTCCAGTGCCGGATTGATGGACGACACCATGCCGACCAGCAACATGAAACTGATGGGGGTAAAAGACAGGGTCTGGGCCAGGAAAATACCCCAGAACCCGTATATGTAAGGCGAGCGTTCAAACCAGCCATCTTGACCCGCGCCGATAAAAATTCCGCCATCACCGAACAGCATCAACAGAACGTCATTAACGCTGCCGTTTCTCCCGAATATCAGAATCAATGACAGGCCTATCACAAACGGCGGTGTGATGATCGGCAGGATCGAAAAAATTCTGATAGCACCGTGAAACCGTTTTGTCACCCGGGTGACAAACAGCGAAAAGGTCAAGCCCAGTATGGTGGTTGCGACACCGACCGTCAGCGCCATTCGCAGGGAATTCCACACCGTTCGCCCGATGCCAAAGGAAAACAGGTTATCGAAAAACAGATCGGGTGTGAACGATCCATCCTTGGCGAACAAAACCTTGGAAAAAACCGTTGATACAGGAAAGAAAACAAATATAGCGATGGCAACGATGATGAACAGAACCGATCCGGTCATGAACGGATCACCCTGGATAAAACCACGCCGTGCCAGGGCCATGGACAAGATCCCGCCCAGGGCGAATATCTGTAAGGCGGCACCGTAGCCCAGGGGCTCTTTCGTAACGGTGGCAACAAAAAATATTGCCACACCGGCAAATGCGGAAATGGTACCGTCGATGATCGGTGCTTTTTGCCATGAATGCCACGGTCGTATCAGACAAGCGATGAAAGCCGCCAGGGCGATGGTTGAGGAATTGATACTGCTCCAGCCGTAGGCGACGAAGAATTCGTCGGGCGTCGCATCAAAAACCCCGTATTCGAGGCCCTGCCAGGGGATCAGGAAATAACTGAACAGCCCGAAAAACGACCACAATCGTACAGGATCACGCCACGGGTTATGGACGGAAGTATTGACGAGGGTCATTTTATAGCCGAGCTGTCATGAAAAAAGATGCATTATATGGACACGCAGCAACGTTAAAGGGCCCGACCCGGAGACCGGACCCTATAACATTGAGAGAGATGCTTAACGCTCCAGTGGTTTGACTTCCTTGACCCAGCGGTCGATCAAACCTTTCCGTTTTTCTTCACTGCCGTAGACAATGAAGTCATAGTTGATCAACTTGACGTTTTCCAGCCGGATGGCTTCTTTCGGTACGTCTGCGTTGACATTGGTCGGAACCTGGAAGGCCGATACTTCGGCAGCCACTTCCTGACCTTCTTTGGATAACGCCCAGTCGACGAATTTTTTCGCGTTGTCCAGGTTACGAGCGCCTTTGATGATGCTCATGCCACCGATTTCGTAACCGGTGCCTTCACACGGTGCAACCAGCTCGATGGGGAACCCTTTGGCTTTTTCCTTGGCATGATCATGCAGGAAGCCGATACCAATCATTACCTCGCCACGAGCGGCATTCTTACCCGGTGCAGAACCGGACTTGGTGTACTGGGAGATGTTCTTGTGCAAGGATTTGAAATAATCAAATGCCTTATCTTCGCCCCACAACTGGGCAAACGTCGCGGTCGCCGTATAGGCGGTACCGGAGCTTTGCGGGCTGGCTACCTGAACGTGTCCTTTGAATTCGGGTTTTGTCAGATCAGCCCAGCATTTTGGCATGGCCAGACCGGCCTGTTTCAACATTTCCGTATTCACACTGAAGCCCAGAATACCGACATAAATGCCTGTGGAATGATTTTTCTGGCTGGTGGCAGGATTCTGGTAGGGTTTGCCGATTTCACTCAGTAAAGGTGATTTGTACGACACAAGAAGGTCGTTCACACCGGCCTGGCTGTGCGGATCAAGGGTTCCGCCGTACCAGATGTCGCCTTTTGGGTTGTCTTTTTCGGCCAATATCTTGGCGTAGGTGCTGCCAGAGCCGTTGCGGGTCATGGAAACCTTGACGTCGAATTGTTTACCGAATCTTTCCGATGCCAACTGGCACCAGTCTCCTTGCATACTGCAATAGATTGCCAGTCGGCCTGCAGCATTTGTCGTGCTCGGATTGAACGATCCTGCAATCGCCGCTGCGGCGACTACAACACCATATTTGAAATATTTATGCATACTTGGTAACTCCCCGTTGTTCGTTCATAATTTTTCGATGTACACCGCTTAGGATAAGCACAACAACGTACAACCGTCTAGGGGTTTTAGTTTCTGGATTATAAATCGACTAATTGACGGGGATATTACTGGTTTTATATGTTTAGTATATTAGCGTATATAGTGGCAGATTGAAGCAAGCTACTTGCTATATCTGTATCTAAAAATCCGGTTATTCCTCGTATTTACAAATAGTTGCTTCCCGCTTTAGAATGATTGATATGATTATGAGATTTCAGGATTTGGTCAAAGCCCATATTAAATGGCGGGAAGATCTTACCAGGTCCATGGGCGTGGAAATCTCTGCGAAAATGATTGATGGCGCCCTGCGGGATGATGTGTGTGAAATCGGCCAATGGTTTTATGTTGATGGCCAACGAATGTTTTCTCATATTGCTGAATTTTCGGCCGCAAAAGAAGCCCATTTACTATATCATCAGGCCGTTGCCCGCTCACTGAGCGAGAATCAGACTGTGGGTGCTGACGATGAGTTTGATGTGATGATCGAGGCTTTTAATGCCTTGAATAAAGTAATCGGACACCTGAAATGAAACCAGACTTTTTGTCACAAAATCACCAAACCAGTTGCTAAATTGCAATTTAAGCCATTTTAAGTTATTCTTGCCGTGTAACAACTCAATGGATTGAACATAAATGGTTGATATCAATGCCATATACACGCAGATAAATATGCCTTCTACGGGGGCCGATCCTGTGAGCGGTGTTTTGCCGAAGAGTACGCCAAAATCAGATGAAAACACACCGGAACCCGGCGGTCGCGTTATCCATGACAGGGTCGAGATATCCGGCTCCTCTGAAAGTATGGTAAATCTGTCCCGGGGTCAGGATCTGGCCGATGAAATACGCGCCAAACCCGTGGATGCCAACTTCGCCAGTGATCTGCGCAAGGCACTGGAAGATATCTTCCGCATTACCCGCCTGTTCGCCGAGACAATCAAAGGGCTGTTCCAGATAAACCGGACTTGAACAGGGCTAAAACCGGCCAAAAATTCTTTATCTATCAGGCAAAATGGTGCGTTCCGGCGGGAATCTCAAGGTAATCGCCGTGCCCTTGCCGAGCGCACTTTCGATTTTCAGTGTGCCGCCGAACAACGTCATAAAATTCAGGCAGAGATGAAGTCCCAGTCCGGTGCCTTCGTGTTTGCGCGTATGAATGCCATCTGCCTGTTCAAAGGGTTTCAAAGCCTTTGTTATGCCTTCCTCGGACATCCCCTCGCCGGTATCTGTTACGGTGATAATTATGCCGTTGTTTTCATGGACCCAGGCTTCGACACAAATCTTTCCGCCTTCGGGGGTGAACTTAATGGCATTTGACACCAGATTGTTGAGGATCTGGATCATTGCCCTTTCATCGCCCCATAAAGTCGGCATTGACGCTGGGATATCGCTGCATAAGGTCTGTGCAGAGGTGTCGGCAATATTGCGCAATTGCAGGAAACTGGCCTCGATAAGTGACACGATATGCAGTTTTTTTTCGACCAGTTCATACTTGCCGGCCTCAATTTTGGAAAGATCCAGAACATCATTGATCAGGCTGATCAGCAAGGAACCGCTATTGTGTATATCGTTGGCGTATTCTTCGTAGTGGGTATCGCCCAGCGGACCAAATGATTCTGTCCGCATCATATCGCTGAAACCCATGATCGCATTCAGCGGCGTGCGAAGGTCGTGGCTCATGGAAGCGAGAAACTGTGATTTGGCCTGATTGGCCTTTTCAGATTCTTTTTTAACCGTTTCAAGTTCCTTGTATAAGCTGGCGTTGTGGATAGACGATCCCACATGTGTTCCAATGGCAGAAATAGTACCAATCTCTTCCTTGGCTAATACTTCAGGCGGTCTGGTCAGGATATTCATCACCGCGACGATTTCATTTCCGGCCATGATGGGGACTCCGATGAATGAATTGAGCCCCTCGGCCTCAATCACAGAACGCACAATGCGGGGATCGTTGGAGGAGTTGTCAGGGATAAAAATTGGTTTGCCGGTTTCGGCTATGGTGCCGGTTAACCCCTCACCTACGTTAATTTTTTTACGTTTGTAAGACTTCCTGAAAGCTTTCGACAAACCGATTGAGGCCCCCCAACGCAGGGTTCGGGATTGCTGGTTCATGAGGAAAATCATGCCCACCGTAGCGCCGGTTATATCGAGTGTACCCTGTAGGATACGGCTAAGTACCACTTCCAGTTGCAAGGTCTCGTTAGCCTTGTTTCCGATAGATTTTATGGCTTCCTGCCGTTGATTGATTTTCTCTTCATTTTTTCGCCGATCGGCAATTTCGGCGATTAATTCATTTGTCCGTCTATCGATCTGCTGTTCCAGCTCATAATACGGTTCGTGGAGTGCAGAACGTACGATGGCTATAGATATTAACCAATATGATGAGAATTTAAAGATATGGCCTACGATAATGGATAATCCGTAAACGCTGACATAGAAAGTGAATGACAACTCCGCCAGGATGGTCAGGACAATTGATATGGTTAGAACTCTGCGAACAAAGGCGTTCATGTGTCTATGCATATACGTCAGATGGATGATCGCCCCGGCCAGTATAATTATGATGAAGTACTCGCTATAGATCTTGAAGGGTGTCAGCCCCTCCCCTTCAATAAAGGCATCGGGGAATTTATCAGTCATGATCAGAAAATATGCCAATATGGCGAAGGTACCGAACGTCGAGAACACGGTACGAATATTCAAGGAGCGAATCAGAAATAGTGGTGCAGTCAGAAGAAGTATAGCTTCCAGAAAGCGTGCGGTAATCCAGAATTCCGTGGCTGGACTGGCGGTCGTAATGGGGTATATGTCCATACCCTTGTAAACAAGGGTGTGGATCAAATCCAGTCCGGCAATCCAAAAATAACCGCTGCCAAGAAACATCAGGAAATTGTTGCGGGAAAATTGATATGTCTGCCACATGATGACAAACATCAGCGTAGCAACACCGATGGCAAAAAGTTCGACCAGAACATGGAATAGCAGGAAGTTATAGAGAGAAACCACGACCAGCAGAACTGAAAACACCACCAAGCCCAGCAAAGCCCTGCTAAGGATTTTATCGTTGTGTTGCATAGGTAACGTTGTATTCAACATTATCTAGCCGTCCGTTACGATTACTGTCGTATTGAGCACATTAATTTTTCAACAAATTATTTATTTTGTGCTTCGATTTAAGTCTTTGAATGACAATATATAATCTAATTTTGTCACGTTTCATTAACCAAAGTCAATGATGTAGGTCACTATACATGGTTAGATATTAATACCAGAGGGTTTTTCTTTCGTGCTATTCAGCACCCCTCTGGACCTCCCTGTTAAAACTCACCGGCCTTTCGAGGCCGGTTTTTTTTTGAGCAGAGGTTTGTACACAATAACACTTTCATAATGATCAAGGGTCTGGGCCCATAACCAGACAAAATTTTCCCGTACCCATGGCGGCAAACCTTGAGTGTCGGTAATGACAAAATCACCGTGCAGGATGCCTATTTCATCCAGGAAATAGACTAAGCTTTCCATCAGGCCATCCTGGTGAGCCCCCTGAACAAGAACGTTCTGAATGGACACATCGGCGAAGCTCTGTCGCATACGTTCATACAACCGGTTGGGCATCTGGTTGCAGTGCAGCGCTCCGTATAGCACAACCGTGCGGCTGTTTTTGTTATAGGCGGCGATCAGGTTTTTGAAGATTGAGTCGCTGCGTGTCACGTTACCAAGGTATTGACGATCGCTGCGTTGCTGATCGGTTTCTTCAATGCCCAGAATTCTGGCATGTGGATTTCGGGCCATTACCGATTGCAAGATGCGACCCATATCGGCCCCCAGTAACAAGGCGTAGGGTTCTCCTGCCTGCGTATCCTCCAAGATTTGCTGTAAACCGTATGCGGTGGTTTCCAGAAACAATGCTTCCAGGTCATAGGCGGGAAAGAAACTCTCTGCCAGAAAGCGTCGATTATGGTCATCGTGGGTTTCGCCGAGACAGATGAAGCTCACATCTGAACGGTTCAGGTGTTCCATCCAGGTGCTCATGGGGATAATCAGTTTGCGCAAATCATCCACGAGGTCCTGCTGGTCGCTTTTGGATAGCTGGCTGTATCGGTCCAAAGCTTCCTGGGCGAAGCGGAAATAGGTAGGGTGCTGAACACGCTCCTGACCAAGTGGTTCCTCCACATGGACATAGTTTGCATCCCTGTACCATTCATAGGCCATGATAATTGTTATGGCCAAGGCAGGCCATGCCAGAACCACGGTCAAAAGTTTGACGAGCGATGAATTCACACAATCTCCATCTGCAAAACTGATCAGCCCAGCTTGGCTGTCGTCAGGGTGTGCGTTATATATTGCCGGTTATCAGCTAATATACTGCAAACAATAGCGGGTTAAATCAACGGTTTCCATCTGGGATTGTGCAATCTACTATTCCCCGTCAGCGTTTATGGCATTATTCCTTTTCGATTTCATAACGCTTCATCTTTTCCCACAGGTTTTTACGGGAAATTCCTAAATCCTCGGCAGCCTGGCCGATAACCCAATCGTTGTGAATCAAGGCCTGATGGATCGCCTGGCGTTCCGCACATGCCACAGACTCCTTGAGGGTACTGGACGGTGCAAGCTCCTCAGCGTCTTCATTCAGGGACATCAGGTCGTGGGCCATGATGCGTGGCCCATCGCTCAAAGCCACTGCGCGTTCCAGAATATTGCGAAGCTCCCGAACATTGCCGGGGAACGCCATGGAATGCAGCTTGGCTTCGACCTCACCGGAAAGCTGTTTCGCCGGAAGACCCATTTTTTTGGCGTGTTGCTCGACGAACATGCGGGCAAGAAACAGAATATCTTCCCGCCGGTCGCATAACGCAGGGATATGAACGTGGATAACATTAAGCCGCCAATACAAATCTGATCGGAAGCGTGAGTCCTTGACGGCTTCGTTCAGTTCAACCTGGGTAGCGGCTATAATGCGGACATCAAGCGGGATCGGTTGCTTACCACCAACCCGGTCGACAACCTGTTCTTGTAGAACTCGCAACAACTTTACCTGGGTTTCTGGTGGTATCTCGGCGATTTCATCGAGGAATATAGTGCCCGTATTGGCTTGCTCAAAACGCCCTATATGGCGTTGAAGTGCGCCGGTAAAAGCACCTTTTTCGTGGCCGAAAAGCTCGCTTTCTATAAGGTTCTGCGGTAACGCCGCACAATTCACCTTGATAAACGGCTTGTTGGCCCGTTGGCTGTTGTGATGTAACAGGGATGCAACGACTTCTTTGCCGACACCGGATTCGCCGGTGATTAAAACAGAGCTGTCAACATTGGCCAGTCGCACGACAAGACGTTCGATACGCCGCATAGATGTGCTTTTACCCAATATGCCGTTGCCGGGGGGGATACCCAGACCATCCAGACCCAGAAAATCAGCAGAAAGATTATGATCCTGGATACGCGACAAATTGCGTTGAATTTTCTTGATAAAATCCTGTAAGTCAAAGGGTTTGGCCAGATAATCCAGGGCGCCGGCCTTAACCAGGGTGACCGCATCGGCGACCTCACTGAAGGCGGTCATCAGGATAACCGGCATACCCGGATAGTGATGCGAGATGTCATAAAACAGATCGGCACCCGATCCGTCGGGCAGACGAATATCGGTAACCACCAGATCGATATCGCCTTTTGCAAGTTGTTTGTGGGCTCCGGCCAGATCACAAGCGACTCTGACGGGGATGCCTTCAATGAGTAACCTGTCCTCAAGGGACAGGCGCATGATCTCATCGTCTTCGACAACAAGGACACAGAGGTCGGAGAAATCAATGTCCTGAATATCGAGAATGTCAGTGGTTTTGGTCATGGTCTTCAAATGCTCATCTCAATAGCTGGCAGGGTAACGCGAAACTGGGTGCCCATGCCCAACTCGCTTTCTACTTCAATAACGCCTTGCATGCTCTCAACCAGTCGGTAAACAATCCACAGCCCCAGTCCTGTGCCATTCGTTTTTGTTGTAAAAAACGGATCAAAAAGCTGATTTTTGTATTTCGCCGGAATGCCGGGGCCGTTATCGCTGACTTCAAGGATCACATATTCATCTTTTTGAAAAGTCCGGAAAATAACGGTCCCTTTATCCTGAAGGGCCTGGATGGAGTTTTTTAACAGATTCAATACGATTTGCTGAACCCGGCGCTTGTTTAATATGACATCATCGCACAGGTGGTTCTCCCAGACCAAATCGATGTTACAACCGTTGATTTCAGACTCGACGATACCGCGTAATTCATCGAGGGACGTGGAATTATCCAGGCCGTGGGCCTCTTCGATACGGAGTTCGATCAGCAGGCTTTCGACAATATTTTTAATCCGGGTCAAACCCTTGTCGATCAGTGGCAGGTATCGCTTCACCAATTCCGGATCATCGGGATGCTGTTTCATGGTATCGATACAATTTAACATTCCGGCCAGGGGATTGTTGACTTCATGGGCGACACCGGCGGTAATGCGCCCGAGGGCGACCATTTTTTCACTGACGGCGATCTGATCCTCAAGTGATTTTTTTTCGGCCATTTCCTTGGCCATCTTATTGAAGGCCAATGCTAGTACACCCAACTCATCGTCCTGGTATACAGGGACCGGCTTGATATTTGATATTTCGCCCCGGCCAACGGCTTCTATACCTTCGGTCATGGCTCTCAGCGGTCTGGTAATTCTTCTGGAGATCGTACCACCCAGCAAACTGCCCAGGATTACCATGGCAAGTGTCAGGCCGAGAATGATTAATATCGATCGCTGGGCTTTAAGAAACAACTCATCGTAGGAAAGCCTGACGCGCACAACGCCTAATAATTTCTCATCGGAATAGATCGGTACAACGCCTTCAAGGAACCCGCCCAGGCTGATGCCGCTGTTCAGGATGGTTGGGCTCAGCGCCTTTTTAGAAGCGATGAACAACCGTTCTTCCAAATCATTCGGCAGGAACGGCTGCATGCCTATGGGGTTCTCAGATGGGTTAAGGTGGGCGAGCACGATACCTTCCGGGTTCTGAATCATACCAGTCAGGATACGGGTGTCGTACATTTCTTTTGGAATCTGGTTGGTCATATTCCTCAGGCTTTTGTAAAGCGACCAGGAATCAGACCGTAATATGTCTTCAGATGCTGTCACGGCAACGGTATGGGCCAGCAGTAAGGCCTTGTTTTCCAACTCATGCTGAAAGCGCTGCAAATCCAGTGTCACAGTCACCGCACCGATGGTAAAGGCCACACCGGCAACGACGGCTGTAATTGTCAGGGCAAATTTAACGGATAATCCCCCGGGGAAAAAATTACGCCCTGTCATTCTTTGGTTACCGAATTGGCGCTTGTGTTCAATGATGCCAGGTTGGGCTTTGAGTTGACGTTTTGAACCTTCAGGGCCATCTGGCGAATGTTTTCGAACAGGTTAGGCGGCGCTTCCCCAAATCCATCCAGCTTCAGGCCATCAAGGAATTTGCGTCCGTTTGGGTCGTCATTCATTTCCATTATGGCATTTTTCATACGCCATACAACTTCGAGGTCGACGCCCACTCGGGCGACAATTGGCGGAAATCCAAAGGCTGGCGAGGTATTGATGATACGGGTTTTGTCTGTCACTTCGGGACGGAATTCTTTCATGTAGTCCCAGATATAGGAATCAACAGCCCCGCCATCTGCGAATTGTTCGGCTATGGCTTCCACCGTCTCGGCGTGGTTGAAGGTGAAAAATGAATGACGAAAGAAGGTATCTTTGTTGCTTGATTTGTTAAGAAGAAGATATTGGGGATAGAGGAAACCCGAATTTGACTCGGGGTCAGAGTATGCAAATATTTTATCTTTCAGGTCGTCGAGGGACTGATAGGGGCTATCCTTGTGGACGATTATATAGGAATTATAAAGTGGTTTGCCGTTATAAATCGGCACCGAAAGCAGCTTGATAAACTCCGGGTCTCGTTTATGCACAAACGGAAAACCGCAAATCCAGGCGAAATCGAGACTGCCGGTCTTGAGCATATCCATAACCTCTCGATATGAACGGCGGCGGACAAATTCGACGGGCTGGCCAATTTTCTTCTTCAGATAATAGGCCCACTGATCGAGGAAACGGAGATTTTCGCGCATGACTACAGCCGTCAAGCCGAAGCGAATGGTCTCGGTCGAATTGGTCGTGTTCAATTCTTCTGCGCGTGTGCTGCCAGACGTACTGGTGGAGAGGAATACGAAAAGGCATAAAAACACTGTCCAACTTTTCATTGTAAAAATTTCCTCCCGGAAAATTCGCCTCGTTTGGGCGTGCCCCCTGCCTGTGAATGTCAGGGTATAAACAGGGCTGCATGTTTGCAGGTAAGCAAATTATCCTCCCTTTTGTGAAAATTTGCAAATTGTCCGCACAGTCCGAACCCGGGAATTCTGACAGATCAGAGACCCCATCGGGCCCCATATGTTACCTCCCGGTAACGCCATTATTCTGAAATTACCCCTCAATCCCTTGAATCTTTTCATCAAAAGAGGTCCCGTTACTCAATGGTACAAAATGTTACTGATCAGTAACAAAATATCTGAACTATCCACAGGAAGATATCTGAAAAAAAATAAATTATCACATTAAAACAGAAGCTTAACAGGTTTGGCGTGAATATTGCTATTACCTTCAGTGAATATATTTCCGTGGTTTGTCATTGCTACAAAAATAAATAGGCACGGAATTTGGCACTTGGGGGGGGCGGCGTTGAATATTCATGTATCCATTACCTGGTTCTCGATATCGATGACCGTAATTGTCGGCATCGTCTTGCTGTCTGGTGTCTGGTTCGCCCAAGAGGCCTATTCCTCGCGCTCCGAGTTCTGCGGTGGCTCCTGTCATACAATGACGGAACAATATACCGCCTGGAAAAACAACAAACATTTTGCCAGCAATAATAAAGACCAGATACAGGCCGAATGTATCGATTGTCACTTCCTGCCCGGCGAGAAATACGGCTTCAAGGCCAAAATGGAGGGTTTGCGACATCTCGCGGCCTATCTTTACGACCCCAATGCTCCCCTGCCGATCCGCCCGGTCATCAAGGATGGTTCCTGTCTGCAAGCAGGCTGTCATGACGTGAAAAAATTCCAGGATAAGGAAATCAAATTCACCGAGAAAGTACGCTTCAAGCACAAGGTTCATTTTGGTGACAAGGCCCTGAAAGGACAGAAGCTGACCTGTGATACCTGTCATTTCAAGGTAACGGCCGAGAAGCATTTCGAAGTCCCCAAGGAAATTTGTTATCTCTGTCATCTTAAACTTGAAAAACCAACATTGAACAAAGCTGAAATTCTGAAAGTAACCATCGGTGATACGGCCATCGAAAAAATCAGCTTTACGCAAAGGCCTTCAATTGATTTCAACCAGGGGGCTTCCAAATGCGAATTGTGTCATGTCATCCCGACCAACTCGCTTCAGGGCCAGTTCAGTGCCGAAAGTTCCAAGGTCAAGATGATCACCCACCAGTCATTTCAGGAATCAGGCGTTTCATGTGAAGGATGTCATTTTGAACTGGTCAAGGGACATGGCGAAATCAACACTGGGAATGTCGTCTCGAACGGCTGTCTGACCTGCCATAACCTCAGTGAGGAACTGCTGTCCAAAGCCAGCGACGGTAAATTGATGCATAACCAGCATGTCGCCAAACAGACGGCTGACTGTTTCGATTGCCACAGTGTTATCGAGCACAAGAACCGCCCTGATCACCTCGATTTCGTACGGACAGACTGTACTCTGTGCCATGAGGATCAACACAAATATCAGAAAATTCTGCTGGCTGGTATTCCGGTGGCAGAAGGCATCAACGCTACGCCGCATCTGATGTTCAAGGTCAATACCAACTGTATGGGCTGTCACCTTAAGAAAAAACGTAATAACGGCCATGCCGTACGAACCGGCGCACCGGAGACCTGTGTTGCGTGTCATACACCAGAGCACAATAAGATGCTGGCCGACTGGCGTAAACAGATCGCTGAAGAGATTAAGGATGCCGATGAATTCAAACTGGAAGTTCAAGAGGCGCTTGATGCGGCTATCGCCAATGGCATCGCTGATGACAAAGTAATCGAGGCTAGAAAAATGATCGCTGCGGGTCAGAAATTTATTGAGATCGTTCGTATTGGCAACGGCGTTCACAATAAGAAGTATGCCATTACCATTCTCGATGAAGCATTCACTAATTTTGATAACACCCTCGATTTATTGGAGGAAGGCGGATAATAAAAAAGGCAATAAGCCTCTTTAATAAAACAATAATTTAATAAAACACTAAAGGAACGGACGATGAAAAGGAGTTGGAAAATATGAATAAAATATACAAACCAAAAATCGGTCGCCGCAATGTTTTAAAGGGCGTCGGTGTGACAGTTGCCGGGGCGACGGCTTTGGTCGCAGGTGCTGAAACAGTCGAAGCCAAGGCCACCGTGCCACGCTGGGTCATGGTCATGGACCTGCGCAAATGCATCGGTTGCAGAGCCTGCACGGTTGCCTGCAAATCCGAAAATGATGTTTCCCTTGGACGTTTCAGAACGGTTATCCAGGAGAAAACAGTCGGTAAATTCCCCGACACCAAGAAGTGGTTCCTGCCGATTATGTGTAATCATTGCGAAGGCAACGAAAAAGACGGCATCCCGCCTTGCGTCAAGGTCTGCCCGGAATACCCCGGCAAGCGTATGACCTTTAAGACTGCCGACGGCGGCAAGGTTCGTTACCGTGGTGGCGCGACCTATAAACGCCCCGACGGGTTGGTCTTGATCGATTCCGAACTTTGCATTGGCTGCGGTAAATGCATTGATGCCTGCCCCTATGGCGTGCGTTCATTCAATCCCTTCGTCAAGGCCGGAAAAGATCAGACCAAACAGGCCGCCGACAAGTGTGATATGTGCAAGGAACGAATTGCCAATGGTATCGATCCATCCTGCGTCAACACCTGTCAGGGTCGCGCCCGTATCTTCGGTGATCTTAACGATCCCAACAGCGAAGTCGCTAAATTGGTCAAGGAACACAACCTTGCCAAGAATGTCCTGTTGCCCGAAGAAGATACCAATCCACACGTCTTCTATATTGATCCCGATAACATACTGAAGGATCTCTACAAGAAACGTGAGAAGGGCAAATTAGACCATTACGTGGACCTGATTCCCTAGGACCAGCACTCAGACAAGGAAGATGAAAATGGAAAAATTAAACCGTCGAAACTTTATGATATTTGCTGGCGCCAGTGGTACCGCACTTGCGGCCGGAGTCGGCAAATCAAAGAAAGCCCTGGCCGGGAATGTGACATTCAAAAATGGTGGCCGCGATTTCTCGCCGCTAACCGGCAAAGAACGCATGGCCATTCCAACCGCCTGCTGGTCCTGTGTGACCCGCGATTCGATGATCGGTTATGTCGAAGATGGCAGGCTTAAAAAACTCGAAGGCCATCCCGGCTCTATCCGTACCCTGGGCAAGTTGTGCGCCAAGGGACAGGCGGGCGTTAACCAGGTCTATTTCCCCGACCGCATCCTGCATCCCTTACAGCGGGTTGGTAAGCGCGGTGAGCATAAATGGAAGCGCATTTCCTGGGATGATGCCCTCGATCTGATCGCATCCAAACTGAAACCATTGCGCGATGCCGGGACACCCGAATTGTTCATGTATCAGTACGGGCGTCATAAAGCATCTCAGGCTGCCACCATGTACGACTTCATGGCGGCTTACGGGACCAAAACCATCGGTAATCATACCTCGGTGTGTGAAGCCGGCAAATGGGTTGGTCAGGAAAGCCTGTGGGGTGGCATGTATGATAACTGGGATTACGACAAAACCGATTATGTCGTGAATTTCGGTTCCAACCAGTTTGAAGCCCATACCAACCATATACCCACATCACAGCGTTTGATCCGGGCCATGGTTGACCGGGGTGTGCCGCTTTATACTTTTGATGTCAGGCTATCAAACACCGCAGCCAAGTCGACAAAGTGGATACCCATCAAGCCCGGCCATGATGGTCTGGTCATGCTGGCCATGATCAACGTCATCATGAACGAGGGTCTGTTCCGCAAGGATCACTTCAAGTTTATGCGGGTCACACCGGATTACCATGCTACCACTGATCAGAAGATCGCCGCCATCAAACGGGAAGTTGCCAAGTTCACGCCTGAATTTGCCGAACAGAAAAGCAGTGTTCCTGCCGCTATCATCAAGGAGATCGCCCGCGGCTTCGCTAAAGCCAAAGCGGCCTGTCTAGTGACTTACCGTGGCACTGTCATGCATTATCACGGTGCCGATCAGGAACGCGCGGCGATGTTGCTTGCGGCCATCACCAATAATCTGGACACGCCAGGTGGGCGGGTCATGGGCGTTGGTGCCGGTTGGAAGGCTCCCTCGACTCCGGCAGCCAAAGTACATAAAGGCCTGCACCTCAAAGATGGCTTCGAAGGCGAGGCAGCTTTCCCGACACATCACGTCAGTCACCAGATATTGCCGGTGATCAAGGATGGATTTGCCGGTCGGCCCAAAGTTTACTGGTGGAGCTGTTATAATCCTGCCTTTGTCAATGGCGACAATAAGGAACTGTCATCGATTCTGCGCGATGAGAGCATTATGCCGTTCTTGATTACCACGACGATTTCATACGATGAATCATCGCAGTATGCAGACCTTATTCTGCCTGATGTCACCTACCTCGAGCGGTGGGATTGGGAAGATATGGTGTCGGCTAATCAAATCGCCGAGTTCTATATCCGTCAACCTTTGATCAAGCCTTTGGGTGAAGCCAGGTGCCAGGGTGATGTATGGCCCGATCTGGCCAAGCGCATTGGCTTTGAGATGGCCTGGAAAAGCAAAAAGGACTATGTCCGTCAATCTTGTGAAATGACACCCGGCGTCAAGGACGTTGGGGGCTTTGACTATATGGTCAAGGAAGGTGTCTGGCACGATCCCAATGATAAAGGCAACTATGGCTTCTATGCCAAGAAGGTTGATGTCAGTGGGGATGGCGTGATCCTCGATGACAAAACCGGTGTCTACTGGAACTGGAAGAAAGCCGGTGTCGAGAGCCAAGCCAAGGCCAAAAAGGAAGGCTATCTGGGGATCCCTGGTGCCAAATCATCCTATGTCGCCCAGAACATCGAAGGTACGCCATATTCAGCCTATGCGCCGAATACGTCGTTCACCAAGTCTGGCCTGTTGGACTTCTATTCCGACAACTTCAAGAGCAAGGGTCTGCCGGCATTCCCGACTTATACACCGGCACCCGATCACGAAGCTATGGCCGATGATGAGTTGATCATGACCACCTACAAGGTCGCCGTGCACTCTCATTCGCGGACCACCCATTGCAAGTGGTTGTCCGAGATCAAGCATGACAACCCGGGCTGGATCAACGCCGATACCGCCGCACAACGCGGCATCAGCGATGGAGATACTATCAAGGTGCATAACGAACTGGGCTCGATTACCACAACGGCCTATGTCACCGAAGGTATCATCCCGGGTGTCATTGCCATTTCACATCACTTTGGCAGACAGCATTCGGGCATTTATGGATCGGGCAAAAGTGATCCGATCAATGGTGGTGCATCGAATGATCCCGACGCCACAAACATGACGTGGAAAAAACATGGGGTCCATCCTAACGCGATCATTCCCAACAGATCAGATCCGATCAGTGGAACCATGCGCTGGATGGACACGGTTGTTCGGGTCAATAAGGCCTAAGTCACGAAAAGATAAGGATATAATATTATGGCATCCCCCCGGAACGATATGATTGAAATGGCGAAGGCACGAACCAACGTATATGGCCTTTTAGCCGATATCTTCCGGGCGGAGCCATCGCAGGATCTCCTGTCCAAACTTAAGGATAAGGAATTTTCCATAGCCTTGCATACATTGAATCTCTCCCTGGACGAACTCTTTGAAAGTACGTCGCAAAAGCAACTCCTTGAGGACCTGGCCATTGAATATACCTATTTATTCATCGGGCCGGGTTCTCATATTTCTCCCCATGAGTCCATGCATACCCAGGCTCGCTTCGGAGAAGTTAATGAGCTTTGGGGAGTTGCCACGGTTGATGTAAAAAAGTTTATGGAAGGTGCTGGACTGAAAGTTGCGGAGTCCTTCACCGGCATGCCCGATCATATCAGCATCGAATTTGAATTCATGCAGCGACTTTTGTTAAAGGAAGTCGAGGCATGGACTGCCGATGAGCAAGAATTTGGCGCCAATATTATAAAAATCGAAAAACGATTTTATGACGAACATCTCAGCCAATGGGTATCGATCTTCTGTGATAAGGTCATAAAAGCTGCCAAAGGTCCTTTCTACAGACAATTCTGTGAAGTCACCAAAGCCTTTATCGACTTTGAAAAAGTGATCATGCAGGACTTGATTGACGAAAAGGAAGAAACTGACAGGCTCTCCGCATAATCACCTTATTCTTCGGATTATTACACCATATATCAAATTTAAACCGCTAGTGGGGAATTGCGTGCGCTTCTTGCTGATTGTCTTGATTTTAGTGTTACCAACCTGGTCTGCCCAGGCCTGTGGCTGGTGGGGCGATAGTGAGATGTCCAGCAGGCGGGATAATGCGGTTATTTCAGCCGATGGCAAATCACTGGAATATTCCCTCAATATTGCGACCATGAAATTACCCGGAAGAAGGGGCTATGGTATCGCCGTTCCCGAACCGGGCCGGGTGTCGCCTTATCTGATTGAAACCGGAGGACAACCGCTCGCCCGTATTCAGGATTTACAAATTTTCGGCTTCCGATCGGTTATTGATTTGGGGCCTGCCGTCCCAGAGGCGGCCTCGCACCGGGCTGAAACCATGGCCGTAGGAATGGGATATTTCCATATTCCAATCACCGGTAATATGCCGAACCCGGAGCAGGTTGATACGTTCAATCGGATTATTATTGATGCCCATAACGGCCCATTATTGGTTTACGCGCCAAGGTCTGAATTAATTGGAGTCATGTGGGCCTCCTACCGCCTGAGCCTGGGCGCACCATTGAGCTTCGCGCTCACTGAGGGTCGGTCCCTGGGATTGACCCAAGAACAGGAAATAAATTTACAGATCCGGCAATAGACCTTGGTCAAAAATCAGGCGATGGCAAGGGCACAGTCAGCCCCTCCCCCCCTTGACCACATGGTCGCAATCTCATGGTGTTATCTGTCATGAAATAGTCTTATTAATCAAATGCCGCGCCTGTGCTTTCGAAATTGAGCCGGTGTTTCATCATAGGCATTTTTGAACCAACGGCAAAAATGTGCGCCATCAGAAAAACCACATTCCAGAGCTATTTGTGTGACCGTTCTTTTGGTGTTAACGAGCAGCCAATGACCATGGGAAAGACGCATTTTGCGCCAGACAGACGACGGTGGTTCATCAGCATATTGTTTAAAGGCGCGATTGAGTTCGCGTTCAGAAATGTTGATTGTTTTCGCGAGCGCTTGGATGCTGTAGGGGGCAGTTATATCTTTTTCCATCAATTCTACAGCTTGTTCTACACTCTTGTTACCACAGGCAGTCAAATGTCCGTAGGGGCGGTGGGACATATGAAAAGTTGAGCGATGTCTATCAACCAATAATGATTTTAGTACTTTGACTGCACGAGCTTTACCACAATGTGTTTCGATTAAAGAAAATACCAAGTCGAGAGCTGCCGAGCCACCGGGGCAGGTGATAATGTTATTGTCTTTTACGTAGATCTGATCGGTTACTGGCAAGGCCCGAGGATACAATTTTTTAAACTGGTTAGAGTGTTCGAAGTGTACGGCACAACGGCGGTCATCCAGCAGGCCCGCTTTAGCGAGGATAAAGCTTCCAGTGCACAAGCCGACGATTGAACAGCCTTGCTCGTAGGCATATCGTATGAAATGGAATGACTCCTCCGCGAGATCAAGGCACTTGGGTAGCTGGCCACCAACCACCACGATGTAGTCAAACTCTGTTGGGTCGGGAAATATCTCATGCGGTAAAATCTCGACACCGCAACTGGCCGTGACGGGGGTCAGGGTAGGTCCGATGATCTTCCAGTGGCAATAAATCTGCCGGTTGAAATCCGCCACATCGGCCGCATGTCTGAGACCGTCGATATAACTGGCAAATGGCAGCAGGGTAAATTCGGGCGCCAGGATGAAGCCGACCCGCATGTCAGGTTCGACATCCGGCATAGGAGGTGGCAAGGCGAACAATAATAACGGATTAGTCATGAACAAGCCTGTGATCTATCGACAAAGTGAATATAACGACCGGTATGTTATGGAATCCATCTTGTTTGTTCAATACAGAATTCTATTACAAGATTAACGTGGTTTCATAAACGTACACAAAGTGCGAATGTAAACGGTCTTTGGGGGATGTCCCCTTTTAATATTTCAAGGGAGAATTACATGAATATCATTAAACGCCTGTCGGTTATTATGAGCTTGTGTCTTATGGTTATGATATCGACGTCTGTACTAGCTGATACCGTGCGGCTTAAACTCGCCGGGACTTTCCCCGCAAAGCATTTTGGCAATGCAATTATTGAGGACATGGTCAAAGGGATCAACGCTGCTGGTGTTGATCTAAAAGTAAAGCTCTTTCCAGCCTCGCAACTCGGTTCGGGTGAAGAACTGATTGAAGATGCAATTCGAGGAAACATCGATATTGTACAAGCCTTCATCTATGCCCAGGCAGACCCAAGACTAGAGATAACGAATTTGCCAGGTCTGGTGACGTCTTTTGATGATCTGGTTGCGACATTTGGCGATCCGAATTCGAACTACAGCGTTTTAATGACAGAAATAATGAAGGATCTTGGCTTGGTATACATTACCAGTGCCGGGGAAGGCCTCGTTGGGATCGTAGCGGAAAAGAAACCCGTTGATCACGCTGGTTTTGGCGATAAAGGGATGAATATCCGAGTATGGAGTTCTGATCTGGCCAAACAAACCGTGGAAAGCATCGGGTATAGATCTACCACAATGAATTGGGCAGAAGTACTGCCTGCGCTACAGTCTGGGGTAATTGACGGTGCAATTTGCTGCACCCCTGAATGGGCTTATAACACGTTTGCCATCGCAGGTGTCGGCAATTATTTCGTACCGGTCAACGCGAACGTCGAAGCCACAGCATTCTACGCAAGCCAAAAAACCTGGGACAAGTTGAATAAAGAACAGAAAGATGTTTTGGAAACTGCTATCCGTAAAGCTGCGAATGATATCATGAACAAGGCATGGGAACGGAGTCAGGGATTCATTGACAAGATGAAGGAATCTGGCTGGGAAATTCTGGACTACACAGCAAGCGAGCGTGCTGCAATGGTCGCCCATATCAAAGCAAAAGTATGGCCTTCCGTTGCCTCAACCATTGGGCAGGAAACAATGGATAGGCTTGTAGCTAAGTAACAAGCACTGAAGTAATAATGAAAACTACATGAGGAAGCTGCCGGTAGCTTTAGGCAGCTTCCTCATAATTCCCAAATTTTTCTAAGAGGATATTATGGTCCTACTTGAAAGTGCACTCCCACAGGGGCTCAGAAGCTTTGTTCGGGCTTTGGTCCGGGTCAAGACTGTTTTAGTCGTGGTCGCCCTTCCAATTCTCCCAATTACATTTTTTCTGGTCGTACTCTTTCGTTATATTCTGGAGAGTGACCTGTTTGCATACGAAGAGTGGCTGCTTCCGATTTGTTTCTGGCTTTATTTTTTGGGAAGCGCAATAGGTACGTATGATGATGTACATATTAATGCTGATTTATTTGGAACTGTTTCTGCTAATCCAAAATTTTTATGGTTCCGAAAAATTGGAATTACAACGATTGAACTCGTAATTGTACTGATTGTGACTTACTGGGCCTATCTAATGTTAGCAGATGAAATAGCAGCTTACCCACATTGGAAAACAACGATCGCGCTAAAAATTCCATTCTTTATTCCAAGAGTTGGAATATTTGTTGGCTTCTTTTTCATGTCTTTTTACAGTGCCCTATCTCTCTATCTGTTGTGTAAGGTTGGCCCAAATGACTATGTGAAAATCATAACGCAGGAACAGATAGATAAAGAAACGAAAGAGGAGAGAGCGACATGGTAATTAGTTTTGCTATCCTTATTATCTGCTTTCTTCTGGTTATTGGTGTGTCGGTACCAATGGCTTTTGGTGGTGTGCTGATTTTTCTCGCCGTGACTGGCGGGTATGACGTGTCAGGTTATCTCGCAACCGGCCACTGGAAAATGAACTCGGTAATACTGCTCGCAATTCCACTTTTTATCCTGGCTGGATACATTATGCAGAAAGGCCGGATAGCTAAACCAATTGTAGAAATTGCAGAAACGCTATTTGGCCATCTTCGGGGAGGGTTAAGTGCGGCAGCCGTAGTCGCGAGCGCTATGTTTGGATCAATCTCAGGGAGTGGAGCAGCGACACTCACATGTATTGGTTCGATTATCATGCCGCATCTGCGAAAGGCGAATTACCCGCGCGGTTTTTCAGCGGCACTTATTATTTCGGCAAGCCCGTTGGGGTTATTGATACCTCCCAGTGCTGCGCAATTACTATATGCCTGGGTAGGCCAGTTGTCGGTATTAAAATGTTTTCTCGCAACTGTTATCCCAGGTTTAATTCTTACGACCCTTCTTGTATTAGTGAATTTTTGGGTTCTGCGAAATAATGAAACGATTGAGCTTAAGCCGATCCCTCGGCCATTTTTAAGAACGTTTTCAAGGAAAACCTGGACAGCGACACCCGCTTTAATGATGCCAATAATTATTTTGGGGGGGATATATGGTGGCATTATGACCCCAACTGAGGCAGCAGGTGTAGCAGTCGTATATGCTATTCCAATTGGTTTTTTCTTCTATAAGGGACTAACTCTTGGAACTTTCTAT
The DNA here is from genome assembly GCA_024279135.1 of Alphaproteobacteria bacterium. Taxonomy (GTDB): domain Bacteria; phylum Pseudomonadota; class Alphaproteobacteria; order Rhodospirillales; family Casp-alpha2; genus JABJOR01. The sequence continues at coordinate 54,610 of JAJRRU010000020.1, forward strand.
GAGAGTCTCAAGGAAGCTTCAGTGACTATTGGCGTGGTCATGGTCATGATTTTTATGGTCCTGATTGTTAGTCGCTTTTTGATCTTTGAAGATATTCCCGGACTCGCAGAAGAGTTGATATACTCAATTTCCGAAAATCCCATTGTCGTCATATTAATGATTAATGTTGTGATGCTTTTGATCGGTATGCTGATGGATGATATTAGCGGCATTATATTGAGTGCTTCTCTACTGTTGCCTATTGCGGAAAATGCAGGAATAGACCCTATCCATTTTGCTGCCATAATCGGGGTGAATTTGGGTATGGGAAACATCACGCCACCAACTGCGCCTCTGCTTTATCTTGGTGCTCAGGTGACCAATGTTTCGGTACGTGAATTAATTGGTCCTACAATGATATTCATCATATTTGCCTGGTTTCCTACACTCATTCTCACGACCTTCGTGCCGGAGATCGCCCTGTTCCTCCCTGAGCTTCTGCTAAATTAAAGAACGTCAGGATAATTGGTAAGTCTCTATTCGATTGTTTTAGGTGCTGATATATGAAAATAACTGAAATCCGCACGACACCGATTACGGTGCCGTATACTGAACCCTTCTACTTCGCTCAAGGTGTCGTGCACGGAGCTACAGTAATCCTTGTGGAAGTTCATACAGATGAGGGCCTGATCGGTTATGGAGAGTCTATCGGCTCTGCTGCTCCAGATGGCATTCAGTCTTTTATCAAATTGGCTGGGGCGTCATGTATAGGACATTCCCCTTTCGAGAATGCAGGGCTGATGTCGGGTGCTTATCATGCATTGTTTCAATTGCTGGGAACGTGCAGCTCCCCAAGGTTCTCTGGTCAAGTGCTTGCGGGTCTGGAAATGGCTCTGTGGGATGTAATGGGTAAAGCAACAGGTCGCGCCGTACATGAGTTGCTTGGAGGTGCGGTTCGTGACGAGATAAAATACTTTGGTTTCCCACAAGGTGAAACAGCAGAAGAAATCGCCGCTCAAGCTAAGCAGATGTCGGAAGAAGGATATGAAGTTATATATGTCAAGGTTGGACGTGGTGATGCGCTGGACCTTGCCATCATTGAACAAGTTCGTGCAGCGATCGGTCCTGACAAACGTTTACGCATGGACCCTAATGAGCATTGGAGTCCTGTTCGTGCGAAGCGCATGATCCAAAAAATGAGCAAATTTGATGTCGAGTTCATTGAGCAACCGACAAATTGTGAAAGTGTTTCAGCTTTGGCACAAGTGCGCACCAACAGCCCGATAGCCATCGCAGCCGATCAACTTGTCTTTACACCCTATGATGTCTTCAACGTGTGCCGTGAAAAAGCAGCAGACTTGATCGTTTTGGGTTTGCATGAAACCGGCGGGTTAATGCGTTTTAGTAAATGCGCACATATTGCAGAAGCTGCCGGGATCGATGTTTGCCTTCATGGACTTTATGAAACCGGCATTACCACGTGCGCAACAAATCAAGTAGCCGCAACGATTACCAATCTTGATGATGGCAACCAGTTTATGAATCACTTGCTAGCATGGGATATTGTTTTGTCACCGACATTGGAATTAAATGGTGGCGTATTGCCCGTCCTGAATGGTCCAGGGCTTGGCTTTGATCTGGATTGGGATGCCATAGGAAAAGCTGCTGAATTCTTTCAACAGCAGGCAACTAATTCATGAGTGCGGGCATGAGCGCCAATTATAACTTCGAGGGACGTGTCGCACTGGTTACCGGTGGTGCCAGTGGTATTGGGTTTGCCGTCGTTCAACAACTTTCTGAACTTGGTGCTAAAATTGCTGTCGCCGATCTGAATTTTGATGCCGCAAATTCCGTTGCCACGGAAGTGTCTTGCTCAGAAGCCATGGCGATTAAAGTCGATGTACAAGATCCTGATGACGTATCAAAGATGACAAATACAGTGATCGCGAAATATGGTAAACTGGACATCCTTGTCCACAGTGCAGGCGTTGGGATCGAGAAACCATTTCTCGAAACCACACCCGAAGAATGGCGGCGCTTAATCGATATTGACCTTTCTGGTACATTTTATTGTGCTCAGGCGGCGGCACTCAGGATGGTGGAAAATGGCTATGGTCGCATCGTCAGTTTGTCGTCCACAGCCGGGATACGTGGGGGCACGGGCCGTGCTGCCTATGGCGCCGCCAAAGGGGGCGTTATCGCACTGACCAAGGTGATGGCCGTTGAGTTGGCCCCCCATGGGATTACCGCAAATGCTCTTGCCCCTGGAGCTATTGAAACAGAATTAGTGGCACGAATGCATTCTGATGAGACTCGTAAAATTTACAAAGCAGCCATTCCTTTTGATCGGTACGGAACACCGGAAGAAACGGCATTTGCCGCTGTTTTTCTGGCAAGTGAACAGGCAGGTTACATAACTGGTCATGTGCTTGGTGTAGATGGCGGATTCCTTGCCGCAGGTCTTATGAGTAAAAAATAACAAACAAAGACGATGAATTATTAATCAAAATATATGACACGGTTGAAAATCGTTTAAATCAACTTGTCAATTAAAGAGGTTATTGGAAATGTCAAATCAATACGATGCAATTATTATCGGCGCAGGGATTATCGGCGCTGCTGTTGGGCTAGAACTCAGTCGTAAGGGCTGGAAGACACTGAACGTCGACAAACTCCCTGCGGCGGGTTACGGCTCGACCTCGGCTTCATGTGCAATCATTCGTACTCATTATTCAACATTAGATGGCACCGCTTTTGCCTATGAGGGGTATTTTTATTGGAAAGACTGGGCAGCATATCTTGCCACTGAAGACGAGCGTGGTTTGGCACAGTTCAATGAATGCGGATGCTTGATCATGAAGACCGAAGCAAATGGATATCTTAAGAACTTATTGGTACACCAACGCGAAGTTGGTATCCCATATGAAGAATTGGACACCGAGGCAATCAAGGCCAGAATGCCGCATATGGATATCAATACTTATGCGCCGCCCAAGCGACCAGAGGATGAAGGGTTTGGCCAATCAACCGGCGGATCAATTCAGGGTGCCGTGTTCTTTCCTTGCGCAGGCTACATTTCAGATCCGCAACTTTCGACTCACAACATCCAGCGTGCGGCAGAAGCAACGGGGGGAGAATTCAGGTTCAATACGGACGTTATCGAAATTCGCAAGAATTCCGACGGCAGCGTTGCCGGGATAACCCTGAGCGATGGCACCGAAATCGATGCCGGCGTGGTCGTCAATGTGGCGGGCCCACACTCGTACAAGATCAATGAAATGGCTGAGGCTACGTCGGATATGAACATTTCGACAAGGGCGCTAAAGCAGGAAGTCGTACATGTGCCTATGCCTGTCGATAACTGGGACGAAATCGGTGTGGTTACATCCGATAGCGATATCTGTTGCTACATGCGTCCGGAAAAAGGAAATTTCCTGCTCATAGGAAGCGAGGACCCCGAATGCGATCCGCGTGAGTTTGTCGATCCCGATAACTTCGATGATAATTTTTCTGTTCAATGGAATATTCAGGCCATGCGTGCCGCACAGCGTATTCCGGGGCTTTCAATTCCTAGTCAGACAAAGGGTGTCGTCTCGTTGTATGACGCTTCGGATGACTGGCTTCCAATTTACGACAAAAGCTGTGTACCGGGTTTTTACATGGCTTGCGGCTCCAGTGGTAATCAGTTTAAAAATGCGCCTGTTGCTGGTTTGATGATGGCTGAGTTGATTGAAAAAGTCGAAGCCGGTCACGACCATGACAACGAGCCACTCAAATTTCACATGAAGTATACTGACAAAGATATCGATTTAGGGTTCTGCAGCCGCCTTCGAAAGATTAACCCGGAAAGCAGTTTCTCAGTTTTGGGATGATTACTGTAGCCGAGAGGTCCGAAGACAAGGCCGAACGTAACATTGCTGAACCTCAGGGCACAGAAATTCAGGCTTCATGTTGATTGCGCCAGTGTTCCCACATGAAGCGTGCGCGAGCGCCAATATCAAGGATTGGCCGAGGAGGTAAAATATTCGGTTCGCCAAGGCTCTGCATGTCAGTTATCAATGGGTTTTTAAGACCACATGCCATATCAGCAGCAAGTATTCCACCAAAGGTGCCTTTGGTGACACCCATAGCGTTCTGGCAGACGGCAGACCATACATTCGGAGTCAATTGAGCGAAACCCGGAGCGTTGTTTTGCGACAGACAAACAAATCCGCTCCAGGTGTGTTCCATTTCGACGGCGGGCAACATCGGAAAACGTTTGTCGAATAATTCTTTATGGCGACGTTTAACAGCAGCTTGTTCTGACGCAGAAATTCGTTGGTTTGGGCAATAGTTTAGGCCATGGCGAATGAGGATCCGGTGATCGTTGGTATAGCGCATGGTGATGCCAACAAATGCGTTAGCTGGAGTCAAACCCCATGGCTTTTCAACACCGTAATTTTTCTGCTCTTCCTCGGTCAATTTCCTCGATAAACTGCAATGGGCAGCTAAATGAATGAAGCGGTTACGGTAAAACCCAAATTGTTCAGAAAATCCATTAGCCGCCATGATAAGTTTGGTACAGCGTACGGAACCATTTGCGGTCTTGAGCTGCACGTTTGTTTCAAAGGTTGCTTCCTGAACTGGCGAATTTTCATAAAGCGTTACATTGTCGGGCAGAGAGTCCGCCAGACCACGCGTGAGTGCTGCTGGATTAAGTAATGCACCGCCCGGCGTGTAGATTGCCGCCGTGAAATGCGTTGATCCAATTTTTTGATCAAGGTCGGGCTTCTCAATCCAATCATAAGGCTCTCCTAGAGCTTCCAATTCTTTGGCGAATGGCTCCAGTATCTCTTTCACGCCACGTGGCGACACAGCCGTATGATACTTGCCATCCAGGGACCATTCGCAGTTGATGCTGTGTTTATTAATGGTGTTTCCAAGCTCAGCAATTGCCATCCTAGCAAGACGCATGAAACGATGAGACCCATCCAGTTCATCAAGCGATGAACCGACATTGTGTGGCAAGTCAACTGCAAATCCAGAATTCCGTCCTGACGCATTTTCACCTGCGGCACCAGCTTCGATAACAACGATCTCCTGATCAGGACAGTTTTCTGAAAGTCGACGTGCAGCGGCCAGGCCAGCATATCCAGCACCAAGAACCACCCAGTCCGCCATTATGTTTTTGGCGAGTGGTGGGTTTGGTGGTCTGGAAGGAAGAATGTCGCTCCAACCGTTTGTCTTATCGTCCAATGGAAGTCGATTGATCTTCATTTTTATGATCCAGAGGTACTGTCATAACATTATCAATAATCACTATTATTCGGAGTTCATTTCTGGGCGGTAGAAGAGGAAGGCACTGCGTTGGTCACCCTTGGATTCGTATAGCGCTAAATCAGCCTTCTTGATAAATCCTTCCTCATCCTCAGCATCCTTAGGATAGAGAGAGATTCCAATGCTAATGCCGGTTTGAATATTTAGCCCCATGATATTTATTGGTTCATTGATTTCATCAACTATCCTTTGGGCATTAATCGCCACTCCCCTTTCGCCCTCCGGATGCACAACAAGGATCGCAAACTCGTCACCGCCAAGCCGTGCAACCACGTCGGTATCACGGTTAGACTTGATAAGGATGGAGGCAACGGCTATTAGCAAAGCATCACCTACGGGATGGCCGTGGGTGTCATTAACCTGCTTGAATTTGTTCAAGTCTAGAAGCATCAGGGCTAAAGATTTTCCCTCGCGGTTGGCCAGTTTCATGCTTTGCTCTAATCGCTGTTGGAACTGTCTTCTGTTAGCCAGGTCAGTTAACTGATCCGTCATGGCCAATCGGCGAACTTCTTCTTCAGCCCGTTTACGGTCGGTGACATCATGAATAATGGAAAAGAGAAAATTCTTACCCTCCAGGGGAATAATGTTGGAGAAAACTTCAACGTCACGAACTTCTCCTGTGGCAAGACGGTGGCGAAAGCTAAAGTGGTTTTTAGCCTCTTCCTTGGCAAGCTTCATTTCGGCAGCGACCTCAGCTTGGCACATGGTGTTAATGTCGAAGATATGCATCATCGTTAGTTTAGAAAGTGGGTATCCGTAGTACTGGCATGCGCCAAGACTGGCATCTCTTATCATGCCATCATCGGAGTTGATAAGCAGCATGACTGCTTTGTTATCAGTGAACATATGTTGGTATTGAAGTGCGCGTTCTATTGGCGCTTGCACTGGAGAGTTATTTTGCCTCATATCGATATATCAATACCACGCTTCCTCTAAACAACTTCAAAACCCTTACCATTATAGGTAGATCAATCGCCACACAAATTAGTTTATAATCTCCATACTTATTAAATCAAGTGTGTTCACACTAAAAACTCTACCCAAAGAATACAAATAGTGAATAGCCCCCAGTTTGTTAGACACCCGGTGACTTCAATTTTTACTGATTTTCAAAATCGATTGGCGACAGCATTCCGTAGTTACCATGCTTTCGTTTTAGATCATAGAAAAACTCGATATAATCAAATACATCCTGCCGAGCCTCTTTGCGGCTTGTGTAGGTCTTTCGCCTAATGCGCTCGCGTTTCAAGAGCTGGAAAAAGCTCTCAGCAACGGCATAGCCCCTGGAAACGATGTCTCCGAAGGCGCGCTAAGGCGTATCGTAACAGTTTCCCCGACGGCTCATGCTGGCTTCCAGATTGTTAGCCTTCAGGAACTTTTGCCACTCATAGCTAGTAGACTGGCTGCCTTGGTCAGAGTGATAATTACCTTTGACTTTATTGCTGAAAGGCTCTTTAAGCCACGCATAAAACTCGCTGTGATGAACCTTGAGGAGACGGCACATCGGGCGGACCCGGAAAAAAGTGCGGTGCCTATCAATGAAAGCGTACTTCACTTGGCATCTCTTGCGAAGTACGCGGTGGCCTTTTTTAAAATGTTACGTTCCTCAGTGACCCGCGAAAGCTCTGCCTTAATGCGACTAGAAAGTTTCCTGATATGCTATATCATTGATATGGGTCTGCCGTACCTTGTCAGCGGCAATATGCATGATGGAGAAGCCGGGAATGCAGTGTCTCAAGTGCAACACTGAGAACCATGAGTCACGGAGGTTTTGCTCAAGTTGTGGAACCGGGTTGAAGGCTGGATGCTCGTCCTGTGGTTTTGTTAACGAGCCGGACGACGATTTCTGCGGCGGCTGCGGGATACGATTGACGGACGCCATTGCTGAGAAACCCGATCCGAGTGGCCTAGAAGCAGTTGAAGAGGGGGTGTCGGGTGATCGCCGTCAATTGACGATATTTTTCGCCGACCTCTCGGGCTATACTGAGCTATCGGATGCTCTCGATGCAGAGGAACTCCATGGGCTGGTAGGACTTGTTTTCGATGCTATCGATAGGATCGTCGAAGACCATGGCGGCACAGTGCATCGCCATATCGGCGATGAGGTGATGGCGCTTTTTGGCACGCCTGTCGCCCATAGCGATGATCCTATTCGGGCGGTTAGAGCCGCCTTTGAAACCCACAGAGCAATGACTTCGCTTGGGGGCGAGCAAGGGCTCGATCTTGCAGTCCATGTTGGCATCGCGAGTGGTAACGTTGTCATCGCCGGACAAGGTACAGAAAACCCACAGGACGTACTTAAGTACGCAGTAACCGGCGTCGCGGCGAATCTCGCAGCCCGCCTTAACAGCATGGCGAAGTCTGGAGAGACGATCATTTCCGACACGGTCTACCGGGCCATTGAAGATCAAGTCGATTGCGACGAGTTAGGTGAGACCAAGGTTAAGGGTCTTGCAAAACCTGTTCTTGCATGGCGGGCAAAGGCAATGCGCCTAAAGGGACGAAAACGTTCCGGAAATCGCTTTATCGGCCGCCAGGCCGAATCAGCACAGTTCGTCAGCGCACTTAAGTCATGTAAGGATACCCGCGATGGCCAAGCGATCTTGGTGCGTGGTGAGGCAGGAATGGGGAAAACTCGGCTTGTTGAAGAGTTCGAGGCCGACGCCGAAAAGTACGGGTATGCCTGCCACAAAGGCCTCATCTTTGATTTCGGCGTTGGCGAGGGTCAGGATGTAATACGCACATTAATCTGCAGTTTGCTTGGCGTTCCCACCGGGAGCGACATTCCGGTGCGCGAGTCCGCAGCGAATGAGGCGATAGCTGGCGAGCTTTGCACATCCGATCAACGTGTATTTCTAAACGATTTACTTAGTCTACCGCAGTCGGTCGAACTACAGGGCCTTTATGACGCAATGGACAACGACACCCGAAATCAAGGTAAGCACACGCTGATCACCGGGTTGATACACGCTGTGTGCAACCGCCAGCCGAGGTTGCTAGTGGTAGAAGACGTTCATTGGGCCGATGCGGATGTTCTTTCCGACCTCGCTCAAATAACGATAGCGGTACAGGACAACCCGGCGGTACTTGTTATGACATCGCGAATAGACGGAGACCCGCTGGGTCAGGTCTGGCGCGACAGTACTGGCGGATGCCCGTTGTTGAGTGTCGATATTGGCCCACTTCGAAAAGCAGAGGCTGCGGAACTCGCTGGCGCGTTTGCCAGTGCAATCGATGAGTTTGCCAGGAAATGTATAGAGCGAGCCGGTGGCAACCCGATGTTCCTTGAGCAACTTCTACGTAGTGCTGAAGAGAGCAAGGACGGGGACGTGCCCGCCACGATCCAGAGCCTTGTCATGGCGCGTATTGACCGGCTTGCGGGGCCCGATAAGCTGGCGCTACAAGCGGCCTCGGCTATTGGTCAGCGATTTGCATTAGATACACTGCAAGCTCTGGTGGGCGACCCCAAATACTCATGTACGAAATTAGTTGAGCATCACCTCGTGCGTACTGAGGGCAATGATTTTCTGTTTGCCCATGCCTTGATCCAGGAAGGTGTGTACGCCTCACTCCTCAAGGAAAACAGAGGCCGATTCCATCAACGAGCCGCAGAGTGGTTCGCTGATCGCGACCCCGTATTGCACGCAGAGCACCTGGATCGCGCCGACGATCCTGCCGCCCCACGCGCGTATCTTCAAGCAGCACAATTTCAATCCTCGGTTTACCGTTACAATCAAGCTTTGCGACTGGTTGATCGGGGCCTGGCCATCGCCGACGTTCCAGCAGAAATGTTTGAATTGAGTATGTTCCGATCCAGTGTCTTGCTAGATTTGGGCTCAACTGACGATTCCGTTAGCGGATATGAAATGGCCTTCGAGTTTGCTGGTGACGATGTCGAGCGTTGCCAGGCATGGCTCGGAGTGGCAGCCGGGATGCGTATTGCTGACCGTTACGATGAGGCTCTCGATATCCTGGACAAAGCCGACGCGGTTGCTCAAAAGCAGGGCTTGGTGCGCGAGAGGGCTGATATCCACCATACCCGTGGCAACTTGTACTTTCCAATGGGCCAGATTGAAGAGTGCGCAGCAGAACACGAAAAATCACTAAAATTTGCCCGGGAATCCGGCTCGGCCGAGGCGGAAGCCAATTCACTCGGGGGTTTGGCAGACGCCGGTTACGCTGCAGGGCGCATGGATACAGCGTTTCGGAATTTCAGCCTTTGTGCTGAGGTGGCCCATCAAAACGGTTTATTCGGGGTTGAGGTAGCCAATCGTTCCATGGTCGGTTTTACCCGCCTATACTTGAACCAACTCAATTCAGCCCTAGAAGGCGGTTTGGAAACGATTGAAGCAGCCATCAAAATTGGTCACCAGCGAGCCCAAATGCTGGGCCAAATGTCGACTGTGTTTACCTTGTATGAGATGGCCGAATATGAAAAAGCTCGCGAGCACAATGCCCACGCCTTAGAATTCTCCCGACAACTTGGGTCACCTCGTTTCGAAGCTCAAACCCTCATGTATGAAGGAAAGCTAGATCAGGCGGAGAGTCGCCAGAGCGCAGCCATCAGGACGCTGGAAATAGCTCTGGAGATGAGCAAAGAAGTCGGACACGGCTTTACCGGCCCGCGTATTATGAGCGCGCTAGCCTGTAGCCTCATGGAGCCAAAGGCAAAATGTGATGCTTTGGGTGAAGGTGAGCGGATGCTGGCTGCCGGTTCTGTCAGTCACAATCACTTCTTTTTTTATCGGGATGCAATTGAAGTCTCTCTCGATATCAGTGATTGGGATAGTGCAGATCGTTATGCGAGCGACCTTGAGGATTTCACACGCAATGAACCCTTACCATGGAGCAATTTCTTCATTGCCCGCGGACGGGCCTTAACGGCATACGGCCGAGGTGACCGCGACAAGATCATTGTAGAGGAATTACATCGTCTCAACAAAATGGCTGGACAGGCTGGCTTGAGAATTGCTATCCCCCAAATCGAAGCCGCCCTTTCAGCCGCTTCCGGATGATCTGACTGCCGTTTGGCTTTCGCGATAAACATTGCACATGTCTGTTATGAGTCATAAGCAGTCTTAAACACCTGCCTAACTCTATCTAAGGCCCTAAGCCCTTCCGGTGTTGCCCCAACCATAACATTTTCCTCCCACTACGCCACGATGCATCTTTATGGCACGAGACAACGCGAAAAGCTGTTAGATTGGACACCGTTTCTGCTGGAACGGAATTACGTTAGTTGCCAATGCTTTCTGAGGGCGAGCGTCGACAACACCTTCGATGTGATGAAGTAAATTCAGCGTCTTAAGGAATAGGTGTCTGTTGTTATTTGAGCCCACTATGTCTCCGGTGTCTTGGGACGTCTTATTCGTCCCCATCAGTATTTCGATATTCTCCTGACACTGTATCAAATCCAGTATCAAATTAGCGCGTTGCTGATAATGCATGGTATGTTTCCCTCCGTTTTAGACAAGGTTCAATCTTTGTTATACGTTTAGGAATGTGTGTCTGGAAGGTTTTGGCAGTGTCGGGCAACTAAAGTCACCACATCGACAATAGAGGGGAGAACAATAGCTGTGACCTGTTCCCCAACTTCCTACCATTCATAAGCAGAGCCCCTGTTCCAATTGATGCCCTTTTGGGGCGGTTATTGCAACAGTCATCCGGGCATGCCCGGATGACTGTTGCTTCGTCCAATTCTTGTGAACCTGGATAGG
>JAJRRU010000021.1 GCA_024279135.1 Alphaproteobacteria bacterium
CCGCCGTTCGTTGGCCTGACTCCTGTTCTTTCAAAATCCCGATAATCTGTTCTTCTGTAAATCGATTGCGCTTCATTAGCCCGTCTCCTGTTGAGGAACGGACTCTACATTAAAATGGAGGGAAATATGGGGAACAGGTCAGTGTGTTGGACCCAATTCAATGTTCACCTCAAACTCCAGCCTTTCTACCGATTGCAGGGTGGAAATGGGCGAAAATAACGGTCACCTTTTCAGGTTCAGGCAGCTTTACAATTATTCAGGCTGTCAGCCGTCATACTCAGTTGAACGGCGGTTGATTTGCAGGTCCCGATGGACATAAACCCCCATCAGCATTCCAAAGCCGATCATTAACGTCAGCATGGCCGTGCCACCATAGGAAATCAGTGGCAGGGGCACCCCGACCACCGGGATCAGCCCGGTCACCATGGCGATGTTGATGAAGACGTACAGGAAGAACGTGGTGGTCATGCCGATGGCCACCAGACGACCGAACTGATTGCGGCATGAAACCGAGAAGAAAATGCCATAAATCAAAATAATGCTATAGAGCCCCAACAATGCCAGCGCACCGACGATGCCAAATTCTTCGGCCAGCATTGTGAAGATAAAATCTGTCTGCATTTCCGGCAGGAAGCTCAGGTGGCTCTGGGTGCCCTGAATAAACCCCTTGCCAAACAGCCCGCCAGAGCCCAGCGCTATCTTGGACTGGATAATATGGTATCCACTGCCCAGCGGGTCGCTTTCCGGGTTCAGGAAAGTCAGGACCCGCTGTTTCTGATATTCACGCAGGAATTGCCAGCCGACCGGCAAGGCGGCGATGGAAAGGGTCAGGACCAGCCCGAACTTCCACATTCTGACCCCGGCGGTAAAGAATATGGCGCCACTGCCCATGACCAGCATCATGGCCGTTCCCAGATCGGGTTGCCGCATGACCAGAGCCGCAGGCAACATGACCAGAATAAGCGGGGCGAACAGGTACAGGGGGTTGCGAATATCTTCCAGTCGGGCACCATGGAAATAACGCGCTAGGGCAATCACCAGGGCAATTTTCATCAACTCAGAAGGTTGGACCGTCACGATGCCCATATCGATCCAGCGTTGGGCACCCATACCAATGGTTCCCGATATTTCCACGGCGAGCAACAGCACCAGAGACGCTGTGTAAATGACATAGGCATAGCGTAACCAGAACCGGGTATCGACCATGGCGATGCCAGCCATTAAAACCAAACCGACTGCAAACCGGGCCATTTGGCGCGAAGCCCAGGGATCGATATTGCCATCGGCGGCTGAATACAGCATGGCAAATCCCACGCTGGCCGTCAGGCACAGGATAAAAACAAATAACCAGTTTATGCGCCAGAATTTCTGCCACAATGTTAATGACGGTTCGCCATAACGAATATCAAGCATGGTTCACCGCCTTGGTGTTGGGTATGCTGCTTTCCTGTACCGCAGGATCTGGTTCTGCTGAGCCGTTGATTTCATCGGTTACCCGGGTTGGCTCGGCTATAAGATTTAATTGCTGGGCGTATTGCAGGATATCGCGCGCAATGGGTGCTGCGACCGACGAACCGCCGCCGCCGTGCTCGACGACGACGGATATGGCATAACGGGGCTGTTCAATGGGCGCAAAACCGACAAACAAGGCATGATCCCGCTCTTTCCATTCAAGATCGCGATTTTTGATAACACCCAGTTCACGTTCGGCTTTTGATATGCGGCGGACCTGAACAGTACCGGTCTTGCCCGCCATGGACATGTCTGTTTGTTTGATTCTTGAGCGGAAAGCGGTTCCTCTGGGATGGTTGACCACATTGATCATGGCATCTCGCACCAGATTAACGTTGCTGCTCGATAATTTCAGGGGGTCTCCCATACTTGCCGGGATGTTTTCAATGGAACCATCAGAGCCAATCAGGCGTTTGGTCAGGTGGGGCGAAATCTTGTTGCCACCATTTGCCAGTTGCGCCGTCATCACCGCCAGTTGCAGAGGCGTGGTCAGGATATAGCCCTGACCAATACCCAGAATAACGGTCTCGCCCTTCTGCCAGGATGATCCAATAGTAGCCTTTTTCCATTTATTTGACGGTACCAGACCGCCGTGTTCGCTGGGCAGGTCAATGCCGAGCGGATCACCCAGGCCAAACCGTCGAGCCATTTCTGCAATGCGCTGCAAACCCAGCCGTTTTGCGGTCTCATAAAAAAACACGTCGCACGACTGGGTAATGGCATTGCTGCAATCCATGGAACCATGCCCATTTTTACGCCAGCAATGGAATGTGGCGTTACCCAATTGCATTTTTCCGGAACAGAAAAACTTGGTCTCCGAGGTAATAATACCCTGTTCCAGTGCGGCAAGGGCGACAATCATTTTAAATGTCGAACCGGGCGAATATTGCCCGCCGATGGATTTGTTGCTCAGGGGCGAGCGCGGGTTGCTGATCAGGTCATTCCATTGTTTGCTCGACAGGCCTTGATTGAAGTGGTTGGGATTATAGCTCGGGCTTGATAACAGCGTCAGGACTTCGCCGGTATGAATATCCATGACAACTACCGAAGCACTGTGTTCGGCAACTCGCTCGGCGGTATAACGTTGTAATTCCATATCAACAGTCAGGCGCACTTCACTGCCAGACAGGCCTTCATTGCGCTCCAGTTCCCGGATTACCCGCCCGTATGCATTGACTTCTACCTGCGAGTTGCCCCCTGCCCCGCGTAAGGCCAGATCGTGAATCCGCTCGATGCCAGCCTTGCCGATCCGAAACCCCGGCAATTCCAACAGCGGGTCACCGGTCAGTTCTTTTGGTGATACCGGTGCGACATAACCAATCACATGGGAGAATTCTCCGGCATAGGGGTAAAACCGGCTTTCACCAACATCGATTATCACACCGGGTAAATCTGGTGTATTGATCTCGATGCGTGAAACATCCGTCCAGTTAAGGTTTTCGCGTACCGTCACCGGAACGAAACTGCGGTTGCGTTTGATTTCGCGCAAGATTCGTCGGCGTTCCTTGCTGTTCAGGTCGATAATCTGCTGCAAGGCGTCCAGCGTACCTTCCACAGACTGGGTGTTCTCCGATACCAGTAATACCCGGTAATTTTGTTGATTGTCGGCCAGTGGGCGGCCTGTGCGGTCGGTAATGCGTCCCCGTGGCGGTGCCAACAGTCGAAAACTGATGCGGTTTTCAAAAGACAGGGTTTTGTATTTTTCGGATTCAATGACCTGCAGATAATACAACCGTGCGGCAAGCGTACCGAGCAGCAAAAATTTCCCGCTGGCCAGCATGATCAATCGGCGACTAAACAATTTGCTGCGATCAGTATCGCGGTGCATGGCCGATTACTCCAATTTCAGATAGGTATTCTGGCAATACAGAAACAGCCAGGCCAGAACGGGGAAAAAACTGAAGTTCAGAAAAAGCTGGAATATAACGGCTCTCGGATCGATCAACGTGGTCGCAAGAATTGACATCAAAATCCACGATAATACTGAGGCCCCCAGGGCGATCAGGCCAAATCCTAACCAGACCACAATAAAGGATTTTCCCACAAAAAAACGTTGCTGAAAGACCACCACACCATAGACAGCTAGAAATACCAGGGCATTAACACCAATCGGTGTTCCCGATAGCACATCGAAGAATGCGCCGATTAGAAAGACCGCCAGAGGCGGCATTAACTGGGGGCGATAGATGGCCCAATGATAGATGGCCATCAGGGGCAGCACGGGCACAACCTGTGACAGGCCGGGGATTTGCAGGGGAATAAAATTAACCAGAACCAGTATAAATGTCAGCAGTACGGGCATACTGTTGCGGGTAACCGTATCGAGGCGTTGGACAAACGGCGATTTCATCGCACATCCTTGTTCCCTGAATGATCGTCGTCGATGATGGCTGTCTGATCCGGTGTGCTTGCCGAAACGGGGGTTTCTTCAATAATCCGGTGGCGTAATATGCCGTTTAGACCGAAATCAATGACCCGGATTATTTCCAGCTTGTCGCGTGCCACATAGGGGATGATATTAGCGCCGCTGTCGTTCACTGTGGCGACCACACCCACGGCGAGGCCGACCGGCAGCACACCACCCTGGCCCGATGTAGTGACCACGTCACCGGGCGACAGGACAGTACCGGGCGGTAAATGTTTCAATTGCGGTCGGTCGGTATTGTCACCGCTCAGGATGGCCCGGATGCGGGCCGGTCCCACCACCACGGGAATGCGCGAGCTGAGATCGGATATCAGCAGGATGCGCGACGAGCGTGTCCCCACACCGGAAATGCGTCCTACCAGCCCCTCGCCCGTTACGGCGGCCTGGCCTTTGATGATGCCATCGCGTGTACCGGCATTTAACAACAAGCTGTTCATGAAGGCCCCGCCCGTATCGGCAATGACCCGCGCCGTTATAAAGGCTGCGGATGGCTCGGGGATATAGTTTAGGTTCTCCCGCATAATCTGATTTTCGGCTTGCAGTCTCCGGGCTTCGGTCTGCCATTGTTTTAAACGCAGGTTATTTTCGCGCAGCGTCTGAATTTCTTCTTGCATACCCCACATGTCTTCAATGCGATTGATGATATTAGTCGCACTGACTATCGGGGTTGAGATGACATCTAGAATGGGTGCGACCGTATCGGTCATGGTGGTACGGATACGTTCGACTAGCATGATATCGACTTTGCCCAGCATCATGAGGGCAAATGCGGTGATGATTAATCCAATATAGGCAAACCGCTGCGCCAGCCCTTTAATGGGTTGTGCTATCTTGATGAAACCCTGCGGGCCTTCGTTCATCGCAGCCTCTTGATGTCGGTCCCCACGAACGCAGACTTTGCGTGTGACGCGCAGACCAAAAAAATACTTCTGACACGCGTTTTATTAAGGAATTTCAGAATATTTCAAGCAATATTTTGAAATAATACACCGTAATCATGTTTTAAGTGGTAACCGAGATGGTACCCCAAACGCATATCCCTCCCGCAATTCTACACTAATAGTGTGCGAATCACCATGTAATCCTACAAAAGGGACTATTAAAACCTGATTAAGATATTGTTTTTATAGGGTGAAACCAGAATCGTATATCAGTACATGGATGTCAGTACATTGCGCAGGCGTTTCATTTCTTCCAGCGCACGTCCGGTTCCCAGCACAACACAGGATAATGGATCGTCGGCAATACTGACCGGTAATCCCGTGGCATGGCGCAGAACGAAATCCAGATTGCCGAGCAGCGCACCACCACCGGTCAGCACGATACCCTTGTCGACAATGTCAGAGGCCAGTTCGGGCTCGGTATGTTCCAGAGCCACCTTGACGGCATCGATAATAGCGCCGACAGGATCACCCAGGCTTTCGGCGATCTGGCGTTCACTGATGATCAGTTCTTTGGGCACCCCGTTCATCAGATCCCGGCCTTTGATTTCCATGGTCCGGCCTTCGCCTTCGGACGGCGGACAGGCCGAGCCGATTTCTTCCTTGATGCGGGCTGCACTTCCTTCACCAACCAACAGGTTATGGTGGCGGCGAATATAGGCAATGATGGCTTCGTCCATTTTGTCGCCGCCGACACGGACACTGCGGGCATATACAATACCGCCGAGCGACAGTACGGCGACCTCGGTCGTGCCACCACCAATATCAACCACCATGGAACCGGTCGGCTCGGTTACCGGCAGGCCGGCGCCAATGGCTGCTGCCATGGGTTCCTCGATCAAAAACACCCGGCGTGCACCAGCACTTTCGGCAGATTCCTGAATAGCTCGCCGTTCAACGGCTGTTGAGCCGGACGGCACACAAACCACGACCAGCGGGCTGGCGAAGGTTTTGCGATTATGGACTTTGCGGATGAAGTATTTGATCATTTCTTCGGCGACTTCGAAATCGGCGATAACGCCATCGCGCAGCGGGCGGATTGCACGGATGTTGCCCGGTGTACGACCCAGCATCTGCTTGGCTTCCTCGCCAACGGCAAGAACCTGCTTTTTACCCTTGTTCTCGGTAATGGCAACAACAGAAGGCTCGTTCAGGACAATGCCTTTGCCTTTTACATAGACAAGGGTATTGGCCGTGCCAAGATCGATGGCCATATCGGCCGATAAAAATCCGAAAAGTCGTGAAAGCATGAAACCTCACAGCCGGTAGGTTATAGTGGTCAAACAAATTCAAATTCAGTAAATGCCGAAGACCTGAAGTCTCCGGCATTTGATTCGCCTCTTATACACAGCCAATCGTGGAAATTTCTAGCATAAAAGGGTTAAGCACTGATTACATCCGGCGCTTTTTTCTCTCGTTTGATCAATAACCGGTTAAGCGCGTTCACATAGGCCCGTACAGATGCCACCATTGTATCGGTGTTTGCGCCCTGCCCGATCACGGAACGGCCGTTTTCTTCCAGCCGTACGGTAACCACGGCCTGTGCATCTGTGCCACCGGTTACGGCGTGTACCTGATATAATTTCAGGGTGGCATTGTGCGGGAACAACTGTTTGATGGCATTAAACGCCGCATCAACCGGACCATCGCCCGTCGCCGAACAGGACATGTCCTGTCCATCAATATCCAGCGACAGTGTGGCTTTTGGTTCGGCGTGAACATTGCCGCAGATGATTTCCAGGGTTTTAAGCCGGATATGATCATTGGCGCGCACCACTTCGTCATCGACCAGGGCGATCAGATCTTCATCGAACACTTCTTTTTTGATGTCGGCCAGGTCCTTGAACCGCTTGAAGGCATCATGGATGGCATTGTCACCCAGATCGTAGCCCAGTTCTTTCAGTTTTTCGCTAAACGCATGACGCCCGGAATGTTTACCCAGGATCAACTTTGATTCGTTCAGCCCAACGGATTCCGGTGTCATGATTTCGTATGTTCCGGAATGTTTCAACATGCCGTCCTGATGAATACCGGCTTCATGCGCAAAGGCGTTGGCCCCGACGATGGCCTTGTTGGGCTGCACCGAAAAACCGGTTACGGTCGATACCAGACGGGAAGCCCGCATGATTTGCTCGGATTTGATGCGCGATGCATAGGGCATCAGGTCTGACCGGGTCCGCAGAGCCATGACGATTTCTTCCAGGGCAGCATTACCGGCCCGCTCACCCAGACCATTGATGGTACATTCGACTTGGCGTGCACCGTTGGATACGGCTGCCAGGGAATTGGCCACGGCCAGCCCCAGATCATTGTGGCAATGGACCGAAATGACGGCCTTGTCGATATTGGGCACCCGGTTCATGACCATGGCAATCAGCGCGCCGAATTCTTCGGGCATGGCATAACCGACCGTATCGGGAATATTGATGGTCCTGGCACCGGCGGTAATGGCGGCCTCTACACAGCGACACAGGAAATCATGATCGGTGCGCGATCCATCTTCACAGGACCATTCCACATCGTCGGTAAAATTACGGGCGTGGCTGACCGAATCGATGATGGCCTGATATACCGCGTCCGGTTCCATCATTAATTTATATTCCATGTGTAATGGGCTGGTCGCGATGAAAGTATGGATACGGCCACTGGCTGCCGGTTTGATGGCTTGCGCACAGCGATCTATATCACCCTTGGTTGCCCGTGCCAGTCCACAGACCGTGGATTGTTTAACGGTCTGGGCGATCTGGTGGACACACTCGAAATCCCCGTCAGAGGCGATGGGGAACCCGGCTTCGATAACATCCACGCCCATCTCTTCCAGAACCAAGGCAATGCGCAGTTTTTCTTCCAGGTTCATGGACGCGCCCGGCGATTGCTCGCCATCGCGCAAGGTGGTGTCGAAAATAATCACATGATCATGATCGGCGGTGACAGTATCGGTATTTTCAGTTGTGTTTGAAATGCTCATGGCATTCATTCCTTCTCGAATTCAATAGGTATTGCGTCAAAATTTAAATGAGAGTCGCTTCCCCTGAACGCGTGTCACTAAAGGACAATAATTAGGTGCGTTCAGAGGCACCTAAGTCGAAGGAGACCTGATAGGGTTAGGCTGGCAGAAGATATTGAAGACGACACACCGCCATCTACCGGGGTATGGCTCGAGGCCGTCCCGTCAGGCGTCTTGATCGTCGCAAAAACAGTGAACGCGGTGCGTTCCATGAATTAATCTCCAATATGTTATTTTAATATGTAAAACTTTAGGCAACGCCCTGCAAGTCTTAATCGGTAAATTAACGTCCTGCCCGGTTACAGTTCCCGTAGTGTCCACAATAATCGCAACTTCTACATTTTAAGGTAAAATTGTGATAGTAACTGCCTATCACTATGTATTTCACCTAATGAGCAATTCTGATATCGCATTTGATAAAGCGTGAAGAAGCCACCAATTATATGTTTGTAGCATTAATTTGGGATCGTGTAGTTGATAAACAGCACGGGAAGCATCGAGCAATCTACAGTGGCCGGTGATTCAATAGAATTACAGGCAGTCCCCCACGTGCGGCTTGTTATTCCCGGTGGTGACTGGCTTCTCAGAGCTGAATTTACCTCCCAGGGAAATGATTTGTTATTGAGCGGTGCGAACGGAAAGCATGTGCTCATACGGGATTATTTCTCGTTAGACTTTCCGCCTGAGTTGATGAGCCAGGGTGGCGCAGTCATTACCCCCCAAATGGCTGTCAAGCTGGCTGGCTCTATTGTGCCGGGCCAGTATGGTCTGCTGGAAAACGGCCCTTTCGCCCAACTTGCGCAAGTTACTTCGCCGCCTGCTGGCAAGGTAGAGCTGGCCGATGGTCTGGTTGAGGCCGTTCGTGCTGATGGAAACCGGTACATTCTTTCTCAGGGCGATAATATTTACGAAGGTGACATTATTGAAACAGACGTTGGTGCGGCTGTGGGCATCATTTTTTCTGATGGCACGACATTTTCCATGGGCGACGAAGGCCGTATGATCCTGGACCAGATGGTATATGACCCGGATACAAACGAAGGTTTGTTCAATATCAGCCTCGTTCAGGGTGTGTTTTCTTTTATCAGCGGTGAGATTGCCAAATCAGCACCGGATGCCATGACGTTGATAACCCCCGTTGCCACCATCGGTATTCGTGGCACCAAGGTCGCTGGTCGTGCTGCCCAGGAAGGCGAGCAAAATACAATATCCCTGCTGCCGGAATTTGATACCGATGGAAATATCATTGTGGGTGAATTAATCATCAGCAATGATGCCGGTACAGTGACTCTGAATGTTATCGGCGCAACGGTGCAGATGAGCAGTTCCTTTGTGGCACCGCCACCGCCCGTGACCCTGTCCACCCAGCAAATACAACAGCAATTCGGTGCCGCTCTCAATGTCCTGCCACCCTCGACGTTGCCCATTCAAAACGGAGTAGAAGAAGCGGTAGAAGACAGCAAGGAAGAAGCAGAAAATAACGAAGATGCTCCTGGCGAAGAGGTAGAGGAAAATCCTGAAAACCCTGAAAACCCTGAAAACCCAGACTCCGCGGAAACTACGCCGGAACCAGAAAAACTACCGGACAATAAACCGCTTGATTTTAATTTTGAAGATATCTTCGCCAAGAACGCGGAAGCCTTCAGGCCGATTGATTTTGACAGCTTCTCTTTTGACATAAATTCGTTCACCCTTGCACCCGTTGAGTTTTCCAAACGATTGACAGACGTTCTGCAAAATAACCCCTCGGTACAGGAAGTCGTCGGTGTGGTCGGTATCAACCAGATTTTTGGCACCTCCGGTGATGACGTTATTGTCGGAACGGGTATACAGGATTTTATATATGGTTTAGCGGGCGACGATACGTTGCTGGGGCTGCTCAGTGATGATTTCTTTAGTGGTGGGCCCGGCGATGACACCTTGAATGGAGGAGATGGTACAGATTCCGCCGATTATACCGACGACACGGCCGGTGTTACCGTTGATCTGGCCGCAGGCACGGCCAGTGGCACAGATATCGGCAGCGATACGCTAATCAGCATCGAGATCATTCGCGCTGGCTCCGGTGACGACACCCTGACCGCCTCATCCAGTGCGGGCAGTATCTCGGGTAATAATGGTGACGATCTGATTATCGGCAATGCAGGTAATGATACCTTCGATGGCGGGGCCGGAACCGATACATTGAGCTATGTCAACGATACCCAGGGTGTCACGGTGAGCCTGCAGGCCGGTACGGCCAGCGGGACCGGTATCGGCAGTGATACCAACCAGAGCTTCGAGAACCTGACCGGGGGATCGGGTGACGATAACCTGAGCGGTAAC
>JAJRRU010000022.1 GCA_024279135.1 Alphaproteobacteria bacterium
CACGTCTTTCTCGGCCTGGCGGAGCAGGACCTGGATACCGGCGTCGCTGACGCGGATCAGATCATCGAAGGTGAACATCAGGTTCTTGATGCGCTCGGCGGACTCGCGGTTACGTTCTTCCAGCGCGCCCATAAAACGAGTTTCGGTGTTGCGGTCAAACGAGTTGAAAATATCGGCCATCATTTCATGGCTGTCGCGCTTGGCGGTGCGCGCCAGATTGGTCATGAACTCAGAGCGCAAAGTCCTTTCAATATGATCGAGCACTTCCTTTTGCACCGATTCCATGCGCAGCATACGCATGATGACCTCCAGCGCGAAGTTTTCCGGCAAGATGGCCAGCACCCGCGAGCCATGATCGGGCTTGATCTTGGACAGGATCACTGCCACGGTCTGGGGGTATTCGTTCTTCAGATAGTTGGCCAGTACGCTTTCGCTCACGTTGCCTAGCTTGTCCCACATGGTACGGCCCGCAGGTCCGCGGATTTCTTCCATGATGTTGGCGACCCGGTCGCCGCCCAGGGTGTCGCGCAGCAGGCGTTCGGTGGAATCAAATGAGCCGACCAGACCTCCGGCCGAACTGAGGTGTTCGGTAAATTCAACGAACAACCGTTCGATGATGTTGGCGTTGATGGTGCCGAGCAGGGACATGTGCTGTGAAAGCTCACGGATTTCCTCGTCATCCATGCGCTCAAACAGGCGGGCAGATTGTGATGGTCCGATAGCCAGCATGAAAATGCCAGCTTTTTGCGGGCCCGACAGGCTGCGGTAATCGTCACGTACGGCCATTCAGATGTCTCGGTTTAGTGTTTTGTTAACCATAAGGATACACACTAATAATTATGAATAAAATATATTTTCAAAATGTTTTGGAGTCGAGATCACAATGATGGTTAGAAACATCACTGGTTTTATAGCTGTGTTATGTCTGACGTTTATATTTTATAACGTGACATCACCGGCAAATGCGCAAAACAGCCTTACAAATCAAGGCACTGGCGTTACCTACCAACGCTACACCCACCCCACAAAAGGCTTTGCCCTGAATTTTCCATCCAACGCCGAGTTGGTGGAAAGGGAGGCGCCGGTCGATATTTCAATTAATTCAAAATCGGGTTGGGGAATGACCGTGCAATCATCCGCCACGAATCCTGGGCTGACACTGAATGATCTTGCCGCGAGGCTTGAGGCACATTATCTGGGCAAGCAAAAACCGTGGTCGCAGAAAATTACTGGCAGCCATGTGCTGTTCAAGCAGTTCAAAGCCTATGATGCCATGTATGAAGGTTCAGGAATGCGCGTTCGGGTGCTTATTATACGCACCCCGGCGTTTGATTTTGTGTTGATGTTTATCACCCCAGCAGAAATATTTATCAGTGTAAAACCTGTCATTGATACCATTTTATCCAGTTTCCAGCCCATTGCCATTGCCCGGCCTGCCCCCGATGTTACTCCCCCCAGTGCCCCGGTTCAGGCAGCCTCGCCACAAATGGATTACCTCAAGGTACATGAGGCCTCGCTTGGATATTCCATCAAATACCCGGAAAGTTGGCAGATCGGCAAACCAGATGATTATACCCTTGTTATTGCCGGACCCAAACAGGGCCGAGCTGCCGAAGCGGCCGTAACAATCCAGAATGTAGCTTCACCGGTTGAAGCACCACCGGAACAGCGGGCACAAGCTGTCCTGCAACAACTGCGAACCCAGATGGCGTATGGCATCCCCAATGTTCGCCATGTTGGTGGGGGCTCGGTCGTTGTCGCTGGCATTCAGGGGCTTCAACTGGTATCGGATTTCAACCGGGTTTCCATACCTTACAGGCAATGGACAATTGTTTTGCCACACCCCAGCGGAACGGTTGTTCATATCTGGACTTACACGGCACCGCTTGACCGGTTTAATGAATTTAGGGACATTACCGAGACCATGATTAACTCGTGGCGGATGGAGATTGTTCCGCAATAATTTCTGCAGGTACAGGGATTGGGTATGTTCAGGCCGAGATTGTTTATTGCCATCGCCGTCATCGTGCTGGTGGCCATATTATTGTATACTGGAAATTCCCCTGTCCCGGTGACAAACACCAGGCCACCGGTTGATGTACTGGTTCGTTTTTTCGAGAAAGTGGTTTTCGGCAATGAGCTTGAACCATCCAAGTCGAGCCCGACCCTGGCCCGCTGGAAAGTACCCATAATCTACCGGGTTGACGGGAAGCCGAACCCACAGCACCTGGAAATCCTGCAACGCCATATAGCGCTTGTTACCCGACTGACAAACCTGTCCATCAAACCGGTATCGCAGAGTACCGCCACAGAGAATATGACGATCCTGTTCTTAACCGGCGCACAGA
Source organism: Alphaproteobacteria bacterium (assembly GCA_024279135.1). Taxonomy (GTDB): domain Bacteria; phylum Pseudomonadota; class Alphaproteobacteria; order Rhodospirillales; family Casp-alpha2; genus JABJOR01. The sequence continues at coordinate 2,349 of JAJRRU010000022.1, forward strand.
TGTCTACCATGAAGTTTGAGAATGTGCCCCCGGTGGTTAGCAATATTTTATCGGCCCAGCACACCTGTTATTTTTTAATAGAGCGCAAACAGCCAGCGCAAATCAGCCGTAGTTATATCGTGGTCAATATAGAACGAAAGCCGGAAGTCATCGAACACTGTCTGCTTGAGGAATTTGTCCAGAGTCTCGGGCTGCCCAATGACAGCGATATGTTGCGACCGTCCATATTCAGCGATGCCGATGAATTACGTGAGATGTCGCGTCATGATGAAATAATGCTCCGAACCCTGTATGATAACCGCTTGCAGGATGGACTTGGGCGGGAAGAAATCATGAAGATGGCTCATGATGTCATAAAAGACTGGGACAGTCGTTTAGCCAATCCATAGCCGGTTGGTACACACATACGACCCGCTAGTCTGAATAACGGTTTTTTAACGTCATGCGGACTATATTTGTACAGTGTGTCTTGTTATGCGCTCTGTTTTGTTGTGCCTATTGGAAATCAGGGAAATATATATATGCCTGCCGCCCGCATCCGCAATATTTTTAATCGCTCCCAGGGTGATGATACCGTGGCACTGGGGGCCTTCGCCTACATGCCCGGCGGGGTCATTGATATTGTTCTGGCGTCCATATTCATCAATATTCTGGGCCTGGCTTTGCCCCTGACGCTGTTACAGGTTTATGATCGCATTATTCCCAATGATGCCTTGCAGACCTTGATGCTTCTTGTGCTGGGGGTCGGCTCAGCCCTGATCCTTGATGCGACGCTCAAAATGAGCCGCTCCTATGTGAGCAGCTGGATGGCTGCGCGGTTCGAACACCTTGCCGGTTGCCGGGCCATGGAACGTTTGCTGGGTACCCCGATCGTTGAATACGAGAAACAAGGCGCCGGTGTTCATCTGGAACGTATCAATGCGCTGGGCACCCTGAAAGAGTTTTATGCCGGACAGGCGGTTCTTGCCATCGTCGATCTGCCCTTTGCCGTAATCTATCTGGGTGCTGTGTATTATCTGGCCGGTTATCTGGTTCTGGTTCCAATCGTCTTGATCATTGCGTTTTTTATCTTTGCGGCCTTGGTCGGGAAGAAACTGAAAAAGTCCCTTGAAAACCGCATGATGGCCGACGACCGGCGCTACAATTTCATCATTGAGGTGCTTGGCGGTATTCACACTATCAAGGGCCTGGCCATGGAAGAACAGATGCAGCGCCGCTACGAGAAGTTACAGGAAACCTGTGCAGACTCGCAGCGTCTTGTTGCCCTGAACGGTGCCAATGCCATCGGCGTTGGGGCGTTGTTTTCACAATTGACCATGTTTACCGTGGTCGGTTTTGGCTCCGTCTATGTGATCGACGGTATTTTAACCATAGGCGGACTTGCCGCGTGTACCATGCTCGCCGGTCGCTCCATGCAGCCCTTACAGCGCGCCGTCGGGATCTGGACACGGTTCCAGTCGGTAACGCTGGCCCGCGACCGTTTGCAGGAATTATTTAAAATGAGCCAGGAAACCGAAAAGGGGTTACCTGGCCTAACCGAGATCCACGGTGATATCGAAGTTGAAAATGTTAGTTTTCATTTTGGCAAGAACCGGGATGGTGATGAAAATCCGCCAATATTCGTCAATGCTTCCATGTCAATTCCGGCCGGTACCATCGTTGGGGTAAAGGGAGCAAATGCCAGTGGCAAGACCACGTTATTGAATTTGATAAACGGTATGGTCCAGCCGAACACAGGCAGAGTCCTGCTCGATGGGGTTGATGTCAATACCTATGACCGGGTTTCGGTACGGCTTAATATCGCCTATCTGCCACAGGAAGGCATCCTGTTCAAAGGCACCCTGGTGGAAAATCTGACCATGTTCCGAGATGAACTGAATACCGTAGCCTTTGATATGGCGAGGCTGCTCGGGCTGGATCAGGTTGTTGCTCACATGCCCATGGGTTATGAGACTATCGTTGGCGATGGTGCTGGCGAGACCATGCCCAGTGGTATCGTGCAACGCATCGCCATTGCGCGGGCCCTGGTCAACAAACCCAAAATCATCTTGTTTGATGAAGCCAATTCATCCATGGACAGTGCCGGTGATGAAATGCTGAAAGACCTGTTGGGTCGTCTGAAGGGGCGGGTGACGATGGTCCTGGTTACAGCGAGACCATCCTTGTTATCGCTGGCTGACACGGTTTACCAGATTGATGATTGCGGTCTTGTTATACTGGATGATCCCCATAAAAGGCCCGGGGGTCCGCCAAAATGACAGATCTTACGCGGATAGAAGGCACCGGCCCGCCAACAGGTGATGTTCCATCGTCCTCGGTTGGCCTGCCCACGGGTGCCATCCATCCGTCACCGCAAATCGAGCCCGTTAAACGTAAAAAAACAACGGCCCAGCGAAAACGCGAACAAAAAAAACAACACGATGGTGGCTCAGCCGACCCACAGGAAGTCGAAACACCTGAGATCGTAATGCCGGTTTCGTCCAAAATGACGGAGGCGAAAACCTTTCGCCTGCCGGAACTCCAGGTCTCTGAGCCTGAATTGCCCGTAACACCGGTTGAAGAACCCGCACCAGATCATGCGGGGTGGGTTGCAGACCCCGATATTGAGGAACCCGTTGAGGCGGCCCCGGTCGTGCAAGCCCCTGATGAGGACGCCCCGGCCACTGAGCCTGCGGTTTCTGCTCCGGCCAAGGGTGATTTGCCGGTTATTGATGTTGCCATGGATATTGCCGCTGATATTACCACGAATATTGCTTCAGATGGTGATACCCCCCCCGATAAAGAGGTTTCGCCCAAACCGGAACTCGAAAGTCCGGAGCCTGAACAGACTTCTGAACTGGCGGAAGTCCCCGAGCCGGATATTCTGGTCAAACGGACACTCTATGACGCCATGCACGGGCTTACACTCAAAACGGATTTATCCAATTGTTTGATACCCTTGCTAGATTCTATTGGCTGGATCGGCCATCCGCGGCATGTTGCCGAGGCAATCCCCCATTTTATCGATAATCTGGATATTACGTCTTTTCGGAATATCATGGCCAACCTGAGATTCGAGAGTTGGCCGATTAATATTTCACTGCGCAAAATCGATCAGCGATTGATGCCATGTATTTTTCTGCCAAATAAAGGCCCGGCCCTGGTGGTTAAAAAAATCGAAGGCAAGGTCATTTATGTTTTTAACGGGGAAACCCTGGAACATGAGGAGATATCGGGCAAAAGAATGACCGGTACGGCCTATGTCTTCAAAAAGCTGGACGCCGATATAGCCCAGGCAATCAAATCCAAGCTTGGCTGGTTTCGCGCGGTCATCGAACGGTTCAGGGGGCTGACCTATCAGGTTCTGATACTGACGCTCATTCTGAACTTGCTGGCCTTATCCACGCCGCTGTTTGTCATGGCGGTTTATGACAAGGTTATCGCTTCCCGTTCCATGGAGACATTGGCGTTTTTTGCCGTCGGGGTAACACTTGCCCTGTTCTGCGACATGGTGTTGCGCGGAATCCGTGCTCGCATTTTGGCCTTTATCGGTGCCAGATTGGATAACATTGTCGGTAATGCAGTTTTCCAGCGTATCTTGTTGTTACCAGCAGCCCTGACCGAACGCTCGACGGTCGGTTCGCAGGTTGCCCGTATCAAGGATTTTGAAAACGTCCGTGAATTTTTTACCGGCCAGATCGCCATGACGTTCATTGAGCTTCCTTTTGCCATTATATTTGTCATCGTCATCGCCATTCTCGGTGGCCCGGTGGCTTTTGTACCGCTGGTCATGGTTGTTTTGTTTGCCATACTGGGCTTGGTGATGATGCCCTTGATACAACAAAGTGTTACCAAAGCCGGTCGGGGCGCTTCGCGACGTCAGGAACTGGTCGTTGAGACACTTAGTTCCATGCGTACCGTCAAGGCTTCAGGCAGCGAGGATACCTGGCTGGAGCGTTACCGTGAAGATTCCGCACTGGCATCACTCAACAGTTTTTACACGTCCCTTTATGGATCACTGGTGCAAACCATCTCGGGTGTAATGATGACGGCTGCGGGTATGGCGACGGTTGCCTTTGGGGTGTTCAGGGTTCTCGATGGTAACATGACAATCGGCGCGCTGGTGGCTTGTATGATGCTTGTATGGCGCGTTCTCGGGCCATTGCAAATGACTTTTGTCTCACTTGCCCGGCTGACCCAGGTTAAATCCAGTATCACACAAATCAACGGTCTGATGGGAATGCGGGTTGAACGCGAACCCGACAAAACGGTCTTGCCCCTGCCGCGCCTGAGCGGGGCGGTCTCGTTCGATCGTGTATCCATGCGCTACAGTGCCGATACGGACCCGGCACTGGTAGGTGTCACTTTCGATGTGGAACCCGGCGAGGTGGTTTGCATTATTGGCGGCAATGGTTCGGGTAAATCGACCCTGTTAAAAATTATAGCCGGACTGTATTTCCAACAGGCTGGCAGTGTACGGATCGATGATCAGGATTTGCGACAACTGGATTTGATCGAAGTTCGCCACGCCATATCTTATGTGCCCCAGATCATTCAATTTTTCTATGGTACAATCGCCCAGAACATGCGCCTGACACGGCCCACAGCTTCGGATGAAGACTTACAGTGGGCGGCGCAGGAAGCCGGTGTTCTGAAAGAAATTCTGGATATGGAGCAGGGCTCTGGAAAGTGGAAGCGATCCGGATTTGGTATTCGCATCGGTGACGCCTCGGCGGCGTCCATGCCGACCAGTTTTATGCAACGCCTCAACCTGGCACGGGGATATCTGAAACAGTCGCCGATTATGTTGTTTGACGAACCCGGTAATGGCCTCGACTATGAAGGGGATCAGACATTTATGAAAAAAATCGACAGGTTACGAGGCGGCACGACAGTCTTTATCGTTACCCACCGGCCCAGTCATTTGAAACTGGCAGACAAGATTGTCTGGATGGAAGGCGGGCACCTGAAGGTATATGGCCCGGCAGCAGATGTATTGAAGCAAATCCCGAAAAATTTCCTGTAGGTAAACAATGAGTGACAAAAACAACAATTCTAATCAAAAAAATAACCAAGGTGTCCGCCGGGGTGACCGCCAGACCCGCTACCTTGCCCAGTCTGTCATTCTGGAAGAAGCCGGTAGCTCCGGTCTGGTTCGTATCGCCGTAATCACGGTAAGCGGAGTAATCTGTGCCTTTATTATCTGGGCCGCCCTGACCGTGGTTGATGAGGTTGCGGTAACCTCGGGAGAAGTCGTGCCCACAGGCCGGGTGCAGGTTATCCAGCATCTGGAAGGCGGGATTGTCTCGAAAATTCTGGTCAAGGATGGCGACATCGTCGAAGCGGGCCAGATACTGATGTCGCTGGACCCGGCAGCAGCCGTTGCCGAACTGACCCAGAACCGGGCCCGCCTGACATCTCTGGAATTACAGGGTGAGCGATTGCGTGCCATGGGGGAAGGCCGGGAACCTGATTTTTCATTCGTTGGACCTGGGTTTTCTAATCTGGTGGCAGACCAGAACAGAATATTTGAATCGTCCGTCAATGCAGGCATCAACCGCCGAATTGTCCTGCGTGACCAGATCAAACAGCGCGAAGCCGAATTGTCCATTTTCCGAGAGGAAGAAGAGACACTGCTGCGAAATTTGCAGATTCTTGAAGAAGAATTCGCCATGCGTGAAGCCCTTTACGCAAAAGGATTGACCTCCAAAATGGTTTACCTGGATGTTCAGCGTGACCTGAATGATGGTATCGGCGATCTCGCCAAGCTGACAAGTGAGCGCATAAAGACTGCGGAAGCCTTGAAAGAGTCGCTCAATAGATTGATCGAAGTCGATACGAATATGCGTGAAGCTTCCATGGGTGAAATGGGCGATTTGATGGCCGAGACGGCTTCCTTGAGGGAATCAATCCTGCGTTCGGAAGACCGGGTTAACAGGCTCGATATCCGATCCCCGGTGCGTGGTATCGTCAAGGGGCTCGAAGCCAATACCATCGGCGGTATCATCCCGCCGGCCGGGGTGCTCATGGAAGTGGTCCCGCTCGATGAAGAATTGATAATCGAAACCCGGATCGTCACCCGTGACATCGGACACATCAGAACCGGACAGGGGGTTACGGTCAAGGTAACCACGTACGACTTTGCCCGGTATGGCGGAATTAATGGCACATTGTTTGACGTTTCGGCGACAACATACATGGATGAAGAAGGTGCTCCGTACTACAGGGGATTAATCAGGGTCGAGAAAAATTTTGTCGGTACGGATGATACGCGCAATCTGATACTGCCCGGCATGACCGTTCAGGCTGACATCAAAACAGGTGACAAGACCTTGCTGGAATATCTGTTGAAACCGGTTGTTTCATCGGTCAATGAGTCATTCCGCGAGCGTTGATGGGATAATATTTTTGCTTGTCAGACTGCAAACGTGATAAGTGTTGGGTCTGAGAAAGTCACGTTACACAGATGTGTATATAATATACAGGTAGTACCCCATGTCTGCAGAACTTCTTGAACGTAAAACCCTGGCCGCAGGCACAGTGGTTTTTAAAAAAGGCGATCAGGCTGGCTGTGCCTTCATTGTGCAGGATGGAACCGTCGAGATATACATCGGTGAAAAAGGCAGCGAGACGGTTCTTGCGACCATTCCCAAAGGTGGAATATTTGGTGAAATGGCCCTGATTGACGATTCGCCCCGAATGGCGGGGGCCAGAATGTCCCATGGCGGCACGTTGGTTATAATCAAGCGCAATACAATCGACCAGAAACTTGCCAAGGCCGACCCGTTTATCCGTACCTTGCTGAATATATTTGTACAAACAATTCGCAGGCTTTCCGACGAACAAAAAAAATAGCCCAAGTATTTCCTGAATACACGGTTTATTGCTTTTCCTGATGTTGTGTTTTGCCTGATAAAATGGTCTATCAGTGCTCATGGAACCACACGATCACCCCAAACAGAAAAAAATAATGTCTGTGTCACAGCGTATTCGGGCGTATTTTTTTACCGGCGTTCTGGTAACGGCACCTTTGTTTCTGACTTATTATCTGGCCGTGCTGTTCATCAATTTTGTCGATAGCAACATCACCCCGTTGATACCGCAGAAGTATAACCCCGAAACATACCTGCCATTTGCCCTGCCGGGATTGGGGTTGCTGGTATTATTTATCGCGTTGACCCTGACCGGCATGTTTATGGCCGGCATGGTAGGGCGGTTCCTGATCCAGACCAGTGAGAGAATTCTTAACCGGATGCCGGTGGTGCGCAGCGTCTATAGTGCCATCAAGCAAATACTCGAAACCGTGCTGGCCCAGCAATCCAACGCTTTCCGGGAAGCCGTTCTGGTTGAATATCCCCGCCGTGGCATGTGGGCCGTTGCTTTTATTACCGGCAGTACCAAAGGCGAGGTTCAGAATATCACCGAAGACGAATGTATCAATATTTTCCTGCCTACGACCCCGAATCCCACATCGGGATTTTTGCTGTTTGTGCCCAAACAGGACCTTATTCCGCTTACTATGGATGTAGAGGAAGCCATCAAGATGGTCATATCCGGCGGCATCGTGACCCCGCCTGACCGTCGCCCCAAAGCCGAACAGGAAGTTCCCCTGACCCATGCAGCAATATTCGAAGATCTGGATATCCTGCGCGAAAAGGAAGGGGTGCCCGTGTTGATTCCAAAAGGCAGCCGCCCGGCAGAAAAACTGAAAGAGTCCTCTGGCCGCGAGATACATCCTAACGGAAATACCGAGAGCGAGAAGCTGTAGATTTTACCCGGAACGTAAATTCTTCACCGCCGCGTCACATTCAAATAAATATAACAAAACCCGCAGGGCCTTGCCCCGCTCGCTGCTTAATTCCGGGTCACGTTCCAAAATCAGTTGCGCGTCGCGCCGGGCCGTGGCCAGCAGATCGCCATGGTTGGCCAGATCAGCTATATGAAATTCCGGCAGACCGCTCTGGCGGGTGCCGAGCAATTCGCCTGCCCCGCGCAGCCTTAAGTCCTCCTCGGCTATCAGGAAGCCATCTTCGGTTTCGCGCAATATTTTCAAGCGTTTTTTTGCCATGGCTCCCAGCGGACTGGCGTACAATAACAAACACACGCTGGTGCCTGAGCCCCGTCCAATTCGGCCGCGTAACTGGTGTAACTGTGACAACCCATACCGTTCTGCGTGTTCGATAACCATGATGGTGGCTTCGGGCACATCCACGCCGACCTCGATTACCGTGGTGGCAACCAGAATATCCAGATTGCCGGTCTTGAAATCGGCCATCACAGCGTCCTTTTGTGCACCTTTCAGACGGCCATGGACCAGGCCAACACGCGGAATGCCAAATTGCGAGACCAGATATTTGTGACGCTCTTCGGCCGCCGCCGCATCGATTTTTTCCGACTGTTCGACCAGCGGACACACCCAATAGATACGTGCACCGGTTTCGATGGATCGTCGCAGCCCGTCGATCACATGGTCGAGCCGTTCGATGGGCATGACCCGGGTATCAACAGGCAGCCGTCCGGCGGGTTTTTCCGTCAATCGCGAAACCTCCAGATCACCATAGGCCGTTAACATCAACGTGCGTGGTATGGGTGTCGCCGTCATGACCAGCATATCAACGGCGCGCCCCTTGGCGGCCAGCGTCAGGCGCTGGTGCACGCCGAAGCGGTGCTGTTCGTCAATCACCGCGAAGGCCAGATCGAAAAATTCAACATCGTCCTGAAACAGGGCGTGGGTGCCAATGATGATGTGGGCTGTGCCGCTGGATATGCTTTCGAGTACGGATTTTCGTGTCTTGCCTTTCTCCCGGCCGCTCAGAAATACCACGTTCAGGCCGCAGGCCTCAACCAGGGGGGTGATGGTGGAGAGATGTTGGCGGGCGAGAATTTCCGTTGGTGCCATGATGGCACTTTGGTGCCCGGCCTCAATGGCACCGAGCATAGCGAGCAGGGCGACAATGGTCTTGCCACTGCCCACATCACCCTGCAACAGACGCAACATCCGCTCATTGCCGGACATATCGGTTGAGATTTCCTCCAGAGCGGTGATTTGTGACGGGGTTAGCTGGAAGGGTAGTGCACCGAGAACAATTTCGCTCAGTTTGCCGGTTGTCTTGATCGCGCGGCCTTTTTGTCGGCGCAAGGTTCGCCGCACCACAGCCAGTGCCAGTTGATTGGCCAACAGTTCATCATAGGCCAGTCGCAGGCGCGGCGTGGCGTTTGGTTCAAGGGCACTCGAGCCATCCGGGTTGTGTGCTTCCAGCAAGGTGGCCTTCCAGCCCGACCAACCCTGTTGGGAACATTGCGCCCCATCGAGCCATTCGGGAAGTTCGGGCACCATGTCGAGGGCCGCCCGTATGGCCTTGCTGATGGTCTTCAGGGTTAATCCCGCCGTTAGTCCATAGACAGGTTCAATAGCCTGCAGTTTTTCGATGTCCTCCAGCGTGCCAATATGATCGGGGTGGGTCATTTGCAGGGCACCGCTGAAATTTTCGACAATACCGCTGACCACCCGGGTTTCGCCTTCGGGCAGCACTTTTCGCAGGTAGTCCTCGTGGGCGTGGAAAAAGACCAGTGTCAGCTTACCCATGTCATCGCCACACTCGACCTTGTAGGGTGCGCGGCGGTTGGGGGATTTTTTGTGTTTGAGTACCTGGACCGTTATTGTCGCCACAATGCCGGTTTGGGCCTCGGTTATTTTCGGGGCGTACCGGCGGTCGATGATGTTAACCGGGAGGTGCCATAACAGATCAACCAGTCGATTGCCGCCTGTTGCATTTTCCAGCGTTACCGCGTTGCGCGGGCCCACACCTTGCAAGGATGTAACCGACTTGAACAGGTCAAAAAGAATTTCCGGGCGCATGGTTGAACTCTTCGGGGTTTTGTTGTTGCCCCCGCTGGTTTATGGGGTATATCAGGCTGACAAGTTGCTATTAACCCCTTATACCCTGTCAGTGAGGTCGATACATTGCTTTTTATCACATGACGGAGACTTGAACGTGGATGACAGATGCAAACGATTGTTATATCGCAGCCAGCATCGCGGCATGAAGGAAACCGACATGCTGATGGGGAATTTTGCAAAATTACATCTGCCAACCATGAACGAGGCAGAACTTGTTGAGTTCGAGCAACTGCTTGATGAAGGCGATAACGACCTGTTGAACTGGATATTGCAACACGACGAACCACCCAGGCGGGTACATGGCCCGGTTTTGAGCAAGTTAATAGAATTTAGAAAGTCGCTTTAATACAGTGTCCAACAATCATTCTGCCATTATTGACGGTATACTCAATGCTTCGGCGCGTGTGGAAATCGGTGCTACACCGGACGGTTTTGATGCCCGGTTATTATGTACCCTGGCCCACCGGGTTGGCCGGGTGCTGGTCATCGTTGCCGATGATGTGGCGCTGGCCCGCACATCTGCGGCACTGGCTTTCTTTGACCCTGATATAGACTGTCTGGCGTTCCCGGCCTGGGACTGTTTGCCTTATGACCGGGTCTCGCCCAGTGCGGACGTGGCAAACCAGCGCATCAGTGTGTTGTCACGATTGCTGGACAAACGACAGGCCAATGAGCGACGGATCGTGGTCACCACGGTTTCGGCCTTTTTGCAACGGATCATACCGCGTAGCGCCCTCGACGGGCGATCGCTCACTATCGAAAGCGGTGCCATCCGTTCGCCGGACCATATCATCGGCTTCTTGGGACGCAACGGCTATGTTCATGCCGATACGGTTATGGAGCCTGGCGAATATGCCCGGCGTGGCGGGATTCTCGATATATTCCCAGCCGGCAGCCAAACGCCGTTCAGGCTCGACTTCTTCGGTGATGAGATCGAGACCATACGCATATTCGATGCCCAGTCACAACGCACCACAGGTAAAACCGACAAGCTGCATATTATCCCGCTTGGCGAGGTTTTCCTCGATGAAGATGCCGTATCGCGATTTCGCAGTAACTACCGGGAATTGTTTGGCGTAACCGGCGACAATGACCCGCTCTATGCATCCATATCGGCGGAGCGGCGGTATCTGGGTATGGAACACTGGTTGCCGCTGTTTCACGACCGGTTGGAAACCCTGCTGGATTATACCGGTGATATAACGGTTGTTTTAGCCAATCAGGCGATTGCAGCCCGCGACGCCCGGATTGACCTGATCGAGGAATATTTTGCTGCCCGGCAGGCCGTCGACGGCAGCAAATCAAGCCTGGGTGGTTCACCCTATCATCCGGTTCCCAGCAAACGCCTTTATCTGGACAGCGATGAATTTGATACCTTGCTGGCCCCCTTGCCGGGCGGGCAGATATCGCCTTTTGATTTACCCCAAAGCGATGTCGCCACCACCATTAATGGTGGCGGTCATACGGGTCGGGATTTCGCCGATGTACGGGTCAGCAACGAGGGCAACCTATTCGCCGTGGTCACCGATCATATCAGTGAGCTGCTGTCCCAACGTCGGCGCGTGGTCATAACGGCCATGAGTGACGGATCACGCGAAAGGCTGCGCAAGGTCTTTATTGAACACGGACTGCCCATGGGCGCCGATGTGGAAAACTGGGCGGATGTGGGTGCCACAAAGCTCAGGTCTTGCAGTATCGCAGTAGCGGCCTTCGAGCGGGGCTTTGTCAGTGACGACATGGCGTTGATTACCGAGCAGGATATTCTCGGTGAACGCCTGTCGCGTCCGCACGCCCGCAAGATCAAGGCCGAGAACATCATTACCGATGCCATGGCCCTGAACCCCGGCGACCTGGTGGTGCATGTGGATCACGGCATCGGGCGGTTCGATGGACTGTCCATCATTGAGGTCAGCAGTGCACCCCATGACTGCCTGCAACTGACCTATCATGGTGATACCCGGCTTTATTTGCCGGTGGAAAATATCGAGCTGATCTCCCGTTATGGCTCCGATGATACCGGCGCCCAGCTAGACCGTTTGGGTGGTGCAGCGTGGCAGGCCCGCAAAGCACGCCTGAAAGAACGGATCGCCGAAGTCGCCGATGCACTGATCAAGGTTGCCGCAGCCCGCGAATTACAGGCCGGTGAGCGGATAGTTCCCGAACCTGCGAGCTATGAGGAGTTCTGTGCACGTTTCCCTTATGTCGAAACACATGACCAGAAATCGGCTATCGATAGTGTCATGGCTGATCTGGCCAGCGGTCGAAATGCCGACCGGCTGGTGTGCGGCGATGTGGGCTTCGGTAAAACCGAGGTTGCCCTGCGGGCGGCGTTTGTTACGGCCATGGATGGCAAGCAGGTGGCTGTTGTGGTGCCCACAACGTTGCTGTGTCGCCAGCACTATCTTAATTTTGTCGAACGGTTTCGCGGCTTCCCCGTTAAAATCCGCCAACTGTCGAGATTCGTGACCGCGAAAGAGTCCAAAGACACCAAACACGGACTGGACAAGGGCACGGTGGATATCGTTATCGGTACCCACGCCTTGCTGGCCAAGGATATCGCCTTTCGTGATCTGGGATTGCTGGTGATCGACGAGGAACAGCATTTCGGTGTGACCCATAAGGAACGCCTGAAAAGCCTGAAGGCTAATGTTCATGTGCTGACTCTGACCGCCACCCCCATACCGCGCACCTTGCAACTGGCACTCAGTGGGGTCCGGGAAATGAGCCTGATTGCCACACCGCCTGTGGACCGGTTAGCGGTGCGAACCTACATCCTGCCGTTTGATCCGGTGATTATCCGCGAGGCAATCCTGCGCGAACGCTATCGTGGTGGTCAGACTTTTTATGTCTGCCCGCGGATCGCCGATCTGGACAGGGTCGAGCGACAAATTCGCGAATTGGTACCGGAAGTTTCCATGGTGGTGGTTCATGGCCAGATGCCGCCAGCAACCATGGAAGAAACAATGACGTCCTTTTACGATGGCAATCATGACGTTTTATTATCGACAAACATCATTGAGAGCGGCATCGATATGCCACGGGTCAATTCCATTATCATCCATCGCGCCGACTTTTTCGGGTTATCGCAACTCTACCAGTTGCGCGGGCGGGTCGGTCGTTCCAAGGCCCGTGCCTATGCCTACCTGACATTGTCGCCGGGTAAAAAGCTGACACCGGCTGCCGAAAAACGACTGGAAGTCATGCAAACCCTCGATCATCTGGGGGCGGGGTTCTCGCTTGCCAGTCATGATCTGGATATTCGCGGCGCGGGAAACTTGCTGGGTGATGAGCAGTCAGGCCATATTCGCGAAGTCGGCATCGAATTGTACCAACAGATGCTGGAAGAAGCGGTTGCCCAGGCCCGTGGTCTGGAGGGGGCAGACGGTACCAGCGACAAGGCGTGGAGCCCACAGATCAATATTGGCCTGTCTGTCCTGATCCCCGATTATTATGTGTCAGAATTATCCGTGCGAATGGGGCTCTATCGGCGCATTGCCACCCTGACCAATCGGACGGAAACTGATGAGCTGGCGGTCGAAATGATTGACCGTTTTGGCCCGTTGCCCCATGAGGCTGAAAATTTACTGCAAAGTGTTGTGATCAAACAACTGTGTCGCGAAGCCGGGTTGGAAAAGGTCGATGCCGGACCCAAGGGAGCCATTATTGCTTTTCGCAACAACAGTTTCGCCAATCCGGCGGGGCTGGTCGGTTTTATTCAGGAAAATCGCGGTACGGTTAAGCTGCGCCCGGACCATACACTGGTCTATAAGCGGGCCTGGGATGATACACAGACCCGCCTTGCGGGGGTTCGTACGATGATGAAAAAATTGTCAGAAACGGCGCGCAGCCAGCAACCCTGAACGGTCAGCTCAGGAGCTGCACTTGACCGAAACATCAGCCTGATGCTTGCGGGGGATTTGCTTGCTATCAATGAACAAGCCGATCTGATCGGGAATTATCGCTGCATTCTTGACCTTGAAGGTCGCGGTCTGGCCTTTGTTCAGACTCATGCGGCGTTTGGATACGACCAGGTTCTGGCTGACCTTGAACAGTTTGAAATTCAGGGATTTGAGTTTATTGGCACCAACATTACGGACCTGAAAGACCGCAGAGCCATCAACGCACTTGCTCGTTACATAAAGATCAAGCGAGCGGATAAGTGTCTGGTTTAACTGTTGTGCTTCGGCGGTACGAGGATGCAGGGCTACAACACTGACCAGTCCGGCAAGAGCGGATAAGATAACGAAACCTTTTAGACTTTTAAGCATTTTGATGTTTCCTAGTTTATTTGTGCGTTGTGTATATCAACTATTTTCAATCATGCAACAGTAAAGTTAATTTTTTACTATGATTTATAGTATTAAAATATTTTTTTAATAATAATGATTATTAATTCAATAGGTAGTTATATGGTAAATTTATTATTAAAAGCAAAGCTAAAACAAGCTGTTAGCAAGCAGAAGTAGAAAATTTAAAATAAATATTTATAGAAGAAATTTTTTTTATGGATAATCCAGGCTGTGCGTAGTCACAGGCATAGCTTAAATTAAAATGCAATCATTCAGAGATTAAACTGAATGAATTAAGTATTAATTATAATATTACTGTACATGTTAATACAAATAACGATTGATTTTAAATATAAATCAACAAGTAGCATAAAAATTTGACCTGATTGGTTTCAATTCAGGTGTAATTTTATATAGTTCATATATGCTTATTGCCATGAATTGAACCATCCACAGGTTCGATTTCGGGGGCAGGATAAAACATTGTTACTGAATTTTATTTGTAAAATTTTATGTTTTTTGCCTGTCCGGCGCTAAAGATTACGAATATTGACCAGGTTATTGGTAAACGGCTGTCCTGAACGAACAAGATTCGTGGCGTGTGGATTGTTCCTGTCGGATCTGGTCTGGCTAATCGCCCCTAAAAGATTCCGGCTTCCAGCCCGGCAGCCATGGTGGTGCCCAGATCTTCACATTGTTTGACGAATAATGCCGCATCATAGGTACCGCAACAGATCAAGGGCGGTTGAATGGCCCGCCAGCGGAGGCCCGTAACGATGGTCTCGATGGCGCGTTTGGTTCCCGTGCCATCATGTCCGGCCCGGATATAGACGCCATATGGCAACCCCTGGGTTTCTTCGAGGCAGGGGTAATAAATCCGGTCAAAAAAATCTTTCAGGGCACCGCTCATGTATCCAAGATTTTCTGTGGTCCCGAGAATAATTCCTTGGCACGACAACACATCCGCTACATCGGCTTCAAAGGGGGTGCGAACCAAAACATCGATCCCGTCCACATCGCGGTGACGTGCGCCACGGTTGAGCGCATCGCACAATTCGCGGGTGTTGGGGGAAGGGATATGGGCAACAATCAGTAATTTTTTACTCATGGTGGTTATAGTGCCACAGATAAAACAAAAATAAACATCAACATCAGCCCCAAGTATGGCTCTGGCCCATGGACTTTATTGATCCAGTCTCATAAAGTCCGCCTACGCTTTTGCCATTACAATCATTCTTTATATAAGGATTACGTTTCCATGCGGCTGTCACGATATTTCCTGCCAACCCTGAAAGAAACCCCGAGCGAGGCCCAGATCGCCTCTCACCGTTTGATGCTGCGGGCCGGCATGATCCGCCAGTCCAGTGCCGGTATCTATTCGTGGTTACCGCTTGGCCATCGGGTCTTGATGAAAATCCAGGCCATTGTTGAGGAAGAACAGGACGCCATGGGTGCCCAGCAGATTCTCATGCCGACCATCCAGCCCGCCGATCTGTGGCGGGTGAGCGGGCGGTATGATGCTTACGGTCCGGAAATGCTGCGAATCAAGGATCGACACGACCGCGACATGCTCTATGGCCCGACCAACGAAGAACAGGTCACGGAAATATTTCACGACTGTGTACGCAGCTATAAAGACCTGCCCAAGATGCTTTATCATATTCAATGGAAGTTCCGTGACGAGGTCCGGCCCCGGTTTGGCATTATGCGTGGACGCGAATTTCTCATGAAGGATGCCTATTCTTTTGATCTGGATATGACTGAAGGCCGCCGGAGCTATAACAAATTTTTTATCAGTTACCTGCGTACCTTTGCTCGTCTGGGATTAAAGGCGATCCCCATGGCCGCCGATAGTGGGCCCATCGGGGGTGACATGAGCCATGAATTTCTGGTCCTCGCCGAGACCGGGGAAAGTGAGGTGGCCTGCCACCGTGACTTGCTGGAAATGGACTGGTCCGACAAACCCATCGATTACGAGGCCGACCTCCAACCTCTGGTGGATAGCTTTACCGCCAAGTACGCCGCCACGGATGAGAAACGTGACGCCGAACAGGAAGCCGCGCTGGGTGATGATCTGGTCACGGCCCGTGGTATCGAGGTTGGTCATATTTTCCATTTTGGCACTAAGTATTCGGTACCATTTGAGGCCAATGTAACGACCAGCGATGGCGGTGAGGTCGCAGTTTCCATGGGATCATATGGTATCGGTGTATCGCGACTGGTGGGCGCTATTATCGAAGCCTTTCACGACGATGACGGGATCATCTGGCCCGAGGTCGTCGCCCCGTTCAAGGTCGGCCTGATTAACCTGAAGGTTGGTGATGAGACATGCGATGGGGCCTGCGAGGGTATTTATAACGACCTGACAGAGGCCGGAGTGGAAGTGCTCTATGACGACCGCGATATTCGTGCCGGTGGTAAATTCGCCGATATGGACTTGATCGGCCTGCCGTGGCAGATCATCGCCGGACCGCGGGGATTGAAAAACGGCATGGTTGAATTGAAAAGCCGGGCAACCGGCGAGCGCGAGGAAATCAGCCTTGAAGCCGCGCTCTCGCGGATGGCGGAGTAGCGGGAATGTTTTCTGCCTTTGAATGGATGCTGGCCATGCGCTATCTGCGGGCACGCAGACAGGAGGGGTTTATCTCGGTTATCGCCTGGTTTTCCCTGCTTGGCATTGGGTTGGGCGTTGCCACGCTGATTATTGTCATGTCGGTCATGAACGGGTTTCGGGCCGAACTGCTGGGCCGTATCCTGGGCATCAACAGCCATTTGAGCGTATCAAGCCATACTCAGGTCCTGATGAATTATCAGGGCCTGGCTGATAAACTGGTGCAAATTCCCGGCGTTGTCAGTGTGGCCGCCATGGTCGATGGTCAGGTTATGGCATCGATTAACGGCGCGTCGCAAGGTGCCGTCGTGCGCGGTATATCACCCGTCGATATACAAAAACGCAAATTGGTATCGGATAATATCGTGGCGGGCAGTCTGGACGATTTTGCCGGTAATGATGCCATTGCCATCGGCCAGCGCATGTCATTCAAGCTCGGGGTGCGGGTCGGTGATGCCATCAACCTGATATCACCAAAGGGCAATGTTACGGCCTTTGGTACGGTTCCGCGTGTGCGGGCTTACAAGGTGGTAGCTTTATTCGATATCGGCATGTTTGAATACGACTCGAGCTTTATCTTTATGCCCCTGGAATCCGCCAAAATCTATTTTTTAACAAATGGCGGGGTCACCAATCTGGATGTGTTCGTGGACGATCCCGACAAGGCCAGTGCCATGATACCGGAAATCCACCGGATCGCCGGTCCGGGTACGCGGGTTCACGACTGGAAGCGCGCAAATGCCAGTTTTTTCAATGCCATCCAGGTCGAACGCAATGTGATGTTTCTGATCCTCACCCTGATCATAGTGGTCGCCGCCTTCAATATTATTTCATCCATGATCATGCTGGTTAAGGACAAGGGCCGTGATATCGCCATCCTGCGTACCATGGGGGCTACCCGTGGCACCATCATGCGGGTGTTTTTCATCAGCGGCAGCAGTATCGGCGTGATCGGAACCTTCGGCGGACTCGCCCTGGGGCTGGCATTCGCCAAGAATATCGAAACCATCCGCCAGTGGATACAAGGCTTGTCAGGCAGCGACCTGTTCGCCGCAGAAATTTATTTCCTGTCCCAGTTACCCGCCAAGGTCGACCTGGGTGAGGTTACCGCTATCGTGCTGTTGGGTCTGGGATTGTCCATACTGGCCACTTTGTACCCGGCCTGGCGTGCCGCCCGTCTCGATCCGGCAGAGGCGCTGCGTTATGAATAATTCCTTTGAAGCGAGTAAGGAAATCGGCAAGGAAACGGACGCGGGTGCAGTTTTATCGCTTGATGGTATCAAACGAACCTTTAAACAGGGCCGAACCGAACTGGAAGTCCTGCGTTCGATTACCCTGTCGATCAGGCCGGGTGAACTGGTGGCACTGGTGGGGCCGTCGGGCTCGGGCAAGTCGACCCTGTTGCATATCGCCGGGTTGCTGGAAAACCCCGATGGTGGTGAAATCGTCATCTGCGGCGAAAATTGTAATGGCATGAACGATGATGAACGGACCCGTGTGCGGCGTGAAAACCTGGGTTTTGTCTATCAATATCATCACTTGCTACCGGAATTCAACGCCCTGGAGAACATTGTCGTGCCACAGATGATCGCCGGGCTATCCAAACAGAAAGCCCGTCAGCGGGCCACTGAATTGCTCGAGTATATGGGACTGAGCGAGCGGGCAAAACACCGTCCGGCAAGGCTTTCCGGCGGCGAGCAGCAACGGGTCGCCATTGCGCGCGCGCTGGCCAACGTGCCGCGTATCCTGCTGGCCGATGAACCAACGGGAAATCTGGACCCCGACACGGCAGGCGAGGTTTTCAAGCTGTTTGTCAGTATCGCCCGTGGAGCCGGTCTGGCGGCCTTGATTGCCACCCACAATGCGGATCTGGCGGCCTCTATGGACCGGATTGTCAGACTGGAACACGGCGAGTTGATCGAGGTTATACCAAGGAGCACTAATACTGACTCATAGAGACGGTTTCCCAAGGTTTTCGGCAAGGAACGTGCGGCGTGGCGATGCGGTGCATCGCGAGACGGGCGCGACGCTGTCCGAAAGCCTTGGGAAACCGCTGGTTCGGTCACCCATGCGGCCCGCCGGTGGGCGTCAGAAACGCTTGACGATACACCGCATCGCCAGCACGTTCCTTCCTACCCGGCAGACCGCATGGGTGATCTCTATCGGTCAGTATTACTGCCCCTTGGTATTAAATAAGCCCGCGCAACACAACCACGCTAACCACACCACAGATAATGGCGACCAGCGTTGGCAAGCGCCAGGCCGCCAGTAAGGTGACAACAGCCGCCAGGGTTTCTGCCGGCCCCGTCGCCAGCACCATGGGGGCGATGATCGCCGTCAGCACAGAAACCGGGACGGCTTCGAGAATGGATTGGGTGCGCGCACTCAGGCGGTAATTTCCCAATATCCAGTACCCGGTAAAACGGGTCAGCACGGTGACTGCGGCCATGCCCACGATGACCATCCAGGGCTCCATATCAGCGCTCATGATTTTCATCTTTTTTATAACTGAGGGCTGCCGCTGCAATGCCTGCCAGCGCACCGATAAAGATGTACCAGGTGCCGGGCAACAGGTACTGGACGATCAGCGCGGTACAGGCACTGGTAATTATGGGCGACAGGCGACGGTCAGTCTTCCAGAACCCGAACACCAGGAGCAGGAAAACTACGGTAAAAACATAATCAAAACCAAGGCTTTCCGGATTTTCGATCAGGCCACCCAGTTGCGTGCCCAGATAGCTCCAGAGCTGCCAGTTGAGATAAAACGGAACGGTCAGCCCCATGACGTAGGCAACGCTCAGGGACTTGTGGCTGATGGCACGGCGCATATACATGGCCCAGTTCTCATCGGCCATGGCAAACAGGAAAACTGTGCGCGGTGCAGTGGGCATTTTTTTAACGTAAGGGGCGGCCGCCGCTCCCATGAGCACATGGCGAAGATTGACCATCAGGGTGGTGGCGATGATGGTAAAGCCGGGCAGGGGGCTCTGCCACATATCCAGAGCAATAAATTGTGAAGCCCCGGCAAACACTGCTCCGTTCATGAGCATGATTTCCCAGGTCTCCAGACCGGCCTGTTTGCCCATGGCCCCGATCAACAGGCCAAACGGCACCATGCCGATTAACATGGGAAACATATGGATCAGCCCGGCAATAAAACTTGTGCGGATGGTCTCAGGCGTTTGTGATGACACGGATTACCCCTTGCTGTGTTGCCCTGATTTTTTTTATGTTATGATGTTCTATCCTGAAAGCGATCGTAAAGGAATAATGATGTCAGTTTCTAGCCTTAAAAACCGCCCAAATGAGCTGGAGAGCGATCCATTATACCAGCAACGGGTCGATCTGGCGGCGGCCTTCCGGTGGACCGCACGATTGGGGATGCACGAATCGGTTGCCAATCATTTCTCTCTGGCGGTCTCAGACGATGGCACCACGTTTCTGGTTAATCCCAGTGGTCGACACTTCAGCCGCATACGGGCCAGCGAATTGTTGTTGCTGGATGCCAATGACGATACCACCATGGATCAGCCCAACGCTCCGGACCGCACGGCCTGGGCCATCCATGGCGCCATGCACCGAAAATTACCGCAGGCCCGTTGTTTGTTACATGTGCACCCTAAATATGTCACGGCCCTGGCTGGCCTGAAAGACAGCTCCATGCCGCCCATTGACCAGAACACCGCACGGTTTTATGGCCGGGTTGCCATCGATGACGGATATGGCGGTATGGGTCTGGGGCAAGAGGCCGAACGCCTGACCAGCACCCTGGGCAACAAGTCGATCCTGCTCATGGGTAATCATGGCGTAATGGTTACGGCCAACAGCGTGGCTCAGGCTTTTGACGAGCTTTATTATTATGAGCGGGCCTGTGAGACCTTGATTACCGCCCTGTCGAGCGGTCGTGAACTCAGGATAATGAGCCCTGAAATCGCCAGCCTGACCGCCCAGCAGTGGATCGATTATCCCAAAGGTGCGGAACCGCATTTCGACGCCATCAAGGAAATTCTCGACGCGGAAGAGCCCGAATATCGCACCTGATAACCGCACCTGACAAGCGGCCTTCAGTCTGCCTGGGTTGCTGTTTCGATCAATATTTCCCGTAACCGTCTGGTCGCCGGACCGAGGCTTTCTGTTGGCTGGGAAACCAGATAGAGGGTTATCTGACGTTCCGGTATATCGGCCAGCTCAATGCGGCCCAGTCGTCCGGTATGAAGATCTTCGCGAACCATCCAGAGCGGCAACCAGGCAAAGCCCGTACCTTGCAATACAAGATTTCGAGCCGCCTCGAAGTTTGGCATACGCCAACGTTGCTGTGCCCGCAACCAGCCGATTTCCTGCTGGTCGGGTTGGCTGGCCGTATCGGCAATAGATATCTGTAACGACAGGGCCAGGGCGGCCTGTGTTATTGGGCTGGTTTCCAGGCACAAGGGATGGTCTGGTGCGGCAATAGGGACCAGTGATATTTGAACCAAAGGGTGGCCCAGTTTACCGCTGGGAACGATCGGTGTGACGACCAGGTCGGCATGATTTTTTTCAATGGCTTCGGCGGCGCCAAATAATACAGCGTCTTCGACCTGTACCGTGGTTCCCTGACTTTCCGGGGCAAATTTGCTTAATACTGTGCTTAACAGTTCACGAGGGAAGGCGATTTCCACAACAAGCCGGACCCGGCTTTCCCAACCCTGACCAATCGTTCTCGCCAATCCTTCAATTTGTAGCGCATCTTCCAGCAAATGGCGGGCTCGGCGCGCCATAACTTGTCCGGCTTCTGTGGGCACAACGTTGCGCCCCTGTGGCTGTAATAACTGTAATCCGATCTGGTCCTCCAGCTTCCGCACCGCATGATTAAGCGCAGAATGGGACCGGTTAAGGGCATTGGCGGCGGCCACGTAACTGCCGTGCTCGATAACGGCACAGAAAAAACGCCATTGATCCAGGGTGGATGGCATAGGTAACCTTTCGAATAAATAGTAAGATATGTCCGATATTACGCGTTTTTATATCATAAAAATATCTATTATACAGAAAGTGTATTCGGATAACCACATCATTAATCGCTGCGTATTGAGGGAGAGCCAACAATGTTGAACCAAATATTAGATCGTTTCGCCAATCCGCTGGACTTGCTGGGGCGGGTTTTAATTGCCTTTGTTTTTGTGTCTGCTGGATTTGGGAAGATCGGTGCCGGTTTTGAAGGAACGCAGGGCTATATGGATGCAATGGGTGTGCCTGGTGGGCTCCTGCCCCTGGTCATTTTGCTGGAAATTGGTGCCGGAGTCTTGATTGCTATTGGGCTTTTTATCCGACCTGCGGCGATCCTGCTGGCTGGATTTTGCGTGGTATCGGCCGTGCTGTTCCATTATGACCCGGAAAATCAGATGCAGATGATCATGTTTTCCAAGAATCTCGCCATTGCTGGCGGTCTCCTGGCATTCGCCGCCAGTGGTGCCCGTGGCTGGAGTCTCGATGAGCGTCGGGCCGCCGCATCGTAAGTCGGGCCGCCGCATCGTAAGTTGGGCTTCCGTATCGTAAGTAGGGCCTCCGCATCGTAATTCGGCTGCACAATAAGAAGGCCTTATTATTAAACAGGAGATCAGATATGCTTGTGAATGGAATATGGCAGGGTGAATGGGATCCGGTTCAGGCCAAGGATACCGATGGCCGGTTTGTTCGCCAGACATCGAGCTTCCGCAATTGGGTGCACAGCGACCATAAGGCCGGACAAACCGGGTCCACTAAACCCGACGAAACGAGTGGTTTCACCGCCCAGCCCGGACGTTATCACCTGATTGTCGGGCTGATCTGTCCGTGGGCATCACGGACCCTGATGGTGCGCAAAGTCAAAGGGCTTGAAGAGATGCTGCCAGTAACGGTCATCGACCCGGTCATGACGGAGCAGGGCTGGCGGTTTTCCCAGGATGATCAGTCCATCACCGCGTTGTTCGGTGATGTTGTCTATCTCCATGAAATCTACACCCGGGCCGATCCGAACTTCACCGGGCGGGCCACGGTGCCGGTTCTGTGGGATAAACAGCAACAGACCATCGTAAACAACGAGTCGGCCGATATCATGCGGATGTTAAATATTGCCTTCGATGAGTTTGTTGGTGATAGCGTCGATCTCTACCCTGAGGACCTGCGCCCGCAGATCGACGCACTCAGCCAGCATTTGTATGAAAACTTTAACAACGGGGTTTATAAAGCCGGGTTTGCCACGAGCCAGTTCGCCTATGATGAGGCCGTCAGCACGGTCTTTACCATCATGGACGAGTTGGAGGAACGTCTGGCGAAAGGCAAAAATGATGGGTTTCTGTTTGGTGAGCGTTTGACCGAAACCGATATCAGGTTATTCGTGACACTCATCCGTTTTGATGCAGCCTATCATGGACAGTTTAAATGCAACCTGTGCCGCCTGATCGACTACCCGCGGCTGTGGGCATATACCAAAGCTATCCATGATCTGCCGGGGATCGCCGAGACGGTGAATATGGACCATATCAAACGGGGGTATTACAGTCTGAATAAACTCAACCCCTTTGGGATCGTTCCCGCTGGTCCTGAAGATTTATTTACGGCAGCAACCGCATAAGTGCATAAGTTATAGTCCCGGTGTCTGCCTGGATCAGTCAATTTCGTCCATGGCGATGACCCATGTTTCCTGCTGGGCCGCGGCTTCCCATTGCCGGTAAGCCTCGGTGTCCAGCACGGCCTCGCAATAGGCCTGTGATACAGGGTCCAGGGTGACACCAAACGTCTTGAAACGGGACACCACGGGTGCGAACATGGCATCGGCATTGCCGAACGGGCCGAACAGAAAGTCGCCGCCCGGGGCAAACTGGTCTCGGCACTGGTTCCAGATATGACTGATCCGGTTAATGTCTTCGGCCACACCCGGCCCCATGCCCCGTCCGCTGTGGTCTTTGCGGATATTCATGGGCATGTGGTTGCGCAAATTTGTAAATCCCGCGTGCATTTCGCTTGAGATTGCGCGCGCCATGGCTCTGGCGTGGTTATTTTGCGGCCAGAAACCCTTGTCTGGGTAGCGTTCATGCAGGTATTCCAGAATGGCCAGAGTTTCGTGGATGATAATATCGCCATCGATTAGCACCGGCACCTTCTTGGTGGGTGAGTATTCAGCCACTGCCTGATCCCAGTTGTCATCAAACAGGGGGATCAGTTTTTCAACAAAAGGAATCCCGGCTTGCTTCATGGCGATCCATGGACGCAGAGACCAGCTCGAATAATTTTTGTTTCCAATGACCAGTATTGGTTCGTTCATGGTGGAAATCCTCGTGATGCAGGGCCAGTATGGCAGATCACTAAATATAATTTAATTATCCACAGCATACTAGTGAAATGGCCACATAAGAATGTGACTCGCCGCTCGATATGTGGGATTTTATAATCATGTCAGCCCAACCAGAATTCATCCACCTGAGAGTCCATTCGGCCTATTCCCTGTCCGAAGGGGCGGTGCGTCTGGACGACCTGGCCGAGATGTGCCGAAAACTGACCATGCCTGCGGTGGCGATTACCGATACCAATAACCTGTTTGGTGCCATGGAGTTTTCCGGCAAATTATCGGGTGCTGGAATTCAACCTGTTATCGGCTGCCAGCTACGAGTGCACATATCGTCACAGGACGCTGGCTCAAAAATTGAGTTCGAAGGCTCATTTGTTTTCCTGGTGCAAAATCAAACCGGCTATCTGAACCTGCTGAAATTACTCAGCATCGCGTATATGGACACCGACGAAAGCCTGGAACCCCACGTCACCGTGGCAAACATGGCTGAGTATAACACCGGCCTGATCGCCCTGAGCGGTGGCCCGGGCGGGCTGCTTGGTGACATGCTGCTGAAAGGCAATAAACAGCTAGCCAGCGAGCTAGCCAGTGAGCTCAAGGGTATCTATGGCGACCGGATTTACCTGGAAATCATGCGTCACGGCACCGAGCATGAGAGAAACACCGAACAGGCTTTTCTGGACTTTGCCTATGATCTTGATATTGCCCTGGTTGCCACCAACGAAGTGTTCTTTCCGACCCGTGATATGTACGAAGCACACGATGCGTTAATCTGTATTGCCGCCGGTCGCCGGGTCTCCGAAGTTGAGCGCCGCCGGTTGACACCCGAGCATTATTTCAAGACCGCCCGTGAAATGAAGTCATTGTTTAAAGATTTGCCTGAAGCTGTTGATAATACAGTAATTATTGCCAAGCGATGTTCATTCATGGTGCCCCGAATTGATCCTATTCTGCCGCCTTATGATTGTGGTGAAGGGTGTTCGGAAACCGATGAATTGCGAGCCCAGTCAGAACGGGGCCTGGATGGTCGCCTGGCCGATCATGTGTACCGCGATGAGATGGATGAAGAGGCCCGCAAGCAGGCTGCCCAACCTTACCGCGAACGGCTGGATTACGAATTATCCGTTATTCATGATATGGGGTTTCCCGGCTATTTCCTGATCGTTGCCGATTTTATCGGCTGGTCAAATGAACAGGGCATTCCGGTCGGTCCGGGCCGTGGTTCGGGCGCGGGCTCGGTGGTGGCCTGGGCATTGACTATTACCGATCTGGATCCCTTACGGTGGGGCTTGTTGTTCGAGCGTTTCCTTAACCCCGAACGGGTTTCCATGCCGGATTTTGATATCGATTTCTGCCAGGATCGCCGTGATGAAGTCATCCGTTATGTGCAGGGCAAATATGGCCGCGATCGTGTCGCCCAGATTATCACGTTTGGCAAGTTACAGGCCCGTGCCGTGCTGCGCGATGTGGGGCGTGTGCTCGATATGTCCTATGGCAAGGTGAACGATATTTGTAAGATGATCCCCAATAATCCGGCTGATCCGGTCGATCTGAACGGGGCGATTAATGGTGAACCGGAATTGCGTCGATTGATCCGCGAAGACAATGAGGTGTCCCGCCTGGTCACCATCGCCAAGCAACTGGAAGGCCTCAACCGTCACGCCTCGACCCATGCCGCCGGGGTTGTGATCGGTGACCGCCCGCTGGACCGCTTGATACCGCTTTATCGCGATCCGCGATCCGATATGCCGGTTACCGGGTTTAATATGAAATTTGTCGAGTCTGCCGGGTTGGTGAAATTCGATTTTCTGGGCCTGAAAACCCTGACCGTCCTGGCCAAGGCGCAGGATCTGGTACGCCAGCGCCCAGGCTGCGGTGATATAGATGTATCGAAGATACCCCTCGATGACCGGGCGACCTTTGAGATGATCAGCGAAGGTCACACCGTGGGTGTCTTCCAGTTGGAAAGTGCCGGCATGGTGGATGTGCTGCGCAAGTTAAAACCCGACGTGTTCGAGGTCATTATCGCTGTGGTCGCGCTCTATCGGCCCGGTCCCATGGACAATATTCCAAGTTTCATCCGGCGCAAAGACGGTACCGAGAAAATAGACTATCTGTATCCCACACTGGAGGGCATCCTGAGCGAGACCTTCGGGGTGATTATCTATCAGGAACAGGTCATGCAGATCGCCCAGGAATTATCGGGGTATTCCCTGGGCAAGGCTGATCTGCTGCGTCGCGCTATGGGTAAAAAAGACAAGGCCGGTATGGACGAACAGCGTCTGGCCTTTGTGAATGGCGCCAAGGCCAAGGGAGTCAAAGAACAGCGCGCATCGGAAATTTTCGATCTGGTGGGCAAGTTTGCCGGTTATGGTTTCAATAAATCCCACGCCGCAGCCTACGCCATGGTGGCCTACCAGACGGCTTATATGAAGGCCAATTATCCGGTCGAATTTCTCGCCGCGTCCATGACCCTCGATCTTGGTAACACAGACAAGCTCAATATATTCCGCCAGGAACTTGACCGGCTTGGCATCGCGTTGCTGAAACCCGATATAAACCGTTCCCAGGCGGTTTTCTCGGTCGAACCGCACGACAAGACCGAAAAACTGTCCATCAGATATGCCCTTGGGGCGATCAAGAATGTTGGCTCGGCGGCCATGGAAGCGTTGATAGGCGAGCGCCGGGAAAATGGTCCTTTCAAGGATCTCGGGGATTTTATCAATCGTCTGGGCGATACCCACGTCAATAAACGACAGATGGAAAACCTCATACGAGCCGGAGGCCTGGATTGTTTCGGTTATAATCGCAAGGAACTGTTTGGCAGTATTGAGATGATCATGCGTCATGCCCATCTTGCCCTGCATGAACGAAACGATAATCAGATGGGCCTGTTCGGTGGAGAGGCCGCCCCGGTTCAGGAAATTGACATACCACAGCATACCGAATGGGACCCCATGGATCGGCTGAAGGAAGAATTCGATGCCATCGGGTTTTATCTTTCCGGTCATCCGCTGGACGCATTTGGATCATTGCTGAAGGGGCTGCGGGCACGTCCCATAAAGGAGATTATGGACGCCGGAAAGGACTGTGCCATTTCCATGGCCGGTACGGTCATTGCCAAGAAAGAACGTATATCGGCCAAAGGCAACCGGTACGCCTTTATATCCCTGTCGGATTCTTCCGGCTCATGCGAGGTAACGGCTTTCTCCGATGCTCTGGCTCAGGCCCGTGATTATCTTGAAATCGGGCAAAACATCTTTATCAAGGGGGGGGTAAAATTTGAAGATGAGACCCCGCGTTTTACGGGTAATACCATCGAGTCTCTCGATAACAAGGCGGCTAATACGGTGTGTTCCATGCGGGTGGTTATTGCCCAGCAAAACGCTATCGATGTGATCAGCCAAATTCTGGAACGTGAGGGCAAGGGTAACAGCACCGTTGAAGTCATGATCCGGATACAAGACGGCAATCAACAAGGCAACGGCGAGCGGGACGTTATTGTTCGTCTTAAAAGACGTTATGCCATTTCTCCGGCGGTCATGCAGGCGGTTCGCTCGGAACGTGGCATACTGGACGTTCAGGAAATCTGAAAAAATAACCCTTGCAAACCGTGAAAGGGGGGGCTAAGACAACCTCAAATTCGCACGCAGACATGTGGCACCCGGCGCAAATTCGTCGGAATTGTCACTCCGGTGTCGACCCATGGTGGGGAGACTAAGGTCTGCGGAGGCATAACCGGAAAAGGAATAAAAAATGGCATTGCCATCATTCACCATGCGTCAGCTGCTCGAAGCTGGTGTTCACTTTGGTCATAGTACCCGCCGCTGGAACCCCAAAATGGCCCCGTTCCTGTTTGGCGACCGCAACAACATTCACATTATCGATCTGCAACAGACGGTTCCCTTGCTGCACAGTGCCATGCAGGCCGTGCGCGATGTGGCCGCAAGTGGTGGCCGGGTTCTGTTCGTTGGAACAAAGCGTCAGGCTTCCGAACGGGTCGCCGCCGCCGCCAAGCGTTCCGGTCAGTATTTCGTCAATCACCGCTGGCTCGGTGGCATGATGACAAACTGGCAGACCATTTCAAAATCCATCCGCCGCCTGAAAGACCTGGAAGAACAACTTCAGGGTGACGCCCTGGCCGGTATGACCAAAAAAGAATTGCTCAACCTGACCCGCGAGCGTGACAAGCTGGAAAGGGCACTGGGCGGCATCAAGGAAATGGGTGCATTGCCGGATATCCTTGTGGTAGTTGATACAAACAAGGAAAAAATTGCCGTTGACGAAGCCAACGTGCTGAAAATCCCGGTAATCGGCATCCTGGATTCAAACAGTGATCCCAGGGGCATTTCACACCCGGTTCCGGGCAATGATGATGCCATTCGTGCTATCGAAATGTACTGTGATTTATTATCCGGTGCCGTACTCGACGGCATTCAGACGCAAGTCGGTTTAAGCGGTGGTGATCTTGGCGAAGCCGAGGTGGTTCCGGTTGAAGAGTTGCCCAGTGAAGCAGAAGTCGCCGATGTTGCCGCTGCTGCTGAAGCTGCCCCCGAAGCTAAAGCGGCCCCCGAAGCTAAAGCGGCCCCCGAAGCTAAAGCGGCCCCAGAAGTTAAAACGGCTCCCGAAGCAGAAGCTGCCCCTAAAGCAGAAGTGGCTCCTGAACCAGAAGCTGCGCCTGAAGCCAAAGTTGCTGCCAAGGAAGAAACTGCCCCTAAAACCAAGGTTGCAGCCAAGGAAAAACCTGCTGAAAAAGCCAAGCCTGCCGCCAAGGCTAAAGTCGCTACAAAAGCTAAAGCGGACACCGAGGCTGAGCCAAAAGCTGACGCGGCACCAGAGGAAGACAAAGAGGCTGATAAAAAAACCTCAGCATAAAGTCTTTTTTCAAGACGTTAGATTGAACAATTAAAGTAAAGGTTTAGGCACATGACTGTAATCACCGCTGCATTGGTGAAAGAGCTGCGCGAGAAATCCGGCGCGGGTATGATGGACTGTAAAAAAGCACTGACCGAAACCGGTGGTGATCTGGAACAGGCCGTTGACTGGTTACGTACCAAAGGGCTGGCTTCCGCCGCCAAGAAGGCTGGTCGAACTGCTTCCGAAGGACTGGTCGCGGTTTATGTTGACGGCAAGTCCGGTGCCATGGTGGAGATAAATGCGGAAACAGATTTTGTCGCCCGCAATGAGATTTTTCAGGAATTCGTCCTGAACGTTGCTAAAATTGCCATGGACGTGGGTGAAGATATTGATGTCATTGCCGCGGCTGCCTATCCGGGCGAAGATCGAACCGTAGCCGAACAACTGACCCAGTTGATCTCTACCATCGGTGAGAACATGTCGCTGCGCCGGGCTCGTTGCATGAGCGTTGGCGAAGGGGCCATGTCTTGTTATGTCCACAACCAACTGGCCCCCGGACTGGGTAAGATCGGCGTTTTGGTCGGTCTTGAATCAACCGGTGATGTGACCGTTCTCGGTGGTCTTGGCAAACAGATTGCCATGCATATTGCGGCCTCAAAACCGGTCTCGGTATCCCGTGATGATCTGGATCAGGCTTTGGTTGAGCGGGAACGTAAATTCCTCTCCGATCAGGCCCGCGACAGTGGTAAACCAGAGGCTATTATCGATAAAATGGTCGAAGGCCGTCTGCGCAAGTATTTTGAAGACGTTTGTCTGCTCGACCAGACTTTTGCCATCGATGGTGAAAACAAGGTTTCAACTGTTTTGGAGAACACCGCCAAGGAAATTGGTGCACCCCTGAAAGTTGCCGGATTCGCCACGTTCATTCTTGGCGAAGGCATCGAAAAGAAAGAAGAAGATTTTGCGGCTGAAGTAGCGGCTGTAGCCCAGGGTTAATTCACCCCGTTGATTTTGCTGAAGGCGCACGGCTCATAGTGGACCGTGCGTTTTTTGCTGTCTGCCTGGTATTGTGATCAGGGTTTTCCGGTGTCTGATTTTTCTGTCAGATTACCCCACCGCCAAAATGCCAGCACGATCAGGGGCTGGTCATCTGATCTGACGCTGTGCCAGACCCTGGACGGGTGATGAACGATTGATCCGGGTGGGCGCAAGATATAGTTGGCGCCATTTTTACGGCCCTTCATGCACAGGGCATTGCCAGCCAGCGGCAGGTAATTTTCGTCAGCTACATGGCGATGGGGCGGGTAGGTGTTGTGGGGACCGATAACCAGAAAGGATATGAGCAGCTTTGTGCTGTAATAATATCCACGCTCGCCGACCAGTTCGACCCAGCCATAGCGCTGTAGAAAGTCTTCACCAAAATCTTCCGCCGTGTAGGTCTGGTCCCAGGCAAACCCGTGCACGCCCTCTAAAAAAGCATCGATGACGGGCCTGGTTGTTGCTGAACAGGTCAGATCACTTTTTAACAGATAGTCACAAACCGGCAGGGTCCGTGTCGGTAAATCCCGCTCGCGGCAGGTTTCTGGCGGCAGCAACTCAAGGAATTCGTTGAGCTGGGGATCGTCGATTGCGCGCAAGGCCTGTTTAGTGATTTCATAAAGCTGACTGATTTTCGTCACAGGAAACGTCCTTTGTATTCGATGACTGTTGACTGCCGGCCGGTGAGAAAAACAAGAGTGGTAAAATGTGGAAAATGTCCGGGACGTTTATTTATCCGTAGTGTAATATCCGCCGTGTCATACATTAATCAATCAATAAATGCGGGAACAGCCATGTCGTCAATTACGTCCTATAAAAGAGTCCTGTTAAAATTGTCGGGTGAAGCCTTGATGGGGGACCTTGAATACGGTCTTGATACACCAACCGTTAAACGTATTTGCGAAGAAGTTAAAACGGTTCACTCCGTCGGTGTTCAAACGGCCCTGGTGATCGGTGCCGGTAACATCTTCCGTGGTGTGGTCGGGGCGGCCGCCGGTATTGAACGGACCACGGCAGATTATATGGGAATGCTGGCCACCGTGATTAACGCACTGGCCGTCCAGAGTATGCTCGAGAGCATCGGTGTTCATACCCGGGTTCTGTCGGCTATCCCCATGTCATCAGTTTGCGAGGCCTATATTCGCAGGCGCGCCATCCGGCATATGGAAAAGGGCAGGGTGGTTATTTTTGCTGCCGGTACGGGCAATCCGTTTTTTACCACCGATACGGCGGCGGCTCTGCGGGCCGCGGAAATGGGCTGCGAGGCTTTGATCAAGGGAACCCAGGTCGATGGTGTTTATGACAGTGATCCCAAGACCAACCCGGATGCCGTTCGTTACGAAAATTTGAGCTATCAGGAAGTCTTGTCCAAGAATTTGCGGGTTATGGATACCTCTGCCGTGGCGCTGTCGCGTGAAAATAATATTCCTATCTTGGTGTTTTCCATTCATAATCAGGGGGAATTTGGCAAGGTAGTCAGTGGCAAGGGAACCTTTACAAAAATATCATAATTGTCAGAGTGGCTGTATTTATTTCAGCAAATATTGTAAGCACAGGGCTCTGGACGAACATAGGGGAGATCATCGTGTCTGATTTTAAATTTTCGGTGCAACAAAAAGATATTAAACGCCGAATGGAAGGTGCCGTCGATATACTGCACAAGGAGTTCGCCGGGCTGCGCAGTGGACGTGCCGCGACCAGCCTGCTTGAACCCATAATGGTGGATGCCTATGGCAGTCCCATGCCATTGAACCAGGTGGGCAATATTGGCGTACCTGAGCCGCGTATGTTATCGGTTCAGGTCTGGGACAAGTCGTTGGTTTCGGCTGTTGAAAAAGCCATTCGTGAATCAGACCTTGGACTGAACCCTCAGACAGAAGGCCAGACTATTCGGATTCCAATTCCGGCTTTAACGGAAGAACGCCGAACCGAATATGTTAAAATAGCCGGTAAATACGCCGAAGATGCTCGCGTTGCCGTACGCAATATCCGCCGACATGGCATGGATGATCTGAAAAAAGCAGAAAAAGATAACGAGATCAGCGAAGACGAACATCATGATTATAGTCAAGATATACAGGAATTAACCGATACCTATGTTGGCAAATTAGATACCGCGTTTGCCAATAAAGAAGAAGAAATTATGCAGGTCTGATTTATGATGAAAACGGCACCGCAAAAAGCTGGGGGTGGCTCACAGCCACCGTATCATGTTGCCATTATAATGGATGGCAATGGCCGCTGGGCCCGCGCCCGTGGTCTGCCCCGGGTCGAAGGACATCGCCGAGGGGCCGATGCGGTTCGAAAGGTCATCAATGCGGCGGCATCTTCCGGGGTTTCATGTCTTACGCTGTTTGGTTTTTCTTCGGAGAACTGGAAACGCCCGGCCGATGAGGTCAATGACCTGATGGGCCTGCTGAAATATTATCTTCGCAAGGAAATTGCCGAGCTTCATAAAAACAATGTCTGTTTCATGGTAATCGGTGACCGCTCCAAACTGGAAGATAATATCGTCCGCTCAATAGAAGAAGCCGAAAAAATGACCAGCGGCAATCATGGCCTGAAATTAATTCTCGCCCTGAGTTACGGTGGACGAGCCGAAATTACCACCACCGTAAAATCCATTGCTGAAAGTGTTGTATCAGGCAAACTGTCGCTGGATGACATCAATGAGGATACGGTGACTGAGCGGTTATTCAGTGTGGGTGTTCCTGATCCGGATTTGTTGATTCGCACCAGTGGTGAGCGTCGTATCAGTAATTTTTTGTTATGGCAATTGGCCTATGCCGAACTCCTGTTTGTGGAAACCTTGTGGCCGGACTTTACCGAAGATGATTTTTACATGGCTATCAGGGAATATCAGTGCAGGGATCGCCGTTACGGTGCCATTCGCTGATATTGTGGCGGCTGAGGATTTAATGTGAGTAAGTTAATGGTGCGTACTCTATCGGCGTTAATACTGGCGCCGGTGGTTCTTGCTGCGGTCTATGTGGGCGAGATGTTGTTCCATGTTCTGATTGCTGTTGCCTTGGTTGCTGGCCTGTGGGAATGGCTGAAAATGTGTCGACGTACAGCTCAGCCGGACAAAACTTCATCGACGAGCGTGGTCTGGTTGCTGGGCGGTGCGGGCTATATCATTGCGGCCATGGGTGCCCTGGTCTGGTTGCGTAGCTATAACGAGCAGGGCGATATTATCCTGTTTTGGTTGCTGGGTCTTGTCTGGGCGGCAGATACCGGGGCTTATCTGACAGGTTCCACACTTGGCGGGCCAAAATTCGCACCGCGCATCAGCCCCAACAAAACCTGGTCTGGCTTTATTGGCGCCATAATATTCTCCACGCTGGTGGGGTGGGTGACAGGCTACATTCTCGGTAAAGCGGCTCTGGATTGGGACCTGATTTTGATCAGTTCAGCCATCGGGGCCGTATCGCAAATGGGTGATTTGCTTGAATCATTTGCCAAACGCCATTTTGGTGTTAAGGATAGCGGCACGATTATCCCCGGACATGGTGGTATACTGGATCGAATTGATGGCCTGATGGCAGCCGCTATCTGTGCTGCCCTGGTACTTTATCTAAATACTGGAGTCGAACTGTCATGGGGGTAAACCCTCAACTCAAGATTTCTACGAATCCAAAGACAGTCACCGTATTGGGGGCTACGGGATCGGTTGGCTGCAATACGGTTGATCTGATTGAACGGACACCGGAACACTTCCAGGTTATTGCCCTGACGGCAAATACCAACGTGGCGTTGCTCGCCCAGCAGGCCCGCACACTGGGGGCTGAAATAGCCGTGGTCGCCGATGAGGGGTGTTATGGTTCCTTGAAAGACGCACTGTCTGGCTCCGGTATTGAGGCCGCCGCCGGTGAACAGGCTATTGCTGATGCGGCGCAACGTCCGACGGATATTATCATGGCGGGCATTGTCGGTGCGGCAGGCCTGGAACCGGCCCTGACTGCTGTACGGCGGGGGGCGACCATCGGGTTAGCCAACAAGGAATGTCTGGTTGCGGCGGGCGATTTGTTTATGGCCGAGGTCAAAGCCCACAAGGCGACGCTGTTGCCGGTGGATTCAGAACACAACGCCATCTATCAGGTTTTCGATTTTGAACATCCCCATCGTGTCGAGAAAATTATTCTGACCGCATCGGGCGGCCCGTTTCGGACCAGTTCCAAACAGCAAATGGAAGCCGCCACAGTGGAACAGGCGCTGGCCCATCCGGTGTGGAAAATGGGAACCAAGATTTCCATTGACTCGGCAACCATGATGAACAAAGGGCTGGAACTCATAGAAGCCTATTATCTGTTTCCCGTAGAACTGGACCAGATCGAGATTCTGGTCCACCCCCAATCGGTCATCCATTCCATGGTAGGATACGTCGATGGCTCGGTTCTGGCCCAGTTGGGCTCGCCCGACATGCGGACGCCGATTTCCTATGCTCTGGCCTGGCCGGATCGTATCGAAACCCCGTCCCCGCGACTGGATCTTGCCGACATTGCCACCCTCACGTTCGAGGCCCCTGATATGGAACGTTTCCCGGCCCTGAAACTGGCCAGGGAAAGCCTTCGTGCTGGTGGTTGCAGGCCGTGTGTGCTAAACGCAGCCAACGAAATTGCGGTACAGGAATTTCTGGATGGCAATATCGGCTTCCTGGATATAACCCGTGTCGAAGAACAGGTTCTGGCAGACAGTGATGTGCGTCCGGTCAATTCACTGGAAGATGTTCATGAGGCGGACCGGGATGCCCGCCGCAAGACGTCTGCCTTAATTAAATCTCAATTTATGGGTAGATAGCTTGTTGGTTTTCTCTTGTTTTATCAATAATTAGTGTGTGGTTGTATTGAATGGAAATTTTTAATTTTGCCTGGACGTATATTGTCCCTTTCCTGATCGTCCTGACGATTTTGGTCTATGTTCATGAGCTTGGACATTACTGGGTTGCTATTCGTGCCGGTGTGCGGGTCGAAACCTTTTCTATCGGATTTGGGCCTGAAATTTATGGCTGGAACAATAAAGCCGGTACCCGGTGGAAAATCAGCGCCATACCCATGGGCGGTTATGTGAAAATGTTCGGTCAAAGCGACACCGAACCCGATGGCAAGGACGAAGAGCAAGAACCCTTGAGCGATGAAGAAAAAGCCGTTTCCTTTGCCCACAAAACACTGGGCCAGCGCACGGCCATCGTTTTTGCCGGACCGTTGGCTAATTTTATCTTTGCCGCCGTGGTGTTTTTCCTGCTGGCCTGGACCGTCGGTTCACCGGTGCCGTTGTCCGGCATTGGGTCGGTTATGCCCGACAGTGCGGCAGAGCAGGCGGGTTTACAGCAAGGCGATCAAATCGTTGTTATCGATGGCCAGGAAATCCGACTTTTCAGTGATTTGCAGAAGGTTATCCGCAGCAGCCCCGGCGTAGAGCTGAAGGTGGTTATTGTTCGTGAAAACACTGAAATCTCGCTTAATGTAACGCCTCGAACGATTAGCGGTGCATCGGGTGATAATTACGGACAATTGGGCGTTACCCCGGATCCGGAACAGATCGACTATGAAAATGTCGATTTTTTCCCGGCCCTTTGGTTCGGTGTAGAACGCACGGCCGGTATGGTTAGCGGTATTCTTTCATACCTGGGTGATGTGTTTACCGGTGATCGTGGCACCGAAGATTTAGGTGGTCCGTTGCGCATTGCCCAAATTTCCGGGGATATGGCCCAGGGCGGGATCATCAATCTGATAATCTTTATGGCGGCTTTATCCGTTAATCTTGGACTTATTAACCTTTTCCCCATACCAATGCTCGATGGTGGACATTTGGTATTCTACGCTGCGGAATTCGTTCGTGGTAAACCCGTTAATGAGCGGATTCAAGAATATGGTTTCGGTTTTGGCATGATTTTGCTGATAATGATATTCGGTTTTGTTACCTGGAAAGATCTCCAGCACTTTCAAATATTCGAATACATAAAGAACCTTATCTCTTGATTCTAAAGAATTAGTTTGAGATTATCCATCAATGCGCATTGCGAGCTTGATAATACTGTCTTTGTTACTGGTGGTTTCAGCCCCGAGCGGCGGAATTGCGTCTGTTCAGCTTGCCCAGTCTACCGCCATCATCAATTCTATTGAGGTTGAAGGGGCCAACCGGGTTGACCCCGAAACCATCGAGACATATCTGCAATTCAAGGCGGGCGATGTTTTTGATCCTGCAAAGATCGATAAATCATTAAAAACCATGTTTGCGACGGGCCTTTTTGCCGATATCAGCTTTACCAGAAAGGGTCAGGTACTGGTCATCACGGTTGTTGAAAACCCCATTATCAACCAGATAGCCTTCGAGGGTAACAGCGACGTCAAGGATGATAGAATTGAGCCGGAAGTTACCTTGCGACCACGCATTATTTATACCCGGACCAAAGTACAAAATGATGTTCAGCGCATCCTGACGTTATACCGTCGTTTGGGGCGCTTTGCTGTTTCTGTTGAGCCGAAGATCATTCAACTGCCGCAAAACAGAGTTGACCTTATTTTTGAGATCCATGAAGGCGACCCCACGGATATCAGTAATATCAGGTTTGTCGGCAACAGGGAGTTTGATGATGATGATCTTCGCGGCATCGTTCAAACCAAGGAATCGCGCTGGTACAGATTTCTTTCATCCGATGATGTTTATGACCCTGATCGTCTGACACTGGACCGCGAACTGTTACGGCGGTTTTATCTACAGGAAGGTTATGCTGATTTCCGGGTCATGTCGGCGATTGCTGAACTGACCCCTGACCGGAAAAACTTCTTCATTACCTTTACCGTTGACGAAGGCCAGCGCTATACCTTCGGAGAGTTGAGTGTCAATGCTCGGCTGCGAAATCTTGATGGCGATGTCTTACAGGCGCAAATAGAACCCCAGGAAGGTGACTGGTACAGTTCAGACGTGCTCGATGATACCATTACCATGCTGACCGACGAGGTTGGCAGCCTGGGTTATGCATTTGTCGACGTGCGCCCGAAAATAAACCGTGATCGCAGCGAAAAGACAATCGATATTGTTTTTGAAATTAACGAAGGCCCGCGTGTCTTTATCGAACGCATTGAAATCTCCGGAAACGTGCGCACGGTTGATAAAGTAATACGGCGCGAAATGGGGCTTGTAGAAGGCGATGCATACAGCACGGTAAAATTACGCAACTCGCGCAAGAATATTCGCAATCTGGATTTCTTTGAGAAGGTCAATGTGCAACGTATCGCTGGCAGTGATACGGATAAAACCTCTATCAAAGTTGATGTTGAGGAAAAATCTACCGGATCGTTAAGCCTTGGTATTGGTTATTCGACAGACACCGGTGTTTTGGGTGATGTGGGCATCCGTGAACGCAATTTCATGGGCCAGGGTCAGGATCTGTCACTGAATTTCCGGTTGTCTGCGCAAAGCTCACTTTTGAATCTTTCCTTTACGGAACCATATTTTCTTGACCGTAATGTTTCGGCAGGATTTGATATATTCCGCGATATTGAAGACAATCAAAATGCAAGCTCATTCGATTCAGAAGAGATTGGCGGGGCCTTGCGCATGGGATACAGCCTGACGGAGCATCTCACGCAAAGCTGGAAATATCTGTATACCGTTCGCAATGTTACCAGCATCAACAGCGATGCATCGATTTTCATTCTGGCCCAGGCCGGAAAAGAAACAACATCGCAAATCACCCATGTTCTGGCTTATGACCGTCGAGATTCTTCAGTCAATCCCACCAAAGGCTATTATACTTCCCTGACCAATGAACTGGCCGGGTTTGGCGGAACATCAAACTTCATGACAAACGTTATAAGGGGATCGTATTATTATCCCCTTACGGATAAGTTTATTCTCAGTGTTAAGGGCAAAACGGGTATCGTGACCGGATTGGGTGAGGACGTGGGTCTGTTGGACCGTTTCTTTATTGGCGGGAACGACCTGCGTGGTTTTGTTTCGGCTGGTGTCGGACCTCGTGATACAACAACCAGTGATGCGCTGGGTGGAGAATGGATGTATACCGGATCGGTGGAAATGAGAGTTCCACTGGGCTTGCCCGAGGAATTGGGTGTGGCTGGTCGGGTATTTTCTGACTTCGGTTCTTCGGGTAAGCTTGCAGACAAGACATCGGTTGTTAAAGATACAGGAAGTATGCGCGTCTCTATCGGAACAGGTGTTACATGGGGATCACCCTTTGGTCCCATTGGTTTTGATGTGAGCCTGCCGTTGGCGAAGGAAAGTTTCGATACTACCGAAACCCTTCGTGTTAATTTTGGAACACGGTTCTAGGAGAAGTTGTTGGCTCATTTATGCAGGTATATATTCGGTCTTGTTTTAGGCGCTTTTATCCTAACATCAAATCCTGTTGATGTTCGGGCTCAAGAAACGGGGCAAACTGTCTCCAATTTCGAAATAGCCATCCTTAATATGAAGGCTGTGCTACAGAAATCGAGCGCTGTTGAAAGCATTCACAAACAAATCAATGATTACCGTTTGGGTTTCCATAGTGAAATCCAGAACGAAGAAGACCAACTTCGTAAAGCACGTCAGGAATTGTCGCGCCAACGCAATATTCTCAGCCCGGAAGACTATGCCGAAGAAACCAAAAAATTTGAGGCCCGGGTCGCCGAAGTGCAACATATAGTCCAACTGCGCCGCCAGGAACTGGGACAGGCAAGAAACAAGGCCATGTCAGAAGTCCAGGTGTCGTTGAATAAAATCATCAGCACCATAGCCCAGGAAAAAGGACTGTTACTGGTTCTGCGACGCGAACAGACCGTTCTTTCAAGCCTGTCGCTCGAGATCACCGACGAAGTCATCAAACGTTTGAATGAGAAATTACCGAATATCACGGTACCACAGCCTGGAAATTAGCCCATGGCTGACAAACGTTTTTTCACAGTATCTGAGCCCATAAGCTTAGAAAAACTAGCGGAAATTGCACAAGCAGATATGGCCGGAAATATATCCGCGCAAGCCTTGTATCGTGATGTGGCAGCCCTTTCCGACGCCGTTGAAGATCAGGTCAGTTTTCTCGATAATAAAAGTTATATAAAGGCTTTCTCCACGTCGAAAGCCGGGGCCTGTCTGGTCGATCCTGATTTCGCCGACCGTGCCCCGTCGGGCATGGCCTTGTTGTTGACAAAACAGCCCTATCACGCCTATGCCCGTATCGCCCAGGCTTTCCATCCCGACAGGGTTTATGTATCGCAACACCACGCCAGTGCTTCCATCGATCCTTCCGCTGTGATTGGCAAGGATGTCACCATAGAGCCTGGTGTGGTTATCTCGGAGAACGTAACTATCGGCCAGGGCACCAGAATCGGAGCCAATACGGTGCTGGAACGAGCGGTCACCGTGGGAGCCCATTGTAATATCGGCGCCAATGTTGTTGTGCAGTGTTGCCTTATGGGTGACCGGGTCATTCTGCATCCGGGCATCTGCATCGGACAGGACGGGTTTGGCTTTGCACTTGGTGCGGGCGGGCACCTGAAAGTCCCGCAACTGGGTCGGGTCGTGATCGAGAACGACGTTGAAATCGGTGCCGGTACAACCATCGACCGGGGGGCCGGACCCGACACGGTCATTGGTGAAGGTACAAAAATCGATAATCTGGTACAGATTGGCCATAACGTAACCATTGGCAAGGCCTGCGTTGTCGTGGCCCAGGCCGGTATATCCGGCTCAACAAAAATTGGAAATTTTGTCATCATCGGTGGCCAGGTAGGTATTGCGGGGCATCTGAAAATCGGTGATGGTGCCCAGATTGCCGCCAAGAGCGGCCTGATGCGTAATGTAGAGGCTGGCAGTAAAATCGCCGGCATACCGGGCAAACCCATTAAGGAATGGTTTCGCGGTATCGCGACCTTGGATAAACTAACCAGGAAAAAGAAAGGATAAGCCGCTCATGGGGGATGCATCCAATCCGGATAACTTTATTGCTGAACTTGATGTCATGCAGATCATGTCCATGATACCGCATCGTCATCCGTTTTTACTGATCGATAAAATACGCGAAATTGTGCCTGCCGAGCGTGCCATTGGTATCAAGAATGTATCCATAAACGAACATTTTTTTGACGGTCACTTTCCGGGTAATCCCATTATGCCGGGCGTGCTGATTATCGAGGCCATGGCCCAGACAGCCGGTGTGACGGTTCTGACCGCCCAGAGTGAGTCAGACGTGCAACGCATGGTTTATTTCATGACGGTGGAATCCGCCCGCTTTAGAAAACCCGTTGTGCCGGGGGATGTGCTGGAACTGCACGTCGAGAAAATCCGTTCACGTTCCAACGTGTGGAAATTTAAGGGCCGAGCCATGGTTGGTGACGTGCTCAAGGCCGAAGCGGTCTTTTCTGCAATGGTTACCTGATGATGGCTGGTATACATCCTACAGCCATTGTTTCGGAAGGGGTCGTACTCGGTGATAACGTAAAAATCGGTCCCTATTGTATTGTCGGTGACGAGGTAAGCCTTGGTGATGGTGTCGAGCTTATTTCACACGTTGTTGTGGAAGGGTTGACCTCAATTGGCGCCAACACGCGTATTTTCCCCTTTGCCTCTATTGGACATATCCCGCAGGACTTGAAATATGCGGGCGAAAAATCTCGCCTTGAAGTGGGACAGAACTGTATCATCCGTGAACAGGTAACCATCAACCCAGGCACCCAGGGCGGCGGTATGCTGACCAGTGTGGGGAATAATTGTTTGTTGATGGTCGGTGCCCATGTTGCCCATGACTGTATGATTAAAGATCATGTTATCCTGGTCAATAATGCCACTCTGGCCGGTCATGTGGAAATTGGCGAATTTGCCATTGTGGGTGGACTTTCGGCGGTCCACCAGTTTGTCAGGATAGGCCGCCACGTCATGATCGGCGGTATGAGTGGTGTTGAAAATGATGTCATTCCCTATGGTTCGGTGCTCGGTAACAGAGCACAACTTATCGGATTGAACCTGATTGGTATCAAACGACGAAATTTTCCCCGCCAGGTCATCCACGAATTGCGCAAAGCCTATAAACAGCTTTTTTCTTCCCATAGCACCCTGAATGAGCGACTGACTGATGTTGCCGGACAGTTTGCCGATAACGAGCCTGTTCGGGAAATTGTCGAATTCATACAAACCGATTCCAGCCGTGCAATCTGTCAGCCCATGTCGGAAAATGGCGACTGAACCGCAAAAAAATACGCTTGGAATTTTGGCCGGTGGCGGGCAATTACCGGGCCTGATTATCGAGGCGTGCCGCGCATCGGGGCGGGCTTATTATGTCATCGCCTTTAAGGATCAGGCCGACCCGGAGGTTGTTTCAGATAGCCCCCATACCTGGATGCGTCTGGGGGCGGCGGGTCAGACAATTACCATATTGAAGGAACACGGCGTGAAGGAACTGGTTTTTGCCGGTGCCATCAGCCGACCCAGTATGAGCCAGATATACCCCGATATGTGGGCTGCCAGGTTTCTGGCAAAATCGGGGGTTCTCGCCCTGGGCGATGACGGGTTTCTTAAAACCCTGATTAAAACCCTTGAGCGCAATCTGAATTTTTCCGTTGTCGCCCCGGAAAGCCTGGTACCGGGACTGCTTGCCGATGCTCAATTGATTTCTTCCGCGAAACCCTCTGTACAAGACCAGAACGATATAAAGATCGCTGTATCTGCGGCCCTGAAACTGGGGCTGCTTGATAAAGGTCAGGCAGCCATAGCGTGTCAGGGCCAGGTGCTGGTGCTGGAAGATGCAAAAGGCACCGATGCCATGCTGGGCCGTGTTGCCAAGGCTCGATCAGACCCGCAATCGAAGCCCGAACTGAACAACCTGACGGGTGGTGTATTGGCTAAAGTCGCCAAACCCCAGCAAGAATTACGCATCGATTTGCCGACCATTGGTGTGCAGACCGTGAACGGTGCGGCTCAGGCAGGATTGAACGGAATTGTTATTGAGGCCGGACGCGCCCTGATCATTGACAAGTCGGCTGTTTTTGCCCGTGCCGATGAGTTAGGCCTGTTTGTTCTGGGTGTGGATGTAAGCCAGATAATGGCTGCCGTGCCGGAGGTTGATGATGACTAAGGATGGGTCTGCCCAGCACCCCGCTAACCCAGCAGGCTCACCGCTGATATTCCTGATTGCGGGTGAACATTCCGGAGACCTGTTGGGTGCATCACTCATGCAAGGTTTGCTGGCCCTGGATCCTGATATTCGTTTTGCCGGTGTCGGTGGTCCTGCCATGCAGGCGTTGGGTTTCAAGAGCCAGTTTGCCATGGATGACCTGTCGGTCATGGGACTGGTTGAAGTCCTGCCACGGTTGCCTTTGCTGATCCGGCGGATCAACCAGACAGTAAGTGACATAAAATCCATGCGACCCGATTGTGTGGTGAGCATTGATGCCCCGGATTTTTGTTTCCGGGTTGCAAAAAAACTGCGCGGGCAGGGGATTCCCCTGGTTCACTATGTGGCACCAAGTGTCTGGGCATGGCGACCGGGGCGGGCAAAGAAAATCGCCGGGTTTCTGGACCATTTATTGGCGCTGTTACCATTTGAGCCGCCTTATTTTGAAGCCGTAGGCCTGAAATGCAGTTTTGTCGGACACCCTGTTCTCGAAAGTGACCTGGACCAGGGAGATCCAGAGGCCTTTCGGACCCGTCACAAAATACCAGCAGATGCTCGATTGCTGTGTATGTTGCCGGGCAGTCGCCGTGGGGAAATCGAGCGATTGTTCCCGGTGTTTTGCGAGACGGTTATTTTATTGAAAGTGCTTTTTCCAAACTTGCATGTTGTCATACCGACGGTTTCAACGACCTGTGATCTGGTTAAAACCATGGTCGGGAAGAACGGTCTCAGCGGGGTTACCGTTCTCGGTGATGGGGCGGAAAAAGCCGACGCATTCAGTGCCTGTGAGGTTGCTTTGGCGGCTTCAGGTACGGTTGCACTGGAATTGGCCTTTGCCGGTGTGCCAGCCGTTATTAGCTATAAATTATCGCCCCTGACGGCTTTTATTGCCCGGTTATTGTTAAAGATTTCCTATTATTCTCTCATCAATCTTACCCTGGATCGGCTGGTTACACCGGAACATATGCAAGTCGAGTGCAGGACCGAGAACCTGGTACCTGATTTATCGAAGCTTTTCACCGATCAAGCGGCTCGTCAATGTCAGTTGGACGGCTATGAAGAGGCTTTGGTGAAGCTGGGAAAAGGGAGTGTTTCGCCCGGTGAAACGGGTGCCAAGCGCATTTTAGAGACCATTCGCACGACAAGGCCTGATCGGACCTGATAGGATATCGTACCATGGTTATGGGGTCGTATTGCCCGATACTGTGGCCATCAGGTCGATCATGTGTAACAGGGTCTCGGAATTCTGTGCCCCGGATATGATGTTCTTACCCGCAAATAGAAATGAAGGAATGCCATTCAGACCTATACGGTGGATATGGGCGTTCTCGTTCATAATATAGTCATGACGGTCTTCATCGCTTAATACAAAACGGATATCGCCTTCTTCCAGGCCAGTTCTAACGGCCAGCTCCACAAGGACTTCCGGGTCGCCAATGTCTAGGCCAAGAACAAAGTGAGCATTATAAACCGCTTCAGCCATGGGCACCGTAAGACCATGGCGCCCGGCCAGCAGGATGACGGTGTGTGCATTGATGGAACTGGGGGTGACCTTTGAAATTTCAGTATTAAACTCAATGCCAACCGTTCTTCCAATAGTTACGATTGATTTTTGAAAGTCCTTTATGCGGGTTTCATTGCCAAACATGTGTTCCAGGTGCTGCAATCGGTCCATGCCGCCATCAGGCAATTCCGGGTTTAACAGAAATGGCCGCCAGATAAGTTTCACGGTATAGTCCGGGCGCAGGGCAATGGCTCGTTTCAGCCGCTTTATACCAATAAAGCACCAGGGACATGTTACATCAGCGATAAAATCTACCAGCATTTTGTGTGTTTTATTTCTTTAAATTATACTTAAAGT
Source organism: Alphaproteobacteria bacterium (assembly GCA_024279135.1). GTDB lineage: Bacteria > Pseudomonadota > Alphaproteobacteria > Rhodospirillales > Casp-alpha2 > JABJOR01. Next base: position 46,297 of record JAJRRU010000022.1, read on the forward strand.
TGAATATTATAGGGGGGATTATAATCTTTCGATGTGTTAATGCATAAAAACATTGCATAAAGTGGGCTTTCTGTGAATTTTTACGGTTATATTTTGAATTCAATTATGATATATTGATTACTTGAGTTGACACTCATTCTTTTTTCACATTCTGATTTTGGGGTTTAAACCCCTTTACAAGTCAGTAGAAAACAAGCAAATGCTGCGGTGCACAATAAATACTATAATTTTTTACAAGAATGTGCTATCAATAGCAATAGATCGTGACATATATGTGCTTTGTGCAACCCACGAGGTATATGTATGTCATGAGTAATGTAAACGTAAATTTTCAAGGAGACAGCCGGATGTCGTCTTCCCGCGATACCAAGAAACCAACAGCAGACTATACTGATCAGAAGAAGTCACGCAAATGTCTTATGTGCGGCGATAAATTCGCCTCAACACATTATGGCGAGCGTGTATGTTCGGCCTGTAAAGGCACCGCAGCCTGGCGTGAAGGGCAGGCAGCATAGTATAACCTCTGTATAAACTAGCTTTACAAGCCCCCTACTTTTTTTGGTAGGGGGCTTTGTTGTATTTATTGGCCTGTATTTTCAATACGTTAAGTAGAGTGTTTTTATTAAATATAATTACTTGCAATATCTAGACAACTTGTATATAGTAGTCTACGTATAAATATAATTTTTTTCACGCCTTTGTGTAAAGGTCTATGAAAATGTTAGATAGAGTCGATAACATTGAGCGGACAGGACAACCGAGCGTTGCAGTTGCAGCACTCGATACTGTCATTCGTCGGCAAGGTGCTCTGGATGTTGAAGCGGAACGCAAACGTGAAGTTGAGCGTCTGGCTGCGGCTGAGCAGAAGAGATCGGCTATCTCTGATAACGCTCGTGATTCATCATCAAATTCATCGCAAGTTAATGCGTCCAGTGAAAGTAATGATAACTTCCCCGAAACTTATGGTAGTTCCGGCGCTGAGAATGCGTCTGCTCAAGGCGTTGGGGGGCAGATAGACTTCAGGGTTTGATTTAATTCAAGATTATTATCTTGTTGTGGATCGGCTTGAGCCGGTTTTTTTTTGTCGAATCGTGATTGATTTACACATAACATATCACCGGCTCAAATGCGGAAGTTATTACATTTTAATGTGAACGGGTAAATTCAGGTGCTGGGTCAAACACCACTGTGTCAGGCTTTACAGACCTTCATCAGTTGATAATGGCATCCTTGGGTAAGGTTTCATCATCGGTGATTTCTTCGATACAGCGCGCAACCTGTAACCATGTGAGGTTGCCATCATGGTCGCCAGTATGCAGGCATTGATCGGCTTTAAGAGTTGCCCCAACGGTTGCCATTTCACCGTAAGCCTCAATCAGAAGAGTTGCTGTTTTATATATTTCTGATGTTATATGCATGTCAATTCTGCCTGTAATGGATCATCAGGTTGCTAACTTTGTCGCACTGCTTTTTACGATTTCGGTCAGGTTCACGCCCAGCATTTCATCCAGAACCACGATGTCGCCGCGTGCTACCAGCAGGTTATTGGCGCGCAATTCAATGTTCTCGCCAACCCGTCTGTCCAGTTCAACAACAGCGCCACGGCCCAGTTTCAGTATCTGGCTGATGGGCATCATGGATGTGCCAAGAATTGCCGTTATTTCAATGGTAACTTCGTAAATTGATCCGGATCTGGCATCCTTACCGGATGTGTTATTGTCGGCCACCTGTTTACTCCTGTTATCTAAGTGTTAAAATTTAGACCAACATGGTTTACATTTTGTTAATGCAAATGTTCGTGGGTCTCGTCCCCGGAATCATTTTCGTCCCCGTTATCAATCGGATTTGTTCTGGCATATCCAGTGTTACGACGATCAATGGCTGCCGCCTTGATCATAGCATAGACTGTGGAGCCGGGTCTCAATTTTAATTCATTACAGGATCGACGGGTTATGCGGGCGATCAGGGGAACGCCGATATCGATCAGGAAATCAACATGGGGTGAAGGCCCCATGGGACTGATTTGTGTAATAACGCCTTTGAATACGTTTAGAACACTGGTCGAGTTGGGTTTGTCGAGGGCCAGTGAAACGTCACGTGCGCGAACCCGCAAGCGGATTTTGCTTCCCAGATCAACGTAGATTCTCGGCAACAGGAAATTCCCAGCCGCACATCCAAGGCTCGTCAGCCCATCATGATCGTCATGACCCTGCACAACTGTATTGATCACCGCACCAGCTTCATAACGTCCGGTCAACGGGTGCAGATCGAGGCGGGACATGACATCTTCGACCGTTCCCTGGGCGGCGATCTCACCGTCTGACAGTAATGCCATGGTATCGGCCAGACGAATAACCTCCTCAATGGAATGGCTGACATAGATTATGGGCAGGCCTGTTTCATCGCGCAGCCTTTCAATGAACGGCAGTATCTCTTCTTTGTGTATGGCATCAAGCGATGCCAGTGGTTCATCCATCAGCAATAACCGCGGGCTGGATAACAAGGCCCGGCCAATGGCGATCCGTTGTTTCTCGCCACCGGAAAGGGTTGCCGGATAGCGCTCCAGCAGGTGTGCAATAGACATTAAATCGACGATTTCTTCCACGGTATGTCGGCGCTGGTTGGCGGGCAGTAACGCCATGCCATAGGTAAGGTTCCGTTTTACCGACAGGTGGGGAAACAACCGGGCTTCTTGAAAAACGTAGCCGATCCGGCGTTGTTCCGGCGGCAGGTTAATACCTTTTTGTGTGTCGAGTAATACCTGGTCATTGATAACGATGCGCCCCTGGCTAATCTGTTCCAAACCGGCCACGGCATCGACCAGCTTGGTTTTCCCACTGCCCGAGCGGCCAAACAGGGCGGTCAGGCCGGGACCAAAGGAAAAGTCCATTTTCAGGCGAAACGTACCAAAGGTATTATCGATGGAGACCTCGATCACGATTTATCCTTTCAGGGTCTTGTTAACCCGTTTTGCCAGGATTTCCGAAGCAATCAGGGCCAGCAATGACAGGCAAATGGCGGCAATCATCAGGCGGAAGGCACCATCGTCTCCACCGGGGGTGTTGATCAGTGAATAGAGCGCCAGTGGTATGGTTTGGGTTTCTCCTGGAATGTTGGATACAAACGTAATGGTTGCACCGAACTCACCCAGGCTGCGGGCAAAGGATAACAGGCAACCGGTGATCAGGCCGGGCAGGGTCAAGGGCAGGGTGATGGTCAGAAATACCTTCCACGGGCTTGCGCCAAGGGTGCGTGCCGCTTGTTCTATGCCCCGGTCTACACCATCGAGGGATAAAATTATGGCCCTGACCATAAGGGGAAAGGCCATGACGGCAGCCGCCAAAGCTGCACCCTGCCAGGAGAAAGCAAATGAAATGCCCAGCACATCATGGAGAAACTGGCCAATAACACCCCGTTTCCCAAGCATTACCAGGAGTATGTAACCCACCACAACTGGTGGTAAAATGAGCGGGAGGTGAACAACCGCATTGAGGATGATCTTGCCGGGAAAAGAAACCCGTGCCAGCAACCAGGCAATAAGGATTGCAAACGGCAGACTGAAAACCGTTGCCAGGGTGGCGACCCGGACGCTTAACCAAATTGCTTCGCTTTCCATAGGGCTGAACATTCAGTTTGCCTGACTTTGCTGAGCCGGTGGTGCTAACAACCCATGGTTTTTCAGAATGGAACGGGCGCTGTCGGAGGATAGAAATTCCATGAAAGACTGGACGCTCCGGGTATGCCCGTTATCCAGTGCAGCAGCGGTATAAATAATCGGATCATGGCTGTTGAGTGGCAACAGTCCAACCATGGAAATGCTGTCGCTATAGCGGATATCGCTGGCGTAGACAAAACCAAAGGGTGTCTCGCCGCGCTCTACCATGGCCAGTGCCGCGCGCACATTGGCCGTTCCGACAAATTGTCCGCGAAGCGCCGCCCACAACCCGGATTTTTGCAGGGATTGGCGGGTATAGATCCCGGCCGGAACATGGTTGGGATCAGCGATTGCCACATATTGGCCGCCCAGCACATCGATCAGGGGGTATTGCTTGTCGATGATGCCATTGGGCGGGGTACGCCAGCCGGACGGCTCATAAGCGACCAGGGCAATACGGTTGGTTGCAATAATCCGTCTGCTTTGGAGGATCAGCAGGTCGTCGCGTTCTATTTCATCCATCCATAGCTTATTGGCTGATATGTAGATATCGGCCGGGGCACCATTGATGATCTGGCGGGCCAGGACCGAGCTGGCGGCGAAGGAATATTTGATTTCATTGCCGGAAATTCTGGTATATTCGGAAAACAGCGCCAAACTACTTTCCGTCAGGCTGGACGCTGCATAAACCGTGATGATGTCGGCTCGTGAAGGCGCGGCAAATCCACCTATCAATACGCTAACCACCATCAGCATACGAATACCGGGGAAACTTGCCCTATGGTGGAAAACAAACATGGCTAACTATACATCCCCAAACAACGGCGCGACAAATCATTCATGGTCAGCCGGCTAGATTTATTCTTTTGTATCGGATGATCCGTATAAAACCGACGGATCGGTCTCCACCTTGGCCAGGATCACCGGGCCATCTTCCCGCAGGGCATTATAAAAACAATGCCGCCTGCCTGTATGACAGGCCACCCCGGTCTGGTCGACCTGGATAAGGATTGTATCGCCATCACAGTCCCAGCGGAAATCGATCAGGTTCTGGACCTGGCCCGAGGTTTCACCCTTTCGCCACAAGGCCTGTCTGGAGCGTGACCAGTAACATACCCGCCCGGTAACCAGGGTTTGCCGGATAGCTTGTTCGTTCATCCAGGCCATCATCAGGACCTCGCCCGTGTCATGCTGTTGGGCTATGGCCGGGATTAAACCGTCATCGTTGAACAACAGGTCGCCGATCAGGTTTTCCACATCTTGCGGCAACAATTGCGGTCTTGGGTTTATCATTATCTTTCCTATAAGATATTATTAGGCTGCTGAGCCTATGATCTATAGTATATAAAGCCATTGGCAAAACACCATTTTTTCTGACAAGGCACCCCATGATGAATGATCCGTTGAGCATACCAAACGGTGCCTTGGTTGTGGCTAATGATATTGTATACACCATCGATGAGCGCCAGATACTGGATCATGTGTCAATTACCATCAACAACAGTGAAATCGTCACCCTGATTGGCCCCAACGGGTCGGGTAAAACCACCCTGATTCGTATCATGCTGGGATTGTTGCAGCCTTTGGGCGGCACGGTGAAACAGAAACCCCATTTGCAGATTGGCTATGTTCCCCAGCGCTTGCAGATCGAACCATCCCTGCCGCTTTCCGTTGGCCGGTTTCTGAAATTCGGGGTGCCCAAAGGACCCAACCGGCAAAAAGGCCGTCGCGCCACTGTGCTGGCAGAGGTTGGCATGGAAACCATGTATGATGCCAGTATTCATTCCCTGTCGGGTGGTGAGTTACAGCGTGTCATGCTGGCCCGTGCCTTGTTGCGTGATCCGGAATTACTGGTGCTCGATGAACCCATGCAGGGCGTGGATATTACCGGCCAGAACGAGATCTATGACCTGATTGCCCGGATCAGGGATGCCCGGCAATGTGGCATCGTCATGGTATCTCACGATCTGCACATCGTCATGGCATCGACGGACCGGGTCATCTGTCTGAACCACCATGTGTGTTGTGAAGGCAAGCCCGAAACGGTTGCCCGCGATCCGGCATTCGAGACAATATTCGGCAAGCAGGCCGCAGCCCGTCTGGCGATCTATCAGCACAATCACGACCATACCCATGACAGCCACGGCCATACCGTTCCCAATGATCAGAACATATCGGACCAGACACCAGTTGAGCTTTCTGGTACACAATCGGGGGAAACACCTCATGGCCGGTGATTTTATGATACCTGATTTCATGGTGCGTGCCTTGCTGGCCGGTTTGGGTGTTGCGGTGGTTGCCGGTCCGCTGGGTGTTTTCGTGGTGTGGCGGCGGATGGCTTATTTCGGCGAGGCTTTGGCCCATTCCGCACTTTTGGGTGTGGTACTGGGGGCTGTTCTCGGGGTTCTGCCCTGGCTGGTTATTATAGCGGTGTGCAGTGCTGTTGCCCTTATCCTGTTCGCCCTGGAACGGTCATCGGGCCGTGGTTCGGACGCCGCTATCGGCCTGATAGCTCAGGGGTCATTGGCGTTCGCTCTGGTTATATTGGCTTTTATGGAGAGCGAACGGATCGACCTGTTTGCCTATCTGTTTGGTGATATTCTGGCCGTGACCCGGTTTGATCTGTGGTTGATTTATGGCGCTGGGTTGGTGGTGCTGAGCGTCATGGCACTGATCTGGCAATCCATGCTCAGCATGGTCGTCAACGAAGACGTGGCCCGGGTCGAAGGAGTTAATGTGACCGCCACAAAAATACTCCACTTGCTGTTGCTGGCTTTGTTTGTCAGTGGTGCCATGAAAATAGTCGGTGTCCTGCTGGTGGTGGCCATGCTGATCATCCCGCCATCGGTTGCCCGGCTACTGGCCCGCTCACCGGAAAGCATGGTGATCATCTCGATTTGTGTCGGAATGCTGTCCATTTGTGGTGGGCTGTGGGCTTCCTACAGCGCAGACACGCCCGCCGGACCATCCATCGTGGTTACGGCTATCGGCATATTCCTGGTTACCCTGATAATCCGCCCACGGGGTGTAAGCCAGAAACAGTAAACCTGTGTTCCTTATGTCCGGCGCATAAAGGCCAGCGCCAACCCTGTGCCGATCATCAGGCTGCCGGTGATGCGATTGCGCACCCGGCCACTCTTTGCATTGGACAGAAACGGACGCAGTCGCCCGCACAGCAGGGCGTAACAACTGTCGAGCGTCGTGGCGATGACAAAAAAGGTGATGCTCAGGGTTAATAATTGCGGTCCTGTGGGCAAGGCAGGGTTGATAAACTGCGGGAAAAATGCGGCATAAAACAGAATTGATTTGGGGTTGGTTATGGAAACCATAAAACCCTGCCAGAAGATGCTTTTTTTGTCCCCCGCCGGGTGCCCGTCATCGCCCAGTGACACCGGTTTGGCCCGCCACATCTGGATACCGAGAAAAACCAGATAGGCGGCACCCAGCCAGCGCAGCCATTCAAACCATTGCGCCAGCAAGGTAAAGGCCGATGCCATGCCTAAACCGCCGACCAATAACAATAACACCGTTGCGGTGCTGGTCCCTATAACCGTTTGCAGACCCTGGCGGGTGCCGTATGACAAGGCATTGGCTACGGTCAGTGTGACAACCGGTCCCGGCATCAATATCAGCAGAATTGTCGCCAGAACAAACGTTATATACAGCTCTGTTTCGATCATCGTATCAGCCCGTGTTGCGAGAGCACGCGTCGCGCCCCGTCCGGCTCCCTCGCCACATGGGCATTGAAACCACAGGCCCGGGCCGCTTCCACATTAATGATATTATCATCAATGAACAAAATGGCCCCCGGATCACAGTCCAGTTCCGCAGAAACATGGTGGAAGGCTTCATTATCCGGTTTCACATGTCCCATAATGTGGGATAAAAAATGGATATCGAACAGGCCGTGAATTTCCTGATTGCACGGATGAGACCAGTGCACATCATTGGTGTTGGAAAAACACCCGGTACGCACATGACCGACCACGTCGTTTACCACTTGCCGGGCACCATCAAAAAGGCCATCAGGCCAACTGGCAAACGAGGCCAGAAATTCATGGTGTGCAACGGGCAACTGGTGGGTGTCAATCATCCGGCGGGCAAAATCATCAGCCGAGCAATGGCCCCGCTCATAGTCCCTGACCACGGGGCATTCCAGCCAGCGTCGCCAGATTTCGGCTTCATCGCTGACGCCCGTCATCTCTCCCCAGACGCCAACCCCGGCCAATCGAATGAGTATGCCGCCCACATCAAACAAAACCACCTCGGTGGATTGTGTACTCATGGTTTGAGAACTCATGGTTTGTGAATTCATGGGCTGTTTTCCTCATTATCCTGGATCACCACAGGGGCATCAATATCAACCGTTTCCTGAGCATAGACCACGAAACCGGCTTTTTGATAATTCGACAGGGCAACCGGGTGATCTTCCGTGCAGGTATGGACCCAAACCCAGTCCGGATGGTAGCTCCAGGCCTGATCGATGGTCCAGCGCAGAAAATACTTGCCGATGCCGCGCCCGATGAAGTCTGCCATCAGGCCGAAATAAGCCACTTCGACCATCCCGCGTTCGCGGCAATCCAGCTCACAATACCCGGCCGGCACGCCGTGTATGTAGAGCACGAAAATCTTTACTCCATCATCATGGATTATCGCTAGCAGGTCGCTATCGCTCATGAGGGTGCGTTCCCACCAAAACCAGTCCTGACCAACGCCGTTATAGAGAAACCGGTAAAATGCCGGGGTCGGGTTTTCCGCCCGCATGATGGCGATTTTTTCGGCGGGCATGGGCGGTGTGGGCGACGTTGGCTGGCTCGTCATCTCCAGATAGGTGATGATGCTGTTAATTTTATTAGTCAAAATCCATTAATCCGTTTCGATGGGGCATGTGTGGTCACTTCCCCATTCGGTCCAGGACCCGTCATAGACGGCAACCTCGTCGTGACCGATCAGGTGCAGGGCGAAGGCCAGACCGCACGCCGTTACACCCGAGCCACACGACGCTATAACCGGTTTTGTGAGGTCCAGACCGGCGCTTTCGAATATCGTTTTTAAGTCATCTGCCGGGCGCATGGTGGCATAAGGGTCGGCCTCAAAAATTTTCGGGAAAGGTACGTTCAGGCTGCCGGGAATCCTTCCGGAACGAAGATCGGTCCTCGGTTCTGCGTCGGTGCCATTGAATCGTCCGGGGGGACGCGCATCGATAACCTGTGCCCGGCCGGTTTCCAGGTTTTTCAATACCTGATCACGATTTCGCAATCGTGTATGATCGAAATGGGCGGTAAAATGTTTGGGGGTCGGGCGATCGCTCAGGTCTGCCAGGGGTCTGTCTTCGGCAATCCATTTCTTTAATCCGCCATCCAGAACGGCCACATCACTGTAACCAAAAACCCTGAAAGACCACCACGCCCGACAGGATGCCATGCCATTATTATTGTCGTAGATGATGATACGGTTTCCATCACCCAGACCCAGCTTTCGCACCATGCTGGAAAATTTTTCGGGGCTGGGCAGCATGTGGGGCAGGTCAGAGTCTGTATCGACAATATGGTCGATACTGTAATACACGGAGCCCGGGATGTGTTGATCTTCAAACTCGGCTAAGGGGTCACGATTTGCGGCGGGCATAAACCAGGAAGCATCAACCACACGGACATCCGGTGCGTTCATATGATCGGCAAGCCACGCGGTCGAAACAAGGGAGTCCGGATTGGCGTAATTCATGGTATGGGCCTTATGGTTATACTGTTTGTAAAAAAGGGGTTAAACCAGCCACTGGGGTACCGGCAGGTTCTTGGAGCGCAGGAATTCAGGGTTGAACAGTTTACTCTGGTAGCGTGTTCCGCTGTCGCATAATACGGTGACGATTGTATGGCCCGGCCCCATTTGTTTGGCCAGACGGATGGCACCGGCCACATTGATGCCGCTGGAACCGCCCAGACACAGGCCTTCTTCCTGAACCAGGGAAAACACCATGTCCACGGTTTCATCATCCTTGATCATGTAGGCTTCATCGATCACGCAGCCTTCAAGGTTTGCGGTAACACGACCCTGACCAATGCCTTCGGTGATGGACGAGCCTTCGTTGGTCGCCAGGGCACCATTTTTGTAATAATTGTACAGGGCCGCACCCGGCGGATCGGCGATGGCTATTGTGATGTTCTCGTTGCGTTGTTTCAGGGCCATGGAGACCCCGGCCAGGGTTCCGCCGGTTCCTACCGCGCAGACAAATCCATCAACCTTGCCATCGGTTTGCTGCCAGATTTCCGGCCCGGTTCCTTCAAAGTGGGCGAGCCGGTTTGCCACGTTGTCAAACTGGTTGGCCCAGATCGCACCGTTCGGCTCGTTGGCGGCGATCTCTTCGGCCAGCCGACCGGAATATTTCACATAGTTATTGGGGTCTTTGTATGGCACGGCGGGAACCTCGCGCAGCTCGGCACCGGCCAGACGGATCATATCTTTCTTTTCCTGACTCTGGGTATTGGGAATGACGATCACGGTTTTATAACCCAGCGAACTGGCCACCATGGCCAGGCCGATCCCGGTATTGCCAGCGGTGCCTTCGACCACAACGCCGCCTTTTTTGAGTAAGCCGCGCTTTTCGGCGTCGCGGATAATATAGAGTGCGGCACGGTCTTTGATGGAACCACCGGGATTAAGGAATTCAGCCTTGCCCAGTATTTCGCAGCCGGTTTCTTCCGATGCCCGGTTTAACCGGATCAGGGGGGTGTTACCGATGGTGCCTGTGAAGCCGTCGCGAATATCCATGATGCGTCCTGATAAATTGTGAAATAAATTACTGAAGTCACTATAGAGGGTTCAAGCCCACCGTTGTTGTAATTTTTTATGATTCAATACAAACCACTGCAAAGCGACGATCGTCATGCCGTTTGTTAATTTATTACTGTCCAGCCAGTCCATTACGGTTTCCGGGGTAACGGTGAAAACCCGGATATCTTCATTTTCATGGTCCAGTCCGTGAATGCCTTGCGCGGTGGAGCTGTCCACATTGGCACAATAAAAAGCCACCGGTTCGTTGATGGCGCCGGGCGAGGCGTGCCAGGTGTTGACATGAAAGATATCCAGTGCCTGGCAATTTGCCTCTTCCATTAATTCCCGACAGGCCACGTCTTGCGGCGGCTCGCCGTCTTCTACAACCCCGGCGACGCATTCGATCTGCCAGGGGGATTCTGTAGTGTCCAGAATAATATCGTCGTTGATGGCAGCATAGGCACCAATTCTGAATTGTTCGATCAAAACCAGCCGGTCGCGTTTGGCGTCATAGGGCAAAACCGCAACCACAGGACCGCGTTGAAAGACTTCACGTGACATGGGGCCGACCCAATCTCCCGCGTGGCTGCGGTGACGCAACTGGTACTCGCTCATGCGAAAATAGCCATCAAATACCGTATGCTTGCTGATGACTTCAACGTCATTTATTTTTTTATCGAAAGTCATGGATCGTTTCCCATTTGTGCAAAAAACCCTATTGTTTTTGTGGACGAGAACGGCGCGTCAGACAAGGCCTAAGTGACAAATTAATCTCCATTGGTGGCAACTTTACCTTTGCATCAGTATGACTTATACAGTCAACTCTTACTGCATAATTTTATGGGGAGTTTTAAATGTCTGATCCGGTAATCGTTGAACGCAAACCTCTTGGCGTCGAGCTTGAAGCGGGTAAAAATTATTTTTGGTGTGCCTGTGGCTTATCGAAAAAACAACCTTTTTGTGATGGTAGCCATGCTTCAACAGATATCAAACCGGTCAAGTTTACGGCTGAGAAAGACGGCGTAGCAAACTTGTGTATGTGCAAACACACCGCCAACAACCCCTTTTGTGATGGCAGTCATGCCAAGCTTCCAAGTGAGCCCGGCTAAGGATTTCAAGGGTGGTTGCTTTACCCTAGTGACAGTATGGCAGCCACGCTAAATTTCCCAGGGAAACCAGTATTCCTTTTAAGCTTTGCGAAAACTATCAGACATTCACAAACCGGTTCTGTACAAAGCCACTAATTCCAGTCACGATTCAGTCATGAAAAACAAAACCGACTGTGTCCTGCTTGGTGTGGCTGAAATGATGCGCGCCGATGAGCTGGCCGTAGAGGCAGGCATAGCCGGCAATGCATTGATGGAAAATGCCGGTCGGGCCGTGGCGGAAACCGCTATGTCACGGTGGCGCGATGCCCACGACGTTGTGGTGTTGTGCGGTCCGGGAAATAACGGCGGTGATGGTTTTGTCGCTGCGCGGTATCTGAAACAGGCCGGATGGACTGTGAACCTGCATTGTCTGGTGCCTGTGGAAAAACTTGCAGGCGACGCAGCCCATCACGCCCGGCGCTGGCTGGATGAAGAAAACGGTCTCATTCAGACCTTGCAAAGCCTTAGCCTGGATCAAGGCCCGCTTGTCATTGATGCGTTGTTCGGTGCCGGATTAGCCCGCCCTGTTGAGGGTGAACTGGCCGCGATAATCCAACAGGTCAATAAAAATACTGGCGGCTGCCTGAGTGTGGATTTGCCCAGCGGGGTTTCTGGCGATACCGGGGATATTTTGGGCACCGCCATACGGGCTGATTGCAGCGTTACTTTTTTTCGTCTGAAACCGGGCCATTTGTTATATCCCGGCGCCCCATTGTGTGGCCAGGTTATCGTTGCCGATATCGCCACTCCACCGGATGTTCTCGAAATAATCAAACCATCAACCTTCCATAACGATCCGGTGCTTTGGTGGGACGGGTTTCCGGTCCCCGGTGCTGATGGGCATAAATATGATCGTGGCCATGCCGTAGTTTATGGTGGCGATGCCATGATCGGTGCAGCCAGACTGGCGGCGCGCGCCGCGCGCAGGGCAGGGGCAGGGGTATCTTCCATTATCTGTACACCAGAGCGGTTTGATTTATACAGCGCGGCCGATCCGGGCACGATTGTCGAGCCGGTTGAGCATGTGGCTGCTTTTTGCGAACTGCTGGCCGACAAGCGGCGCAATTGCATCGCCATTGGCCCCGGGGCCGGGGTGAATACGCGGACCCGGGATTTTACCATAGCCGCTTTGCAATCGGGCAAGCCGGTGGTACTGGACGCCGATGCCATGAGTGTTTTTTCCCATGACCCGGCTGAATTGTTCGCGCTGTTACATGCCAACTGTATCCTGACACCCCACGATGGGGAATTCGCCCGGTTATTTTCGAGCGATGGCGATAAACTGGCTCGGACCCGGCGAGCGGCAGTACAATCGGGCGCCGTGGTTATCTTAAAGGGTGCCGATACGGTGATCGCAGCCCCCGCAGCCTCCGCAGCCTCCACAGGCCGCGCGACGATCAATACCAACGCGCCACCTGATCTGGCCACCGCCGGGGCCGGTGATGTTCTGGTCGGCATCATTGCCGGTCTGTTGAGTCAGAATATGGAGACTTATGCTGCGGCGTGCGCCGGGGTCTGGATACATGGTCAATGTGCAAACCTTTTGGGACCGGGGCTGATTGCCGAAGATTTATGTGAGAAACTGCCCGTTGTGCTGCATGAATTGCGGTCAGAATGAGCCAATTTAAGGCTATATTGAATATTTATTGAAAAAACTTACAAAAAGCCTGTCTGACAGGCCCAGTCGTAATTGACACATCAAGCTTATTGTATAGAGTGTCGCACCGCAAATATGTCGTGACGTTACGGGTACCAGCGGCTATTAGCGGGCGTGGTGAAATTGGTAGACACGCAGGTTTTAGGTACCTGTGGAGCAATCCGTGGGGGTTCAAGTCCCTCCGCCCGCACCAGTCGAAAGATGTATTTAGTTATTTATTGCCGCCCGACGGGTGGTACAGTCAGAACAATATTATTTGTTGAGGAATTATGCAGGTAACAGAGATCAATAACGAAGGACTTCACCGGGAATTCAAGGTAGAAGTACCGGCTAAGGACATAGAAAAAAGAATTAGCGCTCGTCTTACAGAAATAGCCAAGACGGTTAAAATGCCGGGGTTCCGCCCTGGCAAAGTACCAACTTCGTTATTACGCAAGCGTTATGGCGCTTCCCTGCGTGGAGAGATTCTGGAACAGGCGGTCAATGACACCACCAAACAGACCATTTCCGAACGGGATTTGCGTCCGGCCGGCCAGCCGAAAATCGAAGTCGTGTCCTTCGAAGACGGTGGTGATCTGGAATATACCATTGGATTCGACATCATTCCCGAAATCACCCCGTGCGATTTCAGCAAGTTGAAACTGGAACGTATGGTGGTGAAAACCGCCGACAAGGATCTTCAGGAAACCCTTGAACGGCTTGCGTCCATGCATAAATCTTCCGCACCCATCAAGGCTAAGCGCAAGAGCAAGGCCGGCGATGTGGTCGTTATTGACTTTGTTGGCAAGGTCGATGGCGAAGAGTTCCCCGGCGGGGCTGGCGAAGATTTTGAACTGGAACTGGGCTCAAACAGCTTCATTCCCGGTTTCGAAGATCAGCTCATCGGTGCCAAGCCCGGTGACCATGTTGATGTTAAGGTAACTTTCCCCAAGGAATACGGGGCCGAGGACCTGGCTGGCAAGGACGCCGAGTTCGCTGTGGATATCAAGGAACTGCGCGAGACCCAGCCATCCAAAATTGATGATGAACTGGCCAAGAAATTCGGCAAAGACACCATTGATGAACTGAAGCAGGCAATCGGTGAAGACCAGCAACGGGAATACGCACAAGTGTCACGTTTGCGTCTGAAACGCTCCTTGCTGGATGAATTGTATGCGTCCCACGATTTCGAATCACCGCAAAGCATGATTACCGAAGAATTCGATGCTATCTGGCATCAATACGAACACGCCCGTGATGAAGGCAACCTCGATGACGAAGATAAGGAAAAGAGCGATGATGAGCACAAGGCAGATTTCCAGGAAATCGCCAACCGCCGTGTCCGTCTTGGTCTGTTGCTTTCCGAAGTCGGCCGCCTCAATAACATTCAGGTTTCCCAGGATGAAATAAATCAGCGGTTGTTTGAAGAGGCCCAGAAATATCAGGGCAAAGAACAACAGGTTCTGGAATACTACCGTAACGATGCCCAGGCCATGCAGTCCCTAAGCGCACCGCTTTATGAAGATAAAGTCGTTGATTTTATCCTAGAACTGGCAAAAATTACGGATCGAACCGTATCGCTGGAAGAGCTGACGACAAACCCCGACGAAGACAAACCTAAAAAAGCCGCCAGCAAAAAAGCCACGGCCAAAAAAACGGCAACCAAGAAAACCACCACGAAGGCTGCTGCCACCCCAGCGGCGAAAAAACCTGCGGTGAAAAAACCAGCGGCTAAAAAACCAGCGGCGAAAAAACCTGCGACGAAAAAAGCCAAAGATTGAGATAGATGAGAATACATAACGATATTAATTTATGCAGGAATGGTAGACGATCATGAGAGATCCAATTGATACCTATATGAATACGCTGGTGCCCATGGTGGTGGAAACCACCAATCGCGGTGAACGGTCCTATGATATCTACTCTCGCCTGCTCAAGGAACGGATCATCTTCCTGACCGGCGCGGTAGAGGATTATACGTCCAGTCTTATCTGTGCCCAGTTGCTTTATTTGGAATCGGAAAATCCCAATAAGGATATTTCCATCTATATTAATTCCCCCGGCGGTATTGTGACCTCTGGCCTGGCAATTTATGACACCATGTCCTATGTCCGCCCGGAAATTTCGACTGTTTGTATTGGCCAGGCCGCCAGTATGGGGTCGTTGCTGTTGTGTGCCGGTGCCGAGGGCAAGCGGTTTGCGCTGCCCAATGCACGTGTGATGGTGCATCAGCCTTCCGGCGGTTTTCAGGGGCAGGCTACAGACATTGAAATCCATGCCCGTGAAATCATCTCTCTGCGTGAACGGCTGAATAATATCTATGTTCACCATACCGGACAGTCCTATAAGACCATCTCCGATGCTCTTGAGCGCGACAAATTCATGTCGCCGGAAGATGCCGTTGAATTTGGTCTGGTGGATCAGGTGGTGTCTAACCGGCCCGTGCTGGACAGCGATGAGGAAGATCAGGACAATAAGGACGATTGATCCAACTCCGGGTTGATACCGGATTAATATAGGGTTGATATAATCGGTGATATGGGTGGGCAATCGTAATTGCCCGGCATTTTGGAACCGAAAATATTATATCCTGAACCCTGTCTGGCAATCACACAAATACGCGAACGTGCAATTAAGTGTTTGTCCGAACCGCTGGACAGTGTCTATGATAATTAAGAACATAAGAGTATTTGTGCTAAAATGACGGAGCATACATGAGCAAGAATAGTAGCAGTGATACGAAGAATACCTTGTACTGCTCATTTTGTGGCAAGAGTCAGCATGAGGTTCGCAAACTGATTGCCGGACCGACCGTATTCATCTGTGATGAATGTGTCGAATTGTGCATGGATATTATCCGTGAAGAACACAAAACCAATCTGGTTACGACCAGTGATGGCATTCCGGCCCCAATGGATATCTGCACGGTACTAAACGATTATGTCATTGGTCAGTTTCATTCCAAACGGGTTTTGTCGGTTGCGGTGCATAACCACTATAAACGCCTGAACCACATCCAGAATGCATCCGATGTGGAATTGTCAAAATCAAATATTTTGCTGATCGGCCCGACTGGTTGCGGTAAGACGCTGCTTGCCCAGACGCTGGCGCGAATTTTGGATGTGCCGTTTACCATGGCCGATGCGACCACACTGACCGAGGCCGGCTATGTTGGCGAAGATGTGGAAAATATCATTCTGAAATTGTTACAGGCTGCGGATTATAACGTGGAACGCGCCGAGCGCGGCATTGTCTATATTGATGAAGTGGACAAGGTATCGCGCAAATCGGACAACCCGTCGATAACCCGTGATGTATCGGGCGAGGGCGTTCAGCAGGCCTTGTTGAAAATTATGGAAGGCACGGTTGCCAGCGTTCCCCCGCAAGGCGGACGTAAACATCCCCAGCAGGAATTCCTGCAAGTCGATACCACCAATATCTTGTTTATCTGTGGTGGGGCATTTGCCGGGCTGGAAAAAATTATCGCCGATCGGGGCAAGGGAACCAGCATCGGATTCGGTGCCGATGTGCGCTCAAGCGATGAACGCAAGACCGGTGAAATTTTGCGTGAAATAGAACCGGAAGACCTATTGAAATTCGGCCTGATCCCTGAATTTGTCGGTCGTATGCCCGTCCTTGCTACGCTTGAAGATCTGGACAAGGATCATCTGGTGGAAATCCTGACCAAGCCCAAAAACGCACTGGTCAAACAATACCAGCGTTTGTATTCCATGGAGAATGTCAATCTGAGCTTTACCGATGGTGCTCTCGATACCATTGCAGAGAAGGCTGTTGAACGCAAAACCGGTGCCCGTGGACTGCGTTCCATTATGGAAACCATTCTGCTTGATTCGATGTTTGAACTGCCCAGTACGGATAATGTGGAAGAAATTGTAATCAACCAGGAAGTCGTTGAAGGCAATGCCGAGCCCATGTTTATCTACGGTGAACGCAGAGATGAAGTCGAAAGCAGCGCTTCCTGAACGAATATACGCATTTCTCACGTGCAAGCCTTGAAATATCCATCAAACTGAACCATCTTTCTGTTCGTACATGCTGATACACGGCAGGAAGTCCGGTTTTAAAGAATGTTTAAGGCCTTTCGTTGTTATATGATCCCATGCGATAGGTGATATCCGTGAATTGGGATTAAAAAATCCGTATAAAAGGGACTAAAATGAGTTCAATTACGCCCCCGAAATCTTATCCTGTTCTTCCTTTGCGCGACATCGTTGTGTTTCCGCACATGATCGTCCCGTTATTTGTTGGCCGCGACAAATCCGTCCGCGCCCTGGAAGATGTCATGAAGGATGACAAGCAGATTCTCTTGGTTGCCCAGCGAAACGCGACCCAGGATGAGCCCGAAACCGATGACATTTATGACGTTGGAACGGTGTCGACGGTTCTGCAATTGCTGAAACTGCCCGATGGAACCGTCAAGGTTCTGGTCGAGGGAACCCAGCGTGCGCGTATTGAACGCTACGATGACAATCCGAATTTCTTCCAGGCCGAAGCCCGGATCATTGACGAGAACAGCAATACCGACCCCCAGGAGCTCGAAGCCCTGTCGCGCTCCGTGGTGTCTCAGTTCGAGCAATATATCAAACTGAACAAAAAAACCCCGCCCGAAGCCCTGGTTTCCATTAACCAGATCGACGACCCCAGTAAACTTGCCGATACCATCGCGTCCCATCTTGCCCTGAAAATCTCGGAAAAACAGGAATTACTGGAGTGTGAAACCGTCAACGAGCGGTTGGAACGGGTATACAGTTTCATGGATTCCGAAATCGGTGTCTTGCAGGTGGAAAAAAAGATCAGGAACCGTGTCAAACGCCAGATGGAAAAAACCCAGCGTGAGTACTACCTGAACGAACAGCTGAAGGCTATTCAGAAAGAGCTGGGCGAGACGGAAGACGGTAAGGATGAGAATGCCGAGCTGGAAGAAAAGATTGCCAAGACCAAGCTGTCCAAGGAAGCCCGTGAGAAATCCCTCAATGAGCTTAAAAAGCTCAAATCCATGAGCCCCATGTCGGCTGAGTCTGCGGTTGTGCGCAACTATCTTGACTGGATGCTGACTATCCCCTGGAAGAAACGCAGCCGTAATTCCAAGACCATACGTCAGGCCATGGAAATCCTTGATGCCGATCATTATGGTCTGGAGAAGGTCAAGGAACGGATTATCGAGTATCTGGCGGTGCAAAAGCGCACCAAAAAACTGAAGGGACCGATTTTGTGTCTGGTGGGGCCTCCCGGTGTGGGCAAGACCTCGCTGGGTAAGTCTATCGCCAGGGCGACGGGACGGAATTTCGTTCGCATGTCGCTTGGCGGGGTCCGCGATGAGTCCGAAATTCGGGGCCACCGGCGCACCTATATCGGTTCCATGCCCGGCAAGATCCTTCAGGGCATGAAAAAAGCCCAGACATCAAATCCGTTATTCCTGCTCGATGAAGTGGATAAAATGGGCAATGACTGGCGCGGAGATCCGTCTTCGGCCTTGTTGGAGGTGCTTGACCCTGAACAGAACACCACCTTCAACGATCACTATCTGGAGGTTGATTACGACCTGTCTGACGTGATGTTTGTGACCACGGCAAACAGCCTGAACATCCCCGGTCCGCTGCTCGACCGTATGGAAGTCATCCGCATCGCCGGTTATACCGAAGACGAGAAAATTGAAATCGCCAAACGGCATTTGATGGATAAACAAATTGAAGCCCATGGTCTGAAAGAAGGGGAGTGGTCTATATCTGACTCCGCAATTCGCGATATTATCCGATATTACACCCGCGAATCAGGGGTTCGTAATCTGGAACGTGAATTGGCTAATCTGACCCGTAAGGCCATTAAAGAAATCCTCATGGGCGATGCAAAGGTTATTCACATTACCCATAAAAATCTGGAAAAGTATTCCGGGGTGAAAAAATTCCGATTCGGTGAAGTGGAAGAGCATTCCATGGTCGGGGTTGTGACCGGGTTGGCGTGGACCGAAGTCGGCGGTGAGTTGTTGTCCATCGAGAGTGTCATGCTGCCCGGTAAGGGGCGTATGACCATCACCGGAAAGCTCGGTGAAGTGATGACCGAATCCATCCAGGCGGCACGGTCATATGTGCATTCGCGCGCGACCGATTTT
Source organism: Alphaproteobacteria bacterium (assembly GCA_024279135.1). Lineage (GTDB taxonomy): Bacteria > Pseudomonadota > Alphaproteobacteria > Rhodospirillales > Casp-alpha2 > JABJOR01. The sequence goes on from JAJRRU010000022.1 coordinate 65,637, forward strand.
GGCATCGTGCCGACCTTGTTTGAGAAAAAAGATATTCACGTCCATGTGCCCGAAGGGGCCACGCCAAAAGACGGTCCATCGGCCGGTGTTGGCATGGTTACCTCAATTGTCTCGGTGTTGACGGGGATCCCCGTCAACAAGACCGTAGCCATGACAGGTGAGATTACCCTGCGCGGACGCATCCTGCCCATCGGGGGGCTCAAAGAGAAGCTCCTGGCCGCCCTGCGTGGTGGCATCAAAACGGTTATAATTCCGGCTGACAACGAAAAAGATCTGGCAGAGATACCTGACAATGTGAAAGAACACATTAAAATTATCCCGGTTTCGAGTGTCTCTGAAGTCCTGGAAGTGGCCTTGACCCAACCCCTGACTCCCATTGAATGGGACGAGGATAAACAGGGGGCCGTGCCGGTTTCCAGTGATGATGAAGATACGGACAATGAGATACTCCGGCATTAAAAACGTCACAATTTCTTCGAATCGCTTGGCTGGATTCTTGTTATAATCGTTTAAAGTCCCCCCATATAGGTTATGGCGGGGACTTTTTTTCTAAAATAATCGGGTGTAAGTCCTTAAAACCCCGGAATTCTGCGAAATATTACGTTATTTAGGCGTTCTGGCGTTGACCTTGTGTTCCAGTCACTCGTACAATTTGCCCACTCTGGAAGCCGACTTTTTTCCAGCATTATTTTTTAACAGTCACTTTCAGCTAGAGGGAATAATCTATTGAACAAAAATGAACTAGTCGCAGCCGTAGCCGAGAAATCCGGTTTGTCTAAATCCGATGCTGCAAAGAGTGTTGATGCAATCATTGATTCAATTACTGATTCGCTGAAAAATAAATCCGAAGTCCGTCTCATCGGTTTCGGTACTTTCAGTGTTGCACATCGTAAAGCAACCACAGGACGTAATCCACGTACCGGTGAAGCTATTCAGATCAAAGCCTCTAACCAGCCTAAATTCAAAGCTGGCAAAGCGCTTAAGGATGCCGTTAATTAATTCGGATATTTACTCTGGATAAAAAATTGGCCGTCGGATATCCGGCGGCCAATTTGTTTTGAACAACCGGTTTTTTAAAATCCAATATTTCCTGATTTTTTTTAAGATCAGGGCTTGTATTACCCAACGGTTTGAAGCAAATTACCGCCGTCCACTATGGGGGCGATTAGCTCAGTTGGTAGAGCGTCTCGTTTACACCGAGAATGTCGGGAGTTCGAGTCTCTCATCGCCCACCATTTACAGATGATACAAGAAGGTTTTCAGATAAAATCAATGTCCACAAACCGGTGATTTTAAAATCCGGTACCGATTGTTCCTATTGCTTTTAGAATCAGTCAAATTAGCGGACAGATGATTGAAAATATTTATGTAACATTGCTTGACACTTAAACTGGCGAAGGGCTAAACCTAGGCCCTAACGTCAGGCACAAAACGATGCGTTATGGGGGTGTAGCTCAGTTGGTTAGAGCGCCGGCCTGTCACGCCGGAGGCCGCGGGTTCGAGTCCCGTCACTCCCGCCATTCGTATCGTATATGCCTCAATCTTGGAGGGTGAATGCAGTGGACGCCTTACTTATAGAATATCTGCCCATCCTGGTATTTCTGGCTATTGCGATTGTGGTAGCCTGCGGTGCCGTGGCTGCTTCATACATCGTTGTGCCCCAGCATCCCTATGCTGAAAAAACCGCAGCCTATGAATGTGGTTTTGACGCCTTTGGCAATGCCCGCCAAAAATTCGATGTGCGGTTCTATCTGGTCGCAATTTTATTCATAATTTTTGACCTGGAAGTCGCATTCCTGTTTCCATGGGCGATTTCTCTTGGTAAAATCGGTATGTTCGGATTCTGGTCGATGATGTTGTTCCTGGTAATCTTGACGATTGGTTTTATTTACGAATGGAAAAAAGGGGCCCTGGAATGGGAGTAGAGAGCAACTCTCCTGGTCAATATAGCGCGCCTCTGGCGCCTGGATCGGCCCAGGACGAGGTTCTGCGTGGTGTCACGGGCGAACTGATGGATCAGGGGTTCGTGATCGCTAACATGGACAAGCTGGTAAACTGGGCCCGTACAGGCTCATTATGGCCCATGACATTTGGTCTGGCCTGCTGTGCCATCGAAATGATCCATGCCTATATGCCACGCTACGACCTTGACCGTTTCGGTGTTGTGCCCCGGCCCAGCCCTCGACAGTCGGATGTCATTATCGTGGCCGGTACCCTGACCAATAAAATGGCTCCGGCGTTTCGCCGGGTATATGACCAGATGTCTGAACCGAGATATGTCATTTCTATGGGTTCTTGCGCAAACAGCGGCGGGTATTATCACCATTCCTATTCCGTCGTTCGCGGATGTGACCGAATCGTTCCGGTCGATGTTTATGTGCCGGGATGTCCACCGACCGCCGAAGCACTGGTATACGGCATTCTACAATTGCAGAAAAAAATTAACAGAACAGGCACGCTGTGGCGTTAACTCCCGTCAGGGGAATACCATGACCATAATGGCCATAAATTTAAGGAAACTGCATACAAATGGATGACGCGCTTCAGGAATTAGGGGAACTCATTGGCATTTCGCTGCCAAACGGCATTACCTCTTCAGAGATTGTCTGTGGTCAACTTGTCCTTAACGCCAACCGCAGTGCCATCGTCAAGGTGCTAACTTTCCTGCGCGATGATGCCCATTGCCATTTCAAGCAACTGGTTGATATTTGCGGCGTTGATTATCCCGAGCGTGAAGAGCGTTTTGATGTGGTTTATCACCTGCTCAGCATGTCCCATAATAACCGCGTACGGGTGAAAGTCCGGACCGACGAAAACACACCGGTACCGTCCGTTGTGGGATTGTTCAGTACGGCAGGCTGGTTTGAACGCGAAGCCTGGGACATGTTCGGCATCTACTTTGACAAAAACCCCGATCTGCGCCGCTTGCTCAGTGACTATGGTTTTGAAGGCCATCCTCTGCGCAAGGATTTCCCACTTTCGGGCTACGTCGAACTGCACTATAGCGAAGAACATAAACGGGTGGTGTACGAACCCATCAGTATGACACAGGAATATCGTTCCTTTGATTTCCTAAGTCCCTGGGAAGGTGACCAGAAAACGGCGCCCGACGATGCCGGCGACGAAGAAGGAGCATCGTAATGGTCGAGACCAGTATCAAGAATTACAATATCAACTTCGGCCCCCAGCATCCCGCAGCCCACGGTGTTCTGCGTATGGTGCTGGAGATGGACGGAGAGGTCGTTGAACGTGTGGACCCCCATGTGGGCCTGTTGCACCGGGGCACGGAAAAACTAATCGAAAACAAGCCCTACATTCAGTCGGTACCCTTTTTCGACCGGCTTGATTATGCGTCACCGCAGAATCAGGAACACGCTTTTGTGCTGGGCATCGAAAAGTTGCTGGATATCAAGCCTCCCTTGCGGGGCCAGTATATCCGGGTGCTGTACGCTGAAATTGGCCGTATCTTGAACCACATCATGAACATAACCTCTTATGCCATCGATGTGGGTGCCATGACGCCTATGCTGTGGGGATTTGAGGAACGCGAACACCTGATGGAGTTCTGCGAGCGGGCTAGTGGCGCGCGTATGCATATGGCTTATTTTCGCCCCGGTGGTGTGGCGTTTGATATCACCCCGAAGCTTTGCGAAGACATCATGACCTGGGCCGAGCGGTTCCCCAATTACATTGATGACATGGAAACCCTGTTGACTGGAAATCGGATTTTCAAACAACGGACGGTCGATATCGGCATTGTTTCGCCGCAACAAGCACTTGACTGGGGATTTACCGGCCCCAACCTGCGGGCTTGCGGGTTTGCCTGGGATCTGCGCAAGGCCCAGCCCTATGATTGTTATGACAAGATCGATTTCGATATTCCGGTTTCCAAAATGGGCGACTGTTATGATCGTTATCTGATCCGGGTCGCGGAAATGCGCGAATCCACCAAGATCATCAAACAATGTCTCGAACAGATGCCCAAAGGCCCGGTAAAACTGTCGGACAATAAAATCACGCCCCCGGCCCGCGATACCATGAAACAGAATATGGAATCCCTGATCCATCATTTTAAACTGTTCAGCGAAGGGTTTCATGTTCCGGCGGGTGAAACCTATACGGCCGTCGAAGCCCCCAAGGGAGAGTTTGCGGTTTATCTGATTTCTGATGGCACAAACAAACCCTACAGGTGTAAAATCAGGCCGCCGGGCTATGTTCATTTACAGGCCATGGAAATGATGTCCAAAGGGCATATGCTGGCTGACGTTGTGGCCAACATTGGGTCTATTGATATTGTATTTGGTGAGATCGACCGATGAACGAACAAAACACCATAGTGGAACAACCAACCAGTTTCGCCTTTACCCTGGAAAACATGGAACGGGTTAAAAACCACATTGCGAAATATCCTGACGGTAAACAGGCCAGTGCCTGTATGCCGCTGCTCGATCTGGCCCAGCGCCAGCATGATGGCTGGTTGCCCCGTGCAGCCATGGATCATGTGGCCGAGGTTCTCGATATGCCCCCCATCCGGGTCTATGAAGTGGCGACGTTCTATACCATGTATAACCTGAAGCCCGTGGGCAGGCACCATGTCCAGGTGTGTACCAGCCTGCCGTGCTGGCTGCGTGGCTCCGATGAGATCGTCAAACGGTGCAACGAGGTGACCGGTACGGAATTTGGCAAGACATCGAATGATGGCCAGTTCACCATGACAGAGACCGAATGTCTGGGGGCTTGTGTCAACGCGCCCATGATGCAGATCGGCGATGATTTCTATGAAGATTTAACACCGGATGACGTGGAACGTATTCTGAATGCGCTTAAAAACGGCGAGACCATTAAACCCGGCCCGCAAAATACCCGACATGGTTCCGAACCGGTTGGCGGTCTGACGACCCTGACCCAGGGTGCGGCGAAAGGGGAGGGCAGCTGATGCTGAAAGATATTGATCGAATCTTCACCAATATATACGGCCTGAATGACTGTACCCTTGCCGGTGCGCTGTCTCGCGGTGACTGGGATGGTACCAAGTCAATCCTGGAACGCGGCAATGATACCATCATCGATGAGATGAAAGTCTCGGGCTTGCGGGGACGTGGCGGGGCTGGTTTCAGCACCGGCATGAAATGGTCCTTTATGCCCAAGGTGGTCGGTGACCGCCCGCATTATCTGGTGATCAATGCGGACGAAGGTGAACCGGGAACCTGTAAGGATCGGGATATTCTGCGCAATGATCCCCATAAGCTGATCGAGGGCGCCCTGATTGCCGGTTTTACCATGCGTGCCCATGCTGCTTACTGTTATGTGCGTGGCGAGTTCTTCCGTGAGGCCGAAGCCCTGCAACGGGCTGTTGACGAGGCCTATGCCGCTGGTTTGATCGGTAAAAATGCCTGTGGATCTGGCTGGAAATTCGATTTTCATATTCATATGGGGGCCGGCGCCTACATTTGTGGTGAAGAATCAGCCCTGATACAAAGTCTGGAAGGCAAAAAAGGCCAACCGCGCCTGAAACCGCCTTTCCCGGCCAATGTGGGTGCCTGGGGGTGCCCGACAACGGTCAATAACGTAGAGTCAATTGCCGTGGTTCCGGCGATCCTGCGTCGCGGTCCGGGCTGGTTCAGCGATCTGGGCAAACCAAACAATACGGGCACCAAGCTGTTCAATATTTCCGGACACGTGAATACGCCGTGTACGGTTGAAGAAGAAATGGGTATTCCGCTCAAGGAACTGATCGAAAAACACGGTGGTGGTGTCCGTGGTGGCTGGGATAACCTGCTGGCGGTCATTCCGGGTGGTGCGTCGGTTCCCATGTTGAAAAAAGAAGTCTGCGAGACCATTACCATGGATTTTGACGCTCTCAGCGCGGTTAAATCCGGGTTGGGAACGGCTGCCGTCATGGTGATGGATAAATCCACCGATGTGATTGCGGCAATCACCCGTTTATCGAAGTTTTATCGTCATGAGAGCTGCGGTCAGTGCACACCGTGCCGTGAAGGCACCGGTTGGATGTGGCGCATGATGGAACGCATGAAAATCGGCAATGCCACCATTGATGAAATTGATTTGCTGGAAGAAGTCAGCCGCCAGATTGAGGGCCACACAATTTGTGCGCTGGGCGATGCCGCCGCGTGGCCGGTTCAGGGGCTGATCAAGAATTTTCGTCCCTTGATGGAAGAACGAATTACGCAGTATCAGGCCGCCCAAGCCAATGCGGCTGAGTGAGAGTAACAATATGACCAAGCTTACGATTGATGGACAGGAAGTAGAAGTCGAAGCAGGCGTTAGCGTCTTGCAGGCCTGTGAGTCCATTGGCATCGAAATACCGCGTTTTTGTTATCATGAACGCCTGTCCATTGCCGGAAACTGCCGCATGTGTCTGGTTGAAATGGAACGCGCACCCAAACCCATCGCATCATGTGCCATGCCGGCCAGTGAAGGCATGGTGATTACCACAAACAGCCCCAAAGTTCGCAGGATGCGTCAAAGCGTCATGGAATTCCTGCTCATAAATCATCCCCTTGACTGTCCTATTTGTGATCAGGGCGGCGAATGTGATTTGCAGGACCAATCCATTGGCTATGGTTTTGATAAATCGCGCTACACCGAAGAAAAGCGCATCGTCGAAGACAAATATATGGGCCCGCTGATCAAAACCAGCATGACCCGGTGCATCCAGTGCACTCGTTGTATCCGGTTTGCCCGCGAAATTGCCGGTATCCCTGATATTGGTACCATTGGACGCGGCGAGCATCTGGAAATTGGCACTTATGTGGAAAAGGCCCTGACCTCGGAACTGTCGGGTAACCTGGTTGATATATGCCCGGTCGGCGCATTGAATTCCGCACCGTATTCCAACAAGGCCCGCTCGTGGGAAATGCGCAATACGGAAAGCATTGATGTGATGGACGCATTGGGATCTGCGATCCGTATCGACAGCCGGGGCAATGAAATCCTGCGAATTCAGCCGCGACTGAACGAAGACGTCAATGAAGAATGGATTTCCGATAAAACCCGTTATGCCTGCGATGGCCTGAATAAACGCCGTCTGGACCAACCCTATGTGAAACGGGACGGTAAACTTCAGCCAGCGACATGGCCGGAAGCTTTCGATGCCATTGCCAAACAGCTTGAAGGCAAGGATGGTTCAAAAATTGCCGCTCTGGCGGGCGATCAGGCCGATGTGGAATCCATGACCGCCCTGAAAGATCTGATGGGCTCTCTGGGATCGCAAAACATGGACTGTCGCGGTGAAGGCTGGGCGCTGGATGCTGCGCAACGGGCTTCTTATATCTTTAATACAACCATCGCCGGTATCGAGCAGGCCGACGCCTGTCTGTTGGTCGGAACCAACCCACGTATCGAAGCACCGGTATTGAATGCCCGTATCCGCAAGCGTTACCTGATGGGTGGATTTTCCGTTGCAGCGATCGGGCCAAATGTTGATCTGACCTATAAACACCAGAATCTGGGTGCCGGTCCGCAAAGCCTGCACGAAATCGCCGAAGGGCATGGTGAATTTGCCCAGGTTCTTGAAAACGCTGAACGGCCCATGCTGATTATCGGCATGGGTGCCATCGAACGGGGTGACGGTGCACAGGTACTTTCCCTGGCGCGGCTCATTGCCGAACGGTATGGCATGGTGGTTGATGGCTGGAACGGGTTTAACGTACTGCAAACCGCTGCTGCCCGTGTCGGCGGCCTGGATGTGGGGTTCGTTCCGCAGCAAGGCTCGCTTGGTCATGGCGGTATTGTTGCCGGGGCAGCAAACGGCGATATCCATACGGTTTATCTGCTGGCCTGTGACGACTTCGACAGCGCCGCTCTGGAAAACACCTTTGTCATCTATCAGGGCCACCATGGTGATCGTGGTGCCCACGTAGCCGATGTTATATTGCCCGGCGCGGCCTATACGGAAAAAACCGCAACGTATGTAAATACCGAAGGCCGGGTGCAATTGTCGTCCCGCGCCGTCTTCCCTCCGGGTGATGCGCGTGAAGACTGGACGATCATCCGCGCTCTTTCTGACGTACTGGGTAAACGGCTGGGTTATGACAGTGCCCCGCAACTGCGTTCCCGGATGGCCGAAATCAATCCGGTTTTTGCTGCTTATGACACGGTAAGCCCGGCGGCCTGGGGCACCTTTGGCGAATCGGGTAATCTTGTTGATCTGCCCTTTACCTCAAACATTGAAAATTTCTATATGACGGATCCTATCAGTCGAGCCTCGCAAACCATGGCCGAATGCTCGGATGTGTTTGTCACCCAGACACACGGAGGCAAGACAGGGACCAATGGTTGATTTGTTTATGGAACTCTGGGTCAGCACCATCTGGCCGCTGGCCTGGATCATCATCAAGATCGTTGCCATTGTCGGCCCGGTGATGCTTTCCGTTGCCTACCTGACACTGGCTGAACGCAAGATTATCGGCGCCATGCAATTGCGCAAAGGCCCCAACGTGGTTGGCCCGTTTGGGCTGTTACAGCCCATCGCCGATGGCCTCAAGCTGTTTTTGAAGGAAACCATTATTCCAACCGGTGCCAATCGCGCGGTGTTTATTCTGGCACCGTGTCTGACGCTCATACTGGCCCTGATTGCCTGGTCGGTTATCCCGTTCAGCGCAGGGATGGTGCTGGCTGATCTGAATGTTGGTGTGTTGTTTATTTTTGCCGTTTCGTCGCTGGGTGTGTATGGCGTGTTGATGGCTGGCTGGGCATCGAATTCGCTCTATGCGTTCCTCGGGTCGCTGCGTTCTGCGGCCCAGATGATATCCTACGAACTGGCCATGGGGTTTGCCATGATCACCGTGTTGATGTGTGTCGGCTCGCTGAACCTGAGCGACGTGGTGATGGCGCAAAAAGGCGATTACGGCATCTTTAACTGGTATGTCTTCCCGTTGTTTCCCATGGCTGTGATCTTCTTTATCGCCACCGTGGCCGAGACCAATCGCCATCCCTTCGATTTACCCGAAGCGGAGTCAGAGCTGGTTTCCGGATTTAACGTGGAATATTCAGCCATGACGTTTGCCCTGTTTTTCCTGGGTGAATACGCCAACATGATCATGATGTCGGCCATGACCTCGATCCTGTTCCTTGGCGGCTGGCTGCCACCGTTTGATATCGCACCGTTTAACTGGTTACCCGGTCCGTTGTGGCTGGCGTTAAAAATTGCATTCTGCCTGTTTGTGTTTATATGGTTACGAGCATCATTCCCGCGTTACCGCTATGATCAATTAATGCGCCTTGGCTGGAAGGTCTTTTTACCGCTGACCCTGGCTGGTGTATTCGTGGTGGCCGGAATTTTGGTGGCTTTTGATCTGGCACCCGGAATGGCAGGATAAGGAAAACGATTATGAGCTTTATTTCTCGCAGTATACGTTCCGTCTTCCTTGTGGAGTTGCTCTCAGGCATGGCCTTGACGTTGCGCTATATGTTCCGTCCGTCAATTACCCTCAATTACCCCTATGAAAAGGGATATCTGAGCCCGCGTTTTCGCGGCGAACACGCCCTACGTCGTTATCCCGATGGCGAGGAGCGCTGTATTGCCTGTAAATTGTGCGAGGCGGTCTGTCCGGCTCAGGCGATTACTATCGAGTCTGAACAGCGCCATGACGGCACGCGCCGCACCACGCGCTACGACATAGACATGCTGAAATGCATTTATTGTGGTTTCTGTCAGGAAGCCTGTCCGGTCGATGCCATCGTCGAGGGGCCAAATTTTGAGTACTCCACGGAAACCCGTGAAGAACTGATGTATAACAAGTCCAAGTTGCTCGCCAATGGCGAACGCTGGGAAACAGAGCTTGCGGCACGGATCAGTGCCGATGCTCCGTACCGTTAATAGACAAATAAGAGTTAATACGTATTGAAACGACTAATACATGAGGAGCATTGGGGGAGCATGACGAACATTGCGACCGGCAACGACGCGATAACGAAGGGGGAAACAGCCATATGGTAGCTTCTCTTGCATTCTATCTGTTTGCGATCATAACCGTTGCCGCATCGGTGATGGTTATTACCGCCCGTAATCCTGTGCATTCCGTCCTGTTCCTTATACTGGCGTTTTTCAATTCGGCCGGGTTGTTTATCCTGCTGGGCGCGGAATTTTTGGCTATGACCCTGATCATCGTCTATGTGGGGGCTGTGGCCGTCCTGTTCATGTTTGTGGTTATGATGCTCGACGTCAACTTCGTGGAACTGCGCCAGGGTTTCCTGGATTACCTGCCCATAGGCGGCACGGTCGCTTTCATCTTGCTGGCTGAATTGGCCATGGTGCTCGGTGGCTGGATTATCTCGCCTCAGGCGGCCTCAAGCGGTGCTGCGCCGATCCCGGCAGATTTGACCAATACCCACGCCATCGGGCGCATCCTTTATACAGATTATCTATACCTGTTCCAGGGCGCCGGCATGATCCTGCTGATCGCCATGGTGGGTGCCATTGTGCTGACCCACCGTCGACGCAAAGGTGTGCGTAAACAGGTCATCGCCGACCAGATCGCGCGCCGTCCGGAAGATACCATTAAAATGGTCAAAGTAGAATCGGGGAAGGGCATCTGATGTTTGAAATCGGTCTATCCCATTATCTGACAGTCGCCGCCATTGTTTTTACAATCGGTGTGTTCGGAATTTTTATTAACCGCAAGAACATCATCGTTATCATGATGTCGATCGAATTGATGCTGCTCGCCGTAAATATCAATCTGGTGGCTTTTTCGACCACCTTGCAGGATCTGGTCGGCCAGGTCTTTGCGATATTTGTGTTGACGGTTGCGGCTGCCGAGGCAGCTATCGGACTTGCAATACTTGTCATCTACTTCCGCAACCGTGGTTCCATCGCGGTTGAGGACATCGATTTGATGAAGGGCTAGGGAACACGCATGATTATCAAAGCCGTCGTTTTTCTGCCGCTTTTTGCCGCAATTATTGCCGGAATTCTGGCGTTTATGCGTCATGGCAATGACAGCGAAAGCAGCCGCCGGGTCGATACCATGTCGCAATGGATCACCAGTGGCGGGCTGTTGCTGTCGGCCGTATTCGCTACGCTGGTATTTATCGATGTCGGTCTCAATGGCAACGCCAGGACCATTCACCTTTTCACCTGGATTGATTCCGGCTCGTTCGATGTGGCGTGGGCCCTGAAGGTCGATACCCTGACCGCCGTGATGATGATCGTCGTGACCTACGTCTCGGCAATGGTTCATGTATATTCCATCGGTTATATGCATCACGACCACCACGTCCCGCGTTTCATGTGTTATCTCAGCCTGTTTACGTTCTTTATGCTGACGCTGATCACGGCCGATAATCTGGTCCAGATGTTCTTTGGCTGGGAAGGCGTGGGCTTGTGTTCGTACCTGTTGATCGGTTTCTGGTATCACAAACCATCGGCCAATGCGGCAGCCATCAAGGCTTTTGTGGTTAACCGTGTGGGTGACTTCGGTTTTGCCCTGGGCATCTTTGCCGTCTACATGATTTTTGATACGGTCCATCTCGATACGATCTTTGCCACGGCACCGGAAAAAGCCGACACCATGCTGGTGGTCTTCGGGTATGAATTCCACGCCCTGACCATTGCGTGTCTGCTGTTGTTTGTGGGGGCCATGGGTAAATCAGCCCAGCTCGGCCTGCACACCTGGTTGCCGGACGCCATGGAAGGGCCAACCCCGGTTTCCGCCCTGATCCATGCAGCGACCATGGTCACGGCCGGGGTGTTCATGGTTGCCCGCCTGTCACCGATTTTCGAGTATTCTGATCTGGCGCTGACGGTGGTGACCATTGTAGGGGCCTCGACGGCGATCTTTGCCGCGACCATTGCGTGTACGCAAAACGATATCAAGCGGGTGATTGCCTATTCCACGTGTTCCCAACTCGGTTATATGTTCTTCGCCCTCGGTGTATCGGCTTATTCCGCCGGTATCTTCCATTTGATGACCCATGGTTTTTTCAAGGCCTTGTTATTCCTTGGTGCCGGTTCGGTCATTCATGCCATGTCGGACGAACAGGACATGCGCAAGATGGGCGGTATCTGGAAACTGATCCCGGTGACCTACGGTTTGATGTGGATTGGCAATCTGGCCCTGGCCGGTATCCCGCCATTTGCCGGTTATTATTCCAAGGATATCGTGCTGGAGGCAGCCTATGGAGCCCACACAGGTGTGGGTAGTTACGCATTCTATATGGGATTGCTAGCCGCCTTGCTGACTGCATTTTATTCCTGGCGTCTGTTGTTCATGACATTCCACGGGAGCCCACGGGCCGACGAAAAGGTCATGGCCCATGTCCATGAAAGCCCCAAAGTCATCCTGTTTCCGCTGATGTTTCTGGCCACCGGTGCCGTGTTGTCGGGGTGGGCCGGGTATTCATACTTCGTCGGAGAGGGTGCCGTTGAGTTCTGGGGCAATTCCCTGCTGATTCTTGATAGCCATCCGGCTCTGGAAAATGCCCATCATGTTCCCATGTTGGTTAAATACGCACCGTTGATTGTCGGGGTGATCGGGATCGGGCTGGCTTATGTGCTTTATATCAAGCGTCCTGACCTGCCCGGGAAAATTGCTGCAAGCATTCCAACCATTTATGCCATTTCGTTTAATAAATGGTATTTCGATGAGCTGTACGACCGTATCTTTGTCCGCCCGGCGTTTTATCTGGGGCGCAATCTGTGGAAGGTCGGCGATGGTACATTGATCGATGGCCTCGGTCCGGATGGTATTTCTTCTGCGGTACGTATAATGGCTCGTCGAGCTGCCGCCCTTCAAACGGGTTACCTCTATCACTACGCCTTCGCCATGTTGTGCGGTGCGGTGGTGCTGGTTTCCTGGTATTTGTTCTCAAACGTCGGATGATCCTTTATGGCTGAATTTCCTATTCTGTCGCTTTTGATTTTTATGCCGCTGATCGGTGCCGGATTTATTCTGGCTATTCGCGGGGATGAAGAAGTCGTCGCCCAGAACGCCCGTAACGTGGCGCTCTGGACTTCTGCGGTTACTTTTATCCTGTCTTTGTTCCTGTGGAACGGGTTTGATCAGAGCACGGCAGACTTCCAGTTCATCGAGAAATATGAATGGATGCCATCGTTTGGTATTTCCTATCATCTCGGTCTGGATGGTATATCCGTCCTTTTCGTGTTGTTGACCACCTTGCTGACGCCGATCTGTATTCTGGCCAGCTGGACCTCCATCAAGGATCGGGTCAAGGAGTACATGATTTCCTTCCTGATTTTGGAAACCATGATGATCGGCATGTTCAGTGCCCTGGACATCATGATTTTCTATATCTTCTTCGAGGCCGTATTGATCCCCATGTTCCTGATTATCGGGGTCTGGGGTGGCAAGCGCCGGGTCTATGCGGCTTTCAAATTATTCCTGTATACCCTGCTTGGCTCGGTATTGATGTTGCTGGCGATTTTCGTGATGTATGCCAATGCCGGAACCACGGATATGACGGTGTTGTTGACCCACGCATTCCCGGCTGAAATCCAGCCCTGGTTGTGGCTCGCTTTCTTTGCATCGTTTGCCGTCAAGGTGCCCATGTGGCCTGTTCATACCTGGCTGCCCGATGCTCATGTGGAAGCCCCCACGGCCGGTTCTGTCATTCTGGCTGGTGTGTTGTTGAAATTCGGCGGTTACGGGTTCCTGCGGTTCTCGCTGCCTATGATGCCCCTTGCATCGGCTGACTTTGCCCCGTTGATTTATGCCTTGAGTATCATAGCGGTGGTTTATACCTCTCTGGTCGCCCTGGCGCAGGAAGACATGAAGAAGCTGATCGCGTATTCCTCCATTGCCCATATGGGGTTCGTTACCGCAGGCACGTTCACCCTGACCACCCAGGGCATCGAGGGCGCAATTTATGTGATGTTGAGCCATGGTGTTGTCTCAGCCGCCCTGTTCCTGATCGTCGGTGTTGTTTATGACCGGATACATTCACGGGAAATATCCGATTATGGCGGGCTGGTCGAACGAATGCCTACGTATGCCCTGTTTTTCATGGTCTTCATGCTGGCCTCCATCGGATTGCCTGGAACCGGCGGATTTGTCGGTGAAATTCTGGTCCTTGTAGGTTTGTTTGCCGTTAATACCTGGGTCGCAGCATTTTGTGCGCTGGGTGTTATCCTGGGCGCGGCCTATATGCTGTATCTCTATCGCCGGGTTATTTTCGGGAAACTGACCAAAGAAAGCCTGAAGCAGATCGCCGATATGAACAGACGCGAGGTCGTTATCTTTACCCCGTTACTGGTGATCACACTGTGGATGGGGATTTATCCGCCTGCCTTCCTGGACTTTATGCATGTCTCGGTAGCAAACCTTATTGAACACGTACAAACAGCTCAAGCCGCGGCCGGTATGCTCGTCGCAGTTTCTCCGTAATTGAGCAAGAGGTAAAGAGCAATGCCCATGAGTGAATTTCCTAATCTGATACCGGCGATGCCTGAGATTTTTCTTAGCATCACCATCATGGTGTTGTTGATGGTCGGTGTTTTCCAGAATTCAGATACGGTCGAAACCTCTGTGCGGGTCAATCGTCAGATACTCTCTCTCAGTGTTATAGCGTTGATTGTTACCGGATTTCTGGTGCTTAGCGTTTCGGGACCGACAATCACCACCTTCAACGATCTGTTTATTCTTGACCCGTTTGCCACGTTCAGCAAAATCCTGGTCCTGATCGGCGCTGCCCTGACCTTGTATATCTCGCGTAGTTATCTGGAATTGCACCAGATGGCGCGTTTTGAATTCGGTGTGCTGGCCTTGTGTGCCACCCTGGGCATGATGATGATGATTTCGGCTAACGATCTGATGTCGTTGTATGTTGGTCTGGAAATTCAATCGCTTTCGCTCTATGTGATCGCCGCCTTCCGCCGTGACGATCTACGCTCTACCGAAGCCGGTCTGAAGTACTTTGTGCTGGGTGCGCTGGCATCGGGTATGTTGTTGTATGGCAGCTCGCTGGTTTACGGTTTTGCCGGTAGCACCAGTTTCGCGGTTCTGGCAGACACCTTCGCCCAGTCAGATGGTGCCCCGGCGGTCGGTGTTATTATCGGTATCGTGTTTATTCTGGCCGGTTTGGCTTTCAAGGTCTCGGCTGTTCCTTTCCATATGTGGACACCCGATGTTTATGAAGGTGCGCCCACACCAGTCACGGCCTTTTTCGCCGTCGCCCCAAAGGTCGCGGCCATTGCCCTGTTCATGCGGGTCATGGTCGGCCCGTTCGGTGAGCTTGATGACCAGTGGCAGCAAATCGTCTGGCTGGTCGCCATTGCCTCAATGGTATTGGGCTCGCTGGCGGCTATTAACCAGACCAATATCAAACGTATGATGGCGTACAGCTCCATCGGCCATATCGGTTTTGCCCTGATCGGTCTGTGCATCGGCAATCAGGCCGGTATTCAAAGCGTGCTGGTCTATATGGGGATTTATGTATTTATGACCGTGGGCACCTTTGCCTGTATTTTGTGTATGCGCCGGGGGGACCGCATGGTCGAGGATATCAGCGAACTGGCCGGGTTATCCAAAAGCCGCCCGTTGCTGGCGCTGGCCCTGACCATCTTCATGTTCTCCATGGCGGGTATTCCGCCACTGGCCGGATTTTTCGGTAAATTATATATTTTCCTGGCCGCCATTGATGCCGAACTATATGGACTGGCCATCATTGGTGTTTTATCCAGCGTGGTTGGATCGTTCTATTACCTGCGCATTGTCAAGGTCGTGTATTTTGATGAGCCCGGTGACGCTTTCGATCAACCCATTCCAAAATCCATCGTCACTGTTCTGGTGGGAACCACGGTCCTGGTTGTCTTTTTCATCTTTTATCCGGCACCGTTGCTCGACAGTGCGGCGGCCGCTGCGGCGTCCTTGATCGGTGGATGATACGACAAACCTGCCCCATGGCTATAACCTGATATCCTATTCGAGCCTGGACAGTACCAATGACGAGGCTCTGCGTCTGCTCGCCGGTAACCACACATCGCTGGACAAATCCGTTATTTGTGCCGCCGAGCAAACCGCTGCCCGGGGCCGACGTGGTCGCTCGTGGTCTGCCCCTTTGGGTAATCTGTATTGTTCGCTCATCCTGACCCCCCGTGTTGAAATAGCTGATTTACCCCAATTGGGTTACGTGGCGGCCCTGGCTATCGTCCAGGTGTTAAAAGAACTGTGCCCGGCGGGCTGTGATGTGGCCTGTAAGTGGCCCAATGATGTGTTGATAAACGGGCGTAAAGTTTCCGGGGTGTTGCTGGAAACCTCCCATGAGGCCCATGTGACCCATGCATCAGCCAATGTATCAGCCAATGCAGCCAATGTTTCAGCCAATGCGATTGTGGTCGGTGTGGGGATAAATATATCGTCCTTTCCGCAAAATACCCCGTATAAAGCGACCAGCATGAACCAGGAAGGTGCCAGTGATCTGTCGCCGCCCCTTGTACTGGCGCGGTTTATCCACCATTTTGATTACTGGCTGGTTGCGTGGCAGTCCAGGGGATTTGGCCCGCTGCGCAACGCCTGGCTTGCCTGTGCAGCGGGTTTGCAGCAAAAAATTCTGGTTCGGCTGGAAAATCAGGAACTTTCGGGTATCTTCAAAGGTATCGATCAGTCGGGTGCCTTAATTTTGCAACAGGACGGCAATGACAAACAGCGCCTCATCACCGTCGGTGATGTATTCTTTCCCGATCCGTCATGCAGTGGAAACACAGACAATGCTTCTCGCCATTAATGTTAACAATACAAACGTAAAATTCGCCATCTATGATGGTGATACCATGGCCGGGCAATGGCGCATCGCCATGAAACCAACACGCACGTCCGATGAATACGCGGTGTGGCTGACACAGCTCATGGCCCTGAAAGACCTCAACCCATCCCATATTGATCATGCGATCATTGCCAATGTAGTGCCCCAGGCGATGTTTGAGATTAAAACATTGTGCCGGACATATTTTGGCTGTGACCCTCGGGTGATCGGCGACAAGGATGTTGATCTGAACATCTCGGTAAAAATCGATCAGCCGAATGAAGCAGGCGCGGACCGTCTGGTTAACGCCGTGGCTGGTTTCAAGTTCTATGGCGGCCCGCTGATCATCGTCGATTTCGGCACGGCGACCACCTTTGATGTGATTAATCAGGACGGCGATTATATCGGCGGCATTATCGCTCCGGGCATTAATCTTAGTGTGGAGGCACTGTACGTGGCGGCGGCAAAATTGCCACGCATTGCTATTGAGCGACCCAGACACATCATCGGACAGAATACGGTTGATGCCATGAAATCCGGTGTATACTGGGGCTATATCGGACTGATAGAAGGCCTGATAGAGCGTATTCGCCAGCAATATAACAAAGACCATGGTGAGGCGAACATGAAGGTGATCGTTACCGGCGGGCTGGCCCCGTTGTTCGTCGATGCGACAGATGTTTTTGATGTCATCGATGTGGATATCACCATGAAAGGCCTGTTGGAAATTCATCGCAACAATATGACGGACAAAGGATCTCAATAAATATGGCGGCCCCTGACGACAAAGTTTTATTCCTACCTTTGGGTGGTGCCGGTGAGATCGGCATGAACCTTAATCTTTACGGTTATGGATCGCCGGAAAATGCGCAATGGATCATGATCGATCTGGGGGTGACATTTGCCGATCCCGGTATGCCCGGGGTCGATGTCATTATGCCCGATCCGACGTTTATTGAAGAACGCCGAGATGACCTGATCGCCCTGGTTCTGACCCATGCCCACGAGGATCATCTGGGGGCCGTGCCGTACATGTGGCCGCGTCTGAAATGCCCCATATATGCCACACCTTTTACCGCCGCGATCCTGCGCCGCAAGTTATCGGAGGTACCCTGGGGCAATCAGGTGCCCATTCATGTCATCGAGCTGGGCAGTACGTTATCTTTGGGGCCGTTTGATCTGGAAATGATTACTCTGACCCATTCCATACCGGAACCCAATGCTATCGCCATTAGCACACCTCATGGCATGATCCTGCATACCGGGGATTGGAAGTTCGATGCGGACCCTGTGGTGGGTGATACCGCCGATACGGATCGGTTGCGTCAATTGGGTGACGATGGCGTGCTCGCCATGGTGTGTGATTCCACTAATGTGTTTTCCCCCGGCGAAAGCGGTTCGGAAGGTGACCTGCAAGCATCCCTGGCACGCATCATCGCCGCGTGCCAGGCCCGGGTCGTGGTGTCGTGTTTTTCATCTAACATCGCCCGCTTGAAAACTGTAGCCCTGGCCGCACGGGCCAACCATCGCGATGTGGTGGTTTCCGGGCGGTCCATGCGCAATATGATCGATGCGGCGCGCGAGACAGGCTACATCCCGCAAGACATGGTATTCCTGGATGAAGATGACGCGGCGTACCTACCGGCCGACAAAATGCTGCTGATCTGTACCGGTTCGCAAGGCGAGCCGCGAGCCGCACTGTCTCGCATCGCCAGTGGCAACCACCCACGGATTAAACTGCACAGCGGTGATACGGTGATCTTTTCATCGCGGGTTATTCCGGGCAATGAGGTTTCCATATCAAGCTTGCAAAACAGGCTGGTCTCCAGCGGGATCAAGATCATCGACTGGCAGGACGATTTTGTCCACGTATCGGGTCATCCGGCCCGCGATGAATTGTCGCAGATGTATCAACTGGTGCGACCACAAATCGCCATTCCCGTTCATGGTGAAAACAGACACATGATCGAACACGCCGCCCTGGCCCGTGAATGTCAGGTATCTGCCACTTTCCTTGCCCAGAATGGCACCATGGTTTCCATTGGCAAGAAAGGCGTTGCGAGCGTTGATCAGGTCCCTTTCGGGCGTTTGGCCCTTGAGGGTAAACGGCTGGTATCGATCGATGGTTCGCTGGTGCGTAACCGCAAGCGTGCTCTTTATAACGGATTTGTGGTGGCGACCATCGTCATCAATGATCATTGTGAGCTTTTTGAAGAACCCCTGGTCACCGATACCGGGTTGTTGGAAGAGGGTGAAGTTGCGCTGGAAAATGCTATTACCGATGCCATCGCCGGGGCCTTGGAGAACCTGCCCAAAAAAGTCCGCCGCGATGATGATGCCGTAACCGCTTTGATCCGCATCGCCATGCGCCGGGTCTATAAACAGAAACTGGGCAAAAAACCATCGACCCATATCCACCTTGTCCGTGTCTGAAACCTGAAAGAAACATCATGATCGGCCGTTTAAACCATATTGCTATCGTTGTTCCTGATCTGGAGGCCGCTGCGGCTTTGTACCGCGATACGCTGGGGGCTGATGTGTCGGCGGCACAAGATATCGCTGAACATGGCGTCAGCGTGGTGTTTATCAATTTGCCCAACACCAAGATCGAATTGTTACGCCCCCTCGGTGATGGCTCTCCCGTTGCCGGGTTTCTGGCGAAGAACCCTGACGGGGCCATGCATCATATATGTTACGAAGTCAGTGACATACTGGCCGCCCGCGACAGGCTGATTGAGCGTGGTGCTCGTGTTCTGGGTAACGGTGAGCCGAAAACAGGTGCCCATGGCAAACCTGTACTGTTTCTCCACCCCAAGGATTTCTGTGGCACCCTCATCGAACTTGAACAGGAATAAACCACCATGTCGTTTACAAGTGCCATTGCTATCTATGTGATCTTCTGGTGGTTAATATTATTTATGGTTTTGCCTTACGGAGCCCGTAAAAAAATAGATTCGTCCAGTGTCAAGGATGGCCAGGACTCCGGTGCGCCGGCCAAACCCATGATCAAGCCTAAGTTATTGGCGACTACTGTCATTTCCGGGGTGGTGTTCGGCCTGTTTTATTACATGGTTGATACAGGCTTGATTAATTTCAGACCGCCGGACGCCGGTGGATGAGCACGTATTGTCAGTATGCCGCCGAAAATCCTGTTCACCGGCATTATCATGATTTCGATTATGGTTTTCCCCTGGAACAGGAAAACCTGCTGTTGGAACGTCTGGCACTGGAGATTTTTCAGGCCGGATTATCCTGGGATTTAATCCTGAAAAAACGCGCAGGGATATTTAAAGCCTTCGAGGGTTTTGATGTGGACCGGGTTGCAGGCTACGGGCAGGGTGATACGGAACGCTTATTAGGCAACGCAGACATCATCCGCAATAAATTAAAAGTCGCCGCCATCATTCATAATGCCAACTGTATGATAACCATGCGAGAGCAGGGGGGATTTACCGCCTGGCTTGCTCGTCATCACCCCCTGAACCGTCAAGACTGGGTAAAATTATTCAAAAAAACCTTTAAATTCACCGGCGGTGAAATCGTCAATGAATTTCTCATGAGCATTGCCTACCTGCCCGGCAGTCACGAGCCGTCGTGTACCGTTTTCAAACAGATCGAAAAGCTTGATCCACCCTGGGCCCGTGTGGACCCGGCTATATTTACCGTTTAGCCATGGCCTCACCCCAGACAAAAGTGCTCGTTAAATCCTATTGTTTGTTGACCTTCACGGCTTTGTGCTGGGGTGCCAATACCACATTTGGCAAATTGGCCGTCCATGAGATACCGCCCATGATGCTGGTCTCCATGCGTTGGCTGGGTGCCTTGATGTTGATGCTTGTATTTGCCCGTTCCCATCTTGTGCGTGACTGGCCGGCCATCCGGGAGCGTTTGTTTTTCGTCAGTTGCCTGGCCACTATGGGATTTACCGGGTTTAACGTGTTGTTTTATAAAGCCGCATATTTGACCACGGCCCTGAATATTGGAATTATCCAAGGCTCAATTCCAGTCTTTGTACTGGTGGCGTCATTTTATCTGTACCGCATCCACGTCAGTCCTTTACAGCTTGGCGGGGTTATTACTACCCTTGCCGGGGTGGTGATCGTGGCCTTTAAAGGCGATCTTTCACAGATCGGCGATCTGGTCCTCAATCATGGTGATTTGTTGATCCTGGCGGCGTGCTTTCTTTATGCTGCGTATACGACGGGGTTGCGCAAGCGACCAGATGTCTCCTCGCTGGGTCTGTTCACGGTTCTGGCCGGGGTTGCTTTTATCGTATCGCTGCCGTTTAGCATGGTAGAATACGCGGTGGGGCAGGCATACTGGCCTTCCACACAAGGCTGGGTCGTGGTCGGGCTGATAACCTTCTTCCCGTCCTTCCTTGCACAGATATTCTTTATTCAGGGCGTCGAGGCATTGGGGCCAAACCGGGCAGGCGTGTTTATCAACCTGGTCCCGGTTTTTGCCGCCATATTCGCCGTGGTCATTCTGGGCGAGCCCTTCGAAATGTTCCATGGCGTGGCTCTGGCCCTGGTGCTGGGCGGGATCTGGCTGTCGGAATACGGCAAACAGGCATAACCCGGAAACCCAGTTATATCAGGCCCCAATCAGACCCCAATTACCCCCCCATGACCCGGTCAGGTCCGCATATGAAGCGGCACAAAATCGCGTTGTGTTTTGCCGATATAAAGCTGACGCGGACGACCGATCTTCTGTGATTTGTCTTCGATCATCTCGTTCCACTGGGCGACCCAGCCAACCGTACGGGCGACCGCAAACAAA
The DNA here is from genome assembly GCA_024279135.1 of Alphaproteobacteria bacterium. Taxonomy (GTDB): domain Bacteria; phylum Pseudomonadota; class Alphaproteobacteria; order Rhodospirillales; family Casp-alpha2; genus JABJOR01. The sequence goes on from JAJRRU010000022.1 coordinate 87,138, forward strand.
ACGGTAAACATGCTGGTGGGAATGCCAATGGCGCGGAAAATAATGCCCGAATAGAAATCCACATTGGGGTAGAGTTTTTTCTCGATAAAGTACTCGTCCTCGAGGGCGATGCGTTCCAGTTCCATGGCGATTTCCAGCAAGGGCTCGTCATGCACACCCAAAGCATCGAGCACCTCGTGACAGCTTTGCTGCATGACCTTGGCCCGGGGGTCGAAGTTTTTGTAGACCCGGTGACCGAAGCCCATTAGTCGGAAGGGATCGCTTTTGTCCTTGGCGCGTTTGATAAATTCCGGAATCCTGTCCTTGGTGCCGATTTCCTCCAACATATTGAGAACCGCTTCGTTGGCCCCACCATGGGCTGGACCCCAGAGCGAGGCGATACCGGCAGAGATGCAGGCAAACGGATTAGCCCCCGATGATCCGGCCAGACGGACGGTGGATGTGGAGGCATTCTGTTCATGATCGGCATGCAGGATAAGGATCCGGTCCATGGCACGGGCGATGATCGGATCGACCTTGTAAGGCTCGCACGGCGTGCCAAACATCATATACAGGAAGTTCTCGGCATACCGCAGGTCATTGCGCGGATACATAAACGGCTGACCAATGGAATATTTATAAGCCATAGCTGCCAGGGTGGGCATTTTGGCAATCAAGCGGTATGACGCTACCAGACGATGGTGGGGGTCATTGATATCCAGGCTGTCATGGTAGAACGCCGACAAGGCACCGACCACACCACACATTATAGCCATGGGGTGGGCATCGCGGCGGAAACCACGGAAGAAGGTGCTCATCTGCTCATTGACCATGGTGTGATAGGTGATGCCGGTCTCAAATTTCCTTTTTTGTTCCGGCGAGGGTAATTCGCCGTAGAGCAACAGGTAACAGGTTTCCATGAAATCGGAATTATCGGCCAGTTCGCCGATGTGATACCCGCGATACAACAAGACACCCTTGTCACCGTCGATAAAGGTTATCTTGGACTCGCAACTGCCCGTGGACGTGAAGCCGGGGTCATAGGTGAAGCAGTCCGTTTCGGCGTACAGTTTTCGAATGTCGATCACATCCGGTCCAACCGATGCCTCGAAAACGGGCAGTTCAATTTTTTCATTTGTTCTGTTGTCAATCAGGGTAAATGAATTGTTGTTATTTTTGGCTTCACTCATGTTTTTATCTCCTAATCATCCCGCCCTGAGAATCCAGAACGGCAGCCCCATACCCCCGCGTGACATTATGCCTGGGTATTAAGGGCGTCCTTGATGCGGACAAGGGTTTCATCCTTGCCTAATAATGCCATCACATCAAATATTGGTGGTGAAACGGTTGACCCACTGAGCGCGGCTCGCAGTGGTTGAGCAATCTTGCCAAGTTTGATGGCCGGGTCATGTTGATCACCATAAGCACGGATATGTGCCTCGATGGTTTCGGCTTCCCATGAAGCCAGTTTATCCAGGGATGAAGTTAGATTTGATAAATGTGAACAACCTGCCTCATCCAGTTGTGCCCGGGCCTTGTCAGTAAATTCAAGGGGGCTGGAATTAAAATAAAATTGTGCAGAATCAGATAGTTCATTAATATTCTTCGCGCGACCCTTTAAGCCGTGCATGGCGCGTGTAAGCAAATCCATCTCACCATCGTTTAAGTCCTTGCCGCGATTATCGGCGATAGTGGGTGCGATCATCCGGGCCAGTTCGCCATCATCACCATGGCGGATATAGTGGCCGTTCAGGTTGGTCAGCTTGGTAATATCAAAACGCGACGCCGAGCGGCCAATGCTTTCGAGATTAAACCATTCAATGGCCTGTGCGGTACTGATGATTTCCTCATCGCCATGGGCCCAGCCAAGCCGGAGCAGGTAATTTCGTACCGCAGCAGGCAGGAACCCCTGGTCGCGATAGGCATCAACACCCAGGGCACCGTGGCGTTTCGATAATTTGGCACCATCGGGGCCGTGGATCAGCGGGATATGGGCAAATTCCGGTATATCCCAACCGAGCGCCACATAGAGCTGGTACTGGCGAGAAGCATTGGTCAGGTGGTCATCGCCCCGTATTACGTGGCTAACCGCCATGTCATGATCGTCAACCACCACGGCCAGCATATAGGTCGGTGTGCCGTCTGCGCGCAGCAGGATCATGTCATCCAGGGTTTCATTGGCGACCCGGACCTCGCCCTGGACCAGATCTGTGATCACGGTTTCACCCTCAAGCGGTGCTTTCAGGCGAATAACCGGCTCCACTCCATCCGGTGCGTCCGCGGGCTCACGATCACGCCACCGTCCATCATATTTCCAGGGCTTGCCAGCGGCACGGGCGGCTTCTCGCATTTCGGTCAGCTCTTGCTTGCTGCAATAACACCGGTATGCCTTGCCTTGTTCCAACAGGGACAGGGCGACCTGGCGGTGGCGATCAACACAGGAGAATTGGGAAACTGCCTCACCGTCCCAGTCCAGCTCCAACCACGTCAGCCCTTCGTAAATAGCCTCCACGGCGTCCTGGGAGGAACGCTTGCGATCGGTATCCTCGATGCGTAACAGAAATTTTCCCTGATGATGTCGTGCAAACAACCAGTTGAATAATGCGGTACGAGCCCCACCAATATGCAGGTAGCCAGTAGGTGAGGGGGCGAAACGGGTAACGACAGTCATATTCTTAAACTGGCCTCATGTGTGTTACAGTGACAATTCAGTGTGAATTAATCGTGTACAGGTTCTACCATACCGGAGCAGGGTAATCCATCATGCAGTGCAATATAAATGGCGCGATTTTGTGAAATATTTAACATTTAAAGAAAATAATCCTAAAATTTCTATTGCGGTGCACAGTCACGGCCATTCCGGTCGTCCCGGTTTATTTGGGGTCGAAGGAGGGCTCTATCAAGATTATCATCGTTGGATATTATGGTTTCCGGTGTTGATGGCCGTGGGTATCGGGTTGTATTTCTCGTTAACTTCTGAACCGGCGTGGGGCCTCGGCATCACTCTTTTCAGCGTGTTTCTGGTGGCCGCGTGGATGTTTAACAAAAATCACGTCTGGTTCCTTTTATTGGTCGCTTTTTGTACGATATCCCTCGGGTTTACCGCAGCCCAGTTCCGCACCATGAACCTGGCGACTATCACATTGCAACGCAGCATTGGCCCGGTGAGTGTGTCGGGCCGCGTGGTTGCCATTGAAATCATGCCCACCGGGTCCCGCATTATGCTGGAAAAACTGAATATCGATGGCAAAATTAAAGCCTATGAGATTCCCCAAAAAGTACGCATCCGGGTCAACACGTCCAAGGGTGAAGCCTTGCAGCCCGGCGATTGGGTCGATGTCTATGCGGTCTTGCGTCCTCCATCACCACCAGCAAGCCCCAATGCCTTTGATTTTCAGCGTTACGCCTATTTCAAGGGGATCGGGGCATACGGGTTTTCCTATAGCGCGCCGGTTATTATAAAAAAATCAGGTCAGGATGCGGACTTGCAATCATTCGATATCTTGCAATCACGCTTGCGCCAGTTGGTCAGTACCCGCATTCGAAATGTCCTGCCGGGCGAGACCGGTATGGTTGCAACGGCACTGATCACGGGTGAAAAGAAGGGTATCCCACGTGATATTTTTGAGGCCATGCGAGACGCCGGACTGGCCCATTTGCTGGCAATTTCAGGCCTGCACATCGGGTTGATAGCCGGACTGGTGTTTTTTATGGTTCGTGCCGGCCTTGCCATGATACCCGCAATTGCGGTGCGATACCCGATCAAGACATGGGCGGCAATCAGCGCCCTTGTGGCAGCACTGGGTTATACCATCCTTGCCGGGTCAACAATTCCGACCTTGCGGGCCTTCACCATGATGGCCTTGGTACTGGGGGCCATTGTTCTGGGTCGTCGGGGCATCACCTTGCGCCTGGTTGCCTTTGCCGCCGCCATAATTTTGTTATTCCAGCCGGAAAGCTTGCTGAGCGCCAGTTTCCAGTTATCCTTTGCTGCCGTTACGGGGCTGGTTGCTTGTTATGAGGAAATCTCGCAGCGGTATTACCAATCTGCACGGGATCGACATTTTATGATCCGCTTTTTATATTATTTGTTTGGCATCGCACTGACCACCGTGATTGCCGGGCTGGCGACCGCCCCTTTTGTCGCCTTCCATTTCCACCAAATAGCGAGTTATGGCAATATTTCCAACCTGGTGGCCATACCCCTGACGGCCTTGTGGATCATGCCGAGCGCGCTGTTAGGCATGATATTAATGCCGCTGGGGCTGGAAGCCATTGGGTTTGCCGTCATGGGGTGAGGTATTGAGGCCCTGATTTATTCTGCCCGATCCGTTGCCGATCTGCCCGGTAATGTTCAGATTATGCCAGCTTTTTCCACATTTTCCATGGTTGTCATGGTGATCGGGGCCTTATGGGTGTGCCTTTGGCAGAGCAATATTCGCTGGCTTGGTGTCACCGCCATCGCCGCCGGGCTCGTGCTTGCCATATCCACACCGCAACCGGTATTGCTGGCTGGCAACAATGCCAGTTTGTTTGCCATACAGGACCACAAGGCCATCACCGTGCTGGGGCCGGGGGCTAATGCCAACCGGTTCGTGCGTGGCATCTGGGTTGAACGGGCCGGATATCTGAAACAACAAAAACACGGCAGCAAAAATGCCGCCCTCAGCGAAACCATCAAATGTGACACCCTGGGGTGTATGTTTCAGAAAAATGGCCTGACCATCGCCCTGGTCTGGCAGGAAGCCGCTTTGAGCGAGGATTGCTGGGTCGCCGATATTATCATCAGCCGTGTTCCGGTGCGTGGAGATTGTTCCAAACCCCAATATGTTATTGACCGATATGATTTATGGAAAAATGGCGCTCACGCCCTATATCTGGACGGGCAACGGGTAAAAATCGTCAGCACCACCGACGTGCGCGGTACTCGTCCATGGACAGTCATACCGTCACCACGTCGTAACCGCAGTCCATCTTCAGGTCTGGCTAGTTAGTACCGTCTCAATAACGCCGGAACAGGCCCACAAGCCGTCCTTGAACCTTGACCTGATCGGGGCCACAGATTCTGGTTTTGTATGCCGCATTGGCTGGTTCAAGGGCTATGGAATTACCCTTGCGGCGCAAGCGTTTCAGAGTAACTTCCATATCATCGACGAAGGCCACCACGATGGTGCCGTTTTCTGCATTGTCACAGCGGGCGATAATTACCGTATCACCGTCGTGTATGCCGGCTTCGATCATGGAATCGCCTTCAACTTCCAGGGCGTAATGCTCGCCAGAGCCCAGCATGGAAGGCGGGATATCGATCATGGATGTCGGGTCGCTTAGGGCCTCGATCGCCGTACCGGCTGCGATCCTGCCATAAAGGGGTAACTGTACCGTCGGGGAGCCATTGACCTGGGATGGTGTATGTTGTTTGAATTTACCGCTTACGATGTTGGACTCTATTCCAACGGGTTGATTGCTTGTTTGTTGTACAGAAGACAGAGAGGCTGGTACGGGACGAACATCTTCCGGTAATTTGAGGATTTCCAGGGCTCTGGCCCGGTGGGGCAGGCGGCGGATAAAGCCACGTTCCTCTAACCCGGTAATCAGGCGGTGAATACCGGATTTTGAGCGCAACCCCAGCGCCTCTTTCATTTCATCGAATGAGGGTGATACGCCATTATGGGAAAGCCTGGTTTCTATAAAACGTAGCAGCTCATACTGTTTTTTTGTTAACACCAGAATCTCCCATCACCAAGTTTGTACGTTGAAAGCCATGAAACTCATTAAAACCGTGAAATTCATGAAAGCCACGAAATGTTCACTTATGTTCTACTTTAGTTCCTGATAAACGTCAATGGTTTTCTGGATTTTCCTGTTTCAAAGGCTCTTTTGGTTCCGTATCTGATGGTTTCAGGGCATCTTCATCATCGATCAGGATACGCATGGCCGCCCCTTCCAGGTCATCATACTGATTGTTTTTCAGGGACCAGAAAAACGCTGCCAGACCGATCCCGCCGAGCAGCAGAGCCACTGGTATCAAAATGGCCAGGGCGTTCATTTTGTACGGACCTTCCAGCTCATGCCGCGCAACCTGAGGGCATTCAGGGTTACCACAATGGAACTCAATGACATGGCTACCGCGGCGATCAGTGGTGTCACCATACCGGCGACGGCCAGCGGTACGGCGATGGTATTATAGGCGAACGACAGGCCAAAGTTGATTTTTATCAGCCGGTCGGACTGGCGCGAGGTGTTGATGGTGGCCGGAATCGACATTAACCCATCACCCTGAAATATCACATCGGCCACGGTTTGCGAGATATCGGCTGCCGTGGACGGCGACATGGAGGCAAAACCGGCGGCCAGGGCAGGGGCATCGTTGAGCCCGTCACCCACCATAACCACCTTGTGGCCTTGTTCAGCCAGCATCTTCAAATAATCGACTTTTTTGGCGGGCAGGCATTGCGCAACGTATTGTTCAATGCCCAGTGTTTCGGCAACCAGACGAACGTTTGCGGTCCGGTCGCCCGATAACAAGATGGGTTTGATCCCCATGCCTCGCAGGGCCGAAATAGCCTCTGCGGCGTCATGGCGCAGGGTATCAAAGAAGCAGAACCGCACGCCATCACAGCCGTCCAGACGGAGCCACAACTCGATCTCGCTGTCATTCGGCTCACCAGCCTGCACGGCGCACCAGTCAGCCTTACCCAGTTTGACCGTCTTGCCATTAAAGGATGCCTGCAAACCAAATCCCGGCACCTCTTCAATCTGGTTTAACTCAATATCAGGGGCGGATGTGGGGTTATCACGCAAAAACTGTTTGCCATAGCGCACAATGGCGCATGACAGGGGGTGGCGGGAATGCTGTGCCAGGGCAACGGCAAGCCGTACATCTTCAGCCCTTAAATGCTCGCCGTTGACCAGATCCAGCTTGCCACGGGTCAGGGTGCCGGTTTTATCGAACACAATGGTATCAACCGCAGCAATCCTTTCCAGCCCGTCCGGTGATTTCAACAACACCCCATGGCTCAGCAATCGTCCCGAAGCGACCACCTGAACGGCTGGGACCGCCAGCCCCAGTGCGCAGGGACAGGTCACGATCAACACGGCAATGGCCACCATTAACGAGGTTTCCCATCCGGCGTTCATATAAAAAAACCAGCCAAGGAACGCCGCGGCGGATATGATATGTACCGCCGGGGCATAATAGCCTGCGATCCGGTCAGCCAGGCGCACATAATTTGCCCGACCCTGTTCGGCCATTTCCATCAATCGCACGATTTCGGCCAGCAAGGTGCCTTCGCCACAAGCCGTGACCAGGATCTGGAAGGGGCGGGTCATATTCAGGGTTCCGGCATAGACCCGCTCGCCGACAATCACGGTTTGTGGCAGGCTTTCGCCGGTCACCAGGGCGGTATCAATATCGCTCTCGCCAGTATGAACCGTCCCGTCCACGGCGATCCTCTCGCCTGCGGCCACGCTGATGCGCATCCCGGCACTGATCTGGCTCAGCGGCACACGGGAATGGCTGCCATCGGGGTTGATGAGGGTGGCACTGGAGCTGGAAAGCGACAACAGGTGCTGTGCAGTCGAGCGTGCCTTGGCCCGGGCCCGGTGATCCAGGTAACGCCCGATCAACAGGAAAAACAGCAGCGTCACCGACGCATCAAAATAGGTATGCAGCCCGCCTTGCACGGTCTGGTACAGGCTCATGCCAACGGCCAGCAGGACCGCCAGTGATATGGGCACATCCATGTTCAGCGAGGCGTTGGACAAGGCCTTGGCCGCCGAGCGGAAAAACGGCTGTCCGGCGTAGGCTACGCTGGGAATGGCAATCAGGGCCGATATCCAGTGAAACAGGGTGCGCGTGGCATCGCCCATGCTGCCATCTTGACCCGACCAGACCGATATGGATAACAGCATGATGTTGGCCGCGGCAAAACCGGCAACGGCCAGCGAGCGCAGCAGTATCTTTTCCTGCTTATCGCCGATACTACCGATCTTTCCCGGATCGAATGGTGCGGCGGGGAACCCGAGGGCTTCGAGTTTTTCCACCAGTCTGCCAGCATCGGCCTCGGCCTTGCGCCAGTCTACAACCAGCCTGCGCGTGCTTAAATTTACCCGCGCCGAAATAACCCCGGGGGTGGTATGCATGGCCGTTTCGATTTTACGAATACAGCTCGCACAATGAACGTTCTCGACCATCAGGTTCAGGCGTCTGACACCTTCGGGTAAATCGACAATAAACGGCAATTCCGGGTGGACTTCGTGCATAATTCTTGCCTGTTGGCTCAAGGAGATACCATGAATTTATGTTCCATGCGATAGTTTACACCATCATCACGCACAGCTTCAATAACGCCGTACCAACGCCCTTTTAACGGCAGGATCAGATCGGCTGTATAACTGCCGGGATTCGCCGGAACTCCTTGTAATACAAGCTTAATATCGGCGATGTCGTTGACCGGACGGCGTAAAGTCAGGTTGATGCCAAGCCCCACAAGGGGGGCTTGAGACTTGTCGGTCAGGCTAACCACGACTGATTTGCCATCATATTCCAATATGCTCGACCAACCCCGGTCACTCTGTAGCTTGGCGGCGTTCAGGGTGTCGTTGTATTCAAGGCCATCGAGATACGCACGCTTGGAAACCAGTTCCGGCCAACTGTTTAAGGCGAGGTACATAAATGTCATGTTGACCGCAAGGATCACACCAAAGAACGCGAGCATACCAATCAACACTGTTTTGCCGGTTATCTGTTTCACTGGTTTGGGGGCGCTCACTTTTTGGGGCCTCTGAAAACACTGTCATAATCGGTTGAAGATTCCGATGATATATCCTTGATCAGGAATTGAATATCGGTGGTGTCGGCGCTCAAAGCTCCCTTTGGGGCGTTCAGGACCATACGAAAGGTTCCCAGCTGGTCGGCATTAACCGATACAAGTGGCTTGTACGATGGGCCTGTGCCCGAAGCACCGATAACGTTAATGGTCATGCCGTCGATACCGCTCACTGAAATGGCAAAAGTCCGGATAGAATGGACCTTGTTGAGAATTTTGACCGTAAAGCCATTACTGATGCTGCCATTTGATTGCAGGGTAAATAATGGATTGCGATCACGCAGCACATTGATGTCCAGATCGGGGCGCCATAAAATCGTTACCAGCATGATCAGGCCGGCCAGCACCCAGGCGGTGAAATAAAACACCGTGCGGGGGCGTATGATCTTCATTTCACTGGGTTGGCCTTTGGCTTTGCGGTCGATATTGGCCAAAGAGTCATAATCGATCAAACCGGGCAGCTGGCCAATTTTTTTCATCACCGTATCACAGGCATCAATGCACAGGGCACAGGTGATGCATTCCAATTGCTGACCGTCGCGGATATCGATACCGGTCGGACACGCCGCAATACAGGCCTTGCAATCCACACAATGTCCCCGGTTGTCCCAGCTATCGCCTTTTTTGTAGGGTGCGCGTGGTTCGCCGCGTGCCTCACGATAGGTCACGGTGGCAGATTCCTCATCCATCATGACCGCCTGAATGCGCGGCCAGGGGCACATGTATATACAGACCTGTTCGCGCATCAATCCACCAAGCGCATAGGTCAGGAATGTCAGTACCGCTACTGTACCGTACGCCACGCTGGAGGCTTGCAGGGTAAACAGCTCAATAAACAGGGTTGGTGCATCGGCAAAATAGAAAACCCAGGCGCCACCCGTGAGCAGGGCAATTATTAACCAGATGGTATGCTTGATAATACGTTTGAAGGCTTTTTGTACGGAATTTGGTGCATTATCCAGTCGAATACGCGCCGAACGGTCTCCCTCAATGGCGCGTTCTACCACTAGAAACAGGTCCGTCCAGACGGTTTGCGGGCAAAAGTATCCGCACCATGCCCGACCGATCATGCTGGTGATCAGGAACAAGCCAATGCCGGACATTATCAATAACCCGGCAATGTAGTAAACTTCTTGTGGCCACAGTTCGATAAAAAAGAAATAGAACCGCTGGTTCACAAAGTCGATCAGGATCGCCTGATCGGGGGCTGAGCCTGCCCGTTCCCAGCGCAACCATGGGGAAATATAATAAACCCCCAGGGTCAATCCCATAATCCACCACTTCAGGGTACGGAAGGTTCCTTTGACCCGTTTGGGATGAATCTTTTTGGTCGCAACATACAGGCTGCGTGATTCTCTTTTATTGACTGCTTCGACATCAAAATGCTCAACAGCCGTTGCTTCAGGGGCTGGGGGTGCGCCTCTGTCAGTCATCGGTTGTGCTCCGTAATAACCGTCTGGACAGACGGGTGTTTCTCAATGACGGGGTCTTACTGACCACCGCCAAGCGAATGGACATAAATCGCCAGTTGTTTGATTGTAGCGGAATCTAGTTTTCCACCCCAGGCAGGCATCACGCCAGCCCGGCTGTTGGAAACAGTTTCCACAATCGTATCCAGGTTTCCACTGTACAACCAGATACCATTGTTTAATGCAGGTGCTCCCATATCGCTGAGGCCACTGCCATCTTCGCCATGACAGGCGGCGCAATTTTCTTCGAAAAGTACGGTTCCGCGAGCCGCTGCTGCCTGATCATGTTCCTGCGAGGAAATTTTCAGAACATGGTTTGCCACATCTTTGATTTCATCGGCGCTCAGAATTTCATCGCGCAGGAATGCGGGCATATCGCTCAGCAAGGCATCATCGTCATCCGTGTTACGCGCTCCGTGGGTTATACTGTAACTGATTTGTTCAATTTCTCCGCCCCATAACCATTCGTCATCATTCAGGTTGGGATAGCCAAAACTACCTTGTGCGCCCGAACCATGGCACTGTGAACAGTTTACGCTGAAAGCAGAGCGGCCACCGGCAAGGGCGAAATTAAACAGATCGGTATCGTTTCTGACTTCTTCAAGGGTTGCTGCGTCCAATTTTGCAACAAAGATAGCCCGTGAGCTTTTTACGGCTTCCAGTTCGATGGCCAGTTCCGTGCGTTCGGAAGTTTCCAGGAACCCCTTGGTATAACTGCTGATGAGCGGATAAGCTGGGTAGAACATCATATAGATGAAGCCCCAGATAACCGTCGCATAGAAAATATTTATCCACCATTTGGGCATGGGGTTGTCTAATTCTTCGATACCATCCCAATTGTGACCGGTCGTTTCGACACCGCTGAATTCATCAATTTTTCTGTCGTCAGCCATCTCTTAGTCCTCTCTCAGGGGGATTTGGGCAGCATCGTCGAACTGCTTTTTTGCGCCGGGTCGCAAGGCATAAAACAGGACCGCAACAAACAGGATGATGAGGTAAAAAAGTCCCCATGTGCGAGCAAATACGGCGAGAGTTTCATAGGACATGATATTTCCTTCCTAGCGCAGATTTTCTTCAGCTTTGTAGACGCTGAAATCGACCATGGTACCGAGCACCTGAAGATAGGAGATAAGGGCGTCCATCTCCGTTGGTTTGCCCGGCTGGCCATCGAAATTCCTGATTTGAACGCCGCCGTACCTTGCGGCAAGACCCTCGGCCTGATCGGAATCCGGGTCGACCTGAGCCTCCAGGTCTGCCATGGCATTGGCTAGCATCTCGTCGTCATAGGGAACACCGACCCTGACGTTGGCCACAAGATGATCTTCTATATCGGCATAGGAAAGTTCGGTTTCCAGCATGAAGGCATAACCCGGCATGACAGATTCAGGAACCACCGCCCGGGGGTCAATCAGATGTTCACGGTGCCAGTTATCGGAATACCGCTTGCCCACACGGGCAAGGTCCGGTCCGGTCCGCTTGGACCCCCACTGGAACGGATGATCATACATGCTCTCGGCCGCCAGTGAGTAATGGCCATAGCGTTCCACTTCGTCGCGGAATGGCCGGATCATCTGGCTGTGACAGTTGTAACAGCCTTCGCGGATGTAGATATTGCGCCCTTTCAGCTCCAGCGGGCTATAAGGGCGCATGCCCTCAACTTTTTCGATGGTGCTTTCCAGATAGAACAGCGGGGCAATTTCCACGATCCCGCCTATGGATACCACAAGCAGGATAAGCACTGTCATAAGAATCGAATTTGTTTCAACTTTTTTATGGCTAAACATTATTTCTCTCCTTATGCCTGAGCCGGTTGGGGGGCTGTTATGTAGGGTTTTTCATCACGGATATCACCACGGGCCGTCCGGTAAACATTATAGGCCATCACGATGGAACCGAGCACGAAGACCCCGCCACCAAGGGCACGAATAACATAGAACGGGAACATGGCGGCAACGGTTTCGGCAAAAGAATATTCCAGGAAACCGAGACTGTCATAAGCCCGCCACATCAAGCCCTGCATGATGCCCGATACCCACATGGAAGAGGCATAAAGCACGATACCGATGGTCGCCAGCCAGAAATGGGTGGAAACCAGACGCAGGGAATATAACCGTTCGCGGTTATACAACTTGGGAGCCAGGAAGTAGATGGCACCGAAGCTGACCATACCGACCCAGCCCAGAGCACCGGAATGTACGTGTCCAATGGTCCAGTCCGTATAGTGGCTGAGCGCGTTGACCGACTTGATGGCCATGAGCGGTCCTTCGAAGGTGCTCATGCCGTAGAAGGCCAGTGAAATGGTCAGGATACGCAGTACCGGATCGGTCCTGAGTTTGTCCCAGGCACCCGACAGGGTCATCAGCCCGTTGATCATGCCGCCCCACGATGGCATCCACAGCATGATAGAGAACGTCATGCCGATGGTCTGTGCCCAGTCTGGCAGGGCCGTATAATGCAGGTGATGGGGGCCAGCCCAGATATAAAGGAAAATCAGGCTCCAGAAATGCACGATGGACAGCCGGTAGGAATAAATCGGACGTTCGGCCTGCTTGGGTACGAAATAGTACATGATGCCCAGGAAACCGGCGGTCAGGAAGAACCCAACCGCATTATGACCATACCACCACTGGATCAGGGCATCTTGAACGCCGGACCACAGGATGTAGCTTTTGGCACCAAAGAAACTGACGGGCATGGCAAGGTTGTTGACGATGTGCAGCATGGCGACCGTAATAATAAATGCCAGATAGAACCAGTTGGCCACATAAATATGGGGCTCCTTGCGGCGCCTCAATGTGCCCAGGAAGACCAGCAGGTAAACTACCCAGACGATGGTCAGCCAGATATCAACGTACCATTCCGGTTCGGCGTATTCCTTGGACTGGGTGATGCCCAGAACGTAACCCGTTGCCGCAAGCACGATAAACAGGTTATAGCCCAACACCACAAACCAGGGTGCCCAACCACCGGCAATCCGTGCCCGGCAGGTGCGCTGAACCACCCAGAAAGAGGTACAGATCAGCACATTACCACCGAAGGCAAAAATAACCGCCGAGGTATGAAGCGGGCGCAACCGGCCAAACGTGGTCCAGGGTAAATCCAGATTAAGTACCGGGAATGCCAGTTGCAGGGCGATGGTCAGGCCAACCAGGAAGCCGATAACGCCCCAGAACACCGATAAAATCAGCCCAAGGCGTATGATGTCGTCATTATAATCAACCACCGAATTGGGATCAGCCGGTCCTCCGGTATTGCCGTTGCGCTTCCATATCCAGAATGCAAATCCGACACAGAATACGACCAGTAACATCCCGTGGAAATAAATTCCCGAGTCTACCGCATTCATACTTAAAAAGAGGCCCAGCACAGCCCCAAGGCCGAGTGCCAACATGGTAATAACGTTCATAATGAAACCCTCTGGTTAACCCCTAAACTTTATTTTAAATTTAATGCCGTAGCTATGCATCATCGAAAAAAAATCTGTGTTTATATTATGCAATGTGGGGTGGAAAAATGACATAAGTCATAAAATACAATATAAACTACCTTAACTGAAATTTTGACTATAAATCACGCTTATTTCCGTACATTTCAAGCATTATAATTATAAACAATTATTTATAATTATAACAAATTACAAACACCCTTTAATCTCATGAAAATAAAGAAATAATATGCCCCTCGGTTTAGTTTGCGCGTAGCAACTTCAATTTCACCGTAATTTTATTTGCTATTTAAAACTCATGCTGCTCGACAATGAAGGCTGACGATTTTGAGTGATCAATAAAATTTTTCTCATCTTCCAACAACGCGATACTTAATTTCTGGCCTTCCGGTGTACTCATTGCTTGCACCAGTTCTTCCTCTGATTCAAACCACACTTCAGCGACTCCATCGTATTCTGGTTGCATACCTCTAGAGCTTCTTAACCCCTCGTTTAAAGCAGTATCCAAGGTATGTAATTGCACATATTTTTTTGCCCTCATCGTACCGGCATTTTCCATAAAGAATGGACCATGTTTGTTCATCCAATAATCTTTAAATTCTTCGCGGGTCATATTCGGGTGCCGGGTTAAACACATGATAAATTTAATCATTATTATATTTTCCTATATCCGTTCGATTTTTCGTGATTAAAAAAATATCTCAGGTTGGATACGCTTACATGCATTAAAATTTACCATTATCATTCTTCCACTCACTTCGTGGCGGGATCGCTTCGATCGTATCCCAGTGTTCAACCAATTTGCCCTCAGCTACACGAAAGAGATCATAGAAAGAGGAATGGACGCCATTCAGGGAACCTTCGCTCACAGAAAGAACAAAGTTACCTTCGGCAAGCACACGATGGGAGCGTTCATATTCCATTACGAAGCCGGAGCTGAACTTATCTTCCAGAGCCGAACAAAAGGCCGAAAGGCCGTCTGCTATCTGTGAATTGTGTTGCGTAAAATGCGCTCCGTTAATGTAGCTTCCAAGTCTCTCAAGCTGTCGATCTATGAGTACGTCCCTAACGAAGGCGTACACGAATTTTCGGTTCGTTTCAGTTAGTGCTTGGTCCGTTGCTTCGGTCGGTCCATCGACCATGGTTCTGCCGGATTCGTTTGGCCCCTGTCTCTTTTGTATGTTATCCCAGTGTTCGACGATGTGATCACCTTCGAACCGGAAAACTTCAAAGCCGATATTTGAATTCGCGAAGTCGTACTCCGTATGGGCAAAGACATAGTCTCCATCCTCGAAGGCGCGCACGATATTTACCCGGGGAGACGTTTTTGAAAGCCGCTTGAACAACGTCTCCAACCCTTCGCTGCCTTCATGGGTTTGAGGATTGTGTTGAATGTATTGTTCCTGATTAACCACAGCAATTGGTGTCGGGTCACCCGTTTCGATGCTTTTGAGCAACTCGCAAACCTGGTTTTTTCTAGTTTGGATCATTGCTTGCTCCACATATCCGCTCTTGGATAAAATTTACAATCTTTACCCCACTTATTTATGACTTTACCTCCCCGTTCAACTGACCTCAAGGGTGCCGTAATCGTCACCGTAATTAAGTAAACTGTCACCGAATTAATTAAACTGTTGAGGAATTCGGTGTGGATTCGGTGACAGTTTACTTAATTATGGCGCACTACTTTCAGCAGGATCATCAATATGTTTCACAGCCAAGGGCGAGAATCGCAATGTTGACGGTGTCCCCCTTTTTTGCCCCACTGGCATGAGGTGGGCGTATGATCAGACAGTCGGCCCGGGTAAAGTTAGCCATCATGGCGCTGTCCTGCCTTGAATACGGCGTGGCGATAAGGCTGCCCGAAGCATCACGGCTCAATTGGGCCCGCAAATAATCCTGTCGCAAATCATTGGGGTTGAGATCACACCCCAGTTCACCCTGCATGATCATCTCGCTGAACGGGGCCAGGCCCAACATACGTTCTATGGCTGGGCGCAGGAACAGCAAGGCCGTAATACCGGCCGATACCGGGTTGCCGGGCAAACCGAGCAGGGGGATGCCCGAAATCGTGCCAGAAATAAGCGGTTTTCCGGGGCGCATGGCGACCCTGTAAAAATTCATCTCCAGACCTTCCTCGCCGAGCACCTGACGGACCAGGTCATAATCGCCCACGGACGCCCCGCCTATGGTCACCAGAAAATCGCTGTCATCCAGACGGCCCAGGGCCTGACGCAATGACTCCGGTGTGTCGCGGGCAATGCCCAGATTGTAAGGTTCGCCGCCAAACGCCCGTATGTAAGCATCCAAGGCGACGGAATTGGAGCTGATAATCTGATCAGGGCCAATCTGCTGGCCCGGCATGACCAGTTCGTCGCCGGTCGCCAGATAGGCAATTTTGGGTCGCCGAACCACGTTTACCTGAACCACGTTGGCCGAAGCCAGCAATCCCACGGCCCGCGCCGTGATCCGGGTACCGGCCTTGAGCAGGCAATCGCCTGCCATATAATCCATGCCCAACGGGCGAATGAAATGATCCGTTGTCACGGCTTCATTGATGGTGATCTGCTGGCCATCAGCCGTGACATTTTCCTGCATAACCACCGCGTTGGCGCCACGGGGCAGAGGGGCGCCGGTAAAGATCCTGACGGTTTGTCCGGCCTCCAACTCGCCGTCGAACCTTTTGCCGGCCTGTGATTCTCCAATCTGGCGCAAGGTTACCGGGCAATTCTGGGTGTCGCTGGCGATCACGGCATAACCATCCATTGCCGACATATCACTGGGCGGATAGCTTATGGTGGCACAGGCATCGGCCCCGAGTACGCGGCCATGGGCCTGTTCCAGGGAGACAGTTTCAATGTCGAGACACTTTAATTCGGCTAGTACCGTCGACAGGGCTTGATCAACAGGGGTCATAATTTATTCAGCCTCGAACAGTCCGGACTTTCCGCCCGATTTGTGTACCAGTCGGATATCACTGATTTTCATGGATTTGTCCATGGCCTTGCACATGTCATAAACCGTCAAAGCGGCTATGCTGACCGCGCTCAAGGCTTCCATTTCCACCCCGGTCTGGCCGGTTATTTTACATGCTGCGGTTATATCCACCGCGTTGCGCTGGGGGTCGCAAACCAGATCAACCTTGACGGAACTCAGGTTCAAAGGGTGGCATAAAGGGATTATATCGGGGGTCCGTTTGGCACCCATGATCCCGGCCAGTTGCGCGATGCCCAGCACATCGCCTTTTTTGATGCCGCCTGCCATGATCCGGTGCAGGGTTTCGCCGCTCATAAAGACCGTGCCTTTGGCCACGGCAACCCGTTCGGTTGATGATTTTTCAGAAACGTCAACCATGACCGCATTTCCCTCTGCATCGATGTGGCTTAAATCTGACATGTCATATATTGTTCCTGTTATTGCTGTAGCTTAGGCGAGCAGGGCGATGGTTGCGGCTTCTACATCATCACACCGCATTAACGATTCACCGACCAGAAAACACTGGGCCCCGGCGCGTTTCATGCGGGCCAGGTCCTGGGGTGTATAGAGGCCGCTTTCACTGACCGCCATACGACCCTCAGGTAACTTGTCGAGCAAGTGTTCCGACGTGGCGATATCCACCTTCAGGGTCTTCAGATTTCGATTGTTAACCCCGATCAACGGAGAGGCAAGCAGCAAGGCGCGTTCCAGCTCGCCAAGGTTATGGACTTCGATGAGAACATCCAGCCCCTGTTCAATAGCGGTTGTTTCCAGCTCCATGGCCTGGCTATCGCTCAGGGCCGCCATGATCAATAAAATACAATCGGCCCCCAGGGCGCGTGCTTCGATAATCTGATAGGGATCGATCATGAAGTCCTTGCGCAATACAGGCAATGACACGGCGTTGCGGGCCTCCATAATGTATCTGTCCATGCCCTGGAAGTAGGGCTCGTCGGTCAGTACCGACAGACACGTGGCACCACCATTTTCGTATGATATGGCTAGTTTTTCCGGGTCAAAATCAGCCCGAATCAGGCCTTTGGAGGGTGATGCTTTCTTGATCTCGGCGATCAGGCCATACCGTCCGGCCGCAACGGCCTCGCGCAAGGCCGCAATAAACCCGCGGGTCTGTGGGGCCAGTTTGGCACGGGCCGTAATGTCGCTCAGGGACGTGGTTGCGCGGCAGGTTCGTACATGGTCGTATTTGGCCTGACATATTTCAGCAAGAATATCTGACATGATCCAAGTTCTATTGATTGCTTATTGAAATCAGTTTTTTGAGCACGGCTGACGCCGCTCCGTTGTCGATCGACTGATTTGCCAATTCAACACCGTCGATCAGGTTCTCAGCCTTGCCCGCTACGATTAATGCCCCGGCGGCATTTAATAACACGATGTCGCGAAACGGCCCGTGTTCGCCTGACAGTAAGTCGCGAATAGCATTGGCATTAAATTCCCCGTCACCGCCCTTCAGGTCTTCGGGTCTGGCCGTTGGTAATCCGGCGTCCTGCGGGGTCACCTCAAAGGTTGTGATCTGGCCATCCTTCAACTCGGCGACCATGGATGGGCCGGTGGTGGTCAGTTCATCCATACCATCCGATCCGTGCACGATCCACGCCCGTTTTGATCCCAGCCGTTGCAGGACCTGGGCCATGGGTTCGACCCATTTGGCAGCATTTGTTCCGGTGAACTGATAGATGACACCGGCCGGGTTGGATAGGGGGCCGAGCAGGTTGAATATGGTGCGCGTTCCCAACTCCACCCGGGACGGTCCCACATGACGCATGGCCGCATGATGACGCTGGGCAAACATAAAGCCCACCCCGGCCTGGGAAATGGCTTGTTCGATAAGCGGGAAATCAGCATCCAGGTTAACCCCCAGACAGGCCTGGGCATCAGCCGTGCCTGACTTGGACGACATGGCCCGGTTGCCATGTTTGGCCACGTGAACACCACAGCCAGCCACCACATAAGAGGCTGCCGTGGAGACGTTATAGGTTTGCAGACCCGATCCGCCGGTTCCCACGATGTCCATGGCACCATCGGGAGCACTGATCCGGTGCGCCTTGGCGCGCATGATGCGTACTGCCCCGGTAATTTCATCGACGGTTTCCCCTCGCACCCGCAAGGCCATCAAAAATCCACCGATCTGGCTCGGTGTTGCCTCGCCCGACATCATGATCTCGAAGGCTTGTGAAGCCTGATCCTCGCTTAACGAGGTTCCATCGGCGACGATGGCCAGCAAGGGTTTCATCTGGTCGCTCATGCGGCTTGCCTGGTTTTAGTCATATTCATAAAATTCCGCAGCAGATCATGGCCGTGTTCCGACAGGATGCTTTCGGGGTGAAACTGGACCCCGTAAACGGGCAATTCACGGTGGGCGATGCCCTGGATAACGCCATCTTCGCTGTAGGCGGTAACCTCCAGACAGTCCGGCATACTATCCGGATCGATGGTCAGCGAGTGATAGCGTGTAGCCGTAAAACTTTCTGGAATACCCGCCAGCACGCCTTTGCCGGTATGGGTGATGGTGCTGAGTTTGCCATGCATACACTTGGGAGCGCGAATAATCCGCCCACCAAAGGCCTGACCGATGGACTGGTGTCCGAGACACACCCCGAGCAGGGGGATTCGCCCGGCGGCACGCTCCACGAGTTCCAGACATATTCCAGCCTGGTCGGGATCGCACGGTCCCGGCGAGATGACGATGCCATCGGGGGCCATAGATAAAACCTGATCCACGCTGATGGCATCATTGCGGTGGACTTCAACAGTCCCGCCAACCTCGCCAATGTAATGCATAAGATTGTATGTAAAGCTATCGTAATTATCTATTAATAAAATCATATCAAAGTCTTACATGGAATGTCTGATGTAATCAACGAGCTAATCCCGGGGCCGGGAATTATCATGCTGATACAATGCCAAGGCACGCTATAACCGTCAAGTTCAGACATCAAATTATCACTACCATAAACTTGCAATTTTCATGGGTTGGGGCTATGTTAAACATTCTAGTAAGATGGAATGTTCCAATTTTACAGTTGCCGATAACAAGGACCAAGCTAATGAATATTGGAAAAGCATCCAGTCTTTCAGGTGTGGCGGCCAAAACCATTCGGTATTATGAAGGCATTGGTTTGTTAACCCCGGCCGCGCGAAAGGCTAACGGCTACCGCGATTACAGCGATAGTGATGTGGCAAACCTGCAATTTATCTTTCGTGCCCGAAACCTGGGGTTTACCCTCAAGGACACGGAAAACCTCATTAACCTGTGGCAGGATCAACATCGTGCAAGTGCCGATGTCAAAAAGATGGCCCTTGATCATATTCGTGACATTGAATTACGCATTGAAGAATTGTCTGAAGTGCGCGATACACTGGTAGACCTGACAGAGAAATGTCACGGTGATGATCGTCCGGACTGTCCTATTATTCAGGGACTTGCAAATCGGCAACAAATGATCTGAGACAATCGATATGGAATTGCAAAGACAATGTCACTGGAAGATGAAATTATTCCGACCATGCCATCGTCATCCCGGCGCGATAATCCAACTCGCCGCCTAGATCAACATTCCAGTGGCATTCTGGTTCCATCGTGGTGGCGATGGAAGGTCGTCCTGCCGGTGGCGGTTGTTGCGCTGGTTTCCACGGCATTCAGCGTTTCCCTGCTCAGTGGAACCAAACAGCGCGTTGCGCAACAGGTGTCCCAGGCACCGACCCCGGTTATGGAAACGCCCAAGCCACAATCTCGCCAGGCAGAAACACCGGATCAGCAAAGATCACCCACATATCAGTTATACGAAGAGAGCTTGCCGCAGGGTATATATGAGCAGGCACCGGTGATTGCGGGGATATCTGAAATTGCCAAGATAACCGAGCCTGGCAACAGCGGTACAACGCGGGTCGTCATACCAGAAGAAAATATTCCCTGGACGGGTACCGCAGAAGCGCCGGATGGGCCCTCAGAAATTGTTTCCTTGCCCACGTCAGAACCTGAACAAGCCACGATTTCGGGAGATACCCTTGTAAGTAAGCCGGTAAGCACGCCGGTCGTGGTGCCGGATTTGACAGTGCAGCCGATACCGCTACCAGACAAGACACACCAGCCCTGGCAGCGATACGCCCTGCCATTTTCCATTCCTGCCACAGCCCCGATGATAGCGATTGTCATCGATGATATGGGGGTTGACCGGCGGCGTTCACTGCGCGCGACCACCTTGCCGGGACCGTTGACATTATCCTACCTGACTTATGCCCGCGATATCGTTGAACAAACCAACCGCGCCCGCGCTGCAGGCCATGAACTGATGCTCCATGTGCCCATGCAGCCGGGCAGCTCTACCATTGATCCGGGCCCCAATGTCCTGACCACCAGCAACAGTGCGCAAGAAACATTGCGCAAATTGCGCTGGGGGATGGAAAAATTTGACGGGTATGTGGGGCTGAACAACCATATGGGCAGCGCATTTACACAAAACAAAGAGGGTATGCGCGTGGTTTTAAATGAAATCAAGCGCACCGGCCTTCTGTTCCTGGACTCTCGTACGGCGGGTGGCTCGGTTGCTTCTGAAATAGCCCGAGAAACCGGCGTTACCTTCGCATCGCGCAATGTGTTTCTTGACCATGTGGAAGATCGCGATACGGTTTATCAACAACTGGCTCATACAATCAGGCTGGCCCATAAAAATGGTTCGGCCATCGCCATTGGTCATCCTCGCCAGTTAACCCTGGATATTCTGGAAGAATGGCTGCCAACGCTGGCGGCTCAGGGCATCGTGCTTGCCCCTCTTAGCGCCATTGTGATCCGGACACACCAGAATGCCCTTCATGCACGCGCGGAATAATTCATATAATATTTAATACATCGGCAAGATAATGTGCGAATGCTCCGTTCTCACGCACCCAATTGAACGATAATAAAATTCACCCGTTATCAACCTCAGCCAAAAGCATTCTATGGAAGTTTGTCATCAGTTTTGTCATTGGCTATGATACTGATCTTGCCTGATGGAGCTGGTATGGCCCGAATTAATTTCTTAAAGAAACGTTTTGACGAAAACCTTAGCTCATTGTTTCCGGAGTTGGAGGCTACAAAAGGGAATGTGGGAATCATCCGGCTGCAAACCCTGGTATTGATGCGGTGGATTGCGATCAGTGGCCAGGCATCGACTGTCCTTATCGTCAGTTTATTATTAAAATACGATCTTTATCTGACGCCGGTTTTGCTGACAATCGGGGCGTCATTATTTCTGAACATCTTTCTCACCTTCCGCTATCCGGTATCGAAGCGTCTGAACGAATCCGAAGCTGTGGCCTACCTGGTTTATGATACGACACAACTTGTCGTGTTGCTGTTCCTGACAGGCGGGCTGCACAATCCGTTTTCGTTTCTGATGCTGGCACCTGCCTTGATATCGGCTACGGCCCTGAGTGTGCGCAGCACGGTAATGCTGAATGGATTGGTTCTGGTTTGTGTCTCGGCCCTGGTATTCTTTCATTTACCCCTTCCTTTGTACGGTGAACCGTATCAGGTTGGACATACGTACGTGCTGGGTATCTGGAGCTCCATTGTCATCGGCGTGATCTTCTTCTCGGTCTATGTCATGCGCGTGACGGGAGAAAGCTGGCGCATATCGAACGCGCTGATGGAAACCCAGATCACTCTCGTGCGTGAACAACGACTGTCGTCCATCGGCGGACTGGCGGCAGCGGCGGCGCATGAACTCGGGACTCCGCTGGGAACGATTTCGCTCGTCGCCAAGGAACTGAGCCGCGAATTCAAGGATGACACCCCCCATGGCGAAGACATCCGTCTGCTGATAAGCCAATCTGAACGCTGCCGGGAAATTCTCAAGCGTTTAACCCTGCATTCAAACGATGGTGGTAATCATTCTTTCGATCACCATACCCTTTTAAATCTAGTGAAAATTGCTGCCAAAACGCATAATCAAAGAGATATCGAAATCAAGGTGGTGCATGACGCCTTACTGAAGAGCGACGATGACAGCAGATCAAACGATAAAAAACCGCACCTGGCATCCCCGGTCGTGACACACAGCCTGGAGATTATCCACGGCCTTAATAACCTTATCGAAAATGCCGTGGATTTTGCCAGCACCCGGGTATTGGTAGATGTCGGCTGGTCAGAAACCAGGGTCGTCGTCAAAATTACCGACGATGGGCCGGGGTTCAGACGCGATATATTTCGCGCGCTTGGCGATCCGTATGTCTCATCGCGCCGCGACAAAGGCGGCATGGGCCTCGGTGTCTTCATATCCAAGACCCTGCTGGAGCGAAGCGGGGCGGATATTAAATTCGAAAATCCCGCCACCGGGGGAGCCCAGATCATTGTCAGCTGGTCGCGCCCGCTTTCTTTTGAGATATCTCCGGAGCCCGGCAAGGGGTTGACTGACGGTGACTGGGAACCCCACCTCTCATGAACATCAAGAGCTCGGATGGGCCTCTGAATAAAGCCAATGGCGAGGATGCCCACCTTGAAGATCGAAGCCTTCTCATCGTCGATGATGACAAACCGTTTCTCAGCCGATTAGGCAGGGCCATGACCGCTCGGGGTTTCGACGTTAGTATGGCCACAACTCTGTCTGAGGCCATGGAAATAGTTGAACATTTCGCCCCGGCCTTCGCTATCGTCGATCTCCGGCTCAGTGATGAATACGGCCTCGATATTGTTCCCGTCCTGCGCCAACGCCGCCCGGACATGCGAATTATCATGCTCACCGGATATGGTAATATCGCTTCGGCCATTGCCGCCATCAAGATCGGAGCCGTCGATTATCTGGCCAAGCCTGTCGATGCCGACGATATCGAAGCCGCCTTGCTGGCGGTTGGGGAACAAAAACCGCCGCCGCCCATTGATCCCATGTCGGCGGACCGAATTCGCTGGGAGCATATCCAACGGGTCTTTGAGTTATGCGACCGGAATGTCTCTGAGACGGCCCGCCGCCTCAACATGCACCGCCGGACATTACAACGGATACTCGCCAAGCGCTCCCCGCAATAAACAGAGATTTAGAATAAATTATGTTCGTCTTTGGTTTTGCCAGGGTGCGACAATTTGTCATATATGAGCGCCCGACGTTATTTGGCATAATAACACACTGAAAATGTAAATAATTTACCAAGCACGGAGTTAGATCAATGCGTATAACATTCCCAAAACCAACAACCATGAGCGCTATTTTAGTCGCTGGTGTGTTTTTTCTTACATTCGCGCAAAGTTCTTCTTTTGCCGGAAGTGAAGTGGCCTCCCACGGAACCGAAATGAAAATGGCTTCCTCAACTGAATCATCCGGAACCATGATGATGCCAGGCATGTCCATGGGCCGATTGATGATGCCTGAAATGGACCCGGTAAATGGCGCCAAGGTATTCGTCAACAAGGGGTGTATTTCCTGCCATGCCGTTAATGGCGTCGGTGGTCACGATGCGCCCGCCATGGATGCGCACGAGATGGACCAGAACATGAGTCCGTTCGACTTCGCCGCCAAGATGTGGAACCACGCACCCGGCATGATCGCCGCCCAGGAAGAAGCATTTGGTGAAATGATCAACTTCACCGGTCAGGAGATTGCGGACATCATCGCTTTTGTTCATAACGATGAAATCCAGCATGGGTTTAACGAAAATAACTTGACCCCCATGGCTTTGGAAATGATGGAGCATGGGCACGGTGAAATGACGGCGCCTGTTTCCCACGCCGAAGAGGTTGGTCACGGCCATGCGGATAATTAAACCAAAACCAGGCACCCATAGAATGTAGCAATTCTTCAAAATCACATAATAGCTAACCGTAGGATATTCAGTTGATGTCTGGTTCAAATAAATCCCCATCATGGTTGCCAGTCATGGTGGGGGGTATTGTATTGATTGCAATCGTTGTCATTTATAACAGAGGCCCGTCATTTGACATTGGTTCGAATTCGGGTCGTGGCAACTGGCCGGAACAGTTTCAGAGCAACGGCGAGCAGATCTATTTTACCGCAAGAAGTTCGTCGGGTATTCGGATCAATGCGGAGGGCGGCGGTATGCATATGCAGATGTACCAGAGCAGTTGTGTTTCATGTCATGGTGCTGACCGGCAAGGGCGGCGGCTTATGCCGAGATTCTGGATTACGGCTCCTGCGTTGACGCCGGAATCCCTGTTTGGTGGCCACGACGACAATTCGGAAAAAGACGGGCATGGAGACCACATTAAATATGATGCCGTGACCCTGAAAAGGGCCATTACCGGAGGCATTGATCCGGCTGGTAACTCTCTTGATCGGGAGATGCCGCGCTGGACCATGTGGCAAGGGGATCTTGCGGACCTCATCATGTATCTCAAGAGCCCGGTTCAAGCCTCAAGTGTCGCTGTTAAGTAGTCGACAGGGTGCTGGTATCTTGAACAACAGGGCTTAATCAGGTTTGCGGCGCAGGTTGGGCGAGGCAAACCTGACGGCTTCCTCGGCTGCCCGGAACAGGGCTTTGGCCTTGTTACAGCTTTCCTGATATTCGTATTCCGGGTCGCTGTCGATCACCACGCCGCCGCCAGCCTGTACGTACATGGTTTCATCCTTGATAACGGCTGTGCGCAGGGCAATACAGGTATCCATCTCGCCATTAGCCCCAAAATAGCCGATGCAACCGGAATAGATACCACGTTGTTCCGGTTCCAGTTCGTCGATGATCTCCATGGCCCGCACCTTGGGTGCCCCCGATACGGTTCCGGCCGGAAACCCGGCCAGTAAAGCATCAACCGCGTCGAAATCATCCGCCAGATCGCCTTCCACATTGGAAACGATGTGCATCACATGTGAATAAAATTCGATTGTATTGCGCGCGGTCACCGTAACCGACCCGATATCAGCCACCCGGCCCACATCATTGCGGCCCAGATCAAGCAACATCAGGTGTTCTGCCAGTTCCTTGGGGTCAGACAGCAGATCATCAGCCAGTGTCTGATCTTCCTGGGCATTTTTGCCCCGCGGGCGCGTGCCGGCGATGGGTCGGATGGTGATTTTGCCATCGCGTACCCGGACCAGGATTTCCGGGCTTGAACCAATGACCGAAAAGTCACCGAAATCCAGAAAGAACAAAAACGGTGACGGATTAAGCCGTCGTAACGAACGGTAGAGGGCAAACGGCGGCAATTCAAAGGGGAAACGAAAGCGCTGGGATGGCACCACCTGAAAGATATCGCCGGCCAGGATGTATTCCTTGGCCTTGTTCACCATGGCGTGATATCCGGCCCGCCCGGTGTTGGAAACCGGCTTCGGGGTGTTGGGCTGGTAATTCCCTTGAGCCGCCCCGGTCTGGGCCGGTGATACGTTCTGTTCCAGATCAGCGACGGCCTGGGATATCCGCTTGCGGACCTGCTCATAAGCCTGCTCGGCACTGGGGGCCAGATTGGCATTCTTACCAGACCACAAGGGCGAGATAATCATGATTTCATCCTGGATGTTATCGAACACCGCCATGATCGTCGGTCGCACGAATATACCGTCCGGTACATCGAGCACATCGGGGTTTTCGTTGGGGATATTCTCCACCAGACGGACAGTATTGTATCCCATGTAACCGACCAGTCCGGCGGCCATGGGCGGCAGACCTTCCGGCAGTTCGATGCGGCTTTCTTTCAGCAAGGCACGCAATGAACCCAGGGTGCCTGATTTTTGCGAGACCGGGCACGGTGCAAAACCACTGTCATGGAACAGTGCCTGGCGGTTAATCTCGGCCGAGTTGCCAAAACAGCGCCAGATCAGGTCGGGTTTCAGGCCGATGAATGAATAACGGCCACGAATGGCACCGCCTTCGACGGATTCTAGCAGGAAACTGTTGGGCTGGTCCTTCGATAGCTTGAGCATGGCCGAAACGGGTGTTTCCAGATCGGCGATCATTTTAGTCCACACAACCTGAGGCGAACCCGCCTCATAGGTGGCTCGGAATGTGTCAAAATCCGGGATGAGAGTGATCGACATGAACTACCCGTTAAAAAGCCTGGCGAAGCGTATTTTCATTGACGTTAAAGGTCGTACGCTGTTCAAGGGATCGGGCCAGTTGTTCAAAAATATCGAAGCGCATAGCCTGGGTCAGCTCAAACTGGATTTTATCTACGGCCGATGGGTCTGTATTTGAACTGTTCACTTCATTAATCGCCGTTAAATGGGCAACCACATATCCATCAGTGCTGCGGACCATGGTGGCCTTGCCGATGGTCTTTTCAAACACCGCATCGGCCAGATTTTTCGGCAGGTCCGCTGGTATGCCGCTGCCATCTCTTTTCAAGGCCTCGATTAACCCGACTTGGGCGCCGTCACCATATTGCGCCATAACGGTTGTCATGGCTGTTGAGACATTCAGGCTGTCGATGGCTTGCTGGGCGACTATACGGGCCTGCTCACGGCGGTATTTTGCTTTGATGGCTCCAATGATGCTGTTTCGGACCGTATCGACCGGGCGCAGGGCAGGGGCGTCAATGCTATTGACCCGCAGCACAAAATAGGCACTGTCATCGGTTTCAATTAATGCAGAGTCCGTGCCTTCCGGTGTTGCGAAAGCCGTGCTGACGAAATTATTTGCAGGCAGATCGGTAATAATCGCCCCGCTGCGATCAGCAGCGTTGCGATCCACGCTATCCATCCGTTTCACTATCAGGCCAAGAACCTGAGCGGCTTCTTCCAGGGTTGCACCTGAACCCAGTTCATCGTCGAGCTTGTTGGCCTGATCAAAAAGAGTATCGATGGCATTTTCAAGGGCCACATCTTCCCTTAATCCTTCGCGAACTTCGGCGAATTCCTGAATGGTTTCTTCCTGCGCGTCGATAACCTTGAAAACATGCCAGCCCAGCATTGAGTTAACGGGCTGCGAGGTTTCGCCAATACCGGTGGCAAAAAGCACGTCGGCAATATCCTGGCTCAGCATATCGTCCCGGGTGACCCATCCCAGATCCAGCGAGTCCGCTGCCGCACCGGTAAGTTCATTGGCAGTTTCGGCAAAATCACGGCCCTGGTTGATCATGTCTACGGCTTTGATGGCGGTTGCTTCGTCACTATAGATAGACTGCAACACCTGACGGCGGCCGAGCGAGACAAAACTTGCCTTGCGATTTTCATAGGCATCGAGGATTTCCTGTTCGCTGACCGCCGATACTTCGGCAAAGTCGGAGGCAGAGAAGGTGATATAACTTACCGAACGATATTCAGGGGCCATGAACTGGTCCTGGTTATCGTTATGATAGGTCGAGATTTCAACGTCCGACGGTGTCGGGGCATCGCCAAAGCGGCTATCGTTAATCTTGAAATATTCCATGGAACGTGTTTCGTTGCGATATTCGTTGAGTAATCTGGACATATACAGTGAACCGACCGTGCCACCGTTGAGGCTGTCGACCAGAGAAGAGCGTTTCAAATCGTCACGTACCAGTCGAACGTACATCTGTTCGCTGAATCCGGCATTTGCAATGGTCATAAGGAATGCGCTTTTGTCGAACTGTCCCGTCAATCCGTTGAAAGCGGGAATTGACCTGATTTCCTGGGTAACAAGTTCATCGTCTATCACGATGCCCAGATCACGGGCCACTTCCAGAAACAGAGCTGAACGCATCATGCGCGCCAGAACCTGTTTGGGCAGGCCTATGTTGCGGGCCATTTCAGCGTCCAGCGAGCCACCGAAGTAGCCTCGTAACCTGTTCATTTCCCGTTGCATTTCATTATTGAATTCGTATTGCGTAATATCCACTTCGCCCACTTTTGCAACGCTGCCGGTGCCGACACCGGTGTTAATGTAATCACCGACCCCCCAGGCACCAAAACTCATAATCAGGAATACCAGGAGTACTTTGACAACAATAGAACCG
Source organism: Alphaproteobacteria bacterium (assembly GCA_024279135.1). Taxonomy (GTDB): domain Bacteria; phylum Pseudomonadota; class Alphaproteobacteria; order Rhodospirillales; family Casp-alpha2; genus JABJOR01. Next base: position 115,695 of record JAJRRU010000022.1, read on the forward strand.
GAACGCTTGCGGATGGCTTCCAACATGGTGATTTCAATCTCTTTTGCGGGTTATCTGAATAGAATTTGCGGCATCATAGGGACCATACAGGCTCCCTGCAATAACAGAATACCACGTTATTCCAGAGGCTATCGATTATGTAGCGTGAAATTATTGATCAGCAAACGTCAAAACAGGATACTGCGGGTCATCGTTATTGATAACTGCATCGGCTTTTGATTTTGGATTTACCCTTGAAATATATAGTTGCTGTCCCGGCACGTAGCGTTTTTCATAGCTCAGACGAACGGCTGCCTTTTCCTCTGTGCTGTGTGCATCGCGCATAACGCCCCGTTCAACAGAAGTTTCAAAGCCAATATCAAGAAACATTCGGTAGTCCCAATAATCGTTGATTTCAGGCCGGAACAGGAAAATTCCTTCAAATATTAAAATTGTATCAGGGGTAAATTTCATTTTAACAGTGTTAATTTCCCGGTCTTGACGGTGATCATAGCAAATGATCGGCAATTCAGCGGAATTTCTGTTTAAACGTGTAACAGGATCAAGAAGTGCGGAGCGCAATAAAGGGTAGTTAAAAGAATCCTCATAATATCCGGTTGGTGACATGCTGCCTTTTTCATAACGTTGGGTTCTGGGATTGTGAAAACCATCGATGGAAACATAAACTGTCGGGCGTCCCGAAGTATTAATAATCTCAGCTAGTTTTTTTGCCAGGGTAGATTTCCCAGAGGCATCAATACCGTCAATGGCGACACAATACAGGCGTCGCGACGAGCGTGACAGAATTTGTTCGGCCAGCGTCTGATAAACAATACTCATGGGCAGCGCACCCGCAACAGCATGATAATATCCAGATGGATAAAATCCTTGTCGATCAGCTTGCCGCCCGATAGTCCATCAAACACAATGGTTCTTAATTTCCGGTAGCGCAGATACTCAAACGGCAGATCAAGCAGGTTATAGAGCCAAGCAATGCGGGCATAGATTTGTATTTTACGGGTTGCAGACATTGTAGGCACAATCCCAAGCGTTAATCCTCATGGTTCTATACAGAAGAAACCGGGATCTGACAAAAACCCTGGGACGGCACATCGAGGGCCGAATTGAATTTACTCGACAGGTTCTGGAAGGCGATCAACCCGGTCAGTTCAACTATGGCATCGTCATCAAATGTGGCTTTCAATTTTTCCCTTTGGGCAGGTGTAACAGTTCGTTCTGTATAGGTAATTGTTTCGGCATAATCCAGGGCGAGGCAGTCCGTATCGTCAAACAGATCGCTTTCCCGCCAGTTGTTCAAAGCCAGAACCTTTGCTTCGTCTGCACCGTGTTTTAACAGTGTGGCGGCATTCACATCGACACAGAATTCACAGTGATTGATCTGTGATATCCTGACCGTCACCAGCGAGCGAAGGGCGGGCGGCAAGGGCGATGATTTCCTGTTCAACGCACCATACAGCAGAGCAACAGACGAAAAGACCAAGGGAGAACGGGCCCATAACAACCCTGGATCGAGCACCGCGCCATAGGTCTTCTTCTGTTTCCAGAAAAACAGGCGTACATACCAAGGATAGTTATGTATTGGTTTGGGATCGATGAACATTGAATTGCTTTCAGGATTGATGCTGGTTTATGATTTGGCAGCGGCCAGGCTCTCCACGGCCGCCATGACACCGCCTTGACCATGAGCAATACCGAGCACCTTGAAGGCCGTTTCAATTGATGCCAATGCACCGAGGATCATGGGTTCATTACAATACCCCATATGGCCGATGCGAAACGCCTTGCCGTCCAGCGCGCCCAACCCATGGCCAATGGCGACCCCGAAATCTTCACGCAGCAATTTCTGTAATGCGTTAACATCAATACTGTCATCGACAAGGATGGTTGTGACACCATTGGCGGCCTGTTCTTGAACCTGGGCGTTCATTTCTATTGTCCCGGCCTCACCCCATTTCCCAATTGCTGCCCGCGTGGCATCTGCCAGCCGTTGATGGCGGGTGGCCGCACCCTCGAGGGTTTCCTCCAGGATCATATCAACCGCTTCGCGCAGACCGAATATCATATTTATGGGCCCCGTGCCACAATACCAGGTGTAATGAATTTCTCCCCGGCGTGTTCTCCAGTCCCAGTAGTTGCGTCCCAAACGGGCATTCTCGCCAACTTTCCGGGCCTTGTCGTTTGCCGCGGTAAAGCTCATGCCCGGTGGCATCATGATGCCTTTCTGACAGGCGGCAATCGAAACATCCACGCCCCATTCATCCATGCGGTATTCGGTCGTGACCAAAGATGCAATGGTATCAACCATCAGCAACGCCGGATGTTTTGCGCTATCCATGGCTTTGCGAATGGCCGGAATGTCACTGGTTATGGCACTGGCTGTGTCCGTGTGGACCATCAGCACGGCCTTGATTTTATGGCCGCGATCTTCTCGCAGTTTCTGTTCAACCTCGCCCGGATCAATTGAGTTCCGCCAGTCATTTTCCAGATAAATGCTTTTTACACCCAGACTTTCGGCCAGTGCAGACCAGCCCATGGAAAACTGCCCGGTTCCCGGCACCAGCACAGTATCACCCGGCGACAGGGTATTGCTTAAAGCCGCTTCCCAGGCCCCATGGCCGTTGGAAGAATAGAAAAAAACCTCACCTTCCGTGCGGAACAACTTTTTCATATCCTCGTGAACACCCTTAGACAGGTCCTCGAATTCAGACCCGGCGTATTCCAGTGCAGGTCGGTTCATGGCGGCTTGTATGCGTTCGGGTATATTGGTCGGCCCCGGTGTCATCAGGAAATTCCATCCTCGGTGAGCGTTCATATATTTATCCAGTTTTTTAAGTGAGTTTCTTCATGCGATGTCTAAACTTGAAACGATCATAGATAATTGCACCGATTTTTGAAGAACTATTTTCAATTGCCAAAACATTGTCGGTTTTGATAAATTAATGGCGTTGTGAACGCAATTCGTGGCTGGGTTAGGGCTTGCAGGAGCTGTTTGTTATCTCATGTCGGGTCATTGTATATGAAAACTTGAAAGCTGGGTAAAACCGTCTTATCAAAGCCTTAGCAATTTTAATATCAGGAGTATTGATCCCATGAACACCCGTCGTCCTTTGATTGCCGGCAACTGGAAAATGAATGGTCTGGCCGCCGATGCTGCAACCCTGGCCGGTGATTTAGCCAAACGCCTGCGTGGCTCCCATAATCCATCCTTCGATATGGTGGTCTGTCCACCGTATACCAATATTTCTACGGCCGTAGAGGCCGCCCAAGGCACCGCCCTGGCCATTGGCGGGCAGAATTGCCACGACGCGGAAAAAGGCGCCCACACGGGCGATATCAGTGCTGCCATGCTGGCCGATGCGAGGTGCTCCTATGTTATCACCGGACATTCGGAACGCCGGACAGATCATGGTGAAACCGATGGTATGGTCAACGCCAAGACCCGGGCCGCCTGGGCCGCCGGATTAATCGCCATTGTCTGTGTGGGCGAAACCGAAACCCAGCGTGACGCCGGACAGACCCTGGATGTTATCGGTGCGCAAGTTGCGGGCTCCATGCCCGATGGTGCCACGGCCGCCAATACCGTCATTGCCTACGAGCCGGTCTGGGCTATCGGCACCGGTCGTACCGCGTCCCCGCAAGAAGCACAGGATGTTCATGGTTTCATCCGCCAGCAGTTAACAGACCGTTTCCCTGAACAGGCCGGTGGTATGCGAATCCTGTATGGTGGTTCCATGAAACCCGGCAATGCGGCGCAGTTGATGGCGTTGGCGGATATCGACGGAGGACTGATCGGCGGGGCCGCTCTGATCGCCGATGATTTTTGGGCCATCGCACAAAGCAGTGGTCAGAAATAATGGCTAAAACCGTAATATTCGACCTTGGCTGTGTCCTGATCAATTGGGATCCGGTTAATTTGTACCGAAAATTATTCTCCGATAAGGCCGAGATGGATTATTTCCTTACCGAAGTGTGCAATCAAGCGTGGAATTTGAAACAGGATGCCGGGCGTACCTTGAAGGAGGCCACGGCTGAACGCATCGCGCTGTTTCCCCGGCACAAGGCCATGATTGAGGCTTTTTATGATCGTTGGGAGGAAATGCTCGACGGCGCTATCGAGGAAACCGTCACCATATTGCGTGAACTGAAGGCCAAGGGTGACCCTGTGTACGCCCTGACCAACTGGTCGGGTGAAACATTCCCGGTTGCCCTCGAGCGGTTCGATTTTCTGCGCTGGTTTGATGGTATCGTGGTTTCCGGTGATGAAAAACTCGCCAAACCAGACCCGGAAATATTTCACCGGCTGCTTGATCGGTATAATTTGCGCCCACAAGACTGTTTTTTTATCGATGATTCCGAAGCCAATATAGCAGCCGCCCATAAAATCGGCTTTGATACCCACCACTTCACCCGCTCATCCTTGCTCCGTGAACATTTGGTTGAAGATAATTTATTACAAAGTTACGTATAAACGCCAGGATGTGTATGACATTCCTGTTGTTTGAAAATTAGTCGATCATTGTCAGGAAATGCTGGATATTTGCTGGTGAAGGTTATAGAACACTGCGCAACCGTATAGTAATTTACGCTGTTTTAGCTCAAACGATGGAATACTGAAATCATGGACACAGTCCTTCTTGTCATTCACTTGTTAATCGCCATCGCGCTGGTTGGCGTGGTGCTCTTGCAACGCAGCGAAGGCGGCGGGCTCGGCATGGGTGGCGGTGGCGGCGGTGGCGGCGGTTTCATGACCGGGCGGGCAACGGCCGATCTATTGACCCGGACCACGGCTATCTTAGCGGCAGCATTTATGGTGACTAGTCTCACTTTGTCGATTATGGCAAACAATGACCGTCCAAAAGGATCGATTCTCGATCAATTACAGTCGGAAAGTCCACTACTTCCAGATACGGGCGAACCATCCGTTCCACTTGCTAATTAAATCATTACGCACACCATGTTGATTACAAAGGGTTATTTCGCAGGGCAAAAAATAATGCTCTGGCGATCCCACTTGCCTGTAGGAATTTCTATGACTTGGTATAAAGTGTCATACCCATGACACGGTTTATTTTTATTACCGGTGGTGTGGTTTCCTCCCTCGGCAAAGGTTTGGCATCGGCAGCTTTGGCAGCCCTGTTACAATCGCGTGGATTCAAGGTGCGGTTGCGCAAACTTGATCCTTATATCAACGTCGATCCGGGCACCATGAGCCCTTACCAGCATGGCGAGGTTTTTGTCACCGATGACGGTGCCGAAACCGATCTGGATCTGGGGCATTATGAGCGTTTCACCGGTGTGGACAGCAAACAAAGTGACAACGTGACTACGGGGCGAATTTATTCCGATGTGATTGCCCGTGAACGCCGGGGTGACTATCTGGGCGCGACCATTCAGGTCATTCCCCATATCACCGACGCCATCAAGGAGTTTGTTACCAGCAATCTGGATGATGAAGATTTCATTCTGTGTGAGATCGGCGGCACGGTGGGTGATATTGAAAGTCTGCCGTTTCTCGAAGCCATCCGCCAGTTGGGTAACGAACTGGGCCGTGATCGTACCATGTACATGCATCTCACGTTGCTGCCGTATATTCCCACAGCCGGTGAACTGAAGACCAAACCGACCCAGCATTCGGTCAAGGAATTGCTCAGTGTGGGCATCCAGGCCGATATCCTGCTGTGCCGGGCAAATCATGATATTCCCGATGCCGAACGTCGCAAGATCAGCTTGTTCTGTAACATCGCCTATGAAAATGTCATTTCCGCCCTGGATGTGGACAGTATCTACCGGGTTCCCATCAGCTACCACGAACAGGGTCTGGATGAGCAGGTCTGTAAATATTTCAAGCTGAAAACAAAACAACCGGACCTGAGCGTCTGGCACCATATTGTCGAACGCTCAATTCGCCCGGAAGGCCACGTCAACATTGCCGTCGTCGGCAAATATACGGAATTGCTCGATGCCTACAAATCGCTCGGTGAGGCGCTGGCTCACGGTGGTATCGCCAATAATGTGAAGGTAAACCTCAATTGGATCGAGTCGTCCATATTCGAGACCGAAGACCCCATGATGCATCTGGAAGGCCTGCACGGAATCCTGGTGCCCGGCGGATTTGGTGAACGGGGATCTGAAGGTAAAATTTTGGCGGTAAAATTCGCCCGGGAACGCAAAATTCCGTACTTCGGAATTTGTTTCGGCATGCAGATGGCGGTGCTGGAAGCCGCTCGTAATCTGGCCAATATCGAAGGTGCTGGTTCGACCGAGTTTGGCCCGTGTGAGCATCCGGTCATCGGTGTGATGACCGAATGGATGAAGGGTAATGATCTGGAAAAACGAGGCGTGCATGGAGATATGGGTGGCACCATGCGGCTGGGTGCCTATCCGTGTGTGTTGGCAGAAGACTCGCGTGTTGCCGATATTTACGGCAGTTCGACCATTTCTGAGCGCCATCGACACCGCTATGAGGTCAATACCGGCTACCGTGAACAACTGGAACACGTCGGGCTCAAGTTCTCTGGCATGTCGCCCGATGGCCTGTTGCCGGAAATCGTCGAGATTACGGATCATCCATGGTTTGTCGGCGTGCAATTTCATCCAGAATTACGGTCCAAACCGTTTGATCCGCACCCGCTGTTTACCTCCTTCATCCGCGCGGCCAATGAACAGGCCAACCTGTTCTGATCGCACGGACTCTTGCTTTATTTATTGAATTAGGGGTAACCCCATGTCCATCATGCCCGACCACTGGATACGTGACCAAGCCAGTCAGCACGGAATGATCGAACCTTTTGTCGAGGCCCAGAAACGCGAAGGCTGCATTTCCTATGGCGTTTCATCCTATGGCTATGATGCGCGTGTGGCCGATGACTTTATGATCTTTACCAATGTGGATAATGCGGTGGTCGACCCGAAGGATTTTTCGGACGATACGTTCGTTAAGCGTAAAACCGATATTTGCATCATCCCGCCCAATTCCTTTGTATTGGCCCGAACCATCGAATATTTCAAGATTCCCAACGATGTTCTGGTGATCTGTCTCGGCAAGTCCACCTATGCCCGGTGTGGTATCATTGTTAATGTAACGCCGCTGGAACCGGGCTGGGAGGGCCATGTCACCCTGGAATTTTCCAATACGACCACCCTGCCGGCCAAGGTGTATGCCAATGAAGGTGCCTGTCAGTTCCTGTTTTTTAAGGGTGATACGCCTTGCGAAGTTACCTATGCCGACCGGGCCGGTAAATATATGAAACAAACCGGTGTCACCCTGCCTAAGTTATAAAGTAATTTAAAACAATACGTTATGAGAAGTTCTGCGGAAAGGCTATGACCATGTTTAGTGTAAATATCGGCTCCCTCAACGTCGCCAACAATAAACCGCTGACCCTGATCGCCGGTCCGTGTGCCATGGAAAACCGGGGCCATGCCCTGAAAACCGCCCAGGCCCTGAAAACCATGACCGATGATCTGGGGTTGGGGCTGATCTATAAATCATCCTTCGACAAGGCCAACCGAACCAGCGTGGAGGGCGCGCGCGGTATTGGCATGGATGAGGCACTGGACGTATTTGGCGAAATCCGCGAGACCGTTGGTTGTCCGGTTATCACCGATGTGCATGAACCATGGCAGTGCGATAAAGTCGCCAAAGTCGTCGATGTGCTGCAAATCCCGGCCTATTTATGCCGCCAGACCGATCTGTTGGTGGCTGCCGGTGAAACCGGTTGCGCCATCAACGTTAAAAAGGGCCAGTTTCTGGCACCATGGGATATGGTCAACGTCATTGGCAAAATCGAGAGCACCGGGAACAAGAAGATCATGTTGTGTGAACGTGGCGCCAGCTTTGGCTATAATACGCTGGTCTCTGACATGCGCTCGATCCCCATTTTATCGGCAACCGGATATCCGGTGGTGTTTGATGCCACCCATTCGGTACAGCAACCCGGCGGGCAGGGCGGTCATTCCGGCGGGCAGCGCGAATTTGCACCGGTTTTGGCGCGCGCCGCAATTTCTATCGGCGTGGCAGCGGTCTTTATTGAAACCCATGAAGAGCCTGACCTCGCACCAAGTGATGGCCCCAATATGATCCCGCTGGACAAACTCTCAGGCGTTCTGGAAACCCTGATGGCTTTCGACAAACTGGCCAAGGAAGACCCGGTTGATCTGGATGCCTTGCGATAGCATTGTAATAAGGAACAGTTTTGAGTAGGGTTGCCGCCATCAAATTTGTTCAAAAATTTTAAGTTAATCCACACATCAAAGGGGCGAAAATGTCTGCTATTATCGATATCGTTGGTCGTGAAATTCTAGATAGCCGGGGCAACCCCACTGTCGAGGTCGATGTCACACTGGAAACCGGTGCGCGGGGTCGTGCCGGGGTGCCATCGGGTGCCTCGACCGGTGCACATGAAGCCGTCGAATTGCGCGATGGTGATAAAGGCCGTTATGGCGGCAAAGGTGTTCAAAACGCCATTGAAGGCATTAACAGCGAAATATTTGATGCCATCGCAGGCATGGAAAGCGACGAGCAGTTAATGATCGATCAGACCATGATCGAGCTGGATGGCACACCAAACAAGTCCCGTCTGGGGGCCAATGCCATCCTTGGTGTCAGCATGGCCATAGCCAAGGCCACGGCTGATGAACTTGGGATGCCGTTATATCGTTACATTGGCGGTGTATTTGCCCACACCCTGCCTGTGCCCATGATGAATATTATCAATGGTGGACAGCACGCCGATAACCCTATCGACATTCAGGAATTTATGGTGGTACCGGTGGGCGGGGCCAGTTGCGCCGATGCCATCCGCATGGGGGCTGAAATTTTCCATACCCTGAAGAAAAACCTGAGTGATGCGGGCCATAATACCAATGTGGGTGACGAAGGCGGTTTTGCCCCTGCACTGGGCAGCTCAACCGAAGCTCTCGATTTCATCATGAAGTCCATAGAAGGTGCTGGATACACACCCGGTGACGATGTCATGCTGGCGCTCGATGCTGCCTCATCCGAATTCTACAAGGATGGCAAATACCAGATGATCGGCGAGGGCAAGACCCTGGATTCAGATGGCATGGTCAAATACTACGAAGACATGGTCAGCAACTATCCGATATTTTCAATTGAAGATGGTCTGGATGAAGACGACTGGGATGGCTGGGCCTCCCTGACCCGGGCTTTGGGGGATAAGGTCCAGTTGGTCGGTGATGACTTGTTCGTGACCAATCCCATCCGTCTGAACCGGGGCATCGACGACGGGGTGGCTAATTCTATTTTGATCAAGGTCAATCAGATTGGCACCCTCAGCGAGACGCTTGAGGCCGTCGATATCGCGCACCGGGCCAATTATACTTGCGTGATTTCCCACCGTTCCGGCGAGACCGAAGATGCTATCATTGCCGATATTGCCGTGGCCACCAATGCGGGCCAGATAAAGACCGGCTCACTATCGCGTTCAGACCGTATGGCGAAGTACAACCAGTTGATCCGTATTGAACAGGAACTGGGCAGTACCGCACGATACGCCGGACAGTCGATTTTGCGTTAATCGGATTTTACGCGCCGTAAACGGTCCGTTTACCATAGCCTGATTTTTTCTAGTGTATTGAATTTATTGATATTATTGTAAAATAATTAATATTTTCGGGCAATAATAAGTTGTTAACACATCCCCGCCACCATAGGGGCTGGAATTAATGCTGCCGCATGTACAGAAAGTCGTTGCGAAGGGCAATTTATGGGTATGTTTAACGAGATCCGTCTGCGAACCGGCAGGCTGATCGGTCCTGTTGCTGGTCTGTGTTCAATCGTCTATTTTGGCTTTCATATTGTCAATGGTGACCGTGGATTACAGGCTTACTGGCAACTGAAAACGCTTATTTTTGAGACGCGACCGCTCGTGGACTTAACCCGCGAACGGCGCTTGCGTCTGGAAAAAAGGGTTTTTCTCCTGCGACCGGATAGTCTGGATCTGGATATGCTCGATGAGCGGGCCAGAATTATGCTGAATTTTGCCGATGCCAACGATGTGGTGGTTTTTTATGATAAGGAACTGCCAAAAGGCACTCCATAAAGACCTATCCACAAGTCTCCATCTATATTTAAACTGGCAATCCTGGCGGCTGGTCTCTACGGTCAGGCTATGGAAACTGTTATAGCCTCAATTGGCATTTCTCCACCATATTATGCCGTCATATTCACCAGCCTGCTTAAGGATGATGACACCGGTCTGTATGATCAGAGCGCGGCAAAAATGGTCGAACTGGCGCAAGCGCAACCAGGCTTTCTGGGGGTGGACAGTGCGCGTGATTGCCATGGTCTGGGGATTACAGTGTCCTATTGGAAGGATATTGAATCCATAAACTTATGGCGTGACCATACGGATCATCAGGTTGCCAAAAAAATGGGTCGGGAACGCTTCTACGCGGCCTTTTCGATCAAAATTGCGAAGGTTGAAAAAGCTAAAAGCTGGAAATCTTGATTTTACAACTCAATAAAATCAACGCTTTAATTTCTTAATTAACTAAATTTAGGTTAAATTTCTTTACACTCTTCAAAAAAGAAGTCATGTGTGTTAGGTTTCCTGCTATAACAAAGTTTGGAGATATTCTAATGGTGAATAAACCGGCACAAAAAACCACGAAACGTAAATCCCGTACAAAATCCCATTCAAAATCCACAGACAATCCATCCAACGAACAATTATTGACCTACTACCACGAAATGCTGAAGATCCGCCGCTTTGAGGAGAAAGCAGGACAGCTCTACGGCATGGGTCTGATCGGTGGTTTCTGTCACCTGTATATCGGTCAGGAAGCCGTCATTGTCGGCATGATGGCAGCGACCGAAAAGCAGGACTCCCTGATCACCAGTTACCGTGATCACGGCCACATGCTGGCATCCGGCATGGACCCGAAAGGGGTGATGGCTGAACTGACCGGACGGGAAGGCGGTTATTCCAAAGGCAAGGGTGGCTCCATGCACATGTTCAGCCGTGAGAAAAACTTCTATGGCGGTCATGGCATCGTCGGGGCACAGGTCTCATTGGGTACCGGACTGGCTTTTGCGCACAAATATCGCGGTGATAACGGCGTCTGTCAGGCTTATTTTGGCGATGGTGCGGCCAACCAGGGCCAGGTTTATGAATCATTCAATATGGCGTCTTTGTGGTCTTTGCCGGTGGTTTTTGTTATCGAAAACAACCGCTATGGCATGGGCACTTCCGTAGAGCGCCATTCCGCCATGACCGAATTTGACAAACGCGGCGATGCCCACGCCATACCCGGCCTGAAAGTCAATGGCATGGACGTGGTCGAGGTGCGTAAAGCCGCTGATCTGGCCATCAGCCATTGTCGCGCCGGCAAGGGCCCTTATATCCTCGATATGGAGACCTACCGTTATCGCGGTCATTCCATGTCTGATCCGGCCAAATACCGCTCCAAGGAAGAGGTCAGCAAGGTTCGCAAGGAAAGCGATCCCATTGATACCCTGCGCGAACGTATCATTGCGGCCGGTGCCGCCGATGATGCCCAGTTGCGCGAGATCGACAAGACCATCAAGGCCGTCGTTACTGAGGCTGCCGACTTTGCCCAGAAAAGCCCTGAACCTGATCCTTCCGAGCTTTACACCGATGTCCTTTCACAATCTCTGACCCACGCCTAGATCAGGAAAAGGAAACAATAGCATGACAACAGAAATCCTGATGCCCGCCCTGTCGCCCACCATGACAGAAGGCAATCTGGTCAAATGGCACAAGGCCGAAGGTGATAACATCGCCTCGGGTGATGTGGTTTGCGAGATTGAAACCGACAAGGCAACCATGGAAGTCGAAGCCGTCGACGAAGGTGTTCTGGGCAAAATTATGGTCCCTGAAGGCACTGAAGGTGTGCTGGTAAACGCCGTTATCGCCATATTACTGGAAGATGGCGAGGACGTATCGGCTATTTCCACGGCCATTTCTGCCGCACCCGCTCAAGCCCCAGTGCCCGCCGCGGCCGCGACACCACAAGCACCACAAGCGCCCCCGGCAGTCCCGGCAGCCCAGGCACTACAGGTCGAAGCCGCCCCTGCGGTTGCCCCTGAACCGGAATATAGCGGTCCCATGGTCAATATGACCGTCCGTGAAGCCCTGTGCAGTGCCATGTCTGAAGAGATGCGCAAGGACAAGGATGTTTTCCTGATGGGTGAAGAAGTCGCCCAGTATCAGGGTGCCTATAAAATCTCCCAGGGTATGCTGGATGAATTCGGTGCTGAGCGGGTCGTCGATACGCCTATCACGGAACACGGGTTTGCCGGTCTGGCGGTCGGTGCGGCCTATTCGGGGCTCAAGCCCATTGTCGAATTCATGACCTTTAATTTCGCCATGCAAGCCATGGACCACATTATCAATTCAGCCTCCAAGACCCTGTATATGTCCGGTGGCCAGATGTCCTCGCCCATCGTATTTCGCGGTGCCAACGGTGCTGCTGCCCGGGTAGCGGCCCAGCATTCACAGTGTTATGCATCGTGGTATGCCCATTGTCCCGGACTGAAAGTGGTTTCCCCGTGGTCGGCTGGCGATGCCAAAGGTTTGCTGAAAGCCGCAATTCGCGACCCCAACCCGGTTATATTTCTGGAAAACGAAATCCTCTATGGCCAGAGCTTCGATGTGCCCGACGATCCGGAATTTGTCCTGCCCATCGGCAAGGCCAAGATCGAGCGCAGTGGTGCCAGTGTAACCATTACCGCTTTTTCAATCATGGTCGGGGTGGCTCTGGAAGCCGCCGATATACTGGCCGGTGAAGGTATCGAGGCCGAGGTTATCAACTTGCGGTCCTTGCGTCCGCTGGACACCGAAACCATTGTAAATTCGGTCAAAAAGACCAACCGGATCGTTACGGTGGAAGAAGGCTGGCCGACTTGTGGTATTGGCTCGGAGATTGCCGCCGTGATCATGGAACAGGCCTTTGATCATCTGGACGCGCCGTTGTCACGGGTCTGCGGCGTGGATGTGCCCATGCCCTATGCGGCAAATCTGGAAGCCCTGGCGTTGCCCAAGGTCCATGACATTGTAGCGGCGGCCAAAGCCGTCTGTTACGCTTAAGGAAAGGGACTTACATCATGCCAATCGAAATATTGATGCCCGCCCTGTCACCCACCATGACCGAAGGCAGCCTGGTTAAATGGCACAAAGCCGAAGGTGATAGTGTGGAATCCGGTGACGTTGTGTGCGAGATTGAAACCGACAAGGCCACCATGGAAGTGGAAGCCGTGGACGAAGGTATTTTGGGTAAAATCATGGTCGCCGAAGGCACTGACGGGGTTTTAGTTAATCAGGTCATTGCCGTGTTGCTGGAAGATGGCGAGGATGCCTCGGCCATTTCCACGGCCTCAGCACCAACCCCGGCTGCTGCCCCGACCGCTGCCCCGGCCCCAGCTGCCGCTCTGGCGGCTCCCGCTGTCACAACCCCTGTACCAGCCCCTGCTGCTGCGCCAAGCGGTGCCCGACTATTTGCCAGCCCGCTGGCCCGCCGTCTGGCGGCTGATGCGGGAATTGATTTAAATGCCATAACTGGCAGTGGTCCGCACGGACGTATCGTCAAGCGCGATATCGAAGGTGCTCAGGCTGGCGGTGTTGCTACCGCTGCGGTTGCTGTGACAGTTCAGCCAGCACCTGCTGCCGCCGCACCAAAACCGGCCATGGTCGATGATGCCAGCCTGCCGCCTTACACTGAAGTTCCCCATAGCAATATGCGCAAGGTTGTGGCCCGGCGACTGTCAGAGTCCAAGCAGACTATTCCGCATTTCTATCTGACGGTGGATTGTGAACTGGACAACCTGCTGGCCTTGCGAAAAGACCTGAATTCTCGCTCCGATGACTATAAAATCTCGGTCAATGATTTTGTCGTCCGCGCCGTGGCTCTGGCCCTTGGAAAAGTCCCCGAGGCCAACGCCATGTGGACTGATACGGGCATGTTATTATTCGATCAGGCCGATATCAGCATCGCCGTGGCTATCCCCGGCGGACTGATTACCCCGGTGGTCCGCAATGCGGGTGCCAAGGGACTGGTGGCGATCTCCGCCGAGGTCAAGGACATGGCGGGCCGGGCGCGCGAAGGCAAGCTTATGCCCGAGGAATATCAGGGTGGATCGTTTACCATCTCTAACCTGGGTATGTTCGGCATCAAGAATTTCTCTGCCATCATCAACCCGCCACAGGCCTGTATTCTGGCTGTGGGTGCTGGTGCGCCGCGCCCTGTCGTCAAGGACGGAGCACTGGCCGTTGCCACGGTCATGAGCTGTACGCTGGCGGTCGATCACCGGGTGGTTGACGGAGCCGTGGGGGCTGCGTTCCTCGCCGCCTTCAAACCCCTGATCGAAGATCCGGTTTCCATGTTGCTGTAAGAAAGAGAAACACGTTATGAGCGATTCAAATTTTGATGTGGTCATTATCGGTGCCGGACCGGGCGGTTATGTGACGGCCATCCGGGGCGCACAACTGGGCTTGAAGGTCGCCGTGGTCGAAAAACAGCATCTGGGCGGGATTTGCCTGAACTGGGGCTGTATTCCCACCAAGGCTCTGTTGCGATCAGCCGAAATCTATCATTACATGCACAACGCGGGCGATTACGGTCTGGCGGCCAAGGAAATATCCTTTGATCTGGCCGCCATCGTCAAACGATCGCGTGGTGTGTCGGCAAAATTATCCAAGGGCGTAGGGTTTCTGCTGAAAAAGAATAAGGTCACGGTGGTCGACGGTGAAGCCAGGCTAAACGGGCCGGGCAAGGTCGATGTGAGCAAGGACGGCAAGGCCGTTTCCACATTGACGGCCAAGCATATCATCATCGCCACCGGTGCACGTCCGCGCGAACTGCCGGGACTGGAAGCCGATGGCAAGCTGGTGTGGAGCTATTTCGAGGCACTGGTGCCTGAGACCATGCCGAAATCCCTGTTGGTCATCGGATCGGGTGCTATCGGTATCGAATTTGCCAGTTTCTATCGCACCATGGGGGCCGAGGTCACCGTGGTCGAGGTCATGAAACAGGTTTTGCCGGTGGAAGATGCCGAGATTGCCGCCCTGGCCCGCAAGAGCTTTGAGAAACAAGGTATGCGCATCATGACCGATGCGAAAGTTGCCAAACTGGATAAAGCGACCAACAGTGTGACGGCGACTATCGAGACCGCCGACGGCAAATCCGAGACCATCACCGTGGACCGGGTTATCTCGGCGGTGGGGGTGGTTGGCAATATCGAGAATATCGGACTGGAGACCACCAAAATCAAAACCGACCGGGGCTGTATTGTGGCCGACGGCCTGTCACGCACCGACGAGCCGGGTATTTATGCCATCGGCGATGTTGCCGGGCCGCCCATGCTGGCTCACAAGGCCGAGCACGAGGGTGTTATTTGTGTCGAAGCCATCGCCGGACTGGACGTGCACCCTATCGACAAGGCCAAGATACCCGGGTGCACATACTGTCATCCGCAAATCGCCAGTGTGGGCCTGAACGAAGCGGCTGCAAAACTGGCCGGGCGGGATATCAGGGTCGGTCGTTTCCCGTTTATGGCCAACGGCAAGGCCGTGGCCCTGGGCGAGGCCGATGGACTGGTCAAGACCATTTTCAATGCCAAGACCGGCGAATTACTGGGCGCGCATATGGTTGGCGCTGAAGTCACCGAGATGATACAAGGCTACGTGGTCGCCATGGGACTGGAAACAACCGAAGAAGACCTCATGCATACGGTATTCCCCCATCCGACTCTGTCGGAAATGATGCACGAGGCTGTACTCGACGCCTATGACCGGGCTATTCATACATAAATCAGATCGAAACACAGATATATAATGGCCCATACCGAAAAAATCACCATCCGCCACCCGGAGAAAGTCACCAAGCCGGATAACCCGTCACCGCGCAAACCGCCGTGGATCAGGGTCAAGGCGCCGGTATCGCGGGAGTATGCCGAGACTCGCAGACTGGTTGCTGATTTCAAGCTCAATACCGTGTGCGAGGAGGCATCGTGCCCCAATATCGGTGAATGCTGGGCCAGAAAACATGTCACGGTGATGATCCTGGGTGATATCTGCACCCGGGCCTGTGCATTTTGCAATGTGGCAACCGGTAAACCCGGCGGCTTGGTCGATGCCATGGAACCGGCAAACACAGCCCTGACGGCTGTTACTCTGGGGCTTAAACATATGGTCATTACATCGGTCGACCGTGACGATCTGGCCGATGGCGGGGCAGGGCAGTTTGCCTTGTGTATCGAGCAGGTCCGCAGCCAGGCACCATCGACCACTGTGGAGGTGCTGACGCCTGATTTCCGGGGTAAGGACGGCGCGTTGGAAACCGTCATTACGGCCAAGCCCGATGTATTCAATCACAATATGGAAACGGTCCCGCGGCTTTATTCGGCGATCCGTCCGGGCGCGCGTTATGAGCATTCCCTGGAATTGCTGGGCCGTGCCAAACGGCTTGATCCGACAATTTTCACCAAATCGGGCATCATGGTCGGGCTGGGCGAAACCAAAGAAGAGGTTTTTCAGTTGATGGATGATCTGATCGCCGTCAAAGTGGACTTTATGACCATCGGGCAATACCTGCAACCGACCCTCAAACACGCCGCTATAGACCGTTTTGTGACGCCGGAAGAATTCGAAGAATACAAACGGGTCGGCCATGACAAGGGGTTTGCCCTGGTTGCGGCCTCACCGCTGACCCGGTCATCCTATCATGCCGATGGTGATTTTGCTAAATTGCAAGCATCACGCAACCAGAATAACGGCTGAATACCATTATGCATAAGCATGCCGACAAACGGACACTGCCCTTTAGCGCCGAACAAATGTTTGATCTGGTCGCCGATGTAGAAAGCTATCCTGAATTTTTACCGTGGTGCGTGGCAACCCGGATGACCCATACAACCGATTGTTTGCTGGTCGCCGATATGGTCATCGGGTTCAAGATGTTTCGAGAAAGGTTCACCTCTCGTGTTAGTCTTGAACGTCCCAACAGAATTAATGTAACTTATCAAAATGGCCCGTTTAAGTTCTTGAATAATCACTGGATTTTTACCGATACCAAAGACGGTAAATGTGACATTCAATTCGATGTGGAATTCGAGTTTCGCTCTAAAATACTCGATGTTGCCATTGGGGCGGTGTTCACCGAAGCGGTCATGCAAATGGTCAAAGCCTTTGAGAAGCGGGCTATCAAACTTTACGGTTCCTGATCAGAATTCTGGTCGAGAGCCTCCAGAATCATATCCAGCGCCATTATGACGGTTTGTTGGCGCACCGCCGCCCGGTCGCCAGGAAAGACGCACCGGCGATGATGTGTCTGGTGCCCTGCGTAAGCTACGGCCAGATGAACCAGACCGGCGGGTTTTTCCTCGCTGCCCCCCGATGGACCGGCTATCCCGGTTACCGCAACACTGATGGATGCCGCAGACATGGACAAGGCCCCTTCGGCCATAGCCATGGCAACCGGTTGACTGACCGCACCATGCTGTTCGATCAGGTGTGTCGCAATACCCAGCATGTCTGATTTGGCGGTATTTGTGTAGGTCACAAAACCACGCTCAAAAGTACGCGATGATCCGGCAATGTCGGTGATGGCCGCGGCAATCATGCCGCCGGTACACGATTCCGCCGTGGCGAGCATGACATTGCGGCTTTGACAGGCCGCCAGCACGGCTTGGGCTTTTTTGGATATCATAGCGGGGTTTCCAGATAAACGCGGGCCGAATACAATATAATCACGGCATAAAGCCCTGCGGCTATATCATCGATCATAATGCCCATGGCCCCTTTGACATGGCGATCCAGCCACCCCACGGGCCACGGTTTAAAGATGTCAAAAATCCGAAACAGGACGAATCCGGCCAAAAACCATGGCCATTCCAGGGGAACCACGCATAAAGTGAGCCATTGCCCGGCAACTTCGTCGATCACAACCGGACCGGGATCATGATCACCCGATATGCTCGTATATCCATGCGATGCCCACAGACCTACGCCGAATACTGCCACAACAGCCAGCAACAAGCCGGGCCATCCTGAAACGTACAGAATGCCCCAGGCAAAAGGCAGGGCGGCGAGAGAGCCAACGGTTCCGGGGGCTTTGGGGGACAAACCGGCACCGAACCATGTTGCAATGATCACGGCTGGTGAGCGTAAAGAAGGGATCATTAAATGTCTTTCGTGGCGTTTCTTACCGGGTAGCGTTAACGTATAGTCCGTTTTAAATACGTATTTTTGAGTCTTCAAATGGCGGAAATAATGGCATTATAAATAAAAAAGAATTGATTAACGATATTTTGGTTCAAAAACATTTATTTATCGCATAAACTCTCAACAATTGGTAAACTCTAAAAAACGGGTATTGAATAACATTTATAAAAAAGCAGGAAAACCTGACTGTTATTACAATAATAGATGAGGGAAAAAAATCGGCGATATTTGTTGGTCTCGCTGAATAAGTATCCATATGATCGGTAACATTGGCAATCACGAAAAACAGTCTGTCTTGTCTCGTTTAAAGGGGCGAGTGAAGCGTATTTATCCTGAACGACAAATTGTTATTCGCACGAACGAACGTATATCGTATCTGCGGCTTGGTTATATCCCGCAGTTTATCGTGACCATCATCCTGGTCTCGGTGACCAGCTGGGTGGGATATTCCAGTGTCAGCTATGTGCTGAATGATCATATACTGTCGGCAAAAAACCAGCAAATCGTCAATGTTCGCCTGGCGTATCAGGGGCTTCTGGATGAAGTCACCGAATACCAGAACAAATTTCTTGGTATTACCGACGAACTTGAGAAAAACCACACCATGATGCTCGACCTGGTAGAACAGAATACAGCATTGCAACAACATCTGAGCAGTGTCGCTCAGGAGCTCAAGGTCACGGAAGCCGATCGTTATAGCGTTATCGAGGCTCGCGAGCGCCTGAAAGTCAATTTGACGGAAATCCAGGAAAACCTGCATTCGCTGACCAGTAAAAACTTCCTGCTCAATGATAACCTCGACTCCGTAGAATCCAACCTGCAAATCACCGTTTCTGAACGCAACGTGGCACTGGAACAAAGTGAACGTCTGACAAAATACGCCAATGAACTGGAAATCCGCCTGTCAACATTCCAGACCACGCAACTGGCATCCATTATCAATCTGACCGAACGAACCGATAGCAATATCAGCAGTCTGGAACGGGTTGTCACCATGGCCGGTATGGACGTGCTTGTCATGGTTAATGGTGTCACTCCCAAAACAGATACTGGTCAGGGTGGTCCGTTTATTGCCGTACCAGGCCAGCCCGGTGAAGAGCTCCGGTCCCGTCTGGCCGTGCTTGATTCAAGGTTAGAACATCTGGAAGACCTGCAACAAACCATGCAGAGATTGCCTTTGGTCGCCCCGTTGACGGCCTATTACATCACCAGCAAATATGGCAAGCGTCACGACCCGCTTAATAACAGGTGGTCAATGCACTATGGGGTTGATTTCGGGGGGACTTTAAAAACCCCGGTTTACTCCACGGCGCCGGGTAAGGTCACCTACGCTGGTAATAAGGGTAAATATGGTAATATAATAGAAATAGATCATGGCGATGGCGTCATTTCTCGTTTTGCTCACCTGCAAAAAATTCTGGTGAAAAGAGGCCAAGCCATTGGTTTTTATGAAAAAATCGGATTGTTGGGAAGCTCCGGGCGCAGTACAGGCCCCCACTTGCATTACGAGATCAATGTTGCTGGCAAGCCAATGAACCCGATAAAATTTATCAAGGCAGGTCGTTATGTTTTCCAAGAATAAATCATCTACCAAAAACAAGTCCGGTAATTCGGCCCAAGGTGTTTCAATACCGTCGATCATCAGTGCCGATTTAACCGTCACGGGAAACCTTTTCAGTGAAGGTGAAATTCAAATAGATGGCACCATCAATGGTGATGTCAAAACAGCGACCTTGCTGGTTGGTGAAACCGCGACCATAAACGGCGATATTACGGCCAAACGTGTGCGCGTCCATGGACATATCAACGGCTCTATAGAAGCCCAGTTTGTTACGCTGGCTCAATCTGCCCACGTCAAGGGTGATGTTATCCATGAAGATCTTGCCATTGAAAAAGGTGCTTTCCTGGAAGGTCACTGCAAGCGTATTTCCGGTAAACGTCTTGAAACGGCCAAGGTCACACCGGAAAAGCCACCTCATCTGGCTGTTAAGGACAAGTCTCATCATCGCCCAGATCCGGTTTCGACCACGGGCGGGGTAACCACCAATACGGCCACTGCCTAGCGGCTTTAACAGCCCGGAAATTTCATACTTGTTTAAAACAATCTGCAAGCCAGGCGTCCGTCAGCCCTGTGCTGGTTTGTTCTGTCAGTGCTGGTGCGTGCCCGACACCTGAAACGGTGGCTCGTCTTATGTGCGGTATGATCCGGGCCATGCGCTGCCAGCCTGGTTCGGAAATAAAGGGTGACAGTTCGGCGCGCAGTACCGCAACCGGCACACTACGCAACGAGGCAAAATAAGCCCATAAGACGCGTTCCTGTCCTGGGGTTGGATTGCGCAAAGGCCGGGCAATAGCCGGGTCCCAGTCATAGACCAACATACCATCATCACGCTTTTTATAGGTGCACCGCGCTATATAGTCCCAATCGTCGGCCGTGGACGCCGGGTAATCGGGAAACGTCTGCTGGAGTTTGGCGATTGCCTGATCCCAGGTTTGCAACGGCTGTGTCTTGGCCATGAAGTCGAGCACCGGCCGTAAACCGAGATAGGGTATGTCAGGACACACGTCATTTAACAGAACCCCGCGCAAGCTCGCCGGCATGGTAACCCCGAGCACCATGGCCAGCACCCCGCCGAGGGATGTGCCCACCACGACAAAATGGCCGATATCAAGTGCCGTTATGATATGGCGAATATCATTAAGGTATGTCACCGGTTGATAGTTGGCCCAGTGACGGTCATATGCCGATAAACCGCGGCCCCGGTAATCCGGGCAGATAACCCGGTATCCGTTGGCTTGTAATCGCAGGGCCAGCCGGTGGAAATCCTTGCTGTTTCTGGTCAGCCCGCCGAGGCATAACACCACACCGATCTGGTCTGAATCTGCGGTAATCCGATAGTCGCGAACATAGAGTGACAGGGCATCTGCGCTGTAAATAATGTGTTCACGGTAGGGCAGTTTATCCATTGTTGCGCCCATCAGCGCACCAGATCTTCGTCCAATTGCAGGGCGACATTTGTTTTGCTTAATAATGCGCGGTAAACCTGCACCCCTTCCAGGATGCGCTGGACATAGTTACGTGTTTCACTAAACGGGATCAGTTCAACCCAGTCAATGGCATCCACATCCACATCCCGGGGATGACCGTTTAGTCTGACCCATCGTTTGGCCCGGCTCGGCCCGGCGTTATAGGCCGCAAGGGCCAGAATATAGGATCCGTCAAAATTCTTGACCATTTGGGAAAGGTAGCTTTGGCCGATTTTCAGATTATAGGTGCCATCACTGAGCAGCCTGGATTTGGAGTATTTAAGCCCGACCTGCCGGGCGACCCGTTTGGCTGTTCTTGGCATGAGCTGCATCAGCCCGCGTGCACCGGCACCGCTGTGGGCCTGGGCATAAAAGGCGCTTTCCTGACGGATCAGCGCCAGCACCAGTGCGCGTTCCAGTTTAACACCACGGTTTTTCTTCGGAATCGGGGGCAGATCAAGCACCGGGTATCCCGCCGATATCATCCCCAAGGCTTCCCGTACGGCGAATTTGGCTACTTTAATGCCCAGATCGGGTCGCCCCAGGCTGCGGGCAAAGTCAGCCGTCTGGGTTTTCCACAATACCGTATCCTCCACGCTTTGCAGTTTCACAATGATACTGCGCAGCCAGTCTGCGGCATCAATTGCGACCAGGGTTTCTGCTGCGCGGGTTAATTCGTGGGCCCTGAACCGGGTGATCGTTTCAATGTTTTTGACCGGCATACTGAGCGGTAACATAACATTTTTTCGGGTGTCTATCTGCAAGGCAGCCAACTGGCCGTAATAGGTCGTCGCATGGGCTGCCGCTGAACGGTACCATTGTTCGGCTTGTTCAGTTTGATTGAGCATGCTGGCGGCCCGACCAGCCCAGTATGCGCCACGGGCCAGGGATATGGGATAACGGACGTTTCCAACCATATTGACAAAATGACGATAACCCCATTCGGCTTCACCAAGAAAACGCATGGCGATCCAGCCGGAAAGCCATTCTGCGTCTGCATAGGCCGCAGTAGATGCTTTGGAGACACCATGATTGGATACAATACGGTAGGCTTGGGTGATAAAACCATTCTTCAAGGCCCGTCGGGCCAGTATTTCCCGCTCGATATACCACTTTTTAGCGTAGGGCAGGTCCGTCGGTAAATTGATCAGCAATTCCAGGGCTGATTTATCCTTGTTCTTGATGCGGCGCCAGCGCAGACGCTCGTAAATCAGGCCCGGATGGTTTTTCAGGCCGTCGGGCACCGCCTTGATGGCGGCGTCCACATTGCCCTGCATATTGCGCAACTGGAATCGGGCGGTGGCCAGGCGGCGCTGATCTTCATTGACTTTCCAGAACATCCTGCGTGATGGCCAATAACGGCCTTCCCACAACAACCGGTCGAGGCGAGCTTCATGGTCAAATTTGGTAAGATACCGTCGATAGAGTTTGTAAAATTGTTTTTCCTGAGACTTGTTGAACTTTCCCTCTACCCAGGCCCGGCGCAGCATGGTGACGGCTTCATCCCTGCGTTCCAGCTTTAACAGGGCCGCCGCGAAACGAACCTGGCCCTGGGTGGTCAGGGGAGGGTAGGCCTCGAACCAGCGCAGGACATCCCGGGCGGACATGCTCGGCTTCATGGCGTTTTCTGCATTTGCCAGCAAGGTATCCATGCGCGGCCAGCCACCGTTGTCTTTAATGAAGGTGCTGATTTCCTGAAATGATGCGCCATTTTGTATTTCGGTATACAAAAACCACCGCATGAGCTTGCCGAGCAGCGGATCATGGATTTTTTTGATGGATCGGCGGAGGGGCTGGGCTTTTTTCGCCTGCACAGCCGTCATGGCTGATTTAGCATATTTGATATCCTGGGCACTCTGGGGGGCGGCTTGCAAAGGCGTTATTGCCAACATGCAATACAACACGATCACCGAAATCAGCCCGAAACCATATCGGTATAAAGTCGGGGGGTATCTCATCTGGAAATCACATTTAATGTTATCATGTCTTACTGCAATAAATCATGAAGTTTAAGAAAACCACTATATGGACGGTATTTTACATTTATCGGGGATTAATACCAATCATGGACTTGCGGGAAACAATATAGACGCGGTAATCTGCCCACCTTGCCCAATTGGGCGTATCAAGGGAGTACAAAATGTTTCAGGGGTCTTTTCCGGCACTCATCACACCATTGAAAGATGATAAAGTCGATGACCGCGCCTTCCAGTCATTTGTCGAGTGGCAGATTGCCGAAGGGTCGGACGGGCTTGTTCCGTGTGGCACAACGGGAGAGTCGCCCACGTTGACTTATGAAGAACATATGCACGTCACTGAGCTTTGCATCGAAGCCGCCGCTGGCAAGGTTCCCGTTATTGCCGGCATCGGACATAATTCCACTCACGAGACCATCTCATTTGGCCTGCACGCCAAAAAGGCCGGTGCCGATGCCGCCCTCGTGGTTACGCCCTATTACAACAAACCCACCCAGGAAGGCCAGTATCAGCATTTCAAGGCCGTCCACGATGCCATCGATATGCCGATTATCATCTATAACGTACCGGGGCGCAGCGTCATCGATATGTCTGTGGCGACCATGGCACGTCTGGCAAAATTACCCAATATTATCGGTGTCAAGGACGCCACGGCCGATCTGGCCAGACCCTTGCTGACCCGGGCAGCTATCAAAGGGAATTTCTGTCTGTTGACCGGCGAGGATGCTACGGCGGTATCGTACCTGGCCGCAGGCGGGCAGGGTAGTATTTCGGTGTCTGCCAATGTGGCACCGCGACTGTGTTCGCAAATGCAGCGTGCCTGGCGCGAGAATGATTTCGCGACGGCCATGAAAATTCAGGATACCCTGACCCCGTTACACGATGCCATGTTCTGTGAGAGCAGCCCCGGCCCGGTCAAGTATGCGGCCATGTTGCTCGGCAAGTGCACCGGGGAACTGCGCCTGCCCCTATGCGATATTTCCGCTGACAGCACATCTCAGGTCGAAACCGCCCTGCGTCGTGTTGGCGTGCTTAACTAACGGCATCGATGGCAATATTTTATGGCAAAGAAGAAAAAAAAGGACCCGCTTGGAAATGTGGTCGCTAAAAACCGTCGGGCGCGGCATGATTACACCATCATTAGCACTGTGGAAGCCGGTATTATCCTGAAGGGCAGCGAGGTAAAATCCTTGCGGGCCGGGCATTGTTCGCTGGCCGAGGCATTTGCCGGAGAAACCGGCGGCGAAATGTTCCTGTATAATGTTCATATTCCCGAATATACCGCCTCAAGCCATTTTAGTCATGAACCCCGGGCTGTGCGTAAAATGCTCCTGAAAAAACGTGAAATAGCCACCATGAGCATGGCCATCAAACGCAAGGGCATGTCGGTGGTGCCACTTTCCATCTATTTTAATGACCGTGGCATCGCCAAGGTCGAACTGGCCCTTGCACAGGGTAAACAGAAAGCCGATAAACGCGCAGCCACGAAAGACCGCGATTGGAAACGTGACAAAGCACGCTTGTTGCGTAATCGCGGATAAGCCACGCTAAAACTATCAAACGAGTGAGGATAAAATGAGCAAGCCACTATTGCATCTGGTTTTCGGCGGGCATCTTGATGACCCCCAGACACTGGATTTTCAAGACACAGAGAATCTCGATATTATCGGAATTTTTCCTGATTACGCGACTGCAAAAAAAGCCTGGCGTTCAGCCACCCAGGGGTATCTTGATGACGCCCACATGAAATATGTAATCGTGCACATGCACCGTATGATGGACCCCGACAACCAGGCCGATTAATCCAGCAATGGTCCGATGGCTTCAAACACATCGTTGAACATGCCCGGTGTCAGGCGTCCGGTATTGGTATTGTAGCGTGAGCAATGGTAACTATCGACCAGCACCAGACCACCCGACAGGGTGTGGTGTACATTATGGCCGAATTTAAAAGCTGATTTCTTTTCGCCCAATGCCTTTAAAATTGCGCCATGGGATAACACACCCAGGGCCATAATGCAGCGCAGGTTTTTATAGGATCGGATTTCCGAGGCTATGAATCGGTTGCAGGCATTCACCTCGGCCCCGGTTAATTTGTTTTTGGGCGGCACACACTTGACCGCATTTGTAATCAGACAGTTATGCAGTCTCAGTCCGTCTTCGGCGTGTTTGTCATATGACCCCGATGCCAAGCCATGCTCTATCAGGGTCTGGTAGAGCAAATCCCCGGCAAAGTCCCCGGTGAACGGTCTGCCGGTGCAATTTGCGCCGCGCAAACCGGGTGCCATGCCGACAATCAATAATCGAACATTGTCCGGCCGGTCACCGAAGGATGGAACCGGCCCATTGAAGAATTCCGGGAAGGCGGCGATGTTTTGCTTTCGGAACTGAACCAGACGGGGACAGATCGTGCAGTCGGGCGCCGGGACTTCAATTATTGATGTTTTGCACATGTTTATGGGTAAGGTTATCATTTGATTTAGCATGCTCGCCATTGTCATGGTGAACGCTGCGTTCAATTTGACTGCGCAAATCTGCCAGATCAATGAATTGATCGGCCTGACGGCGCAATTCGTCGGCGATCATTGGCGGGGTCGAACGCAAGGTGCTGACGACACTGACTTTTACGCCTTTACGTTGCACGGCCTCCACTAACCGCCGAAAATCTCCATCACCGGAGAAAATGATGGCGTGATCGATGTGATCGGCCATCTCCATCAAATCAACGGCCAGCTCGATATCCATATTGCCCTTGATTTTCCGCCGACCTTCGGGATCGGTAAATTCCTTGGTAGGTTTTGTCACCATGGTATAACCGTTGTAGGCAAGCCAATCGACCAGTGGCCGGAGCGGTGAATATTCATGATCTTCGATAACAGCCGTGTAATAAAAGGCCCGTACCAGACTTCCGTTGTTGGAAAAGGTATTTAACAGCTTCTTGTAGTCGATATCATATCCCAGCCCACGCGCCGCGGCATACAGATTGGAGCCATCG
Source organism: Alphaproteobacteria bacterium (assembly GCA_024279135.1). Lineage (GTDB taxonomy): Bacteria > Pseudomonadota > Alphaproteobacteria > Rhodospirillales > Casp-alpha2 > JABJOR01. The sequence continues at coordinate 141,896 of JAJRRU010000022.1, forward strand.
ATAAACAATACGACGCGTTCACCTTTGCTGATTCTCATAATCAGGTCCCGAAATAATATTAATGCAGTGTGGATTATATTATGCCTGTCAATGAATAGGCAAACCTGTGTCAGACAGCAAGGGATAAATTTGCCGATATCCAGATTGGTGCCGCCATAATGTTAACCAATGGGTCATTATGGCGGCACGGTAACTAGCGGGGGATATGTCTAGGATGCGGTTCTTATTTTGCCCAGGAATACATCAACTTCGTCTTTTAATGCATCCGATTGTACACTGAGGTTTTTAGCGGCACCCTGGATTTCTGTCGCCGCTTCACCGGTTTCTCCGGCGGCCTCAGTTACACTGGCAATATTGCTCGAAACTTCGGTTGTTCCGGCGGCGGCCTGTTCCACATTTCGGGCAATTTCCTGGGTTGCTGAAGACTGTTCCTCCACCGCACTGGCGATTGTTGTGGCAATATCATCCACTTTAGAGATGGTATTGGTGATGCCTTCGATGGAGGTTGCCGCACTTTCCGTTGCGGTCTGGATTGCCGTGATCTGTTCACTGATCTGTTCAGTTGCTCTGGCCGTCTGGTTTGCCAGATTTTTTACCTCTGAAGCAACCACCGCAAAGCCTTTGCCCGCATCACCGGCTCGGGCTGCCTCAATGGTGGCGTTCAGGGCCAGCAGATTGGTCTGTTCTGCTATATCGGTGATTAATTCGACGACTTCACCAATTTGTTTGGCAGAGGCGACCAGCCCTTGTACCGTTTCATGACTGGTTTGGGCTTCCTTGACGGCTTCGGTTGTCATCAAAGAAGATTCAGCAACCTGTCGGCTGATCTCCGTAATGGATGCCGACAGTTCCTCCGCAGCAGCGGCAACCGTCTGTACGTTGGTGCTGGCTTCTTCTGAAGCCGAAGCTACGGTTAATGATTGAGTATTGGAACGATCAGCCGTAATCGACAGTGTATTGGATGAGCTTTGCAGTTGAGAAGCTGCGCCGGAAACTGCGGAAACGATATCGGCGATATTGATTTCAAATTCACCGGTTACATCGGTCAGGAATTTAAGTTTGGCTTCATTTCCTTCCCGTTCTTGACGTTCTTCAGCTTCTTTCTCCGAACGAGCAGTTTCTTCTGCCTGACGTCGTTCTTCTGCTCTTTTTTCCTGTTCAGCACGCTGTTTTTTGCTTTCGGCGGACAGGCGTATGTTCTCGATACCGGCCTCTTTGAAAACCAGGACGGCCTGGGCCATTTGTCCAATTTCATCCTTTTTATCGAGAGCCGGTACGTCGACATCATTGTTGCCACCGGCCAATTCTTTCATGGCACCCGTCATGTCATTGATAGGATTAACAATGGAGCGGGCGGTCAGGAAAGCGATGACACCCCCAAGAATGATACCCAGAGCAAGAACAATCCATTGTGCTGACAACAGACGAGAAATTGATTCTTCTTGTTCATTGGCGTCATTATTTAATAGCATTATCTGATTTTGGACCATGCCGCCTTGGCGAATGCCGCTGTTATCCTTTGCACCGAGCAAAATGGTCAGCAATTTACCGGCCCGTGGAGCCGCTTCGGTGATCAGGGTGTAATTAGCCATATTCCATTTTTTGGACCCGCGAATATTAAACATTATTTCCGGCATGGGGCTGAACAACTCACGATTTGACGCGAAGCTGTCAAAAGACTTGCGCTGATCAACCGTCAACAAATAAGACATTGATGTGAGATCGGCAAAGCGTCTTTCGTTTTTGGCCCAAAGGGTCTTGAACTTATCGGTAAATTTGCTGTCGCCGGTTAACAAATAAGCGCGGATATTGGCCAGACTGAGACCCAGGGTTCCCCTGACATCTGCCATGGAACCGAGAACCTGGCGGCGTTCATTGGTTGCATCAATCACCATCTCCATATCAATCATATTTGTAATTTCTCTGACCATCGTGCCTGCCAGAGGGGCGGCATCAGTAATCAGCATTTTCGTGGCCGGTTGCTCATCGATGGAATTCGCAATGCCTTCAACCGAATCCTGTGCGGCCTGGAATTCTGCCAGAATGGATTTGAACTCTGACCATACTTTTACATTATCGGGATTTGTCCAGCTTTGGGATAAATTATCTATATCAAGCACGTTCTTTTCTATGTTGACCCAAACAGTATTCCTGCCTGAAATGAATGACTCATTGCCTGTCAACATCCAGCCACGAAGGGTTGCCAGCGATGCCTGGATTTGGGTTAACAAATTCGAACTGGCCTGGGATGTCGGGATGCGTAGTTTGATGATTTTTTGTGAATCATCGTTTATTCCTTCTACTTCCCATATAGTCGTCATAACAGCGAAAGCCAGTATTAATACAACAATAGAGAAGCCTGCAATGAGGCGTTGTTTAATATTTAAATTCATAATGAGTTAATTTCCCTATATTTACAATTTTAAGTAACAGTTAACAACAAGTCATAAATTTTTCTTATATTATTAATATTTTTTATATACTGTTTTATAGTAAAATATTTGTAACTATTAATCACCTTTACGTGATTGACTTAGAGTTGCTTCATTTGGCACGATTGTCAATTTTAAAAATTAAATTTAACGATTTATTTATTGCTTTTCAAGCAATTATTAATAGCAATGGATGTATTCTAGAATAATAATACGATAATTATAATTAAAACTGTATATCGATGAATACTAAGGTGCAGAGCAACGCATTAATGTCTATCAAATTTTATTGATTTGAGCTGTCAATTTGTGATTTCAGAATGATTAAGCTACAATTTGTATTCTATTTAGAATATATACACATATTTGTTTCTTGATATATAATTACAATTGAGATGTGATGAATGGTTGTTTCTATTTCAATAGGGTAAGTAGATAATATTTCCTGGCAACATATGAATTGATCATGATTATTATTGGAATCGGGGCTAATCTCTCACATCCTGACTATGGCCTGCCCAGACGCACCTGTGGTGCTGCATTGTCCAGATTGACGGACATGGGGGTGCAGATCGTTCATTGTTCGCCGTGGTATGAAAGCGCGCCAGTATTGAGCGAACCGCGAGAAGGCCAGCCGTGGTACGTAAATGGTGTGATCGCCGTTCACACGGAACTGGAACCCGAAGCATTGCTGGACATCCTGTTGTCCATCGAAGCTGAGTTTGGTCGCGTCAGGTCCGTTACCAATGCGCCGCGAACCCTGGATCTGGATTTGGTTGCCTATCATGAAAGACAGGTCCAGAATCAAAAACTGATTATACCACACCCCCGGCTTCATCAGCGGGCATTTGTGCTTATTCCCCTGGCCCAAATTGCACCGGACTGGTGTCACCCCGTGAGCAAACAAACCGTTTCATGCCTGCTTGCCGATTTACCAGTCGGCCAGGAAATTCGCGTTATGAAGGATGCCACGGGTGCCTTTGCGACAGAATGGCCAGCCCCTAAGCCTTAGGAACGGCCTAAATCTAAAAAAAATCCGGTATCTGGGCATTGTTGGTCTTGCCATTTTGCCAAAGCTCTCTATATTCTGCGGCCTTCCCCATACTGTACGCAATAATCGTGGAGTTTTAAAAATATGGCCCGCGTTACCGTTGAAGATTGTATTGTTCAAATTCCTAATCGTTTCCGCCTGGTATTGCTTGCCGCGCAACGTGCGCGCAGTGTTTCTGCCGGGGCGGCCATAACTATCGAGCGTGACAACGACAAAAACCCCGTCGTTGCCTTGCGAGAAATTGCCGAATTATCCATTTCTATCGATGAACTTGAAGAAAACGTCATCAAGAATCTGCAGCGCTATGTTGAAGCCGATGAACCGGAAGAGGACAATCTCGACGTTCTGGCGATTCAGCAGGAATCCGGCGGCGGTTTCGTCGCTGATGAAAGCGTTTCCAAGGACACCGGCATGGACTCCTCTATTAACTTCGAAGACGATGTTGCCGCTCTGGACAATAATGGCGATGTCTTTGCCAGCTAACATCACGCTGGTATACCTATTGAACAAGCCCCGCATCTTGGATCGCGGGGCTTGTTTTATTAAAACCTATTAATCTTTAAGACATTAGGGTTCATGTTTTGGTTAATTTATTATTGAAAAATCAATGTTTAAGGCTGCACTCCGATTATCATGGACTTATGATATTATATAGATACTGAAAATATGAGCGAAGGCTGTTACGGCAATGATGCGTCAATTTGAATTGGTGGAACGGGTAAAATCCTACGATCCTCTCGCAAATGAGGATGCACTGAACCACGCCTATGTCTATGCCATCAAGGCCCATGGCCAACAAAAAAGGGCTTCCGGCGATCCGTATTTTTCACACCCGCTGGAAGTTGCCGGCATCCTGACCAATTACCGCCTGGATACCAACTCTATCATTACGGCATTATTGCACGATACCATCGAAGATACACCGGTAACCAAAGAAGACATTGCTAAACATTTTGGCGATGAAGTCGCCCGGCTGGTCGACGGCGTTACAAAACTGACCCGCATAGAATTCCAGTCTGATCAGGCAAACCAGGCCGAAAACTTTCGCAAGCTGGTGCTTGCCATGTCCGAAGATATTCGTGTGTTACTGGTTAAGCTGGCCGACCGCCTGCATAATATGCGGACCCTGCAGTTCATAAAATTGCCGGAAAAACGTACCCGCATCGCCAGGGAAACCATGGATATCTATGTTCCGCTGGCAGAACGTATCGGGATGCATGACTTGCAGGGGGAGCTGGAAGACCTGGCTTTTCAAGAAATCAATCCCGATGCCCGGGGCTCGATTATCAAACGCCTCGATTTCCTGCGCAAACAGGGCAGCGACATGATCGCCGATATCATCGACGAGTTGGAAGTAACCTTGCAGAATAATGGCATCACGGCGAAAATTTCTGGCCGGGAAAAATCGCCTTATTCAATCTGGCGAAAGATGCAGACCCAGGATGTCAGCTTCGAACAATTATGCGATATCATGGCTTTTCGCACGGTGGTTGACGATCAGGAACAATGTTATCAATCCCTGGGCATAATCCATGCCGCCTACCGCATGATACCGGGCCGTTTCAAGGATTACATCTCTATTCCCAAACCCAATGGCTACCGGTCCTTACATACGGGCATTCTCGGGCCTCAACGCCACCGTATCGAAATCCAGATACGAACCCAGGATATGCACGAAGTCGCCGATCGCGGAGTCGCCGCACATTGGCAATACAAACAAGGGTACGGCAGCACTGAAGGTAATCAATACAGATGGTTACATCAACTTCTTGATATTTTAGATCAAGCACAAGGACCGGAAGAATTCCTCGAGCACACCCACCTTGAAATGTATCAGGACCAGGTATTCTGCTTCACCCCACGCGGTGATTTGATAAATCTGCCCAAAGGTTCCACACCGGTAGATTTCGGCTATCAGGTGCACTCTGAAATTGGCGATCGGTGTGTGGGGGCTAAAATTAACGGTCGCATGATGCCTTTGCGCACCCAACTGCGAAACGGTGATCAGGTCGAGGTTCTCACATCCAAGGCACAAACCCCGTCGCCAACATGGGAACGCTTTGTGGTCACGGCCAAGGCGCGCGCCCACATCCGCCGCTTTGTCCGCCAGCAGGAGCGTGACGAATATATCAAGCTGGGTCGTTCGATCTTGAAACATGCTTTCGAGGATGAAGATTATAAACTGACCGACAAGGGGCTGTCGGGCATCCTCAAGCGTTACAAATTCAATGAGACCGGTGATCTGATCAGCCAGGTCGGTGCGGGGCACCTCAGTGCACGCGATGTGTTGGAGGCCGTCTATCCGGCGGTTAAGAAAAACCGGGAAAAAAAATCTGCGGATGATAAAGTTACCGTCCTCAGTCGTGCGCGTCGCAAGAAACAGGCCGAAGGACCGGGCATTCCCATAAAAGGTCTGATCCCTGGAATGGCCATGCATTTCGCCGGTTGTTGTCACGCGCTGCCGGGCGACCGGATTATCGGTATTATTACCACTGGCAAGGGGGTTACAATCCATACCATCGATTGTGATATGCTTCGTACTTTCCAGGATACCCCGGAACGCTGGATCGATTTATCGTGGGATGTGAAAAACAATGAAGAAAGCCATGTGGGACGGGTTCTTATCACGGTGCTCAATTCACCGGGCAGTCTGGGCGACTTGTCGACTGTCATTGCCCGCCATGAAGGCAATATTTCCAATCTGAAGATCGTGACACGCTCCAATGACTTCTTCGACATACTGCTCGATATTGAAGTTCAGGATGTTCGCCATTTGACTGATATCATAGCAGCCCTGCGTGCCTCGCCTTGTGTCAATACCATCGAGCGGGCGAGGGGAGGGTAAACTAGTGGTGTTTAGTCAACGACAAAAAGATAATTTTCTGTCTCGCTTAAAGAGCTGGGTCTGGCCGCGCAGCGGCTGGAAAAGATCATCCCGGTATCTTGTCCACCGCTTGACCCGAATGCCGGGTTCGTCATATTCCATCGCGGCGGGGTTTGCCTGTGGGGCGGCTATATCATTTACCCCATTTGTCGGTTTCCATATTGTCATTTCGGCCATTCTGGCATGGCTCATGCGGGGGAATATTCTGGCTTCGGCTATTGGTACTGTTGTGGGCAACCCATGGACATTCCCGTTTATCTGGGTTTGGTTACACGAATCGGGATTATGGTTATTGAGCAATGGTAAAGGTGACGTGATAAAGCATCCTGATTTTCACGCCACATTTAACCAACTCGGTGAAGCCGTGTTGCGTTATGATTTTGAAACCTTGGTGGAGGTGGTAACCCCGGTTGTCTGGCCCATGTTCATCAGCAGCATTCCAACGGCGATTATCATCTGGTTGGTGTTTTATTTTCCTTTGGCAAAAGCTATTCAAGGATATCAGCACGCCCGTAATCGACGTTTGCAGCAAACGACAGAAATGAAAAATACATCCAAAACAACAGACACCACAAAATAAGGATGCCTGCATGATTATCGGACTCGGGACGGATTTATGTGATGCAACACGCATAGCCAGAACCCTGGAAACCTACGGTGAGCGGTTTATTAACAGGCTTTATGAGCAATCCGAGCAACAGGCAGTCGAACGTCGCCCCAACAAACGCGCTTCCGGATATGCCCTGCGATTTGCCGCCAAAGAGGCCTGTGCCAAGGCCTTGGGGACAGGCTTCCGCAAAGGGGTTTTCTGGATTGATATCGTGCTCGGCAATGACCCGCTCGGCAAACCGGAGCTGACCTTGAAAAACGGTGCCCTGAAACGTCTGAACGAGCTGACACCGGCTGGCATGATGCCCCAGATCAACATCTCCCTGACCGATGAAGAACCCATGGCTCATGCTATTGTGATCATTTCTGCACTCCCGGCGACAGAGCGTGGCGGAGATCATTCTTGACTCCGGGGCTCGAGCACGTCCATATCTCTTCTGGTCTTGTAATATCCACACGAATTCAGTGATTTAAACATTTATGAAACATAACAAATCCAGTGAAATGATGGAGATGATCCGTACCGTAACCTACGCGGTGCTGATTGCGTTGTTCGTGCGTACCTTTGGGTATGAGCCGTTCAATATTCCATCCGGCTCCATGATCCCCACTTTATTGATCGGTGATTACCTGTTCGTATCCAAATTTTCTTATGGTTACAGCAAACATTCCTTACCTTTCAGCTTGCCGCTGATCGATGGTCGCATCATGTTTACCGAGCCCGAACGTGGCGATGTGGCGGTTTTTAAATTACCGTCGGATAATAAAACCGATTATATCAAGCGTATCATGGGTCTGCCGGGTGATACCATTCAGGTCATCCGTGGCATCGTGCATATCAATGGCAAACCGGTTGTGCGCACCCAGATGGACGATTTCATTAACGAACAACCTGGAAATACTACCTATCGACGATCCCCCCGCTTTCAGGAAACCCTGCCCAATGGTATAAACCACGAAATTCTGGAAATCAGCGATACCCAGATGTTTGATAATACCCCCGTATATAAGGTTCCCGCCGGTCATTATTTTGCCATGGGCGATAACCGGGATCGTTCCCGCGACAGTCGTTTTCTCAGTGATGTGGGTTACATCCCGGTGGAAAATCTGGTCGGCAAGGCAAAGTTCATCTTTTTCTCGATTAATGGCAGCAGCGCCTGGGAATTCTGGAAATGGCCGGATACCCTGCGACTGGACCGTTTCTTTCAGACGATCCGATAATACGATCAAGGTGCAATACCATGCCCGCGACGCTTGAAAACAACATCGGTTATTGTTTCAAGGACAAAGACATACTCCACCAGGCCATGACCCATGCCAGCCGCGTGGCGTCTCCATCGTCAGCCGACGCCAGGATCACGTCCAACGAGCGGCTGGAATTCCTGGGTGACAGGATTCTCGGTCTGGTCATCGCCGAGCTGCTCTACAGGCGCTTTCCCCATGAGGACGAAGGGCTTTTATCACGCCGTTTAACGGCTCTGGTACGCATGGAAACCCTGGCGCGTGTTGCCATCGCCCTGGAATTGGGGGCCAGCCTGATCCTGTCGCGTAGCGAGAGTGATACAGGCGGGCGCAAAAATCCGACCATTCTGGCCGATGCCTGCGAAGCCTTAATCGCGGCAATATTCCTTGATGGTGGCCTGAAACCTGTACAAAAATTCATCCATAACCATTGGGAGCATATACTGCGCGAAGACCCCACACCGCCAAAAGATGCCAAGACATCCCTTCAGGAATGGTCACAGGCACGAGAATTCGGCCTGCCTGTCTATGCGGTCGTCGCCCAGTCTGGACCATCACATGCGCCGGAATTTGAAATCAGTGTGACCATCTGCGATCTGCCCCGCCAATCTGCCACCGGACTATCGAAACGCAAGGCCGAGCAATCCGCCGCCCAGGTTATGCTAGACTACATCCAAACCCAAAACACCTCGAACAAAGACTGATATCCCTATGACCGATCATATCCCTACGACAACCACAGACTCCGAAGACACCGACAGCCAACCCAGTGCCGGTTTCATTGCCGTGCTGGGTGCTCCCAACGCTGGTAAGTCGACCTTTATCAATCGGGCCGTGGGCACCAAGGTTTCTATCGTGACACCCAAGGTCCAGACCACCCGTACACGGGTTCTGGGCATTATGATGCACAATCAGACCCAGTTGATATTCATCGACACGCCGGGCATATTCGAGCCCCGTCGACGGCTGGACCGGGCCATGGTGGCCGCCGCCTGGGGCGGGGCCAGTGACGCCGATCTGGTGATTTTGATCGTTGACTGTCAGCGCGGCTATGACAAGGATACCCGGACCATTGTGGCAGGGCTGAAAAAGAAACAGCTACAGGCTATTCTGGTTCTCAACAAGATCGATCAGGTGGCCAAGGAAACATTGCTCGAACTGACCGCGAAACTGCACACAGAGGGTGTCTTCCCCGAGACTTACATGATTTCGGCGCTTAAGGGTGACGGTGTGGATGAATTGTTGTCTGATCTTGCGCAAGCCATGCCAGCCGGGCCGTGGTTGTTCCCTGAGGACCAGATCAGCGACATGCCGGCCCGCCTGTTGGCAGCCGAAATTACCCGGGAACAGCTTTTCCTGCAACTGCAACAGGAACTGCCCTATGCCACCACCATCGAAACCGAGTCGTGGGAAGAAAAAAAAGACGGCAGTGTGGCCATCAATCAGATTATTTATGTGGAACGATCATCACAAAAAGCCATCGTGTTGGGAAAAGGTGGTGCGCGCATTAAATCTATTGGTGCCAAATCACGCGCCCAACTGGAACATATCCTGGACCAGAAGGTCCATGTGATGCTGTTCGTCAAAGTCCGTGAGAAATGGGGCGATGATCCGGAGCGCTACCGTGACTGGGGCCTGGATTTTAACGCCTAGACACATAACTGGACACTTAAAGAGCGTGTGTTATGGAATGGAATGACGAAGCCCTGGTAGTCTCCGTGCGCCGTCATGGCGAAACATCTGTGATTGCCTCGCTTTTGAGCCGTGAGCAAGGCCGTTATGCCGGGTTGGTGCGCGGCGGGGCCAGCAAGTCCAAGCGGGGTATCTTGCAACCGGGCAATCTGCTTCATGCTCGCTGGCGTGCCAGACTGCCCGAACATCTGGGCACATTTACTTGTGAAATGGTACGCGCCCTTGCCGCCGAGGTTCTGGATGAGCCCTTGCGCCTGATGGCATTGAGTTCGGCGTGCGCGGTGTGTGCCACGGTGCTGCCGGAACGAGAACCCCACCCCGGTGTTTATGATGGTTTGCTGGTTTTACTGGAAAACCTGCCCCACGAGGAGTGGCCGACCCTTTATGTGAAGTGGGAGGTCGGCCTGCTCGGTGATCTGGGGTTTGGTCTGGATCTCAGTGAATGTGCGGCAACCGGGGCCACCGATGACCTGATTTATATTTCGCCTAAATCCGGCCGTGCCGTGTCATCGCAAGCCGGGATGGCTTACAAAGACCGCTTGTTGCCCCTGCCGGGATTTTTGCTGGAACCATCGCTGCGCGCCACTGAAATCAGTGACATTGTCGCCGGGTTGCGCCTGACCGGTTTTTTTCTCAATCGCCACGCCTACCACGAGAACGGCCGTAATCAACCCGACTCGCGCAGCCGATTCGTCCAGGCCCTGAACAACCAGACTTCCATGACGGGCTAATACCCTGTAAAATTTAGCTTAATGAGCCTTGTTGACCCTGTAGGTCCGGGCGATACATTATCTAGCCCTGAACAACCGGATATTACCATGAGCAAATCACCCGCCTATAGCGAAAATATTCTCGAAACCCCGCTGGCCGATGCCCTGGGCGAACGTTATCTGGCCTATGCCTTGTCGACAATCATGTCGCGCTCACTGCCCGATGTACGCGATGGACTGAAGCCCGTTCACCGGCGTCTGCTTTATGCCATGCAGCAATTGAAGCTGGACCCGAAGTCCGGCTACAAAAAATGCGCCCGGGTGATCGGTGATGTGATCGGCAAATATCACCCCCATGGTGACGCATCGGTGTACGAAGCGCTGGTCCGCCTGGCCCAGGAGTTTGCCGTGCGTTATCCACTGGTGGACGGGCAGGGCAACTTCGGTAATATCGATGGTGATAATGCCGCGGCCATGCGGTATACGGAATCCCGTCTGACAGACGTGGCCTGGATGTTGCTTGACGGCATTGATGAAGATGCCGTGGATTTCCGTGAGACCTATGACGGTGAGGAATCTGAGCCCGTCGTGCTGCCGTCCTGTTTCCCCAATTTACTGGCCAATGGGGCTAATGGTATTGCCGTGGGCATGGCCACCAGCATTCCGCCCCACAACATCGTCGAGCTGGCCGACGCGCTATCGCATTTGATAAAATTTCCCAATGCCACCTTCGATAAACTGGTCGATCTGGTGCCCGGCCCGGATTTCCCCACCGGCGGTATTCTCATAGAATCCAGGGCGTCTATCGTTGAATCCTATCGCACCGGGCGGGGCAGTTTTCGTCTTCGTGCCCGTTGGGAAACCGAAGACCTGGGCCGGGGCCAGTATCAGATCGTTATTACCGAAATTCCCTATCAAGTCCAGAAAGCCCGGTTGATCGAAAAGATCGCCGAAATGATGGAGCTGAAAAAACTGCCATTTCTGGCCGATATTCGTGACGAGTCGACCACCGATGTGCGGGTAATCCTGGAACCGAAAAGCCGGACCATCGAAGCCGCCACACTGATGGAACAACTATTCTTGCAAACCGATCTGGAGAACCGCATCAGCCTGAACCTGAATGTGCTGGATGCCCATACCGTTCCACGGGTAATGAACCTGCGTGAAGCCCTGCTGGCATTCCTGGAACACCGTCACGAGGTACTTGTCAGAAAATCAAACTATCGCCTTAATAAAATCGAAAAACGGCTTGAAATACTTGAAGGTTTTTTGAAAGCGTACCTTAACCTGGATGAGGTTATCCGGATTATTCGCGAAGAAGACGAGCCGAAATCCGTCATGATGGCCACGTTCAAGCTGAACGATATTCAGGTCGAGGCAATCCTCAATATGCGGCTGCGTCAATTGCGCAAGCTGGAGGAAATAACCATACAGGGCGAACACGATGATCTGAGCACCGAAGGGCTGGGGTTACAGGAACTGCTTGGTGATGAAACAAAGCGGTGGGCGACCATCGCCGGTGAAATCAGCCAGATGAAAAAGCACTTTGCCAAAGATAGTCAACTTGGCACCCGCCGAACCACCATTGGCGAGCCACCCAAAGCCGTGGTGGTGCCTTTGGAAGCCTTCATCGAGCGCGAGCCCATTACCATTGTGTGTTCGGATAAAGGCTGGATCAGGGCCATCAAGGGCCATGGTCTGGAAAACGACAAGCTGAAATATAAAGATGGCGACAAGGCGCGCTTTCTGATCGAGACCCAGACCACGGACAAGCTGATGCTGTTCGCGACCAATGGTCGGTTCTACACCCTTGGATGTGACAGGCTGCCCGGCGGTCGGGGACATGGTGAACCCATCCGCCTGCAAATCGAATTGGGCAATGCCCACGATATTATCATGATGATGCGCCATGACCCGGAACGCCGGCTGATTGTGGCATCGGACGCCGGGCGCGGTTTCATCGTCGAAGAGCGAGAGGCTGTCGCCCAAACCAAGTCGGGTAAACAAGTCCTCAATCTGGGGGCAAATGAAGAAGCCAGTTTATGTGTCACGGTCGAGCCGGACGCCGACAGCATCGCGGTGCTTGGCGAGAATCGCAAATTACTGATTTTTTCCCTCCAGGAATTACCCGTCATGGGCCGGGGGAAAGGGGTTATTTTGCAACGCTACAGTTCCGGATCATTACGTGATATCAAAACACTAACCCTGGCCAATGGGCTAACCTGGCAAACCGGTTCCGGCATCCGTTCGGAAACAAATATCGCTTCCTGGGTTGGCAAACGCGCCCAGGCCGGTCAGGGTGTGCCAAAAGGATTTCCAAAGGTAAACCGATTTACATGAGCGATCATTCACCTTCACCAGACCGGCTTCGAACAGTTTTGATGAGAGGCCTGAAACGCCGATGCCCGAAGTGTGGCCAGGGTGCTTTATACCGTGCATTCCTGAAACCCGTTGATAACTGCAATCAGTGCAACGAACAATTGGGCCATATCCGTTCAGACGATATACCGACTTATTTCACGGTTTTGCTGGTCGGCCATATCGTGGTGACCCTGGCCGTGATAACCGAACATATGTATAGCCCGTCGACCCTGGTACACCTGAGCATTCTGCTGCCTTTGTCGGTCGTTTTGATGCTGTTGTTACTGCCCCACATCAAGGGCGTCATGATAAGCCTGTTATGGCACTTGCGGCTTGGTGACGGTGATAAAAAACAGTAGTTTCGCAGGTCTTGGTTCAGGGCTACTCACGCCCCAATGGTGCGTCTCCATCACAGTCGACCCAGCGACCGTTATGATATATCTGGGCCGGTCGAAAACTGGATTTGTAGGCCATTTTGTTACAGGCCTTGATCCAGAACCCGAGATAAACATAGTCCAGCCCCAATTCCTTTGCCCTGCGTATGAGCCATGTCACCATGTAAGTTCCCAGGCTCTGGCGGGTAAGTTCCGGATTGTAAAAACTGTAGACCGCCGACAGCCCATGATAAATCCGGTCAACCAGACAAACGGCTTCCAGGGTTCCCTGGTCATTGCGGAATTCATAGACCGAGCTTTCAACCGGGGTATCTTCGACCAGAGATTGATAATCATCGAAGCTCATGCGTGACATTTCACCGCTCGGGTGACGGACATGCTGATAACTGGAGAACAAGGCATACTGTTCATCCGTGGAAATCGGTTCGCAGATCTGCCAGCTTAAATCCGAATTCATACGCTCAATCCGGCTTTGGGTTCGCGATGGCGTATAATCGCGGCACTTTACCCTGATCGGGATACAGGCCTGACACCCCGAACAGGCAGGTGCATAGATCACCGAATGGCTGCGACGGAATCCAGTCAGGGACAACATATCATGAAAATCCAGAACATCCCTTCCGATTAATTCAGAAACCACCCGGCGTTCATATCGATCAGGCATATACGGGCACGGCAAGGGGGCCGTAGTAAAAAAATAATGAATACTATTTTGGCGTTGATGACGCATTATGATCAATTCAGGCTTACGTAATGTTACATACCATACATAGCCTATATATAGGCTATTTACTGACTGGTTTTAAGCTGCTTTTGTTTAATTTTATCGAGTCCAGGCAGAGTGAACTCGGGTTCATCAGGTTCTTCGACTTCAGGTTCCTTTGTCAGGAAATCGGTTTCCGATTTTTGGGATGGTTTTTTTAACCCATTGATTGTCTTGCCGTTTGAGATTGCAGACTTGGTCTCGGGATCTTCTTTGGCTTCTTTTTCTTCGGCATCTTCCGGCACCGCGACTGGTTCACCGGTGCCTTTGAGCAGGACAATGCTCAAGCGACGGTTGCTGGCATTTGTCGGGTCTTCGGGCAGGAAAGGGTCTGTTGCCGCTTTGCCAACCACCTGGGCGATGCGGTCTTCTGGGATGTGGTTAAAGACCAGTTCGCGCCGTGCCGAGTTGGCCCGGTCCGCAGAAAGCTCCCAGTTGCCGTATCCGGTGCTGGTCACAAATGGTACCGAGTCCGTATGACCGGAAATAGCCAGATCCTGGGGCAAGGTCAGAATAATTTTGCTGACCATGGCAATCAGTTCACGGGTCTGTGGCAGCATTTCAGAGCCACCGCTGTGGAACATGGCAAAATTATCCATGTCCAATAACTGAATACGCAACCCATCGGGGGTGTTATCAATTTGCAGGCTATCGGCGAGCTTTTTCAGCTCCGGAGATTCTTCGATGGCATCGCTGATGGCTTTCTGGGCTTCTTCAAACTGCGCCTGTTCCACGGCCTGTAGTTTTTCGCGGGCTTCACGTTCGGTAACCTCTTCCGCTGATTCAAGACTGTCACCGCCACTACCCGCACGGGGCGGTGCCAGATCCAGGGTTTGGGACAGTGGGGTTGATGACGACGTTCCAGCCCCATCAACGGACAGGCTCTGACCGCCCAGCACGCCACCAGAGCCACTGTCGCTGGCCGAAACCGAGACCGGGGCAAAATAGTTGGATATACCTTCCAGGGCTTCCTGGGTGACGGAATTTAATAGCCACAACAACAGGAAAAAAGCCATCATCGCCGTCACGAAATCCGCATAGGCGATTTTCCAGGCACCGCCATGAGCACCGTGCCTGACTTTTTTACCCTTTTTAACGACAATGATTGATTGTTGATTAGCCATAAAGTTCTTAAAATTTCCCAGAATTAAACCGTAGACCGGTACGGCTTATGAGCTATTAACCAGCTTCAGGTGCCGGAACATTCGATAACATATCTTCCAGTTCAGCGAACGAGGGTCGGACTTTCGAATCCAGGCTTTTTCGGGCAAATTCCACGGATATTTGCGGAGCATACCCCTGCATGTGGCCCAGGATACCCGATTTGATGCAATTGAGATATTGCGCATCAGAAGTCAGGGCAATGTCCAGTGCCTTGGCCATGGGAGATACCAGACCGTAAGCCATCAAAATACCAAAGAACGTACCCACCAGGGCGGCACCGATCAGTCCACCCAGGATTTCCGGTGGTTCGGTTATCGAGCCCATGGTCACGATAACCCCCATAACGGCGGCAACAATACCAAGAGCCGGGAAAGATTCACCGACCATCCCCAAGGTTCCTGCAACCAGGTGATCGTGATCATGATGCAGGTCTAGCTCTACATCCATGACCGCTTCTACCTCAAACGGGTTATTGGCACCCATCGTCAATAATCTCAGGTAGTCACAGAAAAAATCAAGGGCATGATGGTTGGCCTGAAACAGTGGGTATTCGGCAAACAGAGAGCTTTCCATGGGGTTTTCAATATGGGACTCCAGGGCCAGATCACCCTTGCTTTTGGCCAGCTTGAAAACGGCAAACAGCACACCAAGCAATTCCAGATAATGTTCATTTTTATATTTTGCCCCCGTAATAGACATCCCCATACCTTTGAGGACAGCTTTGACAACGTGCATGGGGGCGGAGATCAACAAAGCACCCGTGGCACCGCCAAAGATGATAACAAATTCGATGGGTTGCCACAAAATCCCCAGATCGCCGTGAATACTATATGAACCTATAACGGTGGTGAGGACTACAATCAGGCCAACAAAAAACATCATTCTTTAATAATCCGATTTACAAACATCCATACACACCATAATCACCCTCTGTGGCATCATTTTTGTGAAGCCACGAGGATAATTACTTACATCTTCATTATGGAATTTAAACAACTTACCAAAATATGCAATGCTGGTATTAATATAATGCAAAACATTAAATCTATTCGCTAATGGAATAGACCTGATTATTGGAGTTTGATCTTTGTCCCAGAGGTTGATAGATCGCCCCGTCACCAAGGCACTGTTTTCGCAATGTATCGGTGCTGTGGGCACATTGATCTGTTGGATATTCATCCCTGCATTAAGCCTCTACACCCACGGTGTGTGGGTTGCCTTGGTTTTGTTCGGAATTTTTGCGGCCATGGCCGGTATTATCCTGTTCGCGTTGCCCGTCTGGTGGTTGTTCATCAATGCCGTATTTCCGGTGGCATTATTTGCCTCCAACAGCCTGGCTTTACCCGGGTGGAGCTACCTGGTGGCCTTTTTCTTGTGCCTGGCTGTTTTCTGGAACGTAAGCGGCGAAAGAGTGCCGCTCTATCTGAGCAACAGAACGACCTGGCAGGCCCTTGACCAGTTACTGGGCACACAAACGGGTCTTGTTTTCCTTGATGTGGGCAGCGGTATCGGCGGAACCTTGCGGTACCTGGCTAAAGCAAATCCGCAAAACACATTTATAGGTGTCGAAAACGCCCCCGGGCCTTATTTTATTTCATGGTTCCGGCAAAAACTCTGGCCGCTTGAAAACCTCGATTTCCACTATGGGGATTTCTGGCAATATGATCTGTCCCGGTTTGATATGGTTTATTGTTTTCTGTCGCCAGAACCCATGCCACATTTATTTGGCAAAGCCAGACAGGAAATGAAAAGCAACGCCCTGTTAATCAGTAATTCATTCTCAGTTCCAGGCTATGAGCCCCATCAAATTATCCAACTGGGTGATTCAAGAAAAACCAGACTACAGATTTGGAAATTTTGAATATTATTCGCCGACAAGCCTTTCTATCTTGCTGAGGCTCTATCAATAGACTAAATTTAAAGCTTGAAAAATATCAATGTATACGCAAAACCTTAAATTGTAGACTTAACGCGTGATCAATAAGGCATTATGGGAGTTTATCCATGGCACAAGCAATTGAAGCCGCCGGTTCATTAGAGGTGGCGACTCTTGAAAACCAACAAGAATTTGTGACCTTCACCATCGACAGTCAAATGTTTGGTGTGCCGATTTTACGTGTTCAGGATATCCTGAAACCCGAGAACATTGCACCGGTCCCACTTGCCGCACCCGAAATTCGGGGGTCCATCAATTTGCGTGGCCGCATTGTTACCGTCATTGATGTGCGTGTGCGCCTCGGTCTGCCGACACTGAGTCTGGATGAAGAAACCATGGGTGTGACCGTCGAGCAGCATCAGGATCTCTATACCCTGCTGGTGGATACAATTGGTGACGTTATCAGCATTGAAAACAGCAGCCTGGAAAAAACACCGGGAACGCTGGATGAAAAGTGGCGGGAATTTTCCAGTGGCATCTGTCGCCTCGAAAAGGATTTGATGGTGATTCTCGACATTGAAAAGCTATTGGATATCGGCAACTAACCAAAAAACTACTTAACCAGATTTAAGAATTTTAGCGGCATCCAGTGCGCAATAACTCAAGATGCCGTCGGCACCAGCGCGTTTAAAGCAGCTCAGGGATTCCATCATCACGATTTCATAATCAATCCAGCCATTGCGGGCGGCGGCCTGTAACATGGCGTATTCACCACTGACGTGATAGGCGTATGTAGGCACTCCAAAGGTGGATTTGACACGCTGCAACACATCCAGATAGGCCAGTCCCGGCTTGACCATAACCATATCGGTACCCTCGTTGATGTCCAGGGCAACCTCGTGTATGGCTTCGTCTGAATTCAACGGGTTCATCTGATAGGTTTTTTTATCACCTTTCAGCACACCGCCAGAGCCCACGGCGTCGCGGAACGGGCTGTACAATCCGGAGGCATATTTGGCGGCATAGGACATGATCACGGTATTTGGAAAGCCTGCCTCGTCCAGGGCAGTGCGCATAGCGGCGATCCGGCCATCCATCATATCTGAAGGCCCCAGGATATCGCACCCGGCCTGAGCCTGGGCCACCGCCTGTTTGCACAGTATTTCCAGGGTTTCATCATTGAGGATTTCATCGCCACGAACCAGCCCGTCATGGCCATCTGAATTATAGGGATCGAGCGCCACATCGCACATGATGCCCAAATCCGGATGGGCGGCTTTGATGGCCCGAACCGCCCGGCAAACCAGATTATCCGGGTTCCAGGCCTCGCGTGCATCGGGGGTCTTTACTTCCGGACTGGTTTGAGGAAACAGGCATACAGCCGGTATGCCCAATTCCTTGGCGGCACCCGCCGCATCGACTAACAGGTCCACACTGAAGCGTTCCACCCCTGGCATGGACTCGATAGTCTGGCGGGTGTTGTCGCCATCGATAACGAATACCGGCCAGATCAGGTCATCCGTACTCAGCTTGTTTTCAGCAACCAGACGACGAAGCCAGGGCGCGCGCCGGTTTCTGCGCATACGCGTGGCGGGGAATGTTCTAGCGGTCTGTATCATCTTTATTAAGATACCTTTTCCAGTGCCTGTTGCAGATCGGCGATTATATCATCGATATGTTCCAGACCGATAGACAACCGCACATAACCCGGTGTGGTGCCCGTTGCCAGTTGGTCGGCTTCCGACAGTTGCGAATGGGTCGTTGAAGCCGGGTGAATAGCCAGTGAACGGGCGTCACCGATATTAGCCACATGATATAACAGTTCCAGATTATCGATAAACGCCTTGCCTGCGTCACGCCCGCCTTTCACTTCAAATCCGACCAATGCACCATAACCGTTGCTCAGGTAGGTATCGGCCCGTTTACGGACCTCACCGGACTGTAACCCAGGGTATATGACGGTTTCAACAGTATCGTGTGATGCCAGAAAATCAGCGACCCTGGCGGCATTTTCACAATGACGGACCATGCGAACGGGCAGGGATTCCACACCTTGAATAAACTGGAAGGCATTGAGCGGGCTCATGCAGGAACCGAAATCACGTAGCAGGATAACCCGGGCGCGAAGAATGTAGGCAATCGGCCCAAGCGGCTTGGCGGCCTCGGTCCACACCGCACCGTGATAACTGGGGTCAGGAGAGTTCAACAATCGGAATCGCTCACTCTGTGCTTCCCAGTCGAAATTACCACCATCGATCAACATGCCGCCGATGGAGGTGCCGTGGCCGCCGATAAATTTGGTGGTCGAATAAACCACGATGGCCGCACCATGATCGAACGGGCGACACAACAACGGTGCTGCGGTATTGTCCATGATCAGGGGCACACCCAGTTTGCGTCCGATGCTGGCAACTTCTGCAATGGGGAATATATGCAACTTGGGATTGGGCAGGGTTTCGGCGTAATAACAGCGGGTCTTGTCGTCGGTGGCCCGGGCAAAGGCCTCAGGATCTTCCGGATCAACAAACCGGCATTCGATGCCCAGTGATTTCAGGGTGTTGGCAAACAAATTCCATGTGCCGCCATAGATATCGGTCGAGCTGACAAAATTATCACCCGCTTCGCATAAATTGAGAATTGAAAAAGTCGACGCAGCCTGTCCCGATGACAGGGCCAGACCAGCCGCGCCGCCTTCCAGGGCCGTCAGGCGTTTTTCCAACACATCATCGGTCGGGTTCATAATGCGGGTATAGATATTACCCAGCTCTTTGAGGGCAAATAAATTTTCAGCGTGGTCTGTATCGCGAAACTGATACGATGTTGTCTGATAAATTGGCACCGCGACGGCCCCTGTCGCAGGATCACTGCGGTAACCACCGTGTAAGGCCAGCGTATCAGGATGCAATGTACGTTCTGTCATGGAATATACCCCTTTATGTCCAACAATGAGAATCATTGCCTCCAAAAATCATTTGCGGCGCAGATTGTCAATTATTACTCTATATTAATAACCGTATCTTGTTGTTTGCATAGTTTGAAACATGGAATATTTTGTTCACTCAGATTTAATCACCAGACTTTAATATAAAGGCGACCATGAGTAAAAAAAGATCCCCACTATATAGAGAAATTTTATTTGAATTTTATAATGTTAGCGGAAATTTTGTGCGTGTTAGTGCACTTGATCCGCGGACCAATACTGAAGTTACCCTGATCGGTGACAAACGCTATAGTGAAAAAAGACTGATGGATGAGGCCGCCCGAAAACTGAATTATGTGCTCAATAAAAAAAAACGGGAACACTAGAAAGTTCATAATCTCACTAAAACAGTGCTGACAGACGGTTTCGGGTATGTCATACCAAGATCTGTTATACCATATATGCTGTTCAAGCCCCATCACCGTACTTCATCAGCTACCCAAAGCAGAATTGTATCATGACCAAGAAAATAGCTATCGCCAATGATCATGGAGGCTTGGAGCTGAAAGAATTCCTCAAATCCGACCTGATTGACAAAGGCTACGAGGTGCTAGATCTGGGTTGTTATACCGCCGATTCCGTGGCTTACCCTGACTATGGTTATGCCATGGCTCAGGCGATTGAAAATAATACGGTCGAACACGGGGTCCTGATTTGTGGCAGCGGCATCGGTATCTCGATTGCGGCTAACCGTTTCAGCCATATCAGAGCGGCCCTGATCCATGATTCGCTTGGCGCACGTCTGTGCCGCGAACACAACAACGCCAATGTTATCTGTCTGGGTGGCCGTATGATCGGGCCTGAGACTGCCCGCGAGTGCCTTAATGTTTTCCTCGACACACCCTATGAAGGTGGCCGCCATGATGTGCGCGTGGATAAACTTTCAAAGCCTGAATTTCCTGAAAAACAATAGTTTAACGGAGTAATGCCCCGATGTGTTCTTATGCGAATGAAACCCTGGTTCAATTTTTTACCCAGCCTCTGTCCCAACGTGACCCGGACTTGTTATCTTCGATCAATCAGGAACTGGCCCGCCAGCAAGATCAGATCGAACTGATAGCCTCGGAAAATATCGTCTCACGTGCCGTCATGGAAGCTCAGGGTTGTATCATGACCAACAAATATGCCGAAGGGTATCCCGGTCGGCGGTATTATGGCGGTTGTGAATATGTCGATATCGCCGAATCTCTGGCCATATCGCGGGCCAAACAACTGTTTGACTGTGAATTCGTCAACGTACAGCCCCATTCCGGTGCCCAGGCCAACGGGGCGGTCATGATGGCCCTGGTTAAACCGGGCGATACCATCATGGGCTTGTCACTGGCCAGCGGCGGGCATCTGACCCACGGGGCCGCACCGGCCCAATCGGGCAAGTGGTTTCATGCCGTGCAATACGGCCTGCGTGATGACGATGACACCATCGATTATGACGAAGTGGAGCGGCTCGCGATGGAATGCCAGCCGCGACTGATCATCGCTGGCGGGTCGGCTTATCCGCGTACACTAGATTTTCCCCGTTTTCGCGAGATTGCCGACAAGGTCGGAGCCATGCTGATGGTGGATATGGCGCATTTTGCCGGTCTGGTTGCGTCGGGACTTCACCCCAGCCCCTTACCGTATGCCGATGTGGTCACCACCACGACGCACAAAACCCTGCGCGGGCCTCGTGGTGGTATGATCCTGAGCAACAACCCCGACATTGGCAAAAAAATCAATTCCGCCGTTTTCCCCGGCCTTCAGGGCGGACCGTTGATGCATGTGATCGCCGCCAAAGCGGTGGCCTTTGGTGAGGCCTTGAGACCGGAATTCAAGGTTTACAGTCAAAATGTGGTCGATAATGCCCGGGCTCTGGCCGAGACGCTGATCGAGCGCGGCCTTAATATTGTTTCGGGTGGAACCGATACCCACCTGATGCTGGTCGATCTGCGCCCCAAGGGCCTGACGGGGAATATCACGGAAGAAAGCCTTGATCGGGCCAAAATGACCTGTAACAAAAACGGTATCCCCAAAGACCCGGAAAAACCCATGATCACATCGGGTATTCGTCTCGGCACCCCGGCTGCCACGACCCGTGGTTTCGGTGTAGAGGAATTCCGCAAGGTTGGTAATTTGATTGGTGACGTGCTCGACGGTCTGGCCGCTAATCCGGATGACAATTCAACCGCAGAAGCGATTGCACAAGAACAGGTCGACCAATTATGCAAAGCCTTCCCGATCTACTAAAAGAGCTGTCTAGGTTAAAGGAGAATATACATGCGATGCCCGTTTTGTGGTCATAACGATACACAGGTCAAGGACTCGCGTCCCACCGAGGAAAATGCCACCATCCGCCGTCGGCGTTATTGTGCCTCATGTGGGTCACGGTTTACGACTTTCGAACGTGTCCAGTTGCGGGAACTAAGCGTGGTTAAAAGTGATGGTGAGAAAGTTCCTTTTGATCGCAACAAGTTACATCGTTCTCTTAGTACGGCACTTCGCAAACGACCGGTTAATGAAGATCGCATAGAACGGATTGTAAATTCAATCCAACGCCGCCTGGAAACCCTTGGCGAAAATGAAATCCCCACTAAAGTGGTCGGTGAGATGGTCATGGATTCTCTGAGCGATCTGGATCAGGTCGCTTATGTACGATTTGCTTCGGTCTATCGTAATTTCCGTGAAACCGGCGATTTTAGCAAATTCATCGGACAAATTGGTGACGACGACGACGACGCCTGACATTGATGCTCGATTTATGGACCTTGCGCTCTGTCTCGCAAGGCGCGGCGTTGGCTCGACCAGCCCCAACCCCTCGGTGGGATGTATCATCGTCCGCGAAGACCTGAACCACCGTATCGTCGGTCGTGGCTGGACCCAACCGGGCGGCAGGCCTCACGCCGAAACCCAGGCCCTGGAACGGGCCGGATCACAGGCCCGTGGCGCCACGGCATATGTAACCCTGGAACCTTGCAGTCACCACGGTCAAACCCCGCCTTGCAGCAGGGCATTGATCGATGCCGGCATTGCCCGTTGTGTCATCGCCATGGAAGACCCCCATGCAAAGGTCTCGGGCCAGGGCGTGGCGGCCCTGAAAGATGCCGCTATCGAGGTGAGCGTCGGCACCGGTTTGCAACAGGCCGCCCATATCAACCGGGGTTTCCTGTCGTGCGTCCATGATGACCGTCCGTTTATTACCTTAAAAACCGCAACATCCCTGGATGGCAAAATCGCCACCCGAACCGGACAAAGCAAATGGATCACCGGTGAGCAGTCTCGCGCCATGGCGCATGGTCTGCGCGCCCGCCATGATGCCATTTTATGCGCCATGGGCACCGTTCGCAGCGATGATCCCATGCTGAATTGTCGTCTGCCCGGCCTGGCTGACAAGTCTCCGGTTCGGATCGTTCTCGACCCCCGACTGGAGATTTCAACGGGTTCGGCCTTGGTCAAATCCGCCCGTGACATCCCGCTGTGGCTTATTACCGGACCGCAGGCCGATCCTGAGAGCCGGGACAAACTGGCATCACTTGGGGTTAAAGTCCTTAAAACAGTAATCGACCAGCATGGCCGGACCGATCTGGTCGCCCTGATGCAGCGTCTGGCCAGCGAAGGGCTGACACGTATATTGGTGGAAGGCGGGGCTGAACTATCGGCTTCCTTCCATGATGCCGGTTTGATCGATGAATTTGTCTGGTTTCGCGCTCCTTTTATTATGGGTGGGGATGGTTTATCGGCTATTGCGGGTGTATCTGTGAAAAATCTGATCGATGCCGCAAGGCTGACAAGAACCGAATCAATGGAACTGGGTGATGATGTGATGGAACGATACGAAAAAACCAGCCGGGCAGGGGGCCAATAAGATGTTTACGGGCATCATTACCGATCTGGGCCAGGTCAGGCGGATTTCCGTAAACGGCGATACCCGCATGGAATTTACCACGGCCTTTGATACCTCGGGTGTGGAGATCGGCGCGTCCATTGCCTGTTCGGGTGTGTGCCTGACCGTGATCGACAAAGGCAACGATTGGTTCGCCGTCCAGGTTTCCAATGAAACCTTGTCGTGTACAACTTTGAAATACTGGCAGGACACCACATTTGTAAATTTTGAGCGCGCCCTGAAAGTTGGCGATGAACTGGGTGGTCATATGGTTTCGGGTCATGTGGACGGAATGGCCGAGATCATCGACATCCAGCCCGATGACGGCTCAAAGCGGTTTACCTTCAAGGCACCCGCCTCATTATTTGCGATGATCGCCAGCAAAGGCTCCGTAACCATTGACGGCATATCTTTGACGGTGAATGAGGTTTCAGGCGATCAATTTGGCATCAACGTGATTCCTCATACCCTGGGCGTAACCACACTGGGAAAAAAACGCACCGGAGACATAGTAAATCTGGAAGTGGACATGCTGGTGCGGTATGTTGCGCGACTTCTGAACAAGGAATAAGCTAGTGCCACAAGATTCTGATTACCTATCAACCATCGAAGATATCATCGAGGATGCCAAAAACGGCAGAATGTTCATTCTGGTTGATGACGAAGACCGGGAAAACGAGGGCGATCTGGTCATCCCGGCCCAGATGGCGACACCGGAAGCCATTAATTTCATGGCCAAGTATGGCCGTGGCCTGATCTGTTTTCCCTTGACGGCCGAACGGGTCAAACAACTCAAATTACCGCTCATGGCCCAGCATAACGACTCGCGCCATTACACGCCGTTTACGGTTTCTATTGAGGCCCGTGAAGGGGTCACCACCGGCATTTCTGCTGCCGATCGATCCCACACCGTCGCGGTGGCCATCGATCCCACCAAAGGCGCTGACGATATTGTAACGCCCGGTCACGTGTTTCCCCTTGAGGCCCGTCCCGGCGGCACCCTGGTTCGCGCCGGCCATACCGAAGCCGCCGTTGATATCGCCCGTCTGGCCGGGTTAAACCCGTCCGGGGTGATCTGTGAAATCATGAACGAAGATGGCGCCATGGCCCGCCTGCCGGACCTGATCCCGTTTGCCCGTCAACACGGCCTTAATATTGCGACGATAGCCGATCTGATTGCCTATAGACTTAAACACGACAGCATTATCAAACGGACCTTTGAGACCACCCTGACGACCGAATTCGGTGGCGAATTCACCATGTACGTCTATATCAACGAAGTGGCTTACGCCGAACATATTGCCCTGGTCAAGGGTGACATTTCCGGTGATGACCCGGTCCTGGTTCGTATGCACGCCTCTAATTTGCTGGAAGATGTGTTGGGCGATAATGATGCCGGCAAGGCTTATCATCTGCACCGGGCCATGAATATTATCGGCGATGCCGGGCGCGGTGTCATTGTTCTCATACGCCAACCGCACCGCAACAGCCTGTCTGACCTGGTGCGCACAAAAATAGGCCAGTCCATCGAGCCCACGTCTGATTTGCGCGATTATGGTGTGGGGGCACAAATCCTGCTTGATCTTGGCATCAGTAAAATGACACTGGTGAGCAATTCCAAACCGAATGTAATTGGTCTGGACGGCTTTGGGCTTGAAATCGTTGGCCATCGGCCGATCACCGAACCTCAATAATACAGAAGGAACCCCCATGTCTGGTCCACGCCCCACGGTACTGATAGTCGAAGCCCGTTATTATGATGAAATAGCGACCCATCTGGCGAACAGCGTAATCGCCACACTTGATAAGGCCGGGTTTGACCATGAACGGGTGGATGTGCCCGGTGTTTTCGAAGTCCCGGCAGCCATCATGATCGGTATGCTCAGTGGCCAGTATATTGGTGCCGTGGCTCTGGGTTGTGTCATTCGCGGTGAAACCGATCATTATGACCATATCTGTCGTGAATCCAGTCGTGCCCTGATGGAGCTTTCCATGGAAGGCGTTGCCCTGGGGTTTGGCATCCTGACCTGTGAGACCTATGCGCAGGCCCTGGATCGTGCTGATGTGGCCAGAAAAAACAAAGGTGCCGAGGTTGCCGCCGCCGTACTGCGCATGATCGAGTTGAAAGATCAGTTTTCCGAATTTAATGACGAACATGAACTGGTAGAATAATCACTATGTCCGACGATACCGATACCGACGGCGAGCCCGTTCTCAAGAAGATCAGCAACCGAAACAGTGCCCGGATTTCAGCGGTTCAGGCGCTTTACGAAATTGATGTAACAAACGCCCCCGTTGACAATGTGTTAAACGAGTTCATGACCCAGCGCTGGAAACATGCTGGCAAGGATGGCAGCAGCGAGTCTATTGAATTACCGAGTTTCGATGAAAAACTGTTTAGGGATATCATCCAGGGTGTGGGCAGCGGTCAGAGCGAGTTTGATGCTATGATCAGTGCGGAACTCAGTGATACGTGGACCCTGGACCGACTGGAAATTCTGGTCAGGGTCATCTTGCGGGCCGGAACCTATGAACTGGCACAGCGTCAGGATATTCCCATGCGGGTCGTGATTAATGAATACGTCAACGTATCACATGCTTTTTTTGTGGAGAACGAACCGGCGATGGTCAATGGTGTTCTCGATAAGCTTGCCCGGAAGCTGCGCATTCATGAAGAATCCAGTTAAGACAGATGAAATCGGTGAATTTGATCTGATTTCCCGCCTGTTTGAACCGTTGTCGCGGTCTCATAAAGGCGCACTGGGTTTGCAGGATGACGCGGCTATATTGCCCCTGCGCGAAGGCGATGAACGCATTATAACCACAGACTGCGTGATCAGTGGTGTGCACTTCCACCCCGATGATCCGCCCCAAAGCGTGGCAGCCAGAGCACTTGGTGTTAATGTATCTGATCTGGCGGCCATGGGTGCGACACCCGAAGCCTACACCATGTCTATCGCCATACCACACGGCACCACAACCCACTGGCTCGAACAGTATGCCGGGCATCTCTCGCAGGTCCAGGACAGTTATCATATCAGCCTGATAGGCGGCGATACGGTTTCCACCCCCGGACCCTTGAGCATAACCATCACCGCTATCGGTCACGTTCCTGTGGGGTCTGCGCTGAAACGATCAGCGGCCAAACCCG
Source organism: Alphaproteobacteria bacterium (assembly GCA_024279135.1). Taxonomy (GTDB): domain Bacteria; phylum Pseudomonadota; class Alphaproteobacteria; order Rhodospirillales; family Casp-alpha2; genus JABJOR01. The sequence goes on from JAJRRU010000022.1 coordinate 169,062, forward strand.
GCGACAATATATATGTATCGGGTAGCATCGGTGATGGGGCATTGGGCCTGAAGGTGGGCCCCGATGTTACACATCCGGACATGGCGGGGATTTCTGAAGCATCGGCAAAATTTCTGCTGAACCGGTTTCGCTATCCGCAAGCCCGCATAATACTGGGCCAGGCATTGCGCCAAAGCGGTTTGATCCATGGCTGTTGTGATATATCGGACGGACTGATCGCTGATCTGGGACACATTTGCAAAGCATCAGGCTGTCATGCCGAAATCGATGTTGATCTGGTGCCGCTTTCCCAGGCTGTGCAAAGTGCCGTAAAACATGATCCGGCATTGCTCCAGACTATCCTGACTGGCGGGGATGATTATGAGCTGATTTTTACTGTACCCGTCGAACATAAACACGCGATCGATGCATTAATCCACACGACAGCAACGCCGATTAGCCGAATCGGACGAATGATCAGCGCGCAAGACGGACAGAATCCGGTTATTCTGACGGGCCAGAACAGTCAAATTCTGAGCGAGACCATTCAGGCGGGGTTTACTCACTGCTGGTAGAATAGAACCGTGAGTGATACCGTCCGCCGTTAAGACACTGCACGGCGAAGCGATCATAAACGACATCACGTTTAACCAACATATCTGGAGAATAATTATTCCATGAAGATTATAGTCATTATTGCCATTGCCTTGATGGTTATATCCGGTGTTGCATTTGGTGTCATGAAATCCATGGAACTGGGCCCCTTTGCGGTCGAACGGCTGGAGGGTTCCATCGATGAAAGCGCTCAAATTCAGGCCACCTATATCAGCCTTGACCCCTTGACAGTAAACGTTATTTCGGGGAACAAGATTATCACAACACTTCGTATATCCGTTCAACTGGATGTGCGCGGCGACGATAAAGCTGAATTTGTCTATGCCAACCTGCCAAAAATTTCGAGCTACCTTCTGCAGGATATGCATGCCTTCCTGCCCAGGATAATTTCTTCAAAAGACAAGTCGCTGGATGTATTTTTGTTAAAGAAAAGGCTGAAACTGGCCACTGACAGGCTCTTTCCCAAAGAGCAAATTCACAATGTGCTGATACAGTCTATCGATGTTATTCAGTAGTCTGAAGCCACAAGTATCAGCTTAATTCAGCCCCCTGATTAAAAAAATCAATTTAATTGCTTCGCAATGTTGCGTTGTTGGCTTTCTTCTGTCATTTTCCCGCCCATCCGCGGACGAAATTATTCGTCCCTGTTACAAATAATTGATTCAACATGCGAAGAGGGGATCTATCAGCATGGATGTTTATGTCTTAACCTTAGCAAGCGGTGCCATTGCACTGCTGTACGGCGCATGGGCCATTCGTTCGGTGCTTTCTGCACCGGCCGGTAATGAGCGCATGCAGGAAATTTCACTGGCAATCCAGGAAGGTGCTGCCGCTTATCTTAACAGGCAGTATTCGGCCATCGGGCTTGTCGGTATCATCATCGGTATTCTGATCGGTCTCAAACTGGGTATGCTGGTGGCTGTGGGGTATTTCATTGGTGCCATTCTTTCCGGTATTGCCGGATATGTCGGCATGAACGTTTCTGTTCGCGCCAATGTACGTACCACCGAAGCCGCACGGTCCAGCGGACTGGCCGGTGGTCTCGATATCGCCTTCAAGGCCGGTGCCGTTACCGGTATGCTGGTGGTTGGTCTCGCCCTGATCGGTGTTGCGGGATATTATATGTATCTGCGCAGTGTGATCGATGCTGGAACGGCTGAGGGCTTGCGCCACATTATGGAAGCCCTGATTGCACTGGGTTTTGGTGCGTCGCTGATTTCCATCTTCGCCCGTCTTGGCGGCGGTATCTTCACCAAGGGTGCCGATGTGGGTGCCGACCTGGTGGGTAAAATCGAAGCCGGTATTCCGGAAGATGATCCACGCAATGCGGCCGTGATTGCCGACAACGTTGGTGATAACGTGGGTGATTGTGCCGGTATGGCTGCTGATCTGTTTGAAACCTACGCCGTGACCATCGTGGCGACCATGCTGCTTGGTGCCATCTACTTCTCTGGCACGGCTCAGGAAACCATGATGCTGTTGCCGCTGCTGATCGGTGCAGTTTGTATTCTGGGTTCCGTTGTCGGTACCTATTTTGTGAAACTCGGTGCCAGCAATTCGGTTATGGGTGCCCTGTATAAAGGCTTCCTGGCCACGGCTATTATTTCAGCCATTCTGATCGGTGGTATTATTTCCCAGTATATTGGCTGGAATGCCGAATTCGATATGGCAGGACGGAGCATTACTGGTACTCAGTTGTATGTCTGTGCCATGGTCGGGCTGGTTGTTACCGGTCTGATTATCTGGATCACGGAATACTACACCGGTACAGAATACCGTCCGGTCAAGAGTGTTGCCGCGGCTTCAGAAACCGGACATGCCACCAACATCATTCAGGGTATTGCCCTGTCAATGGAAGCCACCGCGTTGCCCGTCATCGTGATCAGTGGCGGCATTATCATTGCCTTCATGCAGGCTGGCCTGTTTGGCGTTGCCATGGCCGCGACCACCATGTTGGCTCTGGCCGGTATGGTTGTTGCACTTGATGCCTTCGGTCCGGTTACCGATAACGCTGGCGGTATTGCCGAAATGGCCAACTTGCCAGAAGACGTTCGCAAGACCACAGACACCCTGGACGCCGTTGGCAATACTACCAAGGCCGTAACCAAGGGTTATGCTATCGGATCAGCCGGTCTGGCTGCCCTGGTGCTGTTTGGTGCCTTCGCCGAGGATCTGAAGCATTATTTCCCCGATGTTGAGGTAACCTTTACCCTGCAAGACCCGTTTGTGGTCATCGGCCTGTTCATTGGCGGCATGCTACCGTACCTGTTCGGGTCCATGTGCATGATGGCCGTTGGCCGTGCTGCCGGGGCTGTGGTTATCGAGGTACGTCGTCAGTTCAAGGAAATTCCAGGAATTATGGAAGGTACTGGTAAGCCAGAATACAGCAAATGTGTTGATCTGCTCACCAAGGCCGCCATCAAGGAAATGATCCTGCCGTCCCTGTTGCCAATCTTTGCACCGATCGTGATGTATACCGTTATCAATGCCATCGCCGGTCAGTCGGCTGCATTCTCGGCCGTTGGTGCCATGCTGATGGGAACCATCGTTACCGGTCTGTTTGTGGCGCTGTCCATGACGGCGGGTGGTGGTGCCTGGGATAATGCCAAGAAGTTCATCGAAGACGGCAATCATGGCGGTAAGGGCTCCGATGCCCATCATGCGGCCATCACCGGTGATACGGTGGGTGATCCTTACAAGGATACTGCCGGACCGGCCATTAACCCCATGATCAAGATCATCAATATCGTGGCTATCTTGATGCTGGCAATGCTCGCCTAGGCATCTCGGTCATGTAAAAACATAAAAGCCTCGCAAGCATGACACTTGCGGGGCTTTTTCGTTGATCGAGTTGAATTATGGAGGGGGGCTTAATTCTTGTTGAACCGGCCCAGGTTTCCGATGAATTGTTCTAAAATTCCGGACTCATTGCCCAGCGTCGGGGTGGTTCGTTCCACCAGGGTAATATCCTGGCCGTCCTGCAATTCAATTATCCGGACTTTTTGCAATTGACCGGCGATATTAAATTCCATAACAACGACTTTACGCTCAAGCACTTCGGGTTCAAAAAAAGCCACGGTCTCGGTTCGCTCGCTTATATAGAACCAGGTCTCGTTCTCAAACATGGCAACAGTGGACGGAGAGCCTAAAATCTGGGTGACTTCATTCTGTGTTGCATTTTTTTCCTCCATGGTCGCCAGCAAATCAGGATCGGGCAGGTTACCCCGTGTTGCGATCCGTGACAGACAACCGTTCAGCAGAGCGGCGACAATAACCACAGTGCCAAGCATCATCAGGTGCCGGGTGAACGTGCGGGTCGGGCGTTGTAGGGTTTTGCAATCAAACATCATGGAGTGTTTTATTAATCCTGTATCTATGAAATGACAGATAGTAATCTGAGCTTCGTTCGTATAAACATCATCACTATAATTTACTGTATATAATAACACAAATCACCTTGCACGGTCTATCTGATGTCAATTTTCTCAACTTTAAAAAAAATATTCAAGAGCCCCTACGGCCATAAAACCGCGACGCAATTATATGTTTCCATCGTCAGTCAATCGCGCCTGCCCATTTTATATGTGGATTTTCAGGTTGCCGACACCATGGACGGCCGGTTTGATATGGTCGCGCTGCACGCCGCTCTGGTCTTGCGCAGGTTGCGCGCCGAGGCAGATCAGACAGATCAACTGGCCCAGGCCGTGTTTGATCTGATGTTTGCCGACATGGACCAGAACCTGCGGGAATTGAGTATTGGTGATACCGGCGTTTCAAAACGAATTCAGAAAATGGTTTCTGGATTTTACGGACGCATGAAAGCCTATGATCTGGCGATTGATCTGACAGACAAATCCCAGCAACGCGTTGATCTTAAAAAAGTGATCATTCGTAACATCTACCGCCAGACCATCATGTCTGATAACAGCGTGGACGCCATGGCCAGTTATATTCTCAATCAGGAAAAAAACCTTCAGAAACAAACCATCGATAACTTGCTGGATGGGCGTGTGGTATTCTTGGCCCCGGTTTATGAATTTGAGGGGGCAGAGTAATGTCAGAAGTATGCCGTCCGGTTGACGAATTTTCCCGCATGATCAAAATTACCGGGCTTGAGAGCGGGCCGCGTGATTATACGGTTGCGGCCAGCCCTGAACAATGCGCAGCTTTGTGTAGCCGTCTGGATTTACAGCACCTGTCATATCTGAAGGGCACGGTGCAGTTGTCCTTGTCCCGACATTCTCCTTACGGATTGAAGGGGTCGTGCATTGCTCTGCAAGGCAGCCTGAAGGCGCAGGTTACCCAGTCTTGTGTGGTCAGCCTTGGCCCGGTTGAGGCGACTATCGACGCTGAATTTTCCGGGGTGTTCCTGAAAGATGCTGATGATCTGGACTTCCATGATTCAGAAGGTGATGACGTTGATACTGGCCCGGAAATTCTCGGCAGAATCATCTCCGATTCTAGTGATTACATCGATTTGGGCGAACTTTTTGCGCAACAGCTATCTCTCGAATTAAACCCGTTTCCACGTTCCGATAACATAGATGTCGTCGATCAACCAATTGAAAACAAAGACAAAATAGATGATATTAGTGAGTCTGATCGCAAAAACCCGTTTGCGGTGCTGGAAAAATTAAAGAATAATATATAATATTCCCATCAATCAGCTTGCCCGAGGCCGTAAATATGTATAGATAACGGCCTTCTGAATTTACTCTTTATCCACTTTACTTGTCCTAGGAACGTAGGTTATGGCCGTCCCGAAGAAGAAAATTTCCAAATCCCGCAGAAACATGCGGCGTTCACATGATGCACTTCCTTCATCTGTGTACGAAGAATGCTCAAACTGTGGCGAATTGAAACAGCCACATCACGTGTGTGCAGCCTGTGGGCATTACAAAGACCGTGAAGTCACAGAGGTCAGTGACGCCGCCTAGTACAGCCTGATTATTTTAATCTGGTATAATCTAAAGGACGTCGCTTTTTGAGAACGAAACTTACTCTCTCCGTTGACGCAATGGGTGGGGATGATGCCCCGCAGATGACGATTGAGGGAGTTAAGCTTGCTCTCATAGCATTACCACATGTCAGTATTTTGCTGTTTGGTGACAAGAGCAAAATGGGTCCGATTATCGATTCGGTGCTGGCGGGAATGCAAGACCGGATCGAAATCCATCACACGGAAGATAAAGTCTCCAGCGACGAGAAACCGTCCAGTGCCCTGCGCAATGGGCGCAATTCCAGTATGCGGCTGGCCATAAATTCCGTCCGTGACGGCAAAGCCGCCGGGGTTATTTCCGCCGGTAATACCGGCGCGTTGATGGCCATGGCTAAATTTGTCATGAAGACCCTGCCGGGGATAGATCGTCCGGCTATTGCCTCGACCCTGCCGACCCGGCGGGGACAGACCGTGATGCTTGATCTGGGGGCCAATATTGACTGTGACGCCAACAATCTGACTCAGTTTGCCGTCATGGGTGAAGTGTATGCCCGCAATGTGCTGGGATTGAAAAAACCAACCATTGGCCTTCTCAACGTTGGTGTGGAAGGCATGAAGGGGAAAGACTCGGTTAAGTTAACCGCCAAGATCCTTCAGGAAACACACCTGCCCATCGAATTTTACGGTTTTGTTGAAGGCACCGACATCGGTGCGGGCACTGTGGATGTTATAGTCACCGATGGCTTTACCGGTAATGTGGCCCTGAAAACCGCTGAAGGTACGGCCGATCTGGTGATTCATTATTTGCGTAAGGCACTGGCCAGCTCACCATTTGCCATTCTGGGCGCACTCATCGCCCGTCCGGCCCTGAAACGGCTAAAACAAAAGCTCGACCCGCGCCGCTACAATGGTGCTATGTTTCTCGGCCTTAACGGTATTTGTGTGAAAAGCCATGGTGGAACCGATGCCTTTGGTTTTTCCAACGCCATAAAGGTTGCCGCTGACATGGCTGATAACAATATTAATGATGATATCAAACACGATTTTGCCGAATTGATGGCCGAACAGCACCCTGATGATCATGACACATTGCTTGAGAAAAATGAAAAAAGCGAAGTCCCCCCTTTATGACCTTACCACGTAGCTATATTGCCGGGTGTGGATCATATTTGCCGGAGCGCCGTGTCAGTAATGAAGAACTGGCCCAAACCATCGACACTTCCGACGAATGGATTGTCTCGCGCACAGGTATCAAAGAACGCCGGATTGCCGCCGATGGTGAATTAACCTCTGATCTGGCTTATAAAGCCGCCATCCGTGCGCTGGAACATGCCCAGATGACGGCCGACGATCTGGATCTGGTGATATTGGCCACCACAACGCCGGACCGCACGTTTCCATCCACCGCCACACGGGTCCAGGCCATGTTGAACATGAAGAGCGGGGCAGCCTTTGATGTCCAGGCCGTGTGTTCAGGTTTTATCTTTGCCTTGTCGATTGCCGATAATTTTATTCGTGCCGGACAGGCCGAAACCGTACTGGTCATCGGTGCCGAAACATTTTCGAGAATACTCGATTGGGAAGACCGCACCACTTGCGTGTTGTTTGGTGATGGTGCCGGGGCCGTGGTTTTGCGCAAAGAGCATATTGAAGCCGATAGTGATGTTGACAGCAGAGAGCAACGCGGCATCCTGTCGACTCACATTCATTCCGATGGTAACTATAGCAATCTGCTTTATGTGGATGGTGGCCCTTCATCGACCCAGACAACCGGCCATGTACGCATGATCGGACGCGAGGTTTTCCGCCATGCGGTGGTCAATCTGGCGTGGGTGGTTGACGAAGCCCTGAAAGCCAATAATTACCAACGCAGCGATATTGACTGGCTGGTTCCCCACCAGGCCAACAAACGGATACTCGACAGCACGGCCCGCAAACTCGGTATTCCTGAGGAAAAGGTCGTGATAACCGTGGACCGTCATGCAAATACATCGGCGGCCTCGATCCCTCTGGCCCTCGATGAAGCCGTCAGGGATGGTCGGATTAAACAGGGCGAATTGATCCTGCTTGAGGCCATGGGCGGCGGTCTGACCTGGGGTGCCGCACTGGTACGCTGGTAATCGCAGGTTGCCTTAATTTATTATCTAATGACTCTAAACCATTGACGGCATTACAGGCGCACGTTACTTTCTAGTAGTAGAAATAATAAATTAGTAAAATTATAAAAATAACGGGGTTCTGATATGGCAGGTACAACGATAACGCGTGCGCAACTCAGTGAAGCTGTTTATCAGGAGGTTGGCCTATCACGAAATGAGTCGTCGGAATTACTCGAACTGGTCTTGTCATACATCACTGACTCATTGTCCAAGGGTGAGGCCGTAAAAATCTCATCATTTGGAAGTTTCTCGGTCCGCCAAAAAGGCGAGCGTATTGGACGCAATCCGAAAACCGGCGAAAAAGTTCCCATTCTGCCTCGTAAAGTTCTTGTGTTCAGACCCTCACAAGCCCTGAAAGACCGTATTAACAGCGGTAATTCATCCGACTCCTGAAACGATTTGCCAACCTGTATTTTCTAGTATTTCCGTTTCGTATATTGAGCGAGCAGTACCTGTAATGGAACATGTCAAGCCTGCCAAGTCACCAAACGCTTTTCGAACCATCAGCGAAGCCGCCAGTGAACTTAATCTGCCACAACATGTTTTGCGGTTCTGGGAAGGCAAGTTCCCGCTCATAAAACCCATGAAAAGGGCAGGCGGGCGGCGCTATTACAGGCGCGACGATATTGAATTGCTAAACAAAATCAAAACCTTGCTGCACGACGAAGGCTACACCATCAAAGGGGTGCAAAAGATGCTGCGCCAGAATAATGGCCAGTTCCCCGATGTAAACGCTGCGAAAACACCGCTGACTTCATCCGTCATTGATGAAACAATTTTAGTGACTGATCATGATCGCCGTGATATTCAGGCTGCTATTGCCGAGTTGGAAACGGTGCGTGATAATCTGCGTGCCGCCAGCAAGGGCTCCTGACTTAAATACTAACCATAAAACATACAAGGAATGAAGATAATGAAGGCTCGTGTTACATGGGTTGAAGGTAAACGTTTTCTTGCTCAGCCAGGCTCCGGGCACGGCGTTATCATGGATGCATCCGTCTCACCTGAAGATACCCAGACAGCTGGTTCCAGCCCCATGGAAATGATCTTGATGGGACTGGGCGGATGTGCCGGTATCGATATGGTGATGATCCTGGAAAAATCCCGCGAAAAAGTCGTGAGTTGTGTCGTCGACCTGGAAGCCACACGGGCAGATTCGATCCCCCATGTTTTTACCGATATTCACATGATCTTCACGGTTACGGGGAAGGACCTGTCCGACTCCAAAGTGGAAAATGCCGCGCGCCTGTCAGCCGAAAAGTACTGTTCGGCCTCTATAATGCTGGCAAATTCCGTGACCATCACCCGCGAAACTCATATTATTGCAGTTGATTAGTCTTGTGACGACGTAATCTGTCGTATTTATCCGCAATAACTATTCTTCCGGTAATCATCGGAAACTAAATCTTCAAATTCAATTCTTTTTATTGCATTTGAAACCAGTATAGCTATTCTTGTACTATAAATATTCAGGCTTACATCGGGAGATACGCGCATGGCTCAAACAAAAATTGCAGATCAAACGGTCTCTGTACAAGGACGCAGGGCAGAGTTAATGCAGGCGGGTCTTGCGGCATTTCTGGGACTTGGGCTGTTTATGATTGTGACGTTCGCCGATTCATCAATCTTGCACAATGCCGCCCATGATTCGCGACACGGTATTACGGTTCCCTGTCACTAAAACCGGACCACCAGGTCCGATTAACTCTTCATTATAAAGATTTCAATCAAATGAGTTTTTTTAAATCGATTGTGATTTGTGCATTATTTGCCGGACTGGCTGCGGGTACGACACTCACTGTGCTGCAAACCCTGAAAGTCTATCCGTTAATTTTTGCGGCAGAAAAATTCGAAAACCCTGCCGGTCATAGTGATGATTCGAGTGGAGATTCGAGTGAAGAGGCGAGTGCAGGTGATGATGAAGAATGGATGCCCGCCGATGGTGCCGAGCGCCTGTATTTCTCCCTGCAATCCAATGTCCTGATCGGGGTTGGTCTGGGGTTGGTTCTCTCGGCAATCTTTGCCGTTCGCGGTATCAACAACTGGCGTCAGGGTGTTATGTGGGGATTAGCCGGATTCGTTGCCATCAATCTGGCACCGTCTGTCGGACTTGCACCTGAATTACCCGGAATGCCCGCGGCTGACCTGTTTTCACGGCAAGTCTGGTGGTGGGGTACGGCACTGGCGACAGCCATCGGATTGGCCCTGATTTTCATATCCGGTGAAGCCTTATGGCGGGTTGCCGGTGTGGTGCTGATAATGGTACCCCATATTATTGGCGCGCCCCATCTGGATACTATCGAGAGTGATGTACCAGCAATTCTGGCGGCTGATTTTGCCACCGCGACCATGGCGGCGAACATGATCTTCTGGGTCGTTCTGGGCACGGTCGCTGCCATGATTTTCAATCACCTGAATAAAGATACCCCACCTGCTGCGGTTTAGACTTTTTCGGTCGTCCGATCAATCAGATGCATGAAGCTACCCATGACATTGTCGGCGATCAGGCCCACGTGTTTTTGTCCTTGCCCCAAGGCATTGCAAACCGTTAACAACCGCTCGCCGTGTTCGTCCAGGACACTGGAATAATGAAATTCGTGGCCCCGGAATTCGGTCCCCGATCTGCCCAGAACACAATCGGCTTTGAGGCTTATCTGTCGATAACCCAGATGGCGTTTTGGTTCGGCGAAAGAGGTTTCCAGGTCCAGCAATCCGGCCATGGCATGACGTGTTCCCTGGCGATCGACCAGACCGCGACCGAGCACCATATAACCACCGCATTCACCATAAATCACCGCCTTGCGTTTGGCCGCCTGGCGTAATCCTGCCATAAAACCCTGGTTAGACGATAACTGACCACCATGTAATTCAGGATATCCGCCGGGCAAATAAACCGCGTCGCACGTTTTGTCGGGGCCCTGGTCATCAAGGGGTGAGAAAAAACTGATGGAAGCACCTTGTGCGCGCCAGTCTTCGAATATGTGGGAATAACTGAACCCGAAGGCAATGTCGTGGGCAATGGCGATATGCTGACCAAGTGGGGGCATAACGATGGGAGGCATAACGAGGGGGGGTGAAGAACTTTCGATTTTTGGTCTAGCCGCACTCTCAAGCAATGCTGCCATATCCAGATCTTTCTCCAGACAATCGGCGGTCTGTTCCAGTAAAAATTCCAGATCAGCACGCTCGCTGGCCTGCACCAGACCCAGATGCCGCTCATGCAGGACAAACCTGGCGTCGCTGGCCAGGTATCCGAAGACCTTGATATCTGCTGTTTCGCAGGCGTCCTGCAACATGGTCCTGTGCAAGGTGCTGCCGACCTGGGTGAAGATAACACCGGCAACATTGACATCGGCGCGATGATTGATGAAGCCTTGGGCCAGTGCTGCAACGGAGGCACCCTGGCCACGGGCATTGATCACCAGAATAACCGGCAGATTGTAAGCTGCGGCCAGATCAGCCGTCGATCCTTCACCACTGATCGCCCCATCGAACAGGCCCATGACCCCTTCGATCAGAAAAAAATCGCCCGATTGACCACCCGATTGCTCACCCAGTAATTGATCCAGCCGGTCGGGCTCCATGGCCCAGGGGTCGAGATTATGACAGGTGCGAGCCGCCGCAACGGATAAAAATCCGGGATCAATATAATCGGGTCCGACCTTATAGGGAGTTATGGATTTGCCCTGACGTTTCATCAGCCGTATGAGAGCGGCAGCGACCAGGGTCTTGCCCGTATTGGATGACGGCGCGCCCAATATCCAGCCGCGAGGAGGTACCTTGCCGGGTGCTTGCTCAGTCATGGACAAAGGGGGCATCGGTGCCTAGTTCGCTGGCATCAAACCAGTCCAGACTGGAATGCAATGATACCACGTCGCCGATGGCAACCAGGGCCGGGGCGGTTATGTGCGATATTCGGGCGGCTTCCACACAGCCCGACAAGGTGGTGATAATGACCTGTTGATGGGGCGTTGAGGCCTTGGAGATCAGTGCAACCGGATGATCAACCGGGCGCCCGGCCGCCATGAGGTTTTTTACGATCGAGGGCAACCGCGACAGACCCATATAAAAAACCAGCACAGGAGAACTGCGTGACAGGGAGTCCCAGTTAATTAAATCGTTTTCACCCTTTGTGGTGTGGCCGGTGATAAAACTGACAATAGTATTGACCGTGCGGTGGGTGGCCGGAATTCCGGCATAGGCCAACGCCCCCACACCGGCGGTAATACCGGGAATGATGCGAAAAGGAATATTTTCGTTTGCCAGGGCCAGGGCTTCTTCACCGCCGCG
>JAJRRU010000023.1 GCA_024279135.1 Alphaproteobacteria bacterium
CAGAAAGGCCTAGATTATTTGAAAACTATTGAATACTGCCCCTTATCGACATTGAATGACAACAATCGTGATATTAATATTAACAATTTGTGTATTCATTGTTAGTACAAATGTTTGGAAAAGAAATACACAAAACAAAATGAAAAACCGTATTTTTATTTTCTTCTTTCTAAAAACTTCGGGAAAATGAAATCATATCACATACTCCTTCTATTGATGCTTGCTGGTTTTTCGAAAACATTTGCACAGCAGGAAACCACTCCCAATTTTCCCAATGATTTCTTCGGAATTTATACCGGAAATCTCGAGATTAGGTCTCCGGGCGGCAATCAATCCCTCGAAATGGAGTTTCATTTGCTACCCACAGACACCCTGGGTAAATACCGGTACAAACTGGTCTATATTGTAAAAGGCGACCGACAGGAACGCTCCTACTTTCTGCTTGAAAAAAACAAAGAAGCCGGAGAATATGTAGTGGATGAAAACAACGGAATTATCCTTCATGACAAGGTAATTGACAATAAAATGTATGCCCTTTTCGAAGTTGGGGACAATTTACTCACCACATTCATTACCTTCGAAAAAACCCAAATGATCTTTGAAATTGCGGTAACCAACACCACCAAAAAGCAAATTACATATGCCAACAATGAAGAGAAAACCGAGGTGATTTCCTACCCAATTTCAACAGTGCAACGTGCGGTGTTACAGAAACAATAATTCTCTTTTATAGTAATTTCAATTTGCTTACATTTGCGCTCGAATGAGAGGAAAGATTTGACTGATTGCAACCTCTTCCGGATCGGGAACTCTGCTGTAGAAATCACTAAATAAATCCGGAATAAAAATGCTAAAGGCAGTGTAAACTACCGTCGGATTTTTCGTCAAATCTGTTTCAGAATTTATAATATTTAAAACCATTTTATGGCGTATTTATTTACTTCGGAAAGTGTTTCTGAAGGACACCCAGATAAAGTTGCAGATCAAATAAGCGACGCATTGATCGATAATTTCCTGGCCTTCGACCCTCAATCGAAGGTTGCCTGTGAAACTTTGGTAACCACGGGACAGGTATTTTTAGCGGGTGAAGTAAAATCCAATGTATATCTCGACGTGCAGAAGATTGCGCGGGGTGTAATCAATGCAATTGGTTACACTAAAAGTGAATATCAGTTCGACGGAAACTCATGCGGAATTATATCGGCAATTCATGAACAAAGCGATGATATCAACCGAGGGGTGGATCGCGATATTAAGGAAGAACAAGGTGCCGGTGATCAGGGCATTATGTTTGGTTTTGCCTGCAATGAAACCGATGTGTTGATGCCGGCACCGATTCATTATTCTCATGCTATTCTGCGTTCACTGGCCGAAGCCCGACATGGCGATGCTAATTCCGGTCTGGGTCCGGATTCCAAGAGCCAGGTCACCCTGCGCTATGTGGATAACAAGCCGGTTTCGGTTGCCAGTGTGGTGGTCTCCACCCAACACGCTGAGGAAATGTCGCAAGAGGAAATTCGTGAAATTGTCCGCCCGCACGTGACCAAAGTACTGCCTGAAGGCTGGGTTTGCCCGGAAGACGAGTTTTATGTCAATCCGACCGGTATCTTCGTCATCGGCGGCCCAGATGGCGACGCCGGGCTGACTGGCCGCAAGATTATTGTTGATACCTATGGCGGGGCTGCACCCCATGGTGGTGGCGCGTTCTCCGGCAAAGACCCCACAAAAGTAGACCGTTCGGCCGCTTATGTTGCGCGATATCTGGCTAAAAACGTGGTTGCTGCCGGTCTTGCTGATCGCTGTACCATCCAGTTGGCCTATGCCATTGGAGTTTCCAAGCCACTGTCTTTTTACGTTAATACCAATGGTACCGGAAAAGTCGATGAAAAGCGTCTGGTCAAGATGCTAACCGAAATGGTTGATTTGTCCCCACGTGGTATTCGTGAGCACCTGAACCTGAGCAGGCCCATATACGAACGTACGGCGGCTTATGGACACTTTGGTCGTGAACCCGAAAGCGACGGGGGTTTCTCCTGGGAGAAAACAGATCTGGTTGATGGCCTGAAAGCCGCTTTTTAGGCATACTCCGTTGGTCGATACACCACACAATAATGCCGACCGATTCAGGTTTTATGGCCGTCGCCATGGGCGTACCTTAAAACCGTTACGTCGCCGTCTGATGGACGAATTGCTGCCCAAATTACGTCTGGCCAAACCCGACACCGGTGATAAGGGTGTCATCGAGCCATCAGACCTGTTCCAGACACCCATGCGGGCCTATTGGCTGGAAATCGGTTTTGGGGCCGGTGAACATCTGGCCGCCATGGCGAGCAATAACCCGGACGTGGGATTTATCGGCTGCGAGCCCTATGTCAACGGTGTGGCCAGCTTGCTTGCTATGATTGAAGCACGGGGCCTGAGCAACGTGCGGATTTATGACGATGATGTGCGCGACGTGCTGCCGAGGATGGCCGATAACTGTTTCGAGCGGGTATTTCTGCTGTATCCTGATCCGTGGCCGAAAAAACGCCATAACCAGCGCCGCATGGTTAATGATGGTTCTCTCGCCACCTATGCCCGTATTCTGAAAGATCGAGGCGAGTTCCGTTTCGCCAGTGACAGTATGGATTATTGCCGGTGGACACTGGCCCACGGTGATCGAAATCCGGATTTGCACTGGATGGCCAACGGCCCGGATGACTGGCGTCAGCGTCCGGCCGACATGATCGAGACCCGCTACGAGTCAAAAGCACGCAGCAAAGGAGAAAGCTGCGTCTATTTGCGATACAGCCGTAAGGTTCGCCAGCAGCCCGGTGCATAAGGGCTCGCTATTTCAAAACGTCAGCCAGCTTAAAGGAAATACTGCACGAACCGCGGGTATGTTTTAGCCGCACTTCGATAAGCAATGAATTGCCGCTGATCTGAACCAGTTCCCGGTTGCTTTTGATATGGTTCCCGGTCCATCGAACTGAAACCATTTCGTTTTTCAGCGAGATAGTGACGGTTCCACTTGCATCAGGGTGCCGCCAGCTTCCTTTCAATCCCGTTTCGGTCGCGGTCATAGGTCTAAATTTAACTTGTCCACAATCTCGTTTAGCCGCTAATACTTTAACTTTGTATTTGCCGGGTATGAACCCGTTCAGCCCGGTTGAAGCCCTGGAAATTTGGGGCGCGACATTCGCCACCGGCGTTGGGGTTTGGTTATTAAGCTGATCTATTTTAACCTGGGCGAGGGCGGCGAAGATACCTTGCGGGAATTGATTGAGATAGGTTGCATAATCGGCGGCATTTTTACTGTTCTGAATGGATTGCCAGAAAATCAGGTCGACGTTTTGCTTGGCCGGTTGCGTAGAATCCTGCACGGTGCTGGACGAGCCACTAAAATAAAAATCACCGCCGGTTAAGGAAGACGATTCCCAGGGTACCTGGGCACTGTCTGTCGCACCGATAACCGAATTGCGAACCTCTTTGAACATGCGCTCGACCGTGATACCCGGCTTCATCATGTTGGTAGTCAAAGCCGTTGTGTAGGGGCTGTTCATGCCGCTGCCATCAGCCGCGACGTCGCCGGGTGAGGTTGCATAGGCGATGATGGTGCCCTTTGAGGCATCCATACGGGCCAGCCCACGACCGGCAGAGCGGAAGCTCCGCTTAAACGGATTGTTCCGACAGGCATCCATGATAATAATATTCATGTTGTTGCCGGCAAACGTCATGTTTTGTAATACGGCCCGCATGGATACGGACTCGATATCCACATCCGCCTCGTCATTGATTTCCACGTTGACCGGTATGATATAATTCTCGCCATTGACCTGAACACCGTGCCCGGCATAATAAAACAAGCCGATCGCATCCTTGCCAGCCTTGTTCAGCCTGTCGCCAAATGCCTTGATCGCTTTTTTCAAAGGCTTTTGGGCCACGTCAATTTCCTCGATCACCTCGAAACCAAGCTGGCGAAGTGTGCCAGCCATAAGCCGGGCATCATTGGGTGGATTAACCAGGGTGCCGATGTTGGGATACGCGCCGTTCCCGATTACGAGAGCGATCCGTTTTGCGGCGACAGCCGGATCAGATGTCAACATGACGAGAAGGGTGAAAACAGAAACTAATACTAAACGGTGTAGCATCATCATCTCCATATTCCTGAGGCGGAGCAAGGCGGGGAGCCAAGCAATCGCTCAGCATATATCATTTAATTATAAATATGAAGAATGAATATTAGAACGTTTTTATTTTTCTGGATTCCAGCGGTGCAAATGCTCAGGCTGGTCGTCGCCTTCGGTAAATGCAATATCCATCCCATCACCACAATGGCTGATCACATCTGAAGTAACACAAAGGCCACCGGGTTTGGCCTTGGAATTCAGGCTGGCAAGTTTATCGCGCTCGCTGTCCTTGGTACTTTGTTTTGCATCTTCTGAGTCGGAGGTTTGCCCCATATCAATGCCGATCCGGAACAGCACCTTGTTTCCTGATGCCATATTATTGTTCAGTCCATGAAGTTTATTCTGGATGACTTCGCTAATCCTAACCGCAACCTCTGCTTTTTCGAATGTAGCAAGGATCATATCCTGGTCCTGCTGCAAGATCACCCCACCCTTGTTTTTTATTGTCTCCACGGCAAAGTCAACAATCCCGCTAACACGGGCACTGGTATTGTCTTGTTTCATTTCCAGCAATCTTTTGTAATCGACAATATTGGCTTGTAGAATAGCCATGGCGTTATCGATTTTTTCGGCTGGGGCCGCAGACGGGGTTTGCTCCGGTTCTTCGCTTGCAGAATGCGGGTCCGATTTTGGTGCGTCAGGATCCCAGATCAGTTCATGCAGTACCAGGCCATTGGCGAAGCCCTTCATTTCAAAGGCTCCACGGTTTTCAAAGCGGAAGTTCTTGCCATTGCAAATACCATAGACGATTTCAGAGACGTAAACCTGGTTGGTCTGTGCCTTGTCGGTGATGCGGGCGGCAAGTTGCACCGTTGAGCCGAATAAATCGTTGTCCTCGGCGATGGGTTCCCCCGTATTCAGGCCAATTTTCAGGCCCCATGTCTGATCGGGTTTGGCTTTGTTGTGACGTGCCGTTGCGTTTTGCATATCTGCGGACGCTGAAACAGCATTGGAGGTGTTGGCAAACGACGCCATAATGCCATCACCTGTATGTTTAATTTCCTTACCGCTGAATTTGCTCAGGGCATCACGGACAATCTGGTTATGAATGCGAACGATCTGCTGGGCTGAAGCATCACCCAGGGTTTGGGTCATTTCGGTTGATCCGGCAATATCGGTAAACAGAACCGTAATGGGGCTTTTGGTCTCTTCCTTTAGTTTCGGTTTATTCCAGTCTTCGAGGGCCTGGGCAAGATTTTTTATACCGGCAGCATTGTTGTCCATGTGTAATTTCATGGCCTGATGGCCATTTTGAAAGGCTTCCATGTACTTGGCGTCAGCGACCAGATATTCCTGAATTTTGGCTGAGAAATTATCCGAATTTCCGTCGCTCAGGCCAATAAACCGTACGGTCATCGTGATAATTTTAGATGATAGTTTGGTGTCCAGACTATGTTCGCGTGACAGGGCATCGCATGCCCCGGCCATATACAGGGTGACGCCGAACTTATTGAAATTATCCAGCTGATTTTTATCCACTTTGGCGTGTTTGAGCGCTGCACTGAGATAGCGCAAGACAAAGTTTTTATGTGTATTGACTGGTGATGGTTTGTTACTCAATTCCACATAATAGTCCTCGTCCTCGTCCTCGTCCTTGTCGTCGTCCTCGACCTCGTCGTCGATCAGCTCATCATCCATATAGGGTTCATCGTCAAGATCTTCATCTTCGTCTGTCTCGGGGCCTTCTTCATCGGAGAAAGTATCAGCATCATGTTTTTTCAGCCGGGCGGCTTCGGTCCGGAAATCCTGATAGGCGCCTGTATCAATGGCCTTATCGGGTTCGTCAGGTTCTTCGTTGTCGCGCGATTGCAGAAGGTTTCGTGCGCTGAGAGCGCCTAACAAGACTGGTTTTGATTTTGAGGCTGAAATTAACGGCATGGCCGCACGGATAAAAATGAAAAAAGCCAGGAAGAAAATACCAAACAAAATATAGTTCTGGATGCCTGCATCAAGATCTGTGGCTTGCAGCCACAGAGAGGTGATCCATGCGGCGGCTATTCCGGAAAAGATACCGATCAGGATGATCCCCATAAACCGTATCAGAAATTGCGAGAATGTGATGGGTTTGGCGGGGCCATTATCACCATCATTTTCCTTCTTCTTCTTTGTGTTTCTTTGAGCCTTGGAAGAGGTGGCTTTTTTTGCCGGTGCTTTGCTTTCACTGGGTACGGGTTTCGGTGGGGGTGATGCTTTTGGTGGTCTTTTTCGTTTGGGTTCTTCTTTTTGACTTTCGCTGATAAAAATTGTTGCTTCCTGGGAATTTGAAGACCCCGACATTGCCGTCTCTTCAACAACCTTGACCCCGTTGATGGTCGATATCCCGTCCAGAGCCTTTGCATCCTGCAGGGCCTGGGATTTTTTTTGCACGGAATATACGGCGTGCAGTTCCCAACGCTTATCCTGAAGCGTGTATACCATATACGATATTTCTTTAGCGGATTTACCCATTATTTCAATTATCAGTTTACCATATGAAATCAATAATTAGCGCTAATTTATTATACAGTGTATGTGTACGTAACCCAGTAAAACTGTATTATTTCATTATGGCGCACACCAAGTTTAAAACCCCTGAATGGTTCGACACGTTTAGGTAGTTTATTAACTATAGTTGCAAGAGAGCATTAATATATTCTTTAATGCTACGCTGCTTGTTATTTTTTAGGGCCTGTCGTATATAGTGCGGGCGTGGCAATTTGGTCGACCGGCTTGCGGCCACGTTAAAAAAACTCGCTAAAAGGTCTTCGGTTTTCGTGACCAGAGACCCCTAATTCTCTGAGAGGAACCGATTTATGGCCATAAATAAACCCGTTCAGGATACCTGGCGATTGCAAACTAAATTGGTGCGTGGCGGCACCAAACGGTACGCTGATGCCGAGACCAGTGAAGCCATGTTTCTCACATCCGGGTATGTCTACGACAGCCCGCAAGAAGCAGAACAGGCTTTTAAGGGCGAACGGGAACGCTATATCTATTCGCGTTATGCAAACCCCACGGTAGCCATGTTCGAAGAGCGCATGGCGCTGATGGAAGGCGCGCGCCATTGTGTCGCGACATCCAGCGGCATGTCGGCCATGTTTGCCTCGCTCGTGTGCATGTTGCAATCGGGCGACCGGGTCGTTGCGTCAAAAGCCCTGTTCGGTTCGTGTTTGTATATCATGCAAGAACAACTTCCCAAATTCGGCATCGTGACAGAACTGGTTGACGGGACCGATCTGGCGGCCTGGGAGCGTGCCCTGTCCAAACCGGCCAAGGCGGTATTTCTGGAAACACCTTCCAACCCGACGCTCGATATTATCGATATTCCGGCGGTCTGCACTCTGGCCCATCAGGCCGGTGCTCGTGTCATCGTGGATAATGTTTTTGCTACCCCGGTCTTACAGAAGCCCATGGAACTTGGTGCTGATATTGTGATGTATACTGCCACCAAGCATATCGATGGCCAAGGCCGGGTCATGGGCGGCTGTATTCTTTTCAATGATTCAGACTATCTGGAAGATTATCTCAAGCCCTTTATGCGGCATACGGGTCCGTGTCTCAGTCCGTTTGCCGCCTGGACCCTGTTGAAGGGTCTGGAAACCCTGGAACTGCGGGTCGGGCAACATTGCCGCAATGCCCGCCAGGTTGCTGATTTTCTCGACGGTCAGACGATTGTTACGAAAACCCTCTATCCGGAATTGGACAGTCATCCCCACAAAGCCCTGGCCGCGCAACAGATGTCGGCCGGTGGAACCATGGTCAGTTTTATTATCAATGGGGGCAAGGAGGCGGCCTTCAAGTACCTCAATGGTTTAAAACTAGTCGATATTTCCAATAATCTGGGTGACGCCAAAAGCCTGACCACCCACCCGGCAACCACGACCCACCAGCGCCTGAGTGAGCTGGAACGTGAAGAGCTTGGCATAACACCGGGACTGGTGCGCCTGTCGGTTGGTCTGGAAAATGTTGACGATATTATCGATGATATACAACAGGCACTGGAAACGCTCTAGCCCTGAACCCACGCTAGTCCAGCCTGTTTCCAACCACCGGTATGGCCTCGGTGGCCGGCACTATCCTTTTCGCCTTCGAAGCCTTCCAGCATATTGTAACAAGCACTGTACCCGGCTGCGGTCATGGTCTCGGCTGCCGCAATTGAGCGCACACCGGAACGACAGATCATCACGATGGGCGTGGCAGGGTCTGGCGCCAGGGTGCGGACCTGTTCGACGAAGTTTTCATTTGGCATCATTTGGGGGAATGTTATCCATTCGACAAAACCGTTTTGTTTGCCAATCCCAGACAGGTCTGGATATCCCACATAAGCCCATTCGGCGGTTGTGCGTACATCAACCAATACGGCTTCGGAGTTTTCGCTCAGCAATACCCAGGAATCCTGGGGTGAAATATCTCCGGCGTAGCTCATGTGCATACTCCTCAGGTTAACCAAATAGTCTATAGTGCTATCATGCCCGTGCATTTGTTTTGCTTCAAGCGGGGTTTCCCGGTATTTGAGAAACAATGTTTGAAGTGGTAGAGGATATATTTTACATTTTAACATAGTAAATAATTATGATATTATCATAATTATATGTAAATATAAACGATTATTGATGATCCATCATGTATTAAGGCATGTCAGGGCACCAACAGGAACGAAAGAATGACACACGAACTCACGCTGGCACATGGTCTGAAATTTCAGGATCTTTATAGCCTGGATGGTATTAAACGGATCGACGGATTGTTTATGGACAGCCTTGGCCAGGCCGATGGTGGGCTTGCGTTGCGATTGAAACAGGCCCGCCAACCAGACAGCCAGCTTGACGACAAGGCACAATCTGATTTGATGGCCGATCTTTCACCCAGTCTCGATGATTTTATTGCTAAATTGTTTGGGATTTCCGAGCAAATGCGCAGACAGGCCGCGATCCATAATGATCTGGCACCTATTTTCACCTGTCGCCGTTTGTTCGTGCAACGCAGTGCGCTGAAAAAAATCAAACCCCATGAGGCCGCTACCCTGAATGGGACTGAACTGTGCTCAGATCTGGAAGCCCATCTGGGGCCGGACTTTAGCGATATCGATTATGCAAACGCGGTTCTGGACTGGCTGGATGACGCAGAGACCCATGCCGACCAGCTTGATCTGGCGGCTCGTTACGCTGCGTGGTTTGTGCACGACCCGGAAACACCGGCCAGTATCCTGTTCAAGCAACCCGAACGCACAGACCCCTTCAATCTGGTCAGGGGTTTGCACAGCCAAGACATCGACGGCACCACCATGCTGGTCATGGACGACTGTCATATTCGCCAGCGACCGGGTTTCAAGCTGACCGATCTGGGTGGCGACCTGGCTGATTGTCTCAGCGAGGCAAATTATTGCATCTTCTGTCATCATCAGGGCAAGGATTCCTGTTCGAAAGGATTGCGGGACAAAAAAACCAATGCGTTCCGTGCCACAACGTTCGGCGTGCCCATGATCGGGTGTCCCCTGGAAGAAAAAATTTCCGAAATGCATGTGGCCAAGATCGATGGACATTTTGTCAGTGCGCTGGCCATTGCGGTGGTCGATAATCCCATGGTGGCCGGAACCGGTCACCGGATTTGCAACGACTGCATGAAAGCCTGCATCTACCAAAAACAGGAACCGGTTAATATTCCGGCTGCTGAAACCCGGATATTGCGTGACGTTCTTGAGCTGGACTGGGGGTTTGAAATCTACAGCCTGCTGACCCGCTGGAATCCGCTGAATTTCGCACGACCCATGCCCCATGATGCGACGGGTTATAAAGTTCTGGTGGTCGGTTTGGGACCGGCCGGATTTACCCTGTCGCACCATTTGATGAACGATGGTCATACCGTGGTTGCCATTGATGGTGCCAAAATTGAGCCCGTTGACAGCGCCATCAGCGGGGTAACGCCCATCGGCAAGCGGGTCGATTTTGATCCGATCAGGGAGATTGCCCAGATTACCGAGCCGCTTGATGAGCGGGTCATGGCTGGATTTGGCGGCGTGGCGGAATATGGTATCACCGTGCGTTGGGATAAAAATTTCCTGAAAATTATCCGCCTGCTGCTGGAGCGGCGTTCTGAATTTGCCATGTTTGGCGGTACACGGTTCGGCGGTGCTTTGACTGACGAGTCCGCGTATGCCATGGGTTTTGATCATGTTGCCTTGTGCGCCGGGGCGGGCAAGCCCACCGTGCTTGGTATTCCAGGCGGCTTGGCACCCGGTGTGCGCCAGGCTTCGGACTTCCTGATGGGGTTGCAATTAACCGGTGCCGCCAAACCTGATTCCATTACCAATCTTCAGGTTCGCTTGCCGGTTGTTGTGATCGGTGGCGGATTGACGGCGATCGATACGGCGACCGAGTCACTGGCGTATTATGTTGTGCAGGTGGAAAAATTCCTCACCCGCTACGAAATCCTGTGCGGCGAATTGGGCGAAGACGCGGTGCGGGCAAACTGGCTTGCGGGCGAAGCGGCCATTGCCGATGAATTTCTGGGCCACGGGCGGATTTTGCGACAGGAAAAACAGGCGGCTCAAGAAGCGGGCCGCAATCCACACTATGTCGCGTTGCTCAATAGCTGGGGCGGGGCAACGGTGGCCTATCGCCGTCGCATGATCGACGCGCCCAGTTATACCCTCAACCATGAAGAAATTACCAAAGCCATGGAAGAAGGCATCCGCTTCGCCGAGCTGTTGTCACCGCTTTCCATCGATGTTGACGATACGGGCAATGCACGAGCCATAAACCTGCAAAGACAGGTCGTCAGCGAAGAAGGCACGTTGTCAGGTACACAAGAGAACGTCACCTTGAATGCGCGCACGGTCCTGATTGCAGCCGGCACCCGGCCCAATACGGTTCTGGCCCGCGAGCATGGCGGTGTCTACCAACTGGATGGGAAATATTTTCGTGCCACCGATGAGGACGGTAATCAGGTCAATCCGGAAACATCAGCTAAACCTGAAACGCCTTTTGTGTTGATGGATCTGGATGAAAACGGCGTGGACCACAGCTTTTTTGGCGATCTGCATCCTTCCTTCAGTGGCAATGTGGTAAGTGCCATGGCCAGTGCCAAGCAAGGTTATCCGGCCATATCACGGACCTTGTCACGGCGTAAAAAATCCAGCGTGTCTGGCGCGCTGTTATTCGAACATCTACAAAACAGTCTGCGTCCGGTGATCCATTCGGTTAATCGCCTGACCCCCGATATCGTCGAGGTGGTGATCCATGCCCCACGTGCCGCGCGGACATTCCAGCCCGGCCAGTTTTTCCGTTTGCAAAACTTTGAAGCCCTTGCCCGGCGTGTCGGTGATACCACGTTGGCCATGGAAGGTCTGGCGATGACCGGTGCGTGGGTCGACCGCGAAAAGGGACTGGTTGCGGTAATTGCCCTGGAAATGGGTGGCTCTTCCAATTTGTGTGCCCACCTGCAACCGGGCGAGCCGGTAGTGCTGATGGGCCCCACGGGGATGCCGACGGAAATACCCCACAACGAAACCGTGGTTTTGGTCGGCGGCGGACTTGGTAATGCCGTGCTGTTTTCCATTGGCCATGCCTTGCGTGCGGCGGGCTCACAGGTGCTCTATTTCGCCGGGTACAAAAAAATGGAAGACCGGTATTACGAAGAAAATATTGAATCTGCGGCCGACATGGTGGTGTGGTGCAGTGATGTGGGGCCGGGGTTTAAACCAACCCGCCCTCAGGATCGCACCTATGTGGGCAATATCGTCGAGGCCATGTTGGCCTATGCGAAAGGTGAGCTTGGTCCGGTAGGAATACCGCTGAAAAAAGCCGACCGGATTATTGCCATTGGTTCCGATGGCATGATGAAGGCCGTGGGGTTGGCCCGCTATGGGGTGCTGGCAGACTATGTGAAAGCCGAACATATCGCCATCGGCTCGATCAATTCACCTATGCAGTGCATGATGAAGGAAATCTGCGCCCAGTGTCTGCAACGTCATATTGACCCGGTTACAGGTGCCGAAACAATCGTGTTCTCCTGCTTTAATCAAGATCAGCCGCTTGATATGGTAGACTTCGGATCCTTGCGCGAGCGTTTATCGCAAAATGCCACGCAGGAAAAACTGACGACCCAATGGGTTGCACGGTGTCTGGACAATACCTCAGACGTGGTGCAATAACCCATATCAAGCGATGACAGATTATAACGGATTGATACGGATTAATAATGACGGACGAGCAACGCCTGGACCTTCTTGAAGGCCTTATTAAAAAAACCATAAAAGCCGGTGCCCACGCAGCAGATGCGATTTATGTGGAAGGCACATCAGTATCCCTGTCGTGCCGGCTCGGCGAGACCGAACATCTTGAGCGTTCGGAAGGAGCCGATCTGGGACTGCGGGTCTTTATCGGCCAGCAACAGGCCATCGTATCGTCTTCGGATATATCCGGCGATGCGCTGGACGCCCTGATTGAACGCGGTGTTGCCATGGCCAACTCTGTACCGGGCGATCCCCATTGTGGTCTGGCCGATGAGGCTCAATTGGCCGTAGGGAATTTCCCCGACCTTGAGCTTAACGATCCAGCCGATGAGCCGGATACCGAGACCCTGAAAGCCCGCGCCCTGGAGGCCGAAGATGCGGCCCGTGCCGTTTCCGGTGTCACCAACACCGAGGGAGGAAGTGCCAGCTGGGGGCGCTCAAGTGTCGTCCTGGCATCCTCAAACGGGTTCAGGGGACAGCGGGCGGGGAGCCGCTCGGGCATCAGTGTTTGTGTGCTGGCCGGGCAGGGAACGAATATGGAGCGTGATTACGATTATGCCAGCACGGTATTTGCCAGCGACCTGCCGAGCCCGGCGGAACTTGGCCGCCGCGCCGGTGACAAGGCCGTAGCCCGGCTCAACCCGCGCAAGGTTTCCTCCATGAAAGTGCCGGTTGTGTTCGACCCCCGGGTATCCAACTCCCTGATCGGACATTTAGCGGGCGCTATCAACGGCTCGTCCATTGCGCGTGGCACCAGTTTTCTGAAAGACAGTATGGGCGAGCAGTTGTTCCCGGAAAACATTACCATTGTGGATGATCCGCACCGGGTGCGCGGTTTGCGCTCCAAGGCTTTTGATGCCGAAGGCCTTGCCACATCACGCCGTAATGTGATTGAAGGCGGGGTCTTGCAAACATGGATTTTGAGCCTCAGTTCGGCGCGCCAGCTCGGCCTTGCACCGACCGGCCATGCATCGCGCGGAACCTCGTCGCTGCCGAGCCCATCGGTCACCAATTTTTATCTTCAAGCCGGCGAGCTTTCGCCAGCCGAGCTGATAGGCGATATCAAAGACGGCCTGCTGGTCACTGAAATGATCGGTTCCGGGGTCAATTATGTGACCGGTGATTACAGCCGTGGTGCCACCGGGTTCTGGATAGAAAACGGCGAAATTTCCTACCCGGTCAGCGAGATTACCATCGCCGGTAATCTGAAGGACCTATTTGCCGGTCTTAGTGCTGCCGACGATCTGGAATTTCGGCAGGGCACCAACGCTCCGACCCTGCGCATTGATGTTATGGCCATAGCTGGACTATAAGCTAATGAGTGAAGCACAATGAGTGAAACACAATGAGCGAGCGACCAGTAAAAAGCGACTATACCTCAACCCGCATCCTGATGGGGCGGTTGATCCGCGAGAACGTCGCTCAGTATAAAGGCGCACTGGCCATCGCGGTGGTCTTCATGGTGCTGGTTGCCGGAACCACTGCGCTCAGTGCCTGGCTCATGAAACCCATCGTCAACGATATCTTCGTTAATCAAAGCCGCGATATGCTGACCTGGATCGGTGGTGCGATTGTTTTGACGTTTCTGGTCAAGGGCCTGTCAAATTACGCCCAGACCGTCATTATGAGCTATGTGGGCCTGCGCATCGTGGCCGATAACCAGAATCGTTTGTTTGCCCATCTGGCCAGAATGGATCTGGCGTTTTTTCAGTCCCACCAGAGTGGCACGCTAATCTCGCGGTTTACCGTCGATGTACAGATCATCCGCGGGGCGGTCTCCAATGCCCTGACCAGTCTGGGCAAGGATCTGATGTCATTGATCGGGCTTGTCACGGTGATGATCATGCAGGACCCTGTGCTGGCCGTCATCGCTCTGGTGATTTTTCCCATTGCGATATACCCCATCGTGCGACTGGGTAAACGCCTGCGCAAGGTTGTCGCCAATACCCAGGAGGAAACCGGGCTGTTGACGGCCCTGTTGGGACAGACCTTTCAGGGCATCCGCATCGTCAAGGCTTATGGTATGCAGGCTTATGAAGAAAGCCGGGTGCGCCAGGTCATCGAACGTATATACGGCTTGAACCTGAAAGCCGCACGAACCCAGGCGATGTCCAGCCCGATCATGGAAACACTGGGTGGTTTCGCCGTGGCACTGGTGGTTATTTATGGCGGTTTGCGGGTTATGGATAGTAATACGGACGCCGGATCATTCTTTTCGTTCCTCACCGCCCTGCTGATGGCGTATGAGCCCATCAAGCGACTGGCTAATCTGAATGCCAATATCCAAACCGGCATGGCCGGAGCGGAACGCATGTACCAGATCCTCGATACCCTGCCTGATATTATGGAGAAATCGGGCGCGGAAGATTTGCTCGTCAGCAAAGGCGCTATCACCTTGCGTGATGTAGTCTTTAGTTATGAAGACGATGCGCCCGCGCTTAAAGGTCTGAGTATTGATATCCCGGCCGGCAAGACCGTCGCCCTTGTAGGGCCTTCGGGAGCGGGAAAATCAACGGTGTTTAATGTTATACCCCGGTTTTACGATGTGGACTCCGGGTCGGTAACAATTGACGGACGCAATATTCGCGATGTGACGTTTGCATCCTTGCATGGTGCCATTGCGCTGGTATCTCAGGAAATCACCCTGTTCAATGATACGGTGCGGGCCAACATTGCCTACGGGCGGGCCGGGGCGTCCGATGATGACATTGAAGCCGCCGCGCATAACGCCGCGGCTCATGAATTTATCATGGACCTGCCGCAAGGCTACGACAC
>JAJRRU010000024.1 GCA_024279135.1 Alphaproteobacteria bacterium
CGTGCAGGTAAACCCGCCCAGGCGAAGGTTGTCTTCCACGCTCATGGGGGCGAAAACCTGGCGGCCTTCCGGGACCTGGGCAATCCCGAGCCGGACACGGGCCGCAGGCGAAAGTTTCATGATATCCTGATCGTCAAAAATAATCTGCCCGGTGACGCTGTCCTGAATTCCCGAAATAGTTCGCATCAAGGTGGACTTGCCCGCACCATTGGCCCCCACAAGGGCCACCAGTTCGCCTTTCCCCACATGCAGATCAACCTTGTCGAGGGCCAAGATACGGCCATAATAAGCGCTTAGATTTGAAATAGATAATAACATGTCAGCGGTTCCGTCCCTGTTCGCCCAGATAGGCCGCAATCACATCCGGATTGTGACGGATTTCTTCGGCGGTGCCTTCGGCCAGCCATTGCCCATGATCGATAACGATAATACGATCACTGATGCCCATCACCAGCTTCATGTCGTGCTCGACCAGCATGACGGTGGTACCTTGTTTGGCAATATCACGGATCAGGTCGTCAATTTCCTGGGTTTCCCGGGGATTTAACCCGGCAGCCGGTTCATCGAGCAGCAATACCCGTGGCCGGGTCGCCAGGGCGCGGGCGATCTCAAGCCGTTTCAAGGCTCCATAGGGCAAGCGATCCGCAGGGGCCGAAATATAGTCTTTCAGACCAACATAGGTCATAAGCTCGATGGCTGTATCGCGGCATTCGCGGTTGGACTTTTTGATCGACGGAAGCTGCAACAAGGTATCTATAAAGCGTTGGTTGCTATGCAGGTGACACCCGACCATGACGTTTTCCAACGCCGACATATTCATAAATGACTGAACATTCTGGAATGTTCGCGATAACCCGATACCAGCAAGTTCATGGCACGACAAATCAGTAACATCCTCATCAGCAAAGAAAATACGGCCCGCTGTGGGCTGGTAAATTCCGCTCAGCAAGTTAAACAGCGTGGTCTTGCCCGCCCCGTTGGGACCGATGATCGAGACGATTCCGCCGGGCTCGATGGTTAAATCAAGCTCGTTTACCGCGACGATACCGCCGAAGCTCTTGGTCAGGTGCTCAACGCTTATCAGGCTCATGAAACCGCTTTCCGATAAACTCACTCAGTGTCGGCAGCAGCCCTTTGTGCATGAAAATAATCATGCCCATGAGGACCCCGCCAAACACCATCATTTCGTAATTCTCGAAGACCGTCAGGACTTGCGGTACGACCGTAAGAACCACCGCCCCAATCACCGCGCCGAAGGTTGACGCCATACCGCCCAGTACGACCATTGTGACCAGTTCGATAGAATAGAAGAAGTCGGCTTTCGAAGGCGTGATATAACCGTTGTAATGGGCGAACAGGCTACCTGCGAGACAAGCCATCACAGCCGAGACCACAAACACCAGGACCTTGTAGTGGGTGGTGTCGATGCCCATGGTCCGGGCGGCAATTTCCGAACCGTGTACCGCCCTGAGGGCCCGCCCAACCGGAGAATTAATCAGGTTGAGCGATAGCCAGACGCATAGCGCAAGAAAACCCACAGCAATCCAGTACCATTGAAATTCCGTGACGGGTTCCCAGCCGAAAATTGTCAGAGCGGCAACCGACATGCCATCGGGTCCGCCGGTAAAATCGGCTTCCTGGTTGAGCACAATGGAGATGATAACCCCCATGCCCAGGGTTCCCATAGCCAGATAATGACCTTTTAGCTTCAGGATCGGACGGGCTATGATGAAGGACAGTAACCCGACGCCGAGCGCACCGGTCAACATGGCCGCCATGGGGGGCAATCCGTAGCGGTCCGTCAAGATAGCCGAGGAATAGGCCCCGAGGGCAAAAAATCCGGCATGACCCAGACTGATCTGACCGGTGTACCCGATCAACAGGTTGAGCCCGACGCAGACCGCCGCATTGAGGGCGACCTTAATGGCAATTTCATACTGAAAGCTGTTATCCAGAAACAGCGGCAGAACAGCCATTACGGCCAAAAGCATGACCATGCCGCCGGTGTGTGGCTGGCGCCAGTTCATCAGACTTTTTCCACGACTTTACGGCCAAACAAACCGTTGGGCATGAAAAATAGTACAGCAAGAATAATGATAAAGGCCACCGCGTCCTTATAGGCAGAAGAAATATACCCGGCGGTCATGGCTTCGGCGATACCGACAATCAGCCCGCCCAGGATAGCCCCCATGGGATTGCCCAACCCGCCAACGATGGCCGCACTGAAACCTTTCAGTCCTAGCATGACACCGACGGTGGAATAGGTCATAGAGATCGGCGCGATTAATATTCCTGCGACCGCGCCCAGTGTCGAGGATAATACAAAACTCAACAACAGGATATTACGTACCTCAATACCGACCAGTTGGGCGGCAAGGCGGTTATAAGACGTCGCCAGCATGGCCTTGCCGAGCAAAGTGCGGTTAAAAAAGAGCCACAATCCGCAAACGATAACCATCAGGCTGCCAACGATCCAGATGGATTGCGGTAACAGCTTTGCCCCGGCAATATCGATAGGGTTGTCGCCACTGATCGGTACCAGGGAATGGAAATTGCGATCCCACAGAACCTCGGCAGTACCGCGCAAAAATATGGAGGCTCCGATGGTAATAATTATCAGCGTAACCACCGGAGCATTGCGGCTAGGCTCAATACAAAATTTCTCAAGCGCTACGCCGACAATTGTGGCCAGGGCCACCGCCCCGAGCATGGCCAATGGCATGGGCACCCCGGCAGATATCAGCGATACGGTTGCCATGCCGCCGATCATGACAAACTCACCCTGGGTGAAATTGATGACCTGGCTTGAGTTGTAGATGATCGAAAATCCGATGCCAACCAGCCCATAGATGGCTCCCACGGTCACCCCGGAAATCAGATACTGAAGGAATTCAGCCAACAAAATGGAACCTTGCAGAAAAATCGCCGGGCCGGTCTGTCACAGCATGTTTCGTGACAGACCAACCCCGCCAATGTGTTCAACGTAGGGTTATTGGGACAGTTTCCAGCCACCATCCTTGACGACAACCATCACGAAGGAGCCTTCGTTCAAGCCAAGATGATCGTTTGGCGACATGGTGAAGATACCATCCACACCGACCAGATTGTTGGTCTTTTCAATCTCGGCGCGGACGGTTTCCTTGTCGGTGGAACCGGCACGTTCGATAGCCTGTGTGGCAATCAGCAAGCCGTCGTAGGCGTGGCCGCCAAAGGTTGAAATCGAATCGTTATAACGGCTTTCATAAGCAGCCTTATAGGCCGAGGCGACGGCTTTTTGTGGATGATCATCGGCAAGCTGATCGACAACCAGCAAGGCGGCGGCCGGAATACGGATACCTTCGGCAGCACCATCGGCGCCCTTAATGAACCTCATAGAAGCTGAACCATGAGTCTGGTAATGCGGTATAGTCAGGCCAAGCTGTTTGAAGTTTTTGGCGACAATGCTGGTCGGTGCACCAAATCCGCAGTAGAGAAATGCCTGAACACCGGCTGTGCTTTTGATCGAAGTGATCTGCGGTGTCATGTCTGTGTCACCCTTGCCATGGGTTTCATCGGCCAGTATTTCAATGCCGGCACTACCGGCAAGGGCTCTGGCGTTCTTCTGGCAGGATTTACCAAAGCCGCCATTACCAGATAATATACCAATCTTTGACAGGTTGCGGCTTTTCATATCCTTAAAGATTTTAGCCACAGCAACCTTGTCGGTATGGGGGGTTTTGAATACCCATTTTTTAACCGGGTCAATAATCACACCGGCACCGGCCAGTGAAATAAACGGTATTTCGTTTTTTTGTATCTGTTTGATGACAGCCATGGTGTTGCCAGTAGTAGAACCGCCAACGATGATATCGACCTTGTCCTGAAAGATCAGACGTTTGACGAAAGTACCGGCTTCTTCGCTGCTGGTTTTGCTGTCATAATGAATCAGTTCGACCTTGCGACCCAGCAAACCACCGTTGGCATTCAGATCTTCGATAAACATCTGCATGGTTTTAAGCTCCGGATCGCCCAGAAACGAAGCCCCCCCCGTTACGGAAAGGAATGTACCAATCTTGATCGGCTCATCGGCCTTGGCCTGTGAGACCAGAGCGCCAGTAAACCCCAATGCGCCTACGGCCACTATGGCCGCACATTTCGTTAACAGTTTAAGCATATGAATAGCCCCCAAGTTTAAGTCGCCCCCCATTGAGCTGACTGTAGAATTATATACCGAGTTTGTCCGACTTGTTTTTATTATTATTTTGGCACGAAATTACAAACTACGAACAATACAATAATGGCTGTTTCAGAAAAATCGAGTCACCATGTTAATTTTTGATAATTTATATTTCCCTGCCTCTGTTCGATTATAATCGTTACGCGCAATCTCCAATCATATTGTTGTATTATATAACTCGATTTTGGGTGCTGTCATGTATCCGACCTATACGCGGTACTTTTACCGCTTGCCCCGGGTTGAGTAGGCTCTTGAATGAGGCCGTTAAACGAAAATGGATACGGGCTGGTGACCTCCCCCATATTGTAAAGAATGCTAAAATGTGTCGTGAAATGATGGAGAGCTGCCCTCCGAAGGCCCCACGGGTCGAAAAACTCCCTAATAACAATACATTAGCCACCTTGCGATTGCCGCGATCTCGACACACTTACGAGCACTCCGGCACTGCTCAGCGACGCAATTACCCGCCCGATCTACAAGACGCAGCGGTCCAGCTTGTCTTGGAGCAGGCCGAGGAATTTAGTGAAGAAATGGTATCGTAGGCGTATGAGGGAGACTATCACCGGCAGTTGTTTGCATGAGCGTTTTTAGAGTCGCTGGCGCGTCCCGCTAATGCTATGCGCCCCAAATTATGTGTAGTGGTTCAGACTTGATCTGACAGTTACCAGATTCGACGTGGCGTCTGTCAGGTCAAATTTGGTCTACAAACTTTTCCTTCCAGATACTTTTGCCGTCCTCCAGAGTCTGCATGGGCGTTTTCCCTTCGCAGATTTTA
>JAJRRU010000025.1 GCA_024279135.1 Alphaproteobacteria bacterium
CCTCGATAAGGATCAACCAACGAACTTAATCACGTCCCATCTCCACCCCAAAAATATCGACCGTTTTTAGTGGCCGTTTTCACTGGAACAGGTGGCCGGATTAAATCGGAATCACTGGCCGGAATGGATCGGAATGCGCACGTAGCGCCAGTTTCTCGTCTAGGAACTGGACGGTTGACGTGCTTGCCCTAAATTTCCTATAATAGGAAAATATACTTGATTTTTTGAGTGACTTGGTATAGCTTATAATTATCCAAGCTCGCGTTGCGGATAGCTTGGAACTATTAAATTTAAAGTGCCCGCTAGGCCAGTGTTTTTCACTGATAACCTATATGCGGATAACGCTTTCTGAAAATTTGGCCTTTGCAATCAGTGCAGCTTTGTTGCTCTGATCGTAAAAATTTGCAATTTTCCGGGAGCGTATGCGTTCCCGGAAGTAAGAAGGAACACATAATGTCAAAGAAATATAAGATTAATTCCACAATTGGCCGATCATACAATGTGGAAAAAGATGATGTACTTGCAGTCAAATCTGCCTTGAGCAACATCGGGTACTATAAGGTGCCAGAATGGGGTATAACGCCTTGGTCTGACCAAGCAATGTTCTCTGGGATCGAAAAATTTCAGTCGGATAATAATCTGAAGAAAGATGGGCTAATAAAACCTGGCGGTCCAACAGAAATAAAACTAGCTGTAAGCTCTCCAACATACAGGTGCGTGAACTGTGGAGCGCCACATGGTGGTGTTGCTGGAAAGCTTTGTCCTAGTTGCGCAAAAAAAGCAAGTTAGAGATGATCGGGTGAGGATGGTAGAAATGACTTTCTTACTTGTTTAAAGGCGCAACCGATCTATCGACATAAACCTGAATTTCGCGGTCTTGATATCCTAAAAGCTGGCCAATCTCTTTTTCCAGTTCACAGGATGTTGGTTTATCGTGCTGGTGAAAGTCGCGATGAATTTCGATAAGCCTGTCTATGCGCCATTCCTCACCCGGTAAGGCATAAAATAAATACCGCATATCGTACATGCCTGACTTCGAAGCTGTAATCACGACATCAAATTTTACTAACCTGCCGCTTTCTACGTGTGGTGCGAAGTCCTCTTCAGGTAACTCAAACGAAGGCGGGATTACATCAGAAAACATCGCCACTGGTTTCCCTCCAGCAAGCATAAGCTCAAGCTCTCTGCCTTCATGAGGACCAATTCCTGGTGGAAGATTATCTTTATTGCGCATATTAATTTTGTCTCAAATTCTTGACCGTTTCATGTAAATTATTACAAAATTATACTGTTATCCATAGTGGCGTACCATATAACTATAAAGTGGCAACAATTACTTAGAGGTCTATGGGGCTACCCCAATTTATCCGCTAGCTTCGTCGCCTCAAAGTGCGTATAGCGTTTCAACATCTCCAGCGTCTTATGTCCGGTAATTGATGCCACCTCGAATGTGGATAGGTTGAGTTCGAATAGCCTTGATGTGGCTTCGTGGCGTATGTCGTGAAATTTCAGATTTTCGATCTCTGCTTTCTTTACGGCTCTGCGGAAGTGGTATTCCAGTGAATCCTGGGTGATTGGGAAAACCCGACCATCAATGGTTTTGGGGAGTTCTTTGAGTATCGCCAGGCTTCTGCTCGAAAGCGGTACGTCTCGCGGATCGTTTGTTTTGGTATCGGGCAGGTGGGCAACGTTGCCGTTTATGTTTTCCCAGCGCAGAGAAAGTATCTCACCCATGCGCATGGCCGTCTCTATAGCAATGCAGACTATTGGGCGAACCCAACTTGAGGAGAGGGTGTTACAGGCTTCAAGGAGGGCTTCTTCCTCTGGTTTGCTTAGTCGTCTATTGCGCCCTGGCTTCTGCTTTTGGGCATGGGAACGCCCCGCACCGGGTTGGTGATGCCTTCCATGCCCCATTCGAATGCTGCCTTGACGTAAACTTGGGATACGATGGTCAGCACATTCTTGATTGTTGTCGGGCTCTTGCCTTCTCACCCTTACGACGAACCTTAGCTTGCCATTGATAATTGCCGCGTTTTGAGAATGTCGCCATGATTTTACCCTATATAAATTGGGTTATAAATATCCCAATTGTCCCAAAATTGTCCCAAATAATAGAAAATGGTCGTTTAAATTGGTTGTTATATAGCATGTAATTTAGGCTAAGTCATTGATAATTGGCGGAGAGACAGGGATTCGAACCCTGGGTACTCGCAAGAGTACAACGGTTTTCGAGACCGCCCCGTTCGACCACTCCGGCATCTCTCCGCATTGATTTCATTGACATTTTTGTCAATTCATCAGTCAAATGTTTTACGCTTCTGTGTAAAACTGTTTTACACTTTAGACCATCATGTACTCATTTACCCAGATATACTGGCTTTTTCAACCGCTTAATGGGCTCTTTTGTGGACCGTTGTGTTTTGGGTCAAAATGACTGCCCATGGATAGGTTCTACTTTTGCAATTTTGGCAATACCAGCGAGAAGGCTTTCGTTGATCATATTGCTCATGGCACAGAATCCAAAATTCTAATTTTAACTTCAGCTATGGGGGGATAATCGGTCATTACTTTTGGTTAGAATAAGGACTGCTTTTGACCCAAAGCGGACATTTAGGTTGTGTTCTAATCCCAATGAAACAAGCAAAACACCCCAACCAAAGTGGTGTGACATAAAATATTATATAAACAACATCATTCTCGTCAGTGCGTCAATTACCTGATCTCGGCTCATGCCACCCGTCATTTTAGGATCGATAACATCATGGGTTAGCAGCATTGCCAGCCCGTGCATCATGGCCCACGAGGCAACCACTGTCGCATCAGTTGTTTCGGGTTGCGATTTACCCTGGCAATCTGCGACGACCCTTACCAGAACTAAAAATGACGCTGTGGCCGTTTCCGCCATGATCGGGTCCGCGCATCTGGGTAACAGATCGCTTAAAAACATCAACTGGAAAACACCGGAACGGTTCAAGGCAAAGTCGATATAAGCCCGGGCCAGTGCCGATAGCTGCTCCTTTGGGGATTGTCCGGCGTTTTCATCAACGGCGTTTTGAAGGCTGAGGGTAAAGTCTGCAAATCCGCGCGTGGCAACCTTGATCAGTAAAGCGTTTTTATCAACGAAGTGACGGTATGGGGCGGTTTGTGATACCCCGGCCTCCCGCGCCAACTTGCGGAGGCTCAGGGTTTCATAACCATGTGTGTCCAACAGCCTTTCTGCAGTATAGATAAGTTCATCGTGCAGATTACCGTGATGGTAGGCGGGTTTCATCAAAATCAGTTCCTCGTTTCCCTCATTGAGTAAACTATTTATATCGCGCAAAGTTGACGGTGTAAACTTTAATGTTGACAACGATAATATACTTCCTTATATAACCTCAATGTTTACAGTGATCACATTTGGTGATTGCCATTGTACAGGTGAAAATGAAATGAATACCAAAGCGATTGGTGCGGACCTTCGGGGCAGATTTGGAGATCGTTCAGGGTACCAAAGCGGTATGAATAAAAAGGACCGCCGAACACGCTACAGTCTCTATTTTATGACGGTGCTTTGCGTGGCCGTTGCCTTGGCGTCTGTTCGTTTCATATTTCTCGAGCTGGAAATGGCCACGCCTGATTTGGCCTTTCATGGGGCTTTGCGTCCGTGGAGTTTTTATTTACACGTCGGCGGGGCAACCATGGCGCTGCTATTTGGCCCTTGGCAGTTTTTTTCAGTATTCCGAAACGCCTACCCGATGGCGCACCGTAGCCTCGGTATTTTATATATCGTTGGCTGTTTGGTCGGAGGTGTTAGCGGAATACATATCGGGTTTTATTCACCGAACGGACCCGTCGCTGCGGCCGGTTTCATGGTGTTGGGCACTTTGTGGCTAGGCACAACCGGATTAGGACTCTGCAACATCGTGAAAGGCAATATTGCCACCCATAAACGCTGGATGATCCGCTCGTTCTCGCTGACATTCGCGGCAGTGACCTTGCGGCTTCTATTTCCGCCTATGTTCGCCTACGGCCTAGAACCAGCCACTATATTCAGCATTCTTGCCTGGGTCAGCTGGATGCCCAATTTAACGATTGCAAACTATTTTATTATTCAAAAACATGGGAGAGTGAGTGTTTAAAAGACATTCAGGCACTAGGGGTTTGGGTTTACTAGGATCTCCAATTTGTAATGGTCCTGGTGCTATTCCCCCTAATGTTCACTTTTGGCTACAGGCGGAAGTTCTAACCACTTCCCAATATCGTCAACTTATGGGGAGCAAAGCGGAAGTTAATAATACAATGTCTATTTGTTGCAGTACTCAAGTGTTTTTGGAGCAAAAAAGTTTTACACTCATCCTGTAAGTCATTGATATATATAACCATGAACAAAGAGTGAATAGTGTAAAACACCATTGATTTCATTGGATAATGTACACTTTTCGAGACCGCCCCGTTCGATCACTCCGGCATCTCTCCGCATTGATTTCATTGACATTTTTGTCAATTCATCAGTCAAATGTTTTATGCTTCTGTGTAAAACTGTTTTACACTTTAGACCATCATGCACTCATTTACCCAGATATACTGGCTTTTTCAACCGCTTAATGGGCTCTTTTGTGGACCGTTGTGTTTTGGGTCAGAATGACTGCCCATGGATAGGTTCTACTCTTGCAATTTTGGCAATACCAGCGAGAAGGTTTTCGTTGATCATATTGCTCATGGCACAGAATCCAAAATTCTGATTTTAACTTCAGCTATGGGGGGATAATCGGTCATTACTTTTGGTTAGAATAAGGACTGCTTTTGACCCAAAGCGGACCTTACTAATTAGGTATGAAAAGCTCATATTGTTACTTTGTGTTCATGATAACTGGTGTCTTATATTTCCATGTATCCCATAAAATCGTATCCTCAATAAGTTTCATCATAAAATGGGCAACGTTGGCTCGTGTAGTGGGACGTCCTGTAAAAATACCTGTGTTCGGGGAATGCAAAATTTCGTAAGAGGAAACCTCTGCGTTTATTAACGTGTCGGGCCTTACGCTACACCATTCCACAAATTTGTTGTGCTCGCCGACATTTATCCTCAGGTGTTCAGCCGCAGTTTCATTATCTCGATGAGGAGGAATTGTATGATGCAGTGTCTTAAGCAAAGCACGTTCAAACCATTGTCTCTTTTCATTGAGTTTGGAATTTGGGACACCGACTGTGTTCATGAGAATAAATTTCGTGGGTTTGGAGGGGGTATTGGCTTCAATGGCATCACACAATCGACGCGTAGCTTCCGTGCATAACGCTCTAGGGTGCCCAAACATTCCGCTGAAATTCAAGGTATGACCTAAACAAGAAACCACGGCATTGCATCCATCAACCTGTTCAACTAATTCATCATCGGTCAAGTCGAGAATATTTGCTTCAACAACCTTCATATTCGGATTGCTTATGATCTCAGAAGAAAATTTGTCAAGTGAACGAACAACAGCTCGAACTTTATGTCCCGAGCTTAATAATTGTTCAACAAGTAAGCTCCCAGTCGCACCAGTCGCTCCTGCTACTAATATTAATGCCAACGCATTGCCCTTCAGGTTATCAGAGTTATGAAATGCCAAAAGTGGAACTTAGGCTTGATTACAAATGTCTAACAGAGTTTTAAACGCATACCTGCATTTCCTAATTCACATGGGTTTATTGTACGGTTTAGAAAATTCCGCTTCTGGCTACAGGCGGAAGTTCTAACCACTTCCCAATAACGTAAACTTATGGGGAGCAAAGCGGAAGTTAATAGTACAATGTCTATTTGTTGCAGCACTCAAGTGTTTTTGGAGCAAAAAAGTTTTACACTCATCCTGTAAGTCATTGATATATATAACCATGAACAAAGAGTGAATAGTGTAAAACACCATTGATTTCATTGGATAATGTACACTTCTCGAGACCACCCCGTTCGATCACTCCGGCATCTCTCCGCATTGATTAATCTGGGGTCAGGCTGTTCTGGTGTTTTGTGTCTTGCCTGCATGGCACCGGTTGGATGCCCGGTGACCCCTTGGTATATGGAGTAGTTTATGGAGAGTTGGTCTACAGCCTGATTGACCATTTGTCCATTTGCTTTCCACGTTGAATTTCTGGCTGCTGTGTCTGATTATATATGTTATTGCCGGGTGCCAGGGGCTGGCGCGTAACAATCGACTTCTGCGTGGACCATTGCCAACAGTTCCACATAGGTTTTTGCGGCATTCTGGGCATTCCTGACAACTTGTTCTTCGTGGGACAGGTCGGCAATTTTCAGGGCCATGTTACAGGTTGCTTCAAGCTCGCGGAGCAAGATACGCATAGGGGAAAACAAATCGGCCTCTTGCGGGTTCTGGTGTTCTGCAAATGGTGAAGGGTAGGTTTGGGGTTCTGTCTGCGCGGACAGTGTTTGGCGCAGTTCCATCAATACCACCGCGGTGTGTTTTGGCAGCTCACCGATCCATGAATGTTCTATGGCGTGGGCCATGGCACAAATTACGGTATTGGCATCGGCAAGGAAATTATCCAGATCCTGCGGTGATGACAGGGTATCGTTTTCATCGGAAAGAAAATCCAGTTTCGGGGTGGACTTCTCCTGGCGATAGGCAAGCCGTCTTTTCTTGCGTAACCGGGAAATCAGCTCAAGTTCTTCCAGCGCCAGGTTCTCGATGATACGGCGCGTGGCGGGATCTTCGGTCATACTGGCCATGCGCGTAATATACTCAAATACCCACAATTTATCGTTCACCGCCAGTTGCAGTGCCCGGTAGGGCTTTAACAGATAGGGGCTTTCCGTGGCCTCATAGACAAGACCAGAACGTTGGTCGGTATGAATGGGCTCAGGTGTATTCGAAGTTTTTGCCGGGGTTCCGGTATTCTCAGGCTGATCCCTGGCTTTTTGTCTGATAACCTCAAGGCGGCTGTATTCCTGATCGGCCAATTGCTTGAACAAAGCTGGCACAGCGTGATCTTCGTTGGCATTTTGTTTCTTACTGATATAGGCGTAACGGTGGGCCGATTGTTCAATCAGAATGCCTAAAGCCAGATAAATATTTCCCAGAGAATTCATAGAAAGTGTCCCTGTCGTAATTTAACACCTGCATTTGCCATGTAATAACCTTATTACATATTTATTTTGAAATCATAGAGATGACTTGACGTAAATCAAGTTCGTCTGTCGATAACGTTGTTACTATGTCGCCGAATTTGGTTATTCTCTTACGCCTGTTGTGACAGGTGGTGTGATGAACCTCAAAGTTTTTCAATAACGGTCTTTTAATTTATGATTGCGGATTCCTACCTTTCTTTCAGGTTCAACTGGGGCCTTATGGCCCTTAAAGTTTTCCTAAGTATCGCTGTATTGTTGCTGAGTGGTGTTGCTCAGGCATTGGCCTATGACCTGTCTTCATTCAGCGACAAATATTCCCTGTCGGACGTTATGCCGGAGGCGGACAGACTCGAGGAAGCTGTTGGAGACCCCCCGTCGGCTGCTGCGTATAAGGGCGATAAGCTGCTTGGTTACGTGTTTTTAAATTCTTCGGCGGTCAATGCAACCGGATATTCCGGAAAGCCGATCCATGTTGTGATCGGCATGGATCTGGATGGTGTAATCACCGGGGCCAAACTGGTCAAACATCATGAACCTATCGTGTTGATTGGTATACCGCTAAAGAAAATTACTGATTTTATTGATGAATACCAAGGGCTTAATATTCTTGATATAGCCAATTCGGGGAAGAAAACTAACGAGATTGATATTGTCAGCGGGGCGACCGTCACGGTGATGATTATCGATGATACGATCATCCGGGCCAGCATCAAGGTTGCGCGGGTCAGGAATATAGGTGGTCTGGAGATCATTAATCCTTCCGGTCCAAGCGAAATACTCAGTTTCAAACCGGATCAGGGCGAAGAGCTGGACTGGGATACCATGCTTGGTGACGGTTCCATCAGACGCATGGTCCTGTCGGTCGGTGATGTCAGCGAAGCCTACAGGCGAGCGGGTAAACATCGGGCGGCAGACTTACCAGAATCTGATAACCCCGAAGACACTTTTATCGATCTCTATATCGCCTCGGCTGCGGTCCCCTCGGTTGCCCGCAGCCTGCTTGGGAAAAACGAATACAACAACATGTTGAAACGGCTCAAACCTGGCCAATCGGCTATTCTGGTTGCCGGTAATGGTTTGTACTCATTCAAAGGTTCCGGCTATGTACGCGGTGGAATATTCGACCGAATTCATCTGTTGCAAGGCGATAATAATGCCCGGTTTCGCGATCGAATTCATAAACGGCTGGGTGAGTTCGCCGCCATTGGCTCGCCCCGGTTTACGGAAGTCGCCCTGTTTTTCATTCCCGAAGATATCGGGTTTGAAGCCGCCGCTCCATGGCGCCTGGAATTATTGGTTAATCGTGCCGTAGGTCCCATCGAAAAGGAATTCATCACTTATGATCTGGGATTTCAGCCACCGGAAAAATATATAATCCGCACGCCAACGACCCCGGTATCGGCAAATACCAGCGGACAGCCTGATGAAACCATGTCGGGTGTGTCCGGTCTCGATACGCCGTTATGGCAAAAAATTTGGTTGAGCAAAATTCCGGAAATATCGATTCTGATGTTTGCCCTCACGGTGCTGACGGGAATTTTCTTTTTTCAGAACTGGCTGGTTAAACATCCCGTTTTGACTGACAGGGTACGTCTTGGTTTTCTGTTCTTTACGGTAATATTCCTCGGGTTTTATACCAATGCTCAATTATCTGTCGTCAATGCCCTGACCTTTATGGGCGCTATGATGCATGACTTCAGTTGGAATTTCTTCCTTATGGAACCCCTGATTTTCATTTTATGGGCATCAGTGGTGGCGTCTTTACTGTTTTGGGGACGTGGGGTTTATTGCGGTTGGTTGTGTCCGTTCGGGGCCTTGCAGGAATTACTCAACCGGGCCGCAAAGCTCCTGAAAGTGCCACAACTGAAATTACCCTGGGGTTTGCATGAGCGGTTATGGCCTTTTAAATATATCATATTCTTAGGTCTGTTCGGCGTGTCGCTGTATTCATTTGAATTGGCTGAGAAGCTGGCCGAGATTGAACCTTTCAAAACAACTATCATCCTGAAGTTCATGCGCGAGTGGCCTTATGTGCTCTATGCCGTCCTGTTGCTGATGGCCGGTCTGTTTGTCGAGCGTTTTTTCTGCCGTTACATCTGTCCCTTGGGTGGGGCACTGGCGGCACCAGGCAAACTCAGCATTAATGAATGGCTGCGCCGTCACAAGGAATGCGGCTCGCCCTGTCAGCGGTGTGCTACGGAGTGCATGGTAGAAGCCATTCACCCCAACGGTAAGATCAATCCTAATGAATGTATGCAGTGTTTGCATTGCCAGACATTGTATTTTGACGACCAACGCTGTCCGCCGGTTATCCAGTTACGGCTGAAACGTGAGCGTCGTGCAGCATTATCAACTAATTCACAACCGGCAAAAATGGCATATAAGCCATTGCCACAATCGACTGGGGATCAGGGAGCGTGACTGCCTATGTCACACTCTTGCTTATGAAAGTATTACGACTACTGACTGTTTTAACTCGAAAGGAAATTAAGATATGACTGAAAAGAAACCTGCCAGTAAAGGGGTGTCACGCCGTGATTTATTCGGTACGACTGCAAAGGTAGCAACCCTATCAGCCGTAGGACTTGCCGGGGGTGCCGGTGCATTTTTCACCCCGGCCCAGGTCCGTGCCGCATCAAAAAACAGAGCCGAAGTCGGTCCGGGTGATCTGGATGATTATTACGGTATCTGGAGTGGTGGTCAGTCCGGCGAAGTACGGGTTATCGGCGTGCCGTCCATGCGCGAATTGATGCGTATTCCCGTCTTCAATCGATGCAGTGCGACCGGCTGGGGTCAAACCAATGAAAGTCGCAAGATTCTCATGGAAGGTCAGTTGCCTTTAGAACGTGAATTCCTGGCCGACAAGGGTGGAATTCATCTCAATGGCGATACCCACCATCCGCATATGTCATTTACAGATGGCTCCTATGATGGCCGGTATATCTTTGTCAATGATAAATCCAATAGTCGTGTTGCGCGTATTCGATGCGATATGATGAAGGTCGACAAGGTTATCACTATCCCCAACGCGGCCGATATTCATGGCTTGCGGCCACAGAAATATCCTCGTACAGGATATGTCTTTGCCAATAGCGAACACCGGGTGCCGCTGCCCAATGATGGCCGTGATCTGAATGATCCAACCAAGTACCATTCCGTGTTCTCCGCTATCGATGGCGATACAATGAAAGTCAGTTGGCAGGTTATCGTATCGGGTAATCTGGATAATGTGGATGCCGACTATCAGGGCAAATATGCCATTGCCAGTTCTTACAACAGTGAAGAAGGCGTCAATCTGGCCGATATGACCTCATCTGAGACCGATCACTGCGTTATTTTTGATATTGCAGCCATCGAAGCCGGTGTCAAAGCGGGTGATTTCCGCACCATCGAAGGTGACACCCCAGTTCTGGACGGTCGCAAGGGATCCAAATATACCCGCTATATCCCGATCCCCAACAGCCCGCACGGTGTGAACGCTACCCCCGACGGCAAATATATGATGATTAATGGCAAACTGTCACCGACCGTTTCCATCATTGAAATGAGCAGATTGCCCGATTTGTTCAGTGACAAAATCAAGCCTCGTGATGCCATTGTTGGCGAACCTGAACTGGGCCTTGGTCCGCTGCATACCGCGTTCGATGGACGTGGCAATGCCTTCACCACCTTGTTCCTGGACTCCCAAGTGGTCAAATGGAATATCGACAAGGCCATCAAGTCCTACGCCGGTTCTGACGACAACCCGATCTTGCAGAAGATCGATGTTCATTACCAGCCGGGTCACAACCACACCTCTATGGGCGAAACCAAGGATGCCGATGGTCAATGGC
The DNA here is from genome assembly GCA_024279135.1 of Alphaproteobacteria bacterium. Lineage (GTDB taxonomy): Bacteria > Pseudomonadota > Alphaproteobacteria > Rhodospirillales > Casp-alpha2 > JABJOR01. The sequence goes on from JAJRRU010000025.1 coordinate 10,936, forward strand.
TTGTTTCTCTGAACAAGTTCTCCAAAGACCGGTTTATCAATGTTGGTCCCTTGAAACCAGAAAACGATCAGCTTATCGACATTTCCGGTGACGAAATGAAGCTGGTTCATGATGGTCCTACTTTTGCGGAACCTCATGATTGCATTATTGTGGAACGTTCAATTCTGAATCCAGCCCAGACCTGGAATATGAATGATCCGCAATTTGCCGACTTGCGTGCCATGGCAAAAGCCGATGGGGTTATTCTGGATGAAGCCGAACATGTGATCCGTGACGGTAACAAGGTTCGTGTTTACATGCACTCGGTTGCACCAAGTTTCAGCCTTGAAGAATTCACGGTGAAACAAGGTGATGAGGTTACGATCGTTATTACCAACATCGATGATCTTGACGATCTGACCCATGGCTTCACCCTGTCTAATCATGGCATCTGCTTTGAAATTGCGCCCCAGGCCAGTGCGTCTGTGACCTTCACTGCTTCCATGCCGGGTGTTCACTGGTTCTATTGCCAGTGGTTCTGTCACGCGCTTCATATGGAAATGCGTGGCCGTATGCTGGTTGAAAAAGCATAGTCATCCAGCAAAATCAACGTGTAAAAGAGTAACTGTAATGCGTCGTTGTCGTGAAAAAGCCCTGATAAAAGCTGCCAGGTATATCCTGGTAGCCGGGCTTGCCGCTGTCTCGGGATTGTATTCCGGGTATGGGCTGGCGGCGACGTTTACTCTGTCGCCGGGGGCGGGTGTGCTTGGTCAAGCTGTGGCCAATGCCCGCCCTGGTGATACACTCATATTATCGGGTGGTACCTATTATGGGCCGGTCTCGGTGGATAAACCGCTGACCATTACCGGTCTGGCGGGCGCGGAAATTACCGGCAATGGTGAGGGCTCAACAATTACCATCGGCGCGCCGGATGTTACTATCAGCAATCTGACCATCACCGGTTCCGGTTCGGCTCTCGATACCATGGACGCCGGTGTCTTCGTGAATAAAAAGGGTGATCGCGCTCTGGTCGAAAACAACAAGATTGAGGGCAATCTGTTCGGGGTTTATTTTTGGGGGCCCGATGATGCGGTCATGCGGGGCAACACGGTAATCGGCCAGACCCATGCGAGAGTAAATTCCCGGGGAAACGGGATCAGCCTGTGGAATACACCGGGTTCCATCGTGGAAAACAACGATTTCAGCTATGGCCGGGACGGTATATTCGTGACCACCAGCAAACGTAATACTTTCAGGAACAACCGGTTTCGCAATTTGCGCATCGCCATTCACTATATGTACACAAATGACAGTGAGGTGCTGGACAACATATCGTACGGTAACCATGTGGCCTACGCCCTGATGTTTTCAACCAAGGTACGGATCAGCAGAAACCAGTCGTATGATGTTCGTGATCACGGCATTTTATTAAATTATACCAACTCATCCCTGATTGAAGGCAATGTCATCCAGGATGGTGGTGGTAAATGTGTCTTTATCTATAATTCAAACAAAAATACTTTTAGCAAAAACCGTTTTCAGAATTGCGACATCGGCGTCCATTTTACCGCCGGTTCGGAACGCAATCAGATTACCCAGAACGCCTTTATTAACAACCGTACCCAGGTTAAATATGTCGGTACCCGACACCTGGATTGGTCCCATGAGGGACGGGGAAATTACTGGAGTGATAACGCAGCCTTTGATCTGAATGGTGATGGTATCGCCGATACCGCCTATCGGCCCAATGATCTGATCGATCAGGTTATGTGGGCACACCCCATGGCAAAGATCCTGATGAACAGCCCGGCTGTTCAGGTCCTGCGATGGGCCCAGTCTGGATTTCCGGCATTACATCCCGGTGGTGTAACCGACACCGCCCCGTTAATGGAAGTACCCATGAGCGAACAGCCATCCGTGGACGGCCAGAAATTCGTGGAGAACATACAATGAGCGAACCAGCCCTGACATTCGAGCACACCACAAAGACTTATGATCGCCAGACAGTCCTCAATGATGTGATGCTGAGCATACCCCGTGGTGAGGTCATAGCCCTGGTCGGCCATAATGGAGCGGGCAAAACGACCATGATGAAGCTGTTGCTGGGATTGATCCGGCCCACATCCGGTCGGGTTCGTGTCATGGGTGCCGACCCGGCAAGCCGTGCCTCACTGGACAGTAAATACACCCTCGGGTTTCTGCCCGAACTGGTCGCTTTCCAGCAAGCCATGACCGGTTTGGAGGTGATGAATTTTTATTCCCGCCTGAAACGCACCGGACTTGCCCGTAATGGTGAACTGTTGGAGCGCGTCGGGCTTTCTGATGCCGCGAACAATCGAATAAAGACATACTCCAAAGGTATGCGTCAGCGACTGGGACTGGCTCAGGCCCTGTTGGGTGAGCCGAAAATCATGCTATTGGACGAGCCCACATCAGGCCTGGACCCAGCCTTGCGGCGGTCCTTTTATACGATCATCAGCGAATTGAAATCATCTGGCGTGACCATAATGCTATCATCTCATGCCCTGTCGGAGCTTGAGACGCACGTGGATAAAATCGCCATCATGAACGAAGGCCAGTTGATGGCAACGGGCAGTCTGGATCAGTTGCGCCAACAGGCCCACATGCCGGTTCGTATCCGGGTTCGCACACAGGATGTCTCGGCCAGTCATATAGCCGATCTTCTGGATGGGACGACTGTGTCACAAATCAATGGCCGCATGGTAGAATTTTCCTGTGAGCCAAAGGACAAGATGATCCTGATCCGTCGTATTGCTAAACTGGGTATTGCGGTGACAGATATGGAGATCGAGTTACCCTCACTGGATCAGCTTTACAGCCACTATCGTGGTGAAACCGGGACCGGAAACACCAGGGTGAGATTATCATGAACGCCTTTTTAACCATCGCCGGACAGGAAATTCGTGACGGACTGCGTAATCGCTGGATTATTGCCCTGACGGTCATGCTGGCGGGGTTCGCCCTGTCGTTAAGCTTTCTGGGAAGTGCGCCGACCGGAACCACCGATGCCAGCCCTTTGCTGGTAACCATCGTTAGCCTTACAAGTCTGACGATTTTTTTGCTGCCGTTGATCGGCCTGATGCTGTCATACGATGCGATCGTGGGTGATATTGAACGGGGCACCATGATGTTACTTTTATCCTACCCGGTCGCACGATGGCAGGTTCTGGGGGGCAAGTTCCTCGGCCATGTAACCATTCTGGCTTTTGCCACCTTCATTGGATATGGCACGGCAGGGGCCGCAGTTCTGCTTACTAGCGGGACTTTGGATATAGACCCGCAAGCCTGGCACGCGTTTGCCGCCATGATTGTGTCCTCGGTGGTATTGGGCGCAGCTTTTCTGGCTATAGGTTATCTGATCAGCACCGTGGTCCGTGAACGCGCCACGGCCGGCGGTATCGCCATTGGTATCTGGCTGTTGTTTGTGCTGGTGTTTGATATGGCCTTGTTGGGTCTGGTGGTCGGTGCTGGCGATCAGATCGGTTCGGATCTGTTTTCGTTGCTGTTGCTTGCCAACCCGACCGATGTCTACCGTTTATTTAACCTCACCGGTTTCGATAATATAGCCGCCCTGTCTGGGACTATTGGTATGATGGCCGATGTGGGTTTCCCGCCATCCACCCTGATGGCGCTTCAGGTCATCTGGGTCATCGTCCCAATATGGATTGCCGGATTATTGTTTTCCAGAAAGGAATTTTGAATGCTTGTTGTGCTGAACAGGATGGCGGGTATTCTGCCCGTCGTGCTGTTTGTTTTTCTGATAACAACTGTGTTGGCAGCCTGTTCTGATGATAACGTGTCAGAAGTTCCGCCACCGGCAGAACTGACCATGGACGCAATCGGTTATTATTGCAGCATGACGGTGATGGGCCATGATGGACCAAAGGGTCAGATACATCTGGACAGTGATAAAGAAGTGAAATGGTTCACCTCGGTTCGTGACACCCTCGCGTTCACACGAATCCCCGGCGAGCCACGCGATATCAGCGTTATTTATGTCAGCGATATGACCGGCATCAAGGATTGGTCGGCACCTGGCCTGGCGGCTTGGATCGAAGCCGATAAAGCTTATTTTGTCATTGGCAGTTCAAAAAAAGGCGGCATGGGAGCACCGGAACTGGTGCCGTTCAGCGCTTCGGAAGCGGCAACGTCGTTTGCCGGGGAATTTGGTGGAAAAGTTGTTGAACTGGCCGACGTACCTGACAATATTCTGGTCGGGACCAGTGATATGGAAATGCAGGATCATCAACAATCAGAGATAAAACATGACTGAACCCATGACCCGTCAGCTCACACGTAATGTTACCCGACGCCGGTTTATAACCATAACCGCATCTGCCGTGGGTGCGGCACTAATCCCGCCTGTTACCATGATTGGTTCCGCACACGGTCAGATACCAGATCAGCTAGCAGGCCAGGCACAATATTGGCGCGGCATTGCACTGGGGGCAGAGGCCAGCCTGACCCTGAATGGCCATGATCCGTCCCGCGCCCGCATAGCTATTGACGCGGCTCTGGATGAAATATCCCGTCTGGAAAAGGTCTTCAGCCTGTTCCGCGACGACAGTGCCCTGTCAAGGTTGAACCGGGACGGCGTTCTGGAAGCACCCCCACTGGATCTGGTCGTCTGCCTGAATGAAGCCAAACGATACTGGCGGGTAACAAACGGGGCGTTCGATGCTACCGTTCAGCCGCTCTGGGCACTCTATGGCGAGCACTTTTCCACGTCCGGTGCCGATCCGCACGGGCCACAAGACACAGATATTGCCGTGGCCCGGTCGTTGGTGGATTTTGGCTCTGTGAGCCTGGCCAGCAACGAGATCAAGTTTGCCAAGCCGGGCATGGCACTGACCCTGAATGGCATTGCCCAGGGTTACATCACCGACAAGGTTACCGATTTACTGCGTCTGCATGGTTTCGATCATGTGCTGGTCAATATGGGCGAGATTCGCGCCCTGGGTGGCAAGGCCGATGGTACACCCTGGCAGGTTGCCATTAACCGGACAGACCAGATCGTTGACATACGCAATCAGGCCATTGCCACGTCCGGCGGCTATGGGACGCGGTTTGATGAAGCCGGACGCTATCATCATTTGTTGAATCCATTGAGCGGACGCAGTGCCAATCAGTGGTCTTCGATCAGCGTCATCGCTCCAACGGCGACCATGGCTGATGGGTTATCCACGGCTTTTTACAGCCTGTCAAAGGATGATATACTCTCTGTTTCGGCAGAGCTTAAAGTCTCGGTTCATGCCTATGACAGGGATAATCTCCATGTCATTACGCCGCAATCAGTATCCTCTCTGTAGGTACTCTAGATCAGGAACAGGTCATCCAGGGCCTTGAAGAGATCGTCACCAAAAGACGGGCCTTTTCTGATGATCGGCATAGTCACGGGCAAGGCCTTGAGTTGTTCATCATCTGAATCCAGACTGGTGATTAAAGCCAGTGGGATATTGCGTGTGGATGGCATGGCGGCCAGTCCGATGGCCAGATCAATGCCGTAAAGCTCCGGCATGATGGCTGAGATAATGATAAAGTCAGGCTTGGTCCGGACGATCAGGGTGAGCGCTTCGAAAACAGACGTAACAATGGTGACCCGATAACCGCATTGTTTCAATTCCCGTTCAACAAAATGCGATGCAGCACCATGGTGCATCACCAGCATCACCTCGATATTACGGACTTCAATATCGTCTTCGCTGAAACTGACCCGAGATGGCAATTTCCGCACAATGCTGGAGGTGTCGGAATTTACCGAAATTCGCCCCTCGATTACATCCATCAACAGATCAACGAAAACCTGTATGTCATCGATGGCCCGTGGTGGCAGTTCCTTTTCATTGCTGAGATAATTTTCCATGCGGTGGGTAATTGTGCCAAGCAATGGGAGGCCAATGGTTTCAGCCTGTTTTTTCAGAGCAAGGATGGCAAACCGGGTTTTTGTGGCAAACTCTTCGATCAGGTCGTGGTCTTTATGAACATCGACTAGCTGGGTATCCAGTTCAGAGATGATATCCAATGCTTCATCAATGGATTCCTGACGGATCGATTGTGCGACTTCCTCAAAATCACCCGAATGTATCCCACTGAAATCTTGTGACATGTCTCACACCTTTTTCCCGGCTTCAATACGCGTTAATAAACACTATAGTACCTGTTCTATAGTATCTGTTAAATTTTGTCTGCCGTGAAATACTCAGGAATGAATTTTCGTTAGGACTTTGTAATTTCTGGATTTTTTACCATTCTATGGAATGGCCTGTCAGCACATTAACAACGTGCAAAGACATGACAGCTAGCTCATCCTGCCGGGGCTGCAGAAAATATTATCCGTGATATATTATCCGTATATTTTATCTATGGCCGTTGTGCCTTGTTTCATAACAGATCGGCACAATCACCAGATCACACGGTCACGGTCATTGTGATATTAAACGCGAACGATGTTAATGGTTCATGTCGGCTATTTGGTCTTTTATTCGGAGTTTTTGTTTTTTGAGGTCCGAAATAATCAAATCGTCTGGATTTGGTCTGCTGTTTTCTGTGTTGATAGATTTTTCAAGAGCGTTGTGCTTAGCTTTTAAAGTGTCGACATTTCCAGGTAAATCCATCCTTGGTCCTCCTAACCAATAGCAATAAAGGTTTTTTAATTTTCTCACTTTTTTTATTATTTACAAATCATATTGTATCCCAGATGTCATAATAAATCCAGAGTCCTGAGGATAATTAATACGGCGTTAGGGTAATAAAATCACCAATGCTGTGCACTTGATGTGATATAGTTATGGCCCTTTCGCAATTGTTAAAAACATTCGGTTATCTAATGAATGATGTAAAGAAAATCAGAGAACGCCTTACGGAATTAAAAAACGAACACCGGGATCTGGACGATATAATACAGGAACTGGTCGGCACGCGACAATACGACCAGATCAAGCTGCAAAGACTGAAAAAACGAAAACTTCAGCTCAAGGACCAGATATCGATCCTGGAGGATGGGTTGTTACCCGATATAATCGCCTGATTTATTGTTGTTTGGCATCGACGATCTTGAGGATATCGACCAAGGTGGAATTGCTGTTCAGCCGGGTACCACCGATTGCAACCTCCAGAACTGTCAGCGTTCCGTTGGCATTGAAGGGTTGTTGCGATAAGGCTTGGCGCAAATTGTCGGCAAAGGTTGTAATTGTCTGCTCGTTGGAGGCCAAAATCAGGACGCCCAGGTCATGCCCGCCCAGGCCTGCCATACTATCGACTTCACTATTGACCTGACGGATGAGATTGCAGACATGGATCATGGCCTGCTCATAGACCGTGCGGCCATGTTCGCGGCGCAGCTTTTCAGCATTCAGAACCGAGACACACATAAAGGTTACCGAACCCAGGCTTTGCAGGTGAGCGGTAACCCTGGAGAATTCGTTTTCCAGACCATACCAGCTGAACACAGGAAGATAGGCATGGCGTTCGGCTGTTTTATGAATTTGACTGGACCGTGCTTTTGCCCGCTCAAGTTCCTGACGCAAGGGTTCGATCTGTGCGGCCAAACCATCCAGAATGGCTTGAATCTCCGGCGAGATTGGCCCGCTTAATCCGCCATCCACGAGGAAGGCGTCTTCGTCGCTCCAGCGTTCAACCGGAGCTTCTTGATTATCCAGGCTCTCATCGTGTTGATCGGGGTTGTTTTTCTTCCCCATGGATTTTTTGCCATCACGGTTCAGCGAGACAATAGCTTCAGGTTTGTTCACTTCCATGACAATTACCCATTTTTATCGAACGGCTTTATCGAACTGCGTCAATCGCCGGGAGTGTAGCATAAATATGGTTAATATTGTATGGCGCTTGCCTGGACGTGAGGTATCCCTATAATTCGCCGCTTTCTATGATTGATTACAGGTATCGGAGTTTAAACAATGACGCAGCAATCAACCCACCCGGTGGTGAGTGTTATAATGGGCAGTCAGTCTGATTGGGAAACCATGCGCCACGCTGTGGAAATTCTTGAAAACCTCGGGATTGCCGTCGAAACACTCATTGTTTCGGCTCATCGCACGCCACAGAGACTTTACGAATTTGCTAACTCAGCCAGCCAGCGCGGGTTGCAGGTCATTATCGCCGGTGCCGGTGGGGCGGCCCATTTGCCCGGTATGGTGGCATCCATGACCGGGCTGCCGGTGCTTGGCGTGCCGGTTGAAAGCAAGGCTTTGAACGGCCTGGACAGTCTGCTTTCCATTGTCCAGATGCCTGGTGGGTGCCCGGTTGGCACGCTGGCGATCGGGCCTGCCGGGGCAAAAAATGCCGGCATTCTGGCTGCTTCGATCATCGGCCTGCACGACCCGGATGTGGCCCATGCCTTGCAACAATGGCGAAAGGCTCAAAGTGAGTCTGTAAATCAGACCCCGGATCGTGGAGATGCCAGGCCGTGAGCATCAGACCATGAATAAACCATCCATGACTGCCCTGGCACCGGGCAGCACCATCGGTATTATGGGCGGTGGACAACTTGGTCGTATGACGGCCCTTGCCGCGGCTCCGTTGGGCTACCGCTGTCATATTTTCAGCCCCGAGGCCCATGGCCCGGCTGAACAGGTTTCTGCCGCGGTTACGGTGGCCGCCTATGACGACATAGACGCCTTGGAACGTTTTGCCGATGCCGTGGATGTGGTGACCTTTGAATTTGAGAATATCCCTTATGAAAGCGTCCAGATCCTGGCCCGGCGCGTGCCGGTTCGCCCCAACTGGGATTGTTTGCGGATTTCCCAGGACCGTCTGGTGGAAAAGGATTTTATCAATTCTCTTGGCATTGCGACAACGCCCTATATGGCCATCAAAAGCCTTGCAGAGCTTCAGGCCGGTGTGGCCGAATTAGGCATCCCCGGTGTCTTGAAAACAACCCGGATGGGCTACGACGGCAAGGGGCAGATTATCATAGGTCCGGATACGGACCTGGAGATGGCGTGGTCGGAAATCAGCACAATAGCCGGTGATCAAATCGCCATTCTGGAAGCCTTCGCCGATCTTGTTATGGAAATATCGGTGATTGTCGCACGAGGTGAGGACGGTAATGCCGTCGCCTATAAGCCGGTCGAAAACCGTCATGTAAATCATATTCTCGATGTTACGCGAGCCCCGGCTTTTATACCTGACGCGTTAGCTGAAAAAGCTGTTCGGGCGGCTCATGATATCGCCGATGCCATGAATATGGTCGGTTTGCTGGCCGTTGAGATGTTTATAACCCGCGATCTTACGGGACCATCCGAAACGGTTGGTCTGGGTCGCAATTCAGGTCTTCTGGTCAATGAAATTGCCCCGCGACCCCATAATTCCGGTCACTGGACCATGGATGGTTGTGCGACCAGCCAGTTCGAACAGTTTGTCCGTGCCGTTGTCGGGCTGCCCCTGGGCTCGGTCGAGGTTCACCATCATACGGTCATGAAAAATCTGATCGGAGATCAGGTCGATGATTGGCTTGGCATTCAGGGTGAGGCGGGAGCCAAATTGCACCTTTATGGCAAGGCAGAATCTCGTGCGGGCCGTAAAATGGGACACGTCAACAGGCTCTATCCCATAGGCGGGATGCCCGAAAAATAATACCTGTTGGTATAAGATTACGCCGCTGGATTTTGCAGAAACATACTCTCCACATCGCGAATAGACAGTCGTGACGACTTCAGGGTTACCAGCAGATATATCTGTACGACAGCTTCCTGATCCAGTTCCTGCTCTATGAGAATGCGGACAAATTCCGTCAGCTCTTTATTGTTATGGGGGCTGCTCAGGACATTGGTGATGATCTCGCGGCGGATTATATTGGGGAATAACAAAATCTCGGCAATCAACGAGCCCTTGGCATTCAGGGGTATCTCGGTATTCATGAAAATGCGGTCCAGGCAGAAACTGTAGATACCAAAATCGAGCTTACCGGCAACGTCACGGGTAAATTCGAGAAATTCTTCCCGGAAATCCATAATAGACAGGCGTTTATTGATCAAGTCGCGGACTATTTCCAAAAATTTACCGTAGCGTAGTCGCGCCGGAGATATGGTATTGCCCAGTTCCCGTTCAATCTCACGGATGCGGGTTTCGTTGAAGCCTGCCCGCATAATGGCCTCGGCGCTGTTGCGCACCTCAGGACTGAACGCCGTGCTTTCGATAAGCGAGAAAAGCTCCTCATATCGGCCAATGACCTGGCGCTCGGCGGTATTGATGGCAGCGTGGGCAAGCCTGTTTGCGCGCAACCCCAAAGGAACCAGCGCGGACTGGGCGACCAGGATGTCGCGTGAAAATACCGAGGCCGCCGCCGTTGCGATAGAGGGCAGCTTGATGGCGTTATGAAAATCATCGGTAATGACAAACCGGCTCTCATCGGCCACTGTCAGGTACCGGCCGAGCTTGCCGCATTCCAGAAAATGTTCGGCCAGATCGAATCTTGGTTGTTGCGGGGGCTGGTTCGAGGGCTCACCACCAGATGCCTGCATTGGTTGGTACAGTGTGCCATTCTTTGGTTGATTGCGGGCTGGGTCTTGATCCATAGTCTCACCATCCATATATGCCGTTGGCTGGAAAACAGTATAGCGGATAAAGTGCCGACAGGTCACCAAGAGTCTTTGTTCAAATTTATTTGCTCTCTGGCAGTACAGAAAAGACATTGTTATAAAAAAATAATGGGCCGCAACCGACCCGCTACAGGAGCGATCATCCATGGCAATATTTCTGGGTTTCGATACTGGTGGAACTTATACCGACGCGGTGATTTATGATGAAGACCAAGGCGTATTGGCATCAGCCAAGGCCCTGACAACCAAGGCCGACTTGTCGATCGGTCTGGGTGAAGCCCTGAGCAGCTTGCCGGAAGACCTGGTGGCCAAAGCCGGTTTGGTTTCGGTCTCTACAACTTTGGCCACCAACGCGCTGGTCGAGGCCCATGCCGCTCCTGCGGCATTAATCCTGATTGGCCAGGGCCCCGAAGCCCTGGAACGATCCGGCCTTGGACGGCTGGTCGGTGATGGCCCGGTTGCTTTTATTGAAGGGGGGCATACCGGACAGGGTAATGAATTAATGCCATTGGATGAAAACGCCTTGCGGGCTGCTATTGAAGATTTCGCAATCCGGGTCGACTCCTTTGCCGTGGCTGGATATTTCTCGGTTCGCAATCCCGCCCACGAGGAACGCGCCCGGCAGTTGATCCATGAAATGAGCCACAAGCCGGTGACCTGTTCCCACGAATTATCGAGTAATCTGGATGCCCCCAGACGTGCCCTGACCACTCTGATCAATGCCCGGTTGATCCCCTTGTTACAGGGCTTGATTATATCCTTGCAGGACCTGATGAAGGCGCGAAACCTGCGGGTGCCGCTGATGGTGGTGCGCGGCGATGGGTCTTTGATTTTGGCCCGCTCTGCCCTGCAACGCCCGGTCGAAACCATCTTGTCAGGCCCGGCCGCCAGTGTCATCGGGGCCAGCCATCTGGCCGGGGTTAATGATGGGATCGTCTCTGACATGGGTGGGACCACCACCGATGTGGTGATGTTTGCCAACGGCCGCCCGACAATCAACCGCGATGGGGCCATGGTTGGTGGTTGGCGCACCATGATTGAAGCCGTCAATGTGCGGACCTATGGTTTAGGTGGTGACAGCGAGGTTCACATCTGCGGGGCAAACGGTGTGGCCGATCTGATGCTCGGTCCCCGCCGGGTTGTACCGCTGTCGCTGCTGGCATGGGAGAACCCGGTGGTTCTGGAGGTGATGGAAAAACAGCTTAAGCGACCCGTTCCGGCCAGCCATGATGGACGTTTTGCCGTGCTGTTGCGCGACACGGGATTGATGACAACCAAGACCAACAGCCGCTCAAACAGGGTTATCCGGGAAATCATTGACCTGTTGCGCCAGGGACCTGTGCCATTGCACGAAATTTCCCGCATCGGGCGGGGCGATAAAATTCTGCAAAGACTGCTCGATGAAGGTCGGGCTGTCATATCGGCCTTTACCCCCAGTGATGCCAGCCATGTTCTGGGCAAACAGAAAAACTGGAATACGCAGGCCGCGCAAATGGGCGCGGAATTATACCTGCGCCGGATTTTTGGTATGGGCTTCTGGCATATGGCCCAGAATGTGGATGAATTTTGCGCACTGGTCTTCGAGCGTACCGTGGTTGAGAGTGTAAAAACCGTTGTCGGGGCCATACTGGGCGAACATTACGCCATTGAACCTGAACCCCGTTCACGGCTCGCCCGGTTCCTGCTCGAAGGGGCGGCTGTGGGGCCCGACAGGACTGATGATGATAGCAACGAGAGCCTGAACCTCGATCCCCTGACCATGGAGGTCAAGCTGCACCGGTCGTTACTGGCGGTCGGGGCACCGGCAGAAACCTATTATGGCGGGCAACACGGGGTCGGCAATCGGCTGTCTGCTGATCTTGTTGATGTGCCGCACCGTGATGTGGCCAACGCGGTCGGGGCGGTGGTTGGCAGTGTAAAGGGGGTCGCCGTCGTGTTGATTACCGAACCGGATACAGGGTTGTTTCGGGTTCATAGTGATACGGGTATCGCGAGCTATAAAGATCTGGATGAGGCCATCGTCTACGGAGAAAAGATTGTTATGGAGATGGCTTGTGAGCGGGCCAGACAGTGTGGTGCTGGCGAAACCGACACCACCTTGGTGCGCGACGATAACACCGTTGATGTGGGCGGCGGCAAACGGGTTTTCCTGGAATGTCGCCTAACCGCGACGGCACGCGGCAGGCCGGATCTTGCCGGTCAGTTGTGATAAACTACCCAGATCGCTCAGCCGCCGATCGAGGAAATCCCAGGTTTGCGGGTAATCGCCATGGTCGTCCGGTGTGTCGGATAACCAGTATAACAAAGTAGCCGTGTAAACCGCCGCCAGCAATCCGCGCTTTGAGTAATAATTCCAGTCCGTCGATTTGTCTCCAGCGGCATACCACATGGCATTGACCGTGCGGAAGGTTGCCTGTGCGCCAAGCGGGATATTAAACGGCAGGGCGTGCCAGGACAGCGCCCGGCGCAGGGTCTCGCGGCGTTCGCCATTGATCATGATGCGGGTTTTTACCGCTGCGGCAATGCGGGCGGTTACGGCGGTGTCTTGCCAGTCGCTACGACTTTCCAAAGCCTCGGTCATCTGGTTGTCGCTCCAGGTGCCCCATAAATCCACAACCGCCGCCACACCGCTGGGGAAGGCCCGCAGAGCCATGGCCTGGTCATATCCGGCTTCCTTGGCCCCGGCATTTATCGCATCGCGACCCCAACCGTCAAACGGCACATTATTCAGGGTGGCGAGCATAATTTGCTGGCGGATATGGTCCATGCTGTCTGTTGCATGGGTTTTTTTTGCTTCGGTTTTTTTTTGTCTGGCCATCATTCCTCGTCCTCTGACAGTTCAGGGCGCTCACTATCATAGCCGAAACTGCTCAGATCATCCATCCGCATGGGATAAACAATGCCGTCCAGGTGATCACATTCATGCTGGACAATGCGGGCGTGAAATCCATCCAGTTCGCGTTCAATGGTTTGGCCCTGTAAATTCTGGGCGGTGAGGCCAATTCTTTTGTGCCGGCGGACCAGCCCTGACATGCCGGGCAGGGACAGGCAGGCTTCACGCATGACGCTGGTCGAGCCTTGCGAAACTGTATCAAGCGGTTCAAGTACCGGGTTGATGAGCACCGTTGGAGGGAAGGCATCCGGTTCGGGATCATCGCCGCGATCTTCGGGGATATAATAGACGACGATTCGGCGCGATACATGGACCTGTGGGCCCGCCAGCCCCACGCCGGGCGCATCAAACATGGTTTCAAACATATCAACGGCTAGTTGCGCCAGCGCCGGATCAGTCGGATCTTCGATATATTCGGCTGGTTTCATCAAAATTGGGTGTCCCATACGGGCTATTTTCAATAAGGCCACTGCAATTTTACCTTTTCTGTGCTATTTTATATATATAAGCCTTCCCAAGGTGATTATGACATGGTAAAACGCCACACCTTAAATCGACAGGATATATGGTGTATCCTGCCAGACCGATAAGAAATTATTAAGTCATTACTTAGACATTACAAAGAGAGATTACAAACGTGCAAGTTTCGGTTCGTGATAACAATGTTGACCAGGCGCTGAAAGTTCTCAAGAAGAAGATGCAACGTGAAGGTGTCTTCCGGGAAATGAAACTTCGTCGCTGTTACGAGAAACCTTCCGAGCGTCGGGCTCGTGAAAAGGCTGAAGCCGTTCGCCGTGCCCGCAAGTTGGAACGCAAACGTATCGAGCGTGAAGGCTTCTAGAGCCTAATTATAGAATAAATATAATACGTACTTTTTATTCAGCCTTTTGCGAATATCTCGCAAAGGGCTGTTTGTGCGTGTGCTTGTACAGATAATACCTGACCATGGTGTTGAGTCAGGGTATTACGCCTGAACCGTTAAAGGCACCCAAAAATATGGCTGGCCGTTATTTTTGCTCAGTTTCTTCGTTGCTGCTGGGATAATTTGCGAACACGGTGTCGGCATCAACAGATGGCTTCTCGGTTTTTGTTACAGCCTGTTCGCTTGCCTTGACGACCTGGGATGTTTCTACGGCGCTCGTTTCCGGTGCCGGGGCCGATACAATACCGGCATTGGCGCGGGCCAGAGTGATGGATCTTTCCAGCTCGGCACTGGTGCATAATCCCAGACTGGCCGGGTTTTGGGCCGTGATGTTCGTCGAATTCCAGTGAGTCCGGTCACGGACGGCATTGATGGTGGGTTTGGTGGTGCCGACCAGCTTGCTGATTTGAGCATCGCTTAATTCCGGGTAGTTCTTCAGCAGCCAGGCTATGGCATCGGGGCGGTCCTGTCGTTTGGATACGGGCGTATAACGGGCTTTCTTTTTCTTCTGTTGCTTGGCATGGTCCTGGGCATTTTTCGTCATTTCAAGGCGCGCCTGTGAGTCCGCTTCACAGCGGGTGATTTCATCAACTTCCAGTTCCCCACCGCGAACCGGGTCAAGACCCTGCATACCGATTGCGACTTCGTCGTCGGCAATGGCTTGAATCTCCAGCATGTGGAGTCCGCAAAAGGATGCGATTTGCTCGAATGTGAGGGTTGTATTATCAAGCAACCAAACAGCC
Source organism: Alphaproteobacteria bacterium (assembly GCA_024279135.1). Taxonomy (GTDB): domain Bacteria; phylum Pseudomonadota; class Alphaproteobacteria; order Rhodospirillales; family Casp-alpha2; genus JABJOR01. Next base: position 26,050 of record JAJRRU010000025.1, read on the forward strand.
GTCGATTTAGGCATCAGGGGACGCGTCATGGGAGTATTCCTCTTCCCGTTGTGGCAAAACGCTACGGACGGTCTGCACATTGTTAAATTGTAAAGGGATTACACACTGTTTACGCTTCCTTTGGCCCATGGTCAAAGGACTAATTAAAAAACTTCCAAATATTTCGGTCGTAACCGATAATTTTTTATAATTTGCTGATATACTCTAGACAGACGACAGAAATTTTATATTGACACTATAAGGACGTGAATGATGAGTCAGGATGATTTGGAACCTATTCTAACAAAAGGCCAGGACAGGGGGCTTGATGATCTCTCCATAGAAGCCCTTCAAGAATATATAGGTGATCTGGAAGATGAAATTCAGCGTGTAAAACAGGTTATTGAAAAGAAACAAGGTGCGCTTGAAAATGCCGGACAGTTCTTCAAGAACTAGATTAACTATGTTATAGCAATACCTTGTTAATATATTAATACATAATTAAGACTGTTCCGATATACTGAGTCTGTGGATGAATATAAAACCATTTATATTCGTCGCCTCCCTGTTAAACTTGCCGCCCCAATCTTGGGGCGGTTTTTTTGATCCACTGTTAATTATGTTGCCTTAGAATTGTTCAAAAAAATAATTCGTACCCGGAGAGCTTGAATCCTTGACCCCCAATTAGAACCTTGGTTATAGTGCATGTTGTTAAAACTTGATTGCGAGTTTAACAGGTGAGGAATAAAAAAATAAAGGGGCTGTCAAAAGACAGCCCCTTTAATAATATTTCCATATAATCTATGTAGTTCAATATGTTACAATTTAGGCTGCCTTATCCTTGCGGGCCGGGCTTTCGATCAGTTTATCGGCGCCTGTCGGGGTTAATATTTCTATTTTCCGGGGTTTTTGGGCCTCGGGGATTTCCCGCACAATATCGATGCGCAACATGCCGTTTTCCAGACTGCTGCCGGTAACTTTAATTGTGTCGGCAAGCTGGAAGCGGCGCTCGAAAGCACGCTGGGCAATGCCGTGATGCAGGTATTGTGTGGTCTTGTCTGCTTCGCCTGTGCGCGCCTTGATGATCAGGGTATTCTCTTTGACGCTTACTTCAAGATCGTTGGGCGAGAATCCGGCGACGGCGAGGGAAATCGTATAACTGTTCTCGCTGACCGACTCGATATTATAAGGCGGGTAAGACTGTGACGTTGAATCCAGACGGGTCGCCGTATCAAGCATTGTCTGTACCCGGTCAAAACCGACGGCGTGACGGAAAAGGGGGGAAAAATCAATTGTATTCATAGCCATATCCTCTTCAGAGCTACATGGGGTTAAAATACCCGCCAAATCTGGCCGGGTATCAGTTTTCTCAAATCAGACAGGTTTTACGACCCGCTCGGCAGCATCGTGCGCCCTGTCTGAAAAGGATATAGGCAGGTCATTGTTTGCCCGCAAGTCAGGCGATGAAATTATTCTTTTTGCCACATGACTTCATACAACGTGGGGTCCGTATCGAAGCCCTTCATCTGATAGGTTCCCCGGCTTTCGAACTTGAATGATTTCCCGGCACAGATACCCTGGACAATTTCAGAGGTAAATATCTGATCGGCCATGGCCTTGTCGACGATGCGGGCGGCCATCTGGACCGTTGTACCAAACAGGTCGTTGTCTTCGGCGATGGGTTCGCCGGCATTGATGCCGATTTTGATGAACAGGGGTCTTTCCGGCGTCGATGTGGTGTATTCATTTGTTTCACGCTGGATCTGGATTGAAGCATCGATACTGTCAGATGTGCGATTAAAAGATGCCATGATACCGTCACCGGTGTGTTTGATCTCCCGACCCGAAAAGATGGTCAGGGCTTCACGAACAATTTTGTTATGGGCGCGCACGATTTCCTGGGCTCCCGCGTCGCCATATTTCTGGGTCATGGCCGTGGAGCCGGCTATGTCGGTAAACAACACGGTAACCGGGCCGGTATCGACGTCTTTTTTCTTGGGTTTATTCCAGTCCTGCATGGCACCAGTCATATTTTTAGCGATAGTATTTTTGTCATCCTTATAAATATTCATGGCATTGCGGCCGGACTGGAACATCTTCATATAGGAGGCATCCTGGACCAGATATTCAGCGTGTTTGTCAGCGAAACCCTTGGCATGGACTTTTTTGAAGCCCATGGTTTGCACACTGTCTGACATGATTCGTGAAATTGCTTCATCATCAAGACCGCTGTTTGAGCCAAGGACTTCACAGGCTCCGGCCAGGAACAGGCTGACTCCGAATTTCTCAAAATTGTTCATACCGGACTGGTTCTTTCCGGCTCCGGCCATGGCCTGTTTTATGAACTGCATCATAAAGGCTTTTTGTTGTGTGGCGTGGGCGGACAATTCCTCCTGCATTTCCGGCTCTGGCGGGGTCACGGGCTGCATGTCAGAGCCATCGGACTCATCATCAGGTACATCACCGTCCGCACCGTCGTCCTCATCTGTATCGTCTTGATTGCCGGCTCTGGCGGCTTCTTCGCGGAACCGCTCCATTTCGTCGGATTCTTGGATTTTGGCACTGTCTGCTTGTTGCACATCTGCCGATATTGCTGCCTGAACCGGATCTTGAGGTTGTCCGCCGGGAGCTTGGCGGGGCTGCGCCATACGCGCAATCGGGCGTTTTTTGGATGGTGATAATTTGGTTGTCGTGAGCAAATATGATGCCAGTGACAGTACGGAAAAAGTGAAGGTGGTAAGGAATACTCCTATCAGGGCATTGTCCTGAGCATTACCAACCAGCTTTACGCCAAAAACGTTTAAACCGAAAATCAGGGGGCTGGCATAATTTGTCACGGCGACGGCAATAGCGATGCTTACCAACACAACCAGCATCAGCTTTACCAGCAGGGTTGAAAGAGTGGTGCTTTTTTTACCAGCCTTCTTTTTGCGGGACGCTGTCTTGCGTTTGGCGCTGTCGTCAACGTCTTCATTGAAATCATCAAAATCATCGAAGTCGTCAAAATCATCCAGATCATCTAAGTCGTCAAAATCATCCATATCGCCAAAGTCATCAGAACCGCCGCCACCATAGGCGATATCCATTCCTGACGATCCGCCAATATTGTCTTTGTAATCACTTGCGGTGCGTGACTGTGTAGAGGCATAAACGATACGCTCCATGCTGGTGCCAGTTGCGGAGTCATACAGGTCTCGCAACACACGGACTTTCCCGATTCCAGACGCTTCAACCTGTTTGGCATCCTCTATGGCTTCTTCCTGGCCTGTCGTGGGGTATCTGGCGTGGATCGTCCATCGCTGCCCCTGCATGACCTGCACTTCAAAATTGACTGATCTTGTCATAATTGTCGTTTACCGGAATAATGTCGAATTTAAGAAACTTTGTTAGAGTGCACACGGATAAGAGTTGTGAGGAATACATCTACTATTCTTTGAACATATTAAATCATTATATGGAATTTTATTGATATTTTATGAGTAAAACATAAAAAAAGCACCGGTAAACGGTGCTTTTTTATAATAATAGGTATTCTTGAATGGCCTAGCCTTTGAGGCCCAACCCAGCAAATTTTTTGTTAAATTTGGCAAGCCGCCCGCCGCTATCCATGAGCCTGTGCACGCCAGTCCACGCGGGGTGTGACTTGATATCGATATCAAGTTTCATGACGTCACCTTCTTTGCCCCATGTCGAGCGTGTCTCAAAAGTACTGCCATCGGTCATTTCAATGGTAATCGTGTGGTATTCAGGATGTATATCTTGTTTCATTTTTCCGCTCCGAAATTCAGCGCGATTGTATACGCCACACAGCACCATGGTGCAAGCGTTGCTTCATGGTTTAAGTAAAATTCTTTGTCGCCGCATCATTGAGGGAATCGCGCACATAGGCCCGGGTGTTCCAGGCCAGCAGGATGACACCCGTCATAATGATCGCGCCGCCAAGGTACGGCCAGTCCATGCCAAACACAGAAAACATCATGCCAGCCCATGCCGGGCCAAATATCCGTGCCAGAGTCGAGGCAGAGCGAGCGACCCCCATGGATTGGCCCTGGGTGGTCTCAGAGGCTTGCAGGGATATCAGGCTGTTTAATGCGGGGGTTATGATGCTGTATCCGTATCCGGCGATCAGCATAGCGATGATCAGGACCGGAACGGTATTGGAAAAGGGGATCAGCAACACTCCGATAGCCAGTGCTGCAGCACCCTGGACGACCAGCATCTTTTCGCCCATGGATTTTGTCATGCGGCCGATTAATCCACCCTGGATCAGGGCGCTGATGATGCCGATAAAGGCAAACAGATAGCCATTTTGTTCTGGCCCCCAGCCAAACTGGCGCCGCGACCACATGGCAAATGTGCTCTCAAGACCCGCGAAAACAAAGGTCGCCAGGAAAATAAGTCCGATCAATCGTGAGGTGGAGGGTTTGGCCAGGGCTGCGCGCAATTGTCCCAGTCGGGTTGATTTCGGGGCCAGGATAATTTTCTGGCGTATTTCTTCTGACAAAGATTCCTTGAGGAATAACATGGTCAGGATAAAAGCCGTTGCCGAAAGTCCGGCGGCTGCCAGAGCCGGGGTCTGGAAGTCCGCGTTGGCGGGGTCTGAACCAGCCAGCAGCCCGCCTATTGCCGGGCCGGCGATAAAACCAAGGCCAAAGGCTGCACCGATCATACCCATCCCCTTGGCACGGGTCTCGCGGGTGGTTATATCGGCCATATAGGCGAACGCTGCGGCGATATTGCCCGCCATCAACCCGCACAGTGCTCGCGCGGCAAACAGCATCCACAGGCTGTCAGCATAGGCCAGCCAGAGGTATGAGATCATGGAACCGGCCATACCAATCATCAATATAGGCCGTCTGCCCAACCGGTCGCTGAGACTGCCCCAGAACGGGGCAGAGATGAACTGGGTAAAGGAGAATACGGCCATGACCAGGCCCACGGTAAACGGGCTTGCCTGATAATATTCCGCATAGAATGGCAACAGCGGTATATACAGTCCGAACCCGATCAAATCGACCAGAACAATCAGAAATAGTGGGAGCATTATTGATTATTACCCGTATGGCTAAGCACAATACATTCAATGTTTCAGGGGTACTGTTTAGCGTTGTGTCAGTTTTAATTCAATACGTCTGTTACGGCGCAGGGATTCTGGATCATTGCCGGGAACCAGAGGTTGGTACTGACCGAAGCCTGTGGCAGCGAGGTTGTGCGGTGGCAGGCCGGCGGCAATCAGGTGCTTGACGACCGAAATAGCCCGGGCCGATGATAGTTCCCAATTGGACGGATATTGTGACGTGGAGATCGGAACCGTATCGGTATGGCCATCAACCCGCAGAACCCAGTCAATATCATCGGGGATGTTGCGGGCGATGTCCTTCAGGGTCGTTGCCAGATGTGCCATCTGTTCTTTGCCGGCAAGGCCGATTTCTGTTGATCCCTGATCGAACAACAATTCACTTTGCAGCACGAAGCGGTCGCCGACGATCTGAATTCCGGCGGTGCTGCCAAGAATTTCACGCAATCGCCCGAAAAATTCTGAACGGTACTTACTGAGTTCCTGAACCTTGGTCGCCAGTGCTGCGTTCAGACGTTGACCCAGGTTGTGAATTTTTACATTCAACTGGCGGTTTGATTCTTCAGAAATTTCCAATGCGGTGGATATTTTCCCCAACTGGCTGCGCAGGGCCTCCATTTGCTGGTTCAGCAAGGCCACTTGTGCACGTGCGCTGCTGGACAAATTAATTTCAGCAAGCAGTTGCTCTTCGACCTGTTCGGTTTTGCTGACAAGTTTTGTTATGTCCTGCTCCAGTTGGGCTTTTAAGGCCGCCAGGGCCTCGATGTCTTTTGCCAGCCCTGCCAGTTGGGTAATTTGCTGGGTGATGGTCTGGTCGCGCACCGTGACGGTCTGTTCGGCTGTCTCGGCCCGTGCGAGCATTTCCGTAACCTGTGATTCGAGTTGATCACGCAGGGCGATCAGGTTTCCCACCTGTTGTGCCAGATCGGATATTTCATTCACCTGCATCAGGCTTTTTTCGCGCTCGTCAGTCAGCTTTGCAGAAAGGCTCTGTACCTTGTCTTCGGTACTTTCCATGCGCAAGTTCAAGGCTCGCAATGTTATGGAGAGATCATCGCGGGCTTGCAGTGAGGCTTGTAATTGTTGATTGATCGTCGAGATGTCTCCGCGCAGGTCTTCGCTTTCGCGTCGCTCCATGGCCAGCATATCGGATAAATCGGTGATCTGCAGGTTCAGGTTATCCAGTGCCTTGTCACGCCCCGACAGGGCTTCGTTGAGGAAAAACTGGGCAATCACAAAAATCATCAGCAAAAAGATGATGACCATCAGCAGGGTTGCCAGGGCATCGACGAAGCCGGGCCAAATATTAATACTGCGTTGTGATCTGCGAGAAACCGAACTCATTAATAGTGCACCTTGGTATCATAATTCGACCAGCTGTATTGATCAGTTTTGGCGGCCTCCGACAAGGGCCGCAATGGTCCGAGCCAGAAGTTTAATTTCACTGCGGATCTGTTGCATGACGTCATCGCGTCCACTGGACATATCATCGACCAGACGTCCCATTTGTATATCAAGGTTGCGAATATGATGGTGGGTTGCATCGTTGCCGATGGAAGACTGATTTGAAGGCTTTACGATGTTATCGCTCAATTTACGGACAGATTCATTCAGGCTGACCTGGCTTTCTGCCATCGAGCGCATAATCGTCTGCTCAGTGCGCATATGATCGGTCAGGACGCTTACCTGATCAGCCATCTTACGCAGGCTGCTGTTGACTGCAATCCGGCTTTCCTCGCCTTTTATCATGGTTCGCTGAAGATTTTCCAGGCTGTCGGCTGTTTGTTCCAGCAAAGCCTGAACATAGGCCGGGACTGACTGGTCTGCCTCACCAGAAAATCCACCCGTGGATAATTTGGTGGCGCTTGCCAGCCATTCTTCCAGGTTGTTGAAGAAGCGATTCTGAGCCTGGGTCGCCTGCAAGTCCAGGAAGCCCAGAATGAGCGATCCGGCGAGGCCCAGTAAAGATGAGCTGAACGCTGTTCCCATACCGCCCAGGGGTCTTTCCAAACCTTCTTTCAGGTTAATAAAGACATTGGTCATGTCTTCACCCTCGCCCAGAGACAGGCTGCCGATTACACCGCGGATGGAACTGACCGTGTCGAGCAGGCCCCAGAAGGTGCCCAGCAATCCAAGGAAAACAAGCAACCCGATGGTATAGCGCGAGATATCGCGGGACTCATCGAGCCGTGAAGAGATGCCATCGAGGACCGAACGCATGGAAAGTGCAGACAGGCGCAGTTTTGAACTGTCGTCACCGAGCATGGTCGCCATGGAGAGCAGTAATTGTGGAGTCGGACTGCTGGCAAGACGGTCGCGCTGGTAATTTTCGATCCAGTCGACCTCGGTATAAAGCATGATCACCTGTCGGAAATTATAACCGGCACCAAGTATCAGAACCCCGACGATCAGGCCGTTTAGGGGAATATTAGCCATGAAAGCCAGTTCCAGTGGCTGGTACAGGAAGTACCCAATCACCGCTATAGCCATCGAAAACATGACCATCCGGATTAAGAACCGTTGGGGTCTTTTCATCGTTTGATAATATTGATGTCGATACGGTTGATGGGCTGCTCATCGGATTTGTTGCCCAGAGCGCGGACATCAATTCGCGTTGAGCGTACACCGTGGCCAATGAAATATGCCCGTACCGATAAGGCGCGTGAGAGCGATAAACGACGGGCTTTGCTGGATGACTGGTTGTTACCACCAGCATAGGCCATCAATTGAATTCTCAGGCTGTCGTTGGCTTTTATGGCCTCGGCTATGGCGGTTAAATTATTCTCACTCGCCGCGGGTACATCGCCTTCGGCGTTTTTGTAAACAACCCGCACGGTACTTCCTGCAATCAGCTCCGATGGCATGTCCGGGCTGAGCGCGGCTACTTCGGTTGCCGGGGGCGTAGGGGCTGTTGTACTGGCCGGGGCGGATTGCGACAGGGTCGCGGGCGCGGGCGCAGAGCTGGATTCTGGAATCAGGGCAATGGCATCACTGGCAGCATCAGACGTAGTTTGGGAAGAGGCCTGTTGAACCGGGGCGGCAATGGGACTGCTTGTGACAGGTTCCACCACCGCCATGGCAGGAGCCTCAACCGGTGCGGCCACATTGTCCAGCGAGGTCAATGAGGCCGATGATGGCGCAGGTGCCGAAGGCTCAGGCTCTATGATATTTTCAGGCTCTATGATATTTACAGTCATATTCGATGTAGCATTCAGTATGGCCGAGGATATGGTCGGCCCATAATACATCGACCTGGGAGGTGTCCGTCCCGGCATCATCAGGTTGACTTGGTTATTACCCGTACGAAACACAGGCAACGTCCCGGTCACACGGGCTGGTCCGTTATCATCCAGTACCGAAAGATCAACGGTGACAGGCGAGCTTTGGGCGGCGACCATTGACGGGGCTGTCAGGGCCAGCACCACAAAAAAACTCAGAACCGAGATACCGGCGGCCTTCATAGGAACCGTGGTATCGGGGCGGCGGGCATCGTATGAGATTTGTTTGTGCATAATATCAGAGACTTCACTGGTCTATTATTGTTGTGCATAACATACCCAAGGGTAAGCCCGGGCACAACTGGTTTGATAGTTCCTAGTGAAATTTCCACTCAATAGCCGCGAAAGTCGGTCTGGATCGGCACAAAACGGGCAAAATTGTGATTATTTGGCAGATTTCTGTAAGATCGACAGCAATTCTGGCTGTAATATGTCGTTGCCTGCGACGATTGTACCTGATTTCATCATATGTGGTTTGCCGTTTATGTCGCTGATAAAACCACCGGCTTCACGGATCAATACGATCCCGGCGGCGATATCCCAGGGTTTCAGCCCAGCTTCCCAGAAACCTTCGTAGCGGCCAGCAGCGACCCAAGCCAGGTCCAGCGCGGCTGCACCAAACCGTCGGACACCGGCCGAGACAGCCATGATGGCTTCCAGTTCCTTTTGGAACAGAGCCTTTGCTTTATCGCTGTGTGCGATGAACGGGATGCCGGTTGAAAATAACGACTCGTTTAAGTTTCGACGGGCCGAGACGCGCAAACGACGGTTGTTCAAGAATGCACCCTTGCCCTGTTCAGCCCAGAAAGTCTGATCGGTGATCGGTTCGTAAATCACGCCGGCTATAAGAACGCCATCGCGTTCCAGGGCAATGGAAACCGCAAACTGGGGGATGCCATGCAGGAAATTTGTGGTGCCGTCCAGGGGATCGACGATCCACTTGTTAGACGTGTCGTTGCCTGGAATTTCGCCGTTTTCTTCCATCAGGAAGCAATAATGAGGGCGGGCCTTGCGCAGTTCCTCGAAGATAATTTTTTCGGATTTTTTATCGGCCTTGGTGACAAAATCACCCGGACCCTTGAGCGAAACCTGCAAGTGTTCGACTTCGCCGAAATCGCGTATCAGATTGCGCCCGGCCTTGTGGGCGGCACCGATCATGACATTAATCAGGGGGGAATACTGGTTCACTGTTTATCAGTCCTTTGCCCGTTCAACATAGGAACCGTCAGTGGTATTGATGACCACGCGGGTACCGGCCTCGATATGGGGTGGAACCTGGGTACGAATACCGTTTTCCAGCATGGCGGGCTTGAATGATGATGAAGCGGTCTGGCCTTTGATGACGGCGTCGGCCTCGACGATCTCCAGCACAACCGTATCAGGCAGCGCCACACCAAGGGGTTCGGCTTCGTGAAGTTCTATATTGACCTGCATACCGTCTTGCAGATAGGGCACCTGATCGGCACCGATATTATCGGCGTTCAGGGTGACCTGTTCGTAGGTCTCGTTATCCATGAAGGTATACATGTCGTCGTCGGCAAACAGAAACTGGTAATTGCGTTGTTCCAGGGACGTTCTTTCAACTTTCTCAGAGGAACGGAACCGCTCGTTTAGTTTGGTGCCGCTGCGAATGTCCTTGAGCTCTGCCTGGGTATAGGCGCCACCCTTGCCGGGTTGGGTATGAGCAATTTTAATAACCCGCCACAAACGATTCTGGTGTTCGATCACCATGCCGGGGCGAATTGTGTTACCTTCGATTTTCATCGTATTTACCGTATTATTGTAAAAGGGATTTGTCGCGTGGCGCGGAAGCTATCAGGTCAACCCCGTGCTGGCAATGTGCAATCTTAAATAACCGGGTCTTGTCGCGGGGTATGAGAGATAATTGCTTCGAAAGCCCGGACCGCGGCACCCGGACCGTCGTCATGGTTCCAGATGCTACCACAAACGGCGAGAAAATTTGCCCCGGCTGAGACGATAGGGGCACAGTTTTCCGGCGTAATGCCTCCGATAGCCACGCTTTGCACAATGGTGGTGTCACACCACCATCGAATAATTTCCGGGTTGGCTGTGGTGGTCGCCTGTTTCGTAGCGGTCGGGTAAAAAGCACCAAACGCTACATAATCTGCGCCTTTTTCCGCCGCCATGATGGCCAGATGTCGTGAGCCGTGACAGGTCATGCCAACGATACCCTCAGGCCCGACCAGGGATCGGGCTTCTTCGTAACTGGCGTCGTTCTGGCCGATATGGACGCCATCGGCACCAACTGCGGCAGCCAGGGTCGGGTTGTCGTTGATCAGGAACGGAATGTTACGGTCGCGGGCCAGCGGCAACAATGTCTCGCCAGCCCCGATGATAATGTCATCCGAGACGTCTTTCAGGCGTAATTGAAAACACCCGATGTCACCGGCGTCAAAAGCCTGTTCAAGCTGGGTGTAGAATATACGCAAATCAATGACCGGCGGTGAAATCAGATAGAGCCGGCAAGCCGGGTCATCGATGCTGGACGTTTCAGTGGTGGCGGCCGGGTCTTGAATGGATGCGCTCATGATATGGTGGCGATTTCAGGGTTATGTTTTATCTGGTTGATTAAATAATGTTCACAAGCTGTTGCAGCATCATCGGTTGCCTGTAAATCCAGTGGCCTGGGATCAGTATACAGGGATCGATTGAGCAACTGACAATTATTTTGTCTGGCGATATCGCTGATACGGTCCGCGGCCGTTGGGCTGCCGTCAAAAACAATAGCATGCAGGCCGCTGCGGATCGCCGCCAGGGCGTAACCCGCATCACCGCCGCAATGAAGCACGCCGGTGAACACGCTGTCGGGGTATTGTCCGCCCACATTGTCAAGTATGGCCTGGAACAAGGCCGCGCCCAGGCTGGCCGCACCGTTTTGCGGTGACAGCAAATAACACCCCGGTGGTGTGCTGGCGAGCGGTTGAATATTTTTCAGGCTCGCCAGAACACAGACCGCGTGGTCAAGATTATGGATGATGATGGCGGGCATGTTCTGCACGCCTTTCCTCCATTTAAATGTTGCCTTAGCCGATTTCAGACAGGGCCACGGCCGTGTCGGCCATTCGATTGGAGAAAGCCCATTCGTTGTCGTACCATGACAGAATGCGAACCAGATTGCCTTCCATGACCGTGGTTTGGGTCAGATCAAACATCGAGCTGTAAATGCATTGATTGAAATCGATGGAAACCAGCGGTTCGTCATTGGTGCCCAAAATACCCTTCAGGGGGCCTTCCTGGGCCGCCTTGGTGATGGCTCCATTGATTTCTTCTACGCTGGTGTCGCGGCCCGAGATAAAGGTCAGATCGATAACCGACACATTGGCGGTAGGTACCCGGATGGATGTGCCATCCAGCTTGCCTGCCAGTTCCGGCAGCACAATACCCACGGCGCGCGCCGCCCCGGTCGAGGTCGGGATCATGGACATGGACGCGGCGCGGGCGCGGCGCATGTCACTGTGCAGGGTATCTACCGTGCGCTGGTCGCCGGTAAAGGAATGAATTGTGGTCATGAAGCCTTTTTCAAGACCGACAGCCTGGTTGAGAACATGGGCAACGGGTGCCAGACAATTGGTCGTGCACGAGGCATTTGAAACCACGGTGTGTTCTGCGGTTAGCTGGTCGCTGTTGACGCCGTAGACCACGGTCAGGTCGGCGCCCGAAGCAGGGGCCGATACCAGTACCTTGCGTGCACCGGCGCTCAGATGTTGGGCCGCACTGTCGCGATCGGCAAACCTGCCGGTACATTCCAGGGCCACGTCGATGTTCAGCTCTTTCCAGGGTAATTTGGTCGGGTCGGGTTCCTGGGTGACTTTGATGGCCGTGCCATCCACGACAATAGCGCCATCGGCGGCTTCGACGGATGTTGGGAAGCGACCATGAACTGAATCGTACTTCAGTAAATGTGCATTGGCTTCTACCGAGCCCAGATCATTAATAGCGACGACCTGAATATCCGTTCTTTTCGAGTCGATAATACCCCGTAATATCAACCGGCCAATACGGCCAAATCCATTAATAGCGACACGCACCGTCATGTTTTGTACTCCTCAGTATTAATCTGTCATAATTTGTAGTAAGCGGGTGTCCAATATCATACCCATTGGCATCAGCAAAGCCCCGGTTATGATATTCGTGCAATGATTCTTTAAAGCCACAGTTGAATAATTTGTAAAGGCAACGTATTGTTCCGTTGACGCTCGGCATTAATGTATCAATTTCGAGAATTTATGGTCTGGATTAAACAGGGATAAATGGAAAACAAGAATATTATGTCACGACCAGCCCAGGAAATTAATACTGATACTTCTTCCGTCGACTTGCAAGCCGGGGACTCTCGCATGGAGCAGGCCCAGCACAGATTTTCGTGTGCCCTGGCGCGTCTGGATGCTGTGTTGGCTGTAAAAATGGCCAAACCATCGGTCACGGCCAGTGAGGATTCCAGGCTGATCGAAGTCCTGCGCGAGGAAATTGATGACTTGCGTCGCCATAATGCTGTCATGAGTGAAGCCAACACGTCTGCCTTGACCCAGATTGAGTTGACCATCGGTCGCCTCAAAGGCGTGGTGGATGTAGCCCCGTGATGGCACAGGTTGAAATTTCCATTAACGGTCGAAATTTCACCATTGCCTGTGATGATGGTCAGGAAAGTCATTTATTCGAATTGGGCAAAGCGGTTAACGGAAAAGTCGAAGAGCTGATCGCCTCTGCGGGCCAGATCGGTGATACCCGGCTGTTCATGATGGCCAGTCTTTTGCTCGCCGATGATCTGGCCGACAGTCTGAACAAGCTCCGTGAGGTTGAAGAAGCCGCCTCCAAGGAGGTATCAGACAGTCCTGCGGTGGCCCCCGCCCCATCCGATTTCGATGAAGATGCGGTGTGTCAGGGGTTGGAGCAAGCGGCCATGCACATAGAAAATATTGCCGAAAGGCTTGAACAGTCATAAAATAAGTCTATTGAGAAGATGGCGCTGCCGCTCGCGTTAGATTTACGTCCCCTGGGTCAAATACTTCTGAGGGAACTGCCTCTGTCCGGCCCGTGGGTCGATTACGCGGTGCCCACCTGTACTTAACAGGCCACAGGAGGAACAAAAAACCGACGGTTTGTGCGGCGCCACTTCTTTTTTTAATGAAAAACCTCAATGAACAAAGAATATTATCTGTGATTTCAGCGAGCAATCCCCGGCCACTTTCCCTTGCGGATCAAAAATCAGAGAACCGTGCCAAAGCCATTGTTCAGCGTAAGGCTGCGGTCCTTGCTGCTGGCAAGGATGCATCCGATCTGTTCACCGCAAATATGGTTAAGCTGGCGCTTGATCTGATCACCGAAACCGGTATGGGATCGGCGACCATTATTGCCGGGTACTGGCCTATGGCATCGGAATTGGATGTGGTACCAGCCCTGTTGAAACTAGGGGACGATCAGGGGGCAGATCAGGGTGTGCGGTGTTGTCTGCCGGTGGTGATTGAAAAAGATGCACCCTTGATTTTTCGCCAGTGGACGCCAGGATGTGACATGGAAGAAGGTGGTTTTGGCACCTCACATCCGGCCCCTGTTATGGCCGAACTGACCCCGGATATTATCATGGTACCGTTATTGGCGTTCGATGCCCGGGGCTATCGTCTGGGCTGGGGAGGCGGGTTTTATGACCGGACCTTGCAGGCCTTGCGGAGCCGCAGTAAAAAAGTCGTCGCCGTGGGGGTGGCCTATGGCGGGCAGGAAATTGAAACCGTGGTGCGTGACAAATTCGACCAGCCGGTTGACTGGATCGTTACCGAGCAAAACAGTCGGGCGGTGGTGTCATGAAGATTTTTATTTGCGGTGACGTGGTCGGTAAAAGCGGCCGCCAGTCGTTGATCGATAACCTGCCACGGGTTCGCGAGCGGCTGGACCCGGATTTTATCATTGTCAATGGCGAGAATGCAGCCCACGGGTTCGGTATCACCCGCAAGATTTGTGACCAGTTTTTCGAACTGGGCGTGGATGTTATTACTACCGGTAATCATGTCTGGAAACAGCGCGAAATTTTGAAATGGATTGATCAGGAACGGCGTGTTCTGCGGCCCTTGAATTTCCCCGAAGGCACCCCGGGGCGCGGCCATGGTCTGTTTGAAGCCCGCGGCAATCGTCGGGTGATGATGGTACATCCCATGGGTCGCCAGTTTATGGAACCGCTGGAAAATCCCTTCCTCAAGACCGACGATATACTGCTCAATCACAAAATCGGTCGCGGGATAGGCGGGTAGCTGGATGCGATTGTCGTCGATTTCCATGCCGAAGCGACCAGCGAAAAAGTTGCCATGGGCCAGTATCTCGATGGCCGCGTATCGTTGGTTGTGGGAACCCACACCCATGTGCCCACCGCCGATGCCCGGGTCTTGCCCCTGGGCACGGCTTTTCAGTGTGACCTTGGTATGTGTGGTGATTATGACTCGGTGATCGGCATGAAAAAACAGGCCGCCATCGACCGCTTTGTCCAGATACAGCCCGCCGATCGTTTAAGCCCGGCAGAGGGTGAAGCCACCATGTGCGGTGTGCTGGCCGAACTGGATGGTCGCACGGGGCTGGCAAAACGGATATCTCCGGTCCGCCTGGGCGGGTTATTGCCCGATACCTGGCCACCAGATAATTAATCGTCAAATCATCGTAATATCATCGTCAAGTCATTGTATTTACCTTTTATTGCCATATTAGGGCCATATTAAGGCGCTAGATGGATATATGCGGAGGTAGGGGGATGTTTTAAACCCCGCCTGATATGGTATAAATCAGCCGAATCGTCATCTGAGTATCTAAAAATAGAGGTTATTTCACGCCATGGCAGGTCATTCCCAATTTAAAAATATTATGCATCGCAAGGGGCGTCAGGATGCCATCCGGGCAAAGGTGTTTTCCAAGCTGGGGCGCGAGATTACCGTCGCCGCCAAGTTGGGCTCCGACGATCCGGCCATGAACGCACGGCTGCGTTCGGCGATCATTGCCGCACGGGCCCAGAATATGCCCAAGGACAATATCTCCCGCGCTATTAAAAAGGCTGCGGGTGATGACGATGCCAATTATGAAGAGGTTCGCTACGAAGGTTATGGCCCCGGAGGGATTGCGCTGATCGTCGAGACCCTGACGGACAATCGTAATCGCACGGCTTCCGAGGTGCGCTCGGCATTCGCCAAACATGGTGGCAACCTGGGCGAAACCGGCAGCGTGAATTTCATGTTCGATCGTGTCGGGTTGTTTAGTTATCCCGATGATGTGGCCAACAATGATGAAATGTTCGAGGCCGCCCTGGAAGCCGGGGCGTCGGATGTTGTATCGAACAGTTCCGGCCACGAAATTATTTGTGATCCTGATGATTTCAGTGATGTCCGAGATGCTCTGGAAGAGCAGTTCGGCGTGCCGGAAAGTGCTTCGCTGGACTGGAAGCCGCAAAACACCATTGAAGTCGATGAGGATACTGCCGGAACTTTGTTAAAGTTGATGGATGTGCTCGATGATAATGATGATGTTCAGCGGGTGTCTGCCAATTTCGATATTTCCGAAGATGTCATGGAGCGTTTGAGCACCTGACCTGTAGCCGGGGTGTTGTGAACAAAATCAATGAAACTTGAGAAACTGAAAAAATTGATATGAAACTTCTCGGCCTTGATCCCGGATTGCAGAACACAGGGTGGGGCATCATTACCACCGAGGGCAACCATCTCAGCTTTATCGATGGCGGGACGGTGCGCACTGACAAGTCGGCATCGCTGGCGCAACGCCTGATGCAGCTGCATGACGGGTTAAAGACCGTTATCGAGGCCCACCAGCCGGACGAGGCGGCCGTTGAGGAAACCTTCGTCAACAAAAATCCCACATCCACTTTGAAATTGGGTCAGGCCCGCGGCATCGTCATGCTGGTTCCCGCCCAGCATGGTCTGGTGGTTGCTGAATATACCCCAAATCTGGTTAAAAAGACCGTGGTCGGGACCGGCCATGCCAGCAAGGAACAGATACAGATGATGGTCAAAACCATCCTGCCGGGCTGTCGGGAAGGGCTAAGTGCCGATTGTGCCGATGCGCTGGCCGTGGCGATCTGTCATGCTCACCACCGCCAGACGTCCGAGCGGATCAGTGCGGCTCTGTCGGGGACCGCAGCCGGGGTGATGCCATGATAGCCAAACTCAGCGGTACTGTTGACTCAACGGGTGATGGTTGGGCGATTATCGATGTCAACGGCGTGGGTTATCTGGTGTTTTGTTCCAGTCGGACCTTATCATCGTTTGTCATCGGTGAAGCCGTCCGCGTTGTTATCGAAACCCATGTTCGCGAAGATCATATCCATCTGTACGGTTTTGCCGAGATCGGTGAACGGGACTGGTTTTTGTTGTTGACCACCGTTCAGGGTGTCGGGGCCAAGGTTTGTCTGGCCATTGTATCGGCCCTCAGTGCCGATGAACTGGTTCAGGCCATAGCCTCGGCAGATAAAGCCGCCGTTAGCCGTGCCAACGGTGTGGGACCGAAACTGGCGACCCGTATTGTCAGCGAGCTGAAAGACAAGGTCGGTGGCATGGCGCTGGGTCTGGTTGCGCAATCAGGCCAGGCTGCACCGGGACAAGGGACGGCGGGAGGAGCTGTCAGTGTGCAAACTTCGGACGCAGTTTCGGCGCTGGTTAATCTGGGCTATTCACCCTCTGATGCATTAGGCGCGGTCAGCCATGCCGCACGAGACGCCCATGAGGCAGGTGAAACCGTTAGCGTGGAAATCCTGATCCGTCAGGCTCTCTCAAATCTTGGCCCGGCAGATTTAGGGGGACTTAAGCGATGAGCGAGACGCGCATGGTATCGCCGGAAGATCAAATGGCCGATCCGCCAGATGTGCCGGAAACCGGTATTCGCCCGGCGGTGCTGGAAGACTTTATCGGCCAGGAAAAAGTCCGGGATAATTTACGGGTCTTTATCGAGGCTGCCCGCTCGCGCGGCGAAGCCATGGATCACACCTTGTTTTATGGCCCGCCCGGATTGGGTAAAACGACCCTGGCCCAGATCGTGGCCCGCGAACTGGGTGTGAGCTTTCGCGCAACCTCTGGTCCGGTGATTGCCAAAGCGGGAGATCTGGCGGCGATCCTGACCAATCTACAGCCCCAGGACGTGTTGTTTATTGATGAAATTCACCGCCTTAATCCGGCGGTTGAGGAAATCCTCTATCCGGCCATGGAGGACTTTCAGCTCGATCTGATAATCGGCGAAGGCCCGGCGGCACGCAGTGTGCGCATTGACTTGCCGCCGTTTACCCTGATCGGCGCGACCACGCGATCGGGCTTGATAACCACGCCCTTGCGCGAACGTTTTGGCATTCCCATGCGGATGATCTTTTACACCCCGCAGGAACTTGAATTGATTGTCTCACGCGGTGCCAGATTACTGGATCTGGAGATCTCCCGTGACGGGGCCATGGAAATTGCCCGGCGCTCGCGCGGCACACCCCGCGTGGCGGGTCGCCTGTTGCGCCGGGTTCGCGATTTTGCCGCCGTTGACGGTGTGGCTCAGGTCGATGTTGAGGCCGCCGATGCCGCCTTGAACCGGTTGGAGGTTGACAGCGAAGGTCTGGACGCCATGGATCGGCGGTATTTGCGTTGTATCGTTGATAATTATAATGGCGGCCCGGTGGGTGTGGAAACATTGGCTGCGGCACTGTCAGAGCAACGCGATACCATCGAAGAGGTCATCGAGCCTTACCTGATACAGCAAGGGTTGCTCATGCGAACCCCGCGTGGCCGTATGCTGGCCCACGCGGCCTATAGTCATCTCGGGTTGAATATTCCCGATAACCCGGCCTTGAACGGACAGTTTGACCTGTTGGGTGGTGATCGGGAAAGTGGCGATGAATAAGGACGTTCAACATATTGCGCCGGTGCTGAACGTATTGCCGGTGCGGATTTATTATGAGGACACCGATGCGGGCGGCATCGTGTATTACGGCAGCTATTTGCGTTTTGCCGAACGGGGCCGGACCGAGTTGTTGCGCTCTTTCGGCGAGGAAAATATAGCTCTTCTGGAACGCGAACAACTGGCATTCGTGGTGCGGGTCTGCCAGATCGATTATCTGTCACCGGCCCGGCTGGATGATGCCCTGGAGGTTCATACCCGGGTGACACACGTCGGCGGGGCCTCTATGAAAATGAGCCAAACCGTGCTTCGTGACGGCCGGGTCATTACAGAAATAAGGGTCACAGTTGTGTGTATGCATACGTCCGGACCCTTGATTGGAAAGCCTTCGCGCATCCCCGGCGAGATACGTGCGGCGCTTCAATCATCGTGTGAACCATCTTGTGAAAATTTGCAAAACAACTCGTAAGGTAACAAATCCATGGAACCATCTATTGTCGATGCCACAATCCTGGCTGGATCTGTAAACCCCCATGACTTTTCCATATTATCGTTGTTCCTGAGAGCCGATATGGTGGTCAAGGCGGTGATCGTTATGCTCTTCTTTGCCTCAATATGGTGTTGGGGTATTATCTTTGAGAAACTGATGACCCTGCGACGGTTGAATGCCAGAGCGAGCGAATTTGAAGGCGCTTTCTGGTCCGGTGGCTCGCTTGATGAGCTGTACGATCGTATCGGTATCAAACCCGGTGATCCCATGTCGGCGGTCTTTGTGGCGGCCATGCGCGAATGGCGCCGAAACCCGCCGGGCTCCAAGGAGATATCCTCGGCCAGTGTTTCCCTGCCTGATCGTATAGACCGGGTTATGCAGATAACCCTGGTTCGGGAAATGGAACGGGTGGAACGCCAGTTGACCGTGTTGGCTACCACCGGTTCAACCGCACCATTTATTGGACTGTTTGGAACCGTCTGGGGCATCATGAACAGTTTCCAGTCCATTGCCATATCCCAAAATACCAGCCTGGCCGTCGTCGCACCGGGTATTGCCGAGGCCCTGTTCGCCACGGCCCTGGGGTTGCTGGCGGCCATTCCGGCGGTCATTGCCTATAACAAGATTTCCAAGGATCTGGACCGGTATGCCAATCGTCTGGATACGTTTGCCGGCGAGCTGGCGGCAATTCTGTCACGCGAACTGGACGCGAGGTCTGATCATGGCGGGTAACCTCAATCAGCGTTCCAAGTCTGGCGTAGCCTCACGGTTTCGCCGTCCCGGACATGCCCCTATGAGCGAGATCAATGTGACACCGTTTGTCGATGTCATGTTGGTATTGCTGATTGTTTTCATGGTCACAGCACCTTTGATGACCGTTGGCGTGGAAGTTAATCTGCCCAAGACAAAGGCCAATTCCCTGTCGGGCAACGATGAACCCCTGACCATCACCGTCGACGGGCAAGGCCTGATTTATTTACAGGAAACCGTGCTTGATCTTGAAACCCTGGTGCCGCGCCTGTTGGCCATCACCGGCCAAAATCCTGATGCACGGATATTTATTCGCGGTGACCAGAATATTGATTATGGCCTGATTATGCGGGTTATGGGCTCTATCAATGCCGCGGGTTATCGCAAGGTCGGGCTGGTGACCGCAGCGGCGGCACTTCCTAAAGTCAAGGATGAGGGAGAAAAGCCGTAAGGCCGTATAAGAGATGAGTTCGTGGTTCAGCCTTTTTATGTCTGTTTTGTTCCATGCCGCAATTTTAGCGTCGGCTTATTTTGTGTTGCCGTCTCTGCGACCTGATCTGAGCCTGGCTGAAGATGTTATGATCGTTGAAATCGTCAATATAGCCGAACAGACAAATCAACCGGCACCGACACCCGAACCAGAACCCGAGCCAGAACCCGAACCTGAACCAGAACCAGAACCCGAGCCGGAACCTGAGCCTGAACCTGAGCCTGAACCTGAGCCCGAGCCTGAGCCCGAACCAGAACCCGAGCCAGAACCAGAGCCAGAACCGGAGCCGGAACCCGAACCGGAGCCGGAACCCGAACCCGAACCTGAGCCTGAGCCTGAGCCTGAGCCAGAACCTGAGCCTGAGCCCGAGCCGGAACCAGAACCAGAACCAGAACCTGAGCCAGAACCAACACCAAAACCAGAACCAAAACCGGCTCCATCAAAGGTATTGCTCAATGCAGCGCCTGAGCGGAAACCGAAACCGCCGGTTATGTTCGATGATTTGTTGAAAGACATCCGCAAGCCGAAAGAACAAAAAATTTCTCCTCCACCAAGAGAAAATGAAGAAGAGATCAAAAAAGTTGCCAGCTTTGAAGAGCAAATGGCACAAGTAATTAATACCCGGCAAAAGAAAAAATTCGATCTGACTCAGCCGATTTCCATTAGTGTCCGCGAAGCCGTGGCGGCCCAGTTGCGTAAATGCTGGATCATACCGGCAGGCGCAAAAGGTGCAAATGAACTGGTCATTGAAATTCGCGTGGAAATGAATACTAATGCAACGGTAAGAAGTGCCATGATATTGGATATGGGACGGGTCAGTTCCGACACATTTTACCGGGCTGCGGCCGAAAGCGCTTTACGGGCCGTTAAAAATCCCAGTTGCCAGCCCTTGCCATTGCCGTTAGATCAATACGAGCAATGGCGAACCATGACACTAAATTTTAATCCCAAGGATATGTTGTAACCATGTCACATCCCTCTCCGTACCAAAAAACTGCCGTATATCTGCCGCCTGTTGACGTTTCATACCCATTGTTTTTCAAACGCTTGATGGGAATAGCAGCCGTATTTCTGGTAGTGCTTTTGTCGGTTGTGTCACCTGCTGAGGCAGAGCTTAACATTGATGTTACCCGTGGTACTGCGGAGCCTTTACCCATTGCGATCACCCCTTTCATTGGTTCTGATACCGAAGAAATCAATTATGGGCGCAGCATCGCCGATGTTATTTCGGCAGACCTGGAACGCTCGGGACTTTTCAAACCTAAAGACCCCAAGGCTTTTATCCAGTCCCCCGATGCCATGAAAACCCTGCCGCGATTTGGTGACTGGCGTATTATTAATGCTCAGGCACTGGTCCAGGGGCGCACGCAAATCGTCAATGATGGCCGCTTGCGGGTTGAATTCAGGCTCTGGGATGTGTTCGCCGAACAGCAATTGGTTGGTTTCACCTATTCCACAGGGCCGGAAAACTGGCGCAGAGTGGCGCATATTATCGCCGATGCTATTTATAAACGGCTGACCGGCGAGACAGGATATTTCGATACGCGCATCGTTTATATTGCCCAGCAGAGCGAGACCGGGGCATGCCGGGCAACCTCCACATTGAATCCATTCGGCAAGCGGCTGTCCATTATGGATCAGGATGGCGAGAACCGGCACTACCTGACCAATGGATCGTCACTGGTGCTGACCCCCCGGTTTTCACCAAATCAGCAGGAAATTACCTATATGTCCTATCATGGGAATGTACCCCGAGTGTATATTCTCAACATTGATACCGGGTATCAGGAAATCGTCGGTGATTTCCCCGGCATGAGCTATGCCCCCCGGTTTTCCTATGATGGCACGTCGATCATCCTGAGCAGAATTCAAAACGGTAATTCCGATATATTTACGCTAAATCTGCAAACCCGTGAAATTGTCCAGCTGACCAAACATTCAGGCATCGATACGTCGCCCAGTTTCTCGCCGGACGGTAAATTTGTCGTGTTTAACTCAGACCGGGGCGGCTCTCCTCAACTTTATGTGATGTCGCTCAAAGGGGGCGATATTCGTCGTATCAGCCACGGTGGTGGGCAATATGCGACACCGGTCTGGTCGCCTCGCGGAGATATGATTGCCTTCACAAAACCGGGAAAGCAGTTTTTCATTGGCGTGATGAACGTTGATGGCAGCGGAGAACGCCTGCTGGCCGAAGACTTCAAAATTGAAGCGCCGACCTGGGCTCCCAATGGTCGTGTTTTAATGTTTTTCCGTAAAAAGCGCACGAATTCTGATGGTACCGGTGGACGGACTCGCCTTTTCTCCATCGACCTGACGGGACAAAATGAACGCGAAGTGGTGACACTGTGCGATGCCTCAGACCCGGCTTGGTCACCATTAATTCCTTAAAAGCGGCGCCATAAATATCAAATGTAGGAAGGGGGCATGGCTGGAGTATATGAAATTTTGGAAAAAAGGGCTTGGAAACAATTGGTTTAGCCAGTATTACAAGTTGTTAGAAAGTAATTTTGCCTGTATTGTTTCAGAGAATCAGGTAGACTGATTAATAATTAATCAAACAACTCCTATTGAGGGGGATATAATGCGTTTTAAATTTCTTGGCATATTAGCCGCAGTACTGTTGATTTCTGCTTGCGAAACAGCACCCGAAGAGCAGATGTCTTCAACCAGTTCCGGTGCTTCTTTATCTTCCTCCGTTTCCTCAGCCAGTGGTGCTGCGTCGGCGCCATCGGTGTCTACAACGGCACCTGCGACAATGGAAAACGCTATCATGCCGGGGTCACAGCGTGACCTGGTCGTCAATGTGGGTGACCGGGTTTATTTTGCCCTCGACCGTTTTGATCTTGATGGGATTTCCCGCAGTACCCTCGAACGTCAGGCTGCCTGGTTAAAGGCCAACGGCGGCGTACGGATCACCATTGGTGGTCATGCTGACGAACGCGGCACCCGTGATTACAATATTGGATTGAGTGGACGCCGGGCAAATTCTGTCAAGGACTACCTGGTATCACTTGGCGTTTCGGCTTCACGTATCAATGTTGCACCATATGGCGAAGAACGTCCCGTTGCCATGGGATCAAATGAGACCGCTTGGGCTCAAAATCGCCGTGCTGAAACTGTTGTAGACTGAAATTAATTCTGGCCGGTAATACCGTCAGACACATGATTATGAAAATGGCGCTGACCAAGTCGAATAATTGGGACTTGGGGCGCCATTTTTTATGCCATAATTTAGCCCTCATCATGGGGTTTGTTGGTATATGTGGTAAAATCCAGCATATGGATATTAGTCCAGGTTATGTGATATGAATGTTATGACAATGACAAACACCGAGATAAGCATCAAGAAAAGTACCATGATAGATAACATGACAGTCTCCAAAGCCTTCAGGATGTTCCGGTTTGCCGGGGCGATAATTTTTTCAGGTTTGTTTGTATTGGCAACTGTGCAACCGGCGCACGCACAGGATGTTCAGGCATTGCTGGACAAGATTGAACGCATGGAGCGCGATATTCGGGGCCTGTACATCAGCATTTCCAGAACGGGTGTCAAGTTGCCCAAATTATCCAGCGAACAAGCTGGCGAAGGCGACGGGGATGGTTCAGTCACGGCAAGGTTGGATCAATCGCCACCCAGCTCGGCTATCAGCAACGCGGCGGTTGCCCGAATCGATGCACGAATTTCTGCACTGGAAGGCGATGTGCGTGTGGCAACCGGCACCATGGAAGAAATTGACCACCGGATTTTTACAATCTCTGCACAACTGGATAAAATTATCGTCGACATGGAATATCGCCTGGGCACCCTGGAACGGGTACAGGCAAATCCAGCTGTCAATTCAGCATCCCCATCGGGGTCGGATGTCTCGGCCAACGCCCTATCTGGTGATATGCAAATTACGGCGGTTCCCCCGGTGGGTTCGGTAACACCATTGGTAGGGCAAACGTCCAGTGGTGTGTTGGGGACTATTTCCGAAACCCAGTTACAGGATATTACGACCCAGGCCATTGCGGTAGAGACCCAACAGAGCGACGTTCAGCAACAGCAATCTGCATCAGAAAGTCCGGTCCAAGAGACAGCGGCCACCGTTTCACAAGTTCCACTGATACCTCAGGCAGATCAGGTTCAGGTGCAAACACAACCCCTGGCAGCAACCCAGGACACGGCCCAGACGGCGGCTTTGAGTGCCCCGACGGAGGCGACCGCCCAGCAAGACTATATGCACGCCCTCGGGCTGATGCGTCAGGCAAAAAATGCCGAAGCAGCAACGGAACTGGAACAGTTTATTATGAAGCATGATGGCGATCCACTGGTTGCCAATGCTCGTTATTGGCTGGGTGAGACATATTACGTGCGCTCGCAATTTGTCGAGGCCGCCGAGGTGTTTTATGACGGCTACAAGGCCAATCCCAATGGCGTAAAGGCACCCGACACATTATTAAAACTCGGTATGTCCTTGTCTAATCTGGGCAAGAAACCGCAAGCCTGCGCTGCATTTGCAAAGTTGACCAACGATTTTTCAGATGTTTCCTCTAAAATTCGCACGGCCCTGACGCGTGAACGTGTGCGTAACGACTGTTCATAAATGGCACAGGCCATTAACTCCACATCGCAACATGAACCGATCGGTGTTGATAAATTTGTGAGGATTATGGCCTCTGTGGGGTCATTCGAAAAAAATCCGGAAATTGCCGTTGCCGTCTCGGGCGGTCTCGACAGTATGGCGTTGCTGATACTGCTACAGCAATGGACCGCCACCTGTGGTGGCCGGGTCATCGGCCTGACGGTCGATCATGGACTGCGTTCCGGCTCTGACCGTGAAGCCCGTCAGGTTGGCATATGGCTGGCGGCCCGTGGCATTGAACATCACATTCTGCCATGGCTTGGTCCCAAACCTCATAGCGCTGTGCAGGCCAAGGCTCGTCTGGCGCGCCGGGATTTGTTACTGGAATGGTGCCGCGATGCCGGGGTCTTGCATCTCGCCCTGGCCCATCACCGCGATGATCAGACCGAGACCTATTTGATGCGACACGCCAAGGGCAGTGGCCAAGATGGACTGGCCGGCATGGCCAGAGTACGTGAATGGCCTCAGGCCCGCATGATCAGACCCCTGTTGGGTGAGACCAAGGCTGATTTGAAGAGCTTCTTGCGCGGATCAGGACAGGACTGGGTTGAAGACCCGTCAAATACAATGGAGAAATATGAGCGTGTGCGGATCAGACGATCCCTGGCCGACGGGCAGGATACCGCCCACATTAACGCTTTAATGGCGGGCTATGGACAGGCCCGTCATCATGACGATGCTCACTGCGCCACAATTCTGGCCCGTTCTGTAGAACTTAAAGACGCAGGCTTTGCCCGGTTGAACGGGGCTTTGTTGTGCGCCGAGGGTGACCGGCTTGGCGTTCGATCCCTAAGCCGCCTGTTATTTGTCATCGGTGGACAGGAATATGGTGCGCGGCGCGACAAGGTTCGCAGGGCCTATGAAAAATTGAAGTCTGGTACCCTGTCGCGTGGTATCACCCTGGCCGGGTGCCGGATAACGACAATACCCAAAACATCTGACGTTTATCTGGTAAGCCGTGAAAACAGAGGTTTGCCAGACCAGATTACCGTACAGCCCGGTGATACATATTATTGGGATCACCGCTTCAAAATCAGCCTCGCCGTGGCCAGTCAGGATGGATACCCATGCAGTCTGGCACCACTGGGACGTTCGGGATGGTTGGATATTATTGCAGTATCACCGGAATTACGGCACAATACTGTTGCACATGTTGCACGGTATTGCCTGCCAGCACTGTCTTGTCAGGGGCGTATCGTCCAGGTTCCGCACCTGGAATTTCAGGCTCATGAAGCCTTAATGCCGGGTGCGACCATAACAAAGGCGGTGTTTTTTCCTCGTGAACCGTTGATAAGTGCATATTTTGGCTGTTAATGCATGATTCTAAGGTTGCAGAGACGATATTATGAACTATCTCAATAGTGTCGGAAACGACTTCTGTATTGACGTAATCGCTGGGATGTATACGTTCCAACGTCTGAAAGAAAATTTGAATGCTGCCGACAGGTGGCGGAGGAAAAACGCTTGAATATCAGCAAAAATATGGCTGTCTGGGTCATTATCGCACTTTTGGTGCTTGCCCTGTTTAATCTTTTTCAAGGCACATCACCACAAACCAATCAGATGAAACTGGCCTATTCAGATTTTCTGACTTCTATAGAGAGTGGCGAAATTACCGATGTGACCATCAGCGGCAGTGCCATTTCCGGTCATTTTCGCGATGGCAGAACGTTTTCCACCTACGCACCTGATGATCCACAACTGATTAACCGGTTGTCGGAAAAAAGTATCCGGGTCATGGTTAACCCGAGCGATGAGAACTCGCCGACCCTGTGGGGGATTATTATCTCCTGGTTCCCCATGTTGCTGCTGATCGGTGTCTGGGTTTTCTTCATGCGCCAGATGCAGGGCGGCAGTGGCAAGGCCATGGGGTTCGGTAAATCCCGCGCCAAGATGCTGACCGAGAAAACCGGTCGCATTACCTTCGATGATGTTGCTGGTATCGATGAAGCCAAACAGGAACTTGAAGAAGTGGTCGAATTCCTGAAAGAGCCTCAGAAGTTCCAGCGGCTGGGCGGTAAGATCCCTAAAGGCTGTTTGCTTGTTGGGCCTCCCGGAACGGGCAAGACCTTGTTGGCACGTGCCATTGCCGGTGAAGCCAATGTACCGTTTTTCACCATTTCCGGTTCTGATTTTGTCGAGATGTTTGTCGGAGTGGGTGCATCGCGTGTGCGCGATATGTTCGAACAGGGCAAGAAAAACGCCCCGTGCATTATCTTCATTGATGAAATTGACGCTGTCGGGCGGCATCGTGGTGCCGGTCTGGGCGGTGGTAACGATGAACGCGAACAGACCCTCAACCAGTTGCTGGTGGAAATGGATGGGTTCGAGTCCAACGAAGGTGTTATTCTGATCGCCGCGACCAACCGTCCCGATGTGCTCGATCCGGCTTTGCTGCGTCCCGGGCGATTTGACCGCCAGGTGACGGTTTCCAATCCGGATATTCTGGGCCGTGCCCAGATTTTAAAAGTCCACATGCGCAAAGTCCCCCTCGGCCCGGATGTGGTCGCCCGGACTATTGCTCGCGGAACACCCGGTTTTTCCGGTGCCGATCTGGCCAATCTGGTCAACGAAGCCGCATTGCTGGCTGCCCGGCGTAACAAACGCGTGGTCACCATGGCTGATTTTGAAGACGCCAAGGATAAAGTCCTGATGGGTACCGAGCGCCGCTCGCTGGTGATGACGGAAGAGGAGAAGAACCTGACGGCATATCACGAAGCCGGCCATGCTCTTGTGGCACTTCATGTGCCAAAACATGACCCCCTGCACAAGGTTACGATTATTCCCCGTGGCCGGGCGTTAGGTGTGACCATGTCATTGCCTGAACGCGATAAGCTCAGCCAGAGCAAGCTGGAACTGGAATCCATGCTGGCCATGGCTTTTGGCGGGCGGGTCGCCGAAGAACATATATTTGGTAAGGAAAACATCACCACCGGCGCCGGTAATGATATCCAGCAAGCCACGGGCATGGCACGCCGCATGGTTACCGAATTTGGTTTCAGTGAAAAACTCGGACCCTTGCGATATGCCGATAATCAGGAAGATGTTTTTCTCGGTCATTCCATCGCCCGGACAAAAACACTGTCCGATGAAACCGCGGCCTTGATCGATAGCGAAGTTCGCAAGTTTATCGAGCAAGCCGAAATGACGGCTCACGAAATCATCAAAAAACACAAGGATGAACTGATCATCATCGCAGAAGCCCTGCTGGAATATGAGACCCTGAGCGGTGATGAAATCAAAAGCCTGATACGCGGTGAAGACATTGTCCGACCCGATGCAGATGAACCATCGGAAGCGACAGGGACCAAACCGTCCGTGCCGTCTGGCGGGTCTAAGCACAAGGGTAGCTCGACGGAGAAATCCAGCCCTGGTATGGGTGCTAATCCGCAAACCGAGACTTGATTGTTGGCATCTGAATTTGCCGGACTTAACCTCGATCGTCCCCTGATTATGGGGATTATAAATGTCACCCCCGACAGTTTTTCTGACGGGGGTGAAGCGTTTGTGGGTGATGATGCCATCAAACGGGGCAGGGTGCTGATTGAACAGGGCGCCGATATTCTCGATATTGGCGGTGAGTCGACCCGCCCGGGTGCGGCCGCTGTCAGTCAGGACGAAGAAAAGGCCCGCATTGAACCGGTGGTTCGCGCACTTGCCGATACCGGTGTGGTGGTTTCCATCGATACCCGCCATGCCAGTGTTATGGAAGCCGCCATCAATGCCGGGGCGAGCATTGTTAATGATGTGACCGCTTTGCAAGGCGATCCCCGGTCTTTGGACGTGGTCGCCGGGGCCGGTGTTTCACTGGTGCTGATGCACATGCAAGGCGAACCGCAGACCATGCAAAGCAACCCTCAGTACGGCGATGTTGTGGGCGAAGTTCGCAATTATCTGAAAGCCCGTGTCATGGCGTGTGAAGCCGCCGGTATGGACCGCCGCCAGATTGCCATTGACCCCGGCATCGGGTTCGGCAAGACCACGGAACATAACCTGTTGTTGATAAAACATCTGGCTGAATTTACGCAGTTGGGCTGTCCGGTCATGCTCGGTGTATCGCGCAAGAGTTTTATCGCACGTCTCAGTGCCGACGAGCCACCCAAACAACGCCTCGCCGGATCATTGGCCGCAGGGCTTGCCGGGCTGGCCAGTGGCGCTACTATACTCAGGGTCCATGATGTCGCCGAAACACGCCAGGCCGTATCCGTCTGGCAGGCTATAACGACGGCGGGATAATTTTGATGTGACCCGGATGAATATAAAAATAAGCAAGATTTCTTGAAACAGCTTCAATAGTGGAGAAAAATATGAGCAACCCCATATCGAATGTAGACCCTGAAGGTCTATTGGAATATTCCGTGGTTTTTACGGACCGATCCCTTAATCATATGTCCGGAACATTCCAGGGTGTTATGCGCGATATCTCCGCAACGTTAAAGAAAGTTTACAATGCCTCGGCGGTCGCCGTAATTCCGGGCGGCGGTACCTATGCCATGGAAGCTGTGGCCCGGCAATTTGCCAATGGAGAAAACTGTCTGGTGCTTCGCAATGGATTGTTCAGTTATCGCTGGAGCCAGATATTTGAGGCCGGGAATATTCCCGGCAAACAGGTGGTCCTCAAGGCCGCGCATGTTGATGAAGCCCACCTTCACAATGCACACCAGGTACCTTTTGCGCCAGCCCCCATAGATGATGTGGTTGCCGCTATTGCAGCAGAGAAACCCGGTGTGGTATTCGCGCCCCATGTGGAGACCTCGTCCGGTATTATCCTGCCCGATGACTATATTCGCTCAGTCGCCCGGGCCACCCATGAGGCTGGCGGATTGTTCGTGCTGGATTGTATCGCTTCCGGTGCGGTCTGGGTGGATATGGAAGCCACCGGGGTGGATGTGTTGATCAGCGCCCCTCAAAAAGGCTGGAGCTCGCCGCCCAGTGCCGGGCTGGTAATGTTGAACGCCCAGGCCCGACAAAAAGTCGAGCAGACCACCAGCTCCAGTTTTTCCTGTGATCTGGGTAAATGGTTGCAGATCATGGAAGCCTACGAGGGTGGCGGACATGCCTATCATGCCACTATGCCGACCGATGCCCTGGTCAAGTTGCGCGATGCCATGAAAGAAACCGAGGACGTTGGTTTTGAGGCTTTGCGCAAAAAACAGTGGGAACTGGGTGAGAAAGTGCGTTCAATGCTGGTTGGCAAAGGCATTTCAAGCGTCGCTGCCGAAGGTTTTCAGGCACCGGGTGTGGTGGTCAGTTATACGGACAACCCGGACTTCCAGAACGGTAAATTGTTTGCCGGGGCTGGCCTGCAAATTGCCGCCGGTGTGCCTATTTTTTGTGATGAGCCGGCGGATTTTAAAACTTTCCGCCTGGGATTATTTGGCCTGGACAAGTTGCAACATATTGACCGCACCGTGGATAATCTTGCCAAAGCGCTGGATCAGATACTTTGATCTGAGCCTTGCCTCAAACCCGGAAAAGCGTGTGCCTTGTGGTGAAAAACGATAAACTGTTGCGATTCTGAAAGCGCAAGGTACATCAGGTAATGAAATCATCATGAGTAGAAAATTATTTGGCACAGACGGTATACGCGGCAAGGCCAATGTTGAACCCATGACGGCGGAAACGGCCTTGCGGGTCGGCATGGCCGCGGCAACCTATTTTACCCGGGGTGATCATCGTCACCAGGTTGTGATCGGCAAAGATACCCGGTTGAGCGGGTATATGGTGGAAACCGCCCTGACGGCCGGGTTTACGTCCATGGGCATGGAGGTCATGCTGGTCGGGCCCATGCCGACACCGGCTATCGCCATGCTGACACGCAGTCTGCGGGCCGATCTTGGACTGATGATTTCGGCGTCTCATAACTCTTATGAGGATAACGGTATCAAACTATTCGGGCCTTCCGGCTTCAAGTTATCCGACGAGGTCGAGGCGGAAATTGAAGGCATCATGCGCGACTGGTCCGATGGCTCGCTTGTGCCCGCTGCAAAGCTCGGCCGGGCGTGGCGGCTGGATGATGCGGGTGGACGTTATATTGAATACGTTAAACAGACCTTCCCAAAAAGACTACGCCTGGATGGCTTGAAAGTGGTGGTCGATTGTGCCCACGGTGCGGCCTATAAGGTTGCCCCGACCGTTTTATGGGAACTGGGCGCCGAGGTCATCCCCATTGGCGTCAAACCCGATGGTTTTAATATCAACAAAGGCTGTGGCTCAACCGCAACCGATGCCATGTGCAGCCAAGTGGTCGCTCACGGCGCGGATCTGGGCATTGCGCTGGACGGCGATGCGGACCGGGTGCTGATTTCCGATGAAAACGGACAACTGGTCGACGGCGACCAGGTGATGGCCCTGATCGCCAGCCATTGGCAGGACAGGGAAATTCTGAAAGGTGATGGACTGGTGGCAACCGTGATGTCCAATCTGGGGCTGGAGCGTTATCTGGAAAGTCGCAAGCTGACTCTCGCCCGTACGGCTGTGGGAGATCGTTATGTGGTATCCCATATGCGCAAGCATGGCTTTAATCTGGGTGGTGAACAGTCAGGCCATATTATTTTAAGTGATTATTCAACCACCGGCGATGGCCTGATAGCCGCTCTTCAGGTGCTGGCAGCCCTGATCGAACGGGACAAGCCGGCGAGCCAGGTATGCCGGGTTTATGAAGCCGTGCCTCAGGTTCTGCGCAACGTGAATTTTATTGGTGAGACACCCCTTAAACGCAAGGACGTTCAACAGGTTATGGCTGACGCCGAACAGCGTCTGATCGGAACCGGACGGTTGTTGGTGCGTCCTTCGGGTACGGAACGCCTGATCCGGGTCATGGCCGAAGGTGACGATGAAACATTGGTTTCGGCGGTGGTCGATGAAATCGTTTCAGTCATTCAACAAGATTCGCCATAATCGATATGCAGGCACGGGTTCTCATCATTGCCGGATCAGATTCAGGTGGCGGCGCCGGTATTCAGGCCGATATAAAAACGGTGACTGCATTGGGCGGGTTTGCCATGACGGCAATCACGGCCCTGACGGCGCAAAATACCCTGGGTGTTCATGCTATCGAAGAGGTCTCGCCGGAATTTGTTTATGAGCAAATGCGCGTCGTGCTGCAAGACATCGGAGCCGATTGCATCAAGACCGGTATGTTGCACCGGGTCGAGATCGTCGATGCCGTCGCTCGTGGGCTGACTGATTTTGCCGAAGATATCCCGCTGGTGGTCGATCCGGTTATGGTGGCCAAGGGTGGGGCGTCACTGTTGAATGCCGATGCGGTAAGCGCAATTGTCGAAAAAATTGTACCCCGGGCCACCGTGCTGACCCCCAACGCCCCCGAGGCCGCAGCTTTGAGCGGTATGACGGTAGATACCCGTGAAGACGCCATGGAAGCCGCCCTTAATCTGGCCGCACAGGGGCCGCAAGCGGTTCTGGTCAAGGGTGGTCATATTGACGAGCAAAGCGACACATTGAGCGATATCCTGCTGCATGGCGGGCAAACCATCGATGTTTTCGAAAGCCCCCGGATTAAGACAGTTCATACTCACGGCACCGGGTGTACGCTGGCCTCGGCCATTGCGGTGGGTCTGGCAGAAGGCTTGACGGTCAAGGCCGCCGTTGTTCGCGCCCGTGATTATGTTCATGATGCTATTGTTACCGCGCCGGGTTTTGGTCAGGGGCATGGCCCGCTCAATCATGCCCATCCGGTTCATACCAAGAGATAATATCAAGAGGCTTTGCTCATGGGAAAGAATTTGCGTCAGGCCATGTTCCATGAAATGGAGCAGCAGGAATTATTTCAACAGGCCCACGGTTATGGCCAGGACTATGTGGACAAATTCCTTGACCGGCATGTTTACCCGGATGCCACCGCGATCAGCAATCTGGCATCATTCCATGAAGATATGCCCGAAACCGGCGGGGATGGGGCGCAGATCATGCAACAACTCCATGAGGGCGGTTCCCCGGCAACGGTTTCTCAAATCGGTGGGCGGTATTTCGGGTTTGTTAATGGCGGCGTCATTCCAACAGGGCTGGCGGCTCGTCTGCTGGCCGATTACTGGGATCAGAATGCTGCTCTTTTTGTAACATCACCCATCGCAGCGACCCTTGAGGCTGTTTGCGAAAAATGGCTGCGTCAGCTTCTCGGCCTGCCTGAGCGAGTGGTCGCCGGATTTGTCAGTGGTACATCCATGGCAATTTTGTGCGGATTGGCTGCCGGGCGTTATCGGGTGTTTCAGAACGCCGGGTGGGATATTAACAAACAGGGCTTTAACGGCGCGCCAAAAGTCCGCATCGTTACCGGACGTCACGCCCATGGCACGGTGGTCAAGGCCATTGCTTTGTTGGGGTTTGGCAGTGATACCATCGAATGGGTCGATACGGATGATCAGGGCAGGATCATTCCTGAACTAATTCCGCAACTGGATGATCGTACAATACTTGTATTACAGGCCGGAAATGTGGGTTCTGGCTCATTCGATGATTTTGAGCAAATCTGTGACGCGGCCAATAAAGCCGGGGCGTGGGTTCATATTGACGGTGCCTTTGGCCTTTGGGCTGCTGGATCGCAAACACTATCCCATCTGACCAGAGGGGCGGAAAAGGCAAATTCCTGGTCCGTGGATGGACACAAGACCCTCAATACGCCTTATGATAACGGGATCGTCCTGTGTGATGATGTCCAAGCCCTGACCCACGCACTGCAAGCCAGCGGATCATATATTGTCTACGGTGACAACCGGGACGGCATGATGTTTACGCCTGAAATGTCACGCCGGGCCAGGGCGGTGGAGCTGTGGGCGACCCTGAAATACCTCGGCAGGCAAGGCGTGGATGAGTTGCTCGTGGGCCTGCATGGCAGAGCGGTGCAAATGGCCCGCGAACTGGATGCCGCCGGGTTTACTATCCTCAATGATATTGTGTTTAACCAGGTACTGGTAGCTTGCGAAAATGATGATCTGACAAACCGTACCATGGCGCACATCCAGTCTTCTGGTGAATGCTGGGCCGGTGGGGCAACCTGGGACGGGGGCTCTGTTATCCGGCTCAGTGTGTGTTCCTGGGCAACCACGAAACAGGATATAACCCGTTCGGTGCAGGCTTTTATTGCCGCGAAAAAAGTCGCACTTGAGGAGGCGGCGCGGGCTTGATGTTATAGGTGACAGCGTCCTATGATTAATCTCGGCGCTATTTTTTTATAGACGTTTTTTCAGGAGAATCTCATGACAGAACAACTCTTTACCGATGATGCTTATGCCCGGTCCTGCGAGAGCCGCGTGGCAGCCCACATCGAGGGCGGCGTGGTCCTGGAGAGCACCGTGTTTTATCCACTGGGTGGCGGCCAGCCCGGCGATACGGGGGTTATGAAGGCCGCGGGCGGGGCAGAGCTTCGGATTGCCAATACCATAAAAAATCAGGACCAGATTGTTCATGTATTGGAAGACGGTGCCACCATGCCCGATATGGGCAGTTTGGTTACCGTTGAACTGGACTGGGACCGCCGGTACGCCCACATGCGCATGCATACCTGTCTGCACCTGTTATGCTCGTTGATCGATGGCGGGGTCACCGGTGGTTCTATCGGCGCAGAAAAAAGCCGTCTCGATTTCGATTTGCAGGATACCGCCCTGGACAAGGAACAGATTACCGCCGATCTCAATAAACTGATCGAAGCCGATCACTCACTGACATCGGACTGGATTTCGGACGACGATATGGCAAGCCGTCCTGAACTGGTTCGCACCATGTCGGTCAAGCCGCCTGTGGGTAAGGGCAGGGTGCGCCTGATCAATGTTGACGGGGTAGATTTGCAACCTTGCGGCGGTACCCATGTGCGCTCAACCTCGGAAATAGGTCGGGTGAAGATCGGCAAAATCGAAAACAAGGGTAAACACAATCGCCGCGTCAACGTGCTGTTTGATTGATTGTGCCCATGAGAAAAATTCCAATTTATCAGGTCGATGCCTTTACCAGTGAACTGTTCAGCGGCAACCCTGCCGCAGTGTGTCCTGTGCAGGCCTGGCTCGACGATGATTTGTTACAGGCCATTGCGGGCGAAAACAACCTGTCTGAAACGGCTTTTATCATGCCCGGTGGTACCAACGGGGAAGACTACAGCCTGCGTTGGTTCACCCCGACCGTGGAGGTTGATCTGTGTGGTCATGCGACCCTGGCCAGTGCCTTTGTAATATTTAATAAACTGGGCCATGACCGAGATACCGTTTCGTTTTCCTCGCGCAGCGGACGCCTGGAGGTGGAACGGGGGGATGATGGTGTGCTGAGCCTGAATTTCCCGGCCTTGCCCGTCATGCCGATCGAGCCACCGGATGGTCTGGTCGATGCTATTGGTCTGAGCCCGCTGGAATATTACCGCGAGCGGTTGGAATTTGGTAAAAGTCTGGCCGTTCTGGACAGCCAGAACCAGGTTGCCGCTCTGGACCCCGATCTGGGCTTTGTTGCTAATATGGCCGGAGATGGCCTGATTGTGACCGCGCCCGGCGATGATGAGAATTGTGATTTTGTCTCACGCTATTTTGCACCCAATGCGGGTATCCCTGAAGATCCGGTGACCGGGTCGGCCCATTGTGCGCTGGTGCCCTACTGGGCGGACCGGCTGGATAAAACCGTGCTTTCGGCGCGTCAGATATCGCGTCGTGGTGGTAAATTACAGTGTGAACTGAACGGTAATCGTGTTAGGATCGCCGGGCGGGCTGTGCTTTATATGGAAGGTGAAATAGGTGTGCCATGAGCGGTAATTTGCAACGTGATAAACAACATGAAGTCGGCATTACTCCGACACTATGGCCGGGTGAGAGGGACATCATCGTGGATTTGTTCCGCGAGTATCAGGACTGGCTGGGCGAGGCCCAGTGCTTTCATGATTTTCAGGCCGAACTGGCCGGATTGCCCGGTGATTATGCCGAACCAAGTGGCTGTTTGCTGCTTGCCCGGCTTGGCGATCAGGTGATCGGTATGGCGGGACTGGTGCCTTTTGAGGGGGCACCCAAGACCTGTGAGATGAAACGCTTGTACGTTGTCCCTGACTGTCGTGGCAAGGGGGCGGGGCGTGCGCTGGCGGTTGCCATTCTGGATATTGCCCGTGATGCAGGGTACGCCACAATGCGTCTGGAAACTTTGTTACGCCTGGAAACGGCGCGCTCAATCTACGCCAGTCTGGGATTTGTCGATACCGGTCACCGTCATGCAGGCGATACCAGTTCCCCTGTTATCATGCAATTGGACCTGGCATAATTTGAGGCGGCTTGATGGATGATCAAGGTCACAGATACCATTATTCTTGACGACACCGAAATCGAAGAAAACTTCATCCGGGCCACAGGTCCGGGCGGACAAAAAGTCAACAAGACCGAGAGTGCGGTGCAACTGCGTTTTCGTGCCCGAAAAAGCAAAGCATTATCGAACGCCATATATCTGCGCCTGAAAACACTCGCGGGCCGCCGCATGACCGCCGATGGAGATATCGTAATTACCGCCAACACGTTTCGAACTCAGGAACAAAATAGGAAAGACGCGCAGGCCCGCCTGATCGACCTCATTACGGAAGCTGCTATTCCCCCGAAACACCGCCGTGCAACCAAACCCAGCAAAACCGCCAGGGCCAAACGGGTGGATGCAAAAAAGAAACGGGGTGAAACGAAAAAAGGCCGGGGTCGGGTGTCAGATTCTGAGTGATGAGATTATTGTATTGCAAGCATTGGTAGCAAATTTTAACGAAAATATGGTGAAGATAAATGAATGAAACACATGATATAGAGCTTGGCCCGCTTAAGGATTTGATTGGCGTGTGGCAAGGCGACGTTGGAATTGATATTGCTCCCGAACCCGAAGGCACAGAAACAAACCATTATTATGAAAAAATTATTTATTCTCTCGTCGGTGATGTATCAAATGCTGAAACCCAGAACCTTACAGCCGTTCATTATCGTCAGACCGTTCAGCGAAAAATAACGGACAAGGTTATTCATGATCAAACGGGTTATTGGATGTGGGATAGTGAAACCGGTACTGTTATGCACTCTTTGCTCATTCCGCGCGGCGTATGTGTTCTTGCTGGTGGAACATACCAGGGAGAAAAAGATGATGAAAACCGCACAATCATAAATGTCGCGGCTAAAATTAATGACCCTGACTGGAATATTATTCAGTCACCTTTTATGCAAAACAATGCTTTAACCGAAGAATTCAGCCAGCAATTAATTGTTGGCAATGGTACGTTGATATATTCCCAAACCTCGATGTTGAATATATATGGCAGGGTATTTGAGCACACTGACCAGAATGAATTGGTCTTGACCTGATTGTGCGTGGCATTGTGTTTGCGATAACCGTCAAAACGGTGGTGCAACGCCGAATAAAAATTCATGCCCCCACACGATCATAATACCGGAAATTACACTGCCGACTAGGATGGCTGTTACGTCATGCATGGTGTTCGCCTGAGCGTAATCGGGCAGTTTCCCGCGCCGCGTGGCAGAAATGATCGAGAAAACCGCAAACAAGCCAAAAGCACCGAACAGGTATAGTGACGCGCGGTCCCCGTTATTGATCAAATGTACTATAGCCCAGAGCAGGACGCCGATAATCATGGGGTGTTTGATTTTCTGGCGGATATGGCCTTTCAATTCGGCGGCCACCCACAGAATGATCACGATGGTCATAACCGCCAGGGAAAATTGACCGGCCCAGTCCGGGGTCGGCCAGAGCTCTTGATAGTCCATGGCGGAATATCCCGAACCAATCAGAATAAGCCCGGTTAATGATATAAGTGAATAGGCCGCTTTATAACCCTTGGCACCCATACGGACGATCAGGTCTTGCCGCATGTCGGGAAATGATGGCACCAGGTGTATAGCGAAAAAAAGTCCCATACCCAGCCAGATCATGTTGTTTGTTCCTTTGCCACAAAGGTGTTGTTTGCCAGAGATTTAAGGGTGCTGATATACATTTCCTGCGTCCAGGTGCAATCCTTGGTCAACTGTTCCCAATTGCGCACAGATAACATCATCCAGAGAATATCCGTTGCCTGTTCGGCTGTGTAATCGGGGCTCAGGGCTTTGTCGTGCTGCAATGCGTTGATTGCGGCTTCGCATCCTTCGCGCATGTCCCCCATCCGCTGGCTCCAGGCCTTGTCTGCGGCCTCATCCGTATCCTTCATGGCAAGTAGCGCTCTGGCGAGGCTATAAATTTCAGGTATGTACGTACCCCATGTCTCAATAAAGGCATTCAGGCGTTCGGCGCCGGTTTTGGCAGTGCGGCTCGCCTTAAGCCGTTCTTCGGCACCTTTTATGTCATCGAGATACAAAGTTGTTTCGATCAACAGATCTGTTCTCGTGGAGAAATGAAGATAGAGTGCCTGCCTGGAAACATTTGCCTTCCTGGCGATATCTGCCATGCGCACTTCCTTGCCCTGACTTAAATTCAAAAGCTCCAGGGCGGCCTGTAGAATGCGTGTTCGTGTGTCGGGTTTGTTGCTTGTCATAGTGTTAAATAACAAGAACTTTACACTGTGTAAAGTTGAAAAAATCTGCCTTGTTCCCCATATCAGAATTAATCGCAGGGTATTGGCCTGAATAGAGGTAACCCAGGCGATTTGTGCACCGTGAAAGACCTTGCGAATCGATGCTTATAAAAGTCGTTTAATATCACTTTTTGGTGGCTAAACGGGTAAAAAACGTCACTGGCTGCTGCGGGTTTAGCCTTTTGGTTGTCTGCCAGAGCTGAATAGTGCCGTAAATCAGGAATTGGCATGGCCTCAATGTAAATTGTGTCGGTGATACAGTTGAGACACTAAATATTGTGCTCTATACTCTCGAAAATCTATGCTACACAAAAAGCACGGGTAAATTGAGCATATCATTCAGGAGCATTACTTTGGACACTCGGCAGTTTCACAAGGGGTTTATTGTTTCGATTGTTGCCTTGATGGCGTTCAGTTTATCGTCCTGCTCGGCTTTTAAGGAATCGGGCAGCATGTTTAATTCTTCATTCTGGGAAAATGGCCCGATGTGGGGCGATGATTCCGCAGAACTCGGCATTGCCGAGATGACCAAGGGCAATTATCTGGCCGCTGAGTCACACTTTCTCAGTGCGTTGAAGAGCAACCCCCGAGACTATCATGCCTTGCTCGGCGCGGCGATTTTGTACCACAATACCGGCCAACTGATAAAAGCCCGTGAAATGTACGAATCCGTGTTGGCACTGCGTCCCCCTGATACAGTGCAATTCATTAACCTGAGTGATGTATCAACCAATTCCATTGCCCGGGTTGCCAGTGTTAATCTTGCTTTGCTGGAAAGTGGCGGTTTGTTAAGCGGCATGACAGGCGGGGCTACCAGTATTGGTAATCGCCCGCCTGCATCGATCATGCCCACTGTATCGGGCATGGTTCCGCCCCAAATGGGCGGGGCTGCTATGGCGGCCCCTGCGGTCGCTTTTCCCTCCGTTGGCGGGCAGCCTGTGGGCCTGCAACCACAAAATCCAGGCCAGATATCGGCAGCTCCGAATCGCCTGTCCATGGATATGGGCTTCAGTGGTGTCGATGAAAATATCATGTCCCGGTTTACCACGATTCGTGCCCTGCGGGATCAGGCTCTGATTACACCCGACGAATTCAATGCCCGCAGGCAGGCTAATATCGGCGCACTCCTGCCTTTGACATCGCCACCGCCTTCTGCCGGGCTAGGCCGTGCTGTACCGACCACAGTTCAAATTAGCGAGCGCTTACGTGCCATAGGCCGGGCGCTTGAAATGCGGGCAATCTCCATCGGCCAGCACGCCGCTGAGCGATCCATGATCATGGATGCCCTAATGCCTTCGGCGCCGGTCGTTGTCGCCAACCCCAGTATGCCACCACAGGGGATTATGGAGGCTGCCGATATGGTGCGGCGAATTGAGTTGTTACGTGACGCCGGATTTATCACGTCCGATGAATATGCCCGTGAACGCGCGGCTATTGATCGTGCTTTGCAGCCTTCCAAACCGGCACCTGCCGTGGCCTCCGTGCAAAGCAGTGCTCTGACGCCGAGCGAAATGCAGCCCGCCGTATTAAGCGGTCCGCAACCCAGTATTCATCTGGCTTCCTATCGATCCGTCAAACAGGCAGAACGAGGCTGGGCACAGCTTAAACGGGCTCATACGAGTATCCTCAGTGATTTGCGCCACACGGTGATGGAAATCAGTCTGGGATCGAAAGGCGTGTTTTATCGCCTGATCGCCGGACCGTTCAGCAGTGGTGATGAAACCAAGGACGTCTGTCGCAAACTAAAGGGGGCTCGTCAGTTCTGTGAACCCACGTTCGCAGAATTTGGTTGAAGTGATAAACTGACGTGATCAATTGGTTATAACATCACTGTTGCGCGGTGATACGGTGATCAGGATATCCGAATTTCCGGTTCTGGTTTGGTTGATCTGAATGGTAAGAACCCTGTTTAATCGGGTATAGGTCAAGACGCTGGTGATGGCGCGTACAGAGGATAATTCATTCCAGCCATGATCCGGGAGGTTTTGTTTGTAAAAATCAAAGGTCGTATTGGCACCCGAAGTGACCTCCACAACTGTTTGTCCGAACCAGCTTTCCCCGCTGCCAACAATGAACGTGCGTTCAATATTCATCTTTGAGTTGGGCGGAAAAGGCAGATCCGGGAATTGGGTGTAACCCGGTTCCGGCAGGTCTCTGGTAACCGTGCCATCCGGTGCAACCGTTTGAGTTTCGGGCAAAATGGAAACCGTCTGTGTGCAGCCGCTGACCAGAGACGCGGCGCTAATAGAGGCGATAAGCGTTATTGCTGCTAATTTGCGTTTTTCCATGGCTTCTCTCCGGTTCGATAAAAATACAAAAAAAACTTCAAAAAGGTGCTGGACAGTCCGTTCTCATCCCCGTATACCACCGCCATCGAGACGCTAACAAGCGATGATAAATATTCCTCTTCATTGAGGTTGAAATTTATCAGTTCAGATACTATAATGCTCCGCTCTGTCGGCAAGCA
Organism: Alphaproteobacteria bacterium; assembly: GCA_024279135.1. Taxonomy (GTDB): domain Bacteria; phylum Pseudomonadota; class Alphaproteobacteria; order Rhodospirillales; family Casp-alpha2; genus JABJOR01. Next base: position 66,619 of record JAJRRU010000025.1, read on the forward strand.
TTCTCTGGTGTCGGCTTCGAGAATGTTTAAAATCGGATCATGCTTATGTGTGGGCGTTGGCTGCAAGTAAAATTGTGGACATGGTTGTTTTGACGTTCTTTTACATTGTGAATCAGGAAGGGATACGTGGGCGGCGATTGCTGTTTGGCAATTACTGATCTGCCTGTGTATTCATAAACTTGCTTTATGAAGAAGAATAGCAATGACTATTATATTTATATAATTAGTCA
>JAJRRU010000026.1 GCA_024279135.1 Alphaproteobacteria bacterium
AGAGTTACCTTTTCTAAGTTTTCGATGGTTGGGTTGCACCACCATCAAAACTGGTAACTCTCGCTCTTTCAAGGGAGCAGTGTCAGATCAGATCGGAACTAATACAGATAAAAACCTTTGGTGCACTGGTGCAAGCAACGGAAGGCGCGAACAAACCAATTTTTGAAAAGTTTGCTTCAAAAATTACTGCCCCATAATATTTCTATTCAATTTTTTTGAGGCAGCTTTGTTTCTGAGTGGAGCCGGATTGATAACGTGTATCCTCCCTGATGCATCTATACCGAAAGTTTTTCAATGGAATTCAAAATGCTTCCTGATGTTCGTTCTGCTGCCTTTTGGGTGATTTTCTCTGCCAAGTGGGCATAGCGTGAAGTAGTTTGCACTTGAGAGTGCCCTAATAATTTTCCAATTTCAGCGAGGCTAAGCCCACTAGATAATCCAAACGATGCAAACGAATGTCTCAGGTCGTGAATGCGGAGGTCGTTTATTTCTGCTTTACTGCGTATTCTCCGCCAAGGGCGTTGTAGGTCTGTCAGGTGTTGACCTTTTACGGTGCCGGGGATGACGTATGGATTATCTGGTGCTCGCTTGATCTTGGTGAGGGTGTCATGAACTGCTTGTCCTATGTATACCTTCTTTGCTCCGGTTTTTGAGTCGGGTAGGTAGATACCGTCTTCCTTGATGTAGTCCCATTTCAGGGTTTGTATCTCACCAAGGCGGCATCCGGTCAGGATGAGTAGGCGGTAGGTGTTACAGGCGGCGGCACTCTCGGTACCTTCTTGTTCGCAGTTGTCCAGGGTGTCCCATAGCCGCTTGAGTTCTTCTTCTGACAGGAAGCGCTCGCGTTTCTTTTCTGTGTATTTCTTGACGTGTCGGCAGGGGTTTGAACCATCCGGGCGTAATCCCCAGATTTCACATTGGTTGAAGATTACGGATAGAACGCCAAGTGTGCGATTGGCCTGATAGGGTTTGTCTCTCAAATTATGGTGCAGTTTGGCAATATCGGTGCGGATGATATCGGGAGCCTTGCGGGTGCCTATCGTTGGCTTGATGAACAGGTCAACCGAGCGACGGTATTCTTTTGCCGTGGTTTCCTTGCAGTGTATGGGGACGTACTCCTTCATGAACCGCTCGCACACCTCGGCAACGCTGGACGCGCCGCGATGGATAGCGCGTTCTTCGGCGGGGTTGTCACCCTTGGCAACACGCCCCAGTAACTCCTTTGCAATCTTTCGGGCTTCATCCGGGGTAATGGTGCCATGCTTGCCGATGGAGTTGCGCCGAGTGCGCCCGCCATGCCTGTATTGCACCTGATACGTCTTCATGCCAGAACGCAACACACGCAAGCCAAAACCGGGCATATCATCATCCCAGATGAAGTAATCCCGCATCAAGTCTGGTTTGGCGGCATCGATGGTGCGTTTTGTTAGTTTTGGCATAATTTACCTGCTTCCAAAAAGTTTATGGAAGCACTATGGAAGCAGTAGGGAGCGTTTGGCAAGGAAATAAAGAGTAGTAGGTGATAAAAATTGTTGTGATTAAATTATATAAAACAATGTCTTATGTATATATATAGTTATATGTGAGAAATCAGCGTAAGGTATGTAAACTAACTCATAACCTGAAGGTCGTAGGTTCAAATCCTACCCCCGCAACCAAAATTAAACCCGTAAACTCAATGAGTTAACGGGTTTTTGTTTGTCTAGAATTTGGCAGAATAAACATGTAGTGCTACGCTGGGGCTACGCCGAGAAATTGATAACCACCAGGCGAAAGCTGGCACTCTTATTTGAATCAGAATCCCAGAACGTCTGCTTTACCCCCCGAAAGCAGACATAACCTAGGGGTGGTTGGAACTTCTCTTATTAGCCATTTGCAGACATGGATCGCATCTTGCCGTCTCACCCTCAGTTGCCCTAGTAATTTGTCCAGTCGTAGCCCTTTCCGTAGCGATCCGCGAGAAATTCCACAAACGTTTTCACCTTGGGCGGCACGAAGCGTTGATAGGGATGCACGGCGTAAAGCGGTGTCCGTTCCGGGACCGGCGGATGACCGGGCATAACCTCGACCAGTTCTCCATTCGCCAGTGAGGGCCCGGCTAGCCATTCCGGGACAAGAACCAGCCCCATACCGTCCCGAGCGGCATTTATCAGGGCATTACCGCTGTTAGCGCTGAAGTTTCCAGATGCGCGTACGTCGACGGTGCGTCTGCCAGCCTTGAAACGCCAGACGTTGTAACCCGGATGTGTCCGGAAAATCAGACAGCTGTGGTCGGCTAGGTCTTCGGGGCGCCCAGGCATGCCTGCGCGGTCCAGGTAACGCGGGCTGGCGCACAAATAGCGCCGGGCCTCACCGATCTTGCGTGCACGAAGCGTTGAATCTTCGAGCCGGCCGAGGCGGACGGCCAAGTCGTACCCCTCGCCCACCAGATCCACGACCCGATCGGTGAAGGTGAGAGCGAAATGTACGCCGGGCCATCGAGCTTGAAACGCGCTGATGGCTGCCGTCAGGTGGCGCTCCATGCTCGCTGGTATCGTCAGACGGATGAGGCCGGAAGGATGATCCTCGAGTTGCGCCGCCATGACCTTGGCCTCCTCCAGATCAAGCAGTATGCCCCCCGTGTACGGTCATAGAACGCCTGACCGACTTCGGTCAGGTTCAATTTTCGCGTGGTCCGGTGGAACAGAGCGGCGCCGATCCAACCTTCCAATTCAACGATGCGCCGCGATACCGACGAGGGTGCCAGCCCCGACTGCCGTCCGGCCTCGGAGAACGACCCGGTTTCCACCGCTTTCGCAAACAACGAGAGGGCGCCCAACTTGTCCAATATACCTTCCTTTCAATTCTATTTGTGCAAAAAGTGCAATAATAATTTGCATATTATTGGTCTATTCGTAAAGCCGAATTTTGTCTACGTTCCATTTCAAGCCCAAACCAAACGAATGGAGGATACGATGATAGATCTTTATTTCTGGACCACGCCAAACGGCTACAAGCCGCTTCTGTTCCTCGAAGAGGCTGGGATCGACTACGAAATCCGTCCCGTTAACATCTCCAAGGGCAAGTAGTTCGAGGCTGAGTTCCTGAAAATATCGCCCAACAACCGCATCCCGGCCATCATCGATCACGGCCCGGAAGACGGAGGTGCGCCGTTGGCACAGTTCGAGTCCGGCGCGATTCTCCAGTACCTCGCCGAGAAAACCGGCAAGTTCATGCCTGAGGATGCTCGGGGCCGGGCCGAAGTCCTGCAATGGCTGAATTGGCAAATGGGCGGTATCGGCCCGATGTTCGGCCAGTATCTTCACTTCGTCGATTACGCACCCAAGAACCTTCCCTACGCCAAGGAGCGCTACACCCGCGAGGCCGAACGTCTCCTGGGTGTGCTCGATAAGCGGCTCGAGGACCGCGATTACGTGGCCGGTGAGTATTCAATTGCCGATATGGCGATCTATCCCTGGCTGCGACAACGCATTGAACGCTTCGAGGGTTTCGCCAATGTCGAGCGCTGGGTACGGGCGGTCGCCGATCGACCAGCCACCGTTCGCGCTTACGAAAAAGGCGCATCGATCAATACCGTTCCCACCATCAACAAAGAATCAAAGGCGCTGCTGCTCGGTCTGACCGGCGGCACTGCCGACGATACCAAAGACCACAAGGCCGCCTGATCCCAGGTAACTATTACCCCCACTCAAAGGAGAACGACCATGTCAAAACAAACTGAAACCGCACTTATCACCGGCGCTTCGACCGGCATTGGGCGGGCCACCGCCCGCACCTTCCTCGACCAGGGATACAACCTGGTTCTCAATTCTAGGGACTCCGGACGGCTTGATGCCGCGTATGAGGCACTGGGACGGCCGGACAACGCTGTTCTCGTCGCCGGTGACGTCAGCGACAAAGCCATTGGGCAGAAGATGGTTGATACCGCGCTTGAGGAATTCGGACGGGTCGACGTGCTGGTCAACAACGCCGGTGTGTTTTCGCCCAAACCGTTCCTCGATGTCGAGGAGGCTGATCTTGACCACTACTACGCGATCAACTTGAAAGGAACTTATTTCACCAGCCAGGCCGCCATACCTGCTATGCAGGTCCAAGGTGGCGGTGCTATCATCAATGTCGGTACGGTGCTGGTGAACCATGCCCTCGGCGGTTTCCCAGCCACTGCGGCGGTCGCCAGCAAGGGCGCCGTTCATGCGCTCACTCTTCAGCTGGCCGCAGAGTTCGGCAAGGACAATATCCGCGTTAGTACGGTTGCACCGGGCATCGTGCGGACGCCCATCCACGCCCGAAATGGTATCGAAAACGTCGATGATCTGGCTGGCCTATCTCTGTTGGACCGCGTTGGCGAGGGAGAAGAGGCGGCCGACGCCATCCTCCACCTCGCCACGGCCACATTCACCACTGGCATCATCTATCCACTGGATGGCGGACACACCGCGGGCCACCACTTCGGCTAACAACAATCAGCGAAAAGGAGAACCACAATGACCACTTTCCCCATCCATTCGAGCGAAACCGCGCCCGAGGCATCGAAACCAATTTTGACTGCCGTCCAGAAAAATTTCGGCTTCGTGCCCAACCTCATCCGCGTCTTGGCCGAGGCGCCTGCCGCCGCCGAAACCTATACGACGGTTATGGGCATTTTCCAGGGTTCGTCGCTTTCGAACGCCGAACAACAGACTGTTTTACTCTCCGTGAGCTTTGCCAACAAATGCGATTACTGCATGGCGGCTCATACAACGATCGCCGGCATGAAGGACGTCCCAGTTGAAATCATCGAAGCACTACGCTCGGGCACAACGCTTCCCGATACCAAGCTCGATGCTCTGGCGGTGCTGACACGGTCCGTTGTCGAAACCCGCGGCTGGCCCACCGACGACGCCAAAGAGGCATTCTTCACGGCAGGTTACGGCACTCAACAGTATCTCGAAGTGATTGTTGGTGTCAGTCTGAAGACCCTATCCAACTACGTGAACCACGCCGCGGATACACCTCTCGACGGTGCTTTCGAACCACAAAAATGGGCGGCATAAAGTCTCCGAAAATCTGCAATCAAGGCCCCTGGAGAAATTCGGGGGCCTTTGTTGTATGCGCGACACTTCAGCACTTCGAAAGGTCCGCTTAGGGTCAGGAGCAGACCTAATCACCCACCCGGAATGATGTCTGCTTTGCCCCCTAATAACGGACATAAAATTTTGCAGCGTCGATTATGCGTTTTTGACTTCCGCTTAGCGTACAGAACCGGACATTATCGGGATGTGGCTGGAACTTCGCTTATTAGCCATCACCAGACGCGCTTCACGCTCCACCGCCGGGTCAGACTATGCGGGACGTCGGAAAGGAAAATGTGAGCGGACCGCGATATTTGCTAGTGGCAATTTACAAAAACAATCCAGCCAATTAAGCGCGCATAAAGCACCCAATACATGATACCGGCCCATAGCAGATTGAGTACTATGGCATTTGATGCAATATAGGATGATGGCAGAACGTAAGAATATACCTGCGGATACCAAACTGCGTTTGTTTTCAGCTGCCGCAGGTCATTGTCAGAATCCCGATTGCCTTCAGGCCCTTTATCCCGCAGAGATGGGAGGTGACAAGCATATCGCTGAGATGGCGCATTTAATTCCACATGGGAGGACAGGACCTCGCCATCAGGAACGGCTAGATGAGAACTTCGATCCGAATACCTTCGACAACCTGATCTTATTGTGTCCTACCTGTCACACCATTATCGACCTGACCTATCTTTCCTTTGAGCCGCGTGACACGGCCCTTAAGAATATCAGGACGGCACTGGCTTCTATCAAGGCGTTAATCGAGGGGGCGTTTCCAGATGTCAATGTAGGGGAGTCGGGTGGAGGCGAAAGTCATCGGCTTATGGTTCGCACCCCCGAATGCCAGATCAAAATCGAGTTGTCACCGGTCCCGCGCGGCACAGTCAATCCACTAGTGTGGATGGAGGTTCATGAGCGTGTAGAAGAAACCTTTCCAGACGACAGTGAGGCAATTGGAGGTCGACATAATGAAATTTATGGATATTCACAATGAAAACCCAAAACCATACAAATGGACAAAATCAACCGACGAAATATTGGCTTCGGTGAAACGTTTCTGCCATCGTGTCGAGAATAACTTATGTGCCGAACTTTAGATTCAGGTGACTAGTTTCTATACTCCAAACAAAGGAAGTTATCATTCCATGTGTGATTTTTCGGCTCGTCACCCTCAGTGATCTGTACGCATTTGACGCCCGAGGGTTTGCCTGCGGCATGCCAATTAACGACCCAAGATGAATTTTGCGGTACACACACATAATTATCGTGCCAGCTATCTGGGTCCGCACCTTCGTTGACGGATGTACAACGCATCCCACCAATTGGCCCCGCCGAATTAAAACGCATCCCTATATCTTTGTTCATGCAAAGGTAATTATCACCCCAGGCATTCGGGTCTGCGTTTTCATTCCACGCCACACAGGTTGGTTTTCCACCCACCCGTCCAGCGTCGGACCAAGTCAGACCAAGTTGTTCCAGCTTGATTTGAGATGCAGATAAAACATTGGGATAGCGGCCCTCATTAATGCCCGTGAACATCCAGTGCTGGATAGCTTTTTCATAATTGTCGCCGTATGCCTTCTTTAAGTCGGGATACTTGTTCAGGTAAAAACAAGGGTCCAGCACTTCACCTTTCAGACTGGGGTCGCTTCCCTGGGGTCCATTGCAATTTAATGGTTCGTGTTTACGGCCTTCTTTACTTCCATTTGTGAACCAGTGCCCCAACGCTCCATTATAATTGATGCCCTCTTTTTTGATAAACACATTCTGCAAATCGGGATTGCGCGCCAGATAGGCGGCAAGGCTGAAGCTCTCACTCGACACTCGGCTTTCACGGTAACCGTAATTCTCCCAATGGGCGGCCGACGCTAGTATATCGCCACCCATGACCTGCTTAAGATCGGGATGCTTGTTCATATAGAAACAGACATCCAGAACATTGTTAGAGAGCTCTGCAATTCCCCCCGTGGACCCGCAAGCTTCCAGCGGAGCCGGATTCAGGCCTTCTGCCTTTCCACCACCGGTACTCCAGTGTTCCCAAGCCCTCGTGTAATCAACCATCAGGTCGCTTGTGCCCGTGTTCGAACTATGGCTACCACCGCCCCCAAAACGATTGAAGGTACTCTTGATCGCTTTCTCAGCTTTCAGGACACCGGCGATAGGTTGCATGAAGGACCGACGTAAATCATCATAACGGAGCATATAGTCACGGAGGTAAAACCCGGCGCTCGATTGCCGTCCTTCGGCGATACCGTGATTCATCCAATGTTGAGCGGCATAGGCCCACTTGTCGCCGAAAGCATTTTTCAGATCAGGATATTTGTTCAAGTAGAAACACGGATCAAACTCTGCTTTTGCCAAGCTGGCAATGCCGCCAGTCGTACCACATGCGCCAAGTGGAGCCGGATCTAAGCCTTCTGCTTGTCCACCACCGGTACTCCAGTGTTCCCAAGCCCCCGCGTAATTGACATTCGTCGCCGTGATGAATTTTTTGGTTAAATCTGGATAGCGCAACATGTAACTAGCAAGGTCGAAACCAGCGCTGGCTTGGCGGCCTTCCGAATAGCCTTTGGCAAACCAATGACGGGTTGCCAATTCCTGACGGGTGCCAAAAGCCTTTTTCAGGTCAGGGTATTTATTGAGGTAGAAACACGGGTCAAAAACCGCCTTTTTCAATTCAGGCACACCGCCTGTCGCTTCGCAACCGATGAAAGGTTTGGCATTGAGCCCTTCCTTTTTACCATTGTTACGCCAGTGGTCCAATGCCGAGCCATAATCGGCATACCTGCCCGGGACATTAGCCGAATTGCTATGTATGAAGGTATTTTCTAAATCTGGATAACGCACGACATAAGCGTTGATATCAAACCCGGCACTTGATTGTCGACCTTCCTTTAGACCGAACGCAGACCAATGTATCAACGCCTTGGCACTATCGTAGCCAAAAGATGATTTCAAATCGGCATACATATTGACATAAAAACAGGGATCAAAGGTGGACGTCGATAAGTTGGAAAGACCACCCGCGCTTTCACACGCGGTAAAAGGTTTAGAGTTGAGGCCCTCTTTTCTACCGTTATTGACCCAGTGCCCCATGGCACTCGCAAAATCTACTGACCCATTTTTTACGAAGGTTTTTAATAAGTCCTCATAACGAATGATGTAGGCGGCGGTGCTAAAGCCAGCACTCGACTGACGCCCCTCATGTATCCCGAAGGTCAGCCAGTGATTGGTGGCGCCGGTCAAATTGTTATGGAAGGCTGCCTTCATATCTGGGTATTTATTAATATAGAAACACGGATCAAACGCCGCGTTTTCCATTCCCTTGGCACCACCTGTGGCAGAACAGGCAAATGGTTTTGGGTTGCGGCCTTCGTTTTTGCCATTCGTGAGCCAATGGTTCATCGCGGCGGTAAAATCGATCTTTTCATTCTTGATGAAGGCCTTGGACAGGTCTGGATAACGCAGGACATACGCGACGAGGCTAAAGTCTGCGCTCGCCGCCCGGCCTTCTGAAATGCCGTTTTTAATCCAATGCGTTGCAGCCTTGTTGAAGTCGGTATTGAATGCTTTGATCAGGTCTGCGTTATGTTTAAGATAGAAACACGGATCAAAGATCGGGCGCTCCTGGCGTGGATTGGCCGTCGATACGGAACAGAATTTAGCCAAATCCGTTTTGTGTTTAGTTTCCAACGCCGTCAAGGCAGCATCATTTTGGGCCGTAACAACCGCCGCATCTTTGTTTTGTAGTGCAACCAGATTAGCCACCGATGAAGCTGGCCCATCAACAACGGCTGGCTTGCCCTTAATATTGTTTTGGGTAACAGCCGTGGCAATGATCGCATCGATCCGCTTCTTTTCCTTCGTGTACAGGTCACTCACATCATTAAGCAAAGAGGTCGGAATGATTTTAATTTTTCTGGCTTCCTTAACCACCGTATCGACGGCAATACCCAGTGCAATCAGGCCGAATTGTTCGCCATCAAACTTGGGGTCGGTCAAGGAGAATGCGAGTCTTGTCTCTAGGGACTTGTCGGCTATTTCGGCATTCATATCGAGGACGACGGGTTGCCCTTTCAAAGCCTTTTTCAAGTCCCCTCTGATCGAGCTGTTTTTAAGCGCGAACAAGTTTGGCGTATCCTTGAATACGCTGACGCCCTTCTCTATGACATTGTTGAACGCCGTTATGCCCTTCATTCCATCTTTTGCCAGATTGAGTGCATCGGTCGCCCCTTGCTTGGCAAGCATTAATCCGGCAACGCGAGGGTCGAGATCCGTGGGTATAATTGCAACAGCACTACGCGCTTTGCTCAGTGCCCAATCTGCACCTTTCTTGGCAAGGCTCGCTCCTTCTTTTTCACTCGTTGCAAAGTACAATTCGGCACGCGGCTTAATATTTTCCGCCTCGCATTGGATACGCTCCGGAATGTTGGGGATCGTTTCACGTTTGGCGCATTTCATGGAAATATGACGCCAGATGCAATGACCAAAAATACGTTTGGCGCAGCTGCCTAACTCCGGTTTCCACAGCACACATATTCTTTCCGTTTGATTGCAGGTTTTGATTTCACTTTGATAACGGGACATATCGTTGGAAAAGCCGTTGATATTGTTCTGGATGGTATTGACCTTTGCGATGGCCGCACTGATTTTGGCTTCATCGGCTCTCTTTTCGGCACTTACCTTGGCCTTCATGGCGGTAATTTTCCGATCAAGACCATCCACTTTCACCTGCGCTTTGTTCAAAGCCTGAGTTGCTTTTTCAGCGCCGGCATCGATGGAATTTAGTTTCGCCTTTACGCTGGCACCTCCTAAATTCCTAAGCCATGCGCCGGGGTCAGACGACAGCGATGCATCCAGAAAAATATCGGCATTTTTAATACCGGAAGCCTTGGTCAGGTTTTTTCCTGAAACGTCTGCATTAATTTTAAATTTGAACAGATCGCCAAAGTCGCTGGTGGCGGCAATATCAATGCCGTCTTTGTTGAAATCAAAGTGGAACTTGTCTTTGATGCCGAGCATTTCAACATCAGCATCAACAGTAAGGGACGGCACCGACTTGGGCCCCATATCCATTTTAAAGTCATTTTTTTTCAAATGAAGCGGGCCAAGGTTTAAATCATTAATTTTACCGGCCGCCTGAATGCCCTTGGTTGGACTAATCGAAACGTTCATATCGCCCACTTGATGATCGAGCCAGTTCATACCACCAGCCATGGCAAAACCTTCACTTGTGATGTGCAGGTCAGGGTCTTGCGCACCCGGGGTGACAAAGGCAAATTTTACCTTGGTGAAGGTTGGCAATATTCCTGCCGGAATATCGACCTTGAACTCGCCACCAATCATCGCGAGGGCGATCTTCTCCATAAAGAACATATCAACCTGGTCGGCGGATCCTTTGAAGGCAATGTCTTGAGGCGCTCCTAAAGCTTCCGGCAACAAATCAGCATCGGCGGCAATAGCGAACGTGTCGCCGCTGGCTTTAATATCACCGTCAAAGTCTAAGTGAATGGCGCCATCCTCGGCGATACCCAGATCCATACCGACTTCGTAAAGGGTGAAGCCGGGAATACCAAAGGGGTTTTTCCAGCCTTTATTATCTTGCAGATCGGCGACGATCTTGATGCCAATTTTCTCGTCCTCGAATTCCAACGCCGTCTTGGCATCAAATAGTAGTTCGGTACCGTGGACAGTGGCGATGATGTCAGCACCGATGCCGATTTCGATATCGAACTGCCCAGCGGACTCGGTCGCAATCATCGAGAATACGGCGGTGACGCCGGGTTTGGATTTCATCCATTTGGGTTGCCCTTTGGCTCCGCTATGAGCGCTAAGATCGACATCCACATTGAGCTTCGTCGGGCCGCCGAACAGGCCGCCGATGTCGCCGGTCATGATTACGCGTTCTTCACTTAATCCCAATCGTTTAAAGGCTTTCGCCAAACCGCCCCCGGATTTCTTTTGCTCAAACGCTGCAATCAGGCTGAGTCCCGGGGAAACGTCGATATTAGCAGGGCCCTTACCGTAGATATCCTTCAGGGCGTCCTGGGCGATGGGCGAGAAGCTGGAAAGCGCACCTTGCAGGCCGTCTTTGGACAGCACCATAGCGGTTTCGGACAACACGATGTGCTTTAAGGGCGTGTTCTTCAGCAACGGCACGAATTCAGTGATGGCGAAATTGTCTTGGCGCAACAGCAGATTCCAGCCAGAATCTCTGAACAGAAATATATCTAAATCCTTCTTGCCACCAAAGTCCGTCTTGGCCTCGATGCCGTTCTCAGAAATTTTGATGGTGTTGATGGTGAAATGGCTGGCTTGTGGAATACCCTTAACGTCTGGAATTTCGGAAAGCTTCATCGGCCCGTCTAGTTCGAAAAAGGCATCGGTGATTTGTCCATTTTTCTCATGTAAATCGACGGTAATATTCAGCCTCGAATGGCGGCCAATGTCCGTCTTGGCAGTTACAGTGATATCGTAAGCGCCCTTTTTCTTGCCGATACCCAGCGATAAAGTGTCCAGATCAAGAAACTTGATGCCCAGCGGATGGGTCCACTTTTTATCGCTCGTCGCCGTGAAGGTGAGTTTAGATTTGCTATGATCTACATCCACTTTGAAGGCGACCTTGTCGCCTTTTACCAAAAGGTCAGCATCGCCGGAAATTGCCACATTAATACCCTGTTTGCCGGCGAGCGTCTTGCTCGTGATGGCGAGCTTACCGTTGTTGAAGGCCAAGAACTTTTCAACCTCGGGGATTTTCAGCTTTGGTAGGTTCACCTCAATGTCCAGGTTGTCGAGGATTGCTTTCTTGATTGCCACCCCACTGGTGTTTTTCGCAAAAGCCTTGGAGCTGAAGCCACCACCCAGTGGTAGTTTCAGATCACTAACCCCCACTTTCTTCAGAATTTTGGCCATATCCCCGGAAGGATGGATATTCATATGACCAAATATGTTCATGCCGGGCTTAATCGTCGGGTTTGCATTGGATTTATGAACCCAAGACGCGGTGATTCCTGTGAACTTGAGATTGCTTAGCTTCGTCGCCTGTTTCTGAGGGCTGTAAAGGGCGACGAGACTTGAAATACCCGCATTCTTGAGGGGCGTTTTCGCCGTGTCCGGAATCAATTTAGACAGGGACAAATTATCTAGGTAGAGCGCGACGAAGTGCCCCTTGCTGCCGAGCGGTTTCTGCACTTCCATGAAAGTTGAAATACCTTTGACCTTGCCTTGCAGCCACAACCGTTTTGCCATTATCTCGACTGAATCAAGCTCGATCTCAGAAAGGCCGGGAATATCGCCAGGTAACAGGTCGGACAAGATCAGTTTGGTCTTGGCGGTAATAACGGCAGAACTGCCAGAATTCGAAACGTAGTGAAAGGCGACATCAACCTTTTTGGTGTTTATGTTTGACTTCGCATTTACGACAATATCCCACTTACCTGCTTTCTTGGTCGCCACCACATGCATATTGGTAAGATTGAGTGGATGAAAAAACGGAAGATTGACCGTGTCTTTGGAATCACCCGTGATTTCCGCCGTAAAGGCTTTGCCAGGCTGCGCCGCCAACATACCGAAACTGAAGGTCTTTTCGGCGTTATGAAGCTTAACCCCAAAATCACCCGTGAGGCCTGCAAATATCTTTGGTGTACCCTTGATCTCGCGGCCAATAATGATGATCTGCGCGCTTTTAACGCTGACAATATTGGGCATACCCGGGATTTTGAGGTTTTGGGGAAGTGGTAAAGTCAGGCTCAGTCCGCTAATAAGATCGCTTTTGATTCTCTGGCTGGCCGTCTTTAAGTCGTAACCCATAAGATTAGCAGGAAACGTACCGCTCAAGGGAATCGAAAACTGATTATGGCCGATACTCTGAAGAATTTTTTTGACGGCTCCTGCTGAGGCAAAGTCTGCTTCGCCAAATAAGTTTAGGCCTACTTTTAAATTAATGTGACTGCCAGCATGGCTCAGCGATTTGCGCACGTCTGATGGAAAGCTCGACGTTGCAATATTTGATTTAGCCTTGCCTATGGGGACGTAGATAAAAACGATATCCTTAAACGTGATGCCGTCAATCGGTGTGCCGTGGGGGATCGGCACTACATCAGCAAGACTGAAGTTATCAGGCATGAAAGCCCCCATGGAGGTACCTTCTATCTTAAAGGTTGATACCCGCGCCGACTTACCGCGTAAGGTGACTTTGGCCGATTTTGACGTGCCGGTCCGTCGAATATCGCTGACGGGAAGGTCGGAAAGACCGGGCACAGTCTTGAAAATCTTGAAGAGTTCTCCACTGGTTTGCGTTGACTGAGCCAACGCAGTGCGGGGAGCAAGGGCGACGAGACCGATGAAGAGGGGCAATAACAGCATGGCTTTCAAACGTGAAATCCATATTTGCGTAGCTAAATTCATGTTAAGTCTCCCCCTAAAGCTATCAAATTTTTTCTAGCACTTAACCATGCTAGGGCCCAGACTCGCTAAAATCCAGTAGCAAATGAGGGACGTCAGATCGTGTGCAACGCCGCGAGATTACCGTCGGTGGTGGCCACGCCGGTGGCCAGTGGGGATGGAGCCATTTCGCCTGGGCGAAGTTGAAAGTGCCGAGGTCCGCTTACAACGCCCCGGTGATCAATGGAATGCCTGGAGCCTTGTGTTGGCCAATCGAGGGGTTGTTTTCAAACAGACCAAAATAGGCAAATTGAGGTCAGGCAAGAATGAAAATTAGATGTATAAAGGCCGCAACTTTCGGTCTTAATAGACAAGGGATGAGCAACATGCAACAATCCATTAAATCACAATTTGCAAGTTTTAAGTGCAGAATAACGTCTGGGGAACAGGGATTTATCGTACGGTTATGAGGGACTATTTTTCGAACAAAACATCCTTGTGCGGTGTGGTTTTGATGGCCTTTATGTTGAACGCCTGTGTGAGCGATGGCGACTTTAACTTTATGCCGTCCGCTACTAAAACGTCAACAGACGCGAGGCCGCTCATTTATGCGTCCATCAATCCCGACAAGATCACCACGGACCCCAGACGACTGGCGGCCCAGGGGCTAAAAAGCCTTGATGAGGGCAAATTGGATGATGCTCTCAAATCCTTCAACCAGGCACTCAAGCTTAAAATGACGGACTCGACCCTTAATTTTCTGGCCGGGTTGACGTATCACTTGATGGCAGTAAAAGGTGATGATTCCAAATTTTTCCTTGCCGAAGAAGGCTATAAACTAGCCATCAAGTTTGATAATTCCAACTGGTATGCTCGGTTCCAGTCGGGCCTGCTGGCGCTGGATCAAAGGAAGTTCGTTCAGGCCCAATCACATTTTTCAAAGGCCTTGATCTATAACACATCCGACCCAGACCTGCTCTACAGCATGTTGGTTGCGTCCTATTACGCGGGAGATATTACGACGAGTGCAGTCATGCGTGATCGCTTGAAGGAATTGGAACCCGACAGTTCGCGACTCCTGAAAGCTTCGGTTATGGCGTCCTCGGCACTTAATAATACGGACAAGGCAACGGCTTCTCTGGTGCAATTGGCGGCAATCTCCGGACAGGGTAACCAGGTCGCTGCGCTGAAACGACGCATGGCCGATTGGCGGGCCTTTCACAAAAACAATATTCAATTGGCCCAAAGCTGGCAGGAAACCATTGGCAGCAGTGCCGCGCCCGCTCCGGACCCCTCATCACCTTCGGCTGCGCCTGTAACGCCTGTTACTAAGGTTGATCCCGACGACCAGTCGAACTCTGATACAGATGTTGATTCAGACAACTCGGAACCAAGTTCTGATGTGGGCTCTGATACCTCGAATGCGTCAACGGATAGCGCGGAACCTCTCGTGATTGACCCAAATGGTATGGTCATTGTCGATGTCACAATTATTCGCACACAGGATAATAGAACCACCGCCAAGGGTGTGAACCTGCTCAATGGATTATCCCTGCAATTTGGCGATGAGAGCGGCACTGGTACGGCCGGTTTTTCCGCTATTGATACAATTTCAAAAACCATTGGGTCAAATACCAGGACCATCACGCGGGCCATTAACATTCCGGCCATTACCTACAGCCTGAACATCGCTAATGTGAACGATACCCGAAACGAAATTCTCGCACGACCAACGCTGACGGCGACGAATGGGTCTGAATCGAAATTCTTTTCCGGCGTTCATATTCAGGCCGCGGTCCTACCTTCGGGCGGCAGTGGCACGGGTGACTCCGTTACCTTTGACGATGAAGTTGGTGTCAAATTAAGCGTCACACCGACACTGCTGGATGACGGACGTGTGAAGCTGGACGTGACTGCCGAGCGTAAATTTCTGAATACACCGGATTCCAGCTATACCGGGTTCACTTCCAAGCTTGAATCGACGCGTACCACCGTCAGCGCGACGGTTGCAATGCACTTTGGCGAAACCCTGATCCTTAGCGGTTTGAGTGAGAAAGAGACTGAAAACATTAAGGATGGAGTGCCAATTCTTCAGGACATTCCACTTATTCAATATTTTTTCAGCCGTGAAACAACCAAGGATTTCACCAAGTCCGTGATGATTTTACTGACGCCCAGGCAGCCCCAATACACTTTCAAAGAGGGCAAAACAACGGGGCCCAGGGTCGGGCAGAACCCGGCTTTAAGCGAGCTTCGTGATCGTTATATGGACTGGTTTAACCCTTACTCGACGGCGGAAGCGATCTTCTATCATATGCAAGACAACCGGTTATATCGAGAGTTGCGTACGGGTGATGTATCCCTCGAGCGCTGGGAGAATTATTCCGGTTTTCGTGACCGTTTGAAGGATGCTCTCGATTTTCTGTACTATTAAGGGTTAAGAAGATGAACGCAATCATGAGCTTCCGTTATCGCAAAGCGTTATCGCTAGTTTTGGCATGTGTCGTCTTGGCGTTAGCCGCATGTTCGGGGGGTAATCTGCATCGCGATCAGGTGTTGGCAGATGGGCATTGCTCGATGTGTGATCTTCGCGACATGGATTTGAGCGATACGGAACTTACAAGAGGTAATTTCAACGGTGCCTATATGTATGGTATCAGCTTTCGTAACAGTAAGCTCCAGATGGCGAGCCTGCAAAGTGCCGTCGCACCGTTAGGTAATTTCAGCGGCGCAGATCTCTCTGGCGCAAATTTTATTTCCGCAGACCTCGATAAAACAAATTTCGTCGGGGCTAACCTCAAGAATGCCACCCTTAAGTACGCAACGGCGCGAGGGGCAAATTTCTCGGCGGCGAACTTAAATAACGCCAAGGCATCGGGTGTCGATATGAGCGGAACAGATTTTCGCAATGTTACCGGTCTCGGTATTGAGCTTCAAAATTCCAATCTTCGTTCCACAAATTTCAGGAAAGCCGTCCTTACAAACGGAAACCTCACAGGTGCGGATTTATCAGGCGCTAACCTGAGTGATACCGATTTAAGGGGTGCTGATATGTCAAATGCAATCCTTGACGGTGCAGATTTAAGTGGAGCGAACCTTGAAAATGTAAATATGCTTGGTGCGAGCCTCAAAGGAGCAAACTTGAAAAGAGCTAATCTTACCAGGGCCGATTTACGTGAAACCAATTTTACCAAAGCCGACCTTTCAAAAGCAATTTTTGATGATACGCTGGTCGAAGGTATGAACACCTGCGGTGCAAAAATGTCGGATGGGAAAACCGACACCTGTAAATAGAGGCCCCAGTCATACACCTGAACATCGCTCAGAAAATTTTTGGTATAGCCATTGTCGTCTTGGCTCTTATGCTCGCCCTTTTATTCGCCACCAATGTCACCCGGGTGCTGGTGCGCTCGGTCCGCGATCTTGTCACCGGGGCCGAGGCAATCGAGGCGGGCAACCTGGACGCCGAAGTTCCCGTCACCACCTATGACGAAGTTGCCCGGCGGATGTCCTTGATCGCCTTGGCGGCACCCGTCTGTCTTGTCTGCGATTTCTGTCTCATCTTTATTCCCCTTCGGGTCATTGCGATGAACCAGAAATACTCTCTTATGCAATACCGCTAATCTGTCCCATAGGCGTTGACGTTAGACAGTTGAAAGTTAGAGTTTGCTTACTTATAAATTAGACAATTATCCGCGAATAGATGACTATCTGGAAATATCTAATCTATGATTACGGAAATCCAGACATGTCAACGGATTCAGAAGAAACCACGGTTAATACTGTGCAAGTTTTACAAGACAGCGTGACTCCACGCCGTGGGTTTGCCATTTGTCTGATGATCGCCTGCTCTACGGTGATCAGTTTCGGCGGCCTGATTTTGCGCAACATAGAACAGGCTGATGCATGGCAAATAAATTTTTACCGCTCGGTCTCTCTGATTGGTGCGATTTTAGTTATTCTCGTATTCCAGTATCGCGGACAGACGATCAGCCATATTCGCAAGATTGGCCGACCGGGGCTGCTTGGCGGGGCCATGCTGGCGGCTGCGGGTATCGCCTTCTTGCAGGCCCTGACCAATACCACAGTGGCCAACGCGCTTTTTACCATGAGCGCCATTCCCTTTATCACGGCCGGACTGGCGCGTGTTTTTCTGGGTGAATACCTACAAAAAATTACCATAATCACCATGGTTATCGCCGCGTTCGGAGTGTTCGTGATGATCTCCGACGGGGTCGGGGGTGGTTCTGTTTATGGCAATATCATGGCGCTGGTCACGGCGTTCTGTTTTTCCTGCTTTACGGTTATTGTCCGCTCTAACCGCGGGGTAGATATGCTGCCCACATTGCTTGTCTCGGGCATCATCATTGGCTCCTTGGCGTTCATCGTCAAAGCCGGTGATATGGGATTACCACTAAAGGATATTCTGCTCTGTTTTCTGTGGGGCGGGGTATTGTCAGGTTTTGCCAACTGGACGTTTATTGTTGCTACACGTCATCTGGTTGCCGCCGAAGTCACACTCTTCATGCTGCTGGAATTTGCCCTTGGCCCCATCTGGGTCTGGTTGTTTGTGAATGAGATACCGTCTTTCGGGACGCTCACCGGTGGCGCACTTGTCCTGGTCGCTGTGATTGTTCTGGCCAGTCATGAGTTGCGCCAGACAAAAAGATTCTTGAAGCGTGGCCGACCCACTCTGGGTTAGTATCCGATCAAATAGGGTTCATTAATCTGGCATTAAATCATTTTCGCACATGTAGGCTTCCACCGGCATTCGGGCATAGCTTTCGCATTAAATTTTTTGTGCAGCAATGAAACCCTCGTAAATAGCCTCTTCTGCAGAACGGGGGCTAAGACAATCGCCAATCAGGTGCGTTTCAATATCCATACCCTTTAAGGCAGTCTCCAGGGTTGTAACGGGTTTATGGCCTTGTGCCATGACCAGGGTATCAACACCTTCACAGTAGATACCCTGTCCGCTGGCATTGTGATAAAAGTACACCGTATCCCCATCAGCACCAAACAGCCTTGCATATAGGATAACCTGTACACCGAGCTTGTGCATAACCCCGGCCCAATAGGTGCGAAGATACATTTGTAAATTCTTGCCCAACATTTCGCCATCAACCAATAGCCTTACGGAATGACCGTTTAGGGCCAGTTTTTCGGCCAATCCAACACCAACCCAGTCACACCGCCAGTCCGCAATAACCACGTTGGTGCCGGGATTAACCTGGTCGCGCAGAACCTGCCAGGCATCGACAGCATGAACGTTATCAGCTATCTCGATGTCGGGTGTAAATGGGGTAGCTCCGGTCGCAATGATTACTGCATCCGGCTTTTCTATCTCTATCAAGGCCCGGTCAACGGTGGACCCGGTGCGGATTTCGACCCCGGCCTTGCGCATCTCGTAGCCTAGGTTTTCGATAATTTGACCAAATTCTGAACGGTTTGGCAGCAATCGGGCCAATAAAGCCTGACCGCCCAATTGTGGGCTTTGTTCGCACAGGATCACACGATGGCCGCGTTCAGCCGCGACGGCTGCGGCCTTCATACCGCCCGGTCCGCCACCGGCTACAAGCACTGTACGGGATTTATTGGCCTTCGTGTGATTATCCAGAATAGTTTCCCGGCCACTGATCGGGTTCTGAATGCACGAAATTCTGACCCCCATATGATAGTGGCCGATACACGCCTGGTTACAGCCGATGCAAGCACGGATGGCATCAATGTTTCCAGAGCGGGCTTTATTCGGCATATCGGGATCAGAAATCATGGCGCGGGTCATGCCACACATATGTGCCTGTCCGGCGGCCAGGACCTGTTCGGCCAATTGTGGCTGGTTGATCCGACCGGTAACCATGATGGTTTTATTTATGACAGCCATGATGTGGCCAGCCTGTGGAGCGATATAGGCGTGTTCGACCTGCATCGGCGGAACAACGTGAATGGAGCCGCCCGGCCCCATCATGGAGCCTGCCGTTACATCTACAAAATCCAATTCATTTTCATCGTCCAGACGCGCACAAATTTTCAGCCATGCTGAGGCATCCAATCCATCCGGCTCGTGTTCATCGCAAGAAATTCTGAGGCCAATAATTTTCTCGGAACCAATAACCAGACGTGTTTCGGCGATACACTCGGCGATAAAACGAAATCGATTCTCATCCGATCCACCATATTGATCCGTGCGCTGGTTGGTCTTCGGATTGAGGAATTGGGCCATGAGCATTCCGTGGCTGGAAACCAGTTCAACGCCATCCAATCCGGCTTCTATCATACGGCGGGCAGCCTGGGCAAAAGCCTTGACCAGCGTTTGTATATAGTGGGTGCTCATAACCCGGGGCATACAGTGGAAGCGGTGATCGGGGACCAATGAGGGACCGTTGGGTACCATTAGCATGCCGTCGTGACTATAGGCGATACGACCACCGTGATTAATCTGGGCAAACACCTTGCAACCATGTTTGTGAATCCCATCTGCTACAAGTTTGTAACCGGGTATACAGGCGTCCGTGCTGGAATCGATGTAATAACTGGCCGATACATCGTCGTGATAGGGGCGCGATGATTCCATAATGATCAGGCCCGCCCCGCCCCGCGCACGGGCTTCGTGATAGGCCGCCATTTCTTCACCCGGAACACCATTCTTTGCCAGAATTGTCTGGTGTGAGGAAGAATAGATACGGTTGCGGATTTCCAACCCTCTAATTTCATGGGGTGTAAACAGATGCTTAAACAACATAGCCTCTTTCCTGACAGAGTAAGTATCGTTGTGCATTATTGAGCGCCGAGAGACCTTGTTATGCAATACTTAATTGGGTGAACCTCGATTTTATGCGGAGACCAAGACAGTCGCGGTTGTATTGTCCGGTACGTCTGTTAACGCCATTATCGCCGCAAAGACAGGCAGCCCAATAAAGACACCACCGCCCACACCGAACAGCCAGAAACTCTTCCACAACGCTATTTTACCTTGCCACAATCGGATGACCATTGGACCGTGCCTTGCTTTGTTTGCAAGTATATCGCTTGTTTTTACGGTTTTGAAAGCATAGTCCATTTATTACCCAAATGGTCTGGTTAGGCCGATTGGTAAGCGGCTATACTTGGATTTAGTTCTATTCAAAAGGTTGGAATCACGTGGCGAACGTCAGTATGAAAGGGACCAGTGAAATGACACCGGTGATGACGTCGGGGGATGATGACCTGTTTGATTTTGGCGACAGGGCTGAGTTTGGTTTTTTCTTCGAATCCCCGGCGACCCAGCACCTATATTATTTGCTGCCGTACATTCGGGCCACCAAGCATCGCTCTGTCATGGTCTTTTCGGCCTCAGCGCATTACCTGAGCCTGTTACGTCAAGCATTCGCGGACATCAAATTCGTTTCTTGCGGTAAAGATCTGGCCGAGACCCGGAAGTTATTTAACCGCTATTCGGTGATCATGTTCTCCAACGGCTATCCATGGTTCGTCCGCGACGTGCAACCTGTTCTGCCGCAGGAAATCCTGCTGGTTCGCGTCATTCACGGATCTGGCCACAAATTCTGCGAAGATGCCGGGTATTATGCCGGCAACGTATACGCCTGGGATGCACTGGTGGTTCTCGGCCGCAAAGACCTGGACCAGTTTTACGAATTCTACAAGCTGCCGAGAGAACAGCGTCAATACCATGACGTAATTCACCTTAAACGAGGAGATCAGAAAGATTTTCTCATGGTACAGAGCGGCAATTTACGAATTAATCAATATTTCTTATCCAGGGTGCCACAAGGATTAATTCGCGAGAGGTTTCCATTTGTCGATCCGGAAAAAAAGACCGTATTGGTCATGTTCACGCACCCGACCAACGCCAATCGTACCGTTGATACCTATTCGGGACTAACCTTTTTCGTGGATTTACTGAATGCGATGGATGGTGTCGAAGACTACAACTTCCTGTTCAATCTCCACCCCGAACTTGTAAAGAATCACGATTTATTGCAGTCTTTGATGGACGTTTGCGGGAGGAAGGCCATACCCGTGGGCTACGAAATGTTCGTCAGTGACTACCTGGTGATGATGAATATGGCCGATGCCCTGATTGTTGATCAGACCAGCGCCGTGTTCGATTTTCTACATTTCAACAAGCCGGTTGTTTTTCTCGACAATAGGGACGAATACCATGGGGAAATAGCCTGGGATGATACGCATCATCCCTTCTGGTCCTATCGGAACGGTCCCGTGGTTTCGCCCTCTAACCGCGATAGTTTCGAAGATATTTTGGCTTCGGTATTTCACGAGGACACCTACGTAGAGGTGCGTGAAAGAAGCCTTGAATATTCGTCTCCCAAAAGGGTTATTACTGCAGAATTGGTCATGTCATCTCTGCTCACCCACCCCAAGGTGGCTTCAAACGGCGTGGCGGCGCCGGGCATCCAGCAAGCAATAAACCGTGCCATGCAGCGCCACAAGGCAGGGGAATTGGGTGAAGCAGAAAAATTATACAGGCAGATATTGAAAGTTGACCCACGCCATCCCTACGCCTTGCATTTTCTAGGGCTGATTGCCCATCAGGTAGGTAAGGATCATATTGCCGAGGATCTCATTACGAAGGCGATCACCATCAAACCTGACTTTCCCGAGGCATACAACAGCCTGGGACTCGCGTTTGCGCAAATGGATCGGCTGGAAGAGGCCGTCGTCAGCTATGAAAAATCTATTGCTTTGGTACCTGACAATTATGAAACGCATCATAATCTTGGCGATGTTTACCTGAAGCAGGAGCATCTGGAGGACGCTGTTTCAAGTTTTCAAAAAGCCCTTGAAATAAAACCGGATTATGCCGAGGCGCACTGTAAACTTGGCTCCGCGTTCCAAAAACTGGGGCAGTTGGAAGATGCAGCGGCTGGTTATAACCAGGCTATCGCCCTCAGGCCGGATTTTCCTGAGGCGCACAACTGCCTTGGCCTTCTTCAATTGTTGAGCGGCGACTTTCAAAACGGATGGCAGAATTATTTCTGGCGGTGGAAGGTTTTTTTAACCCCGCGTGACTACAAGAAACCACTTTGGGATGGCAGCGAATTCAAGGGAAAAACCATCTTCGTTTACCCGGAACAAGGTCTGGGTGACGTCATTCAGTTTGCCCGTTATTTGCCCCTTGTGGCCGCTAGTGGCGGTCGAGTGGTGTTCGAGGCCCCGGAGCCTTTGTGGCGACTTTTTCAAGATACCTTCAGTGAATATGAATTGCTTAAGCCAGGCGAAATCCCGCAACAATTTGATTGTCACGCACCATTGATGGATATAGCGAGGCTCATGAAAACGACATTGGAGAGCATACCCAATACGGTCCCCTATCTAAGGTCTTCCCCAGGGCATGAAAAGCAATGGGCAAATCGTCTTCATACGGGGAATGGGTTTCGTCTTGGAATCGCTTGGGCTGGAAAGCCCAGTAATACGAACGATCATAATCGATCTATCGAAGCATCGCTGTTGCGACCGCTCACCGAAATACCAGGGGTTTCTGTGTTTAGTTTCCAGGTTGGCAGAAACGGCGAAGCAACAGAAAATTTCGGCGATAAAATAACCGACATTGCTCCCCATCTCACTGATTTTGCCCATACAGCCGCGGCAATGAATAATATGGACCTTATCATTTCGGCAGACACGTCCGTTGTTCATCTTGCCGGTGCGCTGGGCCAGGATGTCTGGACATTGCTGCCCTTTTTGCCGGACTGGCGGTGGTTACTCGAGCGCGATGACAGCCCCTGGTATCCGACCATGCGGTTGTTCAGACAAAATAAGCGTGGTGACTGGGTAACAATAATCGAGCGCGTGTGTGAAGCACTCATGGAGCATCTGAGAAACACTCAGGATTAATTTCTATTCCCTTTAATGTCCCGCGAGTACGTAAATTTCTACAGTCTGGGCGACCAATGGATGGGGAATAGGGGGGGACAACCAGCGCCATGTAATCTCCGGGCTCCATGGGTCCCGCAAAATCATGTCGGCAGGTATAAACGCAGAGGTCAGCCTCGCGGAGAGCCATAAATGTGGCGGATTTGTACCGTAACACCCGTAAATGGAAATTTTCGGCACCTTGCTAGACAGATACCTATCGGGTAGTCGATAATCAGCCATACACATTGAGCACTAAACTTAATTCACACTTATTCAGGATGTATAATGGCTGATCAGGATCCCTTAAAAGATATGGCGTTGCATTATCATCGCTATCCACGACCAGGCAAACTACAGATAACCCCGACCAAACCAATGGTTAACCAGCGCGATCTGGCGCTGGCCTATTCGCCGGGCGTTGCCTATGCCTGTGAAGCCATCGTCGAAGACCCCCAGGAAGCCCGAAATCTGACAAGCCGGGGAAATCTGGTCGCCGTCATAACCAATGGCACGGCGGTATTAGGGCTGGGCGCAATTGGTCCGCTGGCCTCCAAGCCGGTCATGGAAGGCAAGGCCGTTCTGTTCAAGAAATTTGCCGATATTGACGTGTTTGATATTGAGATCAATGAACTGGACCCTATAAAACTGGCCGATATCATCATAGCCCTGGAACCTACATTCGGGGCCATTAATCTTGAGGATATCAAGGCACCTGAATGTTTTATCGTCGAGCAACGATGCCGCGAGAAAATGAGTATTCCGGTCTTCCACGATGACCAGCATGGCACGGCCATTGTGGTCTCTGCTGCCATGATTAATGGCCTCAGGGTGGTTGAAAAAAATATAGCCGATGTGAAAGTTGTCTCGACCGGTGGTGGTGCCGCGGGCATCGCCTGTCTTAATCTGCTGATCCGCATGGGACTGAGCCGGGAGAATATCACCCTGGTGGATGTAGCCGGTGTTATATACAAGGGCCGCACCGAGGAAATGAACCCGCACAAGGAAGCTTTTGCCCAGGATACCACGGCGCGACAACTGGGCGACGTTATTGCAGGTGCCGATGTTTTCCTCGGGTTGTCAGCCGGTGGCATCCTGAAACCCGAGATGGTCAAAAAAATGGCCGATAAGCCGTTAATCCTGGCGCTTGCCAACCCGACGCCTGAGATTATGCCCGATCTGGTCCACAAAATTCGTCCCGATGCCATTATTGCCACGGGCCGCTCGGATTTTCCCAATCAGGTCAATAATGTGCTGTGTTTCCCGTTTATATTCAAAGGGGCGCTGGACGTGGGGGCGACGACCATCAATGAAGAAATGAAGATCGCCGCGGTCAACGCCATCGCCAATCTGGCCATGGCCGAAAGCTCGGAAGTTGTCGCCAAGGCCTATAGTGGTGAAAAGCTCCTGTTTGGCCCGGAATACCTGATCCCCAAGCCATTCGACCCCCGGCTGATTTCTCATATTGCACCGGCCATCGCCAAGGCGGCTATGGATAGTGGTGTGGCAAGCAAGCCGATTGAGGATTTCGAGAAATATCACGACGAGCTTGAACGGGCGGTGCTCCGGTCCGGTATGGTCATGAAGCCGATTTTTGAACATATTCGGGGTGCGCAAAAACGCATCGTCTTCGCCGAGGGCGAGGACGAGCGGACCTTGCGTGCTGCACGGGTTATCATTGATGATGAAATCGGCAAACCGATCCTGATCGGTCGACCGGACATCATCGCGCGTCGTATCGAACAATTTGGTTTGCATCTGGACCCTGCGCAGGATTTTGAAATCTGTAATCCAGAAAGTGATTCCCGTTTTGAACAGTATTGGAGATTCTATCATAAACTGTCAGAACGCTCGGGTATCTCACCAGATGCGGCACAGACAATTCTGCGCACCAACAGCACGGTCATTGCGGCTTGTATGCTGGCCCAGGGCGAAGCCGATGCCATGATTTGTGGTATTCAGGGGCGTTACGACTGGCATCTGCGCTACGTAACCTCGATTATCGGCAAGGCCGCTGGTGTGAGAAACTATTACAGTATGAGTACGCTTATTTTGCAGAAAGGGGCATTCTTCTTTTGCGATACCCATGTGACACTTAATCCCAGTGCCGAGGATCTGGTGGAATTAACCCTGATCGCCGCCCATGAAGTGAGCCGGTTTGGTATCGTTCCCAGGGTTGCCCTGTTGTCGCATTCCAACTTTGGCTCGGGCAGCTCCAAGACGGCTTGTAAAGTTCGAAAAGCGGCAAAAATATTACGCGATAATCACCCTGAACTTATTGTCGATGGTGAAATGCAAGCCGATAATGCACTGGATGAGGAGCTTCGCAGGCGCATGTTCCCCAACAGCAAGCTGGAAGGCGAAGCGAACCTGTTTATTATGCCCAACCAGGACGCCGCACACATTGCTTTTTCCATGGTTAAGAAAATTGCCGATGGACTGGTGATTGGTCCGCTTCTCATTGGTGCAGCAAAACCGGCCCATATTCTCACAGCCTCCGTCACATCGCGTGGCATCGTCAATATGACTGCCATCGCCATCGCCGAGGCTATGGAACTGGACAATAAAGGGGCGGCCGGGTAGGGGGCTTTCCGGTCACTGTCCAGATAGATTTTGCTCGTTCAGGTATCTTCGAAATCGAGGATTATATCGTCGAGACCGATATCGTCTCCCAGTATATCGATGGCTTTGGCTCCCATCGCCGAGCGGTCTCCGGTCAATTCCATCAAGCCGACGGCCTTGCCCAATTCCGAATTGAGTATCTCGTGATAATCTTCGGGTGATTCAAAGTTGATCTGCATGGTTCTTACTCCTTGAATATGGCGTCTAGGCCTGTGAACCGTCACATAGTCTGTTACTTCGCATCAAATGCTGGCACGTATGTACCACCGCCTAATGAACGCATATCTTGGTTAACAAAACCTTACGGCGCGATATTTTGAAACATCCATCACAACAAATTGAGACAAAAAACCCCCGGTGTATATAGCCACCGGGGGTTAATTTTATCAGATCAACGAATTGACAGATCAGCTATACCGGTACGGTACACCTGCTTTGTGCATGACGTCTGAATAGTCCTTATAGGCCTGAACAACCCTGGCAGCACGCGGGCTGATAGAGGCCAGTTCATCCCAGAACTCCGCAGAGTCTGCGACCACGGTATCCCATTCTTCTGCCGGGATGGTGGTGAGCTCCATTTTATTGCCATTGACACGAAGGTCGGCTTCGCCGCCCCAATACCATACCTGGCGATAATAATGAGAACTATCCATGGAGAGCTTGAACAGCTCCTGTAGTTTCGGCGAGATGCCTTCCCAGCTCTTGGTGTTGGCAAAATAGGAACCACACCAGGCACCGGTTACGTTGTTGAGCAGGGCGTAGTTGCAAACGTCAGCCCAACCCACTTCGTAGGCTTCTGTAAAGCCACACCATGCCACACCGTCAAGCTCGCCGGTCTGCAAGGCAACCTCGATGTCATCCCAAGGCAGGGTTACAGGAACCAGGCCATAGCGTGACAGGAACCGTCCTGCTGTTGGAACACCGAACACACGTTTGCCTTTCATATCGGCAATACTGCGGATGGGATCTTTGGTAAAGATGTGGCAAGGATCCCAGGCTCCGGCACCCAGCCATTCGACGCCTTTTACTTCGCCGTATGCTTCTGCCCAAATTTCATCCAGACCGTAATATTTGAACAATACGGGCATATCGAGACTGTAACGGGTCGAGAACGGGAAGTATCCGCCAAACACGTTGATATCCACAGGTGAAGCCATGGTGGCGTCATCACTCTGAACCGCATCGATCACACCGGCCTGCATGGCACGGAACAACTCATCGGTCGGGACAAGTTGATCGGCGTAGTAAAGTTCAATTTCCATTTCACCGAAAGCCGCTTTGTTAAAAGCCTCGATCTGGGGCAGGATAACATGTGCACCCAGTGGAGCACCGGAATAGGTCTGTAGTCTCCATTTGACCGGATTACTGGCAGCGTAAACATAAGGTGTGCCAATGGCTGTTGCAGCCACAGCACCGGCCGTTGTCAAACCAGCTTTCTTCAGAAAGTCGCGGCGTTTATTTGCCTTTGGTTTCGACTGAACTTTCTTTGTTGATTTATTGTCCGTCATATTGTCCTCCTTGTTTTGTGGTTAGCTGTTATTACTCGTTGAAAGCACATACCAGTTGGTCTGGTTTATCGCAGGCTGTAGACATATTCAGGCAGCCAGAGTGCCATTTGTGGAAAAACCATCACAAGTATCAATCCAAAGGTCATGACTAGCACGAACGGTATAATGGATCGATAGATATCAGGCAGAGTAATCTCTTTTGGGGCCATGGCCCGCATTAAAAACAGGTTATAGCCGAAAGGTGGTGTCATATAGGCTATCTGACAGGTAATTGTGTACAAGATACCATACCATATTGGATTGAAGCCTAAAGCAATGATTAATGGTACATAAAGTGGTGCGACAATGACCAGCATGGCCGTATCGTCAAGGAACATCCCCATGATAATATAAGAAAGCTGCATCATGATCAGCACTTCCCAGGGCGTCAGGTTCCAATTTGTAATAAACAGGGCCTCGACGGCCTTCACCGCACCGATGCCATCGAACACCGCACCGAAGCTCAAAGCCGCCAGGATAATCCACAGGAACATATTGGACACACCCAGGGTCTTTCGCACGGTTGTCTCGAGAACTTCTTTGGTCAGGCGTCTTTTGAATAATGCCGCTAAAAGTGCTGAGGTAGCCCCGACCGCTGAACTTTCCACCAGACTGGTAATGCCCATGACAAACAAGCCGGTCATAAAAAAGAAAATCAAAAAGGGAATGATGCCAGCCTGGAGTAACTTGAGCTTTTCAGAGAACGGTACGTCACGCTCTTCTTTGGAAATTGTCGGACCCAGATGGGGTTGAAAATGACATCGTATACCAATGTAAATAACAAACAGTCCGGCCATCATCAATCCGGGGAACACCCCGGCCAGCCATAACTTGCCCACGGGTTGGCGGGCGATCATGCCGTAGAGCACCAGGACAACGCTGGGGGGTACCAGAATACCCAGCGAACTGCCGGCCTGGACGACCCCGGTTATCATTATTTTGTCGTACCCCCGCTTTAACATCTCCGGTAAAGCGATACTCGCCCCGATGGCCATACCCGCCACGCTCAGCCCGTTCATGGCTGAAATAACCACCATCAAACCGATGGTGCCCATGGCCAGGCCGCCTTTAACATTGCCGAACCATACGTGGAACATCTTGTACAGGTCATTTGCAATGCCGGATTCCGATAACAAATAACCCATGAATACGAACATGGGCAGTGTCAACAACGGATACCAGTTGAACAGCTTGAAAGCGGCGTTGAACGGCATTTCAACCGCACCGTCACCCCACAATAATAATGCCGCGGCTGCTGAAACAGCCCCGATCGCACCAAATACGCGCTGCCCAGTCAGCAGCATTGCCAGCATTGATGAAAGCATCAATACCGCAATGAGTTCATAACTCATGAAATTGGTTTCCCCTTAACTTTTGCCAGGTCCTTGAAGAACATTGAAATAGTTTGAAGTATCATCAAACTGATGCCGAATACCATAATGACCTTGATGGGGATCATTGACGGGTTCCACTGAGAGAACTTTCTCTGGCCATATTCGATGGCATACACGGTGCTGGAAATGGAACCGATGAGCAGACAGACCAGATAAAACATCAAAATGAAACTGGTGACCAGATCGATCTTTGCCTTGGTTTTTTCAGAACAACGATCATAGATTAAATCCATTCGGACGTGGTCGTCCGTCTGCATGGAATAGGCACCCCCGAGGAAATAATAAGCCGTCATGGTGAACTGTGCCATTTCCACAGTCCAGGACAGCGGATAGTTGAGAACATTTCGGGTCAGTGCGCCCAGCAGCAGCGTACCGATCATGATAAAGACCGAGTACATGCACAATCTGCCAAATTTCTCGCTGACGTAGTCCACGCCTTTTACATACGAGGTGATAACTTTAGGCATTCCCTGATAATCCCCTGATGTTCCTATTTTTTCATTACGATATTCATAAACTGAATAGATTAAATGTGCAAATTAATGTTTATAATTACTACAGTTGGCATTTATATTTTAAGGCCTCTCATCATACCGATCATTTGGTGAGCCTTGTAAAACCTCGCGAAAAATCACAAACAGAATTTTACTGCCCGCCCGGATAATACCGGATAGTGTTCCTGACATTTTCGATCTGCCCGCCAGTCGATGGCGATAGGCCACGGGTATTTCCAGGACCGATAGCTGATGTTTGATGGCCTTGATCTGCATTTCTACGGTCCAGCCAAAATTCAGGTCGGCCATCTTCAGGTTATTCAGGCTGGATCGGCGAATTGCCCGAAAAGGTCCCAGATCACCATAAACGTGGCCCCAAAACAGCGCCATTAACCGGCATGTCAGTTTATTACCATAATACTGTGCGGTGCCCAGAACCTGTCTGTTGGACGTGCGGTCGCCAAGTACAAGATCAGCCTGGCAGGAAATGACTGGGTCGGCCAGACGGTGCATGTCTGCGGGCTCATCGCTGAAATCGGCGTCCAGAAATATGATAATATCCGCCTTGTCAGCCTCGTTAACCCAGGATATCCCGCGCAGACAGGCCGCACCATAACCGGGTTGCGGCTCATGGATTACGCGGGCACCGTGTTGTGATGCCACTATGGCGGTTTGATCCGTTGAGCCATTATTGACGACTATTTTCTCATCCACCCAGTCCGGAACAGCATCGAGCACCGAACCGATGGATGCTTCTTCATTCAAGGCCGGGATGATGACGGAAATGTGCTGCCCATTTCTCATAAGGTATGATCCTGTTCGGGGGGGAGATCGTGAGACCCATTTCGCCCTTTGTGCCCATTGCACCATTGACGCCATTCCAGCAGCAACAACACCAGGACCGGCCCTTGTTCGAACCACACGATGATGTCCGTAAAGATCTGTGGGTGTTGTTGTATCCAGGGATGGAATTGCGCCATATATAGCGGCAGGACGACACTGAACGCCAATAATGCCCGCGATGGCACGATGGCAAGGAATGGCACCATCCAGGTGTAATACCAGGGATACAAGGTCGGTCCCAACAACAGCAGGGCTGCAATAACTATGATAATCCGGCGCGCCATTGCCTCGCCATCCTGCGGATTGCGTCGGTTGATAACCAGGGCCATGACGACGATGGTTAGCCCGATGCAGGTCCTTGTGATGCGCCCCCCGTCAAGCTCATACAGTCCGAAGGTGTCCAGTATAATGCGCACACCATCATCCATGACAGGAAATATAGCCACATTGCGTTCCCACGAGGTGCCGTAATTTTGCAGCCCGGCAAAATCATGAAAAGCCTGAGCCAGAAACGGCCAGAGCAGGGCCGTTGCCGCAACAGTAAAAACCGCCAGAGCGGAGATAACGGTCCAGAACCGGATAGTGGGTCGGATATGGGACCTGAGCAGTGTGGGCAACAACAAAACCGGCCAGAGCTTTACAGCACTGGCCATGGCCAGACAGAGCACGCTGATATATTCCCGCCGTGTTTTCAGGGAAAACAGAAATGCCGCGACCAGGAAGGGCAGCAAGATGGCGTCCATGTGCGCGGCATTGCTGAATTCAAAGATGACGACAGGGTTCCACCAGTAAATAATGATCCAGACCGGGGGCCGGCCCAGGTGACGTAAGACCAAATACAGCAACCATACCGTCGCGCTGTCGAAGACCAGCAAGATCAAACGCCAGACTGTGATATCCCAGGGTTTTATCCAGTTTGCCAGGGCAAACATGGCTTCGGCAACCGGCGGGTAGATGGTCGTCAGGTGTGGATAATTGATATATTCAACAATCCACGGCGCGTTGCTGGCCAATACCTGCAACTCTTTCGGGGCCTGGCCTGACAAGACCTGGTCAGGCGACCACAAATAGGGTGAATACCCGGTATTGATGACCGCGCCATCCCACAGATAACGATAAAAATCGACCTCCAATACCGGATCGGGGATCATATAAACTAGTCGCACCACCAACCCGACACACAGTATCCAGTACAGGCTGGCGGGCTGGTTTTGAAGGGGGGCTATATAACCCGGTAATGTCATGTACACACAACCGGCCATAAAACCGATGACGACAAACCACGTGACCGGGTCCATTAGAGCATTTCCGGGATATTATGAGCCATTCTGATGCTCTAGCTGCCCCGTTTTCGTATTTTCAGGGCAATGGTTGGTTCGACGCTGTTGAGTGCCCAGTCATAGTCGTCATCTTCTATGGTGGTGATGTCTGAGAGTTCACTGGCCAGTGGTGGGTCTGCATATTTGCGAATATGTTGCAAAACACCACTTTGCGTGCCGCCAAAATCTTCTATAAACCAGTCATAGATTGATGAGACATAAACTTTACCGGAAATCACATGCACCCCGCGTGGATGATTGATAAATGCCCGGGCAGAGGCACTCAGATATTGTTCGGCATTGTCCGCCGTGAAGGCTTGTGTTCCAAGATTGGGACAGCCCAGCGCCGCACAGTTCAGCGCATAATGTAATCGCGGGTCGCGCCAGATGGGGCGTAGTATGCGATGCTCGATATCATTGAGGGATACTTTTTCGCCTTCAATTTCAACCAGTTTTTTGTCCCATGGCCCATTGGAAAAAAATCCCGGCGATATATCAATATCGCGAATTGTCGCAACCGGATAGACACTCAGGATCAACTGGACTGTCAGGGCATTATAGAGATTGATCCAGTAGACCCGTTGCTCGTCTCTGTTCAGGCTGGAAACGGCCTGATCTGTCAGGAATATAACATAATCATCGAGCACCCGCCGGTCGATATTGTGCACACTGATATAGGCCACGCGGTATTGGCCGTCTTCAAAGGGATAGACATACTTTTTCAGAAATATATCCCATGGCCTGTGGTCAATCGAGGTGGTTGAACCCGGATCGTGGATTAACCAGCGGTCCCATAAATCCGATTTAGGTGCGGCGTAGGCCATGCCCGGGATCGTCAAACAGCCTATGACAAGCAATATCAAAACCACGGCCATGCGAGGTAACAGGCGGGGTAACAGGCGGGGTAACAGGTGTGGTTTGCGCTCTGGTTTGTATTTGCCCATGGCAGAATTCCTGATCGGTTTGAGCTGCGATACTATCAAGTATGGCTCACAAGGGGAATATATTCAGCTGCTTCTGTTCATCACAAATCCGTTAACTTCTTTCGAATGCGCCAATAAATACCGGCGTTAATAATCAAAACGGCAATACCGATGGCGATGAAGCCGTAGCGCGGGAATCCACCGGGCAGCAGCATGTCCGGATAGATCAGCGGGATTATATAGCGTTCGACAAATCCACCGGGATAACCGCTTTCGGCGCTTAAAATACGAAGGTCATTTTCCAGATAGGTCAATGGGCAGATCCAGCCAGCAATGCCGATTAATCCGCCCCACAGGAATGCTGGAATATGGAGCCAGGCAATTTTCGGCCAGCGAAAGACTAAAAACCCGCCAAATACGACAAACAGAATAAACAGGAAGTGGATTACGACGACACTGTCGGAAAGGATTCTATACTGCATAGTCCATAACATGTTTCAGCTCTGGTGCACTGCCATGACCCGTATGACCGAGGCAGTCTTTAGGCTGCCGGACATCATACCGGCAATTGCCTGCTTTGAAAATACAGTGGAAATTCAGTGGAAATACTATTGTAATTCAGTTGTAATACAGGGGAATAATTGTTTTGTTATATGGGGTTTGTAGCCGTATACATTTTATTAAATTATGATAGGCTGGCCGCATGATGAACCGCCGTTTCATACCTCTGATATTCCTGATTGCCACATTGATCCTGGTTGTACGCCCGGCGTTGGCTTTTGAAAAAGTCAACATTGGTTTTTTCGGCGGGGTGGCGCTGGGCGGCTATGATGCGGTCAGCTACTTCACCACGTCGCAAGCCGTTGAGGGCAGCCAGGAATTTGCCCTGGAATGGAATGGGGCTTCCTGGTTGTTTGTCAGCCAGGCCAATCGCCAGCGCTTTACCAACAGCCCTGAACAATTCGCCCCCCAGTATGGTGGTTACTGCGCAAATCAGATGAGCCTGGGGTATCTGAGTGATATTGACCCCGAAGTATGGCGCATTATCGATGGCAAGCTATACGTGTTCGGCCATGAATCCGGGCGTGTACGGTGGCAAACAGATACGGACAAACACATTTCCAAGGCTGTTCGAAACTGGCAGACTTATCTGAGCCAATAATTTTCAGCACGTCATGCACCCTGCCGGGACAAAATTGTGCCGATAACCGATTTATGCCCGTTCACAAGTTGTTGATATGATAATGACTTCGTTTTTAAAACCTATTATCCTTTTCTTATGGAATACAGCGATTCATTAATCTTATGGATTACAGCGATTCATTAAAATGCAACATCATCAATATGCGCGAAGCGAGCCAGGATGAACTCCATCAACACGGCCTGGACCGTGTCGTTGACTATTGGAACGAGCTTCGAGGCGATGCTTTCGCGCCACCGTGGGAATCATTTGATTGACTTCATTTGTCACCGAAAATCATCGGTGGTATCGCCGTATATGATATAATCGGCGATGGCCTGGATTTTGCGGTTCGTTTCTGGGGTACGGGTTATCGTCGCTTCCAGGGAGCCTCAGTATATCGTTCATACCATCCGTTTTCATACGGGCAGTGAACATAATTTCCCCTTCATAAGATTGCCATTTTCAAGCGATGGGGTGACGGTGACGAAAATTTTGACAGCGGAGAATATCGATCTGTCCATGCTCGACGTTTGAAACTGCCCATAACATTCCCAATGGATCAAATCCTGATGAAACTTCTGTCATAATCAATACCGTGGGCAAGTATGTGGTATATATGATGTTGGGAAATCTATTATGATTAGGGAAAAACTCTGCGTGTGTTTCATCATGATAGACTATATATAATCCGCAAATATAACCCTCATATAACCTTGAGATCTTGGAGATACATATGCCAGACAAAATCGATGCATCACATATTCTGTGTTCAACAGATGACTGTGAAAAAGATGAGGCCATGGCGCTGATCGAAATTATTGTTGCGGCCCTCGGTGAAGGCTCGGATTTTGCCGATCTTGCCAAGCAGTACTCATCATGTCCGTCAAGTCGCAGTGGTGGCGATCTTGGCAGTTTTGGTCGTGGTGAAATGGTCCCGGAGTTTGATGAAGCCGCTTTTGGGCTTGAGGTCGGTGAGGTGAGCGGGCCGGTTGAAACGAATTTTGGCATTCATTTGATCAAGCGTACGGCGTAGATCAACAGATACCGGTCTTTCAATCTACATATGTGGCGATCGTGAACTTGCTATTTGGGTCTTCGATTTCCATGATCCAGCAATCCGGGTCGAAATTTGTCTGACGGGATAGATACTGGTCCGCCTGTTGCTCATCAACGGGTGCTTCGCCGGTTGCCGGTGCCCATATGCGTTCACCACCCTGGCCATAGGACCGGCTGAAAACCTGACAGCCATGGGCAAACCGGTTTACTTTCAGGTAAATTGCTCCGCCATCGGGATCGCCGCTACGCACGATAACGGCCGGGATCAATTCCATGTTTAGCCGACGCAACAACGCCTTGATCCAGATAGACGGTTTGATGCGTGGTTCCATAAATTTCCGGTAGTCGTTGTTGTTTGTGAACGCAGGTGCCTGGTAATTTTCAACAGTTTGGGGATGGTATTATATTCCGGCTCTCATTTGCAAAAACATCTGTTTGTTTTGTAAATATAAAAAGTACTAATGAAAATATTAATATTTTAATTAGTGTATTATATTTTTGAAAAATCACTGTGTATTATCCAGTCCAGGCATCTTTTAAAAAAGACCGCCGCACACTATAGTAGATATTATCACAGGTATATTGATTTTTTGAAAATATATTTCAACACGCCACGACATTGACGGCAAGCCCGCCTTGCGAGGTTTCCTTGTATTTGGATTGCATGTCTTCGCCGGTCTGGCGCATGGTTTCAATCACGGCGTCCAGCGAGACCAGATGTTTGCCATCACCGTGCAGGGCCAGCGATGCGGCGTTGATGGCCTTGACCGCCCCCATGGCATTACGCTCAATACAGGGTACCTGGACCAGTCCGCCAATGGGATCACAGGTCATGCCCAGATGATGCTCCAGGCCGATCTCGGCGGCGTTTTCCACCTGTTCGTTGGTCCCGCCCAAGGCCGCTGCCAGTCCACCTGCGGCCATGGCACAGGCCGATCCGACCTCACCCTGACAACCGGCCTCGGCGCCTGAGATTGATGCATTGAGCTTGATCAGCACGCCGATTGCCGTCGCGGCCAGCAGGAAATCATGAATGCCCAGGCGATCCGCGCCGGGGCACATCTGTTCGTAGTACTTGATGACCGCCGGGATAACCCCCGCAGCCCCATTGGTTGGTGCGGTTACGATTCGGCCACCGGCGGCGTTTTCTTCATTCACGGCGATGGCCCACATGCTGATCCAGTCCATGCAGCTATGGGGCAGGATGTTATTTTTCAGCGTGTTTTCATCGAGGCTTTCATGCAGGGAGTTTGCCCGACGGCGAACATTCAGGCCACCGGGCAAGATACCTTTTGCGGCCACGCCGATATCGATGCAGTCGCTCATGGTTTTCCAGATGGTATCCAGGCCGTCATAGACTTGCTGGGGTGAGCGCCAGGCGCATTCATTGGAAAACACCATTTTCGAAAATGATTTATCGGATATTTCGCCCAGTCGCAGCAGTTCATGGGCCGAGGTGTAGTCATAGGGGATAGCGATCATGGGTTCGGTTTCAATGCGTTCGCCGGACATCTCGGCTTCACTGGCGACAAAACCGCCACCGATAGAATAATAAGTGGCCGAATGAAGGCAGTTTAACGCGCCATCATAGGCACTGATCCGCATACCATTGGAATGGGCGGGCAGGTATTCTTCGTAGTTGAAGATCAGGTCACGATCGGTCTGAAATTCGATCATTCTCTCGCCCGCCAGGTTCAACGTCCCACTGGCCTGGATGGCCTCGACAATCTTGGGGATTTCTGCCGGTTCCACAGTATCCGGTTTGTATCCGATCAACCCGACCATCACGGCGGTATCGGTTGCGTGGCCTTTGCC
This sequence comes from Alphaproteobacteria bacterium, assembly GCA_024279135.1. GTDB lineage: Bacteria > Pseudomonadota > Alphaproteobacteria > Rhodospirillales > Casp-alpha2 > JABJOR01. The sequence continues at coordinate 36,512 of JAJRRU010000026.1, forward strand.
GGTAAAAGCCAGAGAGCCGTGCAGGCTGGTGCAAACCCGAACCGTATAATCGAACAGGTCGAGCTGTTTTAGCTCCCGGATAAACCGTGCGGTGGCGATCATGGGGCCAACCGTATGGGAACTGGATGGCCCAATGCCAATTTTAAAAAGGTCAAATACGCTGTAGGGCATAAAATCAAAATCCAGAATACAAATACAACAGGGACCGGGGTTATATCATAACGTGTCCATAAATATTGTGTTGTCTTTTCTGATTTCGACGTTTCCTGTTGTATCTAGGGTCCTGACCCTAGCGCACACGCAACAAATCTGCCCACTTGGTGGTGTAGCGCGGCGAGCGGTATTGCTGGGTCATGTACCAGGTGCGCACACGCGGGATCTGGCCGTAATTGAGGGTGCCGGGACCAAACCGGCGGTTCAGCATATCGAATGTTTTCATGAGCTTGTCCTGGCGCAAGGTCGCCTGCCCGCCGTGGTCCTCAAACAGGGTTTGCGGGGCGGCCCCTTCGCGGCTCAGATCCAGCATCAGGACACCGGCTTTTTTGTAAGGGACGCCGGGCTTGAATATCTGCTTCAGCCCGGCCAGCCCGGCGCGGGCAATGTGGCCCGTATGGTTGCTGGCGTGGGGGCCGAAGGTATCCAGGGCAACCGTTGTGGCCTTGGCATATTGCGGCAGGTCCGGGCGAAAGGGGTTACCGTGCACGAAGACCTGGATGGTCGTGGCGACCAGTCCTTTGCGGCGCAGCTTCTCGGCGGCGATAGCGGTGAAGGTCTTGATGGCCTCAGACAGTTCGTCCAGGGTGTGCATGGCCCGGCCGAAGCTGCGGCTGACACAAAGGGTCTGTTTGACGGGCGGGTTGTCTTCGAAGGGGATCGAGGGCCGGCCGCACAATTCATCCACCGTGCGCAAGCCGGTCACCCCCATGCGGGCCCGTGCCCAGGGCCGTGCCACTTTGCTCAGACCATAGGCCGTGCAAACCCCGTTGCGTTCCAGCATGGCCGCCCAGCGCCGCCCGATGC
>JAJRRU010000027.1 GCA_024279135.1 Alphaproteobacteria bacterium
ATTGGCAATACCATCGGTAAAGTCGATGATATTGCCACAAGCATCGCCAGCGCAGTTGAAGAACAATCCGCTGCAACCCAGGAAATTGCCCGCAATGTGGAACAGGCTGCCGCTGGCACGAATGAAGTTTCCAGCAATATCATCAGCGTGACACAGGCAGCCGGTGAAACGGGAAGTGCTGCAGGAGAAATCCAAAGCGCCGCACGAGATCTTTCCTCACAGTCTGAAATCCTGAAGACCGAAGTAAACGTCTTCCTTGAAAAGATACGAACAGCTTCATAAAAACACGCCTCTCCAATGGCCTCATACAGGTCTGTAGCTGCCAACTATCGACAGCAGCTATCGCGTTAACCGCCATAGAAAAAGCCCCGGCTTCCATCAGGAACCGGGGCTTTTGAATTGATAGCGAAGGATGGTCTCGCCCCCCCGATATGCGGATTATGATTCCTGACCGGAAAACAGAGAATAAATTAACGTTCAAATGACTGCATAACTGTCAGATCAGGTCTGAATTACTACACCTGATCATTCTGACTGCATATAAGGATATCGAGGAACCAGAAATACTCTCTATTGCAACCCCACTGGTTTTTTCCATAGACGCCAACGCCAGACAATAAAAGTTTGAGATGAAGATCATAGCATATTGTTTTTAAAGCAAAACCCCCACTCCAGTTTCCCGGAGCGGGGGTTTTTGGTGCGGTCGAGAAGACTCGAACTTCCACGGAATATTATCCCACAGCGACCTTAAGGCTGCGCTACTTGGAGAGTTCTACCGTTTTCTTCTACCTACTGTGGATCAAATGGTTCTATCATAGACCATTTCGTGGATCATGGCTCCGCACAGCGCACGAAATATTTCGGCTCTACTTTCATAGGGCTACCTTTTTTGAAGCCTGTTAAAATGGAATTAGCAATTTTCTATTTCTAAAATTTTGGGTTCAATTTGCCCTCTCAACTATTCTCGTATAAGATATTTTTTGATGAGAATCGCCATTAATAATTGTAGGAGGGTATTATGGCTGTAAAACACACACCGACCAATGTGGTACACAGGGGAACTAAAGGCGGAGATACAGGTTGTGGCTTTAACACTAAAGATAACCCAAATCACTGGGTGAACTCACATGAAAAAATCACGTGTGACAAAAATGGGTGCAAATAGGTCTAGGGCAATCTAGCAATCAGTGACAACAACCAACTCCCCCGCTCAGTTTCCTGAGGCGGGGGTTTTTAGTGTGGTCGAGAATACTCGAACTTCCACCCGATTGCTCGAACAGCAATAGAGAACGCTGTGGTTCTACCTAAGATGTATCTCACGTTTGGGCGACAGCCCCTCTTCTAAGTTTTCTTCTTTCCTCTGCCAGTTTCAACTTTTCTGGTTCCGTAAAAATGCGCTCCAATAGAGCCCTTGTGAAATCAAGAAGGTCATGAGCGTCTTCTTTTTCCAAGGTTCCAGCATGAGCACCATCATTACCGTCTTCACGAATGCATTTAGAGAGCTCACGCAACCCTTCCGGCAGGACATTGTTATCAAAGAGCCAAGGCAATCTTAACCCAAGATCACGCCTGATTTTCGCATTTAGACCATCGATTACTCCCTCAGGGAGCATTGGCCGAGTAGCTAAGTCTACGCACATTCGAAACATCGTTCCTGCAGCATTCCAGCATTCTGCAGCCAAACACGTTGCTGCCTCATTAAAGCAATCAGAAACATCAATAGGTAAGTATTCTGGGGGTGCTTCGGAAGCCATATCACGAAGATTGATAAAGCCCAAAACTTTCTCAAACCCGTTAATTGACCCTTTGTGTTTCAAAAGTAATTGATTGTTGCGAACGTCATCACGAAGATTGTAGGTTTTTAATTCGACTACAAAAATGGTTGCATTTCTACAATTGCGACAAACACAAAAGATTTCATGCCTAAATAACCAGTCTACATTGCCGACGCCAATGTAATTTTCAGACTTAATATCGAAAGAAATTTTATCCGCATGGCATCGAGGGCAATCTTCAACTAGTAATGACATAGACAATTCCCCATTATTGATTTCAGTAGAAAAACTATAGAGGAATAAATACTAGAACGAAACATTCATCTAGGAAATCGGAAGCAATCTGTGGATCAAACCCGGTTGGTAGAAATTCCCTCCACTGGCGTAAGTTCTTTTATTTTGTTTTCAATGGCTTACAGGATAATCACAAATTCGCAGCGTTAGCTACGCTGTGTGTCTACCTGATCAGAAAAATAATCAAGTTATGAAATTCAAAATTGGGTCAAGGGGTATTGATTTTTATTAGTCGTTGTTATTAAACAAAAAACCCCCACTCCAGTTTCCCGGAGCGGGGGTTTTTGGTGCGGTCGAGAAGACTCGAACTTCCACGGGATATAATCCCACAGCGACCTCAACGCTGCGCGTCTACCAATTCCGCCACGACCGCGTGACTTAAGGTCTCAAAAAGGCTATTGCCCTTTCGATCAAGGGGAGATAGCAAATACTCGGGCCGGGATCAAGCGCAAGTAGGCCCTTATGTTGTTAAATCACGGTAAATCAGGGTATTTTTATAATCATGTCATTGCAAAGCCCATTATCACAATCATCTTTCGCGTCCGGTGTTGAATGGATCATCAGCACCGCACCCGTGGACTATCAACAAGCCCTGGCTTTTATGGACACGCGGGTTGCCGCGATCCGGGCAGGCACGGCCAGCGAAGCGGTCTGGTTACTGGAACATCCGCCACTGTACACCGCGGGCACCAGTGCCGATCCGTCCGAACTGGTCAGCCCGGACAGGTTCGATGTATTCCAGACCGGACGCGGCGGCCGCTACACCTACCACGGCCCTGGCCAGCGCATCGCCTATGTGATGCTCGACTTGCGCCTGCGTAGCGCGGACGTGCGGGCCTATGTGCACAATCTTGAAAAATGGGTCATATCCAGTCTGGCGGATTTCGGCATTACCGGTACATGTCATGATGACCGGATCGGTATCTGGGTCGAACGCCCGCCTTGCGGCCCCGGGACGGTCAACCGGGAAGAAAAAATTGCCGCCATCGGTGTGCGCATCCGCCACTGGGTCACACTTCATGGCATTTCCATTAACGTCAATCCGGATCTGGAGCATTTCAGCGGCATTATCCCGTGCGGCATCGCCGAGCACGGGGTAACCTCCATGCACGATCTTGGGGTCAAGTCGCCCATCGCTGAGGTCGATGACGCCCTGAAACGCTCTTTCGAGGCGGTTTTTCCACCCATTCAGGATATCAGATAAGATTATAGGCTGACTGCCAGTTACCACTGGCGAACCGGGCAAGACTGAAGGCCGCAAGGTCTACCGCCGGGTTTTCACCGTGAACCAATTGGGCAATCATCTGACCGGCAGCAGGGCCGATACCGAAACCATGACCGCTGAACCCAGCGGCCACCAACAGCCCGCGCGGCCCGGCCTGACCATCGATCACCGGCAGCATATCCGGTGTCACGTCAATATGACCGGCCCAGGCCTTTTTCAGGGCCGTTTCATTGGTGGCGGGAAACAGATCATGGAAATCCTCGAAACATTTCAGAATACGCCGCGAGTTTGGCATAGCATTGCCGATCCGTGCGCGTCGTAACGGATCACCCATGGCCCGCGAGCCGGGCAACCGTCCAATCAGGTCATTCAGGAACGGGTGGCCAAATTGCAGCCGTATCTTATGGTGATGTTTGATCAGGTCTTTGAAGAAATACCGCGCATAATGCAGGGATTCCAGCGATACATCATGATCGGTAATATCCAGCCCGCCAATATTGAAACATCCGTCCTTGCGCTGGACAAATCCAATTGACGGGGTCCAGGCCGCCACCGGGGTGATGGGTGCAACGGGCATGGATCGGGCCACACTGCCTCGAATGCGCATTTGCGGCATGTCAAGATCAAGCCAGCTCAAGACCCTTGAGGCCCAGGCACCGGCCGCGACGATGACAACAGGTGCGCTAACCGTGCCATGCTCACTGACCACCCCACAGACCGAGCCACCGGCGACCCCGCCCTGAAGCTCGATATCAAGCACCGCGCAATCGGTCTCAATACGCCCGCCCCGGTTCGTGACAGCGCGGGCAAAGGCCGCCGTGGTGATGTCCGCATCGGCGTTGCCATCGCCGGGCACAAAGATACCACCGGCCCATTGCCGAGCCATACCGGGAATTAATTCGGCAACCTGCTCACCCGTCTTGAGGCTGCATTCAAGATCAAACGAGCGGGCCACATCACACCATTGTTCAAAATCGGGTATGATGGACGAATCATCGGTCATGCCCAGCACGCCACCCTGTTGCCACCCCAGATCAGCGCCCAGGTCTTTCTCCAGGCCCTGCCAGATACCGTTGGCCAGCATCATCAGGGGCAGTTCTTTCGGATCACGCCCCAGTTGTCGCACAAACCCCCAATTGCGACTGGATTGTTCATATCCAACAGTGTGGCATTTTTCAAACACCAGCACGTCCAGGCCCTGTTTTGCAAGATACCAGGCCGTCGAACAACCGATCAGCCCACCACCGATAATGATGGCGTCTACACGTTTGGGCAGGGCTGAACGGACTGGTTTTTTCTTCATGCAACAATCATTATCTCAACACGAACCCCGGATCAACAGGTTTGGGCTCACCTTGCACATGGACACCGTCAACACGGGCCAGGGTTGGTCCCTGGTGACAGGCATTGAGCATATCATCCACCAGGCTTTGCGGACCGGAAAATACCGCCTCTACAGTGCCATCGGCCTGGTTGCACACCCAGCCATCCAACCCGCGCACCATAGCCTGTTCACGGGTCCAGGCCCGGAACCAGACACCCTGAACCCGGCCTTCGATACGCACACGGACAGATTTGTCAGTCATGGGCTAACTCTACCCCTGTACTTCGCCATTAATCAACATGAACGCCAGGGCAAACATGATCACGGCAATGGTACCTTCCAGAATTCTGGCACCGAAACTGGTCCGGAAAAAAGGTGCTGCCTTGATGGCACCATAAGCTATGGAGAAAAACCAGATCACCGAGGCTGTCATGGCACCGGCGGCAAAAATGGTGCGCTCGGCCTCGTTATATTGGGCCGCAATACCGCCCAGAACCACCACCGTATCGAGATACACGTGCGGGTTGAGCAATGAAAAACCAGCCGCGGCCATCATGGCGGCGCGAACACCGTGGCTGGTCTCGGCGGTCATTCTGGCCTGGTTTTCCGCCTCCATCCAGGCCCCTGAGGCACCGCGAAACGTCGCTCGCAGTGCAATCAGGCCATAACAAAACAGAAAAAGTCCGCCTCCCCAGGCCGCAATCATGCGCAATACCGGGCTTTGGGCGATCAGGGTGCCCACACCGGCAGCCCCGGCGGCAATCAGGATTATATCCACCACCGCACAGACTGCCGCAACGGCGAATACATGGCGGCCCTTGATGCCCTGGCGTATGACAAAGGCATTCTGGGCACCGATGGCAATGATCAGGCTGGCCCCAAGCAGGAAACCTTCGCTGTAGGGTCCAATCAAGTGACGTACATCATGTGAAATCCATGATGATCTGATCTACACTGAGATTGTCCCCTTCGGAAACATGAATGGCTTCGACCACACAATCGCGACTGGCACGCATGACGTTTTCCATTTTCATGGCTTCAATGACGGCAAGCTCCTCGCCTTCCTTGACTTCCTGGCCGGGTGATACGGCAAGCGAAATGAGCAAGCCCGGCATGGGGGATAATAACAGATTTGACGTATCGGGCGGTTGTTTGACCAGCATCAGTTTATTCAGGTCTGCAACATCGGGTAACAGCACATGAATATCGGCCTGCACACCGCCGTGGGTAAGGCGGTAACAGACATCCTCGCATTCGACCTGCATACACACATCCATATCCATAATGGTGGCATGAAATAAGGGCTCGCCCAGTTGCCAATCGGTTTTCACCGGGATCACGCGATCTTCGACTTTCACATCGTAACCGGAATAATGGGAGCTGATCGAAATAGGGTGATACGTATCATCGAGTACAACCACCCAGTCGTGGCACGATTGGGCAGCTTCTTCAAATTCCAGACCACCGTCCATCATGGCGCGGCCATGGGCGGCGAAGTTCATGCAAGCCGCAACGGCAACCAGTATTAACGGGTCATCGTGAATAGCGTCCGCCGGGTGGAAACCGTCGGGATATTCTTCGGCGATGAAATTGGTGGTAATTTTGCCCTGCTCGAAGCGCGGATGGGCCACCAGGGCGGACAGGAAGGCGATATTGTGTGACACGCCGCGAATATAAAACTCGTCGAGGGCTTTTTGCATTAGCGCCGTGGCGTGATGGCGGTCGCGCCCCCAGGTAACCAGCTTGGCGATCATAGGATCATAATACATGGAAATCTCGCCGCCTTCATAGACGCCGGTATCAATGCGCACGATGCCGTTTCCGGCAGGATTTGTGGGATGTTGATAGCGCACCAGCCGGCCAATGGACGGCAGGAAGTTACGAAACGGGTCTTCCGCATAGACCCGGGCCTCGATAGCCCAGCCGTTGATCTTCACGTCATCCTGGGTAATCTGCAGCTTTTGCCCGGCGGCGACCCGGATCATCATTTCAACCAGATCGAAGCCGGTGATCAACTCGGTCACCGGGTGTTCGACCTGCAACCGGGTATTCATTTCCAGAAAGTAAAAATTCCGGTCCTTGTCGACAATAAATTCCACCGTACCGGCGGACTGGTATTTTACCGCCTTGGCCAGGGCCACGGCTTGCGCGCCCATGGCCTGACGGGTTGCCTCGTCGAGGAATGCACTGGGTGCTTCTTCGATAACTTTCTGATGGCGGCGCTGGATGGAACATTCCCGCTCGCCCAGATAAACCACATTACCATGGCCGTCACCGATCAACTGAATTTCAATATGGCGGGGCTGTTCGATGAATTTTTCGGCAAATATACGATCATCACCGAAGCTGGATATGGCTTCACTGGTGGCCCGCGCGAACCCATCGCGGCACTCGTCGTCATCATAGGCCACACGCATACCCTCGCCGCCGCCCCCGGCAGAGGCTTTCAGCATCACGGGATAACCGATTTTTCGTGCTATTTTAACGGCTTGAGAGGCGTTCTTGATGACTTCAAGGTGTCCAGGAATGGTATTCACACCAGCTTTTTCGGCCAGCTTTTTCGAGGCGATTTTATCACCCATGGCGGTGATGGCCCGAGGTTTCGGACCGATAAAGGTTATGCCTTTGCGTGCCAGTGTGCGGGTAAAGGCGGCATTCTCAGACAAAAATCCGTAACCGGGATGCACCGCATCAGCGCCGGTATCGCGGATCGCTTTCATGATGTTCTTGGTTACCAGATAGCTCTGTGCAGAGGGTGCCGGTCCAATACAAACCGCTTCATCGGCCATATCAACATGCAGCGCCAACCGGTCTGCCTCGGAATAAACCGCCACGGTGGTGATTCCCATGCGTTGGGCCGACTTGATAACACGGCAGGCTATCTCGCCGCGATTTGCGATCAATATTTTCTTAAACATTGTTACCTAGCACCCCTATTATAACGGAATATTACCGTGTTTTTTCCACGGGTTTTCGACCAGTTTGTTTTGCAGCATCCGAAGCGAGCGGCAAATCCGCGCCCGGGTGTTGTGCGGCATGATGACATCATCGATGAAACCACGGCTTCCCGCGACAAAAGGATTGGCGAACTGATTGCGGTATTCCTCCGTCCGGGCCGCTATTTTCTTGTCGTCACCGATATCTTTACGGAAGATAATCTCCACCGCACCCTTTGGTCCCATAACGGCAATTTCAGCCGTCGGCCAGGCAAAATTCACATCGCCGCGCAAATGTTTGGAACTCATCACATCATAGGCCCCGCCGTATGCTTTGCGGGTGATCAAGGTAACCTTGGGCACGGTAGCCTCGGCGAAGGCATACAGCAACTTGGCACCATGTTTGATAATGCCACCATATTCCTGCGCCGTTCCCGGCATGAACCCCGGTACATCCACCAAGGTCACGACCGGGATATTGAAACAATCGCAAAACCGTACAAACCGGGCCGCCTTGATGGACGCATTGATATCCAGACACCCGGCAAGCACCATGGGCTGGTTGGCGACGATACCCACGGTGGAACCTTCCATGCGGGCGAGACCGATCAGGATATTACCGGCATACTGTGGTTGAAGTTCAAAGAAATCCCCTTCATCGACCACCTTGCGGATCAATTCCATCATATCGTACGGTTTGTTGGGGTTATCGGGGATCAGGGTATCAAGTGACATCTCGACCCGGCTCGCTGCATCGGGGGTTTCGCGCACCGGGGGTTTTTCCGTATTGTTGGCAGGCAGAAAGTCCATGAACCGGCGCAGAAACAACAAGGCATCAACATCATTGTTAAACGATTTATCGGCGACGCCTGAGCGGGATGTATGGGTCGTCGCACCGCCCAGTTCTTCCAGTGAAACATCCTCGTGGGTGACGGTCTTGACCACGTCCGGGCCGGTTACGAACATGTAGGAGCTGTCTTCCACCATGAAAATAAAATCCGTCATGGCGGGCGAATATACCGCCCCCCCGGCACACGGTCCCATGATCATGGAAATCTGCGGGATAACGCCGGACGCCATGACATTACGCTGGAACACCTCGCCATAGGCAGCCAGGGAGTCCACGCCTTCCTGAATGCGCGCACCACCGGAATCGTTCAGGCCGATAACGGGTGCTCCCACCTTCATGGCCTGATCCATGATCTTGCATATTTTCATGGCGTGAGAGGCCGAAAGCGAGCCACCGAATACGGTGAAGTCCTGAGAAAACACAAAAACCTGGCGGCCATTGATTGTCCCGAAGCCGGTCACCACGCCATCCCCGGGAATGGAGTTTTCCGCCATACCGAAGTCGGTACAGCGGTGCTCCATAAACATGTCCCATTCTTCGAAACTGTCTTTGTCGAACAACATCTTTATGCGTTCACGAGCGGTCAGCTTACCCTTTGCATGTTGTGCATCAATCCTGCGTTGGCCACCGCCCAGACGGGCGCGTTCGCGTTTTTCTTCCAATTGGCGGATAATTTTATGCATGGGTACCGTGCCTGCTTTCCGAGATTTAGTGCCAGCCCTGTCTTACTGTAATACTGATCGATTGCCCAATTTACGGTGCAGAACCAGAGCAATCCAGCAATTTGGTAATAAAATACGTTATTTAGCTATGTTCAGGCCTGCTCGGCGTCGAGCAGGGATAAAAACCGGACTGTGGCATCCAGATCGGACTTTAAGCCCTCTCGCCGCCCGGTGGCTTCGTCATCCTCACCCCAGGTTTCTACCTGATATAATTCATCCAAAAATGCCACCTGAAATGCCCGCTCCGGCGATATATGCCGCTCATACAATGCAAGACCAATGGTCACCGAGCCGAGCACACCCACCATGTCCACACACGCCGCCAGATGGAAGGCATCAAACGCTTTGAGCGCACTGCGCACCGCCACGACGGCCTGTTCGGGTTGTTCCAGATGCACAATGCCCGACGTGGTCCGCAAATGAACATCAAACCGGCTGCCCATCCAGTCGATCAAAGGCTGCCAGGCATCACGCTGGCGCTTGACCAGATCGTCGGGGCGCTCGGCCCAATAACAGACCAGATCAGACTTCAGGTAATCTTCAATTTGACCGATAAAGGTTTCCCGCCCCGGCGTTACACGGTCTATGGCGGCGTTGGCGAGGCCGCACAGGGCCATGGTGTTGGGATCGACTTTATCGCCCTGTTCATTCCATTCTGCGGCCATGGCCTGGGCGAGAGCGCGTCTGGGCACACATTGCAGCTCTCCCGATGGCGTGCGAACTTCACGGCCATCCAGCTCAATCTTCCATCCCCCGTCAACCTCAACAACAGCAGCATTCTTATAAAAACGGTTATTAGTCTTTTTACTCAATGACGGCTTCCCGGAAAAAAAAGAGGATCAGTATTGATTTATTTTTGCGCCTTGAGCGGTTTACCGGCCAGCGCAAGGGCACAATAGTCTGTATTGTCGGTGGCATCAACGGCGGCCCCGACGACCGCACCCAACAGCGATGACAGCCCCCCCGTTGCGATACCGGCGGCTATGGAAGCAACCCCCATCGCCACATCTGCCGCATCCGGTCCGATAGACGGTTCTTTAAAAGTTCCCGAGGCGATAATGCCGATTTCAGCAACCGACATCAGGCTTGCGGTTTTGGCTCGCGGATCGAAACGCATGTCCAGTTTTTCGTCCCGCAAATCCAGCTTGCCCTCGCCTACGATGGAAAAAACACCGGTCTCAAACACGGTCGCCTTGCTGTTAGCCATGCCATTGACGATATCAAAATCGACCACGGCACAACGCAGAATTTTTGCCTCTTCACCTTCAAACAAGGCCGCCAGAGGCCCGGTAGCGAAGGCCAAAGCACCGCTGTCAATATAACCATCCCTGGTCGAGACCCGCAGTTTACCGTTCATCCCGGCCATCAGTGAACGCACAGACGAGCCGTTCGCCTTGATATTGATATCCAGATCAGCCTTGCCACGGATCATGTCATCCCCGGCACTTTGTTTATAGATCTGACCATAATCAAGCTGGCTTACCTTGAGCGCCAGATCAAGTTTGGCCTTTGCCCCTGTTCCGTCGAGTGCCAGAGTTCCGTCGATTTTACCACCGGCAAGGACAGCTTGTAACGTGGAGAGCGAAAGCCTGCCATCCTTCAGGGCCAGAACCAGATTAATATCACTGAGCTTCATATCCTGGGCGATCAGGCTCCTGCCCGAAAAATCGATCTCGGCATTAACGGCTTTCAGGCCATCGAGGACCAAGGCATCGGCCGGGAAAACCCGCCCATCGTCCGGTTTTGCCGATCCGGAAGCCGTCGATTGGGTTTGAGTGCTGGTTTGAGTCGGTTTCTCATCCGATTGTTTAATAACATCAGCCAGATCAAACAGCTCGGAAATCAGGCTGGCACTGATCGCTGGAACAGAATCTGAAATATTGAGAGACAGGTTACCGCCAAGGTCACTGCCGCCGATTTTTATCCGCAAACCGTCAACGGCAAAGCCCCCGTCGGCGCTATCACGAAAAGCCCCATCGACAGAAAACGAATTTGCCGTCAACCCGGTATCACCGGTAACACCGGCCAGTGCCATGGCGCGGGCAGCAACGGCGCCAAGATTATCCCCTTTTAGGGAAAATCCCATATTAAATCCCTTGCCCGCCTGGGGATTGGCAATGGTGCCATCCAGAACAAGGGTTGAGCCCAGTACGGACATATCGAGCTTCAACGGGAACATCCGGTTGTTGCTCAACACATCTACCGAGCCGATATCGCCCTTTATTGTTATGATCTCTTGATTGATCGCGGCTTCCATAACCAGTTGCATGGGACTATCAGAACCGGTTGACGACAACTCGAGAACCGGCAGGGACAGACTTTGGCTCTCGCCGCTGACGCCATCTTTGTAAATAATGGTGACATCATGGATTTGTAAACTATTGATCACCGGGATCGTGATATCAGAAGATTCTGATGATTGCCCGGTATTTTGTTCAGAGCCCTGTTCAGAATTCTGGATATCCGTCCCGGCAGTGGTTGAGCCACCATCAAATTGCCAGTTCGCAGTTCCCTTGCTGTCGGTTTCCAGCAACACACGGACCCCCTGCAAGACAACCCGCTTGATCAGGATTTCACCATTCAACAGGGGTAACAGTTCCACTTCGGCAGCAAAGCTGTCCAGGGAAAACATGTTAGGCTCACTGCCCCAGGTTGCGTTGCTGAATGTAACACCGTTCACGGCTATGGACGGCGTCAGGGAAATTTTCAGATCCAGATCACCCGTAATGGTTAGATCCCGCCCGGTGGCCTGTTTGGCTTTTTCGGCGATCATGGGGCGGTATTCGTTAAAATCCATAGATTGCAGGATAGCAACACCGGCGATGATCAGCGCTATCAGCAACACACCAAGAATACTTACTATTTTGATCAGTTTACGCATCGTAATTATCTCCAGTTATCCATCAGGTACCGATAAATCATTAAGGACTTGCGGCAACACAGAAAACTCATCAATAACCACACAGGCCCCACAGCGATGTAATTCATCGCGATCATGATACCCCCACGATACACCAATACCTTTGGTTCGGGCATTACTGGCCATGTCCATATCGAAAGTCGTATCACCGATCATAAAGGTATCGGCCGCCGCCACACCGGTTTCCGCCATGGCGCGGAGCAGCATATCCGGGTTTGGTTTGCCCAGTGCCACATCGCCAGTCTGCATGGTAACAAAATGTTTGAAAAATCCGTGATTTTCCAGCGTTGCCTTCAAGCCACGCATGGCCTTTCCGGTTGCAATGCCGAGCAGCCAGCCATCGCGCAACAGCGCATCAAACATGGGCTCAACACCGGGAAAAAGAGGTTCGTCCACACCACCGGCCTGACGGTTGTTATAAAATATATCCTTGTAGGTCTGGGCCATCTGTTGGGTAAGGACTTCTGTTGACCCATCCAGTAAAACACCGATTGCTTCATCCAGAGGCAGACCAATAACACGGCGGATGGCATGGGCGGTGGGTTGTTCATAGGAATGGGCCACAAACGCCGCCGTCATGGTCGCAATAATAGCGTGTTGTGAGTCGACCAGAGTGCCATCACAATCGAATATAGCTAGACGCAAATTATTCATGATCCAGTGATACACATATAAAACGAATGGGTACAATCCTTAATTACAGATAGTTTGACGAGTACCAAACGCTGGTATAGGATTTTTGAGTAATTCAAGTAAAGATTACAGGGGCATCAGAATACATCAACAATATATCTTTGAAGGAATTTTGGTATGAAATCACTCATGAGGCGTTTTCCGACACTTGTGGTAATTGGTCTTGTTTCACCATTACTGGCTGCTTGCGGCACCGTAGATCTGGACGAAGTCAAATCAATGACGGTGACCAGTTCACCCTTCTCCAGAGCCCTTCACATGGAATACCTGGACCTGGCCTATGCCGAAGCCGGTGAAACCGACTGGAATGATGCTAATTATTTTGGAGCCAAGGCACTGGAAGTCGCCAACGGCATGTCATTACCAGGCCCGCAACCGGTCAGCGAACGTGAAATTCCTACTGATATCCAGGCCGAAATGAGCGCATTGCATAAAGCCCTGCTGACCCGCCTCGATTACGCTCGCAGCAAAAAACCGAAAGATGCAGCCCGTGCCCAGGCGATGTTTGACTGCTGGATGCAGGAACAGGAAGAAAACTTCCAACCCGAAGATATTGCGGCCTGTCGAGCAGGCTTCAAAACGGCTTTTGACGCCATTAAGATACCACCGGCACCTGAAGCCCCCATGGCTAAAGCGGCCCCCGCCCCGGCTCCCGCACCTGCCCCGGCACCGGCCCCAGAGCCTGCCCGGATTGCCTCTGCCGGTCCGTTTACTGTGTATTTCGACTACAACAGTTCAGAAATTAACAGCGATGCCAATTCAATACTGGACTATGTGGCTAATCATGTAATCGCCAAAGATGAAGACGGACTCGCCGACATTGCCGGACACACCGATACATCGGGTTCAGGCAGCTATAACGACGCTCTGGCTGAAAGGCGTTCCATCGCTGTCTATAATGCTCTGAAACAACGCGGCATGAATGCAGGCCTCATCAGATCGTCTTTTGGTGAATCACAGAATGCAGTTGCAACCGGTGACGGCAAAAATTCAGCAAAAAATCGCCGTGTAGAAATAAACCTGTCACGGTAGAAAATTTACGAGATGGGCCGCGGTCTAGTCAAATTCCGGCCATTGTGGAATTTGACTATGATCGTTTTCGGCAAAGCCCAGAAACTGCCAGCTTTTGCACATATGATCCCTCAACGGTGCCAGGACGTCCAGACGCCCACCCCCCGGATGAGGGATCGAAATAGCCCGGGCGTGGAGGTGCAGACGCGGCGCGATGGCATCCGATCCTGATGCCATGGCTTCCTCGCCGCCGTATTTTCCATCACCGGTAATAGGTGAGCCTATTTCGGCCATGTGAACGCGCAACTGGTGTGTTCGCCCGGTTTGTGGATAGAGGGCGAGCCAGGCCAGCTTTTGCCCGGCACGTTCCAGTGTTTCATAATATGTGACGGCCCACTTACCGCCTTCCTCGTCGGCGACCATCTGTTCACGACCGCCCGAGCGCGTGACACACATGGCTTTCGACAGGGCCAGATCAACCTTGCCACTGGCCGGGCGCGGAGCACCCGATACAAGCGCCCAATACAACTTGCGGGCTTCTTTGGTGCGAAATGCAGCGGTCAGGCTGCGAGCGGCCTTCGACGTGGCCGCCAGCACCAGGATGCCGCTGGTATCCTTGTCCAGACGATGGACCAACCGGGGTTTCTCAGCCCCTTCATCTACCAATCCGGCAAGCAAGCCATCGATGTGGATTTTCGTACCGCTGCCGCCCTGCACAGCCAGCCCCGATGGTTTATTGAGGATGATGACATGATGATCGCGGTGGATCACCATTGCGTTTATGAATTCCCGGTCCTGTTGGGTTATAACGGGGGATTTTTTAATCCGACCGGCCTGGGGTTTGACTTGCAGAGGTGGCACGCGGACGACCTGTCCACCCAGAACACGACCATTGGCCTTGACCCGGGCACCATCCAGACGGATCTGGCCCTTGCGCAACAGTTTCTGCAACTGGCCCTGTCCCAGATCCGGGAAATGGTGGCGGAACCATCGGTCCAGGCGCATCCCTTCTTCGTCCGGGTTAATTTCTATATGTTGTACGCCGGTAATCTTTTCCATGCTCATTCAGGTCCAGACCTGGCGGAACACGGCCATGCCTGCCAACAGGGCGAAAACAGCCAGGATAATCGAGCCCGCAATATAACCACCGACCTGAAAGAAGTTTCCCCGGGTGATCAGCACCTGAATATCCAGCGACAGGGTGGAGAATGTGGTAAATCCGCCCAGCACTCCGACCACCAGCATGGCTCGTATAGCCTGGGATGGTGACCAGACCAGCGCCATAGTTTCGATTAAACAGCCGAGCAGGAATGAACCCAGCACATTGACTACAATCGTACCCCATGGGAAACCCGGGCCAAACCAGTGTCCGACAGCGCTCATCACCCCGTACCGGGCGACGGCACCGAACGCACCGCCGACGGCAACGGCCAGCAGAAGTCCTGTATTTCCAAATTGTGCCATGATGAATGTTTAATCCTTCTTTTTACCCTTGGATATACCCTTGGATTTACCATTGGAAGCAACCTTTTCCTGACGCCTGTCTTGACGCTTGTCTTGCCAATAGGCAAGACGTTTTCCAATTTCCCGCTCGAATCCTTTATCGCCGGGTGCATAAAACTGTTGCCGTGCCATGCCATCGGGGAAATAGTTCTGGCCGGAAAATCCATCTTCGGCATTATGATCGTATTCATAACCTGCACCATATCCCAAATCTTTCATCAGGCCGGTCGGCGCATTGAGAATATGTTTCGGCGGTTCCAGTGAGCCGGTCTGGCGAGCCGATTTTTTGGCCAGTTTTTCGGCCCGGTAAGCCGCATTGGATTTAGGGGCGCTGGCCAGATAAAGCAGACACTGGACCAGTGCCAGTTCGCCTTCCGGTGAGCCAAGTCGCTCAAAAGTCTGCCACGCCGCCATGGCCTGTACCAGGGCATTGGGGTCGGCCAGGCCGATATCCTCGGAGGCAAAGCGTGTCATGCGCCGTGCAATGTATTTGGGGTCTTCCCCGCCATCGATCATGCGTTGGAACCAATAAAGTGCGGCGTCGGCATCCGAGCCGCGCAATGATTTATGCAGGGCGCTGATAAGATTATAATGCCCGTCACGGGATTTATCATAAAGCGGCATTCTGCGCTGGACGGCGTGGGCCAGACCGGCAACATCCAATTTATCTGCACTTGGCATTTTCAGCAGGGCCTCTGCCAGATTGAGCAAATAACGCCCATCACCATCGGCCATGGCTCGCAAGGCGACCCTGGCATCCTCCTCCAATGGCATTGAATGGCCCGTATCGGTCTCTGCGCGTAGCAGCAAGGTTTCCAGGGCTTCGTCACCCAGACGATTCAACACAAGCACCTGACAGCGCGATAACAGGGCAGCATTCAGCTCGAATGAAGGGTTTTCCGTTGTTGCGCCGACCAGCACCACGGTGCCATCTTCCACATAGGGTAGAAAACCGTCCTGTTGGATACGGTTGAAGCGGTGGACCTCATCGATAAACAACAAGGTTCCCCTGCCCGCTTCGCGGTTGACTTTAGCCCGATCAAAAACTTTCTTCAGATCAGCGACGCCTGAAAATACCGCCGACATGTGTTCGAACGCCATATCGGTATGTTGCGCCAGCAAGCGCGCTATAGTGGTCTTGCCCGTACCCGGCGGCCCCCACATGATCAAGGATGACAACATGCCCGGTGCCAGCATACGCCGTAAGGGTCCTTCGCCATCGGGGCCAGCAAAACCTAGCAAATGGTCCTGGCCAACAACCTGTTCAATGGTTGCCGGTCTCAGGCGGTCGGCAAGAGGCCGGGGTGCCTGGCTTTCAAATAGCGTCGTCACTGTCTGACCTTGAGCGTATAACGCTCGCCCTGACGTGAGATACTGATGAAATTGATATCGGGCGGGTTGTCGGTCAATTGCACAAGATGATCAACAGACGTCACACTTTCATCATTTAATTCGAGTATCAGATCGCCGGGCTGGAACCGGTAATAGGCGGCGTTTGTATTGCGGATAATATCAAGAATAATAACGCCGGGGCTAAATTTGCTGAGCCTCAGTTCTTCGGCCAGTGCGGGCGACATGTTCGCCACCACAGAGCCGGATAACAGACTGTCGTTATCCAGGGTGGCCAGGTCTCGCTCGGGGACTTCGGGGGCCTGTTCAAGCGGCACTTCCAGTTCCACCGGCTCGTTGTCGCGAGAAAGAGAGATTGTTGCCGTTCCACCAACATTCAACGATGCAATACGAAACTGCAGGTCATTGGCATCATAAATATCTTGGCCATTGATGCCCAGGATGACATCCCCCACTTCGATGCCCGCAATAGCGGCTGAACCGCCGGGCCACAAATCATTGACCAAAACCCCGACCGGACGGTCCAGTCCCAGCACCTCGACCAGATCACTGGTTACCGGTTGCCCCCAGGCCCCCAGCCAGGGTCGCACAATTGAGCCGGAATTCACGAAGCCATCGACGACAAAACGTACCATATTGCTCGGCACGGCAAAGCCAATGCCCAGCGAGCCACCGGAATTGGAAAAAATTGCCGTATTGATGCCAGCCAGCCGCCCATCCATGCTGATCAGCGCGCCCCCTGAGTTACCCGGGTTAATAGCGGCATCTGTCTGGATAAAAGAGCCCACATCGGCAACCTTGACCTGAGAACGCGCCACGGCCGATACAATACCGCTGGTCACGGTCTGGCCGACCCCGAATGGGTTTCCAATGGCGATCACCAGGTCACCGACCAGAAGGTCATCAGAATCCCGGAATTCCATGAAAGGCAGATCCTCGCCGGGCACTTCGATTTTCAGAACAGCCAGATCTGTGCTCTCATCAACCCCGATAATCGTGGCATCGAATTCACGGCGGTCCGACAGGACCACGCGAATTTTGTCGGCTCCTTCGATCACATGATTATTGGTCACGATAACACCGTCGTTCTGAACGATGACCCCCGAACCCAGTGAATTCTGGACCCGTTCACGGTCACGGCCCAACTGGCGGCCAAATCTCTCACCGAAAAATTGTCGGAAAAAAGGGTCTCTGAACAAGGGAATAACCTGACGTTCCACGACCAGCGTCTGGGTATAGATATTAACCACGGCGGGCGCCGCTTTGCGGACCAGAGGGGCAAAGCTCAGGGTAATCTGTTGCTGGTTTTCCGGTACCTGGGTGGCGGCTTGTGCGACCCCCGTGAACAACCCGCAAAACAAAATGATCAGCACAAAACGCGAAATTACCGGTACAAACAACAAAGCAAACATCAAGCACTCCCGAGATGCATAAAACAATCCGTTAAGTAAATCAGTTTGTTGGCTTCAGAGACACCAAAAACTGAAATAAAAAAGGCAGCCACAGGGCTGCCTTTATAATATTCAAGATGATCTGAACAAGGATTATTCAGCATCCTCCATGGCCTGCTCTGCTTCAAGGCGGACCTTGTCGCCGGCACCTTTAGCCGCAGGATCGCGATCGACCAGCTCAATTATGGCCATTGGCGCATTATCGCCATAACGGTAACCGGCCTTCAGGACGCGGGAATATCCACCGGGACGTTCCTTGTAGCGTTCAGCCAGAGCGTCGAACAGCTTGATAACGGCGGCATCATCACGCAAAAATGCGTGGGCCTGACGACGCGCATGCAGCGTACCGCGTTTGCCATGGGTAATCATCTTGTCGATAACCCGGCGCTATTCTTTTGCCTTTGGCAGTGTCGTCTTGATTTGTTCATGTTCAACAAGGGATACAGCCATGTTGGACAACATAGCCTTACGATGTGAACTGGTGCGGTTTAATTTCCGCAATGCCATACGATGTCGCATAATTCAGGTCCTTCAATTTTTATATGATGTGCGTACCATTTCACCCACACCCGCGTTATTCATTACAGTATTTGTTATATGTATCAGAATGGCTCTTCGAATTTTTTGGCCATGTCTTCGATGTTTTCCGGTGGCCATTCGGGAATGTCCATGCCCAGATTCAAGCCCATATGGGACAACACTTCCTTGATCTCGTTAAGGGATTTACGGCCAAAGTTCGGTGTCCGCAACATGTCGCTTTCCGATTTTTGAACCAGATCACCAATGTAGATGATATTGTCGTTTTTCAGGCAGTTTGCAGAACGCACGGACAATTCAAGCTCATCGACTTTACGCAGCAGATTGCCATTGAACGGCAGTTCTTCGCGTTTGTCTTCCTTGGCCTGATCTTCCGGATCTTCGAAGTTGATAAACGCCTGTAGCTGGTCTTGCAGAATTCGGGCAGCCAGGGCCACGGCATCTTCCGGTGTTATCGACCCATTGGTATCAATTTCCAGGGTCAACCGGTCATAATCGGTGTCCTGTCCAATACGCGTATTGTCGACTTTGTAGGATACCTTGCGAACCGGTGAAAAGGCCGCGTCAATGGGGATGATGCTGATCGGGCTGTCTTCTGTACGAGTAACCGAAGCGGGACGATAGCCTTTGCCCGTCTCAACGATCAATTCCATGTTCAGGGTCGCGCCCTTATCAAGATGGCAGATCACTATTTCGGGATTGACCACCGTAATATCGGCACCGGTCTCAATCATACCGGCGGTCACTTCACACGGACCTTTGGCCTTCAGCGTAACGCGCTTGGGGCCTTCTGCGTCCATCCGCAACCAGACGGATTTAATATTGAGAACCATATCGGTAACGTCTTCACGAACTCCTGTAATAGACGAAAATTCGTGCAGAACACCATCAATCTGAATGGTGGTAATCGCAGCACCTTGTAAAGATGACAGAAGGATACGCCGCAAGGCATTACCCAGCGTCAGTCCGAATCCGCGTTCAAGTGGTTCAACAACAATTGATGCGTTACGCGTAATATCCAAACCCTGTTCGACTTCAAGTTTCGTGGGTTTGATAAGTTCTTGCCAGTTATTCTGAATCACGGAAATGACCTCTTATGTCCGACGTTTGCACAACATTCGTGTAAGTTAACCAGTATATATACACAAAATACGCAAACGATCGTGATGCATCGTTAAACATGCACCCCGACCGTTTAAAGGGTAGATATCGTCTTAGACGCGACGACGTTTTCTTGGGCGGCATCCATTATGGGGGATCGGTGTTACATCCCGGATGGATGTAATGATAAATCCGCTGGCCTGTAAGGCGCGTAAAGCAGACTCCCGTCCTGATCCCGGACCCTTGACTTCTACTTCAAGGGTCTTCATGCCATGTTCCTGGGCTTTTTTGCCCACATCATCACCAGCCAGCTGAGCCGCATAGGTTGTCGATTTACGAGACCCCTTGAAACCCTGACTACCGGCAGATGACCAGGCAATTGTATTGCCCTGAGCATCGGTTATGGTGATCATGGTATTGTTGAACGTCGCATTGATATGGGCCGTTCCCGACGCAATATTTTTGCGTTCGCGACGCTTGGTTCTTTGAGGTTGTTTCGCCATGAGCGTACTTAATCCTTATTTCTTCTTGCCAGCAATAGCCTTGGCTGGTCCCTTGCGGGTCCGTGCATTTGTATGGGTACGCTGACCGCGAACCGGCAGTCCGCGACGATGACGCAAACCGCGGTAACAACCGAGGTCCATCAACCGTTTAATATTCAGGGCGATTTCACGACGCAAGTCGCCTTCTACCTGAAAGTCATTGTCAATGGTTTCTCTGATTCCGACAACCTGGGCATCGGTCAGTTCGCTCACCCGTAATTCAGCAGGAATACCAACTGTACTACAGATTTTTCGAGCATTTGTTGTCCCGATTCCATGGATATAGGTCAACGCAATAACGACCCGTTTTCCTGTCGGGATATTAACACCAGCAATACGCGCCAAAGCTTTTTCTCCTTAATCTTTGGTAACTAACGATAACAACCTCATACGGGTCACAGGGTCGCGGATTATAGGCACTAATTTCGCCAAGTCAACCGCACCATGTAAACTCATATCAGCCGATAATTTCTTTCAGGCTGGCAGTTACCTGATTGATTTCTGCCATACCGTCTACTCTCTTCAAAACCCCTGCATCATCGTAGTAATTGATGATCGGCGCCGTCAGTTCTTCATACGCCGTCAGGCGATTACGAACCGTTTCTTCATTATCATCCGCGCGACGGCTAAAGTCGGTACCACCGCACTTATCACAGACACCTGCACTGGCAGGTTTCTGAAAATCTTCATGATATCCCGCACCGCAAGCCGAGCATGTATAACGCCCAGTAATACGGCGCACCATCGCCTCTTTATCCACTTCAATGGTGATAACATCATCAATTCTAAGACTCTTTTCCGACAACATGCTGTCCAGTGCCTCGGCCTGGGGAACAGTGCGCGGAAAACCGTCAAGAATAAAACCGGCTTTACAGTCATCGTGATCGATGCGATCCGAGATCATCTCGATAATCACTTCATCGGACACTAAACCACCCGCATCCATGACCTCTTTTGCTTTTTTACCATTTTCCGAACCGGAAGCCACTTCGCCGCGCAGCATATCACCTGTGGAAAGCTGGATGATACCCAGAGCTTCTTCCAACCGTTTGGACTGTGTTCCTTTGCCGGCACCCGGTGGGCCCAATAAAATTAATTTCATTATCGACGGCCCTTCAGTTTCGATTTACGAATCAGACCTTCGTACTGATGGGCAATCAAATGAGACTGGACCTGGGACATGGTATCAATAGTAACAGTCACCACAATCAACAGGCTGGTGCCACCGAAATAAAACGGTACGGAATACTGGGAAATTAGTATCTCCGGTAACAAACAAACAAGCACCAGGTATGAGGCACCGATAACGGTCAGTCGTGTCAGAATATGATCAAGATGCTTCGCGGTGCTCTTGCCCGGACGAATGCCGGGGATGAAGCCGCCGTTCTTGCGCAGATTGTCAGCCGTATCGCCGGGATTGAATACAACCGCGGTATAGAAGAAGGCGAAGAACGCGATCAAACTGATATAAATAAACAGGTACAACGGCTGGCCCCGGCCGAGGAAGGCCGCAACGGTACCCAGCCATTCCGGTCCGGAACCGGCTGAAAACTGGATCAGTGTGACCGGCATCAAAAGGATAGAGCTGGCAAAAATCGGCGGAATAACACCGGCAGTGTTGAGCTTCAATGGAATGTGCGAGCTTTCGCCGCCAACCATATTACGGCCTTGCTGTCGCTTTGGGTACTGTACAATCACCCGCCGCTGGGCTCGCTCAAACAACACGATAATGAAAATTACTGCCACCGACATGGCCAGAAGCACGATAATCAGAGTGGTTGAGATTGCCCCGGTGCGTCCCAGTTCCAGCGTGCTGACCAGCGCCTGGGGCAGGTTCGCCACGATACCGGAGAAAATAATCAGTGAAATACCATTGCCGATACCACGGGCCGTGATCTGCTCACCCAGCCACATCAGGAACAAGGTTCCTCCAACCAGGGTAATAACAACCGTAAAGCGGAAAAAAGCACCCGGGGCCGCAACGGCGGATATTCCACCGGAGGTCATGCTTTCAAGCCCGATAGCGATACCATAAGCCTGGAATGTGGTAATAATAACAGTCAGATAACGGGTATATTGATTGATCCGCTTACGACCGCTTTCACCGTCCTTTTTAAGCTGCTCCAAGGTCGGATTGATGGCCGTCATGAGCTGCATGATAATCGAGGCGGTAATGTACGGCATGATATTCAGGGCGAAGATTGTCATACGCGACAATGCACCACCGGAGAACATATCGAACATGCCAATAATGCCACCCTGTTGCTGGGCAAACACACTGGACAGAACAGCCGGATCAATACCAGGCAGCGGAATATACGTACCAAGGCGATAAACAATCAGCGCGCCCAGAGTAAACCAGATACGTTTCTTTAACTCCGTGGCTTTGCTAAAAGATGAGAAACTCATCCCAGATGCAAGTTGTTCCGCCGTTGATGCCATATTGACTACCTATTTTTCAGCACGTCACATTAAATCTATTTTTTCGCAGCAGCCTGTTTGGCAGCCTTCTCACGCTCGTGTTTGTGTCCCTTGCCTTGTGGTTTGGGTTTGGGTGTTGGCAATGTCACAGACCCACCGGCCTTTTCCACCGCAGCGATAGCGGCTTTGGAGGCAAGGTCTACATCAAGCTTGATTTTTGCCTTGATCTCGCCCTTGGCGAGCAGCTTTACCCCATCCTTGGCGGGACGAACCATACCGGCTTCGATGAGCATGGCCGGAGTGATGGATTTCTTACCATCAATTTTTTTGTCATCAATGGCTTTCTGCAAATCGCCCAGATTAATGACGGAAATCTGCTTGGAAAATGGATTGTTAAAACCACGTTTCGGCAAACGACGGTACAATGGCATCTGGCCGCCTTCGAAACCGACCAGAGATACACCGCTACGTGAACGCTGTCCTTTCTGGCCGCTGCCGGAGGTTTTACCCGTGCCGGAGCTCATGCCGCGTCCGACTCGCTTACGCTCCTTGCGGGCGCCGGAATTATCGCGAAGCTCATTGAGTTTCATTTTGCAAATCCTTTACTGTTCTCTGTCGTGCCATAATCCCGCAATTCTGCGGGCCACCGGCAAACCTGAGAAATTATCCGTTATGTAGTCAGCTTATTCCACACTCACAAGATGACTGACTTTATTAATCATGCCCCGTACCGACGGTGTATCTTCCAACACTCTGGTGCGATTGATTTTATTCAATCCCAGGCCTTTCAGTGTCTGACGTTGATCGGGTTTACGACCAATAGCACTGCGGGTCTGGGTGACGGTTACTGTTTTTTTGGCAGCCATGGTCTTACTCCTGTGTCTCAGCGACAGTTTCGCTGCGACGCGAAATAATCTCACTGACTTTCTTGGAACGACGCGAGGCGACCGAACGCGGTGACTGGGAATTGCGCAAGGCAACAAACGTTGCCTTGACCATGTTGTGGGGGTTTTGCGACCCGATGGACTTTGCCACAACATCCTGCACACCCAGAGTTTCAAATACGGCGCGCATGGGGCCACCGGCGATAATACCGGTACCGGCTGGAGCCGAGCGCATCATCACCCGTCCCGCGCCATAACGGCCCGTAATGTCATGATGCAAGGTCCGACCTTCGCGTAAAGGCACACGGATCATGCCACGTTTGGCCTGATCGGTTGCTTTGCGAATAGCCTCGGGAACTTCGCGGGCCTTGCCCGTTCCGTATCCGACACGTCCCTTGCCGTCGCCAACAATTACCAGGGCAGCAAACGAGAACCGACGACCACCCTTGATCACCTTGGCAACGCGGTTGATGTGGACCAGACGGTCAATCAGATCATCTTCGCGCTTTTCCTCTTGCTGACGACCACGGCCGCCGCGCTTGTTACCCTTGTTATCTGCATTTCTATTGCCCTGACGGGCTGGAGCCTGTGCCATTACTTCACTTCCCTTAGAATTTCAGGCCGGTTTCACGGGCCGCATCAGCTAATGCTTTTACACGTCCATGATAACGGTAACCACCGCGATCGAAGACAACTTGTTCAATGCCCGCTTTTTTAGCCCGCTCAGCAATGAGTTTTCCGACTTCAGTAGCCGCAGCAACCGTGGCATTCTTGGCTTTTGAACCCCTGATCTCTTTATCGACGGTCGAGGCCGCAGCAACGGTCACACCCTTGGCATCATCAATCACCTGGGCATAAATGTGTTTGCCGGAACGAAATACCGAAAGACGCGGACGACTGGTCATGCTCTTTCTGATGTTGTTACGAACGCGAGTTTTACGTCGTTCATATAACTGTCTGGAATTAGCCATGATTATTTCTTCTTACCTTCTTTACGCAGAATATATTCATCATCATACCTGACACCCTTGCCTTTATAGGGTTCGGGAGGACGATAGCTACGAATTTTAGCGGCAACCGAGCCAACCTGTTGCTTGTCCGCACCGGAAATTTCCAGATGGGTCGGATCGGCGGAGGTTATTTTGATACCTTCGGGCACTTCAAAAATCACATCATGGCTAAAACCAAGCTGCAACTGAAGTTTGTTGCCTTGTAGTTGTGCACGATAACCCGTACCGATAATTGTCAGCTTTTTACTGAACCCTTCGGATACACCAACAACAATGTTATTGATCACCGCGCGGGCAGTACCCCACATCTTGCGGGACTGCAAGCTGTCACCAACCGGTTTGACAACAATCGTGTTATCGACTTTGGAAATAGTGATATCATCAGTCAATTTCACCGATAATTCGCCCAGTTTTCCTTTGGCTGAAACCAAGGCACCAGCTATCTCGACGGTAACGCCATCGGGAATATTTACAGGTGATTGTCCAACTCGCGACATAATATTTGCTCCTTAATTCTTTCTGACCGGTATCAACTTAGAATACCTGGCAGAGCACTTCGCCGCCCACATTAACGGCGCGGGCCTCGTTATCAGACATGACACCACGTGGTGTTGACAGGATGGATATTCCAAGACCATTGAAATGCTGATGCAAATCCTTGATCTTTGAATACACCCGCCGACCGGGGGTCGATACACGCTTGATCTGGCGGATCACGGGGTCACCCTCGTGATATTTCAGCTCAATACGAATTTCATTAATACCAGGGCGAACTTCATAGGGTTCGTAGCTTCGAATGAAGCCTTCACGCTTTAACACGTCAAGCACGTTTACACGCAGCTTGGAAGCCGGGGAAACCACCTGATTCTTTCGCGCACGCTGACCGTTGCGAATTCTTGTCAGCATATCTCCGAGGGGATCAGTCATCGACATCCGTTTATCTCCTTACCAGCTTGACTTAACCATGCCGGGAATCATTCCGGCAGAGGCAAGTTCACGCAGTGCAATACGGGAAAGTTTAAATTTACGGTAAACACTCCGCGGACGCCCCGTAATTTCGCAGCGCAGGCGCTGCCGGGTCGGGGAGGAATTCCGTGGTAACGTCGCAAGCTTCAGACGCGCATTAAAACGCTCTTCCGGAGAAATATCCGGGTCCTTGGCGATTGATTTCAGCTTTGCGCGACGGTTCTCGAACCGTTTTGCAAGACGGATACGTTTCAGGTTCCGTTCTACTGCGCTTTTCTTAGCCATATGTGTTAACTCCGTTAATCGAGTAGCCGTTATTTCGGGGTAGGAAACGGCATGTTAAAAAGTTTCAGCAATGCCATTGCTTCCGCATCGGTTTTGGCATCAGTACAAATAACGATATCCATGCCCCTGATCTGATCAACCTGATCGTAGTCGATCTCGGGGAATACAATCTGTTCTTTGATGCCAAGAGCGTAATTCCCGTTGCCATCAAAGCTCTTTTTGTTCAGGCCACGGAAATCCCGCTGACGGGGCAATGCGATATTTACCAGACGGTCGAGGAATTCGTACATCCGGTCGCGCCGCAGGGTCACTTTCGTTCCGACAATCATGTCTTCGCGCAGCTTAAACCCGGCAATGGAATTCTTGGCCCTGGTGACTACCGGCTTCTGGCCTGCAATCAAGGTCATATCGGAAACCGCACCAGTCATTTTCTTTTTATCCTGAGAAGCCTCGCCGACGCCCATATTCAGGACGATCTTGGTCAGCTTCGGGATCTGCATGACATTCTTGTAATTGAACTCTTTTTTGAGTTCATCACAAATGGTCGTGTTATAAAATTCTCTTAAACGTGTCGCCATCGTTCGCTATCCTTACGAGTCGATCATCTCACCCGAACCCTTGGCGACACGAACCTTGCGGCCGTCGTCAAGAGTTTTAAAACCAACGCGCGTAGGCTTGTCAGTCTTCGGATCAATAATTGCCAAATTCGAAATATGAATCGCAGCTTCTTTTTCTACAATACCACCGGGGTTTGTGGAGGTTGGTTTGGTATGGCGTTTGGCCATATTCACACCTTGCACCACCACCCGGCTTTTCTTCGGGTTTACGCTGAGGACCTCGCCACGGATGCCCTTGCTGTTACCAACAAGCACTTCGACGCGGTCACCTTTTTTTATCTTAGTCGCCATTACAGCACCTCCGGCGCAAGCGAAATGATTTTCATGTATTTCTTGGCGCGCAGTTCACGGGTCACCGGGCCAAAAATACGTGTTCCGATAGGCTCACCCGCTGGGTTTATCAATACAGCGGCATTCTTGTCGAACCGGATGGTCGTTCCATCGCTGCGATGAATGTCTTTCGCCGTGCGAACCACAACCGCTTTCATGACATCGCCCTTTTTGACGCGGCCGCGCGGAATAGCTTCCTTGATGGACACAACGATCACATCACCAACAGAAGCATACCGGCGCTTTGACCCGCCCAACACCTTGATGCACTGAATGCGCCGGGCACCGGAATTATCGGCAACCTCAAGGTTGGTTTCTGTTTGAATCATAACTTTATTCCTTATCCGTCATCTGTCTGATTGTAGACTTACGCCTTGTCAGAAATGACTTCCCAACACTTATTCTTTGATAATGGCCGACATTCGCGAATGCGAACCACATCACCTTCTTTATGAACATTGTTTTCGTCATGAGCAGAATATTTCTTACTTCTGCGAATAAACTTTTTGTAAAGCGAGTGCATAACCTTGCGCTCGACCTTGACGACGATCGTCTTGTCCATTTTGTCGCTTACAACGACGCCTTGTATTATTCGTCTAGGCATTGCTTGGTTCCTTTACCTTGCGTCCTACGATGCAGTTACACTGGCGGTGCCAGGGCGACTGCCAAGAATTGTTTTAATGCGTGCAATGTCACGTCTTACCTGACGCACGCGGTTTGTATTTTCCAATTGACCGCTGGCAGCCTGGAAGCGCAAATTAAAGCCTTCCTTACGCAAGTTCAGCAGTTCATCTTTTAATTCGTCTTGCGATTTTGTACGCAGATCTGAGGCTTTCATATCACTTAACCTTTTTCACCAAGACGGGATACAAAACGAGTCTTCACCGGCAACTTTGCGGCTGCGAGCTCCATGGCACGCTTTGCGACACTCATGGGTACGCCATCCATTTCAAACATAATGCGGCCGGGTTTTACACGAACACACCAGTATTCAACAGAACCCTTACCTTTACCCTGACGAACCTCGGCGGGTTTCTTCGTTACAGGCAGATCCGGGAAAATTCGTATCCAGACACGACCAACACGTTTCATATGCCGGGTCATGGCACGACGGGCCGCTTCTATTTGACGTGCAGTCACACGGTCAGGGGTTACTGCCTTCAGCCCGAACGAGCCAAAAGTCAATGTGGTTCCACCCTTGGCATTGCCGTGGATGCGCCCTTTGTGTGCCTTGCGATACTTTGTCCTTTTCGGGCTAAGCATGCTTATTTATCCTTATCTCGTCTGTTTATTGCCCGACTTAACGGACAGCCTGTTTATCCTGGTCCTGTTTTTCGCAACCGAACGGATCGTGGGCAAGAATATCGCCCTTATAAATCCATACTTTTACGCCACAAGCCCCATAGGTTGTTCTTGCCGTCGATGTGCCATAATCAACATTGGCACGTAAGGTATGCAGTGGAACACGTCCTTCACGGTACCACTGGACCCGGGCGATTTCGGCACCACCCAGGCGGCCACCGCAATTGATCCGGATACCTTCAGCACCAAGCCGCATGGCGGACTGTACGGCGCGTTTCATGGCTCGGCGCACCGAAATACGGCGTTCCATCTGCTGGGCAACATTTTCGGCGACCAGCTGGGCATCGATTTCAGGTTTACGAACTTCAACGATGTTCAGGTGAACCTCGCTGCCGGTAAACTTGGAAATTTCCCGCCGCAGATTCTCAATATCGGCACCTTTTTTACCGATAACCACACCCGGACGTGCCGAATGAATGGTTATCCGGGCCTTTTTGGCCGGGCGCTCGATGATGATTTTGCTGATACCGGCCTGATACAATCGTTTCTTCAACAAGGCACGAATTTTAATATCTTCGTGCAGCATGGTAGCGAAATTCTTGTCATCAGCATACCAACGGCTATCCGAGGTCCGGATGATGCCAAGGCGCAAGCCAATTGGATTAACTTTTTGACCCATTATTCACTCTCCTCACGCTCACGAACCACCACACGCAGATGGCTGAACGGTTTCATAATTTTGCCGACACGACCGCGCGCACGGGCACGCCAGCGTTTCATGACAATGGCCTTACCAACCGTAATTTCAGATACATACAACCGATCAACATCGAGCTGATGATTGTTTTCCGCATTAGCAATTGCCGTCTGCAATGCTTTGCGCACATCACCGGAAATACGCCGTGCGTTGAATTGCAATTCAGCCAATGCTTTCTCGCAGTCCATACCACGGATGGTCGAAGCAACAAGATTAAGCTTCTGCGGGCTGACGCGTATATTACGTACGCGCGCCATGGCCTCGCTGTCGGACAGGGCCCGTTCTGCTGAGCGCTTACCCATTATCTAAACCCTCTTCGCTTTCTTGTCGGCCAAATGACCGAGATATGTCCGGGTTGGTGAGAATTCGCCAAACTTGTGGCCAATCATGTCTTCGGTCACCAGAACCGGGATGAATTTTCTGCCGTTGTAGACACCGAATGTCAAACCGACAAACTGTGGCAGAATGGTCGAACGACGTGACCATGTTTTAATAACTGTATTACGACCGGAAGCACGGGTGACTTCAGCTTTTTTAAGCAAATACCCGTCAACAAAGGGTCCTTTCCATACGGAACGAGGCACTTGGTTTCTCCTTTATTTCTTGGCATGACGGCGGCGCATAATGAGCCGATCCGTCTTTTTGTTACTACGCGTACGCTTACCTTTAGTCGGCTTACCCCAGGGGGTAACCGGATGACGACCGCCCGAGGTCCGACCTTCGCCACCGCCATGGGGGTGATCGATGGGGTTCATGGCAACACCACGAACACTTGGGCGTTTACCAAGCCAGCGAGACCGACCGGCCTTACCGAGCTTGATGTTTTTCTGATCGGGGTTACTAACCGCACCGACCGTTGCCATGCATTCGCCGCGAACCAGACGTAACTCGCCGGAAGCCAGACGAAGCTGGGCATAGCCCTGATCCTTGCCGATCAACTGGACGTAGGTTCCTGCCGAGCGGGAAATTTGACCGCCTTTGCCAGGTTTCATTTCCACATTATGGATAATGGTTCCTACGGGCATATTGGCCAGTGGCATGGCATTACCCGGTTTGATATCGGCACTGTTAGCCGAAGAAATTACCTTGTCGCCAATGCTGAGACGCTGGGGTGCCAGAATGTAGGCCCGTTCACCATCGCTGTATTCGATCAGGGCAATAAAAGCCGTACGGTTAGGATCGTATTCAATGCGCTCCACCGTTCCGGCAACGTCAAATTTCTGACGCCGGAAATCAATCGTACGATAGCGGCGTTTGTGTCCACCACCGATCCTGCGTGCCGTGATGCGGCCCGCATTATTGCGACCACCCTTCTTGCGAAGACCTTCGGTCAGCGCCCTTTCGGGTTTACCCTTCCACAACTCAGACCGGTCAACAAGAACCAGGTTCCGTTGTCCAGGGGTTGTAGGTTTAAAGTTCTTAAGTGCCATTATTTGTCCCTATCCGATCTCTTAGAGGCCGGTGCTAACATCAATAGAATCACCATCGGCTAATGTTACGATAGCCTTCTTCATATCATTGCGCTTACCGGGGCGACCCCGAAAACGTTTGGTCTTGCCTTTTTGAATCAGCGTATTCACGGATGTCACACTGACCTTGAACAAGTCTTCCACAGCCGCCTTGATTTCAGGTTTTGAAGCATCGGTTGCCACGAAAAAACAGACCTGGTTGTGTTCTGACATCAGGGTGCTTTTTTCCGTGATAACCGGTGCACGCAATACTTCGAATTTACGTTCAGTGCTCGGCTTTACTTTACGGTAGCTGTACTTGCTCATTTCAAACGCTCCACCAGCTTTTCTACGCCGGACTTGGTGATAACCAGCGTATCACGGCGGAGAATGTCATAAACATTTGCACCCTGGCTCGGCAGGATATCGAACCCGATGATATTACCAGCCGCGCGCAAAACATTGCTATCGACCGTTTCACCGTCAATGAACAGCGCACTGTCCCAACCAAGCTTTGCAATTTTAGCAACCAAAGACTTGGTTTTATGATCCTTCAGGGGTGCATCTTCGATAACAACCAGCTTGCCATCGGCCTGTTTGGAAGAAAGTGCACTGCGCAGGGCAGCTTTACGGACTTTCTTGGGCAGGCTCATGGCAAAATCGCGAACCACGGGACCGAAGGTAATACCACCGCCGCGCATTTGCGAAACCACACTACTGCCTTGGCGAGCCCGACCGGTGCCTTTCTGCTTGAAAGGTTTCGCGCGGGTCGCGGCAACATCGCTGCGCCCCTTTACCGCGCTGGCCGTAGCACGACGCTTGGCAAGCTGCCAGTTAACATAGCGAGCCATGAGATCGGTGCGGATGTCGGCGCCAAATACGCTGTCATCCAGGTCAATCGAACCCGCTTTTTTGTTATCAAGGCTGATCACATTACATTTCATGATCGTTTATTCCTTTTCTTCGCTAGCTGCATCGCCAGCAGCGTCTTGATTAGCTGTTTGCGTTTCAGCGCCACCATCTTCAACGACGGTCTCTTCAGCGACCACGTCTTCAGCCACCACATCTTCGACAACGCTGACCAATGCGGCAGGAAATGGCAGGTCATCGGGAGCCGGTGTTTTAACGGCGTCATTCAGCAGCACATAACCGCCTTTTGAACCGGGAACCGCACCCTTGACCAAAATCAGGCCACGAGATTCATCTACGGAGATGATTTCCAGGTTCTGGGTGGTAACGCGATGTGCGCCCATGTGTCCGGCCATTTTTTTGCCTTTGAACACTTTACCAGGATCCTGACACTGACCGGTTGAACCGTGCGAACGATGCGAAATAGACACACCATGTGATGCCCGCAGCCCCTTGAAACCGTGTCGTTTCATGGCACCGGCAAAACCCTTACCGATACTGGTGCCGCAAACATCGACTTTCTGACCGGCCACAAAATGGGCAACGGAAAGCTGTGAGCCCACGTCGACCATGGCATCTTCGCTGATCCGGAATTCCCGAACATGTTGTTTGGGTTCGACCTTTGCCTTGGCGAAATGACCGCGATTTGCCTTGCTGACATTTTTAACCTTGGACTTGCCCCAACCCAGCTGAAGAGCGGTATAACCGTCTTTATCACTGGTTTTCTGTGCAACGACCTGAAGATTATCAACGTGCAAAACGCTTACCGGCACATGACGACCGTCGTCTTTGAAGACGCGGCTCATGCCAAGCTTTTTTGCAATTAACCCAGTACGCATAACCTGATTCCTTGACTTTAGTTCTTAATCACCCGGGCTAATCCCGAAAGTAACCAGAGGACCTATAACTTAATTTCAACATCAACGCCGGCGGCGAGATCCAACTTCATGAGAGCATCAACCGTCTGTGGGGTCGGGTCGATAATGTCGAGAACACGCTTGTGAGTGCATATTTCGAACTGCTCACGTGATTTTTTGTTCACATGGGGTGAACGCAAAACCGTATATTTATCAATACGAGTAGGTAAAGGGATCGGACCACATACCTTGGCGCCGGTGCGCTGGGCAGTGTTTACGATCTCACGCGCAGACTGATCGAGAATTCGATGGTCAAACGCTTTAAGACGAATACGGATATTTGTATGATCCATGTAACCAAACCCTTTCCAGGTTTCGATGTGACACCCACTATCCCGGCCAAAATGGACGGAATGATGAACTGTCGTTTAATTATTCAATAATCGATGCAACAACGCCCGCACCGACGGTCCGGCCACCTTCACGAATAGCGAACCGCAGTCCGTCATCCATGGCAATCGGGGCAATCAGATTGACCGTCATGGTGATGTTGTCACCCGGCATGACCATTTCCGTTCCATCAGGCAGCTCAACCGTACCGGTGATATCGGTGGTCCGGAAATAGAACTGAGGACGGTAATTGGAGAAAAACGGAGTATGACGGCCGCCTTCATCCTTGGTCAGAATATAAGCTTCGGCCTTAAACTTGGTGTGCGGGGTAATGGAGCCCGGCTTGGCCAGAACCTGGCCGCGCTCGACGTCATCACGCTTGGTACCACGAAGAAGAACACCTACGTTATCACCAGCTTCACCTGAATCCAGCAATTTGCGGAACATTTCAACACCCGTACAGGTGGTCTTGGTGGTGTCACGAATACCGATAATCTCGATTTCCTCGCCAACCTTGACCACACCCTGCTCGATACGCCCGGTAACAACCGTGCCACGGCCGGAAATCGAGAACACATCCTCGATCGGCATGATGAACGGCTTGTCAACATCACGGTCAGGCTGCGGGATGAAACTGTCAACCGCTTCCATCAGTGCATTAATCGAGTTTCTGCCGATC
>JAJRRU010000028.1 GCA_024279135.1 Alphaproteobacteria bacterium
CCATCATATCCGGGATAGAATTGTCCCACATATTCAGGTCCATCAAGTCTCTTTCGGGATGTGAAATCATTATCCTGACCAGTGATAATGATGTGTCTGAAGTCTCAAAGACAGCACCGGCCAATACCACGATTATCCATAAGGACGAATCGTTTTTCGAACAGTTGACCGACAAGCTGATTAGCTGGGGACTGTTTGGCGAGGTCGCCTAGGTCGCCCAGATGTTGTTCTCACCACCTGACTGACAATCTGCCTGCCCTGCATTTTGAAAACAAAAGTGAATTATGTTCCATATCGTTCAGTGTGTTACAGGGATATCGAATGCCTTGGGGGTGGATATCGTTTGTCCACCTTCTTGGATTTATGAGAATTAAAAGTTGTAAATCAATATGATGTCGTATACTTTAAAACCATGCAAAGACAGAGGGCACGTTCTATCGTTTCTTTCATTGTTGCCCTGAGCTTTATTCTCGGGGCGGTATTGATGTCGGTAATGTCGTCGTCACAGGCCCTCGCATCAACCTCGGTAGAACGCAGATTAGATGTAGATGAGGTGCTGCAGGATCTGTCTTTTCTTTCCGAGGTGTGCCCAAACCATGGTACGGGTGGGTGTTTTGTGTGTTCATTTTCCATACAAAATTATCGACCGGCAACGAATTATTCACTTCGGGTCTCGTCCATAACGGAAATTCCATTAAATTGGAATCTATATTTCTCCAGGGCAATAGACATTGATCCTGGTCCTCCCAAATACCTTTCCTCCATCTAGTCGTGCTCTGCTGACCTTCGGGCGGTGGACGTAGTTTAAAGATGCCATGTTCGCCAGGTATTGCCCTGTGTGAACACCCCTACCGGGGACGGCAAGGAATGGTCGATAGGCCAAGAGGATCAAACGAATGCAAAATGCATTGGGATTGTTGTCTGAGCAGAATATCCTTTTCGGGATTATGCTTGCTCTCGGGTTCGCCGGAATTGCGGCGATGTACTTTGCCCTTTTTACAAACAAACGATGGCGGGTTCCCTATTCCATGGAGGTCGTCTTTGTGCTTGTCATCTTGGTGGTGGTGACAGGCGGAGCCATGGTTAGCCAGAAAACGGTGGATCAATACTGGGAAGATGTGCCCAATATTGAAGAAATCTCCAGGATTTCCGGTAAAGTCGATATCAACGTGGACGCCGCCGCCTTCGACAAAGTCGTCACGGCCTATCTTTATCAATGGGGTTTTATCTTCATCAATCCCGATGGCAGCGCAACCCGTAACGCCCTTGCGGTCAAGCCGGGCTCGCGGGTTCTGGTCCATGTAACGTCGAACGATGTTATCCACGGCTTTCAGATACCCGCCGCAGGCCTGACAACCGAAGTTGATCCCAATGCGGTTCGTTCGGTTTGGTTTAACGCGCCTGACAAGCCCGGCAAGTACCTGATCCAGTGCATGGATTATTGCGGTATTGGCCACCATCAGATGAAAGCCTGGCTGGTGGTTGAAGGTGAAGCGGAAAATGAAGGGGAGCACGGCTGATGCAATATCAATATCACAAAAGCCTGAACTGGCCGGTCGAAGATCTTTTTGCGACGTTCTCATTCAGACAATTGATAACCTCCAGCGACGCGCGGGTTCTCGGCGTTAAAGGGATGCTTCTGGCACTGATTATGATGGGGATCGGTGGCATTATGGCCATGACAATGCGCCTGGAGCTGATGGAGCCGGGAATCCAGTTCATCGAATCCAAGCCATATATCAACGCCGTCACCATTCATGGCCTGATTATGGTGCTTGCTTATTCGGTACCTTTTGCAACGGCGGCATTGTATTTCATCCTGCCCAATACGCTTGAGCTTGATGGGATCAGTTCGCCCTGGGCAGCTCACATGAGTTTTCTGACGCTTATAATCGGTGGGGTTTTGTTGTTTATCTCGCGGCCGGATTTCACCTGGTCGTTTTATGCGCCGTTAAGCTTGCGTGTTGCCACCGACATGGTGTGGATGGCCCACATCGCCATTATACTCGTCGGGATCAGTGAATTTCTGGGTGGCATTCCATTGCTTGGAACCGCGCTGGCCTGGAAAAAGAAATCCGGCCAGAACTGGATAGACATGCCACTGTCAGGCTGGTCGGCACTGACCGGGGGGCTGTTCCTGATCGTATCGGCGCCCATGTTGTCTCTGGTCGGATTATTGATGTTAACGGACTTCCTGCAAATTACAGCTATTTACGAGCCCGCACGCGGTGGTGACGCGCTGACCTTCCTGTTCATGAGCTGGTTTTATGGTCATCCTGCGGTCTATCTGCCATTGGTACCATTGGTTGGTGTGCTCTATCATATGCTGCCGCGTCTTCTGGGGCGTAATCTCTGGAGCCATAAATCCGGTGTGATTGCCTTTTCAACGATGTTCATCCTGGGGTTTGGCGTTTGGGTGCACCATTTTCAACCCAATTTCACGGTTCATAATCTGGTGAATTTTTTCTTCCAGTTCATGACAATGCTGATCATTATTCCCAGTTCCCTGCACGTTTTCAACTGGGTGGCGAGTATGTGGCAGGGCCAAATATCGGAAGAAACCAGGGCTACGATCCCATTCAAGTTCATCTGTGGGGCGGTCTTTATGATCATCGTGGGCGGTGTCAACGGATATCTCAACGGCAACATCGCCGTCGATACGGATTTTATCCATAATACTTATTGGTTACCGGCCCACTTCCACGCCATGTTCCTTGGCTTTATTGGCATGATGACCATGGCTGTTTTCTATTTCCTCTTCCCCTATATCACGGGCCGGATGTTTTCCCAGAAGCTCGCCAATCTTCATTTCTGGCTTTGGATGCCGGGGATTTTCAGCCAGGTTATGCTGATGTTCTGGCTTGGCCTGACCTATCATCCCCGTTGGGTCGTGGATTATCTGCCTTTACCTGAATGGGTGACGGGACAGTTCTGGCTTTCCATTGCCGGGTTCGTCAATGGCTTCGGCTTTCTGATCTTTCTGTACAATATTTTAATCAGTGTGCGTTCAGGAAAGCCGGTTGAGGGTGATCCCTGGCCGGTACCCGATACGTCGATTGATGGGGCCTCAAAACAGCCCGCTACCGAACCAGCAGAATAAGGAGATCGTAAAATGATTTGGAGAATCTGGTCAATATTGATGGTTGTTCTCGTTGCTGGAGTATGGTTGCTGGCAATTCCTTTTTCACCTCAACCGATCCTGGAAACTGGCACGGTGATTAACCTGTACCGCGATATGGGGATCGTGCCCGAAGCGGGTGCCATAACATTTTCAAATGAAATCGAACACGATGTTTTTGAGGTTCCTGAACGCGACGAGATGGAGCTCACCAAAGCAATGGCATCAATGGATATGGGGGCCATGGTGATGGATGGCACCGCCATGGAGGGTATGGCTAAAGATAGCACCACCGCTATGGAGGGTATGGCTATGGATAGCACCACCGCCATGGAGGGTATGGCTATGGATAGCACCACCGCCATGGAGGGTATGGCTATGGATAGCACCACCGCCATGGAGGGTATGGCTAAAGATAGCACCACCGCCATGGAGGGTATGGCTAAAGATAGCTCTACCGCCATGGAAGGTATGGCCATGGACAATACCACCGCTATGGATGGCGGACACGATGAGGAAGCCGAAGAAGAAGCCGAAGAAGAAGGTGGTCACGGTGGTGGCAGTATGGCTGAGGGGTTGATGATACTGGCCCAGGGCAAGGCCATGGATGTTGATCGCGAAATTATCCATGATGGGATCAAGATTGATGCCGAAGTCATGATCGACCTGAAGGAATGGAGTGTTGGCATGGGAATGACCATGGTTCAGCCGGGAAAAACCATTCGTCTGAGGATTCGCAATTCAGGCAATATTCCTCATGAATTCATGATCATGAACGGGGCTGCCATGCAGGCGGTCAATTATCGTCTCAACCGTCCCGACTGGAACCTGCTGGAACACGAAGCAATCACGGAGGTACCATTCCTGATGCCCGGTGATACGGTCGATATGGTGATAAAAATAACCAAACCGGGCATGTGGATGTACATGTGCATGTTCCCCTATCATATGCAACTGGGCATGATGGGCATGTTGATGACACCCGACATGATGGGGAAAATGGATATGAATAGGGAAATGGACCTGTTCATGCCCCAAACCTAGCCATTTTCCTGGGTGCGTCTTGTGGAACGTGTGGGGGTGCGTGATGTGGAACCAGCCAGTTATTTACTCGTCGCCACGTAAACACCGATCCAGTCTTCATCGGGGGGTGATTCTTCGTATTCCGTGATCCTTTCCTCGATCAGGTCATAGTAGAAACACATATTGAAGAACGGCAGGCATTGCTCGCGCAGACCCGTGATAAGTTTACGAGACTCGTCCCATTTCTGGGATCGGTAGGTGGTTACCATATCCGAATGAACGGTTTTGAAAGACACGAAATCCGGGTCCTCTGCCAAGGCTTCCAGACCCAGCAGGGTGAATATCCGAACCGCAGTAGTCTTACCTTTAACCTGGATCAGATCGAGCTCTACAGAGGCCAGGTTTTCACACTGGGCTTGCGTGGTTTCACCAATAATGATGTCCACGCCGTAAGCCTTGGATTGACCTTCGAGCCGGGCGGCTGTGTTGACCGTGTCGCCCAGCACGGAATAATCAAATCGCTGGTCTGATCCCATGTTGCCGACAACCGCAGAGCCGGTGTTCAGGCCAATGCCGACCTTTAAAGGAATATGCAAGCGGTTCTCTTCCTTGGCCTCACGTTCGAGCAATTCGTTGAGCGGGCCCATATCCTCGATCATGGCCAGGGCTGATTCACAGGCATTCTGGGCATGTTTTACATCGTCAAGCGGCGCATTCCAGAACGCCATGATGCAATCACCCATGTATTTGTCTACCGTGCCCTGGCGATCGAGAATTTCGTTGGTTAGTGGGGTCAGCAGTTTGTTGATCAGGCTGGTCAGGCCTTCCGGGGTAAATTGTTCGGAAATGGTGGTGAACCCGCGCACGTCACAAAACAGCAGGGTCAGTTCACGGGTCTCGCCGCCGAGCTTCAATTCATCGGGGTTTTCGGCGACCCGGCTGACCATATCGGGCGACAGGTATTTGGAAAATGCATCCCGGGTAGCTTTTTTCTGGGCTTCTTCGCGGGCGTACCCGGTAAAGGTCATGGCCGTGTAGAGCAGCAATATGGAGGCCACGGCAAATACCGCATCGAACAGCATTTTGTGTTCGATGAACATATACCACGACATGCCCCCTGCTCCACCGGCGATCATGGTAAAGATCACCAGCGCCCATTTGGCCCCGACCCAGGGTACCAGGATGATCATCAAGATACCGCCACACATAATCAGGAACAGCTCGGCAACCTGTGCGTAGTTAGGCCGCTCCAGAAAGGTCTTCTCGAAAGCATTTTCCAGGAACTGGGCGTGCACTTCGACCCCGGGAATAACCCCTTCGGTGGGGATTGCCCGAATATCGAGCAGCCCCACAGCCGAGGTGCCGATCAACGCCAGTTTACCCTTGATGCGGGCCGGATCGACCACGCCGCTCAGGACCTCATGGGCTGAAATGTACTTGGATCTATCTGTTCTGGAGAAATACGGGTAGACCCGGCCAATTTTATCGGTTCGCAGCTTCAATCCTTTGGTGACGGCCACCGCATTGATACCAGCATCGTTAACCTCGACCAGCGTAGTCTGGCGTCCGGTTGCCAGACGCAGCATCTCAAGACCAAGGGTCGGGAACATGTGACCGTCATAGGCAAAAAGTGTCGGCAGTCGACGGACAATGCCATCGCCTTCGGGAACCAGCGACAAGATACCCTGACCGCCAAATTTATGGGCGGTGGCCTGTTCCAGCAACGTAATGTTGCGCACCAGTGACGGTGCCGTTGGCAGTAATAACACGGGGTCCCGGGCGTTTTTGGAAAGCTTTCTGGTGGCGACGGATTTTTTAACCGGCGGTCCTTTATCCGTATTCAGTTCCTCCCAATACGTAGCCTGTCCCAGAACCACGCGGGTTCGGCGCAGGATATTGGCAAAAGCCTCGTCGTTGCCGGCAAGTTTGCTGATCTTTGCCTTTGTTTCTTCGTCCAGACCGCTCAGGGATTTGGCAATCACCTGGGGATTCATCCTGTCGGGTTCAGGGAACGAAATATCGAAGCCAACCACGCCGACGCCCATGGCAAAAAGGTTTTGCAGCATTTGGGCGTAGATATTCCGTGGCCAGGGATACTGACCGATGATGCCCAGGCTTTCTTCGTCAATGTCGATGATGACGACGGGGCTCTTGCCGGGTGCTGGAATGGGCCGGGGGTTTAGATCCTGGAAAAAATCGAAGGTTTTGTTGCGGGCGAACTCTACGGGGTAAGGGTCGATGTAATAGATCGTCAGAAAGCTGAACAGCAGTGCCATTCCGACCAGTCTGTCAAAGCTGAAAACACTACGGAAAATGCGTTTAAGTATACCCATCGTGCCCTGTTGTCGCCTCCCTGTATCTGGATCTTTGTCCAATGATGATAATGTTATAACAGCATTTAGTTTTTAAAGCGAACCCGTCAGGATCAAGTCTGTATATTTAACTATTTAAACAGGTATGATTGGGTATTATGTACATTGCGTGAAATAATGAAACTGTTTTTGAAACAATATGGCAGATAAAACACGAAAATCGTGGATAAAACCGCTGATGAAATCACTGAGACCTGTGTTTCGTGAAGTTTTGGTGATGTCTGCATTTGTCAATATTCTGGCCCTTGCTGTGCCCATATTTACCTTGCAGGTCTACGACCGGGTTATCCAACATTCCGGGATCAGCACCCTGCAAGGTCTGGTTCTCGGTATGATCGTGGTTTTTATATTCGAATATGTGCTGCGCCAGTCGCGATCGCGGATCATGCAGACGGTGGCCATGCGGGTTGACGTTGAGGTCGGACAGGCCGTTTTCAGCAAATTTACCTCTGTACCGCTCAATGTTCTGGAATCCCGGTCGTCAAATGACTGGCAATCCATGTTTCGCGATGTGGATGTGGTGCGCAATACCCTTTCCGGTGCCCCGGCAATTTTACTCTGCGACCTGCCTTTTGCCATTCTGTTCTTCGCGTTGATCGCCGTTATTGCTACGCCCATCGTCTGGGTGCTGGCGATAATCATCCCGCTGTTTCTGATCGTGACCTGGCGGGCCGGAGCGGTCATGGGCCAGGCCAACTCAGAGGAACGCAACAGCTCGCAGGACCGTGATAGCCTGATTGCCGAGATGATTAACGGACGGGCCACCATCAAGGCCCTGGCGCTGGAAGGTGCCATGCGACCCCTATGGGAAGAACGCCACGCCCACAATATTGAAAACGCCATTACTCGCGGTGCGAGAACCGATAAATACACCAATCTGGGCCAGACACTGACCATGTCCACCAGTTTGTTCATGACCACCGCCGGGGCGTTGATGATTATTTCCCAGGATATGACCATGGGATCGCTGATTGCCGCCAATATGCTGTCGGGCCGGTTGCTGGGACCGTTGAACCAGTTGGTCAGCCAGTGGCGGACCTATAGTGGTTACCGGCTTGCGGTTAAACGGCTGGGCGATATTTTTGCCATCGAAAGCGAACGCATGGTCAGCGAGGTCACCCTCAGCAAACCCAAGGGTCGGATCGAATGTTTCAATCTTGATTTTTCCTATATAAAAGGCACCCGTCCGGTGTGTGACAATGTATCGGTGTCTTTTTTGGAAAACCGTATGCACGCGCTGGTGGGTCGCAATGGCAGCGGCAAGACAACCCTGTTGAAGTTAATTCAAGGGTTGTACCGGCCCGGTAATGGCCGGGTGCTGTTCGACGGGGCTGATATAAGTCAGTTCTCGCGGCCCGAACTGGCCCAGTGGATGGGGTATGTGCCACAGGAAAGTACCCTGTTTGCCGGTACGGTTCGTGACAATATCACCCACCGTTTCCCGAACGCCAGTGATGAACAGATTATTGCCGTATCCAAGGCCGCCGGTGTTCATGAATTTATTATTGACCTGCCCGATGGTTATGCCTCTGATATCGGCGAGGCCGGGCGCATGTTGTCGGGTGGCCAACGCCAGCGTATCGCCATCGCACGTGCACTGATCGGCGACCCATCGGTCTTGTTGCTTGATGAACCGTCCAGTTCTCTGGACCGTCACGCCGAGCAAGACCTGCGTGATACGTTGAAAGAGCTGTGTCAAAATCACACGGTCATCATTATTACCCATAGTCCCATTCTGCTGGCGGCTTGTGATAATCTGGTGGCTCTGGACAAGGGCAAAATAGCGCTGGCTGGGACAGCCAAGGATATTTTGCCCCAGTTGTTCGGCGCTGGAAAATCCCGGCCCTCTCCAGCCGCCGCGCCCGTTGCACCCGCACCTGAACCCCCGCCAGCCCCGGTCCCTGCTCCACCAGTCGTCCCAGCCCCACCAGTCGCACCCGCCCCAGTTGCACCAGCCCCAGTTGCACCCGCCCCAGTGGCAGCGCCGCCTGTGCCATCTCCGCCACCACCACCGGCCCCCATTGCGGCTCCTGCACCAATTCCTGCACCGATCCCCGCACCAACCCCCGCACCGGCTGCGGCTCCAGCCTCGCCGCAAGCAGCCGAATCAAGCCAGGTGAGACAAAAACAGGTTGCGCAAAATGAAAGCAAATCGGCGGTGCGGCCAATGGGCAGGTCCCGGAATAAACCTGCGCCAGCCCCACAGCAGCAGCCGAAACAGGTGCAACCGGCACCGACCCAACAAGCACAACCGGCACCGACCCAACAAGCACAACCGGCACCGGCGAAACAAGCTGATGCACCGGCCCCTCTCCCGGAGGGGGAACGCACGGCCGATCCCTATAATGATGCACTCACATCCCTGACACGCGACAAAAAAAGCTCGCCCTGAGGTAAACGGAAGGACTTAGCACATGGCTTTTGCAGAATCTCGCCCTTCCATGGGCTCATCGCGTGGTAACAGCGCCGCTCAGTCGCCGCTCACCTCGTTGATTGAACGTCATCCCATGCCCACATGGCGCCTGTTGGCCTGGCCCATGATGATCTTTATGCTCGTTATGATGGTCTGGGCCTATTTCGCCGAACTGGAAGAATTCGCCGTGGTTTCCGGTGAGGTTATCCCCTTGGGCAAGATCAAGACCATTCAGCACCTTGAAGGCGGGATCATTGAAGAAATCTATATCAGTGAAGGTGATTACGTAAAAGAAGGAGATCCCCTGTTACAGCTAGACCTTGGTTCGGGCGGAACCAATGTGGAGGAGTTGCAGGTGCGCCTCGATAGTGAAACTCTGGCCCATGCGCGTTTTGTCTCCGAGGCGAGCGGTGTACCACTTGATTTTTCCAGTGAAGCCGCCGAACGCCGACCGGATATGGTTCAATCACAAATTCAGACCTTTGAAGCCCGGATGACTGAATTGGACTCATCCATGAACATCATGCGAGAACAGGTTGTGCAGAAAGAACAGGAGGTCAAGGAACTGGAAGCCCAACGCAATGCCATTTCCAAAAACCTCAGATTAGCCAAGGAACGATTCCTGATTTCAGAGTCTTTGTTATCGGAAGGCCTGACAGCCAGAATCGAACATCTGGAACTGGAAGCCGAAATGGAAACCCTGGACGGTGAACTGAGCAGTATAGGGCCTTCTATTCCTCGCGCCCTTGCGGCGGTTGCCGAAGCCAATGAACGAGTATCCGAGGTGCAAAAGAAATTCCGCAGCGCCGCCAAGGAAGACCTGGTTGACAGCGAACAGAAAATTGCCCGGATATCTGAATTGTTGTCTCAGGCCCTCCAGCAAGGAGTTCGCGCAGAGATCAAAAGCCCCATCGATGGCATCATCAAGAACCTGGTCTATAACACCATTGGCGGTGTTGTGAGGGGTGGCGATACTATTTTGGAAATCGTCCCCACCGGGGACCAACTGGTTGTCGAGACCCGCCTGAGCCCCACAGATCGTGGTTATGTGGAAGTGGGCCAGGAAGCCATGGTCAAAATTTCTACTTACGATTATGCCCGTTATGGTGGCCTGCTCGGGCGTGTATCTTCCATTGCACCCGATACGACGCTTGATGACAGCGGCGAGCCTTATTACCGGGTTGTGGTGGAAACCGAGCGAACCTACCTGGGTGCCAACCCAGGTGATCTGCCAATTACACCGGGGATGCAGGCCAGTATTGACATTGAAACTGGCACTCGTTCCATCATGCAGTATTTAATCAAACCTGTGCTGAAACTGAAGGATGAGGCATTCAGGGAGCGTTGATTTTATTGTGTGCGGTAAAATATAGATTGATGCATAAATTTCTGTTAAGTCTTTGTCTGTATGCTAGAAAATAACGGTACCGTTAAATATTACAAGATCGTGGTATAGCCGGAATGGCTGAGACACTTCCGGAGGTTATATAGAAGCAGGGGATAGTTTATGTCGTTAGCGACAATTATTGGTTTATTTTTTTCCATGGGTTTGTTCCTCAGCGCCATTGCGTTGAATACAGACAATTACGCAATCTTCCTGAGTGCATCGAGTTTTCTCATGGTGGTTGGTGGCACATTGGGGGCGACCTTTATTTCCTACGAGCCCCGGTATGTCATCTTGTCCCTCAGATTATTATATAAAATTTTCTTTACCGCTAAAATTGGCCGTAATTTGCTGAAAACCGAAGTTGGCCGCATCATCAAGTGGGCATATACGGTTCAGAAAAAAGGTCTGCCGGCACTGGAAAGTGAAAGTAAAAAATCAGTTCGCGG
Organism: Alphaproteobacteria bacterium; assembly: GCA_024279135.1. Classification (GTDB taxonomy): domain Bacteria; phylum Pseudomonadota; class Alphaproteobacteria; order Rhodospirillales; family Casp-alpha2; genus JABJOR01. Next base: position 10,760 of record JAJRRU010000028.1, read on the forward strand.
CGACCGATTCCTTAAATACGGCATCGATATGGTGGTCAGTGGTTATACCGGCGAGGAAGTTCGCGAGATTTTGACCAACCTGATCAATACCACCTATGGCCGCAACACCATTCAGGTCAAGATTTTACGGAACATGGGGGCCGCCGCCCCGGCCTTTGGTATGGTCGGCACACTGATCGGCCTTGTGATTATGCTCGACAGTATGGGGGGCGATCCCAGTGCCTTGGGTGCCGGTCTGGCCGTGGCGCTGATGACCACCCTTTACGGGGTGATATTTGCCCGGTTGTTTCTGTTACCTGTTGCCGACAAGGTCCAGCAACGTGAACAGATCGTGCGGTTTCGGAATATACTGTTGTGTGAAGGACTGTCGTTGCTGGCTGAACGGCGCAGCCCGCGGTATATTCAAGACAAGATGAACAGTTATCTTGATCCGTCCCTGCACTTTAATATTGATAAAATGCGTAGATAAAGTGCCTGGAATTATCCGGTAATTATATAGCTGTTCTGTCTGCAGGATATGGAAGGTTGTCATGGACGATGATGTAGAAGAAGTTCCCGACGAAAGTTGGATGATGACTTACGCTGATGCCATTACGCTGTTGATGGCTTTCTTCGTCATGTTGCTGACCTTTGCCGAATTTGACCTGCCTGCCTATGAAGCCGCTTCTGCCGCCATCAAAAGCGAGGTCGGCAACCGCGACGAGTCAAGTCCGATCAATGAATTACAAATTATCTTGCAGGACGTGGCGACCGATATGCAGGCCGACCAGGTGATCAGGATATCCACCGATCGACGGGGTCTGAATATAGAATTACAGGCCGGTGCCTTTTATCAGCCCGGAAAAGCCAAGTTAAGAGAGGCCGCTATTCCGGTATTACAGAATCTTGTGCAGGTCATTTCTGCCCCGCGTTATGATTATTACATGATTGAGGTCGAAGGCCACAGCGACGATGATCCTATCAGTACAGAAATGTTCCCCTCCAACTGGGAGCTGTCTGCCGCACGGGCATCTTCTGTTGTACGTTATTTCATTAGTGAAGGTGTCTTTGCCCATCGGCTGAAAACATCCGGCTTGGCAGAAACCCAGCCCAAGGTGCCCAACCGGGATGAAAACGGTCGGGCCATTGTGGAAAACCAGAAAATAAACCGCCGGGTTAATATCGCCGTTACGATAATGAATAAGAAACAACGTGCATTCACCGATGATTTGGTGGCCAGAATGACCCAGGATCAGGCTAATATTCAGGCCACCGACGATGACCAGAACGACGGGCAAGGCTCATCTGATAACAGTCAGGGTCTTTCGATCGGAGAATAGCCCGCGGCAAGCACCGCTACACAATAAGCACCACATACAACAAGACACTGTTTGCGCGATCGACTTACTTGATATCTTCAAGATTGTGGATGTCGAGAATCATGCCTTCACGGCACACGAAGGTTCCCGCCCATTCCGCGTGTGATACAACGCCGATGTCATCCATGAAATCATCGTAATGTTCGGGGTCGTGGTGGAATATGGCCATGCGTTTGACGTTGGCTGCCCGACACAGCCGAACCCCTTCGTTCCAGGTTGAATGGCCCCAGCCAATTTTTTCTGGGAATTCTTCTTCCGTATAGGTGCTGTCGTAAATGACCAGATCCGCACCCTCAATCAAACCAAGAATATTCTGGTCAGGCTTGCCGGGAACGTGTTCGGTATCGGTAATATAGACAATAGACTTGCCTTCATGTTCTATCCGGTAACCCGTGGCATCGTTAGGGTGGTTGAGATTAGCCGTTTTCAGGCCAACGGCCTTGGTTAGCATGAACGAGTCGCCGGGCGTGAAGTCAGAATATTGGGTGTCGGCCGTCATGGCCTCCAATGGAATGGGGAACATGGGGTTATCCATTTGGGCTGAAAGCACCTTTTGAATACCCCCCTTATCCGTCAGGTGACCGGCCATGACATCAATGTGTAGTTTATTGTTGTAGGATGGTGCAAAAAACGGATAGCCGTTGATATGGTCCCAGTGGGTGTGGGTCAGCAAAATATGAAAATTATCGGTGTTGAGCTTCTGCATCTCGATACCGAGTTGTCTTATACCCGTTCCCGCATCGAGAATTAAGCGGTAATCACTGCACATCACTTCAATGCAACTGGTATTGCCACCATAACGCATATGGTTCGGTGTCGCACAGGCTATGCTTCCCCTGACGCCCCAGAATTTGACAGTAAATGCCATGTATACACTTGTCCCTGCTTTTTTGAATACGAATTGTATCTTATCTATATGGTTATGTTCTATAAATTGTTACTGTGTAATATTTATTAAGACTACTCTCATAACAGATTAGTTCCCATTAAGAAATATCTTATAGTCAAGACCAATAATATTTAAACAATCTTACGATCAAATCATAAAACACTGTATGTGTTTAATTTCGCTGAACTTTTTTGATGTGAAATTGTTTTCACGTGTCTGGGCCGCGACAATAGTGAAACCAGTTGTGGTAAAAAAATTGTGATGTTGAATATTTCTGTTTATTGTTTGGCAAAATGTTCACTGGCTGAGGCCCGTTGGCTGAGGGCTGTAGAAGAGTAACAAAATGCATTGTGTTAAAAAAATCAGGTTCTGTATATCGCTGTTGATTATGGGGTTCATCCTGAACGGATGTTACATGCCCTTGCGTTTCGATGCGGAGATTGAGATCACACGCGGTGGTTTCTACAGTATGATTTTCGATGGTTATATTGTGAAAGTACCCTTGTATGAGGATATCTTGAATAAAACGATCGAACCGGCCGATATAAGGGGCAGAGCAGAGATTTTGCGGGGGAGTCTGGCACGGGGGTCCTCAATGAAAACGGTGAAATACCTTAAACAGGGCGTTTTTCAGGTTCACTGGGAACGATCCGGCGATATCATGCAGGCAAAGTTTGTCACCTTTTTGCAACGTAATGAAAATATGCTGAGTCTGCGTTATGTGAAGACGGACGGCACCATTCACCTGGCCGGGGCCGCGCCGAACAAATCACAACGCACTCAACTGGCCAAAATGGGCCTGGATACGCAAGGTCAGATCAGGCTGATAACCGATGCCAAGGTGGAATCACACAATGCAACCAGGGTGCTGAGTTACCCCACACGGGGTCCCAAATTCAGCATGTATGTATGGGAAATCGTGGATATATATACGCCATCACCCAAACTTAAGATCAGTTTATTCTAGGGTCCTGACCCTAAGTCAGTCCGTCACAAGCTCGTTGCATCATATGGTTACTTAGTGTGGCAAACCGCTTCAATGTTATAGCCATCAGGATCGAGGATAAATCCTGCATAATAGGTCGCATGATAGATAGCCCGAAGCCCGGGCGCCCCATTCGCGATGCCGCCAGCCAGCAATCCGGCTGCATAAAAAGCATCTACATGGGCCCGTGTGGCTGCATTGAAAGCGATGTGCAGACGGGGTGTTATGGGAACACCCTGACCGATCCAGAACTCACCGCCCGGATCGTTTGACAGGCCATGGCCTGTCCGTACACCAAAACCGATGGTATTTGATTTTTCCGTGCACACAACAAACCCCAGGGTTGCCAGGATCTGACTGTAAAATGCCTTGCTGATGGAGAGGTTGCTGACCGTAATTCCGGTATGGTCAATCATCGTTGGTGCTCAGGTGATTTAAAGCTTACAGGGTTTGTCATCGATAATCTGGGCATTGATGGCACCATCACTTTCCAGGGCCAGGACACCCTTTGCCTGGAACGTGTAAGGTGTCAGGGTGTTGCCACCCTCGGCGAATTGACGTTTAACGATGATCTTGCGACAGCTTGTACAACCATTTGCCATGACGATACCGCGTTGGGTCTGGACCGGCACGATACAGGATTTGAGCTGGTCTTCGGCCTTGCGTTTGGCGGACTGGTTCACGCCGTTTTCAAGGCCGCAGGCCTCATCACTGATAATCCGGGTCCGGCCGGGGCCTTTGAAAAAGAGATCCTGCTTTTTGAAAGCGGTCATCTGGAAGGAACGCGCGGTCGGCAAAGCCACCCCGCTGCGATCACGATTAACCCGAATGTTGCGACAACTGCCACAGGTATTGACCAGGGTCTCATAACCGGAAACCCGTGATAGTTTGACACAGCGTTCGGCTGCCTGGGCGGGCATACGCAAAAATAACAGCACCATACCGGCCATCAAAAGGATGGCGCATACGAGCCGCATACCGGGCATATGGAAAATATCATTATTCATGCCTTAAATTTTGGCAGAACAAGGTTAACGAAGAATGAATCTCCGTGTATTTGATGGGTTCATGTGCCGGTTATCTTCACGACGGGTCCGTGCTGCGGAAAGGTGAATGGCTGTTCAGGACGTGGATTTCATGATCGACCTGCCGACGCTCGCTGTCCAGGAATTGTTCGATGGCCTGGCGCAGTCCCTGGTCTCTGATCCAGTGTGCACTATAGGTTTTCACTGGCAGATAGCCGCGTTGCAGTTTATGGGGGCCTTGCGCCCCGGCTTCCACCCTTTTTAATTTGTGGGCGATGGCATAGTCAATGGCTTGATAATAACAGCATTCAAAATGCAAATATTTAAAATCCGTATTACAGCCCCAGTTTCGGCCATACAGAACGTCCCCGCCGATCAGATTGAGCGCTCCGGCCACGGGCCGGTTATCCTCATAGGCCATAATGAGCACCACATTTTCAGCCATGCGCTGGGATAACATGGAAAAAAAAGTCCGTGTCAGATAGGCCTCTCCCCATTTTCGGTCCGATGTATCGTTATAAAACCCGTTGAAGATATCCCAGACCTGCTCGGTCAGTTCAGCACCGCTCAGGGCGCGAAATTCCAGGCCTAGCTGGGCGACTTTTTCCCTTTCTTTGCGGATGTTCTTGCGTTTCCTTGATGACAGGCTGACCAGGAAATCATCAAACGATGCGTAGTCGTCATTGTGCCAGTGGAATTGCTCGCCGGTGCGTTGCAGGAACCCGCGATTAGCGAAATGCTGCCATTCGTGCTTATTGGGGAATGTCACATGAATGGACGATACGCCGGAGCGTTCACAAAGCTCGATCATGCCGCTGATCAGGATATCACCGTAGTGACGCTCTGTTTCATCGCTACCGGACCGTATGAGCAGCCGTGGCCCGCCTACGGGTGTGAAGGGCACACACGATTGCAGCTTGGGGTAATACTGTCCCCCCGCCCGCTCAAAAGCATCGGCCCAGCCCCAATCGAACACGTATTCACCATACGAATGGCCCTTGAGATAGAGCGGCGTGGCCGCTGCCAATATGCCCGCATCATCATAAACCGCCAGATGCCTTGGCAGCCAGCCGGTTTCAGCCCGCACCGAACCGCTGTCTTCCAGGGCCGAGAGGAAAGCATGGCTCAAGGTGGGGTTGTTGGACCCGGCACATTCGTCCCATTGGCGGGCCGGGACCTCAGCAATGCTATCAAGAATTTTGATGGTGGTTGGCGGAAGATTTTTAGACATGACTTATTATATGAGCCTTCCCAAGGCCGATGCCAAGGTGCTGGTCTTGATCAGGGTGGGGACTTATGGTGTTGTTATGAAATTACCCCATACGAAGATTGATATAGAAACCGTTTCGACAATTATTGCCCAAACGGCCGCCGAGCAAGTCATGCCGCGTTTTCAGGCCCTCGCGGAGCATGATATCCGCAAAAAAAGCCGGGGCGAACTGGTTACCATCGCCGATATTGAAACGGAAACAGAACTGGCCCGCCAGTTTCTGGAACTATTACCCTGTTCAGCCATTCTGGGTGAAGAAAGCATTGAAAAAGATCCGGACCTGATGAAGCTGACCGGATCAAACGGCCCGGTGTGGATCATAGATCCCATCGACGGGACCAATAATTTTGCCTCGGGGAAAGCCTGTTTTGCGGTCATGGTGGCCTTTCTCAACCATGGTCAGGTTCAAGCTTGCTGGATTTATAACCCGATCGAGGGGGTGATGTGTCATGCCCTGCGGGGCGGTGGTGTGTGGTGTGAAGATCAGCAATTGGGGGTGCAGAAAGCCGGGCAGCCTATCGAGGATTTGTGCGGAACCTTGAGCAAACGACTGGTCAAACGCTACGATGAAATCCACCAGGCCGGTCATACCCCCCTGCCCCGGATCGTGCCCCATTACCGATGTTGCGGGCGGGAATATATGAACCTGGCGTTGGGTGAGCTGGACTTTGTACAGTTTTCATTCCACCTGAAACCCTGGGATCATGCGCCGGGCAGCCTGATCGGCGAAGAACTGGGATGTTTTCAGGGGTTTTTGCCAGATGCTGCATCATATGATGCAACACAAGGTATGTCTGATGGATATCTGATGATTGCACCGGACAAGCCATCGTGGCACTCTCTTCGAACCCTGTTATGGGATGAATAATACTTCACAACCAATCATACGGAAAAAATTATGAAAACAGCGTTTATCGGTCTCGGTGTCATGGGTTACCCCATGGCAGGTCACATGCAAAAAGCCGGATTTCAGGTCACGGTATATAACCGGACCACAGCAAAGGCCGAAAAATGGGCTGCTGAGCATGGTGGAAGTTTTGCCCCAACCCCGGCGGAGGCTGTTGACGGGGCCGAGATCGTCTGTATGTGCGTGGGTAACGATGATGACATCCGCAGTGTGACCTATGGTGATCAGGGCGTACTGGCTGGCATGAGCAAGGGAGCCACACTGGTCGATCATACCACGGCCTCAGCCCAGATTGCGCGCGAGATCGAGCGCGATGCCAACGCCGCCGGTTTCGGGTTTATTGACGCGCCCGTTTCGGGCGGTCAGGCCGGTGCCGAAAATGGCGCCCTGACCGTGATGATCGGTGGTCAACAGGACGCTTACGACAAGGCCGTACCGGTTATTGAAAGCTATGCCAAGATGCAGCGATTGCTTGGCCCTGCCGGCAGTGGCCAGTTAGCCAAGATGGTCAATCAGATCTGCATCGCCGGTCTGGTTCAGGGCCTGTCGGAAGGTATCGCTTTCGGCCAGCGTGCCGGTCTGGACATGAACGCTACAATCGAGGTGATCTCCAAGGGGGCCGCCGGGTCGTGGCAGATGGACAACCGCTACAAGACCATGATCGAGGGCGAATTTGAATTCGGCTTCGCCGTCGACTGGATGCGTAAGGATCTGGGCATCGCCATGAATGAGGCCCAGAGCAACGGTGCCACCTTGCCCGTGGTCGAACTGGTAGACCGGTTTTATAGCGAAATCCAGCAAGCCGGTGGCAACCGCTATGACACCTCAAGCCTGATCAAGCGACTGAGCTGAAGCATTTCCGGTGGGCATCAAATAAACATGTTCTGAGCCTGGCACAGTATTATTTTACTGGTGTCCACCAAGGCATAGGTGGTGGTCATGCAACACCTGAATAATCCGACAATCGGAGATCTGACCGCCTTTGCATTGGTGTATCATCCTTTTCAGCTCTGTTTTCAATGACAGAAGCCTTTCAAGGCGGGTTTCGACCTGTAAGAGGTGTTTGCGCGCGATAGTATCGGCGACGTCGCATGGTTGATCAGGCTGGTCAGCCAGGCTCAATAGCTCGCGAACACTTTTGAGCGTGAACCCCAGATCACGGGCATGGCGGATAAAAGCCAATCGTTCAATGTGACTCTGCTCGTATATACGCTGGTTTCCGGCAGATCGACCGGGTGACGGGAGAATGCCAATTTTTTCGTAATAACGGACCGTTTGGACTTTGCATAGTGTCGCTTTGGCGACCCGGCCAATGGTTAAGGGACCAGCCATGGAGAAAACTCCTTGAACCTATAGTTACTAGAGCATTTATAATGTTCATATACTGACGTAATGCAAGAGGGAATATTCCACTATGAGTGCCATTTGCTGTAATAATGAACCGAAATTCGACGGCATATCGCCACAATTCAAGCGCGCCCTCTGGATTGTCATTGTGATCAATGCTGTCATGTTTGTCGTCGAGATAGCCGCCGGAGCATTTGCCGGGTCCAGGGCTTTGCAGGCCGATGCGCTGGATTTTCTCGGCGATACCATGACCTATGCCTTGAGTTTATACGTCATCGGAATGTCTCTGCGGGTTCGAGCCACGGCCGCGCTGATAAAAGGGTTAAGTCTTGCGGGTATGGGGAGCTGGATTCTCGGATCGACTGTTTATCAGGTCTTTGTCCTCGGTGTGCCAAAAGCTGAGGTCATGGCGACCATAGGTTTGCTGGCACTGGTCGCCAATCTTGCAAGTGTCCTGATCCTTTTACGCTTTAAGGACGGTGATGCAAATGTACGATCTGTCTGGCTGTGCAGTCGGAATGATGCGATTGGAAATGTTGCGGTTCTGGTGGCCGCAGGTGCTGTATGGATCACAGGCACAGCCTGGCCCGATCTGATTGTTGCAGCACTAATGGCAGGGCTGTTTCTCAGTTCGGCAATACAGATTATTCAGCAAGCCAGACAGGAATTATCAATCCAGCCCGTGCTCTAGCATCCTGGCTCTGGCTAAGTTAACTGCTTTATTTATCCACCAGGGCGGGAACCTTGTCTTTTGGTCGCTTGGTGGGCGGGGTTTTATCGTCTTGTGCATAGCCGAAGGCGATCTTGCCCTTTTCTATCTTGACCACAACCACCCCGCCTTTCGCAAGTTTGCCAAACAATAGTTCTTCGGCCAGGGGTTTTTTGATGTGTTCCTGAATGACCCGGGCCAGCGGTCTGGCCCCGAATGTCTCGTCATAACCCTTTGTCGCCAGCCATTTACGGGCAGCATCTGTCAGTTCGATAATTACGTTGCGATCTTCGAGCTGCATTTCCAGTTCCATGATGAATTTGTCAACCACCCGTGAAACCACGTTTGGCGACAAGGCGGCGAAGGAAATGGTGGCATCCAGACGATTTCTGAATTCCGGTGTAAACAGCTTTTCAATAGCTTCCTGATCGTCGCCCACACGTTTCTCGCGCTCGAAACCGATCGGCGGCTTGGCGATTTCGGAAGCCCCGGCGTTGGTGGTCATGATCAGAATCACGTTGCGGAAATCCACGCTCTTGCCATTGTGGTCGGTCAGCTTGCCGTGATCCATAACCTGTAACAGTATATTGAACAGGTCAGGGTGGGCTTTTTCTATTTCATCGAGCAGCAAGACCACATGGGGGGTTTTGTCCACCGCGTCGGTCAGCAAGCCGCCCTGATCAAATCCCACGTAGCCGGGCGGTGCGCCGATCAGCCGCGAGATAGAGTGCCGCTCCATGTATTCCGACATGTCAAAACGCACCAGTTCCACACCCAGCACTTTGGCAAGTTGGCGGGCGACCTCGGTCTTGCCGACCCCGGTCGGGCCGGAAAACAGGTATGATCCAACGGGTTTGTTGGGTTCGCGCAAACCGGCGCGGGCCAGTTTGATAGCACTGGACAGCTCTTTAATGGCCTTGTCCTGTCCGAACACGACGGTCCCCAGATCCCGTTCCAGGGTTCGCAGGGCTTCGCGGTCGTTGCTCGATACGGTCTTGGGCGGGATGCGGGCGATCATGGCCACCACGTTCTCGACGTCCTTCAGGGTTGCGGTCTTGCGTCGCTTGTTTTTAGCCAGCAGCATACGTGAAGCACCAACTTCATCGATCACATCGATGGCCTTGTCCGGTAACTTGCGGTCGGTAATATAGCGATCAGAAAGCTCCACCGCGGCCTTGATGGCTTAGCTGGTATAGCGCACCTTGTGGTGTTCCTCGAAATAGGGTTTCAGGCCCTTGAGGATTTTGATGGTATCGGAGACCGACGGTTCGTTCACATCGATTTTCTGGAAACGTCGAACCAGGGCGCGGTCTTTCTCAAAATGGTTTCTGTATTCCTTGTAGGTGGTCGAACCCATGCATCGGAGCGAGCCTTTCTGCAAGGCTGGTTTCAGGATATTAGAGGCATCCATGGCCCCGCCAGAGGTCGCCCCTGCCCCGATTATTGTATGAATTTCATCAATAAAAAGAATGCTTTGCGTGTCACTTTCAAGTTCTGACATGATGTTCTTGAGGCGTTCCTCGAAATCACCTCGATATCGGGTGCCGGCCAGCAATGCGCCCATATCCAGGGCGTAAATGGTGTTGTCGAGCAAGACTTCGGGCACGTCACCATCGACGATCCGCTTGGCCAGCCCTTCGGCGATGGCGGTCTTGCCAACCCCGGGGTCACCAACATACAACGGGTTGTTCTTGTTGCGGCGGCAGAGCACCTGAATGGTGCGATTAACCTCTTTTTGCCGACCGATCAGCGGATCAATGCGGCCTTCTGCGGCTTTGGCATTCAGATTGACGCAGTAGGCATCGACGGCTTCCTGGCCCTGATGGACGATATCTTCATCTTCGTCTTGTTCATTTTGGCCGTGAACGGGTCTGGATTCGGTTTTTCCGGGAATTTTGGCGATGCCGTGAGAAATGTAATTCACCGCATCCAGGCGTGACATGTCCTGGATATGCAGGAAATAAACCGCGTGGCTTTCACGTTCCGACAACAGGGCGACCAGTACATTGGCACCGGTTACCTCTTCGCGGCCGGAAGATTGCACATGGATCACGGCACGCTGGATGGCCCGGTGGAAGCCAGCCGTGGGCTGCGGTTCGCTTATCTCGGCCTTGGTGATGTCACCCAGGTTCTCATTGACGAATTCAAGCAGGCTGAGGCGTAATTCTTCCAGATCAATACCGCACGCATTAAATACGGCCTGGGCATCGGGATCATCGGTCAGGCCCAGCAACAGGTGTTCCAGGGTGGCATATTCATGGCGGTACTCGGTTGCATAGGCCAATGCCCGATGCAGGGTTTGCTCAAGATTTACCGATAACATGGACTGTATGCCTTCCTGGTGTGCTCTGGTAACGGGGCTTTGGTTTTAATCATTGCTATCTTTCTCGATGGTGCATTGTAAGGGGTGTTCCTGCTTGCGCGCCACGGTCATCACCTGGGTGACCTTGGTTTCTGCAATTTCATAGGTAAAGATACCACAAATTCCCACACCGTGCTGGTGCACATTCAGCATAATCTCTGTGGCTTCCTGGGTGGTCATGGCGAAATATTTTTCCAGAACGCTTACCACAAATTCCATAGGCGTGTAATCGTCATTGAGCAGCAAGACCTTGTACATGGACGGTTTTTTAGTTTTCACCCGTTCTTTTATGGCGATGCCGGTTTCAGGATTCTGATCATCGGGGTTGCTCGGTTGACGGGGTACACCTTTTTTTGGGCCGGTCATGATGCCGGGTACGATTTCGGACATTATGACGGGCATTATGGCGGGGGGATCGCTAAGCCCTCGCACCACCACGCCAGCTTTGGCGGCGTGTTTAACAGGTTCGATGCAGATATTCTTTTTTTGCATAATCAATATTCTGTCGATCAGGTTGTATCACCGGTAAATGTTATATAGGCACGTAGTCCTGGAGAAGGAACCCTGCATTAAAGATATTAATACATCATACCATGAAAATATTGATTTTTCACTATGTCAGGCTATTTAAACAAAGCTCTTATAATCAGGGTGACATCATATTTCATCACGGACAGACAAAAAAATCCCGGTGACGTGCATCACCGGGATCGTTTGTACTGGACTGGTCAGGCTTGATTAAGCGGCAACTGCCTTGGTAAAGATTGCAACGGTTTCGTCCATGCGGGATTTCAGGGGTACCGAAGCGGTTTCGGCAAGCTTTGCGCCCATGTCGGACAGTTTCTGACCATCCACAACGGCGGCCTCGAAGCTGGCAGTGAAATCGTCCTGCAAGGCAGCCACATCGTCAACGGATTTGCTAGCGAGGAATTTCTTGGCGACGACGGCATTTTTTTCAAATGACGTTTCGGCAAGGCTGGCCCATGCTTTGCTGATATCCTGTACGCCCTGCATCATAATGGTGCTGGCTTTCAGCGCTGCGTCGAAGTTTGCGGTGCTGAAGGATACGTAGTCATCATAGGATTTAGAAGCTTCGTTGCCGGCTTTGGTAGCTGCGGCAACCTGCTCTTTGCTGATGCTGGCAGCTTTCTTCGAGACTTTTTCGCTGGTTTTTACGGCCACGTCAACGGCTTTGGCGACGTTGGCTTCGACGACTTTGGTAACGGTATCTTTTGAAACGGTGGTTTTTTTCGTGTTGGTCATGGGAGACTCCTGAAAACAATTTGAATGATATATTTATAGAAACAAGTGGGGTATGAGGCGAACTGATGGGAATTTGCATCGTCCTTGACGGGGTTTGCAATATTCCTGGTTCCATATTCTGGGGATTTTATAACCCTGTTCACACAAAAAGTCAAGCAATTTTTGTGCACTGCACAATAATTATAACTAATTGAAATGCTTAAATAAAAATATGTATTAGCGCTTAAATTTCATTTTTATTGTGCATTGCACTAAGACAGCGTGAACATTTATCCTGCTGCGGCTATAAATAAACTTGTGGTGGTTAATAGTATTTTCAGGAGCTGTGTATATTGTGGTGGGTATCTTGTTTGTGGCATGTTGTGGACGGATCAGATACACTGCGGACACAAACGTAAAATTGATAATCAGGGTTATGTGGGTAGAGTCTATGATGAGGTTTGCGTCCTTGAAGGCAATCGGCTTTGTTTTTTCTTTGATACTTGGTGTTCTGGTTTTGCAGCCCGGTCAGGCGCAGGCCAAATATGCATCCCTGATTCTGGACGCCGATAGCGGGCGCATATTGCACGCGGTTAATGCCGATACACGTAATTACCCCGCATCTCTGACCAAGATGATGACGCTTTATATGATTTTCAGCGCGCTGGACCGGCACGAAATATCCATGCATACCCAGTGGATGGTTTCCCGCCGTGCGGCACGCCAGCCATCCTCCAAGTTAGGCTTGCGCAGTGGCACAAAAATCGCTGTGCGTGACGTAATTTCTGCCCTGATCACCAAATCAGCCAACGATGTGGCGACCATGGTCGGCGAGAGCCTGGCTAAGTCAGAACGGGCGTTTGCCCTTGCCATGACCGCCCAAGCGAGAAAACTGGGCATGAGCCGCACCACGTTTCGAAATGCGTCCGGTCTGCCCCATCGGGGCCAGTTGTCCACCGCGTATGATATGGCAATCCTGGCGCGGGCACTAATCCGTGATTTCCCTCAGTATTATGGCAAATTTTCCATGGCCAAGTTCGAATACAAGGGCAAGACCCATAAGAACCACAACAAGCTTCTGAAGACTTACAAGGGAACCGATGGCATTAAGACCGGTTATATCCGGGCGTCCGGTTTTAATCTGGTGGCATCGGTGGTGCGTGATGGAACCCGTTTGATCGGCGTTGTTTTCGGGGGTGATTCCTCAAGCAAGCGCAATGCCCACATGATGAGCCTGCTGGACAAGGGGTTTGGCATTCTGATGGCCGAAAAGGCCCCAACCAAACAGGACAAAACCGGCAAAACTGCCAAAACAGTGGTGGCCGCGGCTGGTATACCCGACCTAAAGGAACCTCTCAGCAACCATAATATCCCCCGTAAATATTCTTGGGGTATTCAGGTTGGTGCTTACACAAAAGAATCCCAGGCCGCGGAGGTCGCCCACGAGGTCTCGGCGATCGTGCCGTTGCTGCTCAACACCGGGTTTGTCACGGTGGTTCCCCTGGTCAAGAAAAATGGCCGGATATTGTACCGCTCACGGCTCCACCGTATCCCGAAGAAACAGGCCTACAAGGCGTGCCGGATTTTGAAGACCCGGCGTATAAACTGCCTGGTCGTCCGCCTGCCGGTTTCCCAGCAAGTGGCACAGGCTCGCATCAATTAATCAGCTAAAATAACGACTATCCGTTTTTGGGTAAAGCCAGTCCGCTGCTTTCCAGTTGGAATGCCAGTTCGCTTTGCAAACGCTCCAGCCCCTCCGGCGTGGTTGACTCGCACCGTGCGACCAGCACATCCTGGGTATTGGAGGCCCGTAACAACCACCATCCGTCACTATTTTCAACCCGCACACCGTCGATTTCGTGAACCGTTACATCGCTCATCTGCAAGACCCGTTGGCGAACCTCTTCGACTGCCGATTGTTTACGTTCTTCGCTGCAAGAGAAACGCAGTTCCGGGGTGTTGAGATATTTAGGCAGCCTGTCATGGAATTCTTCCAGGGTTTCGGTGCCACTGGCCAAAATCGACAGGATGCGGACCGCGGCATAGGACGCGTCATCAAAACCGTAATACCGGTGCTTGATGAATATATGGGCGCTCATTTCCCCGGCCAGCGGGGCGCCGGTTTCATACATCTTGTTTTTAATCAGCGAATGACCGGTCTTCCACATCAAGGGTTTGCCGCCCATGGCTTCGACGGCCTCGAAAAATGCCCTGCTGGTTTTTACATCGGCAATAATGGTCGATCCGGGCAGGTCTTCCAGCACCTCGCGGGCCAGCAGAATTAAAATCTGGTCGCCCCACAGCACCCTGCCCTGTGCATCGATGATCCCGATGCGGTCACCGTCCCCGTCGAAGGCAATGCCGATGTCGCAATTATTCTCAGCTACCAGATCTTTCAGCTGGTCAAGGTTCTCTTCCACCGTGGGGTCCGGGTGATGGTTGGGAAATGTGCCGTCAATTTTTTCGTTTATGAGGAAGTGCTGGCCGGGCAGTTTTTGGGTTAATTGTACGACCACATCACCGGCTGCCCCGTTGCCCGGATCCCAGGCCACTTTCAAAGACTTGTCACCGCGGTAGTCCGCAAGTATTCGCTCTACGTGTGCATCAAAGATGCTCTGTGTTTTGATGCTGCCGGGGTGGGTCTGTGGGGCGCCGTTCATGGCACCTGCCCTGACACGTTGCCCCAGATCGGTGATGTCTGGTCCCCAGAATGATTTGCCCTGGCAGACCAACTTGATGCCGTTGTATTCCGGCGGATTGTGAGAACCGGTAATCATGACACCCGCATCTACCCCCAGATGGTGAGCGGCAAAATACAGCATGGGGGTCGGACCCAGACCAATCCGCGTGACGTCCAGTCCGCCGGCAACCAGACCTTCGACCATGGCTTGTTCCAGGATAGGCGAGCTTAACCGGCCATCGTAAGCAACCGCGACCGTGCGGCAGCCGCGCTCCGATGCTATGGTGGCAAACCCCTGACCAATCGCACGTACCGCATCAGGCGTTAGCTGGTGCTCAACGATGCCGCGGATATCGTATTCACGCAAGATCACCGGATCGAGTGGAAAAGCGTTTGCCATGGGGTGTTCTCCTGGAATCTATTGTCTGGATTATTGCTTTTGGGGGCGTCCGATACTGGTGTATTCAAACCCGGCTTCGGTCATTTCTACCGGGTTATAGATATTGCGCAGGTCAACCATGATCGGGGATTTCATCAGGTTTCTGACCCGGTCCAGTTCCAGGGCGCGGAACTGGTTCCATTCGGTAATAATGACAACCGCGTCGGCCTGGTCCACTGCCTGATAGGCATCATCGCACCAGTGTATGTCGTCCAGCAATTTGCGGGCTTCGGCCATGCCTTCAGGATCGTAAGCCTTGATGGTTGCACCTTGGTCGCGAAGGGCTGGAATAATATCCAGACTGGGGGCATCACGCATATCGTCCGTATTGGGCTTGAAGGTCAGGCCCAGAACGGCGATGGTTTTACCCTCGATGGATCCGCCGCACGCTTGTACAACGCGTTCAGCCATGGCTTGTTTTCGGGCATCGTTGACCGCCACAACGCTTTCGATAATGCGCAAGGGGCTGTTGGCTTCCTGGGCGGTGCGAACCAGCGCAAGGGTGTCTTTGGGAAAACATGAACCACCATATCCAGGCCCGGCATGCAGGAATTTACGCCCGATCCGGCCATCCAGGCCAATGCCGGTCGCCACATCGGTGACATCTGCATCGAGTTTTTCACACAAGTCGGCGATTTCATTGATAAAGGTGATCTTGGTGGCCAGAAAGGTGTTGGCGGCGTATTTGATCATTTCAGCCGTCGGCCGGGAGGTAAACAGCATGGGTGTCTCGCGCAGGTACAAAGGCCGGTACAGTTTGCGCATGACGGCCCGTGCCCGTTCGCTCTGGGTGCCGATGACCACTCTGTCGGGGCGCATAAAGTCCTCGATTGCCGAGCCTTCGCGAAGGAATTCCGGATTGGAAACCGCATCGAAGTCGGCGTCGGGGCGAACCGCACGAATGACTTTTTCGACTTCCCGTCCGGTCCCCACCGGGACGGTGGATTTGGTAATGATGACGGTATAGTCCTCTATCACGGCGGCAATTTCTTCGGCCACGGCGTAGACGAAGCTCAAATCCGCATGACCATCACCCCGACGGCTCGGAGTGCCGACGGCAATAAACACCGCCTCGGCACCTTTGACGGCTTCGGGCAGTGAGGTGGTAAACGTCAAATTTCCGCTGGCCACGTTGTTCTCGACCAGGGCGTCCAGTCCCGGCTCGAAAATGGGAATCTCGCCTCGTTTCAGGGCATCAATTTTAGCCTTGTCCTTGTCAACGCAGACCACGTTGATACCGAATTCCGAGAAACAGGCCCCGGAGACCAGTCCCACATACCCCGTTCCAATAACCGCTACGCGCATCAGGCATAATCCTTTATAATTTTCAAAACACCCTCGCGCAAATCGGCACGAGACAGGGCAAAGGCGATATTGGCTTCGATAAAACCAAGTCTGCCCCCGCAATCAAAACGGCGTCCTTCGAACCGGGTGCCGTGGAAGTCTGTGGTGCCGATCATGGCTGCCATGGCATCGGTTAGCTGAATCTCGCCACCCACACCTTTTTTATGTTCGCCGAGAATATTAAAAATATCCGGTTGCAGGATATAGCGCCCTATGATGGACAGAGTTGACGGAGCGACCGCCGGGTCGGGTTTTTCAACCAGCCCCTTGGCTTTTGCGATTTTGCCATCGTCGGTTTCGATGTCCAGAATACCATATCGGCCGGTATGTTTCCGGGGCACCTCCTCGACAGCGACCACGTTTCCGCCAACCTGATTGTAAATATCCAGCATTTGTTTCAGGCAACCGGGCTTGCCCAGGATCAGATCATCGGCCGACAACACGGCAAACGGTTCGTCACCGATAAAATTTCGTCCGCACCACACCGCATGGCCCAGCCCCAGGGGGTTCTGCTGGCGCGCGTAAGCCAGTTGGCCTGCCGGTGGTGAGCAATCAAGCACGGTTTGCAGGTCTTCGGTCTTGTCACGGTCGCGCAAAACCTGTTCCAGTTCGACCGCATGATCGAAATGGTCCTCCATGACCGCCTTGCCCCGTCCGGTAATGAAGATAAATTGCTCGATACCGGCCTCGCGGGCTTCTTCCACGGCATACTGGATCAGGGGTTTGTCCACAATCGGCAGCATTTCTTTTGGAATTGCCTTGGTCGCAGGCAGGAACCGTGTACCTAGTCCGGCGACCGGGAAAAGTGCTTTTTTAACGGGTTTGATTAGCATGGCTTAATACTTACATCCGATATGATACATGACGATCATGATCATGATTGTTGTCTTTTTGCCATAAGCCACGGCTATCGGCAAGGCTCTGTGAGAATTACCATCGTCATTTTAGCAGGATATCTTTGGCCTGATTAATTTTGGCTGCCAGATATGTGGACCCGCCCTTGTCGGGATGCATAGTGGCGATGAGATGGTGGTGGGCTTCACGAATTTCTGCCGCATTGGCGGTCTCATCCAGCCCGAGCACCTGTAAGGCTTCTGCGCGGCTCATGCCAGCGCCTGATTTAGCACCGGGCGGGGCTTCGTCAGGTTCACTGTCCACCCATTCGGGGTGTTCCCGGTTCAGATAGGTTTCCAGCAATTGGGCCGACTGGCTATCTCGTTTACGCAATTCCTGCAACAAAGCCATTAATTCGATATCGTTAAACGAGTCCAGGGTTCGCCCGATATAGGGGGCGCATTTAACCTCGCCGTGCATGGCACCGGTGTCATGATCGAGGACCATGCTCAGATAATCGGTTGTAACTTCCGATTTTTCACCGCTCTGACCTGTTTGACTATCCGATGATCCACCGCTGGTATGCTGGGCCATACGGTGGATGGTTTTGGCCACCCGGGCAGCTTGCCGCAAACGAAGAAACCACGGTAACAAGGCCGGCAGGGAAATCATGGCGAGTGCGAAGCGACCACTGAACACAAAGATCAGGGCGATCACGATGACCAGTCCGATCAGGCTCCATTTAAAGGCTTTTATCAGGGTCTTCGGATCAGCACGAACGTACCAGCGTCCGGTGAGCAGGACGCCGGCCAGAAGGGCTATACCTAAAAAAAGATAAGTCACGTCTGTTATCCCTTTCCCGTAACCTGGTGGGCCAGGCGCAAGGTTTCGCCACCCTTGATCTTAGCCATTTTTTCCAGCGCACGCCTGCCGCCCGCTGCGTAAACCGCCACGGCGGCCAGCAGGTCGCGCAGGCTTTGTGCGCTCATGGCATCAAACGAACAGCACGCACCGCCGCTCAGGCGGGCGACCTCCTGAAAGGCATATCGGGCGACCGCATCATTGCCCTCAAGGAACAGGAAAACCGGTACACCAAGTACCCCGAGCTGACCGGCTTTTTTACCGATGGAATCAATGTCTTCTTCACAGCAGTCACCGACGAAGACCAGCGCGTTGACGGTCGCACGTTTGGTTTCGTTGGCCGCATGGCTGAGAACCTTACCCAATTGGGTGTCACCGGCATGGCAGCGTACCGATGTCATCCAGCGGTGCAGAACAGAGGCTTCGTGTGTCCAGGTGCTGACCTTGAATTCACCGAATCCACGGTAAAAAGCCAATTGGATATCCAGCCCGCCCAGATCAGCCGTTTCCTGGAACATCTGACCCTGGATTGCTGCCGCGTGATCCCATGCTGGCTGCCTGCTGGCGGTGGCATCCATGGCAAAAATCAATCGTCCCCGCGCCGATCCGGGGGCAATTTTTGCCGGGGTGCTGGCGACTCGTTGCAGGAAGGCATCGACGTCCTTTACCTTACTCGGTAGTGTGGGTTTTTTTTGTGTCATATCAGAGAGTTGCTGTGTATTTTAAAGTATAATAATAATTGAATTTATAGTAAATGTATGTTTTATTATACGTTACTATGCGAATATTGCTTTTTGCGAAGGTATTCAGGTGGTATTCATAGAAAAATTCTCTCATTATCCTCCGATTGTCCAAGGTATTTTGAATGTTTAATATTACTGAAATTGTGATCGATGCATTTGTCGCGAAACTGACCAAATCCTATAATCTGAACTTCAGTAATATGGAGCCGTCTTATCCCGGGATCATCGCCTGGTGCGCCCGTATGGCATTGGAACGAATTTCAGACACAGACTCCCTCTATCATGATGTGGAACATACTATACTGGTTACGTGTGTAGGACAGGATATATTACGTGGCAAGCATATCAAGGACGGTGGTGTTTCACCGAAGGACTGGCTGCATTTTACCATATCCTTGCTGTGTCATGATATTGGATACGTTCGGGGTATCTGTCAGGGCGATACCAATACAGAATTTGTCATCAACGATAAGGGTGACATGGTTGAGCCGCCGCCAGGATCGTCCGACGCTTTCCTGACGCCCTATCACGTTGAGCGCGGAAAAATTTTTGTCATGGAACGTTTTGCCGAAGCATCGGATATTATCGATTCCGAAAGAATTATTGCCAATCTTGAGCTTACCCGTTTTCCAGTACCCGAATCCCAGGACCATCAGGATACCAAAAGTTATCCGGGGCTGTTACGGGCGGCTGATTTGATCGGCCAGCTTTCCGATCCCAATTATATGCGCAAGATAAACAATCTGTTCTATGAGTTTTCCGAAACCGGGACGGCCAAGAAACTCGGTTACAACAATCCGGCTGACCTGGCCGAAGGTTACCCTCCATTTTTCTGGAAAACGGTCTATCCCTTTATTCAGGACGGCATTGCTTATTTGCAGCTGACACAGAGCGGTAAACAGACTGTAGCCAACCTGTTCGGCCATGTATTCGCCGCAGAACACAACGAGCACCAGCTTGGCCCCCAACCCAAATCGGCTTCTGGCGGACTACTGTCCGAAAAAAGCAGTTACCCGCGCTCTGTCTGACGGCCTTGTCTGACGGCCTTGTTTGGCGGACTGCTTATTGGTGGATGACACCATCGGGGCGGAAAGCATGGAAAACAAAGGCAAAGGTAATGTCATGCACGACGTCGACCAACGTATTGTTCTCGTCAATGCGTTGAACGAGCACGTTGCCCACGTCCCTGCCCTGTGAAATGGTTCCCGAATCCAGCACAGAATTTTGACCGGGACTCCAGCTGATAATGATATCGCCAGAGGTAATGCGTTCTTTCTTGCGCAACAATTCCAGCGTCCAGGCCTGTTTATCGATGGCTACCACGCGAACCATGGGGTTGATGTTTTCCGGCATTTCTCCGCGATAAAGAAACGGGAAAGAAGCACTGTCGTAGCCCACATACGGATTGCGGCCATAATTGCGCATGGAGACATTATTGGGAATCAGAACCTTGGCGTCTGGTGCACGTTTGCGGAAATTTCCCCATGATTCCAGGCGTGAAGGGATAAACTTCAGCGTGGCACCCGTCATCTCGCCGATAATGGCCTGACCGAGAAACTGTTGCCACCAGGACTCGGTCTGGCGGTCATACATAACCAGATCGGAATTCCTGAGATTGCCAGTGGTGCCAAAATCCAGTATCTGGCCTTTGTAGCGTCTGTCGAAAACGATCGAGGAATTGCACAGCGGACAGAAGGTAACGGTCACCGGTACGCCGCCAATTTCATCATTGACGATTTCGTGCCAGGTCAGGATACGCAAGGGGTAGGCTTTGCTTTCTCCATTAACCTCCAGCCCCACAACGGGTTCTGTATCGCTCAACCCGGTGCTGCCAAATGCCTGGGCATTGTTCTGGGCCTCTTTCACCGTGATGAATTGTGGTTGGTCGATGGGTGGGATACCGTCTTTTGAAGGCCCGCCGGACAGAATATCGCTGTAGGGCACATCATGTTTGCTAAAATCGGTATCAGGCCAGGCATAATTCCAGGCATTGGGGTGACCATTGGCAGAACCGGTGTTGGGCATAAGGGTGATAAGGACACCCATAAGAATTACCAGACCGGTGCTATAGGGCAGGATGAGTCGTTTTGATTTATTGTTCATGAAGCACCCTGCAATGCTGGTTTGGCTCTGGCAATGCAACTGGTTTCACAAAATGGTGATCGATAAGCTTTTTATAAGAATTTATAGGGTAGAATCCCCGTGTTGTTTGTCCGTGTTTGATTAACCACTCACGAGTATACTGTCACAGATAGTGAAATATAAGATTGCTGAAGGACTTTGTATGTCGCTGATATTATATGACAAAAATTCAGGAAAACCGGCATTTGGCAGGATTGTTTTTGTGCTTTGCCTGACCGCTCTGCTGGCCCTTGAACTGGGTATAAGTCGGATGGCCATGGCACAGGCGTTGCAGCCTTTGCGTGAAGAAGGGGGTAGCCCATCTGATCAAGGCCGCGTAACCATTCAGGGGCGCCAGGGTGATGAAGAGCCGTTGTTGGATGAGCCGGTCGGTGTATTGCTAGATTTCAAGGAAGAAATGCGGCTTTTCATCCAGACCATTTCCCGGTACGCCCGTGGCCTGAAACCGGAATTTGTCATTATTGTTGAAGATGGCCTGGAATTGTTGACAAAAGTCGATGTCGTGGACGCAGAAATCGTATCCCCGGCGCGGGCCTATACACGCTCCATAGACGGGATTATGGAGGTCGGGCTATTCCATGGAGTACCATTTTTTGGCCAGCCCCATGATGATCCGAAAATACAGGAAGTTCGCCTGGCTAATACGGATCGGGCACACAAAGAATCCCTGCCCGTCCTGGTGCTTGATAAAACCGATCAGACAGACCAGGTCAACGCCGGGTATAAACAAAGCAGGCAACGGGGCTATATATATTCTTCTATTTTCAACCAGGAGGTGCAGGATTCGATCTTGCCCAAGTATCCGGCCCGGCCTTTTAATGAAAATTCCACCAGCATTCTATCCCTTGGCTCGGTAAAGAATTTTGCCATTATCGGCAATCCGGCAGTCTATGGTCGTCAGGATGAATTTGCCCTGCGTATGCACAAGACCAACTACGATATGTTGATTGTCGATGTATTCCTCGGTGGCCAACCCTTGAAAAGACAGACCGTGGCCACTTTGAAGTACAAGCAGATCGGTGCCCGGCGCATGGTGCTCGCCCGGGTTAATATCGGCACGGCGGCGCGATATTATTATTACTGGAAAAGAAACTGGAGCTCCGGTTCGCCGCTCTGGATCGGCGCGCCTATGAAACGGGACCCGGATCGATATTTTGTTGAATATTGGCGGCCTGAATGGCAGCGGATCATTACCGGTGATACCCAGTCATTGATCTATGGCCTGCTTGCGCAAGGTTATGATGGTGTCGTTTTAAGTGATGTGGACGTTTACAACGTCCTGGAATCCGGTGGCGAGCCAGACCTGGAATAAATCCTTCAGTCTTGTCAGTCCATAAATGTCGGGTGAACGTCTTCGATGACAAATCCATCGTCTGGCGGGAATCGTTTGGCTATCAGCTCGCGGGCCTCGGCCTCGTCGTTTGCCATAATGTCGTGGAACTGCACATCGGCCCAATGATCGTCAAAATAACAATGGCTTTGGTTTTCCTTGACCATCGCACGAACATCCTTGTTATAGATTTTCACTTCGTAGAGATGCTGACCGTTTTTGGGTTGTTGCAGCATATCAAAAACCTTTCGGGTAAAGCTGGATGATACAAACAGGCAATACTGTTTCCTGTTTATTTACCGTACTCTGTAATAGTTAACAGTGTATTGACAGGTCTGGATGCCGGGTGGGTTGGGAGGATTTTTTCTTTTTCGTGTCAGGGCCGGGAAAATCGTTTGATCAGCAGGTCGGAAACGTGGGTGGTAACAAAATGTGTTACGTCCCCGTCATGGCGAGCTATTTCCTTGACGAAACGAGATGAAATGAACTGGTAGCGGTCAGACGCCATCAGGAAGACGGTTTCGATGTCGGGCTGCATGCGGGCGTTCATGGCGGCCATCTGGAACTCATATTCAAAGTCGGAAACTGCCCGCAGGCCCCGGATAATGATAGAGGCCTGCATATCCTGAACGAAATACACCAGCAATTTATCGAATACGACCACCTGGATTTCGGCCCAACCATTGCCGCGCAGATGTTCGATGTCGTTCTCGACCATGTTAACCCGTTCTTCGACGCTGAATAACGGGTCTTTGGCCTCATTACCGGCCACGGCGATGATCACCTTGTCGACGACCTGCTGGGCGCGGGCGATAATATCGATGTGTCCCAAAGTCACAGGATCAAAGGTTCCCGGATAGACACCGATGCGTTCAGTCATGTGTTCCATTCCCCATATCGGGTATTAGCCATCATCTTCCGTCGTCGGCACGGCATTGTCACTAATATTATCGCTAATATTGTCACTGGTATTGTCAATATGATCGTTCTCATCATCGTCGTCCATGTCCTCGCTCAGGTGCGATACCGAGACGACCATTTCATTTTCGGCGGTATTGAAGATGGTAACACCACGCGAGTTGCGCCCAACAATGGAAATGTTATCGACCGGACAGCGAATAAGCTGGCCACCGTCTGAGATGATGACCAATTGATCGGTATGCAAAACCGGGAACGAGGCTGCCACGTTGGTTCTTTTGTTCTTTCCGCGAGCCGTTTCAATGGCGGTGATGCCTTTGCCGCCGCGACCGGAAATCCGGTATTCATAGGCCGAGGTGCGTTTGCCAAAGCCATCCTCGGTAATGGTCAGGATAAACTCCTCGCGGGTCATCATGTCCTGGAATTTCGGATCATCGAGACGGGCGGCATAGTCTTCATCGCGGATTTTGTCTTCGGCGCGATCGGAGTAGTCACTGCCGCCGTTCAGGCGTCGGCGTGCGCCAACCGATTGCAGGTAGGTATCGCGGTCTTCGATTTCGGCCTTCACGTGTTTGAGCGTCGACATGGAGATGACCTCGTCACCCTTGGCCAGACGGATACCACGAACGCCGGTTGATGAGCGGGAATTGAACACCCGCAGGGCTTCAACCGGGAAGCGGATGCACTTGCCGTTCAGGGTGGACAGCAAGATATCATCGTCTTCGTCACAGGTTCGCACGTGGACCAGCCTGTCGCCGTCCGGCAGTTTCATTGCAATCTTGCCATTGGTCATGACATTGGAGAAATCGCTCAGCCGGTTGCGCCGGATATTGCCCGACGATGTGGCAAACGTGACAAACAGTTCCTGCCAGGAAGTCTCGTCCTCGGGCAGCGGCATCATGGTGGTGATCGTTTCACCATCCTTGAGCGGCAGCAGGTTGATCAGGGCCTTGCCGCGCGACTGGGGAGAGCCCAGCGGCAGACGGAAAACCTTCATTTTGTAAACGATGCCAGTGGACGAGAAAAACAGCACCGGGGTGTGGGTATTGACCACGAAGACCTGATTGACAAAATCTTCATCGCGGGTGCTCATGCCACTGCGGCCCTTGCCACCGCGGCGTTGCGCGCGATAGGTCGAGAGCGGCACACGTTTGACATACCCCGTATTGGTCACCGTGACGATCATATCCTCGCGCTGGATAAGGTCTTCGATATCGGACTCGAATTCCTGTTCCAAAATGGTGGTTCGACGATCGTCGGCGAATTTTTCGCGAATGGTGAGGATTTCCTCGCGCAGCAGGGTATAGAGTTTCTCGCGGCTGGCGAGAATGGTCAGGTATTCAATAATCTGCTCGCTCAAGGCTTTCAGGTCATTGCCGATTTTATTGCGCTCCAGACCCGTCAGGCGGTGCAGGCGAAGCTCCAGAATGGCCCGCGCCTGGGTTTCGGAAAGCTTGTAACGGCCATCGACCACCTCATGGCCCGGCTCGTCCAGCAGTGCAATCATGGGTGCCACATCGGCGGCATTCCAGTCCTTCGCCATGAGATCCTGACGCGCGCTCTGGGCATCAGGAGCCTTGCGGATTAAACTGATAATCTCGTCAATATTTGCCACTGCCACGGCCAGACCGGCCAGAATGTGGGCCTGATCGCGGGCTTTGCCCAGTTCGAAAATGGTTCGCCGCCGAATAACCTCTTCGCGGAAGGTGATGAAGGCTTCAAGGATCTGTTTCAGGTTGAGCTGTTGCGGGGTGCCGTGGTTCAGGGCCAGCATGTTGACACCGAAACTGGTCTGTAACGGGGTGAAACGATAGAGCTGGTTGAGCACAACTTCGGGCTCAGCGTCACGTTTCAGCTCGATAACCACCCGCACGCCGTCACGATCAGACTCATCGCGCAGGTCGCTGATGCCCTCGACTTTTTTGTCGCGAACCACATGGGCCATGGTCTCGATCATACGGGCCTTGTTGACCTGATAGGGTACCTCGGAAACGATGATGGCGAACCGGCCTTTGCGGATTTCCTCAACGCTGGTGCGCCCGCGCATGACTACCGAGCCCCGCCCGGTATGGAAGGCTGAACGAATACCCGAGCGGCCCAGTATAAGCCCGCCGGTGGGAAAGTCCGGACCGCTGATGTGGTCTGTCATCAACTCGTCAATGGTAATATCCGGATTATCCATGACCGCACAGCAGGCATCGATGACTTCGCCCAGATTATGGGGCGGAATGTTGGTCGCCATGCCCACGGCAATGCCGCCTGCCCCATTGACCAGCAAGTTGGGATAACCGGCTGGCAGAACCGATGGCTCAGACGTGGATTCGTCATAGTTGGGCTTGAAGTCAACCGTATCACGGTCGATGTCTTCGAGCAGCGTATGGGCGGTCTTGTCCAGGCGGGCCTCGGTGTAGCGCATGGCCGCGGCGCGGTCACCGTCCATGGAACCAAAGTTTCCCTGACCGTCGATCAGTGGCAGCCGCAGGGAAAAATCCTGGGCCATGCGGACCATGGCATCATAAATAGCCTGATCACCGTGGGGGTGATATTTACCCATCACGTCACCGACGATACGGGCTGATTTACGGAACGGTTTGCCCGCTACATAACCGCCCTCTTTCATGGCAAACAGGATGCGGCGATGAACCGGTTTCAGGCCGTCTCGCACATCAGGCAGGGCACGCGATACGATGACGCTCATGGCGTAATCGAGATATGAGGTGCGCATTTCCTCTTCGATGGTGATCGGCGTTACATCAAAACCAGATGGCATTTCCGGCGGGTTGTCAGAGGCAGGGGTATCGGGTGTTTCCGGCGGTAATGTCACCTTGATTATATCCAATCATTTCAATTAGTTGTGAGCGCGATGCTGGCTCTCGAATCAGATACCTGAATCTAACATTTTTTAACCCTGCAAACAAGCCGATCAAGGCAATATTTACAGCAAAAAACCGGTCTTTGAATTCGCCAGAAAGTCAGTTCAGCCCTGGTCTGTGGCGGTGGTCAGGTGGCGTTTCCGGCGCACCAGAAAAGCACCGATAAACAGCAGCAGCGTGGGTACGAGAATGGCCATATTGACGGCGTCCCAGCCGAGCCAGTTTAACAAGGCCCCCGAGGAGAAACTTGCCACGGCCGTGGTGCCGAAAACCAGCGTATCGTTGAAGGCCTGAACCTTGGCGCGTTCTTCGGTGGTATAGGTTTCGATCAGCAAGGTGGTGCCACCAACAAACATGAAGTTCCAGCCCACACCGATCAGCGCCAGGGCGACCCAGAAATGTGGCAGGGTTAAACCGCTCAGGCTGGATACCATGCTCAACATGGTCAGAAACGTCCCGGCCATGATAATGACCGTCACGCCAAAACGTTTTATCAGGTTGCCGGTAAAAAAGCCCGGCGCAAACATGAACAATACGTGCCACTGGATAACATAGGCCGTGTCGCTGAAATCAAAACCGGAGGATTGCATGGACAGCGGGGTCGCCGTCATGACCAGCACCATCATGCTGTAGCCGACCATGCCTGCAAACAGGGCCAGTAAAAATGTCGGTTGTCGGGCTATTTCCCGCATGGGCCTTCCACCGCGAAAATTCATATTCTGGGATGGCCTGGGCAACTTCAGAAACTGCACGGTAATGATGCTGATAACACCGATACTGCAAAAGGCCAGATAGGTTCCTGCATAAAGGACGGGAGCGAACAGATCGACACTGAGTTTGGCGATCTCCGGACCGACCAGCGCCGCAGATACCCCACCGGCGAGCACCAGACTGATGGCACGGGGTCGGAAACTCTCATCGGAAGCATCGACAACGGCGAACCGGCTGAGTTGCCAGAAAGCAACGTGCGAGCCGATCATGGCTCCGGCCAGGCATAACAGGACAAATGAATGCGCGTATAACAGGGTATAGGCCGCGATCAGGCCACCCAGAATGCCAATGATCTGACCGATGGTAAAACCGGCTCGACGGCCGATTTTGGACATAATCAGCGATGCCGGTGTGGCCATCAGCATGGTTGCGGTCATCTGCAAGGCCATGGGAAGTGTCGCCAGACCCGGATCATCGGACAGCAATATACCGGCCAGCGATGCGACGATGGTCGTCATGACCGTGCCGGTCATAACCAACCCCTGACCACATGCCAGAACAAGCACGTTACGGTATTGTGCGGAATTGTTCATAATATCTCGTAAATGCTCTAGAACGGGATATCATCATCCAGATCTGCATCGGAACCACCGGGACCCGCATCAGGGCCATCCCAGTTTGGCTGATCGTTACTACCACCACCACCACCATAACCGCTACCGTCGCCATTTCCGGCTCCGCTACCACCGCCACCGCTATATCCACCGCCACCGCCGCCGCCATCACGGCTGTCGAGCATGGTCAGTGTGCCATTGAAGCCTTGCAGGACAATCTCGGTGGTATACTTTTCGATACCATCGTTTCCGGTCCACTTGCGGGTCTGAAGCGAGCCTTCCACATAAACCTTGGAGCCTTTTTTCAGGAATCGTTCCACAATTCCGGCCAGACCCTCGGAAAATACGACGATGCGGTGCCATTCGGTTTTCTCGCGTCGCTCGCCTGTTTGTTTGTCTTTCCAGCTTTCTGACGTGGCGATGGAAAAATTAGCAATCTTTGCCCCGTTTTGCGTATGACGGATTTCTGGATCGCGGCCAAGATTTCCGACCAGAATTACCTTGTTTACGCTGCCTGCCATGGGGGGGGACCTTTCTGTGAAATGATGGTGAAATGATGGTGAAATGACGGTGAAGTGATGGTGAAATTATATTGCGTTATCCGCGTTGGCGGACTTTACGGTATTGATTGTATGAAGGCCAACTTTTATTTGCGGTTTGTGTGCGTTGCAGGGCAGTGAAATTGCTGAAAATTCGGACTCCCAATTTCGGTGGCAAGGGCCTATATATGGGGATTCCTGATTTCATAAATTTCAAATGGATGTCTACATGCAGAAAATTATCGTGCGTGGTGCGCGTGAGCACAATCTTCAAAATGTCGATGTGGAAATTCCACGGGACAGGCTGACCGTGATCACCGGGCTATCGGGTTCCGGCAAATCCTCGCTGGCTTTTGATACCATCTATGCCGAAGGCCAGCGCCGTTACGTGGAGAGCTTGTCGGCTTACGCGCGACAGTTTCTTGAATTGATGCAGAAACCCGATGTGGATTCCATCGAAGGTTTGTCGCCAGCCATTTCCATCGAGCAAAAAACCACCTCCCGTAATCCCCGCTCCACCGTTGGCACGGTGACGGAAATCTATGATTACATGCGTCTGATGTTCGCCCGGGTCGGGGTGCCCCATTCACCGGCAACCGGATTGCCCATCGAAAGCCAGACGGTCAGCCAGATGGTCGACCGGGTGATGGATATGGCTGACGGTACCCGGCTCTTTTTGATGGCCCCCATCGCACGTGGCCGCAAGGGTGAGTTTAAAAAGGACCTGGCGGATTTTGCGCGGCGCGGATTTCAACGTGTGCGGATCGATGGCGAAGTTTATGAAATCGAAGACGTTCCGGAACTGGATAAAAAATTCAAACACGACATCGATGTGGTGGTTGACCGGGTGGTAGTGCGTGAAGGTCTGGAAACCAGACTGGCCGACAGTTTTGAGACCGCACTGGGCCTGACAGATGGTCTGGTATTTGCTGAAGATGCCGACAGCGATGACATGGCGGGACAGGGCCGGACCACATTTTCGGCCAAATTCGCCTGCCCGGTATCGGGTTTCAGTATCGACGAAATCGAACCCCGGCTGTTCTCTTTCAACAATCCGTTCGGTGCCTGTCCGTCCTGTGACGGGTTGGGCACGGAAATGTATTTTGATCCGGAACAGGTGATCCCCGACGAACGGCTTTCGCTCAACGAAGGCTGCATCGCGCCGTGGGCCAATTCTTCATCGTTATATTATGGCCAGACCCTGATTAGCCTGGCCGATCAGTATAATTTCAACCTGGGCATTGCGTGGCAGGAATTACCGCAAGAAATTCGCGATCTGGTGTTGTACGGCTCCGGTGACGAAGACGTCCGCATGAATTACAACGATGGCCGCAAATCCTATGAGATCGTCAAACCCTTCGAAGGGGTGGTCCCCAATATGGAGCGTCGCTGGCGTGAAACAGACTCGTCCTGGGTTCGTGACGAACTGTCGCGCTATCAGACGGTGACCGAATGCGAGGCCTGTAATGGCCATCGCCTGAAACCGGAGGCCCTGGCCGTCAAGCTGGCTGGGCTGCATATTTCCCAGGTTACCGACATGTCCATAACCGAAGCCCATTTGTGGTTTGCCGCTCTGGATGATAAAATTACGGATAAACAAAGCGAAATCGCCTCGCGTATTTTACGCGAAATCAATGATCGGCTGGGTTTTCTGGTCAACGTGGGACTGGAATACCTGACCCTGTCGCGGGCATCGGGTACCCTGTCGGGCGGCGAAAGCCAGCGCATCCGGCTGGCATCACAGATCGGCTCCGGCCTGACCGGGGTGCTTTATGTGCTCGACGAGCCCTCCATCGGCCTGCACCAGCGCGATAACGCCCGGTTGCTGGTCATGCTCAAGCGTTTGCGCGACATCGGCAATACGGTGATCGTGGTCGAACACGACGATGACGCCATCCGCCAGGCCGATTACCTGATCGATATGGGCCCCGGGGCCGGTATTCATGGTGGTTCGGTCGTGGCCGAAGGCACACCCGATCAGGTCATGGCTTCACCGCACAGCATCACCGGACAGTACCTGACCGGGGTCCGGCAAATTCCCATGCCCGACAAACGCCGCAAACCGCGCAAGTCACACGAACTGGTCATCAAGGGGGCGCGGGTCAATAATCTGCAAAACGTGGATGCGGTGTTCCCGCTCAGCACGTTTATCTGTGTGACCGGGGTCTCGGGTGGCGGCAAGTCGTCGCTGGTGGTGGAAACTCTTTATAAGGCCCTGGCCCGGCGCATTCATCGTTCACGTCTGCACGCCGGTGAACACGATTCTATCACCGGCATTGAGCTGATCGACAAGGTGGTTGATATTGACCAGTCGCCTATCGGGCGCACGCCGCGGTCCAACCCGGCGACCTATACCGGGGCCTTTACGCCGATCCGTGACTGGTTCGCCAATCTGCCCGAATCTCAGACCCGGGGATACAAACCGGGTCGGTTTTCCTTTAACGTCAAAGGCGGACGGTGTGAATCCTGTCAGGGTGACGGGTTGATCAAAATCGAAATGCATTTCCTGCCCGATGTGTATGTCCAGTGCGACATCTGCAAAGGCCAGCGTTACAACCGCGAAACACTGGAAATTCAGTTTCGTGGCAAGTCCATAGCCGATGTTCTTGACATGACGGTTGAAGAAGGTGTCGAATTTTTCAAGGCCGTTCCGGTGATCCGCGACAAGCTGGTAACCTTGCAGCGGGTGGGTCTGGATTATGTCCATCTGGGGCAACAGGCGACCACCCTGTCGGGTGGTGAAGCCCAGCGTGTCAAACTGGCCAAGGAACTGTCACGCCGGGCCACGGGCAAGACTTTCTATATTCTGGACGAGCCAACCACCGGCCTGCATTTCGAGGATGTGCGCAAATTGCTGGAAGTGCTTCAGGCACTGGTTGATACGGGCAATACGGTGCTGGTCATCGAGCATAATCTGGAGGTCATCAAGACCGCCGACTGGATCATCGATTTAGGCCCGGAAGGCGGCTCTGGCGGCGGAAAAATCATCGCGGTCGGCACGCCTGAGGATGTAGCCCTGGTCGAGGGCAGTCATACCGCGACTTATCTTGCCCCGTACCTGAATATCAAGCGGCCCAAGAAAAAGAAAACCGCCTGAACAGTCTCAAATCACCGGTGATTGCTCATCGATGGGCACCTCCGGCAGATCGTAATAATCACCCTTGCTTTCGGTGTGGATCTGTCTGTCCATGATCAGGCCTGTCGGGCCATTGATGGTACCGGCGAAAATGGCTGTGGACGTGGAATCGAATTCCCGCCAGAACAGGTTACTGCCACAGGTATGACAGAAGCCCCGCTCGGCCTGCTCGGATGACTTGTACCAGCGCAAGGTGGTGCCGGAGATATGCAGTTCCGCCGTTTTGCACCGCGTCGCGGCCACATAATGCCCACTGGTCTTGCGACACTGGGTGCAATGACAGGCGCACACATTTCGCAGATTACCGCGGACCTGATAGGTAACCCCGCCACACAGGCAGCCACCGTTTGTCAGTTTTGTCATGGTTATTTCCTTAAACAATCAAGTTGTCATCAATCGTCCATAAAGTCTTCCAGACCTTTCGTGCCGCGCTTGTCGGTATCAATAAGGATGGCACCGCGCAGGTCGGCATCGATAAAATTCGCATCGTGCAGCAAGGCACCGGTAAAATCCACATCGCGCAGATCGGCACCGCGCAGGTCGGCTTCCATCAGGTCGCATTTACTCATGTTTGCGCCGTTGAATTTTGCCCCCCTGGCGCGGATATGGGCCAGGTTAGAGCGCCATTCGCCGCCGCTTGCCCGGCCACTCATCAGGACTTCGCTGAAATCTGCACCGATAAATGACGCCCTGTCCAGGGTCGCGCGGACTAATTTGACCCCGCGCAGGCTGCTGCGGTCAAAACATGCATCGCGCAGGTCGGAATAGGACATATCGGTCATGATCAGTTCACCTTGTTCCATTGTCACGTTTTTCATGATGGCATAGGACAGATCGGCGGCAGACAGGTTGATGGTATCCATGTTCTGGCCCGCGATATTGGTCATGGACAGATTTGCCCGCTCGCCATCGCGGCCATTGCTGGCGACCCACTGAACATGCTGGCGGATGATATCGCGGATGTTCCTGTCCAGACTGTCGAGCGCCTTTGCCACCCGGGCGTCTGTCATATCAACATTGCTGAAATCCATGTCGTCGAAGATGGCACCGATCATGTCTGCGCCGCTCAGATCGGCGGCATCCAGTTTGGTGCCATCGAAATGTGCACCATGGAATATAGCACCGCTCAGGTTGGCTTCGCTGAAATTGGTGCCGCGCAGGTTACACCCGGTCATGTTGGTGAGCGACAGGTTGGCCCGGATGAACTGGGTATAGCTCAGATCACAGTCGGTCAGGTCTGTCTGCACGATGAAGGAATTGGATACCTTGGCAGCACTCAGATTAGCCCCACGGGCCACGGCCTGTTCCAGCCCTGTGGCCATGACATCCATGCCGACTTGGGTCAGATCACCACCTAGCCCGCCGGAGCGCAGCAACACCCCTTCGCGCATATCGGCCTCTATCATGCTGGCCCGTGTCATATCGGCCTTGGCCAGCGAGGCACCGCGCAGATCAGCCCGATCCATAATGGCTTTGACAAGTTTGATGCCTCGCATGTCGGCCCCGAACAGGTTGGCATCGGTCAGGTTGGTGGCGGACATATCGGCGTTGTTAAGCATTGAGCCGGTGAAATCGGTGCCGGTCATATCGTGTTTGGAGAAGTTCAGATAGGACATATCGAGAAATTTCAGGTTGGCCCGAACACCGCCTATGCGGCCTCGCACAAAATGTTCATGGCCCTCGATAATTTTATCGAGTTCTTTTTGCGACAATTTGATCCATTTAAAGTCCTTGTCGCCAAATTTCGGTTTTTTAGTCATCCATTCCATGCAGATAAGACACCTTGTTTGTTGCAGGTTTCGTGAAATTTTTTTCGTGATATAATCTTAAACCATAAAAATAGGTTGTTTGCTGTAATGCACATCACTATCACTGCGAGCTATGAAAACAAATAAATATAAAGCGGTCCACATTATCGGCGGCGGGCTGGCCGGCTCGGAGGCCGCCTGGCAACTGGTCAGGCTCGGAATCCCGGTCATTCTCCATGAAATGCGCCCGATCCGTAAAACCGAGGTGCACGTCAGCGACGGGCTGGCCGAACTGGTGTGCTCCAATTCTTTTCGCTCCGATGACGCCGGATTTAATGCGGTTGGTGTGCTGCACGCCGAAATGCGGGATCTGGATTCGCTGATTATGGCGACCGCCGATAACAACCGGGTCCCGGCTGGCAGTGCCCTGGCCGTTGACCGTGAGGGCTTCAGTGCAGGTGTAGGCAAGGCTCTCGAAGAACACCCCCTGGTCACCATCGAACGGGGTGAGATTACCGGATTGCCGCCCCAGGACTGGGATAGTGTGATTATCGCCACCGGGCCGTTGACTTCACCCGATCTGGCGGCTGATATTGCCCGGCTGAACGGCGAGGACTCGCTGGCATTTTTCGATGCCATCGCACCGATTATCCATAAAGACAGTATCGATATGTCGGTCGCCTGGTACCAGTCGCGTTATGATAAGAGCGCGCCGGGCGGTGATGGCAAGGATTACATC
This sequence comes from Alphaproteobacteria bacterium, assembly GCA_024279135.1. Lineage (GTDB taxonomy): Bacteria > Pseudomonadota > Alphaproteobacteria > Rhodospirillales > Casp-alpha2 > JABJOR01. The sequence goes on from JAJRRU010000028.1 coordinate 44,505, forward strand.
AATTGTCCCATGGACAAGGCCGGTTACGATCAGTTTGTTGCCGATCTGCTGTCTGGTGAAACCGTTGATTTCCGCAATTGGGAACGCGATACACCGTATTTTGACGGCTGTCTGCCCATCGAGGTTATGGCCGAACGGGGACCCGAGACCCTACGCCATGGCCCCATGAAGCCGCGCGGACTGACCAATGAGCACGACCCGCAGGTCAAGGCCTATGCGGTGGTCCAGTTGCGTCAGGACAATGCATTGGGCACGCTCTATAACATGGTGGGCTTCCAGACCAAGCTTAACTATGGTGCCCAGCAACGGGTTTTTCGCTCCATTCCGGGGCTGGAAAATGCCGAGTTTGCCCGCCTGGGCGGTTTGCATCGCAATACGTTTATCAACAGCCCACGGCTGCTGGATGGTGAACTGAGATTAAAGCTCCGCCCGGCCCTGAGATTTGCCGGTCAGATGACGGGCTGTGAAGGCTATGTGGAAAGTGCCGCCATGGGCCTCATGGCCGGACGATTTGCTGCCGCCGAGCGATTGGGAAAATCATTTACCGCCCCGCCCCTGAGCACCTCGCACGGCGCCTTGATCAACCACATCACCGGCGGTGCCGATGCCACCACATTCCAGCCCATGAATGTCAATTTCGGGCTGTTCCCGCCGCTGATCGGTGAGCCCGGCAAACGTCCGCCGAGAGGCCGCGACCGCAAGGCCGCCATGGCCGCACGTGCACGGTCGGATTTCGCCGCCTGGCTGGCAACTAACGAGCCTGATCCGCCAGCGACGTAATGGCCCCGTTCACACCATCGAGCGCACCGTTTACCAGTTCGCGGATCAGTACCCGGTGTTGCTGTTCGCCGGGCATGGTGATGTGGTGGCCGTGGGCTACGTTTGCCGCACCGAAGCCAAAACGGCCATAATAGGTCAAATCACCGACCAGAATGACGATGGTGTGATGGTGGTTGCGCGCCGCGATCAGGCCGTGGTTGATCAGATCAGCGCCGATCCCCCTGCCCTGCAGGTCCGGTGCGACACCTAATGGGCCCAGTAACAAGGCCGGGGTTTTGCTGTTCGTTGTGTCATCGTTGATGGATACGGGCCAGAACCGGATGGTGCCCACAAGCCGATTTCCCATGGTGGTCACGAAACGAAGTTTCGCCTCGTCCCTGACCGATTGACGGAAATGATAGGACCGCTTGGACTGACGACCCTCACCGAAGGCTGCGTCCAGTAAAGTATCAATGGTATCACTGGCTTTTGATGGCTGAGGTTTGATTGTGTACATGTTATCTGTTCCGGTATCTCGCGTGCTCTGGGGGGCGTTTTAAGGGGCTAAAAACAAGGCAATGCTGCGGCGCGATGCCGTTTGATGCCGTGGCGAGAACTTCTGGAATGGGAACAGTATTATGGGGTGTTATGTGTTCGTCAGAGAAGTTTGCACCGGACGCATCGACAGTCCGCAGCGATTGATCGCTGGCGTCGTCGTCGCAGGGCTGGTGCGCTAACCGGTCTAACTTTAAACACAATTGTCTCCGAGAGTGGATGAAATCTGAATCCGTCTTAGATTGCATGGCAAAGCTTGTCAACACCATGCTTGAAAAGTGCTATACTGGATCTGGCCCGGTAAATGGCTGTTTGGGCAAATATTTGATGCTGGTAACTTAATTGAAAGCATTAAGCATCAATGTGTTGAGCTGTATCTTTAATTTTTCTTGAACTGACATATATGATTGGCATGAAATACACCACGTTACCTTGCCTGGTATCAAGCACAGTGCCGCGCCTGCTCGGGGCGCTGGGGGTCTGTCTGATGGTGGCAGGTGGCGCGATTGTTGTGTCTTTTACGCTTCAAAACATACCAAAAAGTTACGCTGCCGAGGCGTTGTCACCGGCCACAACGGCCCTGTTTGCTGCGGTTCGTGGCGGGGATTTGTCCGGCGTACAGGCCGCCTTGGTGGACGGTGCGGACCTGAGCGCCGTCAATCAGAATAATATCAACGCCGAAGCCCTGGCCCGATCCTATAATTATTATACCATCGCCTATTTCCTGAAGACATACAGCAAGATCGAAGGGAATGGGGCCGGTGAGAAGCAGCAACAGGCCGCCGCCCCGAAAATGGCTGAGCCGGTTTCGAATGAACCGGTGGCCGATGAACCCGTTGATATCCCAGATGGTCAGTATTCGGACGGGGCCGGTAAAATATTTCAGAACCTGACCCAAAAAGATGACATGGCGGGGGATCCTCCCATATCTCCGGCCAAACCGACGGCTTTGCTCAAGGCTCTGGGTGACCAGGAACCAGCTGATACAACGGCTCGCGCCACGGGTAGCCAAGCTGGTTCCGTGGCGGAGGAAGCAGATTTTTTTGCCCAGATGAGGGCCTTTGGCGAAACCCCGCTGGACCCACCGGCAGCAGGTAAAGATCCCCCAGCCGTTGCCAGTGGTCTGGACGATGGTCTGGACGGTGGTCCCGGTGATGGTCCCGCTAAGAACCTGGTTAGCCGTTTGGGGTCGACGGAGTTATCCGCACCTGCCGATACGCCATTGGGGCGAGTCTTGCCCAAGCATGAAAGCCTGCGCAATGCAGTTCTGGAGAATCTGCAACGGGAATCAAAGGCCCGTCTTGCCGAGTTGGAAAATGCTCGCGACGAGATCGCAGATCGTCTGATTTTGGAAGAACGCGCCAAGCTCCATGGCAGCGGCACCCAGAATGTGCAATCGGATTTCCGGGCTAAAAAGCGTGCCGAGATGACCGGTGACGTGTTGCCGCCAGGTTACGTGCCGCCACCCGATGGTGGGCGCTCAGGGGTCCGGTTCCTGCAACGCTTAGGGTTGTATGGTAACGATGAAAACGCCCAACCGGTCCCGATGGAGAGCGAAGTTGTCGCCGGACAGCTAAAAGCCGCACTGGGTGAGGACCGTTTCAAGGCTTTTCTCAAGAGCGGATACAGTGCACCACCGGCCGGACAGACCATTGACACAACCCGCGACAGTGCCATTGCAACCATCGCCCAGATGACCCGCATGTTCAGCCCCGTTCCCGGCAATTCCGGCCTCCATAACAGGCCCCAGACCAAGGTGCCGATCAGTGCCCTGAGCCGCTCGCCAGCCAGTGGCCCGGTAATCGATGCGCTTTCCGGGCGAACCGGGACCGGACAGGTTATTGCCAGTGCGGCTCCGCTGCAACCGGGTGTGCCATCAGAATTGCAGGCCCTGCCGCAGGGTATCATGGAAGGTATCACCCGACCGACAACCGTTCCGCTTCGCCCAATTGTGCCACCGGTCGCTCCCTATCCGTTGACTGATAAGACCTGGGATGTCAACGCGACCATGGGTGGTCTTTCTGAGACGGCCCAAGAAACCGGCCCCGGTTCCGAAACCGATACCGGTGAAGATACCCCGATAATTGACATTCTGGCCGATGTGTTTGGACCTAAATCCCGTGAGAAACCCGTTGAGGCCCCCTCGCCGCTTGAAAAAGGCGGCTCCTGGGACGTTGTGGCGGTCAAGCTCGGTCCGTCCCAAAACCGGCTACCCGCCGATCAATCTCTCGGCAGCGGGCGATACCGATCGGCTGGCACCGCGGTGACGCCGCTGGTCATGGGACAGTCCGTGGCCCTGGGTAAATCATCACCGGTGGCTCTGAACCCCAGTGCGGCGGAAGAGTCGTGCATTACCAAACACCAAAGTGCGGTAACTTTCTGTATCGAGCAAATCGACTGGCCCGATGAGCTCAAAGATGCCATCTGGGTCGATACGGTGATGTATCAGGGGCTGAATGCCATCGTGCGTTATGACAATGGCGTGGCGACCCGTTTTCATTCCCTGTTCCCCAGTGCCTCGTTCGCCAGGATCGTGGAATATTATATTTCCACTCTGGGGCCACCCCATAGTACCTGGAACCGTTCGATATCGGCCCTGGCCGCACCAAAACATGATAATCCAACGGTTACATGGAAGGCGCTAAATCCCTATACCCAGGTCGTGACCATCCTGGAAATTCGTCAGTTCGATGATACCCGTGGTGGTTTTCCCGATAACCGTCGCGGGGCCATCATGTTACACAATGCCCAGTCCGGGACGATTTTCCCGCAAGTCTCGGCTTTTGAGCTGATGCGTCTGCGCCCGCTATAACTTGATCTTCAGATTTTTTTGCACCACCCGGCAAATAACAGCCCCAAGGTTTTGAGCGGGCTGTGGCTGTGTTGCAAACGCCCATCGAAGGCATCAAACCCGGTTTTTGATATCCGGCCCAGGTAATGGCTGGCCAGGGGCACACTCAACAGAGCCGCTATGGTGGACCTGGGCTGGTTCTTTGATGCCTGTCTGGCGTGTTGCAGGTGCTCGTTGGCCCGCGTAGCGAGGCTGCGAACGATATCGCGCAAGGCTTTGAGCTCGTGTTCGGTTGTCAGGCCCGACAGGTCTGACAGATCGATGCCGGTTTTTCGCTGCATATCCATGGGCACCATACACCGAGCTTGTGATGGGTGGGCTAATTGATAGGCCATGGAGCGGATTATACCGCTCAAGGCCCACGCCACACCGCAATGATAGGCTGCGGGGGAGATTTTCTGGCTCGGGCTCCCCGACAGCATATCGAGGGAAAGCTGAACCAGCGTAGATGATGTGGCGGCGCAATAATCGACCAGGCTATCGAGGGTTGGTGGCGGGTTGTCATTGAGGTCATCGCCGCGGGCTTCGAGCAGGTCAAGGAAATGTTGTTTCGCAAGGCCGTGCCGGCAAATGATATGGTAAAGCAGACCGGCGGTTCCAGCCGGGCGTGGATTGTCGGGCTTGCTGTTGTGTATAATGTCGCGCCACCATTGCAGACGCATTTGCCCGAGCAGGGTTTCGTTGACATGCGAGCGAATGCTCGCAATTTCACAATTAAAACCATGCAGTGCGAATAAATCATCCCGCCTGTTGCGCGGTGCCAGCATAATGCACAGGTAGCGGTCGTGATCATACTGGTTGACCTGATCAATACAGTACTGAATTTGTGGTTCCTGTTGGGTGTCTTCAGTCATTATTTTTATCCAACGGCTGCAAGTCCGGCTTATTTAAAGAAATTACGTCTTTTCATTTTGATTTCCCTGAATTGTATTTTTTATTATCCTGTCTTTTATTCTTGTCGTGCAGGATTTTAGAAAAAAATGGTCGATGTGTAAATTAGACTTATAGATGTGGTATAGTTTTGATAGGAGAATTACTTTTGAGAGGTATCCCATGCGACGCATAACCGCAGCCCTTTTTATTATACTGTCTGTTATTATCCATAACGGTAACGCTTTCGCGCAGGAAACAGGCGATCGATCCAAATTCAACTGGCAGGCGGTTTCCGATCCGGACGAATTAAACCGGGCATGGAAAGCTGCGGCGGTCTACCTGCCGGAAAGTGTGGGTCATATGATGATCGGGCAGTTTTTTGCCGATGAGCCGTCCCTCAATACCCTGATCAGTAATAAACTGGACGGGGGAAAAATACCGTTGATCCTGTACCTGCCACCCTGTGGCGGGCTGATGGGCAATAACCGGGATGATATGGAGAGATTTTCAAAACTTGGTTTTGCTGTCATCGCCATGGATCCCATGGCACGACAGTATTCACCGGTAGGCTGTTATGATGTTGAGCAGCGCTATACGGAATATTACGATATTACCGTGGCTTTTCGTAAAGCCGAGCTGAATTACGCCGTAGCCCGCATCAAACAACTGCCGTGGGTGGATGACAGACAAATGTTTTTGGTTGGCAGCGGTATCGGCGGTATGACCGCGGCCCATTATGAGGGGACTGAATTTGTCGGGCATGTGATCGAAGGTTGGGGCTGTCATCACCCTGATGCGAACAGGGTTGGTATCAAGGCATCACCTCAGGTCCGCATCTTCGCGGTAGTGTCAAAAAATGATGGCTGGGTTCGGAAAAACCCCGGTTTCAGCGGTGATTGTGCCCGTTTCCTGAAAGATCGCGCCGACAGTGTATCCATGGTCGTGGACCGGCCGGGCCATTTTGTTGCCTGGCATTCGCGGTCGCGCACGCCCATGATAAAATTCCTGACCCGTGATATTGCCGTCGATCAGGCCGCCCTGGTTGAAGATATTCCGCTCGTTATTGCGGCACAGGGCGATTTGATCACGCTCAGGCTTAAATGGACCGTACAGTCTATTTATAGTGCCGCACAAACCTATTGCCAGCAACGCAACAAGACCAGTTACCTGATGGATAATACCCATGAAGGTCTTTACCAGTTTGCCTGTATGTGATGAATTGAGGCGACATTGTATTTCGGAGGAAGCATGAATATACGTATGGAGAGTAAAGGTGACAAGGCTGGCGTGTACGCCGTTAATGTGTCGACTTTTAAAACATCATCGGAGGCCGATCTGGTTGATATCCTGCGAAAAGTACCCCAGCCGGATATTTCGCTCGTTGCCGAGGAAGATGGAAACATTGTTGGACACATCATGTTTTCGCCGCTTTCCCTGACTGGACATCCCGATCTCAACATCATGGCTCTGGCACCTATGGCGGTTATGCCCGAACACCAGAAAAAAGGAATCGGTTCAGCAATGGTGCGCGAAGGCCTCGAGCAATGCAGGCAGCGGGGGGTCGCCGCCGTTATTGTTTTGGGTCACCCTGAATACTATCCCCGCTTCGGTTTTGTCCCAGCATCCCGATTCGGTATCGATTCTATTTATCAGGTGCCTGAAGGTGTTTTTATGGCAATGGAACTGAACCCGGATGCCCTGCTTGGAAAATCGGGCAGAGTGTTATACCCCGCCGCATTTGGTAAACTTTGACGGGCTTCTGGATAGTGGAAATTCTGATATTTTTTTCATTTTTTAATTGATGTTCATAATGTTCCGCCATATATAGGGACATACAATTTAGAGTTAATCTAAGTTTTATTCTAACTGTTGGTTTGATTAACGTATAAAGCCAACATATTGCCCTTATCCTGATGAAAGGTAATTCCATGGCTGGCATATTAACCAATTTACGATCGACGGTAATAGCAGGACTTATTCTGCTGGTTATCATGGTTTTCGCTCTCACAAGCATGACCGACTATAGCTTCACAATGGGTCATGAATACATGACATTTTTTATGCGTTTCCTGCATGTTGTCTGCGGCGTGATGTGGATCGGACTGTTATGGTATTTCAATTTTGTTCAGATCCCCAATATGCCCAAAATCCCCGATGATCAGAAACCGGCTATCGGCAAGGTTATTGCACCGGCCGCCCTGTTCTGGTTCCGCTGGGGTGCCATGGGCACCATCGTTACCGGCCTTCTGCTGGCGGCGATGAACGGGTATTTTGTTGATGCCATGACATTGGGTGCGGCCGATGGATTTGCCGTTTCCAAAAGCACGGCTATTGGACTGGGCATGTGGATGGGTATTATCATGTGGTTTAACGTTTGGTTTGTCATCTGGCCCAACCAGAAACGTGCCCTGGGTATGGTTGAATGTGACGCAGATACAAAAGCCGCTTCTGCCCGCATGGCAATGTTGTTCTCGCGAACCAACACCCTGCTGTCATTCCCTATGCTTTATGCCATGATTTCGGCACAAAATTTGTACTAAAACACTGCACAAATTATTAGAAATTAAACCCGGTATGTCTTTGGCATGCCGGGTTTTTCTTGTGTTCGCACGTGCAGCAATATATTTTTGAAAATTGATCAAGATCAAGGCATGATTATGCCACTTGCACTATAATTTATTTCGTACGTTGAGAATTGACTGCATACGCAAATAACTAACCGTTGAGCATCTTTGTCAATAGATACGAACAAACCCTTGAAATACGAACAAGCCCTTGATGCCTAAAAAATCAGTAGGGGCTGAAAATGATGCTACGGAGATAAGTACTACTATGGCTGGATTAATAGCACGTTTGGTAAAAACGTTGGGTATTGTCCTCATGTTTAATATGAGCATTTCTATTGCAGTTGCAGCAGAACTTACCCCCATATCGCCAGAAGACATGCAAAATATTCGCAACAGTCAGGCAGAATGCCTGCAATGTCATTCCGAGGAAGGGTTTGCCGCGCTGGAGCAGAAAGACTTTGAGCTTGCCCAGTTGCAAGGTCTGTTTGTTGATAAGGCTGCGCTTGAAGCGTCAAGCCATGGGCGTGTCGATTGTTTAGCGTGTCACGTGACAGGTTACAAAGAGTACCCGCACTTTAAAGCAGCCAAGTCAATCATCAACAACTGCGACGAGTGCCACACCCGGTTGTTTATGGTCATCGAAGAACAGTATTTCGAAAGTGTCCATCACAAGCAGATGAAACAGAAATTCGACTGCAACACCTGCCATGATCCCCACACATTCCTTAAAGCCAGCAGGTTCGCCACAGTCGGTGAAGCAGTGGCGCAGGACAATGCCATCTGCGTACAGTGCCACGGCATTACGAAGAGTCTCACCAAACTGAGTAACGGTCGTCAAAAGGACCTGGAACAGACACATGACTGGCTGCCCAACCTAACATCCCATTGGGAAAAAGTGCGTTGCGTTGACTGTCATACGAAAACTTCAAAAAAGGCACTTTCTCACAATATCATGGATGGCAAAGGTGCACAGCGTGACTGCGTGAACTGCCACCAACTGGATTCCGATCTACTGATGCGTCAGTACGCCCACTTGGTAGAGCAAGAACGCGAGAAGTATGGTTTCGTCAACAGCATCATCCTTAACGAAGCCTACGTGATCGGCGCGACGCGCAATCGATATATCGATCTTGCCTTTGGCCTCATCTCCATCTTAGTTCTCGCGGGCATTGGCATTCACATCCTTATACGCATAGTCGCCCGCAGACGGAGAAATAACAGTCATGACTAATCGCACTTATATTCTGCCCCTGTTACTCCGTATCTGGCATTGGTCAAATGCGTTACTGATGATCTTACTTATGATATCGGGCATAAACCTGCATTTCAGTTATTTGCCTGTGACGATCATGTCCTTCGAACTTTCAATAGCCGTTCATAACGTATCGGGCATCACACTGAGCGTACTCTATATCTTGTACTTGCTGTGGAACGGCTATACGGGGAACTGGCGACAGTACGTACCGAAACTGAATGGCCTAACCGATAATATTAACCGCCAGAACTACTTTGTGATGCGTGGAATTTTTAAGGGCGACCCGCCACCCGTACTGCCAACCCAGGAGCACAAGTATAATGTCGTACAGCAGATTACCTATTTTCTAGTGATGTACGGTGCAATGCCCCTGCTGATAATCACTGGCCTTGTATTCTTTTTCCCTGAGGTCGCGCCCGAATCTCTTTTCGACTTCAACGGCATGGTTTTGGTCGCTATCAGTCATTACGTGACCGGATTCGTTTTCGTCATGTTCATGATTGGTCACATTTATATGGGGACTATGGGAATCACGGTTAGTGCCGGTATCAAAATGATGATTACAGGATGGCACGATCACCATTCTCGCAAAATTCAAAAGAACGACTGAATATAAAGATAACAACCGCAAAACCAGCATGAATCTATACCGCTGGCATTAACAAGAAATCTCTACAACAGAGATCCAAAACCGAAAGGAAATAGAAATGAAGTATTTAACATTAATTACCAGTACAGCCTTGGTTATGGGGCTGCTAACTGCCGTTTCAGGCGCTCAGGCAAAGAACTTGCCGATAACCGCCGCCAAAGCCGATGCTGCACCGACACTGGACGGAATAGCAGACGACGCCGTGTGGGCATCCGCACAAAAGGTCGGGCTTGAATTCGTCAAGGGTGGCAACTTTGACGGAACCGGTACGACCACCGGCACCGTTCAGGTTGCTTATAAAGGCGACACAGTCTACTTCCTGCTGCAATACAAAGATGCCACCATGAACGTACAGCGCAGCCCCTACCAGAAACAGGCAGACGGTAGCTGGATCAAACTAAAAGACGATGCAGATAAGGGTGGTGACAATAACAAGTACTACGAAGACAAAGCCTCCTTCATCTTTGATATTGGTGAATCCATCTTCGGTTTCAACAAACGCGGCTGTCAAATGAACTGCCATTCCGGTGAGCCCGGAAAACCTTATGGCAACAAATATACTGAAGAAGATTCTGAAACGGCTGATATTTGGCACATCAAAACCGTGCGCAGCGGCCCGCTCGGCTACGTAGATGATCAGTACCTCAATAGCGACCGTTATGATAAGAAAACAACAAAAAGTGCCGGCCGCCACAGTGATCCTAAAGATAGTGGTGGTTATAAAAACATCGGGTTGGTAAACGGCCAACCTGAATTCATGGACAAATCCGGCAAAGCCGCAAATAACGGTGGTACTTACTGGTTGAAGGCAGAAAATGCCGTTGCTTTTGATAACAGCAAGTTCAAAGCTGGGGATGAAGTATCTTCCATCAAAATCCAGAAACCAACCGGTGACCGTGCCGACATCTCCCTCGGCCTTAATTGGAAAGACGGCGTATGGACCATGGAAATCAGCCGCAAGCTGGTAACTGGCAGCAAGTATGACGTCCAGTTCGACGATCTGGCCAAGGAATATGGCTTCGGTGTTGCAGTGTTCGACAACGCTCAAGTGCGTCACGCTTTCGAAGAGAAACCGTTGATTCTCAGCTTCGAGAAGTAATCAATATGTGAGCCGGATCACTCTTCCGGCTCACATTACTTTTTTTCTGGTTGAATAAATATCTAGGATTTTATTTCTTTTTAACAAAGGTACTTGAATGAGGTTGACCTTCTTCAACTTCTTTTTTTTATTCTTTGTTCCGACCTTTAATAGATTTACACATTGGAGATTTGTTATAGAGGGTTAAGCGGCACAGATGCCAACTGTGTTATTCCCGATAATCCGGAGCCCATTAGCGGACAACAATGCTGGATAGATACAGTTGTTATGGTAAGAAAGAGCGAATAGCGTATTGTGATAATAATCTGTAGGGGGAATTAGTGTAATGACAAAAACTAACGCCCATGAAACACCCGATCTGAATGTGGATAATCTATGCAGTCCGGTCAATGAAACGGAATCTGAACTGGAAGGTCTCCAGGGCGATAAAACGGCGTGTGGCTCATCAAAGTTCCCTTCATTAAATCTGTATCGCTATTTCCTTGATGGACAGCCAGAGTATCTGGTTCGCTATTACTGGTGGGCTTACCTGTGGCCGGTTGCCACATGGTTTTTTGACCACCAGCCGATCATCAATGCGATCCTGTTTGGACAGTACAAAAAACTCATGGGTGCGACCATGGCACGACTGGAAAACGCGCCCCATGAAAATACCCTGCAATTGACCTGTGTTTACGGTGAATTAACACCGAAACTGGTGGAAACCGTATCACCGGCATCGTTGCACATCACCGATGTGGCGACGGTGCAGCTCGAGCTTGCGAAAAGCAAGGTTCCCAACGAACAGGCTTTGCTGGCAACCCGCATGAACGCCGAACACCTGGCTTATCGTGACGACAGTTTTTCCACCGTTGTGCTGTTCTTTCTGTTACACGAAGTGCCGCAACAGGCCCGCCTTAACGTCCTGTCGGAATGTATGCGGGTGATACCGGATGGCGGTGTACTGTTGGTTACCGAATATGCGCCTTTACCGACAAATCACATCATTTACCGCTTCCCGCCAAGCCGCTGGATTATTACCAAGCTGGAACCCTTTCTGGACGGTTTCTGGCGTATGGATGTGGCGTCCACGCTCAATGAATGCGGGAAGAATTTTGATAAAAAAGCAGACGTGGTATCCGATGAAAGAATATTTGCCGATTTCTACCGGGTAACGGAATACAAGATCACATCACGTGATGAATAATCCGCTTATTGGGTAACAATCAAAGCCGCAGCTACCCGGCGATGTTCAGACAGTAACACATTGAATGTACGGCACGCGGCCCCGGTATCCATCCATTCGAGAACAATACCGTGTTTTTTCAGGCCAGCCTGCAGGCCCTCTGGCGGGCCGTAAAATGTCTCGCCACAGCCGACGATCAGCATATCGATCTGGTCGGCGGCATCATATACCGGGCGCAGCATTTCTGCCTGAAAGCCCTCATCAAAGGCTAGTTGGGATTGCTGAACCAGGCCCGGCAGTATGATAATCGAGCCTGTGAAGAGCTGTTGTTCAATACGGAACCCTCCCCCGCCGTAACTGGTGATAACCGGGATCCCGTCGGCAACCATAGGCGTAATCTCGATTGCGCTGGTCATGGAATACTCTTTTTTAGGCCTCGTTTGTAACGGCGGTTTCCTCATCACCCGAGGTGCGGCTCAGATCCATATGCATCAATGCCGGCACGGCCAGACAGACCGATGAATAGGTTCCGATAATCACACCGAAAATCATGGCGAAACTGAAATCGCGGATCACCGCACCACCCAGGAAATAAAGCGCGAACAAAGCAATCAGGGTCGTCAGGCTGGTAATCACGGTCCGCGACAGGGTCTCATTCAGGCTGCCATTGAGCAGATCGTCCAGCGGGCGTGTTTTATATTTTCGCAAGTTCTCTCGCACCCGGTCATAAACCACAACCGTGTCGTTGATGGAATACCCGGCGATGGTTAGTACTGCGGCCACCGTGGTCAGGTTGAATTCCAGTCCGAGCAGTGAATAAATACCGATAGTGGCAATCACATCATGGGTCAGGGCGATAACCGCGCCGATGCCGAATTGCCATTCGAAGCGTAGCCAGATGTATGTCAGGATTGCCACGATAGCCAGACACACGGCCATAACCCCGTCCCAGAACAACTCGTCACTGACCTTGGGGCCGACAAATTCTGTTCGTCGATATTCGATTTTCGACGCCCCGACCAGGGCCTCAAGGGAAGTTTTGACGGCCTGGACTGCGACTTGCTGGGCTTCTTCACCACCGTCCTGTTTCTGAATACGGATCAATACCTCGGTGGGTTCGCCAAATTCCTGCAAGGAAATTTCGCCCAGGTCAAGGTTACCAAGCCGGGCGCGCATGGCGCCGATGTCTGCGGCCTGTTCGGTACGAATCTCGATCAGGATACCGCCCTTGAAATCGATGCCATAGTTAAGCCCCTTGATAAAAAACATGCCCAGGGAAGTGATGATAATGAGAACACTCAGGGCAAAGAACTTGGTCTTGTGCGGCAGGAACTCGATATTGATGTCATGTGGAACGAGGTGAAGCATACGCATGAGTTATTTCCTGCCCTATAACGGTAATGTCTTTGGGCGTCTGGCATGAAGCCAGGTAACCACCATAAGACGAACCAGCATAATGGTTGTGAACAATGATGTGACGATACCGATGGCAAGGGTTACGGCAAAACCTCTGATCGGGCCTGAGCCGAAAATATACAACAAGATGGCGGCAATCAGGGTGGTCACGTTGGCATCGATAATGGTCATGAAAGCCTTGGAGTATCCGGCGTCCATGGCCGACATGGGCGTGCGACCATTGCGGACTTCTTCCCGGATGCGCTCAAATACCAGAACATTGGCATCGACAGCCATGCCGATGGTCAGCACGATCCCGGCGATGCCGGGTAAGGTCAGGGTTGCCTGCAAGATCGACAGAGCACCGAGGATCAGGAAGATATTAATAATCAGCGCCACATTGGCCATGGCGCCAAACAAGCCATACGCCATAAACATGAAAACCACGACACCCACCATACCGACGATGCTGGCAATTTTGCCCGCGGCGATGGAATCCGCCCCCAGACCGGGGCCGACACTGCGTTCTTCCAGAATAATCAGCGGTGCTGGCAGGGCACCGGCACGCAATAACAAGGCCAGTTCCTGAGCGGTCTGGAAGGTGAAATTACCACTGATCTGGGCCGAACCGCCGAGAATCGGCTCGTTGATGCGCGGCGCACTGATGACCTTGCCGTCCAGAACGATGGCAAACGGCTTGTTGACATTTTCTGTGGTCGCCTTGCCAAAAAGTTTGGCGCCACGGGTATCAAAACGGATGGATACCACCGGCTGTCCGGTCCGCTGATCGGTTGATGGTGCGGCGTCCACAAGGTTTTCACCACTGACCATAACGCGCTTGTGGATCAGGTACATTTCCGGAGAAGCGCTATCATGGTCGGCCAACAACATGGTGCCCGGCGGGACGCGCCCCGCAATGGCGCTCTCGATGCTATTCTCCGTATCGACCAGATGGAAGGTCATCTTGGCGGTTTTGCCGAGCAATCGTTTGACCTGTTCGGGATCATCAAGGCCGGGAAGCTGAACCAGAATGCGGTCAGTACCCTGACGCTGGATGGTGGGTTCCCGCACACCGGTTTCATCAATTCTGCGGCGCACGATCTCGATGGACTGTTGAATGGCAGAGTTACGGCGATCGCGGGCGGTTTTCTCATTCAGGGTAATGGTATAGCGGACACCGCCGTTGGCAAGGTCATCGCTGTCCAGCAAGGTGCCAGATTCAATTTCGCGCAGCAACCGCCTGGCTTCATCCACTTTGTCGGCGTCCACGATATCCACACCCACGTGCAGTGAGGCTTCATCCGTGGTGCCGCCATCGACACGGAGATTGCGATAATTGATTTTTGCCCGGCGCAGTTCCGCGCGGGTTCCCTCGACAATGGATTCCAGATATTCCTTGAGCACTTCGTCCGACTGGACTTCCAGCAGCAGGTGCGAACCGCCGCGCAGATCAAGGCCCAGACTGACCTGTTTATTGGGCAGCCAACCGGGTAGAGATGCCACGGTTTTGCTGGCAAAGAAGTTGGGAGTGGCGAAGGCCAGTCCCAGAATACAAATACCTAGAATCAGGATAATTTTCCATTTTTCAAAATGAATCATGGTTGCCCGGTGCCCTTGACTGTTTTTATACTGGAATTATTCATGTGGCGGTCAGGAATCTTTTTTGTTGCCCAGAATGCCGCGCAGCAGACCACCTTTTTTGGGGGCACTGTCTTCGTTGGCGGCTTTCGGGGTCGCTTTTTTCCTGCTGACCGGTTCGGGTTTGGCAATCACATGGGCGATTGTCTCACGCAATACCTTGACCTTGATGTCTTTGGCGATCTCAACGGTAAGTTCGGCATCACCCTCACCACCCTTTGTTACCTTGCCAACGATGCCACCACCGGTGACAATCTTGTCGCCACGGCGGATGCCAGTCAGGGTTTCTTTATGTTGTTTCATTTTTTTCTGCTGGGGACGGATCAACAGAAAATAGAATACCACGAAGATCAAAATCAACGGCATGATTGCTTCGAAACCGCTGCCGCCGGGTGCGCCGCCTGCGGCTTGCGCAAACGCTGGTGAAATGAACATAAATTTCTCCTTAAAAAGCAATAATCTGTAAAACCTGCGGGAATATACCCTGCCTGTCCCCTTTTGCAATGATAAAGGGGCATTGAATGACTTGTTATAGGCTTATGGAGTGTATTATCTTTTCTCAATGAATAATGACAGTCAAAAAAACGCCGTTGATCCGGAATTGCGAAGTGTATTGGAGCGAATCGCCGATGCGCTGGACCGATTGACCCCGCCGCCTGCCGGAATCCAGGATTTAGCCCGTCTTATGGACCAGGCCGATGCTTTTGTCTGGCAGGCCGAAGAAGGCACCCCGCGTGCCATCGAACGTGTCAGTTACATTGAATTGGGCTTGTTGCGGGGGATTGATCAACAAATCGACATTTTGCTGGCCAATACTCGTCATTTTGCAGAAGGCTTTCCGGCCAACAATGCCTTGCTCTGGGGGGCTCGTGGGACCGGTAAAAGCTCCATCGTCAAGGCTGTGCATGGCGAGATTAACCGTCTTAATCCCGGCGCTTTGGTGCTGATCGAAATTCACCGCGAAGATATATCCAGCCTGCCCGGTTTGTTGACAATATTGCGGGCCTGCAATCGCCAGTGCCTGGTTTTCTGTGATGATCTGTCTTTTGACGGTAATGACGGGTCGTATAAATCCCTCAAAGCAGTGCTGGAGGGGGGGCTGGAAGGCCGACCCGATAATGTGGTGTTTTATGCCACGTCCAACCGCCGTCATCTGATGCCCCGTGACATGATTGAAAATGAGCGTTCAACGGCCATCAATCCAGCCGAAGCGGTTGAGGAAAAAGTCTCCCTGTCGGACCGTTTCGGCCTTTGGCTAGGGTTCCATAATTGCGATCAGGAGACATATTTTGAGATTATTGAATCCTATGCCCAACGTCTGGGGCTGGACGTTTCGGCAGAACAGCTTCGCGTTGAGGCAAAAGAATGGACCATGACCCGCGGAGCACGCTCCGGGCGCGTGGCCTGGCAGTACATTCAGGATCTTGCCGGACGGCTCGGCAAGAAGATCGACTTTGATGATGGCCAATAAAAATGGCCGATGATTTCAGCACCGATTATGACGCCGACTATGATGATGGGGACGACGATAGCCCTGCCCTGCCCGGTGGTGAAAAAAATTATATTACCGCCGCAGGCCATGGGCAATTGGAAGACGAACTGCATACCCTGCACCGCGTTGAGCGGCCCAAGGTTATTCAGGTGGTGTCGTGGGCGGCGGCCAACGGGGATCGCTCGGAAAACGGGGATTATATCTATGGCAAGAAGCGCTTGCGCGAAATTGACCGACGTATCCGGTTTTTGACCCGGAGACTGAAAATAGCCCATATCGTCATTCCAGCCGAACAGAAGAACCACGAGCAGATTTTTTTCGGGGCCACGGTTACTTACGAAAAAATTCAGGATGACGGGGACCACAACCAGACCACGGTAGCCATTGTCGGGGTCGATGAAGCCGATCTTGAACGAGGCAAGGTCAGTTGGGTTTCCCCGGTCGCCAAGGCTTTGCTTAAAGCCTATGAAGGTGATGTGGTGAACATCCGCACACCGGGCGGACTGGTCCCGGTGGAAATTATCGCCATTCGGTATGAATAACTAAATTGTAGTGGCTCATTAAATCGCAGTTGACACATAGGGGACCTTTGGCACCTCATAAACTTGATATTGCGTTGGGCGATGCTATTGTTTCTGTGGGCTATCCTCAGGAAAGGCCGCGCGGGAACGGAGATCAAGTGATGAAAAACACAACGACAGGAAGCTGCCATTGTGGCGCTGTGAAAATAGAAGTTCCATTTGATGGCGCTTTCAAGAAACTTCGGCGGTGCGATTGCTCTTATTGTTCGCGACGCTGGGCTGTTGTTGCCAGCGTCAAGGTTGACGATTTGACTGTTTTGGAAGGCGAAGACAAGCTTTCGCTCTATCAATGGGGGACTGGCACTGCCAGACACTTCTTTTGTTCAGTTTGTGGCATATACACCCATCACCAAAGACGCAGCGACCCCACAGAGTTTGGGATAAACATTGCATGTTTTGAAGGCATCAACGTTCGTGACTTTATGGGTGTAGGATATGAGGATGGCGTAAATCACCCCAGAGATCAGAAATAATCAATAACCGTATTTTGCAGTTTGAATTTGTTTCGTTTGTCGGCGATGGACAAGAGGCAACATTTTATCGCGGTCTTTCGCCTTTAATTTCCTCTCTGTATCGGCCGAACCAAAAGTTATTAGATTGTTTTTCCAGAATGGATTACGACATTGTCGAGGAAGTTCCGGTAACCACGACCCGATTGGACGATATGAATATCGAGGATGTGGATTTGCTGAAGATTGATGTCCAGGGAAGTGAACTGAATATCCTACAGAATGGCCGCGAGTTATATCAAAAAGCCAGCATGATCGATACCGAAGCCATGTTCATTCAGGCCTACGAAAATCAGCCATTATTTTCCGACATAGAACTCGAACTGCGTAATCACGGGTTCATGTTCCACAAGTTCGTTAAGCTGTTTTCAAGACAATTGGTGCCCTGTCTTTATGATAATGATCTATTACATGATGGCTCCCAAATGCTGTGGGCACAATCAGCTTGTTTTATAAAACCTTTGTTATCTCTTGATCAGCTGTACGAAGATAAGCTCATTAAAATGGCTTTTATTGCACATGAAATATGGCAGTCGTATGATCTTGCAATGATGATATTTCATCATTTGGATATGAGGTTCTCCATATCATTACTTCCAAGGTATATGCAGTATTTGAACCAACAATTATAATTTAATTACACGATTCTTACACATATTTGTCAGCTGCAAGATCAAGCCTGAGCTATTACGGCTAATTACAATACACTCTATGGCCTAAAACGGATTCTGCATGGATATGGACAGCGAGCCGAAGCGGCTGTTGTTATCCTGGCCGTCGAATTCACGAGTCCGCAGGGCCGTGGTATAGGAAATGTTGACCGATCCGGCAAGAATTGATGCCCCGGCTGAAAAATCGGCCACCCAGGGACGTCTGGAGACGCTGTGCGAGTCCCGGAATGTATTACCGTCGAGGAATATATTGCGTGCCACGTATTTTGCCTGTGCGGTGGTGAACAGGAAAACACTGTAGGCCTTGTCAGTATCACGGTTCCACGACAGGAACGGCGCGCCGCCTTGTATCAGCGTTGGCGGGCCGAAGTTGTGCGGCAAATTCCAGCCCCAGCGTAAGGCACCGCCCAGGTTGGCATGGGTCGATACATTGCCGAGCGACAACCCGGCGTGGGGTATGGCGTCGAATTCGCCGAGTCCGAACAGGTCCCTGGGGTCGCCCAGCCGCCACTTTCGCTCATAGTGCAAGGCGATGCCCGGCTCGTTACGGATCTGGTTATCCCAGCCCTCGAAGGTCTCGATCAGACGGGCTTCATGGACCATGTCCTGGGCCTGCTCGCCCATGGCCGCCGGGCCGACCACGCCCAGAGCCAGTTCGATAGACTCCAGTGTTTTGACCGAGGCATCCGGATTGCTGATAGTGTGCAGGGAAACCGCACCATACAGCCAGGCCCCATAGGGCCGGTCATCGAGGATAAGCTCGGTATTGTGGCGCTCTTTCGGGGTGTACATTTCCTGGCCCAGGCTGAAACCAAGGCGTACGGCTTTTTTGCTGTCGGGTACATCATCGTCCAGGGCAACGGATTCCAGAAAATCACGGGCCAGTGCCAGGGGTTCGAATGTTTGACCGTTGGGTGATAACCACGATAGCCGGATACCGTTGGTATAGTGGCGGTCCGTGCCGGAAAACAGATCATTTTCCAACTGGAAGGAAAACGTCCCGGCATCGAGCGGTTTTTCTGAATTATCAGACTGTGCAATGGCTGGTGATCCAGCGTTTAGAAAAAAGCACAGAGCCGCAATAATCGGGCAATTGAGCAACAGGATTCTCATGCCTGAAGATACCAGTTATACACGGGGCTTGGGTAAATATTTTTTCGGATTGAGAGGTTTTTTGCCCTTGCGCAGTTCGAAATGTAATTGCGGTGAATTGACATTACCTGTGCTGCCGACGGTGGCGATGTCTTGTCCTTTCATGACCTTGTCGCCCCGCCTGACCAGAAGTTCAGCATTATGGGCGTAAGCCGTGATGAAGCCATTTGCATGTTTGACCAGTAACAGATTGCCAAAACCGCGCAACTGGTTTCCGGCGTAGGCGACAACCCCGTTTTCAACCGCCTTGACCGGGCTGCCGTGGGTCGCCGCGATATTTATACCGTCATTGTGAAGGCCACCCGCTTTGGCGCCAAAACTGGAAATGACCTTGCCATTGATGGGCCAGATAAAACCGTGGTTGCTGGACGGCGGGGGCGGTGGAACCTTGGCCGGTATGGTTGATTTTGCGGTTGCTGCCGGTTCAGTTGCGGGAGGTTTTTTCCCGCTTGACTGGCTCGGGGGCGGACTTGGGGCCGGGCTTGGGCGGCTTGGGGGCTGGCTCGCTGTCTTACCTGCCGTCTGGACTATTGTGGATGTGCCGGGGATGCGCAGTTGCTGGTCCACATAGATCGTATAGGGCGAGCCAATTGAATTTGCCCGGGCCAGCCCATAGAGGTCCACGTTATAGTTGTTGGCGATCCGGCCCAGGGTATCGCCTTTCTTGACCGTATAAACAGTACCGCGCGGCAGTACAATGCGCTGGCCCACGGTCAGTTTGTAGGGGGCTTTCAGCTTGTTGGCGATGATGATATCGCGTTGGGAGACGCCGTGGCGGCGCGACAGGGCGTAGACCGTATCGCCGGGGCCAACGGTTACCGCCGTGGCATTGCGGAAAGCCGTACTGGTTTTTTTGTAAGACGTGGTGGAACGGCCCTCTGGCGACCATTCGAGACCGCCACAACTGGTAATCAGGCCAACCAATGCCAGCATGTAGAAATATCTGGCATAAGGTAATGTCACGGTGTCTCTACCCCGTGCAACAGGGGCACAAACCTGACCCCGCCCAAGTCTTCTGTTTCAGCCCCGTCATGGGTCCTGACCAGCTTTATCAGGCGCTGGTCGTGATCCTCCAGTCCCACAGGCAGCACCATAATGCCGCCAATAGTCAACTGATCGATCAGTTGTTTGGGGATATCGAGGGCCGCACAGGTCATCATGATGCGATCAAACGGTGCTTGTTCCTGCCAACCCATTGTGCCATCGCGCAGCAAGCTGGTGATGTTTGTCAGGCGTAACGTCTTGAAGATGGCTTCGGCATCCTTCAATAAGGGCGGGTGTCGTTCAACGGTGTACAGTCTGCGGCACAGCTTGGCCAGAATGGCCGCCTGATAGCCGGAGCCTGTGCCAATTTCCAGCACCTTCATGCGGTCGCCCACTTCCAGAGCCTGGGTCATCAGGGCAACCAGGGCGGGCTGGCTGATGGTCTGTTGGCGGCCAATCGGCAGGGCCACGTTGTCATGGGCCCGCTCGCGGAATGCCCGTGGAATAAACCGGTCACGCGGGATGCTTTCCATGGCATGTAACACCCGCTTGTCGGTGATGCCTGCCTGGCGGATTTCAAGCAATAGTCTGGCCGCTGCGGTCATGGTATCAGAATTTTCAAATCCGGCGATCACTGGAAAGTCTTCTTGAGGGCTTCGAGAACCTCCCTATTGGTCAGATCGATCGAGAGCGGCGTAATCGATACCGCATTGTTATTGATAGCATGAAGGTCCGTTCCCTGGGGTGGATTCTCTTTCAAAAACTGCGAGCCAATCCAGTAATAAGGATTACCCTTCGGGTCCTTGCCGCGAAGAATCTCGTCACCGGATTTGTGCTCACCCTGGCGGGTTATTTCCATACCCGTGACGTTTTGCGCCGTCACATTGGGGAAGTTCACATTGAGCAAGGTATTATTGGGAATAGTAAAGCCGACCAGTTTCTGCAGGACTTTGATAATCCAGTGGCTCGCCGTGGACCAGTGAATGTCGTTGCCATCGGCGATGTCCTGTGAAAAGGCAATGGAAGGCACGCCCATGATCAGCCCTTCGATGGCGGCCGCCACGGTGCCAGAATAGGTCACGTCCTCGCCAATGTTATAACCATGATTAACCCCCGACAGGATGATGTCGGGTGGATTGTCTGCCATGATCTCGTTGACCGCTAATAAAACACAGTCGGTCGGCGTACCATCGACGGCATAGCGTCTTTCCTCGATACGACGGATTTTCAAGGGTCTGCGCAGGGTCAGTGAATGGGCAACGGCACTTTGTTCGGTCTCCGGGGCTACCACCCAAACCTCGCGGGCAATGGGCAACACGGCATGGGTCAGCACCTCGATGCCGTGGGCGTTAATACCGTCATCATTGGATATCAGGACACGGGCCTGGCTCAGTTCAATGAATGTATGCTCATTCATGGGCGGTGATGGCCTCCAGGCCGTTCATGTAGGGTCGCAGGGCAAGGGGAATTTCCACCGAACCATCGGCTCGTTGATAGTTTTCGAGGATGGCGATCAGCGTGCGCCCAACGGCCAGACCGGAACCATTGAGGGTATGAACAAACTGGGTGTCTTTGCTGGATTTGTCGCGGCATCGGGTATTCATGCGCCGAGCCTGAAAATCGCCACAGTTGGAACAACTTGAAATCTCGCGGTACATGTTCTGTCCGGGCAGCCAGACTTCGATATCATGGGTCCTGCGCGCCCCGAACCCCATGTCGCCGGCCGCCAGTACAACCGTACGATAAGGCAAATTCAGGCGTTCCAGAATGTTTTCAGCGCACCGGGTCATGCGATCAAGCTCAGCCACCGAGCTGTCGGGGTCGGTTATGCTGACCAGCTCCACTTTGGTAAACTGGTGTGTGCGGATCATACCACGGGTATCGCGTCCGGCTGAACCGGCTTCCGAGCGGAAACACCAGGTCATGGCCGTATAGCGCCGTGGCAGGGTTTCGGTCTCGAGAATTTCCCCCCGCGTGATATTGGACAGGGGAACTTCCGCCGTGGGGATCAGCCAGTAGCCTTCCTGGGTGCGAAACAGATCGTCGGAAAATTTGGGTAACTGGCCGGTGCCATACATGGTCTCGTCATTGACCAGAGCCGGTGGGTTGACTTCCGTATAGCCGTTTTCCTCGGTATGGACATCGAGCATAAAGCCAGCAAGGGCACGCTCCAGTCGGGCCAGAGCGCCGCTCAGGATAACAAACCGGGCACCCGATATCTTGACCGCACGCTCGAAATCCATCATGCTGAGGCCTTCGCCGATGTCGAAATGCTCTTTCGGGGTAAAATCAAAGCTTGGTTTGTCACCCCATGTGTGAATTTCCACATTGTCGCTTTCATCGGCACCAACGGGCACGTCGTCAAACGGACGATTGGGGATGCCCTGAAGCATGACATTGAGTTCGTTCTCGCTGGTGCGGGCGGCGTCTTCGGCATGGCTCTGGGCTTTTTTACTTTGCGAAACACGGGCGATAATGTCGCTGGCGTCTTCACCACGGGACTTGGCCTGGCCGATCTGCTTGGCCAGCTGATTTCGTTCAGCCTGAATTTCCTGGGCCAGGGTCAGGTGTTTCCTGCGCGTCTTGTCCAGGTTGATCAGGGTGTCTGCCATGGGGTTGAGGCTGCGCATACCCAGAGCCTTGTCGAAGGCGGCCGGGTTTTCACGTATCCATTTAATATCGTGCATGATCGGTTTCTTATCTGATTAGGCCGGCGCGGTATCCGTGCTGTCGGCAGTTGTTGTTTTTACTGCTTCTTCGTCATCATCGTCATCGTCATCATCGTCGTCATCGTCGTTTTCTGCCTCTTCCTTGGCACGACTTCGCTCTACCATTCGCACGGCAACGATGGATATTTCGTAAAGAAGCATGGTTGGCACCGCCAGCCCGATCTGGCTGATAACATCGGGTGGTGTCAGAATAGCGGCTGCCACAAAAGCACCAACGATGGCATATCGGCGCTTTTCGGCCAGGCCCTTGGAGGTAACCATACCGACCCGTGCCAGCAGGGTAAGAACCACGGGCAGTTCAAAACACAGGCCGAAGGCAAAAATCAACTGCATGACCAAAGACAGGTACTGATCGACCTTGGCTTCCAGTTGGATCGGCAGACCGCCCGCCAGTCCGGCACTTTCGAAACTCAGGAAGAACTTCCAGGCCATGGGGAAAATTAAATAATAGACCAGCGCCCCACCCATAAAAAACAGTATGGGGGTGAATATGAGAAACGGCGCAAAGGCTTTCTTTTCCTTCTTGTACAGCCCCGGTGCGATAAAACCCCACAGTTGCAGGGATATAAACGGGAATGAGATAAACAGGGCCGCGAAGAAGGATACCTTGATATAGGTGAAAAACGCTTCGTGCAGGGCGGTGAAGATCAACCGGCGCTGACCGCCCATATCTTCCATCACATCGGCCAGGGGCTGAACCAGAAAGGCATATATGTTTTCGGCAAAATAATAACTGATAAAAAACAGCACGATGACGGCCACGAATGACCTCATCAACCGGCTACGCAATTCGATCAGGTGATCGATCAGGGGCATTTGTGATTCTTCAACGGAATCCTGGTTGGTGGTCACGGGCGTTTTCTCTGTGTTGTGATTAACTGTTTTGGGCTTTGGCCGTTACGGGCTCTTCGGGTTCGCTGGGCTTTTCTGGTTCGCTAGGCACTTCGGGTTCTTCGGGCTTGGATGGGGTTGTCCCGGTAGAGGGTTGTTCTATCGCCTGATTGGTTTCAGGCTGATCGCCCGATTTTGTTTCGGGCTCATTATCGGAGTCCATATCTGATTTGTTATTGAAGGCGGTCTTGGCAATTTCATCCAGATTCTGCTGGGTTTCGTTCATATCCAGGTGTTTGGTCAGATCGCCATCCGGGTCCACGGCATCGCTGATGGTTTTGCTCAGGTCGCCATTATCAACCGAGTTCAGGGTTTTTTTCAGGTCGTCCAGATCGGCTTCGCGTACCATATCGTCAATGCCGCTCTGGAATTCACGGGCGACGCCCCGCAGTTTTTTGATGCCATGCATAATCGTGCGCAGTGCACGGGGCATATCTTTCGGCCCGATGACGAGAATCGCCAGGGTTCCCACAATCAAAAGTTCCTGCCAGCCAATATCGAACATTATGTCTGCCGCTTATTTATATTTTTGATGGTATACGCAAGGTTTAGCTGGCGGCTTTGTCTTTGTCTTCTGACGCTTTTTCGGTCACGTCGGAGGCTTCGGATTTCAAGACTTTTGCTTCATCGTTCGAAGTTTCGGTAATCTCGTCGTCTTTCATGCCTTTTTTGAAAGATTTTAGGCCTTTACCGAAATCGCCCATCAAGGCAGAAATCTTACCTTTGCCACCGAACAGTACCAGGACGACAACCAATACGATAAGCCAATGCCAGATGCTAAATGTTCCCATGAAGGTTTCTCACTTTATAGAGTAGTTAATATTCAATTGGTGGCGGATAATGGCAGATTGAACCGGCTATCGCAATGCACCAAAGCCATAATGTTTGAATATGTAGATCATGCACCGTCATTTGGATCAAGCGGTTCCGCCAATTCTGTATCCGTCTCGACTTCGGGCAGGCTGTCTTCCCCATTCGGCGGCGCGAAGGGTGACGGGGGGGCTGCTTGCGAGGCGGCAGGATTGTCAGACATGGCGGTTAGCATGTCGCCCTGGCTGGCATCTGTTTTGGTGTCCGGATCAGGCTGGCTGGATGAGCGGTAGACGTTGAGAGCCGGGCCGGATTCCAGCAAACCAGCGGCTTTCAAATCATCCATTCCAGGCAGGTCGCTGATCCGCGACAGGCCAAAATGGTCGAGAAAATCATCGCTGGTGCCCCAGGTCATGGGATGGCCCGGTGTCTCGCGTCTGCCGCGTGGCCGTATCCAGCCTTTTTCAAATAACAGATCTAGGGTGCCCTTGCTCAGGCTGACGCCTCTGATCTCCTCAATCTCGGCACGGGTAAGCGGCTGGTGATAGGCGATAATCGCCATGACTTCTATGGCGGCACGGCCCATTTTGCGCGATACCTCAGTCTCGATATTGAGCTTGTAACCAATATCTGTTGCCGTTCGGAAAGCCCATGCACCGCCTATGCGCAGCAAATTCACCCCGCGCTCGGCATAATCATCTTGCAGGGTTTTCAATAAAATCTTGATGGAAAGCCCATCGGGAATACGCGCCGCCAGTGAGCGTTCGTTTATGGGGGCGGTCGAGGCAAACAGCAGCGCCTCGATCAGGCGCAAGGCTTCCCGGGTCTCGCCCGGCCCCGGCGCAGGCTGTTGCTGCGGTGGATTGACGGAGGCATCCTCATCTTCAGGGGCGTCTGGCGTTTGATTATTCATTTTTCCTCGTTGTCATGCTCTGGGTTTTCCGGATCGACTGCGCTGATATAAATACTGCCAAAGGTATCGCTCTGGCGAATGTTCAGCCTACCTTCACGGGCCAGCTCAAGAGTAGCGGTAAACGTTGAGGCGATGGCTGATCGTCGCATCAACGGATCGGTAATGCCGGTTGGCACAAACTGCCAAAGCTCTTTCCACTCCGGGGTGTTGCCGAGCATCCTGTTGATGCGTTCCAAAGCCATGTCCACGTTAAACAGGTGGGTCGGCTCAATGGTCATGGAGGTTGGCGCCTGACGGCGTTGCATGTCACCATAGGCCCGCATCAGGTCATACAGGTTGGCATCCAGTACGGTCGTATAGTTGACCTTGAATATTTCCGGCTCGCCGCGGGCATAGAAATCACGCCCCAGCAGCTTGCCGGTCATCAGGGCCTCTCCGGCGGTTCGAATGGCTTCCAACCGTTTGAGCTGGTAAGCCAGAACCGCAGCCAGTTCCGATCCTGTGGGCTGGTCATCTTCGTCCATGTCCGGCAGCAGTAATTTTGACTTCAGATAAGCCAGCCAGGCCGCCATAACCAGATAATCGGCTGCCAGTTCCAGATTACGCGCCTGGACTTTCTCGATGAAAGCCAGGTACTGGTTGGCAAGCTGAAGAATGGATATCTGGGTAATGTCAACTTTTTGGGTGCGGGTCAGGCTGAGTAACACATCAAGCGGGCCTTCGTAGCCATCAACATTGACCACAAAATCATCCACCTGATGCACGATCAACGCGTCAGTGAAATCTTCCTGAAGGTTATTCTGCGTGGAATTCATGATGACCTTATGGCAATCAGCCGCTCCCGGACAATGTGAAGATAATTTCCATAATTGTTTGTGCCGGGCTGCCCACAAGCCACCAGAACACGTTTAAATCAACCCCGAATTCGTTACCTGCCATTGGTAACAGAATTACGACACCGACGATAATCATTAACCCGAAACGTTCCAGACGTGCCAGCGCCGTGCTCAGTGGATAGGGCAACAGACCGACCGCTACCCGTCCGCCATCCAGCGGCGGCAGTGGTAACATGTTAAATACAAACAGCAGGCAGTTGATCCAAACTGCGTTGAATATGTTATGGGTAAGCCACAAGGAAACGTCTTTTGGAAAGAAATTCACAAAATTAAATAACAGCACGCAAGCTATTGCGATTGCTATATTTATGGCGGGACCGGCCAGGGCGACTAGAACCATATCCCGGCGCGGCTGGCGTAGCCTTTGGAAATTAACCGGCACGGGTTTGGCAAAGCCAAACATAAACGATCCACCGCTGCCGATCAGCATCAGGGCTGGCAATATAATAGTGCCAAACAGATCTATATGGACTAAAGGATTAAAGGTCACCCTGCCCAGGACTTTTGCCGTATCATCGCCCAGCTTCCAGGCGGCCCAGCCATGCGCCGCTTCGTGCAGGGTAACGGCCAGTAAAATGGGCAAAACCCAGACCGAAGCGGTAAAAAGCATTTGTTCATTCACGATGATACACCGATCATTTCCAGTAATTCTGTCAAACGGGCCAGTCCTTCGTTCCGGTCAAAGGGCTGGGGGGTGTGGGTCATGGCCTGCCCGCGTTTATAACGTTTAAGGGCGCGGCTATCCAACAGGCGCCCGGTGGTCGCAATCTGGTTCATTTCAGCTAAGTTCCCATTACAATGTAAGACGGCATCGCTACCGGCATCCAGGCAATCGTTGAAGCGTTCTGACATGGTGCCGTTGAGAGCCTGCATGCAAATGTCGTCAGACACCAGAAAGCCGTCGAAACCGATCTGTTCGCGGATCACCTGCTGGGTGACGATGGACGAGGCCGAGGCCGGTCTTTCTTCATCAATACTTTCATATATCACATGGGCGGTCATGGCCCAGCCAGCCAGTCGCAAAGCCTTGAAGGGGGCAAAATCCACGGCCCGAAGGTCTTCGTGCGAGGCGGAAATACGAGGCAAACTGTGGTGGCTGTCGGATGTTGCCCGGCCATGTCCGGGAATATGTTTGATAACCGGCATAATACCACCTGCCAGTAATCCATCACAGGTTGCCTGACCCAACAGAATTGATTGTTCGGCGGAGTTTCCGGACGTTCGCCCGCGGAGGAATTCATGGCTGTCGGACTGGGGAACGTCAAGACACGGCAGGCAATTCACATCGATGGTCAAATCACAAAGTGTGGCGGCGATCAGTCTGGCATTCAGGCGAACGGCTTCCAGCCCGGCGGCATTATTCTTGTCATGCAGGCTCGCCAATACACCGGGTGACGGAATATCGCGCCATTGGGGCGGGCCCAGGCGTTGCACCCGCCCGCCTTCCTGATCAATCAGTATGGGGGCGTCACCACGCCCGCTGCACTGACGCAATTCCTCAACCAGGTTACGGACCTGATCGGGCCTCTGGATATTGCGGGAAAACAGGATGAAACCAAGCGGGTCAGCATCCCTGAAGAAAGCCTTTTCCTTGGCGTTCAGCGAGGTTGATGCACAACCGAATATTGCGGCAAGTGGTGTTGTCATTTGGTTATTTCCCGGGTCGGATGACTAGACACCCCTGATTACGTTTGGCAAGTTTGTCGCAGGTTGCCTTGGCCGATTGTTTTGATGCCAGTGGTCCGGCACGCAGACGGTAGAAAACCCCCTTCCCGGCACCCAGATCAACCCGGACCACAATCAAGGTCAATTCGCTTAAAAGATCAGGAAAGTTTTTTTGCAGCCGTTTCCATTCCCCCGTTGCGCGTTTTTCAGAGCGCAGGGCCGCGAGCTGAATGCGGTAGTTATCGGACGTTGCGGCGACCGAGGTTGTGGTTGTGGGTGTTGGTGTCACCGTCGGGGTTGGTGTGGTTGTGTCGGCATTGTCTTGTGTCACCGCCACGGGGGTAATGTTTTGTGTCTCCGCCACAGGGGCATTGTCTTGTGTCTCCGCCACAGGGGCAGTCTCGCTCACAACTTCGGGCGTAACTTCGGGTGCAACCCTGGCAACCTCCACCGGGGAGACCTCAGGAACGCTGGCTGATAGTTCGGGTTTTGGCAGGGGCTCTGGCACCACAACTTCGGGCGGCGGTGAAGTGGCGACTTGCGGTTCATCGGCTGGCGGGTTCGGTGAAGGATTAACCGCTGTGGGCTCCAGCGAAACCGGTTCTTTTAGTTCAGACTGATCCGTCAGGGAGTTCAGCCCGGATTCCCCGGATTCCCCGGATTCCATGGCGACCGTCTGGTCCGGTTCTGTGATTTCCACCAGCTCATTATCAGGCAGCGTGGCCTGCGGTTTTTCCAGGGGCTCTTCGGGCGGTGGCAGCAATCTTTCAACGGTTGAGCCCGCCCCCTGCCCGTTCAGGCTGTTATAGACCAGCTTGTCACGATCGGGCACGTTCATGCCACCGGGTTCAGCGGGCTTGATCTTGATCGGTGATACGTCGGCGCGGATAATCTTGATCGAGTTTTGCTCAAAGCCCTGATATTGCTTGTCATAGATGTACCAGCCACCCCCGCCGATGATGGCGAGCACCACAAGGCATACCATGACCAGGCCCCAGTTGTTCTTGTTAGAAGCGGCCTGGGGGTCTTTGACCGGTTCAAACTTCATTTTGCCTGAGCTTTCGATGCGATCTTCCGGGTCTGGAACCATCAACGCATTTCCTCTACTGGAGTAACACCAAAGATACCAAGGCCAGATGCAACAATCGTTGCAACGCCATGTATTAAAGCCATTCTGGCACGGGTCAGTTCACGGTCCTGGGCAACGATAAAGCGCAAATCGGTGTTGTCCTTACCCTTGTTCCACAAGCTGTGATAAGCCGCCGCCAGATCATACAGGAAAAATGCAATGCGGTGTGGTTCATGTGACAACGCTGCACTCTCGATCATTTTGGGCCAGCGCGCCATGTGCATGATCAGCTCCAGTTCCGCCGGATCACAGAGTTTATCCAGCGGCGCTTCGCGCAGAGCCTGGACGCTGAAATCAACATCGGGGAATGTTTCGCTTGCATGGCGCAGGACCGAATGTACACGGGCGTGGGCGTACTGCACATAAAAAACCGGATTATCGCGGGACTGTTCGGTGACCGATTGCAAATCGAAATCCAGTTGTGCATCGTTCTTGCGGGTTAGCATAATGAAACGGAACACGTCCTTGCCGACTTTTTCAACCACCTCGGCGATGGTGATGAAATTGCCGGAACGCTTGGACATTTTAATCTGCTTGCCACCATCGAGCAGGTTGATCATCTGGCATAATTTCACGTCCAGTGATCCCTGGTCCTCGCTGACCGCCTTGACTGCGGCCTGCATACGCTTGACATAACCGCCGTGATCGGCGCCCCAGACATTGATCATGATCTTGAAATTGCGGCAGAATTTATCCAGATGATAGGCGATGTCGGTGGAAAAATACGTCCAGCTGTCATCAGATTTTTTCAGTGGCCGGTCCACATCATCGCCAAACTGCGTTGACTTGAACAGGGTTTGTGGCCGGGGTTCCCAGTCATCGGGTTTCTTGCCCTTGGGCGGCTCCAGAACCCCGGTATAGATCAAGCCGCGATCATCGAGATAATCCAGGGCATCCTGTACCTTGCCGGACGTCACGATGGCGCTTTCAGCCGTAAAGGTGTCCATGGTGATACCGAGCCTGCCCAGATCGACCCGGATCAGATCCATCATGGCGTCAACGGCGTATTTGCGGACATAATCCAGCCACTGGCTTTCATCCTCGCCGAGCCACTTGTCACCTTCTTGTTTGGCAAAGGTTTTGGCCGGTTCAATCAGGTACTCGCCGGGGTATAATCCTTCCGGGATATCGTCGATCTGTTCGCCCAGAGCCTGGCGGTAACGCAAGTGAAAGGACCGGGCCAGGGTATCGATCTGTGTGCCGGCATCGTTGATCCAGTATTCCCGCGTGACCTTGTAGCCGGCCTTTTCCAACAAGGCAGACAACGCGTCGCCGTAAACAGCACCACGACCATGACCCACATGCATGGGGCCGGTTGGGTTGGCCGATACAAATTCCACATTGACCGGTTCGCCCGCCCCCAGACCAGTGTCACCATAGTTCGTTCCGACCCGTAATATTTCGGCCAGTTCGTCGTACCAGACCTGATCATTCAAGGTTATGTTGATGAATCCGGGTCCGGCCACATTTACCGCACAGACACTGGGGTCTGTCCGCAGGGCTTCGGCGATTTTCTCGGCCAGCTCGCGTGGTTTCATGGCGGCCGGTTTGGCCAGCACCATGGCGGCATTGATGGCGACATGACCGAGGCCTTCTTCGCGGGGGGCTTCGATGGTGATACGGGAATAGTCCAGCCCAGCCGGGATTACTCCGGCGGCGGCCAGGCCGTCGAGCGCTGCTTCAATGCCGTGTCGTCCAAAGGGTTTGTTCCAACTCATAATATTGCTTTTTTACCAGCCGCAGCCATATCAAAAAAGGCCGATCAGCGTGCGGTCTGCCTGATCGGTCCCGTGCACGTCGGATAGACGCAGTTCAGGAGGTCCGTGTTTGCATATCGAACAGTCTGGCATGCTCATCCAGGGCCAGTCTGTCTGTCATGCCGGCGATATAGTCCGCAACCAGTCCGGCAGTCTCGCGAGAGCCCGGTTTTCCGGCCTTTATTTGCCATTGGGTGGGCAGACATTCGGGTTCTTCCAATAATAGATTAAACAGATCTTTGACAACACGACGCGCCTTGCTGGTCATCCGATTGAGTTTGTAATGGCGATACATGTTTTCGAAAAGAAACTTTTTCATGGCGGCGTCATTTTTTCGCATTTCTTCGGAAAATTCCACTACCGGCGCATCAAAATGACGAATTTCGTAAGCCGATTCGGGTCTGGCTTCGGCCAACCGTTGGTTGGTCTCCTCAAATACGTCAGTAACCATAGCCCCGATCAGCTGGCGCACGGTTTCATGGATTTGCCGCGAGGTATCCAGATCCGGGTATTGTTTGCGCACACCGTGATAGATAGGGCCAACAAGGGGGACGTCTGATAAATCGTTCAGGCTGAACAGCCCGGCGCGCAGACCATCGTCGATATCGTGGTTGTTATAGGCGATGTCGTCGCTCAGGGCGGCGACCTGGGCCTCGGCACTGGCAAAGGTATCCAGTTCCAGATCATGGTTTGCGGAATAATCGACGATGACCTGTGGTAGTCCCTCCTGCTGGTTTTTCAGGCTCGCTTTGTTGCCCGTCAGCGGGCCATTGTGTTTGACGATACCTTCCAGGGTCTCCCAGGTCAGGTTCAGGCCATCAAATTCCGGGTAGCGTTCCTCCAGCCGGGTGATCACGCTGAGGGACTGGGCGTTATGATCGAAGCCGCCAAAGTCTTGCATGGTTTCTTTCAGGGCATCTTCACCGGCATGACCAAACGGCGGGTGCCCCACATCGTGGGCCAGGGCCAGAACTTCGCCCAGATCCTCATTCAGGCGCAAATGACGACAGATAGAACGGGCAATCTGGGAAACCTCCAGTGAGTGGGTCAAACGGGTGCGGAAGAAATCACCCTCGTGATTGACAAACACCTGGGTTTTGTATTCCAGGCGGCGGAAAGCCTCGCTGTGGATGATGCGGTCCTTGTCGCGCTGGAAACAGCTCCGTGTTGCACTGCGCGGCTCGGCAAACAACCGGCCCCGTGATTGTTCCGGATCACAGGCATAGGGTGCCTGTGTTGGTAACTGTGCTGTGTTTTGTTTCATGAGCCGACCCTACTCGCGCCGAGGCACTGATGCAATGCAATACACCGTCATGTGCGCGGCCACCAGGTTAAGGAAATATCAACGCAATAAATTGACAATACGCTTTCGTGTCATAATCGTTGATGGAAAGTGTTGGTATATGAAACCTGTTATTATCGGTTTGTCGGTTTTTTTAGCCGGTACGATTGTGGCCTTTGTTGCGATTTTGTTAAACTAACAGACTTTCTGACTTT
Source organism: Alphaproteobacteria bacterium (assembly GCA_024279135.1). GTDB lineage: Bacteria > Pseudomonadota > Alphaproteobacteria > Rhodospirillales > Casp-alpha2 > JABJOR01. The sequence goes on from JAJRRU010000028.1 coordinate 76,987, forward strand.
AAAGCCCTGTTTACCAATTAGTAAAAGCCTCATTGTACGGAAATGTAGATTGCCCAGTTTCCCCCCTGAATAGCTTAGTTAGCTGGGGTAAATGTCGCTTTTTCAACCAATGTCGGGTAAAAGTAGCCCATGGTGAAATCTGTATCGAGGACAAGCGTACCCGTCGCCGTTACCATATCACCGACTTTGGCTGTTTGTTGACTTGTAAAAATCACCCGATCATTATCACCATATTTTGTACCGTCTGATACATGGATGAAGTTGCGACGCATAATGCCGTTATTGACTTTGATAACCTTGCCGGTCACAGAAACCTGCATTCCAGCCAGTTCCGTGCGCATGGTATGTACATCAGACACGCTCATGCTCCCTGCAACGGCGGCAGAAGAGATGAAGGCTACCAAAGCAAAGGCAGCGATAGATTTGATTGAGATTTTCATAAAGGTTTCCTTTTTCATAAGAATGAGCCGAACCTACATCTGAGAAGGTAAAAATAAAAGCCTGTATTTACGTCTTTACTGCAACCGCGTCCACTTGTCAGCCAAACGGGCTAATCTTGCAGCAACAGTAATTCTGGATTGTTTGGGGCTTCTAATCTAACGCCCAGACTAAACTGTCAGTCATCGTAAGATGTTACAATTTTTCATTGAATATGTGTTAAAAATAATTATCCGGTGAGAGTCTGCTTTGTCCATATAAGCAGGCGTAATGGCATGCTCTGGCTTAGTCCGCTATTAGCCACAAACGAGATATGATCCAATTTTGAAAGGGTGTTTTAATGTCTACCAAATTGGGTGTATTCCTTATGCACACCTAAATATGTCGGCATCCTCACTATGTCACATGCACATGATCTTGCGTCCAAAATGGATGGTATAATGGTCTTGGAACCACCCATCGAGGTCGTCACACTCTATCACTACCTTAATGTTAAGCATCGACGACTGGTTCCCGAAATGGAGAAAATCCTGATCCAGCTAAACGACAGCGGTGAAGCCAAGAGGATCATTTCCGGTTCAGATTGACGGTTTAAGCCCCGCCCCTTGCCAATGTCTCCTTAGGATTGCCACCCGAAGCTGAGATTAGTGGCTGGCTCTGATTTAGTCCGTTATTAGCGAGAAACGGAAATAGAATAATAATTTCCGGAACCAATTATTGGATCAATACACAGCCTTATAAACCAATATTGATTTGTGACATGGACGACAGCCCCTAAACATTGTATAATTACAAAAACAAACAACTAAAAATGGTAATTGTTTTATTAATTCATGACACGATATTCCTGATATAGGTGACGAAAAGTATAAATGGGATTTAGTAGATGTACGATTCCAACCTTGGTGTTCTATCAAAAAACCTCCTGCCAACATCGATTCCCTTACGGGCTTATTTCTCTCGCTTTCTAATTTACTCCACTGCAATTATAATAGTGTTCACCTTAATGGGAGTAGCAGCATTCCAAATTCAAAGTGAACTCGAAGTGAAAGAGGAGCTTGTAAATAACCGTAGTGCCATTGTACTTGCCGCAAGTTTAGCCAAGCACGACTTTGAGACAGTAATTGCTGATTTATTCTTTCTTGCTAATGATAATACTACGCTGGATTTTTTGAAAGGAGAGAATTCCAAAAATAATATTGCCAAGATACAACAGGAATTTCTAAACCTTTCAAGAACCCGCAAATTGTATGACCAAGTTCGATTAATCAATCCTTCTGGTGATGAACTGGTCCGAATTAATATTGTTAACGGTAAAGCTACAATCGTTTCTTCTGACAAACTGCAAAACAAGCTTAATCGCTATTATTTCTCAAAGACCACTAAATTAGCCAAAGGCGAGTTTTATATTTCTCCGATTGATCTTAATGTCGAAAACGGCAAGGTCGAGTTCCCTCACAAACCTATGATCCGATTTGGCACCCCGCTTTATGACACTTCAGGTGTTTTGCGTGGGGCCATTATTCTCAATTTCCTCGGTCAAATTTTTCTGGATCAGTTCAAGCACCAAATGGAATTGGCTCCTGGAACTGGAATGTTAATCAACAGCGATGGGTATTGGCTATCTAGCCCAAACCCTGAAGATGAATGGGCATTCATGTTTGGTGGTGATGCCAACTTTGGCAAGCAATATCCCAATGCCTGGAAAACAATGATTAAGAAACAGGTCGGCATGGTGGAGACCTCCTTAGGGAGTTTCTCATATTCAACCGTTTACCCATTAACCCGAACAAACCAAACACCTATCCAAGGCAAACAATTGGAAGAATGGAAAATCATCTCGGTTTCCAGTGTTGAACAAATCAGTTTTTCTTTGATAAAAACCCGTCTGATCAGACATTTTCCTTTTTTGGTAATTTTACCAATGGCTCTGTTCATTGGTTGGTATTCGGCACGAGCATCCACTGGACGAAAACTGGCTGAACAAAAACTTGCACTAGCCAATTTATCACTAGAAGAGAAAGTAAAGTCTCGTACGCATGATTTGGGTAAGCGCGTAAAAGAACAAACTGGCCTTTATTCAATTTCAGTAATCCTCAGGCGCTTAAACATCACAATAGAGAAGGCATTTGAATTGGTAGTGGAGATTATCCCCTCTGCCTGGCACTACCCGGGATTTACCTGTGCCAGAATTACCTACAATGGACTAAATTTCACCACCAATAAATTCAAGAAAACGGGTTGGCGGCAATCAACAGGTATTACCCTGTACGGGAAACAAGTCGGTGAAATTGAAGTATATTATCTTGAAGAAATGCCGGAACTGGATGAAGGGCCTTTTATGAAGGAAGAAAGGAGTCTCATTAATTCCATCGCCACGAGCCTCGAGAATTTTATAATCAGAAAACATACAGAACAGAGCCTTCACTTTGCTTTGAATGAAGCTGAAATAGCTAACAACACAAAGTCAGAGTTTCTGGCTTCCATGAGCCATGAGTTGAGGACACCCTTAAACGCCGTTCTTGGCTTTGCCCAAATGCTCCAATTCGATCCTAATAATAAACTTTCACAAGCTCAAAACACACACGTTGAAAATATTCTGGACGGCGGCAACCATCTTCTTAAACTTGTTAATAGTATCCTTGATTTGGCCAAGATCGAAGCAAATCAAATTTCTCTTGTTATTAAGAATTTGCCCGCTAGTGATATTGTAATTGATTGCATTAAACTCACCATTCCCCTTGGGAAGCCGAAGTGTATAGAGATTGTTGATCATTTTAGCAGTGAGGTTTCCTCCATTCTTCGTACCGATGGGGTAATCCCCCCATTATTAGGGGCCTTTGAGAGTAGAATCGTTTAAGCGGCTATGGGCCTTACCGTGGCCAGTTTTTGCATCGGCGTTATGCCACCGAGTGCCATGTTGGGTCTTTCATTGTTATATGTCCAGAGCCA
>JAJRRU010000029.1 GCA_024279135.1 Alphaproteobacteria bacterium
CAACAACATGTCTGAGCGGGCCGGTAAAATGCTCAAGGAAGATATGGATGCCATGGGGGCCATACGCCTGAAAGACGTTGACGAGGCCCAGTCGACCATCGTGATGATTGCCAAGGCGCTGGCCGATAGTGGCGAAATCATCGTATCAACGGGTGAATCCGATGACGAGATGGTCTACTAATGAACGATGGAGCTGATTCTCACGGAAATACACAAATGGCTGACGTAACCGGAATTAAAAAATTTATGTTCGATGTGAGTTTTGACATCGAAGAACCCGTTGAGAGCTTCCCGGAAGAAACCGAACAGCTTGATGGGGACAGTACCCTGAACGATGGGGCTGAAAACGACGAAGATACACAAATTATCGAAGAAGAGGCCCTACCCACCTTCAGCGAGGAAGAGCTTGAAGCCGCCAGGTTGGAGGCTTACGAAACCGGATTTCAGGATGGCAACCAGAAAGCCTCCGAAGCCGATGAGCATGAAACACTGATCGTCATTCGCAAGCTCAACCAACATATCACAGAACTGTTTTCTATCCAGGAACAGGCTAACAATCGCATGAGCAGGGACGGTGTAGGTATCGCAACGGCCATTATCCGCAAACTGTTTCCTGGCATGAATGAACAGACCGGGATTTCCGAAGTTGCCCGTTTGGTCGAGACAACCCTGCTACGACTGATCGAAGAGCCACGCGTTGTTATTCGTGTTCATTCCGATCTGTCGGCTGCGCTTGGTCGCCGTATTGATGGCTTGAAAGCCGGGGCAGGCTACGAAGGGCGCATCGTCCTGAAAGAAGACGCTACCATCACAAAAGGGGACTGTCGCATCGAATGGGGCGAAGGCAGCGCCGAACGCAATGCGGCCATGTTATGGCAGGCAATTGACGATATTATCAGCGAGCACCTGAGCGTGTTAGGTGAAAGTGACCCTGCCCCGATACCGGTTATTGAAACCGGCTCAATATCCGATGACGATGCCGAGACCGAGACCGAGACCGAAACCGAGGTCGTGGCTGAAACAGAGGTCGTGGCCGAAACCGATGTAAACCCGGTTCCGGAAATGGATATGGCACCCGAAGGAGACGGTGTGCAGGACATAGAGCAAGAAACAGAGCCGGAAAAAGATTTCGCACCAGAAATAGAATCGGAAACAGAACCAGAGTCTGACCCCTTATCCGAATCACAATCCGATTTGGCCGAAAATCTGGGAACCGTCCCCGATTCCCCCCCTGAATCAACCTCCGGAACAGCCCCTGAATCAGCTCCAGAATCGACCTTGGAAACCGCACCGGAAACCGATCTGGAAGTCGAACCGGAACCGCCTGCTGACCACCCGGAACCGCCTGTGGAAATCAATGAGCAAGCTGATATAGACAGCGACGAACCGGACCCGGAACAAACCTGATTAAGCCTCGCCGAGCCCTAATTACTTGCTTTGAAAGACGCAGAATTCTGGTATTGTCACGATTAAAGGCGCAAAACATACTATATCTTGTTACTCATACTCATACGGTACAATAAAGACCATAGACCCAATCCATAGCCAGCAATGTACAGGAGACTAAAATGGCTGAAGAAAAAGATCTTTCACTGGACGAATTCCCCGAGACGGAAGATGGTGAGGCCAGTAGTTCTGAAGCACCGCCACCGCCCGCCAATATTGGTCAGGCCATGGTTGATGCCAGCGATCTGCCGAAAAGCGCCAAGGACCTGGAATCAGTTTATGACATCCCGGTTAAGGTTTCTGCCGTTCTGGGCAAAGCGACCATGCAAGTCAGCCAGTTACTTAAGCTCGGCCGTGGGGCGGTTATTGAACTTGATCGCAAGGTCGGTGAAGCCATTGATATTTATGTCAATGACCGACTGGTTGCCCGCGGTGAAGTTGTGGTCGTGGAAGACCGACTTGGCATCACCATGACAGAAATCGTCAAATCGGATAAGTGATCAAACATCATAATGGCCGACGACATAAACATTTCTGTAAAACCTCATAGACCCGGGCTCGACGCCGCAACAATCCTGGGATTGTTGAGTGCCTTTGGCCTGATAATTACCGCGATCGTCCTCGGTGGTTCACCCGGTTCTTTCGTCAACATTCCATCAATTCTGATCGTCGTTGGCGGCACGCTAGCCGTAACAACCATGTGCAATAGCTTCGCTGAGATGGGCCGAACCGTAAAAACGGTCGGACAAGCCTTGTTCCACACCCCCCGAAACCCATCCATGGCGGCACACCAGGCCCTCGGTGTGGCTGAACTGGCACGCCGCAAAGGTGTCCTTGCCCTGCAACCTATTGTCGATAGCTTGGGCCGCGAACAGTTTTTTCAATCGGGACTGACCATGGCCATGGATGGCACACCAGGCTCGGAGATCGAAATTATTTTGCGGCGTAATCTTAACGCGACCCTGCAACGGCATCATAAATCGGCCAGTGTTTTAAGGAAAATGGCCGAAATATCACCGGCCATGGGCCTGATCGGCACCCTGGTCGGGCTGGTCCAGATGCTTGGCAATCTGGATGACCCCGCGACCATTGGTCCGAGCATGGCGGTTGCCTTGCTGACCACATTCTATGGTGCCGTGTTGGCTTATATGGTGTTTATGCCGCTGGCGTCAAAACTGGAACGCAATTCTACCGAAGAGGCGGTGATCAGGACGATTTATATGATGGGTGCTGCATCCATTGGCCGCCAGGAAAATCCCCGTCGCCTGGAAATGATGATCAACAGCATCTTGCCACCCTTTGAAAGAGTGCGATATTTTGATTAACCGGGCTGATAAAAGGGACAACAGCCGCTACAAAGAATAGACCGGAGCTAAACATCTATGCGCGTACTTATCATGGGAGATCTGGGTGGCCAAATCGCTGCGGCGAGTAAAATTGCCATGTCGCGCGGGGCCCAAGTATCGCACGTCAATACCATCAATGAAACGCTGAACGAACTACGCGCAGGCAAGGGTGCGGACCTGATCATGGCCGATGTCATGCTCAATATCGGCGACCTGATCACCTCGCTGGAAGCCGAACGCATCAGTGTTCCGGTTGTTGCCTGTGGCGTTGGCACAGATTCCCAGGCCGCCGTACGCGCCATCAAAGCCGGTGCCAAGGAATATGTCCCCCTGCCCCCCGATGCCGAACTTATCGCCGCCGTACTCACCGCCGTAACGGCAGAAAGTTTTGATTTTATCGCCCAGGATGAAAATATGCTTGGCGTGATACGTCTTGCCGAACAGGTCGCCCCCAGCGAGGCCAGCATCATGATCACCGGACCGTCAGGCACCGGCAAGGAGATCATGGCCCGCCACATTCACGCCAAAAGCCGCCGCAGTGACAAAAATTTCGTAGCGGTAAATTGTGCAGCCATACCGGAGACCTTGCTGGAATCAGAATTGTTTGGCCATGAAAAAGGTGCGTTTACCGGTGCCATCGCCCGGCGGATCGGTAAATTCGAAGAGGCCAATGGCGGCACACTGCTGCTTGATGAAATCAGCGAAATGGACGTAAATCTGCAAGCCAAGCTGCTCAGGGTACTTCAGGAGCGCGAAATTGACCGCATTGGCTCCAACAAGCCCGTCAAGATCGATGTTCGCATCATCGCCACATCCAATCGCAAGATTGAAGAAGAAGTCTCAAAGGGAAACTTCCGCGAAGACCTCTATTTCCGATTGAATGTTATGAACCTGCGTATGCCGCCCCTGTCCGAACGACCCGGCGACATCCCTGCTCTTGCCAAGTTTTTTGTAAAAAAATATGCCGAATTAAATGCCGTTGATGACCGCCCCATCGATGAAGAGGCCATGACCATGCTGAAATCCCATGCCTGGCCCGGCAACGTGCGGGAACTGGAAAATGCCATGCACCGCAGTGTATTGCTGGCTACCGGTAATACCATCGACCTCAACGCCATCATGTTACAGGACGGCATCGTTAGCACACACGGGCTGCAAGCCAGCAACCCGGCCGAAAGCAGCGAACACATGGTAGGCCGCACGGTTGCCGACGTGGAACGCCAGCTTATCATCAATACGCTGGATCATTGTCTTGGCAACCGGACCCACGCTGCAACCATATTGGGCATTTCCATAAGAACCCTGCGCAACAAGCTCAAACTCTATAACGATCAAGGCATGGCCGTCCCGCCGGCGGGTGAAGATCGCCCCACCGCATGAACCGTAGCCAGACAATTTTAACCCATTTAGCTCATCCGGAAAAAAGACTGAGATATGGCTGAAGGCACACCCAACCCCGCACCGCAAACTGAGTCAGATGCGCCCCTGAGCAGTTCGGAAATAATGAACGAGATGCTTGCGGGCACATTATCGCGCATGACTGCGCTCTTGCGCCACGGAGATATTGCCCTGGCACTGGGTATCATCACCATCCTGGTGGTCATGATCCTGCCCATGCCAAGCTGGATGCTCGATAGCGCACTGGCCTTTTCCATTACATTTGCGGTGTTGATCCTGATGACAGCACTGTTCATTGACCGGCCGCTGGAATTCAGTGCTTTTCCAACGGTTTTGCTGATCGCGACCATGGTCCGTTTATCGCTGAACCTGGCCTCCACACGCCTGATCCTGTCTGACGGCCACCAGGGGTCAGGCGCCGCCGGCAAGGTCATCGAAGCCTTTGGCAATTTTGTCATGGGCGGTAACTTCGTCATCGGTATCATTGTGTTCTCTATTCTTGTGATTGTGAACTTCGTGGTTATCACCAAGGGTTCTGGCCGGATTGCGGAAGTCTCGGCCCGGTTTACCCTGGACGCCATGCCCGGCAAGCAAATGGCCATCGACGCCGACCTGTCATCTGGCCTGATCGATGAAGACGAGGCCCGTTTACGGCGTCAAACCCTGGAAGATGAAAGCACCTTCTTCGGAGCCATGGATGGTGCGGCAAAGTTCGTGCGCGGGGATGCCATCGCCGGATTGCTCATCACCTTCATCAATGTCATTGGCGGTATGATTATCGGCGTGGCCCAAAAAGGAATAAGCTTCAGCGAAGCCGCAAACAGTTATGTCAGCCTGACCGTCGGTGATGGTCTGGTGACCCAGATCCCGGCCCTGATCGTCTCGACCGCCGCTGGCATGGTGGTGACCAAGGCCGGTATTCGCGGCAATACGGAACGTGCCCTGTTCACCCAGCTCGGCGGACAACCCAAAGCCATGGGCATCGTCTGTTTTCTGACCGCCATCCTGGCCATGCTGCCCGGTATTCCAGCCGTGCCCTTTATGATTATTTCGTTCATCACCGGCAGCATTGCCTACCTGGTACACCGACAGAACACCAAGATCATCGAGGAACGCAAGGTCCAGGATGAAAAGCTGGAACAAATGGCACCGCCGGTTGCCGATGAACCTATTTCAAACACCCTGAAGATCGATTATCTGCGTCTGGAGCTGGGTTACGGATTGCTGGGACTGATTAACACGCCGCGCGATGGACAGCGTCTGACCGATCAAATCAAGGCCCTGCGCCGCCAGATCGCCGCCGACGTGGGTTTTGTCATGCCCAGTGTCCGCATCCAGGACAACATGCAGCTTCCCGCCAACACCTACGTCATCCGGGTCAAGGAAATCGAGTCAGGCCGGGGCGATCTGCGACCGACCCAGATGCTGATCATGGACCCTCGCGGCGAGGAGATTACCCTGGCGGGTGAAAAAACCTCGGAACCGACATTCGGTCTGCCCGCCATGTGGATTGACGAGGCCAACCGGGAAGAAGCCCTGTTCCGGGGCTATACGGTAGTCGATCCGGCTACGGTTATTACCACCCACATCACCGAAATTATCAAGGACAACATGTCCGAGTTGCTGTCGTTCGCCGAAACCCAGAAACTGGTCGATGATCTGGACAAGGATCATCAGAAGATGATTGCCGATTTAATCCCCTCGCAAATTACCATCGGCGCCATTCAGCGCACCTTACAGAATTTGTTGGCCGAACGGGTGTCCATTCGTGACCTGCCGACAATCCTGGAAGCGGTCTCGGAATCCTGTAGCCAGACCCGCAACGTGTTGATGATTACCGAACATGTGCGCAGCAGGCTGGCCCGCCAGATCAGTGATATGAATGAAAGCGATCAGGGCTTTATTCCCCTGGTTACCCTGTCACCCAAATGGGAGCAGGTCTTTGCCGAATCCCTGGTTGGAACCGGAGATGACCGCCAGCTTTCCCTGGCGCCCTCGGCCATGCAGGATTTCATCAATGCCTTGCGCGCCACGTTTGAGCGACAGGCAATGATGGGCGAAACGCCAGTCTTGCTGACCAGTCCGGCAATTCGTCCTTATGTGCGTTCTATTATCGAGCGATTCCGTCCCTCGACGGTGATCATGTCACAAAATGAAGTGCATCCGAAAGCCCGCATAAAGACCGTCGGTCAAATATAATGGCCGCAAACCTACTGAGTTAAAGGAGCCTTCATTGATATCTTCCGCGAGCAAATCACGCAACATTATTGCCATCGCATCGGGCAAGGGCGGGGTCGGTAAAACATGGTTTGCCATCACCCTGGCACACTGCCTGACACGACGGGACAAAGATGTTTTGTTATTCGATGGCGATCTGGGTCTGGCCAATCTGGATATCCAGCTCGGGCTAACCCCGAAAAACGATCTGGGCGGAGTCATCAGTGGCAAGATCGCCCTGGCACAGGCCATCAGCACCTATGACAAAGGTGGATTTGATGTTATTGCCGGACGGTCCGGTTCGGGTTCTCTGGCCAATTTACCGCCCAGCCGACTGCGTATGCTGGCTGATGAAATATCTAAAGTATCGACCAATTACGATGCCGTACTTTTGGACCTGGGCGCCGGGATTGAGCGAACCGTTCGACAACTGGCCACACACGCGTCCACATGCATCGTGGTCGTCACCGATGAGCCGACAGCCCTGACCGATGCTTATGCTTTTATCAAAGTAACCCGCAACGAACGCCCCGACACGGTCATTCAGGTGGTTGCCAACATGGTCAATTCCACGCGTGAAGGTGAGAGGACTTTCAATACCCTGTCAAAAGCCTGCCAGAGCTTCCTGAAATTCAGCCCTGATCTGTTGGGTATTATACGCCGCGACGACAAGGTCCGCGAGGCCATTCGCAACCAGACACCCTTGCTGACACGTTATCCCAATTGTGAAGCAGCAGCCGATGTTGAAACCATTGCAGATAAAATCATCCACCAGATTTAATCACCCTGTTTAATCGCTATGGAATTTGGATGTGTCTGGAAAATAGCGTATATTATAGCCCGGACTAAACAGTAAAGAAGGCATCATGAGCAGCGTCCAGCCGCCTCTACCACCTGCCCCACCTGCTTCAGTGCCGCCTACTGCAGCGGCCTATAGCCTGTTACAGGTCAAGGCACCACCGGTCCTGCTTAGCCAACTGGACGTCGGAACCCGTATCGAGGCCATGATCCTCAATGCATCGAGAGGCCAGGCAGAGTTTTTTACCCCACTGGGACGTTTCACCGCACCGACGACTGTACCGTTACAAACCGATCAGCTACTTGTTTTACAAGTCCCTAATCGCGCCAGCAGCGGACAATTTTTACTTCAAATCCTGGGCCTCGACGGCAAGCCTCTACAACCCCCATCAGCGCAGTCGCAAGGGGCCGCAGGTATGGCGACATCCCTATCGAGCGGGCCACTGTCGGCGGGGCAATCTGGCGCACAGCCGGTCATTCAAGGCCAGACAATTTCACCCGGAACAGCGACAAGCTCACCCGTCACAACGGTTCTCAGCCTGACAGCCGGATCGACCCTGAGCGCTACGGTTTTAGGGGCTAGTCCTGTGGCCGGATCGTTATCTGCCTTACCGGGCAGCACCGTGCAAGGTGCCCCACTGGCTGGCCAGACGACCCTTAACAATCCGGCGTTGGTATCGGCTCAACTTGCCGGGACAGCAACCGCTCAAAGCCCGGCCAGCCCATCGACAACGTCCCAAACCGGGCCACAGGCACCTCCGGGTTCACCGGCACTCACCACCGGTCAGGCTGTCGGAGCGCAGGCTTCACAGACCGCTCAGCAGGTCCCACAATCAACCCAGGGCACCGGTGGGTCTGCCTTGCCCGCCGGAACCCAGTTTTCAGTGACCATCCAGAACCTGACACCCGCTCAGGCAGGACCGCTTTCAGTTGCCCTGCCGGGTGGCACCGCACAGGCCGGTCTGTTTTCAACCGGGTTTTCTTCCGGCCAGGTCATAACCGGGACCGTTATCGGATCATCGGGCCATGGACAATCTGTTGTGCTCACCCCCGGCGGCACACTATCCATGGCAACCACCAAGGCGTTGCCGCCCGGAACAGGCGTAACCTTCAAAATATCATCCAGCCCGATACCTCCGCCGCCAGAGCAACCCTTACCGCCAAGCCTGCACCGCGAGGGCATGATCATGTCACAGACCTGGTCCAGCCTGGAAGAAAGTCTGGGGACCTTGCAAAACATCAGCCCGCAAACGGCGCAAATGATCAATTCCCATGTGATGCCCAAGCCGGACGCTCAATTTTCCGCCACGACCCTGTTTTTCCTCAGCGCCCTGAAGGGCGGCAACGTACGTTCGTGGATCGGTGAAAACGCGTCACGCATCCTGGAGAAAATGCGACCCGATACCATGCGCCGCCTGAGCGATGATTTCAGGTTGCTCGGCTTCAAGGATGATGATCCCGCTGCACCGACCAGACCAACCGACTGGCGCAGCACCCTGATCCCGCTGCAATCCGAAGACGGATTGCAGCAGATCCGGTTTTTCACCCGCAAACTGAACGACGATGATGAAAACCAGGGCGAAACCGATGAAAAAGGCACCCATTTCCTGATCGATGTCAAACTGAGCAAAATCGGTCGTTTACAGCTTGATGGCATGGTAGAAAAAACAGAAAAACGACTGAACATGATCGTCCGTACCAGCACCAAATTACCCGGCTCCATGCGCCAGGATATTGCTTTGATCTTCGAGAACATCAACCAGATCACGGGCCTGAACGGGGCCATGTCTTTTCAGGCCGCACCGGATGCTTTTGTTGACCCGAAACCCCATTCCATGCCACAAACGACTGGTCTGGGCATCATTGTCTAGTACCGCTTCATAACTCAGGGATGACTTTTGTTATGCAGACCTCTGATCGCCGCTCAATCCTTGCAACCTCGCCCAATCCGGATATCACACTGGATTACATCATCTCCCTGTCGGGCACCATACAGACCCACATTGCCCCCATACCCCACAGCAATGTCAGTATCAGTTTAAAATATGTGCCGGACCGGGAAATCGCCATGCCGGAACCCTGGCGCGCCTATCTGGATATTCTCGCCAGCCACACCTGGGCGACACTGGAAGAACTTGCCGTCACGGTTCTCGCCGATATCAACGATCAATTGATTCCTCGCTGGGCCGAACTGTCTATCATATCATTGACCGAAGCATCAAAACACAGCATTTTGCTCAATGAAAACCAACCCGACTGGAATAACCCATCTCTACTTTCGGCCATTGACCGGTCCCAGATCTAGAAAAGATACCATGCAAGTCGTTTCAAATCCCGAAAAATTCGGTTTCTCTGTGAGCCGTCTGGAAAGACTGCGCAGTTGGGCATCATCCTATGTGGATAGTGCCAGATTACCGTGCACCGTTATCGCCATTATGCGCCATGGCGAACTGGTCTTCCATGATAGCCAGGGTTACATGGATGTGGAGAACCAGACACCGGTTCACCGTGACACCTTGTTTCGGATCTATTCCATGACAAAACCGGTAACCTCTGTCGCCGCCATGATGCTTTACGAAGAGGGTCGCTTCCAGCTCGATGATCCGGTGTGGAAATACATTCCGGCATTCAAGAAAATGACCGTCTGCAAAGATCCCGCCGCCAAGGTATTGGAAACCGAAGCCGCAGCAAGCCCGATCACCATCCGCCAGTTAATGGCACATACCGCCGGTTTTATCTATTCATTCAAGGCCCCGTCCTCGGCATTGGGCAAGCTGTACAGTGAAAACGATCTTGATTTAAACCCCCAGGGCTCGCCCCTGGACCAATGGGTGGAAACATTAGCCAGCGTCCCGCTGGCTTCCCATCCGGGCAGTTGCTGGGAATATGGCGTATCAACTGATGTGCTGGGTTATCTGGTGGAAATAATATCAGGCCAGCCGCTGGATAAATTTTTCAAAACCCGAATTTTTGACCCACTGGAAATGGACGATACAGGCTTTGAGGTCGATGATCGGGATATCGACCGACTGGCTAATTTGTATAAATATAAAGTTGGCGACCGCATGGCCTTGAGCGAAAGTGCAGAAAAGACCCGCTTCCGCGCACCGGTGAGCCGGTTCCAGGGCGGCGGAGGGCTGATTTCGACGGTCCGCGATTATCTGCGGTTCCAGCAAATGTTGCTCAACAAAGGCAAACTGGGTGATGTACGGCTGCTGGGTCGAAAAACCGTAGACTATATGACCACCAACCACCTGCCCGGTGATTTGGCATCCATGGGTCAGCCACGGTTTGGCGAGACAGTCTTTGAAGGTGTCGGTTTCGGCCTCGGTTTTGCCGTCATGCTGGACCCGGCCAAGGCACAATTAATGGCCTCGGTAGGGGAGTATAACTGGGGTGGTGCCGCCAGCACGGCGTTCTATAACGACCCGTTGGAAGACTTGTCGGTGATTTTCCTGACCCAACTCAGTCCCTCAGAGATCTACCCCTTGCGCCGGGAATTACGTATTCTGGTCAATCAGGCATTGGTTGATTAGGCTGGAAGGCAGGGTCAATGGCTGTGTCTGTGGTGGGCGTCGGGAAAGTGGGGATGTTTGTGGCGTCTGGGTTCGTGACGATGCCGATGGATGTGCTCTCCTTCAGGCATGGTGCCATGGATATGATCATGATGCTCGTCATGGGAATGGGCATGGCTGTGGTCCATGGTCTCGTGGGTATGTTCGTGCTCGTGGACCTCGGTCAGGTGCAGCCATACCCCGAGCGCCATCAATAGCCCAGCCACAATCAACTGGACCGTTACCGCCTCACCAAGCAACGGGATGGCAACAATCGCACCGACGAAGGGCGCGGTGGAAAAATACGCGCCAGTGCGGGCCGTACCCAGGTCGCGCAAGGCGATTACGAACAGCACCAGACTGACGCCGTAACCGAAAAACCCAACCAAACCGGCGGACAATACAAATGACATGGCGGGCAATTTCGCACCGAGGAAAAGTGCGATCGTTACGTTTGTTGTTCCGGCAACCAGTCCCTTGATGGTCGTGATCTGTTGCGCATCGGACAGGGAGATTTTACGGGTCAGGTTGTTGTCGAGCCCCCAGAAGAAACAAGCCCCGAGGATGGCAAGCGGCGGCCAGAGTGTGTCCATATCCATGGTTCCGCTCCACGACAGCACCACGGCTCCCGCCACGATGGCAATCATTCCCAGCGCGATGCGTCGGTCAAAATTTTCCCGGAAGACAAACCAGGCCAACAGCGCGGTGAAGACACCTTCAGCGTTGAGCAACAGCGATGCCGTCGACCCCGACGCGCCGGTCAGACCGACCATGAGCAAGACAGGGCCTATCACGCCACCCGAGGCTATGGCACCCAGTAACCATGGCCATTCATTGGCGCTGAGTTTCGCCCGAACACCTCGCCGCAACAGGCCCAACAGTCCCAGGCCTATACCCGCCCCCAGATAAAGTAATCCGGCGAGTAGCCATGGACTGATATCATTTAAAAGGAATTTTGCGAACGGCGTACTCGCGCCGAACAACAGGGCAGATACAAACGCTGCGGAGATACCGGAAACAGAAAATTTCATGTCCTAAATATAACAAAAAAATTTCTGGCTACAAGCCAGTATGTCACTTTAAATGCTAGAGTTATTCGAGTTTTAATTTGAACAGGAAACGTTCTAACTGGCGAATTTTTTACGCACGAAACCCTGTATTCCAACTTCATCCAGTTCGGCCTGTTCGCGTCGATTGCGCTCAAGGGTGGCCCGGCGTTCACGGGCTTCCTGAGCAACCTCGTATTTCTTGAGCTCAACATAAGCCTCGCGCAATTCCTCGCGGGCCGCGTTGATGGATTGTTCCATCTGTTCGATAGACTGTCGGATACGTTCGCGGCGATCGATCACCGTTTCGGCGTAACTGCCATATTGGAAACCGGCCTCACCGGGTGACTGGCGGGCAATTTCCTGTTCGCGGACGAGTTCATCTTCCAACGCCATGGCCTGGGCCTCAAGATTATCAAGTAATCTCAACAGTTCGCCAAGTTTGCGTCTCTTTTCATCCACTTCCCATTCATGAATGTGGATCAGGTTTTGCAAGTTCTTTGCCATAACTATGAATACCCCCCGGAGTCTTAATAAATCGTGCACATAGCATCAAACAGGCCGTTTTGTTCATATTTCTGGTTCGAGTGTAATTAATTATGGCCCTGGTGGGTTTATCTCGCCTTGTGGTTGTTCCGGCTGGCCTTCATTCTGGTTTTCTGTTTTGGGCTGCATTCCGAGCAGCCCGGCCAGCATCTCATAACCCGTTTGCAGGTTTGTTACCTCGTCAATCCGTTGCCGGAGAAACTCTTCAATCATGGGGTAATAATGGATAGCCTCATCAATACCGGCGTCACTGCCCCGTCTGTAGGCCCCGAGCCTGATCAGTTCTTCCATATCCTCATAGGTCGCCATCAGGCGGCGAGCCTTGATGACCAGCTCGTTTTCTTCATCAGTATTACAGCGCGGCATGGTACGCGAGATGCTTTTTGTTACATTAATCGCCGGGAAACGACCACGCTCGGCAATGGATCGTTCCATAACCACGTGTCCATCAAGAATACCACGTACGGCATCTGCCACCGGTTCGTTATGGTCATCGCCTTCAACCAGAACCGTAAACAACCCGGTAATGCTGCCACAGCCTTCGATACCGGGCCCGGCCCGTTCCAGTAACTTGGGCAATTCTGCAAATACGGACGGGGTATAACCTTTGGTTGCCGGGGGCTCACCCGCCGACAAGCCAATTTCACGCTGGGCCATGGCAAAACGGGTTACGCTGTCCATCAGACACAATACATTCTTGTTCATATCTCGCAGGAACTCGGCAATGGTCAACGTCAGATAGGCTGCCTGTCGACGCACCAGAGGTGGTTCATCAGACGTGGCCACCACAACGATGCTGCGCGCCAGGCCGTCTTCTCCCAGGTCATCTTCAATAAATTCACGGGCCTCGCGGCCACGTTCCCCGATCAGGCCGATAACGCTGGCCTCTGCCTCGGTGTGACGCGCCATCATAGACATCAAGACAGACTTGCCCACACCAGAACCGGCGAAAATACCCAGACGCTGGCCCTCACAAACAGTCAGGAATGTATTGAGCACACGAACGCCCAGATCCAGCTTGCCCCCGACCCGGCTGCGTGAATGGGCGGGCGGTGGTTTGGCGTGTATCTGATAGGCTTTCAGACCATTGCCCAAGGGCCCTTTACCATCAACTGGTTCCCCAAAGGCATTGATAACGCGACCCAGCCAGCTTTCATCGGGATAAATTGCCGGGCTGGTTGCACTGATTTCCACCTGACATCCCAGGCCGATGCCCTCGAGGGATCCAAACGGCATAACCAGTGCTTTGCCATCGCGGAAACCAACCGCCTCACACAACACTTCGCCGCCGCCGCGCACCTTGATAAGACAATGATCACCAATGGTGAAACTGCCTTCAACACCACCGATTTCGATCAACAGACCAATGATTTTGGTCACGTGCCCGTATACCTTGTAGTCGGGTAAACGGGCTATCTGATTAATGATGGAATTACCGAGAATACTCAAATTGGATTTAAACCTTCGTCATCATGAGGGGGCTAGCGAATCGTTGATTTTCCAGCTTTGCCATAAATCAAATATTCTGTCTAACTGTATCATTATGACCATAAAATGCTTTATGGAGTATTAAGTTAATTATTTGAATAACTTAGCTTGCTTGTAAAAACATGTCCACAGCTTGTTATGCAAGCCTCTTGCACATATCTTGTCTAGAAATTATGGTTAACCATTATTAACAAGTATGTTGGAGGGCCGAGGTATGCGGGTCTTACTCGTTGAAGATGATCATGTCACCAAGACCAGTATCGAGCTTATTCTAAAAAACGTCGGAATGGTCGTTGATTCCACCGATCTGGGTGAAGATGGTCTGGAGATCGGCAAACTCTATGATTATGATATAATACTTCTCGATATCATGCTACCCGACATGAACGGTTTCGAAGTGCTCCGCCGCCTGCGTGACGCCAAGGTTCGTACGCCCGTGCTGATCCTGTCCGGGTTGACCGAGGCGGAAAACAAAATCAAGGGACTTGGATCCGGCGCCGATGATTATTTAACCAAACCCTTTAACAAAGATGAACTGGTGGCCCGGATTCAGGCCATTGTGAGACGCTCGGCAGGGCACTCTCAATCGATTATAGACACAGGAAAAATCTCCGTGAATATCGATGCCCAAACCGTTGAAGTTCAGGGCCAGCCCATCCATTTGACGGGCAAGGAATATAGCATTCTGGAATTGCTCAGCCTGCGCAAAGGAACGACCCTGACCAAAGAGATGTTCCTGAACCACCTGTATGGTGGCATGGATGAACCGGAACTCAAGATCATTGACGTATTCATCTGCAAACTACGCAAGAAATTATCCACGGCAACGGGCGGTGACAATTATATTGAAACGGTGTGGGGGCGCGGCTACGCTTTGCGTGACCCGGAAGACCTGGATGAAAATATCCTGGTAAAAGCCTGAACGCTCAAATCACCAGAGCCACTGAAATTATCAGAGTTACAGAAGTCACCCAGGCCAGTTTAACAGGCCAATTTAATCGTCAATCAACAAGTCGATCAATTCGGCGGGTTAACTGGTTAACTGGTAAACGCCGCGTTTACCCTGAACCGGGGCGAAACGATCTGAAATACCCAGCACGGTTTCAGCGCCACCCAATATGAGTCTGCCGTCCGGTTGCAAAACACGGGCTATTTCGGATAAAACTTTTGTCTTGGTTGGCGGGTCAAAGTAGATCAGTACATTACGGCAGAAAATAATATCAAATTTTCCGAGCGATAACATACTCTCCAATAGATTGAAGTACTTATAGATCACATGGTCACGGATTTCTTTTTTAACCTGCCACTGGTCATCAATTTTATCAAAGTACTTTACCAGTAATTGTATAGGCATACCGCGCTGGACTTCAAATTGAGAATACATACCGGCCCTGGCTTTTGCCAGAATATCGTGTGAAATATCTGTGCCGATAATCTCATATCGCCATCCGGCTAACTTTGCAGCTTCTTCTTTCAGAATAATCGACAGCGTATAGGGTTCCTGTCCGCTCGAAGCTGCGGCCGACCAGATCCTGAATGACTTCTGGACGGCCCGGTCCAGCATTAATTGTGGCAGGAGCTCGGTTCTAAACAGGTCAAATGGCTTTTGATCGCGGAAGAAAAATGACTCATTGGTGGTCATAGCCTCCATGACGCTGGTCGCAAGTTTAGGATCATTTGTCGCCCGCATTTTACGAACAAGATCCTCGACTGACGTCAGATCATTACTGCGGGCCAGCGGCATGAGCCTGCTTTCAAGGAGATAGGCCTTGTCATTGGAGAGGACCAGCCCGGACGTATTCTTTAATAGCGTGCTGATATAATTGAACTCATCGGGCGTCATTTTGCAAACCTGACAACAAAATTGGTAATATATTTAGCCATTTCATTCCTCGGGATTAACTTACTGCATAACCCCGCCCCGGTCACGGCCCCGGGCATCCCCCATACCACACTGGTTTCCTCATTTTGTGCGACAATTGTACCACCGGTATCAATAATTTCTTTTGCCCCTTTGGTCCCGTCATCTCCCATACCCGTCAGAACAACCCCTAAAACAGCACCGCCAAACAGTTTGTTCACACTGCGAAACATAGGATCAACAGCGGGTCTGCAAAAATTTTCTGGCGGGCCATCATCTAGTTTAGCAAATATACGTGTGCCCTGTTGTTTGAAGAGCATGTGACGCCCACCGGGCGCCACGAGAGCAACGCCGGGTTTCAACTCATCCCCATCTTCAGCCTCCCGCACAGTCCACGCCCCACTGCGGCCCAGGCGATCGGCAAGGATTTTGGTAAACATAGGAGGCATGTGCTGGGTTATAACGATGGGCAGATTAATATCAAGCGGCATGGTTTCAAAAATTTCACGCAATGCTTCGGGGCCACCCGTGGAGCTTCCGATGGCGATAACCCGGGGTCTATGCCTTCCTGGATTTCGCAACTGTATACTACTCGATGATCTTAAACGCCATCCTGAGGCCTTCGTTTCCGGTTTTGCCACCGGGGTAACCGGTGTTTTACCCGGCACCGGTCTGGGGGCAATGTTTCCGGATTTTTTCCGTAGGGTTTCGCCAAGAATCTTTATTTTCATTAAAAGTTCAGAGCGGAAATCCTGCCCACTGGTCAATCCTCTGCTAGTTGTCGGCTTGGGCAGATAATCAGCGGCACCGGCGCGCATAGCCCGCAAACTGGCGTTGGCATTCTGAGTGGTTAGTGTCGATGACATCAAGATCATCACATCCGGTCGCGCCTTCAACAACAGCGGAATAGCCGTAACACCATCCATAACCGGCATTTCTATATCCAGAATGATAACCTCGACTAATGGATTGTCCTGCAGCCTGCGCACAGCAATTTCGCCATTGCCAGCATCGGCAACGACTTCAACACCATCATCCTCCGACATCATCCGCCGATATAAGCCACGAATTATAGCGGAGTCATCAACCAACATAACCCGTACAGGACTATTCTCGGGCTCATTTGCAGGAGCTATCATTGGCTATCCTCAGTAACTGTGCTCAGAGTAATTTTTTGGTCTATCACCCTATAACAGGCCGACCTGAACGAATTTAGCCTGGATAATCTCACTATCGAAGGGCTTCATTATATACTCATTTGCACCTGCTTCTATGGCCTCATGGATATGGGCAATATCATTTTCTGTGGTACAAAAAATAACAACGGGAGCATCGCCACCGGGCATTCCACGTAGCTCTCTGAGGAACTCAATCCCATTCTTGACAGGCATATTCCAATCTAGCAGTACTGCTTCGGGCATCCTTTTTACACACTCATCAATAGCTTGCTGACCATCAGCAGCTTCAATGGTTTCAAACGATAGTTCCTGCATGATCTTGCGAGCAACCATTCTGATTACTTTTGAATCATCAACGATAAGACACGATTTCATTGTAATGCTCGTTCCTTCTTTAGAGACATAGTATAAACATTGGTAATTATACCTATCATCTTTAACAACACGATACACACATATTTTCATCATTTTATTTGTAGAATGACTTCAAAGGAAATCACTCTTTAAATACTGGTGCGTTTTATTGAGGTTTAATCAGTATAATTTAATTCAGTTTTCTATTCTTTCTTGCCCTTGTGTTGCCAGGGAAATGGTTTGTGCCAACGTGCTGACTAATGCATCGCGATCCTGTTTGGCAACATAATCATTGAACCCGGCATTCCGGCCCTTGACAAAATCAGAATCGGTTGCCTGTGTAGACAGGGCTACCATGGGTACATTTTCCCAGGCTCCACCACTGCGGACCTCCTGGGCAAATTCGAAACCGTTCATCTCCGGCATCTCGATATCACTGATGATGATATCAAATTCATACCCCTTATCACGTAAAGCAAGTGCTTCTATGGCGCTTTCTGCCGTCCGGACATTCCACCCGGCGACAGATAACAGAGGCGTCAACAGATTGCGGAAGAATTTGCTGTCATCAACCAGTAAGGCACGGCGTTCAGATGAGCCCGATGCAACATCGGTAGTGCCACCAAACCAGTCGGGGAATGCCTTGGTCAGATAATATCCAGAGTCGATGATGTCTGTCGCTTTATCGGCGATGGTGGCGGTTCCAACCACACCGGCAACATCAGAAACCAGTTCAATAACCAGTTCTTGTTCGACAATATCGACAATTTCATCAACAACCAGCCCCATGGAGCGATCCCGGTCCGTGAACACCACAACGGGTTGCAGTCCCGAATTTTCAAACTCGAAGCCCGGATCCATCGGTACCAATGGCATAATATGACCGCGATACTGCACAACATGATTACCATGTACAGTCTCGACAACGCTCAGATCAACCTCTTCCAGCCTGGCAACAAGGGCCAGCGGTACGGCTTTCAGTTCCTGATCGCCAGCACGGAAAACCAGCAAGGATGTGGTTTGTGCGGCCAGTTCGGTTGCCGAAGCATCTGCTCCGGTTTCAGCTTCACCGACTTCGCCGATAGCCGATGCGATGCCATTTGGATCAAGTATCATGATAACACTGCCATCACCCAGAATTGTATTCCCGGAATACGCCGTGATATTGCGTTGTACCGGGGCAACAGGTTTAACAACGATTTCCTCGGTATCGAAGACCTTGTCAACGATAATGCCGAAGCTCTGTGCTCCGACCTGTGTGACAACAATGAACATGCCGCTTTCAGCTTTATCATCTTTATCGATTTTAAGCAGTGAAGATAATTTAATCAACGGCAACAGCCTGTTGCGCAGCCGCAAGACAGGTGAGTTGTTGATCATTTCGATTGCATGTTCGGTATTATCAGATGCCCGGACCAGTTCAAGAACACTGATCTGCGGTATGGCGAACCGCTCACCGCCACTTTCCACAATCAAGGCCGAAACAATGGCCAGTGTCAGTGGTATCTTGATGGTCAGAACCGTGCCGACACCTTCCGTCGATTTCAATTCGGCAGTGCCGCCGATGCGTTCAATATTGGTCCGCACCACGTCCATGCCCACACCACGGCCTGAAACATTGGTTACCTTCTCGGCAGTAGAGAAACCGGCCTTGAATATAAACTGCTGAATCTGGGTTTCCGAGAGGGAGTCCAGTTCAGATTCCGAGGCAAGGCCATTTTCAATAATTTTACCCCGGATACGATCCATATTCAGCCCGCGGCCATCATCTTCGATCTGGATGATAATATGCCCACCCTGGTGGTATGCTTTCAGGGTAATTTTTCCTGTTTCCGGTTTGTTGGCATCGATCCGACCCTGGGCATCTTCCAATCCATGATCGGCTGAATTACGGACCATATGGGTTAGTGGATCTTTAATCAACTCAAGGACCTGGCGATCAAGCTCGGTTTCTGCACCAACCATTATCAGTTCGATTTTTTTGCTCGATTCAACGGACAGATCACGCACAATCCGCGGCAATTTGGCCCAGGCATTGCCAATCGGTTGCATGCGGGTCTTCATAACGCCTTCCTGAAGGTCGGATGTAATGTGGCTCAACCTCTGCAAGGGAACGGTAAACTCGCTATCGTCATGCCCCCTGATCATCTGGAGCAATTGATTACGGGTCAGAACCAGCTCACTGACCAGTGTCATCAGATCTTCGAGAACATCAACATGCACACGGATACTTGACGCGGCTACGCTGCTTTCTTTCTTTTCACCGGCAACGGCAGGGGTGACGGCTTTTTTCTTCTTGACCGCTGGTGGGCTAGCCTTTGCTACCGGCGCTACGGGTACCGGTGGTGGTGGTGCGGGCTCCTCCTTCGGGGGCTCCGCTTTAATATCAGCCGCGGCGTTGTAACTTTCAGATTTTGCATCAGCGACTTCTTCAAGCAGTTCAGCCGCAACCGGAGCACCAAATTCATTGACAGGCGGGGGAGAGCCGCCACCGGAAGATGCCTGACTGGCGGCGACTTCCTCAAGCAGTTCAGCCGCAACCGGGGCACCAAATTCATTAACCGCAGGCCCGCCCCCGTCTCCACCAGAAGGGGCCTGGCTGGCGGCGACTTCCTCAAGCAGTTCAGCCGCAACCGGGGCGCCAAATTCATTAAACAACGGGCCGCCATCCCCGCCCCCACCAGCGGCTTCGCCAGCCGGCTCCGGGGCCGGATCGGATGCCTCATTCGGGGTTTTGCCATCCGCCATGGCATTAAGTTCTGCAATCAGTTCCTTGTCATCGCCTTCGGGCTCTTCGGTGGTTTCTTCAAGCTCACCAAGCAGGTCACGAATGGTATCGATACATTTCAAAATCAAGGTTACCGCTTCCGGCGTTACATCGAGTACACCATCACGAAATTTTCCGAGAATGTTTTCTCCGGCGTGGGCAACGGCTTCAAGGCGTGGCAACCCAAGGAACCCGCAAGTTCCCTTGATTGTATGAACAAGACGAAAAATATTACCCAAAATGCCAGCATCGGTTGGGTCTTGCTCGAAACGGACCAGCTCTACGTCAATCACAGCAAGGCTTTCAGATGTTTCTGTCAAAAACTCTGTAAGTAGATCATCCATAGCAGTATGTCCTTTATAATTATCAGTACACGCCGTTGTGGATTTTAAACGCCACCGCGCGAATTATGAACACCGCCGCATGAGCGAGGAGCACTCCGCATGCGATGCTTCAATCTTAGTCTTAAACAATGCGTCAATATTAGCCTCAAACACCCGATAATAAAGACATATATTTGATACTAGGGCGTTGATAGGGGGTGAATCAAGGACGCTTTTTCAATTAACGATCAAACGGTACCAAAACAGCAAAATTGATCAGGCTTTCCCCGGTTCCAAACTCGATCATAGCGCCTACTGATTGAGCCAGACCATGAGCATAAAAGGCATGGATTTCACGCGAAGACAGCTCTTCCACAGTGGTTTTCCCCAACAGTGCCGAAACAATATTATCACGCAACACCGCCCCGGTTCCTTCTGCTTCACAGGCCACACCAAGGCCTTCGGAGAATGGTTGTATGTGGAAACTAACCAGTCCGCCACGGGGCAAAGCCTCAAATGACAAAAGTGCCATCAGATAAACCAGCTTGGCGGTCGTATTTGGCAGCGCCGTCGTGGCGTCACCATTCCACTTAAAACTAACCTTTCCGCCCCCCATCAGTCCTTCTACCTGGGCCCGGATATAGGGAAATTCGATTTGGGTATCTGTATTTCCGCCAAGCCCGAAAGCATCGCGGAAATAGGCAAGTTTACGCGATGATTCCGCCGCACTGCGTGACAGCAAATCGGCCACATCACGATCAATTACCCCGCCACCTTCATCGTCGATTAATTCAACCGCAGCATTGATCGCCCCGGCCGTGCCAACCAAATCATGACAAAGCCGCGAACACATCAATTGCATGACCCGAAAATCAACCTGATCAGTGCCGGTTTTTTTGTTGCCATCTTTGGTAAATAACGACATAGGATTCCCTTTATTCAGGTGCTATTAAAACCTGTTTATTGTTGGTTTTCAATCCACACCTCAGCCTCAGCCAGGTCTTCGGGCCGGTTAATATTAAAGAACGGATCCAGCTCCCCCGCCTCGGCTTTAAATTCAACCATCAGCGTATGATACCGTGACGTCCACAAGTCAATCTTTCGCATGTTTTCCTGCACCATTGCGGCGCTGAGATCATCAGCCTTTGATACCGGCCATAAGGCAAAAACCGGATGGGAGCGACCATTTGAAATGGCGCAAGCCATATCCGCTTTTTCATACTCAACCTCGTGCAACAACCGGGCAACCAAATCCTCTGGATAAAACGGCGCATCGCAGGCAAATGATACCAGCCATCGGGCCTGGGGTTTATGCTCCCTGACCCACGCCATTGCACTTTGAATTCCGGCCAGTGGGCCAGCGTAACCTTCAATAATATCGCAAATCACAGGCAGACCGAATTGGGCGAACCGTTCGGGGTCTCCATTGGCATTGAGCAAAAGACTGTCCACTTGTGGCAATGCCCGTTCGATAATCCGCGCAAGGATTGTTTGCCCGCCCAGGGTTTTCAACGGCTTGTCTCCGCCCCCCATGCGACGGGCCAGCCCGCCAGCCAGTAAAACCCCGACAACTTCACCGAAGCGAGCGCCATTGGTCCATTGATTGTCCATTTTTATGTTTCCTGCCTCGGGCAATCCATACGCGCCAATCCAGGCAGATGGAAGCTCAAACAGAGAACATTTGTAAAATAATCATCTTTCACAGAGAATACCCATTTGTTATGTACTAATTCGTCGAGATTATCCTGTTTATCATGATAGTATCCTGGCCGAAACCTTGAATAGGTCGCCTGCACTTTTCGAAAAGAAACACCTTGCACATGAGCGACAACACATGAATGACTTTTCCACGGCCTTCGGGACTGCATTCTCCCTGATGATCAATCTGGATAGCGCGCTTGTCGAAATTGTTGGCTTGTCGTTGCATGTCAGCTTGACCGCCGTTCTGTTTGCCGCCCTGATCGGCTTGCCGGTCGGTGCTGCCATGGCCCTGTTCCGTTTTCCCGGACGCAGTATCATCTCAGTCATTCTCAGCGCCCTGATGGGCCTGCCCCCTGTGGTTGTCGGGCTGTTCGTCTATTTGCTGCTCTCAAGAGCCGGTCCGTTTGGCGTGCTCGGATTGCTGTTCTCGCCCACGGCCATGATTATAGCCCAGACCTTGCTGGTCACCCCGATTATTGCGGCCCTGACCCGCCAGGTCATCGAAGACCTGTGGAACGAATATGAAGATCAGCTCAGATCCCTCGGTGCCGGTCCGGCCCGTGCCTTACCTACCTTGTTGTGGGACGGGCGGTTTTCACTGATAACCACCATTCTGGCCGGTTTTGGCCGGGCCTCCGGCGAGGTTGGGGCGGTGATGATTGTGGGCGGTAATATCGACCATGTAACACGGGTCATGACCACGTCCATTGCTCTGGAAGTATCCAAGGGTGATCTTGCCCTGGCTCTCGGGCTGGGCATCATCCTGATTTTCCTGTCGATCGGTGTAAGCGGCACGGCATTTCTGGTCCGACGTATGGCGGAGCAACGACACGGATGATTACACACAAACGCCATGGCCCCGAAATTCTTCCCCTGGAACTCATCGATGTAGACTATAAAGCCGGTGGACAGCGGTTGATCAAGGACATGACCTGTTCTTTTAATACCTCACGACGCAGTGTGATTATCGGTCCCAACGGGGCTGGCAAAAGCCTGTTTCTGCGGTTATGTCACGGGCTGCTTAAACCCTCATCCGGATCCATAAACTGGTTAGGCGAAGGCGCACAACAAGGCCGTGACTACATCACCCACCGACAGGCCATGGTCTTCCAGCGACCCGTCATGTTGCGCCGTTCGGTTGTGGCTAACATAGATTATGCCCTGTCCCTCAAAGGAATATCCAAGCAGACACGCAAGGATATTACCGAGAGTGTGCTGCAACGTACCGGCTTGCGCCGCAAGGCTGATCACCCGGCCCGGGTGCTATCGGGCGGTGAACAACAAAGATTGGCATTGGCCCGGGCCTGGGCCATGACCCCGGAGGTACTGTTTCTCGATGAACCGACCGCCAATCTGGACCCGGCGGCGACCCATGCGGTTGAAGAAATTATCACGGCCATTCATGGGACCGGGACATGTATCATTATGACGAGTCACGATCTGGGGCAGGCAAAACGCATGGCCGATGATATCTTGTTCCTGCATCGCGGGCGCCTGTTGGAGCATGCACCCGTAGCTGAATTTTTTAAAAACCCGCAAAATGATCTGGCCCAGGCATTCGTCCAAGGCGAACTGTTATGGTGGAACCGTGGCCAGGGCAGCCGGAACCGACCCCATAAACCTAAGCAAAATCAACATAATAACAAACAAGAATAGAGCCCAGCCATGACAAAACATCTTTCTATCATCACCATGCTGATCGGTATGATTTTTACCAGCTTCTCACATACCACATTCGCAGCGTCGCCCTATATAACGGTGGCTTCCACAACATCGACAAAAAATTCGGGCCTGTATGACTATCTTTTGCCTGAATTTACCCGCCAAACCGGTATTGATGTTCGCATTATCGCCGTGGGAACGGGGCAAGCCATCCGCCTGGCAAAAGCCGGGGACGCCGATGTTCTGCTGGTTCACCACAAATCATCGGAACTGGCATTCGTGGCCGAAGGATATGGGCTAAACCGGCTCGATGTTATGTACAACGATTTTGTGATTATTGGTCCGGCCTCCGACCCGGCGTCCATCAAAAATTATGACAATACTATCGAGGCCTTTAAATCTATCGCCGCCTCAAAGGCCGTATTCATGTCTCGCGGCGATGATAGCGGAACCTACAAAAAGGAATTGTCCTTGTGGCAACAGGCCGGTATCGATGTAAAATCACACTCGGGAACATGGTACCGGGAAACCGGGTCGGGTATGGGTGCTACCTTGAATACCGCTTCGGGCATGGGCGGCTATACACTGTCAGACCGCGCCACCTGGCTGAAATTTTCCAACAAGGGGGATCTGGAGATCCTGGTAGAAGGCGATCCGACTTTATTTAACCAGTATGGCATAATCCTGGTCAGCCAAGCCCGCCATCCCCATACAAAGTCAACCCTTGCTCAGACATTCATTGACTGGATTACCAGCCCGGACGGCCAAGACCTGATCGATCGCTACCGTATAGATGGCCAACGGGCTTTTTTTGCCAACGCCAGACCCAAAATTCAGTAAAGCAATCAGTAAAATTGGGAAGCCCAGAGTAAATTCCCAACGGGCTGGTTTCAGAAATATAAATTTCTGATCTGGATACTCTGCATAATCAGCACTATATTGATTTCACAAACAATTAACGCTCCGACAAAGGCATTTTGAGAAATGACTGACATGATTGATCCCTTTGGGCGACACGTAACGTATTTACGGGTTTCAGTTACCGACAGGTGCGATTTTCGTTGTTCATATTGCATGTCTGAAAATATGACATTCCTGCCCAAGAAAGACCTCTTGAGCCTGGAGGAACTGGACCGGCTGTGTACCACTTTTATCCGAAAAGGTGTCAAAAAAATCAGACTGACGGGGGGCGAACCGCTGGTTCGCCGGGGCATTATCAATCTATTCCGTGATCTGTCGCGCCATCTTGATACCGGCGAACTTGAAGAACTGACCCTGACCACCAATGGCAGCCAGTTAGACAAATTCGCCAAAGATCTTGCCGCTTGTGGTGTGCGGCGCATTAATGTCTCCCTCGACACGCTGGATGCAGGGAAATTTCGCGAGCTGACCCGCCGGGGTGACCTGAATAAAGTCATGAAAGGACTTGATGCCGCCAGTGCTGCCGGTTTGGCGGTCAAGATCAATATGGTGGCCTTGCGCAAATTTAATGAACACTCCATCAATGACATGATTACCTGGTGTGGACAGCGTGGGTTTGATCTGACCATGATTGAGACCATGCCCATGGGAGAAATGGATTTTCACCGGGGCGATCAGTACCTGCCCCTGAGCGAAGTTCGCAGCAACCTGGAAAAAGACTGGAGTCTGCGCGATATCCCGCTGAAAACCGGGGGGCCGGCCAGCTATTGCGAGATTGCCGAAACCGGGCAGAAAATCGGCTTTATCACACCCCTGAGCCATAATTTTTGTGAGAGCTGCAATCGTGTCAGGCTGACTTGTACCGGCACACTCTACATGTGCCTGGGCCAGGATGATGCCGCAGATTTACGCGCCCCGTTGCGCGACAGCGAAGCCGATGAGCTGTTAGAAGAAGCCGTAGACAAGGCGATTGCGCGAAAACCCAAGGGCCACGATTTCATCATAGATCGGGAAAATGGCGGCCCGGCTGTCATGCGCCATATGAGCGTAACCGGGGGCTAATCATATAAATTTCGGGGGATAATCATATGGATTTCAAGACCATCTGTTTTGTTGCCGCCCATTATCAGGTTGCCCAGCAGGCGCTGGTCGCGCTCACCCACAAATACGGCAACAACTCACCTGAGAATGCCGATGTGATCGTTGCGCTGGGCGGCGATGGGTTCATGCTGCACTCTCTTCATCGTGCCATGGAACGCGGTGTGCCGGTCTATGGCATGAACCGGGGCTCGGTTGGATTTTTGATGAATACCTTTAAACAGGACCACCTGCCGGAACGTCTGACCCGGGCCGAGGCCGCAAACCTTCACCCTTTACACATGGAAGTCCACGACATCGAGGGGGAAATTCACACCGCGGTTGCCATCAATGAAGTCTCCCTGTTCCGTGAGACCCGAATGGCGGCCAAGCTTTCCATTACCGTTGACGGCATCCGGCGCATGGATGAAATAATCTGCGATGGGGTTCTGGTGGCAACACCGGCCGGATCAACCGCCTACAATGCCTCCGCCCATGGCCCCATCATTCCCATTGGTTCAGATATTCTCGCCCTGACGGCGATCAGCGCCTATCGCCCAAGCCGCTGGCGCGGTGCCTTGCTGCCCCACGACGCCACCGTAATAATCGGTGTTCACAGTTGTCAGGAACGCATGGTCAGTGCAACAGCCGACCACACCGAGGTCCGCCACGTTGAAAAAGTTATTATCCGCGAAGCCAAGGAAACCACCGTAACCTTGCTGTTTGACCCGGAACACAACTTGAGCGAGCGCATCATCAAGGCGCAGTTCCTGCCATAAAATTTTCCATTAATATTATCATCAGAAAATATATCAGAGACGAGCCGTTTTATGCAAAAAGCGACAGACCTGCAATCGAGAGATAACAACATCACTGGAATATTCCTGATGATCGCAGGCATCCTTCTCATATCCATCAAAGACGGATTTACCAAGTTTCTGGTGGCTGATTACCCCCCTATTCAAATCGTCTCCATGAGTGCCTGGATTGGTGTTGGGTTTATGGTGTTATGGTCGGTCATGAACCGCAAGCACCCTCCCCAGGGCATTCGGGTTTTTGCGACAAATCATTGGGGGGCACACATGCTCAGGGCCGCAATCGGTGTTCTGACAGGCTTGTTATTTCTGTATTCATTGAAGCTCCTCAGATTGGTCGATGTCACGGTCATCTTCTTTTTTGCACCCATCGTGATGACATTATTCTCGGCCGTTTTTTTGAATGAACGGGTCGGAAAATATCGCTGGTTCGCCGTCATTACCGGATTTATTGGAGTTGTGATCGCGATTCAACCCGGTTCCGAAGGTTTTGACTGGCTATTCGTATTGCCCCTTGCGGCCAGTATCACATACGCCACACGGGCCGTATTGGTCCGCCGTATGGCCGGTATTGAAACCGCAACACAGATTGTATTCCATACCCGGCTCGGTGTCGGGTTGTTGACCCTTGTGCCGTTAATCATTTTCTGGCAACCCATGAGCCCGTTGGATTTTGGAACCCTGATCGGGTTGACCATCTTGCAACTGGCGGCGCACATTTTTATCACAAAATCCACGGTTACCGCATCGCTGACGGTGGTCGGACCTTATGAATACACGGGTCTGATCTGGATTGCCCTGATCGGTTATATATTCTGGGGTGAAATTCCGGATAACAACATCTGGATCGGGGCGTTCTTTATCATTGGTGCCGGGCTGGTTGTGGCCTATCGTGAAGCCCGATCAGCCCAAATCAAAAAGAAAGACCCGTCCAAACCTATATTGAGCCAGACAGGTCACTGAAACATGTCATTTCAAGCAACCCGGCCCATACGTCTGATCGTAACACTTTCCATTGGCACCATGGGCGGTTGGTTCATGAGCCAATTCCAGATACCGCTGGCCTGGATGCTGGGTTCCATGCTGACAACAACCTTTATTGCCATGTCCGGGCGCTATGGAGACAAGCTGCAAGGCTCGCCAAGGCTGCACACCATCATGCTGGCGGTTCTGGGTGTCATGCTGGGCAGCACCTTCACGCCGGATGTGATCGACCACCTGGGTAACTGGATCAACACCTTGTCGGTCATGACCGGCTTTGTTCTTCTGCTGACGGCACTTGGGTATACTGGTTTGAGAAGGCTATATAAATTTAATCGACCCACGGCTTTTTTTTCCGCCATGCCGGGAAATTTCACAGCCATGGTCATCACCGGTGGCGAAATGGGCGGCGACGAACGCACCATCGCCCTGATCCATTCCGTGCGCATCATGCTGACGGTCCTGGTTATCCCTTTCTGGTTCCGGTTCACCGAAGGCGTGGTTTCGGCAAACAGGATCGCCGACACCATATCCCTGTTGAATATAGACCTGAAAGAAATGGCCCTGCTGGGCTTAGTCGGTGTGGCCGGTGTTTATGGTGCAAAGTGGATCCGTATGCCAGCCTACAGCTTCGTTGGCCCCATCATCGTCAGTGCGGCGGTACATTTGTTGGCTATCACATCGGCCAAACCACCCATCGAAATGATTAACATCGCCCAGGTTGTCATTGGCACCTCCATCGGTTGCCGGTTTGTCGGAACGTCCGTGCGGAAAGTCCCGGCGATATTATTCTCTGGAGTTGTGACGGGGCTATACATGCTCGGTGCTGCGGCTCTGGCCGCCAGTATTTTATCGCCCCTGACAAAGATATCCTTTGCTGCCCTGTGGCTTGCCTTTGCACCCGGCGGCCTGGCGGAAATGGCCATGATGAGCATTGCGTTGGGGATCGATCCGGCTTTTGTGACCACCCATCACCTGTACCGGTTGATATTGCTGATCGTATTTGCACCGCTTTTTTACAGATTATTGGAGCACTGGGTTTCAAGGCGGGTTAAAAAATCAGCGATGGTCAATCCCGACAACTTCACTGATTGACGAAAAACCGTCTGCCCGCAAACGCTCTGCCAGACCGCGAACAATTTGTTCGACCAGTCCGGTTCCCTGATAGACCAGCGCACTGTAGAGCTGTACCAGAGTGGCCCCAGCCCGGATCTTGGCATAGGCGGTCTCGGCATCATAAATACCACCAACGCCGATGATCGGGATCTTGCCATCGCACAGCCGGTACATGTCCGCCAAAACACGGGTCGAGAGATCAAACACCGGTTTGCCGCTCAGCCCCCCGGTTTGTGTTCGCTCATGACCTGTCAGTCCTTCCGGGCGGTCAATGGTGGTATTGGTGGCGATCAGACCATCCACACCGCATGACAGGATAACCTCAGCAATATCGGTCTTATCCTCGTCGCTCAGGTCCGGGGCAATTTTCAGCAACAACGGTGGTGTGTTCGTTGGCACCACCTCATCGAGAGCAGAGCGCACAGTGCGCATCAAAACCTGCAAAGGCTCACGGCCCTGCAAAGTACGCAGACCCGGTGTATTGGGCGAGGATACGTTAACCACAATATAGGAAGCATAAGGTGCCAACAGCTTTATACCCTTGGCATAATCCGAAGCGGCGTCCTGGGTTTCCTTGTTCTTGCCCAGATTAACCCCGACGATGCCGGGTCTTCCCCCTCGTTTGACCAGTTGCCGTCGGGCCGCCTCGGCCCCTTTGTTATTAAACCCCATACGGTTGATGATAGCGCCATCACCGGGCAGCCTGAACAACCGGGGCCGGGCATTACCCGGTTGCGGCAGTGGCGTGATCGAGCCGACCTCGACGAAACCAAATCCCTGACCCAGCATGGCATCGGGCACGTCGGCGTCCTTATCGAACCCCGCCGCCAACCCAACGGGATTGGGGAAATCAAGTCCCCACAAACGAACCGCGAGCATGGGATCACGGGGCACATGTCGCGCCGGAACGATGCCACACCGCAAGGCCCGTAAGGCTAGCCCGTGAGCCATTTCAGGGTCAAGGCAGCGCAGGGCAGGACCGATCAGGTTGTAAATTCCAGTCATGGGTACCACCGTCATGATTATGATTGTATTGGTGTGGTTTTATAGCACCCGTGTCATATCACGCACAATGCCAACGCGTTTATTGTTTACCGGAGATCCGTGCCAATGCTGCTGCCGCATCAAGCGGTCTTTGTGCCAGAGATGGATCAAGGCAATCATAGATCAAACTCTCCATATGATCGCCAATCCTGTCAGGGTTAGTTCCTGCGACCGCATTCCTGACTTCGCGAACAGAACGTTCACCGTTGATGGGCAAGCGGCCACACAGCAGGCGAAAGCCGATCAAACCCAGAGAATACATATCGCTTCGTGGGTCTACATCCATGGGCCGCTCCAATTGCTCCGGGCTGATATAACGCCGGGTTCCTATGCGCTCGGTTTTTGTATCAAACGTCCGATCGCCCCATTTTGCCAACCCGAAGTCACACACCCTAACCTGACCATTACACTTTTTGCTGAGCAGGACATTAGCGGGTTTCAAATCGCGATGAACAATCCCCATTTCGTGCAGTACAGACAAGCCGGATAAAACTTGCCGTAAAACCTGAATGGCACGGACGCTCTTCATAATACGAGGTCGTCTCGGTGGGGACAGTCTTGCCAGTTCGGCAGGATCAACAATATCAGGGCCGATTTCATAGGCAAGATTGGCCTGCGCATAGGGCATCAACAAACAGGGTCTGCCATCAGGCAGCGCACCGCTATCAATCAGCGGAATAACATGGGGGTGATCGATGGATCGCATGATTTCGGCTTCGAGAACATAGCGCGATTGCCAGACCGCTTCATCTTCATAATCGGGGTGGTTAATATCGCCCGTCAGATTAAAAACCTTGATAACGATCTTGTTACCGCTGATTTTATCATCAGCAGAATACAACGTGGTCCAGCTCGAACGAGCAATCCGATCGCGAATACTATATCTGGCGGCTTGCATCACCACTCGATCTTGTCAACGCCTTCAAAAGTCAGTTCGCTTCCATCAGACAACTGGATCGTACCAGAAGCATCGCCATCAAAATCAAGACCGGTTTCGGTTTCGGTAAAGGCAACGCCGTCCTCGACCTGCATGGCCCAG
Source organism: Alphaproteobacteria bacterium (assembly GCA_024279135.1). Classification (GTDB taxonomy): domain Bacteria; phylum Pseudomonadota; class Alphaproteobacteria; order Rhodospirillales; family Casp-alpha2; genus JABJOR01. Next base: position 30,679 of record JAJRRU010000029.1, read on the forward strand.
CCCGCATCAGCACCAGGGCCGCCGTCCACACCATCTAGCTGGACGGTATCTGACCAGCCATCACCACCGGCGAAATAATCGCTGCCGTCACCGGCACCGAAGATAAACAGGTCATCACCGGCACCGCCGAACGCCTGATCATCGCCTTCGCCACCGATAAACGTATCATCGCCTTCGCCGCCAACCATAATATCGTCGCCAGCCCCACCATCGATGACATCATCGCCATCATTACCGAACATGGTATCGTCGCCATCGGTGCCGCTCAGAGTATCGTTATCATCGGTACCTTGTATTCCGGCATCGAAAGAACCATCCAGGTCGCTGTCGACCTCGATAATCTGGCTCGATGTAAAGGTGTCACCGTTTGTATCGGTCGAGGTTGCACTGACAGACAATGCAAAGTCCGGTGTATCATCGGAAACCGTCATGGTCAGGCCATCCAGATCGCCCTGATCAACACTCCAGGTGCCGGTATCGGTATCATAGGTCCCGGCGGAAAGTTCTGCGCCTTCGGGAACACCATCAATTGTCACGGCAACTGTTTCTGAACCATCGTTAACCGAGGCCGCAATATCGAGCGGATAGACCATGGAATCACCATCGCTATCACTATCCATGAAGTCCTGGACACCGTTTTCGTACAGATCGGCGACCTGATCAGGTGTCAGGGGCTCATCAAAGATCGCGATATCATCCATGTGACCATCGAAGAAATCTCTCATGTGATCGGCTGAATTGTCATCACTGCGAACCTGGCTGGCACCGAAGGTCCAGGGATTTTCGTTACCCGCCATACCACCGGTATAATCGGGATCGGAAGCGACTTCTTCGCCATCCATATAGATGCGCATACCGCCTTCGCCCCATGAAACGGTAACCTGATGCCATTCGTCACTGGAGA
>JAJRRU010000030.1 GCA_024279135.1 Alphaproteobacteria bacterium
ATCGCCATCTTCGAATACATAAATGGCTTCTATAACCCGCGCCGCAGACATTCGGCGTTAGGCTGGAAAAGCCCCTTGGCTTTCGAACGAAAGGCCGCTTAAATGAGCACTTGGGGCGGCACTAAACCGTGACAGGTCCAGCACCGCCATGCCCGGATTGGCGCGGCGCCATCGCATCATGCCGACAATCATATCGACACACCAGAACCACGAGCCGACAAACAACAGGGCTGCCCCGACATAAAACGACGTTACCGCCGTTTCCGGCGGGTAAAACGTATACATTACTGAGGCTTGGCACAACAACAGGGGCACAGCTGCCATCACCGTTCCGACAAGGGCAATAACAAATCCGGTCCATGAAAACAGCGGTGACCAGACATCCTGTTTCAGGGAATGAAGGGCCGAAAAATAGCCGAATCCCATGATGAAGAATGTGGTCAGAACATAGGCCATCAACACGCCGTGGGTTGTGACCGAACCAAAATAGAGTTCGCGGGATTTAGCGGCGGGGAACAGGTTGCTACGCTCGGCGACCTGATACAGCCCCATGGGGATTGCCAGGGCAAAGGCCCCGAATCCAGGCCACATGTTGCTCAGACCCGGCCATTTTGCGTGTTTTACATAGGCCGGAGTCTGCGTGCCTGTATCGGTCATAGACATGGTCAAAGGTTAAGTCCTTTCTGAACGATCATAGCTTGTATTCTTCGGCAGGAACGATTTTGACGTTCCCGAACATATAGGCGTGGCCCATGCCGCAGAAATCATGGCACAACATCGGGTAATCCCCCAATGTGTTCACCGTGGTTGTGACTTCGGAGATATAGCTGGGCACCAGCATCAGGTTCAGGTTGGTTTGCGGGATATAGATGCCGTGCAACACATCAAAACTGACGACCCGCATCTTGAACGGCTCGCCCTGCGGCAATTCGATTTCCTGCGGATAAAAGCCGTATCGGGCCGCAACCATGGTTACCACCAGCATGCCGCTTTCATCCCGCTTGACGCCGATATTCTGCTCTGAAAACTCGTCGCCGCCCACACCCGAGGCCAGATGCAACTGGGCAGAATCGATCACTTCGACATTGCTGGGGGGGTGCCAGCCCTGCGTGGCATAATAAATCTGGATGCCCCAGCCATCACCACAATGCCGGCAACCATGTAAATCCAGCGTTTTTCCAGTTTATCGATATGAAATGCCATCCGCGCGTCCCTTAACCCTAGTTAACCGAGCCGGCAGGCACGAAAAGTCCATACCAGAAATATAGCCACATCAGAATAAAAATGATGCCATAGACAAACAAAACCGCCCATGTGCCACGCGGAGAGCTTTCCAGCGCCTGCTGCTCCTCCTCCTCGCTTAACGGGCTGGGGGGTGGTGTGTATTCATCTAGCGACATCTTTTCCCTCTTTCGGTTTAGCCGAAACTGTCTGCAACAAAATTCTCTATCCAGGCTTCCTGATAGAGCGCCTCCATGCGGTTGAATTGATGCGAGGCATTCAACGGGGAAACACCCCCCGAATCCGGCGTCAGAATGATCCTGTTCGTTGCCCGGTCCAGCCGGAAAATATCGGCAATCGACACGCCGTATTCCACATTTACCCGCGAAAAGCAGACATTGGACCAGGCCGGTTCCACCGGGTCTTGCCCACGTAAATTGCGAATGATCTGCACTGCGGCAAGTTTGGCCTGAGAATTGGCCGAAAAGCCGGATTTCGGCATTACATCGGCGATACAACTGTCGCCAATCACATAGATATTATTGTGTCGGCTCGATTCCATGGTTGCCCGATTAACCGGACACCAGTTGCCTTCGGTCAGGTCCATATCAAAGGCAAGTTCCGCTGCTTTTTGCGGGGGAATGAAGTTGATCACATCCCCATGAACGACATCGCCAAACTGGGTTTAACGGTCATATCAGGCGGGTTCACCTGAACAATCTTTCCGCCATTGGAACCGGAAATCCAGTCAATCATGCCTTGTTCGGAAGGCTGGTTTATATCATCCGGCATGCCGGTCATCTTGTCTTCGGGTATCCGGTAGCCATACAAACGGTTCCAGCCCAGCATAAAGGCCTGATCCATGGCAAACCCGTCCTTCAGGTCGAAAATCAAGATCTTGGCACGCGGCTTTCTTGTCTGGAACATCTCGGCCATAAGCGATGCCCGTTCGTATGGCCCGGGCGGGCAGCGATAGGGGTTGGCCGGCGGCACGATGATCATTGTTCCGTCTTCCGGCATCACGTCAATCTGGCGCTTCAACAGCAAGGTTTGTTCGCCGGCTTTCCATGCCTGCGGCATCGGCCCCTGTGCTACGGCTTCGCTATAGCCCTCGGTTCCGTCCCAGATGAAATCGATCCCCGGTGAAACGATCAAACGGTCATAGGAAACGGTATCACCGGATTTCAGATTGATCACTTGTGTTTGCGGATCAACGTCAACCACAGTATCGAACAGAAACTCGAGCCCGTATTTGTTTTTCAAACTATCATAGCTGATCAAGATGTCGTCATAGTTGACATCCCCCGTCAGCACCTCGCTTGAACCGTAACAGCGCCGGTATTGCGGATTGGCTTCGATCACTGTGACGCGAAGGGTTTCATCGCCCAGTTTCAGTTATTTTGCGGCCGTGGCCCCGCCCGTACCGCCACCTATCACCACCACGTGCGCGCCGCTTTTCGCAAACCCTTTGGCCGCGGACAAACCTGTCGACGTCATTGCACTGCCAACTGCAAGAAATTTAAGGAATGAACGCCGGTCGGGTTTGGTCATATGCTGGTCCTATTCACTGTTTTCTTTGGGGAAACTTGCAAAATATTCGGCAATCGCCCGTATTTCTTCTTCGTTGTATGCCCTGGCAACCCGGTTCATGATGGTGCCTTTGCGGCTGCCATCCCGATAGGCCAGCATTGTCGAAACCAACTCGTCGGTGGTCTGGCCTGCCAGCGGGGGGATTTTGGTATCAACAGAGGCCCCATAGGTTCCATGACACCCCGCACAGGTGTTCGCAATCACTGCGCCGTTAATACTCTGTGAAATTGCAATGGAAGGAATGGCAACGCATATCAGGAAGGTAGAAAAGGAAACACCCGCAAACCCTGGTCTCATTATCCCTCCAGCGAAACTATCTTTTAAGTTGATCGGACCACTGTGCCATTGGAGGTCGGTTTAAAGCTAGGTTTATGTCGTTTGCTTTAATTTTTCCGGTTGTCGAAGGTTGAATCCCCGCAAGGGTAAGCTGATAAATCAGCCCAGTGCATACCCCGCCCCGCGCACTGTGCGCACAGGATCATCGCCGCCATGCTGGCACAGCGCCTTGCGCAGACGGCCCACATGCACGTCCACCGTGCGGGTATCGACATAGATATCGCGGCCCCAGACACG